>NZ_CP014844.1:2879641-4079641 GCF_001598055.1 Cupriavidus nantongensis | reverse complement strand
TCCCGCACACCAATGGGCGGCTTGGGCGTTGAGCTCATCGAGGTCGGTCACGGTGCGTCCGGCGAAGAAGCTCTCGCGTACATAGCGGATGGCGCGCTCGACGCGCCCCTTCTCGTTGCCACGGGCGACGGCAACCGGCCGGGGCTCGTAGCGGTGATGCGCCGCGAACGCGAGCAGTGTCGGATGGAAACGGATCGCATCGCCCTGGCGTTCCAGCACGGCACTCTTCAGGTTGTCGTAGAGCAGGACCCTGGGAAGGCCGGACCAGGCTTCGAAGGCACCGGCATGGCCGGCCAGGAAGCTGTCCATGCGTGCATCAAGGTAGAAGCGCAGATAGATCTGCCGCGACCATGACAGCACCATCACGAAGGCCATCAGCGGCCGGCGTGCGCGGCCGATCTGCAGATGGCCGAAGTGACCCCAATCGACTTGCCCTTGTTCGCCCGGCAAGGTACGCAGACGCAGATAGGCTTCCGGCTGTGGGCGCGGCCGGTGCAGCGCGATCATGTGCCGGAAGTGGTGCTGGCTCCCGCGGTAGCCGCGTTCGGTCACCATCGCATACAGGCGGCTGGCCGTGAGCGACGGGAACTTCTTCAACGTCTCATGGATGAATGGCAGGTAGGCGTCGATCTGCGACGGCCGCTGCACGCTGCCAATCCTGGGCAGGCCGGCCTGCGCCAGCACACGCTGGACGGTGTCGCGGTGCACATGCAACTGGCGCGCGATGGTGCCGGCGCGCCATTTCTCGACGTGGTAGTAACGCAGGATCTGGGCTTCAAGTTCTACTCCAATGGTCATGGGTCGTGTCCTGTGCGGTCAGTCGTACGAACATCACGGAAGACCCGACGACGCAGTGGTCCGAGGCGGACAAAGCCCGAATATGTGCAACGGCAGAAGTGGCAATGCTCAGGCACCGGTGTTGAGGCGCCAGCGGGCGCCGGTGCTCTGGCCGGCGTCGTCAAGGTCAGCGGCAGTAGAGCATCGGCGGCCTGCGCGGCGGAACCCTGATGCGTCACTTTCTTTTGGCGACAGCGGTAGCGGCGCATCCGCTCCGCGTGCGCCAAGCGGCCGCGGCGGCTGCGTTGATAGCGCTGAGCGGCCTCGCGCAGGCTGGCGCGACGCGCTGCTTGCGAGCAGCCGCCATTGCAGTAGATCTGACCGCGGTCGCAGCGGCGGCAAACAACGACCTGCGCCCGGCAATGGGCGCACACAAAGAGGCGGCCCGTGGCCGGCATCGGCGATCCCCCAGTCATGCCGAAACGGCCTCGACGGGATGGACGAGCCGTGCCATACTGGCTCGGCACGCGCGCCCTTGGCACGAGTGGGGCACGACATCGGGATGAACTTGGCGGTTTGGACCGGTGTCGTGCCTGTTTCTTTTCGGCGGTAAAGCCAACCTTTTTACCGCATCCCCACTGCGACGTCACCACCTTGCGGAATGCCCATCACCGGGCGCGTCTGCACTCGCCCTACGGGCTCGCTCCGACGCGCCCGGTGGCCACCTTCAATATCGAATCAGAAGACCTCGAGACAATCCTGCAATGCAGGAGTTGCTCCGCATCTTTAAGCCGCGCCGCCGTTTAGTGCCGGTTTTAGACAGCCATTCACACCATCTGCCACTCGCCGCGCTGAAGCCGTTCTATGGGGCCATAGAGGCTGCGTTGACCAGAAGTGATAGCAAGGATGCAGTGCGCCTGCTGTTTATGAGCGGGTGGCGTTTAAATGGCGCGCTGGGCCTCCGGTGGGATCAACTGAACTTGGACGAGGGTTATTGCTTCGTGCCGCCCGGCTCCCACGGGTGGAAGGGATTCGCTGGCGTGATGCCGTTGAGCGATCAAGCCGTGTCCTTGCTACGGAGTCGCATGGAGAGGCGCCGCGAGAATGATGGAGGCTGGGTATTCCCGAAGCGCCACGGAGCCAAAGGCCTGCCACACATGAGCCGGATTGCCGATGCGCTGAAGATTGTCTGTGAATGGGCCGGTGTGGATAGGGTCACCGCGCACGACCTTCGCCGCACGTTTGCATCGGTGGCGCGGCTGGCCTTTGGTGGAGAGTTGGACAAGGTGGCATTACTGCTCGGTCACCACTGGGCGCTGGACGGTCAGCCTGTGGTCGATACGCGCAGTGCGATCACGCGGCGATACATACAGACAGAACTGCCAGCGATGCGCGCAGCAGCCAACGAGGCCGCGACATTCATGATGGAGTTGGTTGGCGTAGTGCCGATGTCTACGGCCACCCGTAGCGCGTTGAAGAGGGCAGGGTACGCCGCGCCGCGTGCGGAGGATATTGCGCTGAAGCTGGGGTGACAGCGGCTTGATCAGCTGACCCTGTAGCAAGGGCCAGGGTCGCGGAGGGCGGGCATAGTGCCGCCCGCAATTCGGTGTTGAATCGCCGCGGCCACGAAATCCCGAACACATTTAGAGGCGAAAGATTACAGAGCGGAGGGCATCCGGTCGCGGCGTATCGGGCGGTAAGTGGTCGGGCGCTATCGACCGGCCGAGGCGGGTCCAATAGATTGGCTGACTAAGACTGTCGTAATGAGGCGTCTGTTCAGCAGTTGGCTAAGCCGAATCTTCAGTGCTGGGCCGATGGGTGGCGCACCAAGCGTTGACGGTAATCTTTCCCAGTCCGGCCAAAATGAGCGTTACAACTGGCGCCAGTACAGCGGCAGATGTGCCGAGATATGGCGCCACGGCCACCGATACGGCACCAACGAAATACGTTCTTACGATGCCTTTTTCCGCAAAAAGGCCTTCTCTTTCCTTTTTGTATTTCTTCTCCCCGCACAGAAAGGCGTATACCTCTGCCTTTATATTGTCGAGAAATTTGTCTTTCGCTCCGGCCGTGTTTACGGCTCCAAATGGATGCGTATTAGCCGCAGATGCTGTGAGCCATGCGCGAGCGACGTCATCATAGCTTCCATCTGCAGGCATGAGCTGCTCCACGATTTTCTGCTGGTATGTGGGCAAGCTCGCAACCCATTTGGTTGGGTCATCATCAAACAAGTGATCTACTGTCATTTCCATCTCAGTACATCTCCAAGAGATATTCTGCTGATACCGCGTGAGTGGTTTGATGTAGCACATTCGGGTCGATGCCGGCAACGATGACCTGCCCAGCCGATTCTGGAATGTAAGCGCCAACAATGACGGCAATCAGTTGTCCATCGTCTCGCGTGAACACTGGGCTGCCAGATTGCCCAGGTCTAGCAAGAGTGTTAAGTACTATGTGCTTCGACTTTATTTTCCCCGATGAAAGAAGTATTCGCGCACCGACGCTTGACTCTTGGCGGGTCAGTATCAACCTACCATGGTCGGCATGTGGATACCCGAAGCTGCACAGCGGGGTGCCAACTTCAGCAGCATCTGTGCCTGCGATTGTGTGCGTGGTGTGTAGGTTGACGTCAGCCACTAGAATGGCCAAATCGCGAAATGGATCTGAAGCCAAAATGCGAAGAGGTACCATTCTGACGGAGGTATCCGATGCATCTTGATATACATTTACATCGGGGAAATCGAACGTCCGCAACACCAGCACCAAACCTGTGTCACTACCTGATACGACATGGGATGCAGTAGCGAAATGTCCCTCTTTGTTCAGGTTGAATGCGGTGCCGAGCAGCTGAACTCCACCGGGGCCCACCCGCCCAATGCTATAGACCACCCGTGACAAATTTCGAAAATTGTGCATCCTCTTTTCCTAAAGATTCAATAGTTTGTACGCCAATTGTAGCTTGACGTGCGGGTTCACGGACGCCCCCGAGATGGAGGGGCGTTCTGAGTAAAATCACAGCCACTACTCATCGCGCTAATGGCCGCAGCCAGTGTCCGTTCGGAGGCGAAAAGAAGGAGGCTCGCGGCCTCCATCTAGTCCAATCCAGAGGTCTGGTGCGCCGCGCGGCTATACGTGGCACCCCTTGATCTTGTTGAGGTCGCGGCGCATGCCGTTGAGCAGGCGCACTGCATCAACTTTCGTCCGAGCGGTGGCGGAGGGCGACTCCGCGATGCTGTTCAGGATTTTCGACATATTGTCGATGCTCAACAGTTCCTCCAGAGACTTGCCCTCAATCTCCTTCCGCCTCGCTTCCTCGATACGGAAGAATGCGATGCGGTCCACGGCCCACTGTGCATAGGTGAGGTCGGCAATGCTGTTGATAGCGAAACGCGCTCCAAATGTCCCGCGAAATGCAGATTCCGCACGATGGCCGCTGGAGCGCAGGCGGACGTACTCGTCAAACAATGCCTTGTAGGTCTGCCTAAAGTTGGGAGATTCGATATGCGTAACGTCAAGGTTAAGGCTGGGTGCTTGCTTGTCGATCATCATGATGGATGTCCTTTCGTTGCCTGGGCGTCTGTTCTTGTTATTTGAGTCAGCGGTGCGGCGGCAGTGGTGTCCAAAGGAGGATCAACCACGCAATCGCTGTCGCGCACTGGATGAGGTCAGCAGTAGTCATTGTTTGGCCTCCAAGTTGCGACAGGCCACCAGTACAAGCGCACATGCGCTGTTCGATAGCTTTTGAAAGCGGCCAGCCTTTAAGTACGCTATCTTTCGCCGGCTCACTCCCGAAAGCCTTGCAAGGGCATTCGTGCCAAACTTCCTTGCAGCGTTTTGAGCCGCAAGGCACACTTCAAGTCTGACACTGGCAATTTCGATGACACTCATAGTCAGCCCTCCTTGCTCGTATGGCACTCAGCCCTCGATCAGCGCGGACAGATCGGTGCTGTCCAGCGCGCGGCCTGCGTTCATCTGGTAACGCGCAAACTCGATGTCCTTGAGGCGCTGAACGTTCTGGCGATGAATTGCCGCATCCGCCGCAGCGCGCTGCTTGGCTTCATCATCGGTGCTCAGGTACTCCTCCATGGCCGCGCTCGACTCGCTGGGTTGCGGCGTGGTGGAGGGCTTCACGCTGGGTTTGATGGGTTGGATGCCAGTGACCTTGTCTGCGACCTTTGCCGCGCGGCGCTGCTCAGTGAGCTTTGCAATGCGCTCCGTGACGGCTCGCACCTCAGCAGCGAGGCCATTGACAACGTCAGCACTGGGCAGGGCTTTCGCGGCGCGCTGCTTGCCCTCGACCGGGCCGGTATTGGCTCCGGTTTGGTGGTCGGTGCGCTCTTGAGTGGCGCCTTCCAGCGCGCCTTGCTCGGCGGTGTCACGGACGGCATGGATGGTGCGGCGAGTCTTGTTGCTCATGATCTGTTTGAATCGCCCCGGTTTTCGCGGAGGCTGTTTGGTTAAAGTAAAACGGCCTCGTCGGCGGTTTTGCCGAGTTGGTTGTAGTAGTTTGCCTCAGCCTCGGCGGGCGGGATATAGCCGATGGATGAGTGCAGGCGCTTATGGTTGAACCAAGCGACCCATTCCAGTGTTGCCAGTTCGACGGATTCCCTGGTTTTCCAAGGCGCGCGGCGATGGATCAGCTCGGCCTTGTACAAGCCATTGATCGTCTCGGCCAAGGCGTTGTCGTAACTGTCGCCACGGCTGCCGACCGACGGCTCGATGCCGGCTTCGGCCAGGCGTTCGCTATAGCGGATGCTGACGTACTGCGATCCCCTATCGGAGTGGTGGGTCAGAGAACCGTCGTTGCCAGGCTGGCGAGCGTATAGGGCCTGCTCCAGCGCATCGAGCACGAAGTCCGTCGTCATGGATTTGCTCACGCGCCAGCCGACGATGCGCCTGGCGTAGACGTCGACGACGAAGGCCACGTACAGCCAACCCTGCCATGTCGAGACGTAGGTGAAGTCCGAGACCCAGAGCTGATTGGGACGGTCGGCCCGGAACTGCCGGTTGACGCGATCCACCGGGCGACTGGCGGCGTCGTCAGCGATGGTCGTTCGCAGCCGCTTGCCGCGCCGCACACCTTGCAGTCCCTGGGCGCGCATCAATCGCTCGACCGTGCAGCGGGCAACCGTCACGCCCTCGCGGTTCAGTTGCCGCCAGACCTTGTCGGCGCCGTAGACGCGATGGTTCTCCTGCCACACTCGCTGGACTTGCGGCATGAGCCGTTCATCACGACGCGCACGGTCGCTGCGCCGTGACGGATCACGCAGCCGTGCGGCATGGCGCCGATAGGCCGACGAGGCAACCTGCAACACCTTGCAGATCGGCTCGACCCCGTAAACCTCCCGGTGCCGGTCGATGTAGGTGTTTACGACTTCAGCTTGCGGTCGAGCTCCGCCTGCGCGAAAAAAGCGCTGGCAGTGCGCAGGATGTCGTTGGCGCGGCGCAGCTCTCGGTTCTCCCGCTCCAACTCCTTGATGCGTTCTCGCTCGCTGGTGGTGACGCCTTCGCGCTGTCCGCTGTCGACTTCGTGGCGCTTGACCCAGGTCAGCAGCGTCTGCGCCGAGCAGCCGATCTTGGGCGCGATGGACTCGACCGCCACCCACAGCGACGGGTACTCGCCGCGCGACTCCTGCACCAGGCGCACGGCGCGCTCGCGCACTTCCGGGGAAAACTTGTTTGCGTTGTTCTTGCTCATGGCTCGCATTCTCTCAAGAGTGAGAGCCTCCGCAAAACCCGGGGCGATTCAGTTCTCCGTTGAGTTTGGTCGTTGATCAGAAGTACTGGATGGCTTCGGAGCTGGTCGTGTTATGGCCGCGCATGCCGGCCAAGAATTCTTGAGTGGGGCGCACTGAGATGCAATGGACAAGTTGATCCACTTTGTCGGCGTCCTGTTTGCGTAGGTGCTCGGGATACTCCAACGGCAAGATCGGGTTACCATCTTCGTGCGCTGCCTTCGTGCAAATGGCAATCTCGTCCTTCATCATTGATTCCAGCTCGAAGATGTCTCTGTTGCACTTATCGGCATAGGCCCAGAACCGCTCCAGGAAGCGATCGCGGAATTCACGGGCCGCGTTGGACAGTGCACGGTCGAACAGCACGCCTTCCTCGAAGGCTGCAGCGGCTCGCTCGATGGAGTCCGGATGGCCGATGAAGGGGCCACCGAATGCGGTGCGGAATGCCTTGCCGCGCGGCACGCCAACGATGCGCAGGCGGGCATAGCGTTGCGCAGCCTCGACACCAGCGAAGAAGCGCACGGCCACACCGCTCGTGAACTGGTCCGCATCCAGAGCAATGCCGTGGTACCTGGCGTCTTTGTGGAATGTGCGGATCGCAAAGAGTTGCTGTTTGTCCATGGTTTGAGGCTCCTGATAATGAATTAAAGAAATTGGCGCTGCCTATTGATAAAATCGCCGCGTCCATGGGATTAATTATCGGAGCCTGTGTGGATGGCCGATACGTTCACTGGTACAAAACGGGTAATTTGTACCGTTCGACAGGCAAAATAAAGCGCGGACTCAGCCGCGCTAATGTCCATTTCTCAAATCGGTTTGAATCAGGCGATTCCCTTTGCGAAAGTCCTTGAGCGCATCGAGTAGCAGCACCGCATGCTGGACAGCCGCTGGGTCAGGGTATGTGAGCAGGGCGGCCTTGATGCAGGCGATGATGTAGACGGCCAAGCGCGCCGCAGCCAGCTTCACCGCCTCGTCCAGCAGCTTGTCCATGGGGCTGCGCGGCTCTTCCTTGCTCGGTGAGGTTTGCTGGTCTGCGCGGTTCTGGTTTCTGTACTCAGCCGCGCGTTTTGCTCGCTGGCGCTTGGATGGAGTCATCGAGTAGTTTCCTTGGAAGGTTTGCGTTGCGCACAGACGGCCCATGCGATGCGCATAAGAGACCTTGAAGGAAACCGGATGAACTCCGCAGGGATTATCTGTTGGGCGCCCTATTGGATGGGCTTATTGCCGCCTGAATCGATTCTATGGGCGCTTGTGTTCGCGGCCTACGGACATTGCGCAGGCTGGTCCGCCTCAAGCGCAAAGTGGTATGCCTTGCCTTCGTGTTCGAAGACGGCAGTGCGTTCGCGCTTCAAGCGAACTCGGAAACGGATGTGCTTGCTGTCAGGCAGCCCGAAGTGTTGGAAGGCGCTGCGAACGGATTTGTGGACGGTGGTGGCGCCGTCCACCGTGATGGTGACCTGATCACGGATCAGCCGCGAGGCCGCAACGTTGGTGTTGTGCCAAGATGCCGCAACACCGAGCGAGTTGGAGGCCAGTCCGCCGCGCTCCTTGACACGCGCCAGCCCATCCTTTGACTTTATTGCGCATTGCTGCTCATCTTTGCAAGGCCGCATTCCATACGCACCTAAGGGGAGTGCAGAGAGGCCCTTGTCAACAGCCGCAATGTCAATGATGAGGGATGGCTCGGTGATTGCGTGAGCCATCCAGGCGAATACGTCCATGGTTCTTGATGGGTGCTAGTGTCAAAGCCATCTAATCTATGGACACGCCTGGGAGCGGACTACGTACATGGCGTCAAGCGGCCTCCTGTGCCTTCTCCGCGTCCATCTCTTGCTTGACAGAGAGGATGGTGGAGCGGGATGTGCTGAGCGTTTCGACAATTTCACTCCACGGAGTACTAGCGTTGAGTAAGCGGCGAATTTGCAACCGCTTCTTATCATCGGGCTTGCGGCCTTTGTACTTGCCGGACTCCTTTGCCTTCTCGATGCCCTGGGCTTGCCGCCTGCGCCGGTCGTCATAATCCTTGCGGGCAATCGCGGCGAGCATGTCCAGCATCATGTCGTTGATCGCATCAAGCATGCGGCCTTCGAAGTCATCGGACTCAGCCGCAAGGCGGTGCGACGTGGGAAGGTCAAGGGCCACGACTCGCACGCGCTTGGTCTTGATGATGCTCTTCAACTCGTCCCAGTCGGCCTTGTTCAGTCGCGACAGCCGATCCACTTGCTCAACCAGCAGAACATCGCCTGGGTGGCTATCGTTCAGCAGTCGTTTTAGCTCCGGGCGATTGATGGTTGCGCCTGACTCGTTCTCCACGTACCACGATGCGATACGCAGGCCGCGCTCCTTTGCAAAGGATTGCAAATCGCCCTTTGCGCGCTTGGCGTCTTGCGCGTCAGTCGATGCACGAAGGTATGCGCGAACAAACATGGTGGCTCTCCTGTCGGTACTGTTAGGGTGGTTCGATTATAACGGTACTGTTAGGGTCTGTTTTGCACATATCCGAACTGAGGCCGCGCCAGTACGGCACGGGCGTACCGAAATCGAACCGGGAAGACCGCGTCTGCACTGCGCAAACTCGTTCCTCCGTTTTCTTCCGTTTATTTGCTTGACATCTCCGGCAGGCGTTGTGTACAGTCAGTTCACGCAAACAAACGTAGAGTCAAGCATGAAAACGCAAATCTCAATCCCGGTAGACAGTGACTTGTTCCTCACCTTGGCGGACTTCTTGCGCAGCAACCGCGATCCACGCAACCCGGTGCTTGTGGTCAGCGAAGCGATTGAGTACTGGCTCGACAATGCAAGTTGGAAGCCGGAGCTTCTGACGGAGAGCAGTACACGTGGCTATCAGTGGAAAAGCCTGTTTCTGCCCGAGGGAACGGAAATCCGGATGCAGTACAAGGGTGTCTACTCGTACGCGAAGGTGGAGGGCGATGAGATCATCTACAACGGCAAATCCATCTCGCCCGGAAGCCTGGCGAACACCATTGCAGGCACGAGCAGGAATGCGTGGCGGGACTTGTGGATCAAGCGGCCCGATGAGAAGGAGTGGCGGCTGGCCGATGAGTGCCGCAACGAGGCTGGAGCCGCTGAGTGAGCCGCCTAAACAGGCCGCGCCGCCCGGACAAAACAAAGCCCGCTAGAACCAATGTCTAGCGGGCCTGGGAGCAGCGGACTACTAGCGGCCCATCCGGACGCCGCGAGGCCAGCGCTGTGTGTCCTCGTGGGCCGGTGATGGCGTTACTGTAGGGTTGGAGGCTTGGGGGCGTCCGGGTCAGGTGCGGCGGCGGGGGCCGCAGGCGGATACACCAGGCCCTCGGTGTTGTAGAAGTCCGACAGGGCGCGACCGGCTTTGCGGGTCTTGCCGTTCTCGTCAATCTCGGTGATGCCGGTCAGCACCATCGCATCGCGCAGGGCGCCCAGCCGTGCAGTCTCCTTCATCAAGGGATTCCGATACACCGACATGAGCTCCACCAGCGCAATCCGCTCGTTGAGTATTTGGTCGACCGGCGTGGACTTGACCGCCGCATCAAACTTGTCGTTGTAGAAGTCGGTGGACTCCAGATTGTCGATGCGGTGCTGGGTGTAGTTGTCGATATTGTCGGCGCCGAACACTCGGCGGAATGCGGCGTGCTGGCTGTGGCCGCGCACGCGCAGGCCAACGTATCGGTCAACAAAGTATTCGTTGTCTTTGAGGAAGTCCTCATCGGCAAAATGGATTGCCAGGATGGTCGGCTGGCTCATGATCTACTCGCTTGCGGTGTACTTGTTGGCCTGAGTATATGGACGGCCTACGAGAGCGTCACGCTGGTGGCAGTGTTCGCTGTCGTGCGTCTGTCGCATGGCGTGCCGTCCGTCTGCCGCGCCCTTCGGTTGGACGGCTGTGGTGCAGGTTGCCGCGATGCGGTTTTAGGCTTGCCGCGTGGTGTTCTGATGGTGAGCGGTCAAGCCGCACGGCTTGTGGGTCGGATGACCCATGATGAAACTTGGCTGTTTTGCCGCGCCTCTGTGGTCAAGTGGATGAGAAGTTGGATTGCCGCGCCCACTTTAAGGCCCACTAACCGCTATCCCTTATCCTGTAAGGCTTTCCTATGTCTTTAAGTGGTTAAGTGGGTTAAGTGGGAGTTATTAAGAAAAGTATTAAGTGAAGCGTACACGTTCGCATTAAGAACTCTATCTTTTTCCGGGCGGCGATAGTACCCCCCCCGTTAGGAAAGGGTTTAAAACTGCACCCACTTAATCACTTAAATCGCTCGCGACAAGTCTTAAGTACGTTATTACAAACGATATTTAATGTCGAAAAACAAGGGGCGCGGCCTATCTCTCACCCCCCTTGTTTCGAAATTCTGCCAATAAAAAGCGCGGCGGACCTATTCAGATCACACCGCGCCGAGCTAAAGAGATTTAAATTAATTCAAAATCCACCACGGTTATCAGCCGCAATGCCTTCATAGTCAGTGTTGTGGTCTTCGTCTTGTCCATCGTGATCGCTTTCAATCAGTTTAAGTGCCGTGCCCTTTGGCTGGTCTTTCCAGAAGTACGCGCCGCAGCCATCAATAAATCCGCCCGGCCCATTGGTGAACGGAGCACCGAGTGCGGCCATGCGCGGCTTCAGTCGCTCCTCCTTCGGCACCTCACGAGTCATGGCCGCAAGCACACGGATGAGGTCGGCCGACTTGATGAAGTCTCCGGAGCCGAACTTGCCGCCCTTGCGATACTTCAGCTTGCCTTGTCGGTTGCACTCGGCAATCGCAGGGATGAGGTAAGTATCCAGGACGGGGTCTGCAATCACGCCGCTGCCGCGCGCCATCTCTTCGCGGCTGAACTCCTGAACCTGAACAATCACGCTGTCCACAAATTTGCGATAGCCGATGTGCTGCAAGAAGTCACTATCCTTCATCATCCCAACGCCTTCATCGTGGGACTCGATCCACGCCTTGCACTCGGCCATGATCTGCCAGAATCGTTCGCGGAATCCTTCGTAATTCACCTTGAAATTTAGGTCCCACTTATGCTGCCCATTCTCGTCTTGAAGCTGGCCGCAGAAGATCGGGTAGAAGCGACGGTTGCCGGTATCGTCACGTTGCAAGCCTTCGTACTTGTTGCCGTCCAGAACAATGACCCACTGTCGCGGCTGCTGGATTGGCGCTGCATACTTGTGATCCAGCGTATCTGCCGTGCGCGTGACGAACGTCTTGATCTTGTTCAGATCGCCGCGCGCCATACCAACCATCTCACCGATATTGGCGATAACGCTGGTGCCGGTGATTTTCCGGATGAACTCCTTGCCATTCTCGGACATGTCAACGTCCGTGGGCTCCACTCTGGGGTTGCCTGTCACCTCCTCGCAGATCAACTTGGACATGTATGACTTGCCTGAGCCCTGAGCGCCGAACAGCGACAGAACCATAGGAGCGAATGCGCCAGGGTACATCATGCGGCTGTAGAGCGACAGCCAGAAGTAGCGTCCGAAGTCACGATTCAGCGGCGTGTCGAAGCACTTGAACAGGTTGATGAGTTCAACATTCATGCGCTCCACGCCATCCCACTCAGGCATCTTCTCCTTGATGCGTTCCTGGAGGCTGTTGCGCTCTGCCCCTTTGGTATATTCGAGAAGGGCGGCGCGAACCTCAGGAGCTTTGAGGCCGGTCAACCCTGTGGCCGACATTGCCATTGTGAGCTCAACGACAGAGTAGTTGCCGTTGATGACCTTGATTTCATTGTCATTGCTGCTGTCGGCAATGATGGATTGGCCTCGGAACGAGTCGAAGTGCGGTCGTGCTGGCAGTTCATCACCAAACAACGCGCTGAATACTGCCCAATAGTTCGGGTGTGAGTGCAGCGGTTGCGTAGCGTAGCCATTAGCCATCGCCTTCACTTCCGGGAAGTTGATGGCCTGCAGCGCAACGAGGGCCTTGGCTCGCTTCTTCAGGTCTGGCTCCTTCCGCGCCTGAGCAATCATTTCATCGGCACGGGCCTTGTTTTCTGCGAGGCGCAACACGGCCTGCTTGGTGCGGGCCTCGGCCTCTTTGGCTTCGTCGCTGATTCCGGCGTCCTTCATCGGAAGCCCGATGTCATCATCATCCATCGCTTTTTTGGCTTCGTCCTCCCGCATTTGCCGATGGACCTGCTTGTAGCGCTTGGACACATGCACCTCTTTTACTTCTTCACTGCTCGATTGCATAATTCCTCCCGTAGTACCTTCTGTTTGCTTGCTTGTCTGTTCCGAACCCGCTGCGTCCACAGCGGGTTTTTCTTTGCCTGCTGCGTTCATTGACGGGACTCCCTGTTCTTGCGCGGCCTGCCGATGTGAACCGCGCCCAGCTTCGGGTCGAAGTTCAGTGAGCCTCCATTCCCCAAGTGGCGGGCAAACGCGCGAATCAAGGCCGAAGCACTCACGCCCAGCCGTTCCGCCGCGACGGTCACTGCATCCGCATCGCGCTCAAACATCCTGTATCTGACTTCCATTTCACGCTCCAAAACGACGAAAGGCACCGGACTCAGCGCCCAACGAGTGGGCGTGAATCGGTGCCTTTCTGTGATTTCTCCAGCCGCGCTGTCTGTCGCGGCCAGTTGATTAATAGTAGCGCCGTGCCTTTTATCGCGCTACACCGCAGGAGTGTTCATCCCATCTCCGTAGCGCCACTGCAACGCTGCACCACCAGCCATTCCCTGCGCAAAAGTCATCGCAAATTTGACTGTCACTTTTTCGAGAAAAGTGAGGATGTCCGCGCGGCAAACCTCTCGCGCATGAAACAGCGCGTCCAGACCTATCGTAACGGCGCCTCCATGTAGCGCGCGAGTGTGCGGGGCCAAATTACCCTTTTTGTACCAGTGAACGTATCGGCGGAGCCATATAAAACGGAGAATTAATCCATAGGGTATTCGACAAAGGATTAATAAATGGCTGTCAGTAATTCGCATGTCGCTGGGCTGAAGGGGCAAAAGCCTTTGAAGCTGAATCTCAGCGAATCATTCTTCGATGACCTCAAGCGCGAGTCCATCGAGCGCGGCATCACAGTCACCGACACCATCCTTTCCCGCGCTGAGGCGGGCTCGCAGGCCAGGGCGCATCTGGAATCTGTCGTGCAGGCCGCGAGGATGGTTGTGCAGGCGTTTGACGCCACGACCGATGAAGAAGCGCGCCGCACCCTCAACGAGTTGGCCGATGGCCTTCTGTCCGCTATCGAAGGCATCCACAAGGTCGAGATGCGGAATCCCAAGCGCATCCGCCGCAGGGCACGCGCGGCAACCAAATAACCGACTTTCAGGAGCAGAGCAAATGAACAAGCACATCATCAGCGGTGCGAACACCGAAGCCTTCATGATTCATCCGGTGCTGTTCCCGAAAGGGTTTGGCATCTCTTCCTTCGCAGGAGGCGTGCCGGATTGCCCGGACGCCATCGCATCCGACATCACGCGCAACGTAGTCATCCGTGTCAACGGTGGCCCTGTCGAGCGCCGCGGCCTCGGCAGCGTCCGTGTCTCGCTGCTTCTGAACCGTGTATCGCGGCGCGAAGACCTCACCAATCTGCTGGCCGTCTTCAACACGCATATGCCGATGCCACCGCGCGCTGGCTCCGATGGCCGTGTGTCTCTGTACGTCCGCTACGAAGATGGCCGCGTGCTGGAACTGGCTGACGGTGCGTTCCTGATCGAGAACGGCGGCGAGCCGGTCAACGACACGCGGCATATTCGCCTGAATATGCAATTCACCGATGCGCGGCTGCATCCCACCGATGCCCTCTACACCGCTCTCACGGCAAAGCCGCACGACCCTGACGCGCAGTACTACGCCGATGTTGCGGCCTTGGCTCAGTGCATGTCGCTGGCGCGCGCAAAGGAGTTGGCCGAAGAAGTCCGGTTGTTTGACTCACGCGTCAACCGCCGCGCGAACACCGTTCGATTCCGATAAGTCCACCGTCCACCTACCGATCCATTTCAATCTTCAACTTCACAGGAGCAGGAAAGCATGAACCAAACGACCGATATGTTCACCACCATCAAGATTAAGGGCGAGGATGTGCGGGTCAACATCGAACGCATCCCGGCGCTGGATGGTTACGAAATCCGCGACCAAGCCATAAAGGTCATGATGAACGGCCTGAAGGGCACTGGCGCGGCAGAGGACAGCCAATTGCGCCGCGCTTTCGCTGTACGCGTGCTGTCTTATGTCTCCGTGCAGCATGACGAGGAGACCATCATTCCGCTGAGCTCGGAGAGGGCGATCAACGATCAATTGCCTGGAGCCAATGAACTGGAGCACGTACTCAACGAGGTTCTGCGCCAGAACGAAATCCCGGTTCATGTGCCGCTGGTAGTCGAACAGTACTGGGGTGAAGCGGGCCGGCAGGTCGCGGCTGAAGTGATGGCAGCTATCTCCGCGCTACTTATTAATGGCATGGCTGGCAAATCCGTTGCGGGTTTGCAGGCCGCGCTCGATGAAGCGCAAGACAAGGCCAACGCATAAGGGAGGGCGCCATGGCTGATGAACTCGACAAATTTGTATTGCAGTACACCGTGGAGTTGCGCGACTCCATCACACGGCTGGAGAAGCTCAACGAGCGCGTATCCAAGGCCAACGAGAGTGGCGATGAGCTCTCCAGCACTCTGGGCAAGATCGGCACGAGCCATCCCGCGCTGGGTCGTCTGACGGAGAAGGCCGAAGCTGTGCGCAAGGCGATGAAGGGCGCGGCGGCAGAGGGCTCAGGGATGGCTGGCGCGCTCCGGGCGATTGCTCCAAGTGCCGCTGTGGCCGCTGCTGCAATCGGAACAATCGTGGGCGCGTTGAAGCTGGCGCAGAAGTCCATCCGCGAATATCAGGAGCAAGCTGACCTGGGTCTCAAGACTGGCACGTCCATTCTGGGTGCTGAGAACCTGGCGCGTGGCCTAAGCAAGTCGTCTGGCGGTCTGATTACGCGCGAGGGCACGCAAGACCTTCTGCGCAATCTTGGTGGGCAGGTGGCCGCTGCATATGCCGACCCGTCGCGGCAGGGCGTGGAGAATCTCAAGCTGCGTTCGGCAGGCATCAACGTCACCAACAAGGCCGGCAAGATCACCAGCGCGGACGATGCCCTCATGCAACTGAGCGAAAAGCTCAAGACCATGACGGACGAGGAGGGCGCGGCAAAGCTGGAATTGCTCGGGATCGATGCGCAGTATCTGCAAGGTATCAAGGCCCTTACCGCTGAGACGATGAAGGTAACGGAGATGTCCGATGTTGAAGCGAAGCGCAAGGCCCAGACCATTGATGCCGCGCGACGCTACACCGCTGCCATGGGCACCATCAGCGCTGAACTGGATAGAGCCGGCACGATGCTGGGCGACGAGTTTGCACCGGCTCTTGCGGCTGTGGCCGAATTGACCGCGAAGGCTGCGGACTGGCTGGAAGACATGGTGCGTGGTGGTCTCGACATCATGGACAAGGGCATCAACCGTACGCTTGCCGCTGGCATGGCCTTGAACGACGTCATCCACAACCTGCCTGAACTGCTCAAAGGCGGGCTGGAAGGCGTCAAGAAGGGCTTTGGCGAGGCATTCGACAAGTACGTCAACATCCTCGATGGCTTGGGAAAAGAGGAGAAGGAGCGCCAAGGTGCGGTGGCCCGTCAGCAATACCAGAACTTGGCTCAAGAGAACCTGAACATCAACAACTTTTCCCAGGCCGTCCAGGACTTCTCCCAATCCATTGATGAGCAACAGGCAATTGCCGCATGGGCTGGTGAGGTAGGCCGTGCGGCGGGCCTGAGCACTTCAGGCAACGAATCGAAGCAGCACGGCGCGGCTTCTGAAGGGCGCATCGGGTTCGACCAAGCGAAGCAACAGCGTGACTTGAATGGCGCGGCCCAGTCGTCCGCCGCGCAAGTCCAGCCCGTGACCCAGCCGAAGGGAAAGCCCATCAACAACGACACGTACGATGCCATCATCAAGGACGCAGCGAAGGCCAACGACCTTGATCCGTTGTTGATCAAGAAGGTCATCGCTCAGGAATCAGGCTTTAACCCGAAGGCTGTGAGCAGCGAGGGCGCGCAAGGGCTCATGCAGGTCATGCCGGCCAACCACAAATCGCTGGGCATCACAGATGGCTTCGACCCGCGCCAGAACATCATGGGCGGCGCGAAGCTGCTGGCTCAGTACATTAAGGATGCGAAGGGCGATGTTGATACGGCCCTGAAGATGTACCACGGAGGGTACAAGCGCAGCGGCTGGGGCGTGAACACCAACGCCTATCCGGGCAAGGTGCTGAGCAAGAACGTCTCCATCAGCGGCGTGCAGGCCGCGCAGGCTCCGAATCCTGGCCAATTTGGCTCGCGTTACGACATTGCGACCGACCCGAGCTACAAGCATCCGGTGCAAGTCAGCGGAGAGGGCCGCACGATTGATCGCGGTGGTCGCGGTCAGGCGCCTGTGGGCGAATCGCGCGAGTCGATCCAGCGCATGGAGTTCATGAAGAAGCTGGCCGCACAACTGCACGTGCCGGTGAATCAACTTCTTCAGGGTGATGTGACGAAGGGCGATGTCCAATTCGCTCAAGGCAACCTGATTGCCGGCGCCTTGAACAGCGCGCAGACGCTCTTGAATCAAGCCAAGAACCCGTTGATCAACCCGCTCCAGAGAGCTGAGTTGCAAAAGCAGATGATGGGCACCTACCAGTTCCTGCAAAACGCGCAGAACTACGGGCCGGGTGCCATGGCCGCTGCAAAGGAAGGGAATCGAAGCATCACCATCGGGGAGGGCGCAGTTGTGGTTAACGTGACGGGCGGCTCGAACGGGAGTGTGGACCAGTACAGCCTCGAAAGGACGATCACTAGTGAGTTGCGCACTGCCGTGAAGGACATCGTGAACCAGGCCAACAATGGCCTGAAATACTAAGGAGCAAGGCGCGATGCGTAAGACAGAAGAGTTTGACCTGATCGGCAAGACGTATCGCGCCACCCAACTCGCGGCCTTTGAGGCGTTCAGCGAGAAGGGTGGTGGCGAGAACAAGACGCCTGTAGCTGCGCTGCGGCAGGCCCAGGCCGCTGTGCTAGTGGATGGGCGGTGGATCCAGTTGGACAGCCGCGCGGCGGTCAATGCTCACGTGGCCGATCCGTTGCGGTACTTCAATGCCCACGTCGTGCTGGATGCGCTGTTGCGGAAAATCTATGACATGAACTTCGGCTTCCTGGATGGCCGCAAGGAATTGAGAGTGCCCACGCGATTTCTTTCTGAGGTGCCTGTGCCACAGGCCGAGGGTTTGCCGCCTGTCATCGCAACGCTCATATCAAACGGTCTGGCCACCCTGAAGGAGCTACAGGCGGACTACTCGGCGGAGGATGCCATGATCCAGTTTGATGCCTACTCGGTGGATGCGCTGGCCAAGGCCCTGAACGGCGAGGCTGCGATGAAGAAGGCCCAGGCAGAGGCGCGGCGAAGGTAAAGGCACGGACGGCTTGCTCGCCGCACATGTCGGCCTATAAAAGGTAATCTATAAATCACATACATGCTTGCCGGCATCGCGTTCTAGTCCACAGGAGCCTTAGATGAGCAGTCGTCCTGTTTTAATAGCAGTGATTTTCAGCGCATTCTTCCACACGCCTGCATTTGCCCAGCCGCCAGCCTTTGACCCGTACGGCAGGCCGCTCCAGACACCTGCGCAGGCGTGCGCTGAAGCGAGGGCCATGGGCGGCCCAATCACGCAAAAATGCGCCATCTTGCAATGGGGCGGTGGTTCGCCTGAGTCGTCCACACCGCGTGCGAGCGGCAAAGCCCATGCTGGTGATGACGCGCCAGAGTACTTGCAGCGAAATCCCAGCCTAATGGAAGGAAAGATTGGTCGCTGGGAGTACCTCAGAAAACGCCTCATCGCGGAATACACCAAAGCTGATCGACTTGCCGACTCGATTTACCTTACGGATATTCCCTGTCCAGAAGGCCACCGCGCTGGACGGGGTTTGGAAGAGCCGCAGGTTGCGCGCATGACCTTTGGTCATCAGGCGAAAGACGGTTGCTACAGCGGGTCGCGCGGCACGATCACTGTCCAATGGCTGGACGGAAAGATCGATGCGCTGGATGTCGGCAACCTGAAGTGGTACGAGGCCGGCAAGCATCCGCTGTCGAAATAGAGTCCAGCTTGGTCGGCTTCTGGTGGTGCCGCGCATCAGTCGCGGCATTTGCATTTCTAAACCCAAGGTAAGATCAAGGCTCCGCTGTTGTTGAATCTGCGGAAAAATTGCGGAAAAGCCTGATTGGTCGCGCGGTTGACGGTCAACGACCGTTGGTGGAGTTCCCTTGTGAATCAAGGGTTTATAGCGTATTGGTGCCCGGGGTCGGACTCGAACCGACACGCCTTGCGGCGGGGGATTTTGAGTCCCCTGCGTCTACCTGTTTCACCACCCGGGCAGGTGTGACGGCATCGGAACCGATGCCGGGCTGAGCCGGGGATTATGCCGCAAATCCAGCCACCGGACAACCGGCGCCGGGGCGGTTCGGGGTCGCGCAAATCCGGTAGCATGGCGTCCAGCCTTGCGCCGCCAACCGTACCGATTGTGCCGACCCCGACCGCCATGACCGATCCAGACTTGCTTGCGCGCCTTGCCAGCCTGCCTTCGCAGGACCCCGCCTTCTATGACCGCGAGTACAACAACCGCGCCAATGTGCCGGACAACCCGGCGCATCTGGCGCGCTGGGCGCAGTGGTCCGCGCAGGTGCGCGCGCGCGGCCAGTACCTGGCGGACCTGAGCTATGCCGGGCCGGACTCGCGCCCGGACTTGCGCCACGCTTCCGGAGAGACCCTGGACTACTTTCCCGCGCAGCGCGCCAACGGCGCCTTGCCGCCGCTGCTGGTGTTCGTGCACGGCGGCTATTACCGCGCGCTGGACAAGCACGACCACAGCTTCGTCGCCGGCGCGCTGCCGGCGCTGGGGGTGTCGGTGGCGGTGGTCAACTACACGCTGGTGCCGGCGGCGACGGTGCCGGAGATCGTGCGGCAGGTGCTGCGCAGCGTGGCCTGGCTGTACCGGCAGGCGGACCGTCTCGGCCATGACCCGCAGCGGCTCTACGTGGCGGGGCATTCGGTGGGCGGCCACCTGGTGGCGATGCTGATGGCCGCGCGCTGGCCGCAGTTCGCTGCCGACCTGCCTGCAGCGCTGGTCCGCGGCGGGCTCTCGGTGAGCGGGCTGTACGACCTGGAGCCGCTGCGGCGCGCGGCCTTCCTGCAGTGCGACCTGCAGCTGTCGGAAGCCGATGTCGCGCGGCTGTCGCCCGCGTACATGGCGCCGGCCGACGAAGCGCCGCTGGCGATTGCGGTGGGCGAGCTGGAGGCGGCCGAATACCACCGCCAGCATGCGCTGATCCGCGCGGCGTGGCCGGCCAAGGTGGCGCATCCGGCGGCGAGCGACCTGGTGCTGCCCGACTGCCATCACTTCAATGTGCTGGACAGCCTGGCCAGCGCGGACGGGGCGCTGACGCAGGCGGTGCTGCGGCTCATGGCGCGCTGAGCCGCCGGCGCGCATCGGGCCTCAGCCCTCCAGCACGCGCAGCAGCGACGAGGTATCGTCCTTGCCCCAGCCTTTCTCCATCAGCGTGCGCAGTTGCGCCGAGGTGGCCTGCATCGCCGGCAGCTCCAGGCCGATTTCCTCGGCGATGTCGCGCGCCAGCCCGAAGTCCTTGTCGTGCAGCCGCGCCTCGATGCCGGCGGCAAAGTTGCGCGCCACCATCTTGGGGCCCATCAGGTCGAGCATGCGGCTGCCAGCCATGCCGGTCGCCATGGCCTCGAACACGCGGCCAGTGTCGACGTTCTGCGCCGCGGCAAAACGCATCGCCTCGGCAATGCCTTCGATATTGACCACCTGGGCGATCTGGTTGCACAGCTTGGCGACCTGGCCGGCGCCGTGGTCGCCGATATGGGTGATGGTCTGGCCGAGCCGCTGCAGCAGCGGGCGCACGCGTTCCAGCATCTCGGCCTTGCCGCCGACCATGATGGTCAGCGTGCCGGCCTCGGCGCCCATGGTGCCGCCCGAGACCGGGCAGTCGAGCGCCTCGATGCCGCGCGCGGCCAGCGCCGCGGCGATCTCGCGCGTGACGATGGGCGAGATGGTGCTGTGGTCGATGCAGATGGTGCCGGGCGCGGCCCCGTGGATCACGCCCTGCGCGCCCAGCAGGACCTCGCGCACGTCTTCGGACGAGGTCACGTTGGTGAAGACCACGCTGGCGCCGCGCGCCGCCTCGGCGGGCGTGAAGAACGGTTCGGCCCCCAGCGCGCGCGCGGCCTCGGCCGCTTCCGGGCGGCGCACGAAGGCGCGCACGGTGTGGCCGGCGGCCAGCAGGTGGCGCACCATGTGCGAGCCCATGGCGCCCAGGCCGATAAAGGCGACGGTGACGGGGGTGGGAGTGGTGCTCATGCCATGCTTCCTTTGGTGATGCGTGGTTGCCTTGATGCGTCGATGCGGCGGGCTACTTGTCGCCCGCATAGGCAAACTTGCCGTTGCGGATCACCCCCATCACGCGCGAACGCTGGTCGAAGCCCTGGTGGTCCTTCGGGTTCAGGTTCATCACGCCATTGGGGATGGTGAGATTGGTGGTGGTTTCCAGCGCGTCGCGCAGGGCCGCGCGGAACTCGCGCGTGCCGGGCTGGGCGCCGCTCCTGAGCGCGCGGCGGGCGGCGTCGTCGAGCAGCATCCACGCGCCCCAGGCATCGCCGGCGAACTGTGTCACGCTGTCGGCGCCGTACTTTGCTTCGTAACGATTGACGAAGTCCAGCGCGACCTTGCGCACCGGATGGCTGTCGGGCAGCTGGCGCGCGACCACCACCGGCCCGGTCGGGAACAGCGTGCCCTCGACATCCTTGCCGCCCATGCGCAGGAAGTCCCAGGTCGCAATGCCGTGGGTCTGGTAGACCTTGCCCTTGTAGCCGCGCTCGCCCAGCGTCTTCTGCGGCAGCACCGACGGCGTGCCGGCGCCGGCGATCAGGATCGCGTCCGGGTTGGCCGCCATCAGCTTGAGCACCTGCCCGGTGACCGAGGTGTCGTTGCGCGAGAAGCGCTCGCTGGCCACCACGCGGATCTTGCGCAGTTCGGCCAGCTTCGAGAACTCGCGCCACCAGCTTTCGCCGTAGGCGTCGGCAAAGCCGATAAAGCCGACTGTCCGCACGCCGTGGTTGCTCATGTACTCGGTCAGCACGGTGGCCATGTGCGAGTCGTTCTGCGGCATCTTGAAGGCCCAGCGGCGCTTGGCGTCGGTCTGCGGCTCGACGATGGCGGCCGAGGCGGCCAGCGCCACCATCGGGGTCTCGCCCTCGGCCACGGCGTCGAGCGCGGCGATCGCGGTGGGCGTGATGTTGGGGCCGACGATCACGTCGACCTTCTCCTCGGAGATCAGCTTGCGCACGTTGCGCACCGCGGCGGCCGGATCGGTGCCGTCGTCCAGGATGATGTAGTGCGCCTTCTGGCCGCCCAGCGTCTGCGGCCACATCAGCACGGTGTTCTTCGACGGGATGCCGATCGAGGCGGCCGGCCCGGTGGTGGACACGTCGATGCCGACGCGGATGTCGGCATGGGCGGCGCCGGCCAGGAACATTGCGCCAGCCAGCAGCAGGGGGCGCAGGGGCAGCTTCAGCATGGTCTCCTCCGTTCTTATATGTGACGGGAAAGGATAGCCGAACTCGGCCGGCGGGGCACTGTGCCCCGCGGCAGCGATGTCAGCGCACGCCCAGGCGCCAGAGCGAGGTCACTTCGGCCGAGCGCGCCGCGTGCAGCGGGTCGGCAGCATCGGTCGCGCGCGGGTGGCGCGGGCGGATGTCGGAGCGGCCCAGCACCTTCAGCCCGGCCGCCTCGATCCAGCCCGCCAGTTCGTCGCGCTGGCGCAGGCCAAGGTGCTCGGCCAGGTCGGACAGCAGCAGCCAGCCCTCGCCACCGGGTTCGAGGTGATCGGCCAGCCCTTGCAGGAAGCCGCGCAGCATGGCGCTGTCGGGGTCATAGACGGCGCGCTCGACCGGCGAGCTGGGCCGTGCCGGCACCCACGGCGGGTTGCAAACCACCAGCGGCGCCCGGCCGGCGGGGAACAGGTCGGCCTCGATCACCTCGACCTGTGCGGCGTAGCCGAGCCGGGCGATGTTGTCGCGCGCGCAAGCCAGCGCGCGCGGGTCCTGGTCGGTCGCCACCACGCGCTGCACGCCGCGCCGGGCCAGCACCGCGGCCAGCACGCCGGTGCCGGTGCCGATATCGAAGGCCAGCGTCTTGGCCGGCAGCGGCTCGGCCGCGACCAGGTCGATGTACTCGCCGCGCACCGGCGAGAACACGCCGTACCACGGGTGGATGCGGTCTTCCAGCGCCGGGATCTCGACGCCCTTCCTGCGCCACTCGAACGCGCCGATCATGCCCAGCAGCTCGCGCAGCGAGGCCACGTAGGGCTCGCTGGCCGGGCCGTAGACCTGTTCGCACGCTTCGTGCACATCGGGCGCGCGGCGCAGCGGGATCTGGTGGCCGGCCTCGAACGGCAGCAGCAGCATGCCGAGCGTGCGCGCGCGCTGCGACTGCGCCAGCCGGTGCAGGTGGAAGGCTTCGGTGGGCGACGCGGCCTGGCCCTTGTCCCGGGCCTTGTGCCCAGGGCGGCTCGCCTTCTTGGGCTTGCGCTCGGTGCGGCGGGCCAGCGCGTTCAGCAGCTGGCGCGCGTTCTGGAAATCGCCCCGCCACAGCAGCGCGGTCCCTTCGCAGGCAAGGCGGTAGGCGCTGTCGGCGCTGGTGGTGTCGTCGGCGACGACCACGCGCCGCGGCGGCGGCAGGCCGGCCTCGGAGCGCCAGGCGGCGCTGTGCTCGACGCCGTTTTCGGTCCAGTGGATGCGGGGCAGGTCGCTCACAGGACCTCCGGACAGCAGATTGGGATAGGCAGCATCGTGGATTGGCTTCTTATATAGAGCGGGGCGGCAGCGGTGCCGCCTCAGAGTTCGTAGGCTTCGTGTTCGCCGGACATGGCCTGCTCGACCAGCTTGCGGTTGAGCGTCGGCGAGAACAGTTCGATGAAGGTGTAGACAAAGCTGCGCAGGTAGGCCCCCTGCTTGACTGCCAGGTGGGTCACATTGCTGCCGAACAGGTGCCCGGCGGCAATCCCGCGCAGGTTGCGGTCGCGCTCGGCATCATAGGCGACGCCGGCGACGATGCCCACGCCCAGCCCGATTTCCACGTAGGTCTTGATCACGTCCGCGTCGATGGCCTCGAGCACGATGTCGGGCACCAGGTGGCGCAGCGCGAAGGCCTTGTCGATCTTGGTGCGCCCGGCGAAGTTGGCATCGTAGGTGATCAGCGGGTAGTCCATCAGGTCTTCCAGCGCCAGGTGCTTCTTGTCCAGCAGCGGGTGCTCGGGCGGCGTAATCACCATATGGGTCCACTGGTAGCCCGGCAGCGACACCAGGTTCTTGTCGCTGGAGATGCCTTCGGTGGCGATGCCGATATCGGCCTGGTCATGCAGCAGCATGTCGGCGATCTGGGCCGGGTTGCCCTGCTGGATCGACAGCCGCACCTTGGGATAGCGCTTGGTGAACTCGCTGATCACGCGCGGCAGCGCATAGCGCGCCTGCGTGTGCGTGGTGGCGATGGTGAAGTTGCCCTGGTCCTGTGCCGCATAGTCCATGCCGACGCGTTTCAGGCTTTCCACCTCCTGCAGGATCTTCTCGACCGAGGTGAGGATGCGGCGGCCAGGCTCGGTCAGGCTGCGGATCCGCTTGCCGTGGCGCGTGAAGATATCGACGCCCAGTTCTTCTTCCAGCTCGATGATGGCCTTGGATACGCCGGGCTGTGATGTATAGAGCGCTTTAGCGGCCTCGGTCAGGTTGTAGTTCTGCCGGACGGCTTCCCGCACGAAGCGAAACTGGTGCAAGTTCATATATCTGAGGTCGTATAAACAAACAACTTCTTATTAGTTTGAGGTATGAGGCCAGTTTATTACGATTCTCGAACTTTGTTAATGAACGGCCTGCCCTCGGTGCGCCTTCCCGCCGCGGCCACTTCCCCGGCGAGATCCGCGGGCCACGCCACACCGAGTCCCCCATGTCCCTGGCCTATACCGTTTCCGGTCTGTTCGTAGGCGTCCTCGTCGGCCTGACCGGCGTGGGAGGGGGCTCGCTGATGACGCCGCTGCTGACGCTGCTGTTCGGCTTCTCGCCGGCCACCGCGGTCGGCACCGACCTGGCCTTCGCCGCCATTACCAAGGGTTTCGGCACCATCGCGCATCGCGCCCACGGCCACGTGCAGTGGCAGGTGGTGCGGCGCCTTTGCATCGGCAGCCTGCCGGCGGCGGTGGCCGCCATCCTGGTACTGAAGAGCGCCGGCGAACTCGACGGCCGGTGGCTGCATGCGATCCGCGTAACCATCGGCGTGTCGGTGCTGCTGACGGTGCTGTCGCTGCTGTTCCGCCGCCAGATGCTGGCCTGGCTGGAACGCAACCCGCGCTTCCAGCTGCATGGCCGCAGGCAGGTGGTTGCCACCATCATCGTCGGCGCGGTGATCGGAGTGCTGGTCACGGTCTCGTCGATCGGCGCCGGCGCGGTCGGCGCCACGCTGATCCTGCTGCTGTATCCCCACATGAAGCCGGCCGAAGTGGCCGGCACCGACATTGCCTACGCCGTCCCGCTGACGGCGCTGGCCGGGCTGGGCCACGTATGGCTCGGCACCGTCGACTGGAATTTGCTGCTGGCGCTGCTGGTGGGTTCGATCCCCGGCATCTGGCTGGGCGCGCAACTGTCGCGGGCGCTGCCCGAGCGGCTGGTGCGCGCCGCCCTGGCGACGACGCTGACGCTCGTCGCCATCAAGCTCGTCTCCTGAATTTAACGAATACTGAACGGACCCCGCCATGTATCAGTACGACCAATATGACCAGCGCATCGTCGCCGAGCGCGTCGCCCAGTTCCGTGACCAGGTGCGCCGCCGCCTGTCGGACGAGCTGACCGAGGAAGAATTCCTGCCGCTGCGGCTGCAGAACGGCCTGTACATGCAGCGTCACGCCTACATGCTGCGCGTGGCGATCCCGTACGGCCTGCTGTCGTCGAAGCAGCTGCGCAAGCTGGCCCATATCGCGCGCGAATACGACCGCGGCTACGGTCATTTCTCGACCCGCCAGAACATCCAGTACAACTGGATGGAACTGGAGCGCGTGCCCGACGTGCTGGCCGAGCTGGCCAGCGTCGAGATGCATGCGATCCAGACCTCGGGCAACTGCGTGCGCAACATCACCACCGACCACTTCGCCGGCGTGGCGCCGGACGAGTCGGTGGACCCGCGCGTGCTGGCCGAGCTGCTGCGCCAGTGGAGCACGTTCCAGCCGGAATTCGCCTTCCTGCCGCGCAAGTTCAAGATCGCGATCTCGGCTTCGAAGGACGACCGCGCCGTGGTGCAGATGCACGACATCGGCGTCTACGCCTACAAGAATGCCGACGGCGAAACGCGCCTGCGCATCCTGGCCGGCGGCGGCCTCGGCCGTACCCCGATCCTGGGCACGATCATCAAGGACGACCTGCCGTGGCAGCACATGCTGACCTACATCGAGTCGGCGATCCGCGTGTACAACCGCTATGGCCGCCGCGACAACAAGTACAAGGCCCGCATCAAGATCCTGGTGAAGGCCATCGGCGCCGACAAGTTCGCGCAGGAAGTCGAGGAAGAATGGCAGCACAGCAAGGACGGCCCGGCCACGCTGACGCAGGCCGAGTTCGACCGCGTGGCGCAGTACTTTACGCCGCCGGCGTATGAAAAGCTGGCCGATACCGACGCCTCGTACGAAAAGCACCTGCTCGAGGACAAGGCCTTCGCGCGCTGGGTCAGCCGCAGCGTGCACGGCCACAAGGTGCCCGGCTACGCCGCAGTGACGCTGTCGACCAAGCCGGGCGTGGCTTCGCCCCCGGGAGACGCCACCGATGCGCAGATGGAAGCCGTGGCGGACCTGGCCGACCAGTTCGGCTTCGGCGAGCTGCGCGTCGCGCACGAGCAGAACCTGGTGCTGCCTGACGTGAAGAAGCAGGACCTGTACGCGCTGTGGCAGCTGGCGAAGAAGGCCGGCCTGGCGACGCCCAACATCGGCCTGCTGACCGACATCATCGCCTGCCCCGGCGGCGACTTCTGCTCGCTCGCCAACGCCAAGTCGATCCCGATCGCGCAGGCGATCCAGGACCGCTTCGACGACCTCGACTACGTCTACGACCTGGGCGAGATCTCGCTGAACATCTCAGGCTGCATCAACGCCTGCGGCCATCACCACGTCGGCAATATCGGCGTGCTGGGCGTCGACAAGGACGGGTCCGAGTGGTACCAGGTCACGCTGGGCGGTGCGCAGGGCAACCAGACCGCGCTCGGCAAGGTGATCGGCCCGTCGTTCAGCGCCGAGGAAATGCCCGACGTGGTGAGCCGCATCATCGACACCTTCGTCGCCAACCGCATCGAGGACGAACGCTTTATCGAAACCCTGTCCCGCATTGGCATCGCCCCGTTCAAGGAGCGTGTCTACGCAGACAAGCAGCCGCGCGAGCGCGCCGAAGCCTGAGGACCGGAGACTGAACATGGCAAAGATCATTCAACTGCAACGCCAGGATGCAACCGGCAGTGCCAACGTCACCCCGGTGATCGTCGAAGACAACTGGACCGTGCTGCGTGCCACGGAAGAGCAGCCGCTGACCGAAGAGCGCATCACCGCTGCCGTGCAAAGCCAGGATGCTGTCCTGTTCCCGCTGTCGGTGTGGAAGGCCAATGAAGCGCTGCTGGCCGGCCGCGATGCGGCCCGCACCGGCGTGTGGCTGGCGCCGGAAGACGAGCCGGGCGATGCCGCCGCATACTTCGAGCGGGTCTCGCTGGTGGCGGTCGACTTCCCGGTGTTCCGCGACGGTCGCGGCTTCTCCACCGCCTACCTGCTGCGCACCCGCTACCAGTGGCAAGGGCAGCTGCGCGCGATTGGCGACGTGCTGCGCGACCAGCTCAACTTCATGAAGCGCTGCGGCTTCGATGCCTTCGCGGTGCGTGCGGACAAGAGCATCGACGACGCGATCAAGGGCTTTACCGAGTTCACCGTGACCTACCAGGCGTCGGTCGACGAGCCGCTGCCGCTGTTCCGCCGCGCGCGCGCCGAGGTCGGTGCGCAGCCGAAGGAAACGGCATGAGCACCGTGCTGAGCGAAATCCCCGTGGTCGAGGCCGGCGCGGCATCCGCGCTGCGGCCGCCCGCGCTGTGGGTCGCGCCCGAGTACACCGGCAGCATCGAAGCGCTGGAGCAGAAGGAGCGCGAGCTGGCCGAGCGCCTCGCAGGCATCGCCGGCCGCTTCTTTCGCGCGCGCTTTGCCTCGAGCCTGGCTGCCGAGGACATGGTGCTGACCGACGCGATCCTGCGCGGCAGCGAAGCCGTGCGCGCGGGCATCCGCGTGTTCACGCTGCAGACCGGGCGCCTGCACGCCGAAACCCTGGCGGTGCTGGACAAGGTGCAGGCGCACTACGGCTACACCATCGAGCAGTTCACGCCGGATGCCGAGGCGGTCGAGAACTACCTGAAGAAGCACGGGCTAAACGGCTTCTATGACAGCATCGACGCGCGCAAGTCATGCTGCGGCATCCGCAAGGTCGAGCCGCTCAACCGCGCGCTGTCGCACGCCGACGCCTGGCTGACCGGCCAGCGCCGCGAGCAGGCCGTGACCCGCGCCGAGCTGCCGTTCGAAGAACTGGACGAAGCCCGCGGCATCCCCAAGTTCAACCCGCTGGCGGACTGGAGCGAGGCTGAAGTGTGGGCCTACCTGAAGCGCCACCAGGTGCCGCTCAACGACCTGCACGCCAAGGGCTATCCCAGCATCGGCTGCGAGCCGTGTACGCGCGCGGTACGCGCGGGCGAGGACGTGCGCGCGGGACGTTGGTGGTGGGAGTCCAAGGACTCGAAAGAGTGCGGGCTGCACGAACAGAACATCAAGCATTGAGGCCGGAACAAAATGGGCATCATGAACGACATCGCAGAAGCCACCTCGGGCGTGGCGCACCTGTTGCAGGTACAGAACGACCATCTCGACCGCCTCGAGGCGGAATCGATCTACATCATCCGCGAGGTGGTGGCCGAGTGCCGCAACCCGGCGCTGCTGTTCTCCGGCGGCAAGGATTCGATCGTGATGCTGCACCTGGCGCTGAAGGCGTTCCGCCTGGGCGAGCGCAAGATCGAGCTGCCGTTCCCGCTGGTGCATATCGACACCGGCCACAACTATCCGGAAGTGATCGCGTTCCGCGACCAGCGCGTGGCTGAGCTCGGTGCGCGGCTGGTGGTCGGCCATGTCGAGGACTCGATCAAGCGCGGCACCGTGCGCCTGCGCAAGGATACCGATTCGCGCAACGCGGCGCAGGCCGTGACGCTGCTCGAAACCATCGGCGAGCACCAGTTCGACGCGCTGATGGGCGGCGCCCGCCGCGACGAAGAGAAGGCGCGTGCCAAGGAACGCATCTTCTCGTTCCGCGACGAGTTCGGCCAGTGGGATCCCAAGGCCCAGCGCCCCGAGCTGTGGAGCCTGTACAACGCCCGCATGGCGCCAGGCGAGCAGATGCGCGTGTTCCCGATCTCGAACTGGACCGAGCTCGACGTGTGGCAGTACATCGCCCGCGAAAAGCTGGCGCTGCCGCCGATCTACTACGCGCACCAGCGCGAAGTGGTGCGCAAGAACGGCCTGCTGGTGCCGGTCACGCCGATCACGCCCAAGCAGGACGGCGATGTCAGCGAGGTGCTGTCGGTGCGCTTCCGCACCGTCGGCGACATCAGCTGCACCTGCCCGGTGGCCAGCGTTGCCGATTCGCCCGAAGCGATCATCGCCGAGACCGCGGTGACCGAGATCACCGAGCGCGGCGCCACCCGCATGGACGACCAGACCAGCGAAGCCTCGATGGAGCGCCGCAAGAAGGAAGGCTACTTCTAAGCCGCACGCAGCAAAGGATCCAGACATGACTCACCAAGCAACCCACCAAGGCCTGCTGCGCTTCATCACCGCGGGCTCGGTCGACGACGGCAAGAGCACGCTGATCGGCCGCCTGCTGTACGACAGCAAGGCCGTGCTGTCCGACCAGCTGACTGCGCTGGCCAATGCCAAGAACAAGCGCACCGCCGGCGAGCAGATCGACTTCTCGCTGCTGACCGATGGCCTGGAGGCCGAGCGCGAGCAGGGCATCACCATCGACGTGGCCTACCGCTACTTCTCGACCGCGCGCCGCAAGTTCATCATCGCGGATACGCCCGGCCACGAGCAGTACACCCGCAACATGGTCACCGGCGCCTCGACCGCCGATGCGGCGATCGTGCTGGTCGATGCCACGCGCGTGACCGTCACCGACGGCCGCGCCGAGCTGCTGGCGCAGACCAAGCGCCACTCGGCGATCCTCAAGCTGCTGGAAATCCGGCACGTGATCGTCGCCGTCAACAAGATGGACCTGGTCGACTACAGCGAGCAGACCTTCAACGAGATCCGCGCCGCCTACGCCGAACTGGCCGGGCAGCTGGGCCTGACGGACGTGCGCTACGTACCGGTGTCGGCGCTGCGCGGCGACAACATCGTGCACGAGAGCGAGGCGATGCCGTGGTACCAGGGCGAGCCGCTGCTGCCGCTGCTGGAAGACCTGCCGGTGGAAGAAGCCGCGCCCGAGGACGACGCCGCGCTGCGCTTCCCGGTGCAGCTGGTGATCCGCCAGGACGGTTCGCAGTCGGACGACTTCCGCGGCTACGCCGGCCGCGTCGAAGCGGGCACCGTGCGCGTCGGCCAGAAGCTGCGCGTGCTGCCGGCCAACCGCGAAGCCGTGGTCGCCGAAGTGCTGACGCCCAACGGCGCGGCCGAATCCGCCAACGTCGGCGACACCGTCACCGTGCGCCTGGCCGAGGACGTCGATGTATCACGCGGTGACATGTTCGTTGCCGCCGACGCGGGCACGGCTTCCGCGAAGAAGCTGCAGGCCGACCTGTGCTGGTTCGACGACGAGTCGCTGAACCCGGCGCGCAAGTACGTGCTCAAGCACACCACGGCGAGCGTATTCGCGCGCGTGTCGGCGGTGGACCGCGTGCTGGACGTGCATACGCTGTCGCACGAGACCGGCCGCCACGAGATCCGCCTGAACGATATCGGCTCGGTGCAGATCTCGCTGCAGAAGCCGATCGTGTGCGACGCCTACGGCGATAATCCGGCCACGGGCGCGTTCGTGCTGATCGACGAGGCGACCAACCACACGGTGGCCGCGGGCATGATCCGTGCGTTCTCCTGATCGGTAACGAACAGGATCGAGCGGACAAGGGGTTGCAGATGGGCAAGCAGGCACAGAAGACTTTCGGCAAGGTGTACCTGATCGGGGCAGGCCCCGGTGCGGCAGACCTCATTACGGTGCGTGGTGCACGGCTTTTGGGCGAAGCCCAAGTGGTGCTGCACGACGCGCTGGTGTCGCCGGAGATGCTGGCCTGGTGTCCGCAGGCCGAGCTGGTCGAAGTCGGCAAGCGCTGCGGCCAGCGCTCGACCGCGCAGCTGTTTATCAACCGCCAGATCGTCGACCTCGCCAGCAAGTACGAACGCGTGGTGCGGCTGAAGGGCGGCGACCCGATGCTGTTCGGCCGCGCCGACGAGGAGCTGCAGGCGCTGGAAGCGGCCGGCATCGAGTACGAGGTGGTGCCCGGCATCACCGCCGCGCTGGCCGCCGCTTCGGCCATCGGCAAGCCGCTGACCAAGCGCGGCGTGTCGCGCAGCGTGGCCTTTGCCACGCAGGCCAAGGCCGCGGACGGCGAGGGCTCGGCCGATATCGAAGCCGCGGTCAAGGCCGACACGCTGGTCTACTACATGGGCCGCGACCAGGCCGCATCGATCGCCGCGCAGCTGATCGCGCACGGCAAGCCCGCGTCGACGCCGGCCTGGGTGGTGGAAGCCGCCACCACGCCGCAACAGCGCAGCCGCGAGTTCACGCTCGGCCAGATGGCGGCGGGTGAAGCGGCGGCGTGGATCGATCCGGTGCAGCCCAGCCTGCTGATGATCGGCGCCGCGCTGGCCGCGCGGGCTTCTGAAGTGGCCAAAAGGGCGGCCGACACGATGACTGTCAGGGCGGCCTGACAACGCTGGCACGCTGGCGGTGTGCTCCCCTCTCCCGCGCGCGGGATGTATAGACCGGGGACATGGTGGACGCATGTGCGAGGACATGGTGGACACATTGTAGACGTCAGGGGGTTACGTCCCTAGGTGATGCTTGTGGCCTGCACGCCGCTGCGGCGTGCAGGCTAATTTCGCCGATTTCAAAGCGGCTGAACCATATGGCCAACACGCCGTCGCGCCGGGTCGGGCGTAGCGCGATCCACTGGCCGATGAACGCCTTGCCGATCTTGATGCGCCGGTTGCCAACCATGATCCGTGCGCTGCTGTCGACCTTGTAGACACGGTCGCCGCTCTGGTACTGCACCTCCGGCAGCGCCTCCGGGTAGGCCACGTTGCTCACGCGATAGCGTTGGGCCGGCACCTGCATGTCCAGGGCCTGATGGGGTCGCTCGTGGTTGTACACGTACCGATATCGATCGAAGACCTGCTGCGCCTCGGTGTTGTCCACGAAGCGGCGGTGCTGCAGGACTTCGGCCTTCAGGGTGCGGTGGAACCGCTCGTCCTTGCCCTGTGTTTGTGGGTGATAGGGCCGTGAATGGCTGACCCGGATCCCTAGTTGCATTAACCAGACCGTCAGCCTGGTGTAGCCCAGCCCCTCTTCGTCGCCGCCTCCCCATGGAGGGCCGTTATCCATGGTGATGCGCCGGGGCAGGCCGTAGCGGCGGAAGGCCCCGATCAGCTGCTGCTGCACCGTCTGGCGGCGCTGGTCCGCGCAGGCTGCCAGGCACAGGTTGAAGCGGGAATGGTCGTCGATCAGCGTGAGCGGAAAGCAGACGCCCTGCTCATTGGGCACCTGACCCTTGAAGTCCATCTGCAGCAGCTCGTTGGGTTCGTCGTGCTCGAACCGCCGCCAGGGGGTGGCCTGGGCGCTGGCCTGCGGATCGATCAGACCATGTCGATGCAGGATCGAGGTCACCGTGCTGGGCGCAGGCACCTCGGCGTGGCCCAGGTCGGACAGCCTGCGGCTGATCTTGCGCCCACCCCAGGTCGGGTGTTCGCGGCGCAGCATCAGCACCAGTTCCTCCAGGAAATCAGCGGTGCGCTCGGGGCTGTGGCGCGGGCGCCTGGGCCGGTCGGCCAAGCCCGCGGCGCCTTCCTGCCGATGCCGGGCCAGCCACTTATAAGCGGTTTGCGGACTGATCGAGAACCGTCGGCACAGCTCCCGACGGTTGCATCCCGGCTGGGAAGCCAGGGCAATGAACTCCAGGCGAAGGCTCATGGTGTCTCGGGCGCTCCACGGCATGGTTCGTTCTCCCGGGCAGATATCTGCCCGGGAGTGTCAACCATGTCCTCGCACACCTGTCACCTATGTCCCCGGTCCATACAGTGGGAGAGGGGCCGGGGGAGAGGGCAGGCACTGGCATACCACTGCCGTGTACTTCGTGGGCAATCCTGGCCCTCACCCCAACCCTCTCCCGCACGCGGGAGAGGGAGCACACAATGGGTGTGCCGGAAGGTCAGGTTTCGTCAGGCGAAGCCGCCCTCAACGACGCCACACAATACGCCGCAATCGCCTCCAGCACCGCATCCGACTCGCCTACCGCGGCGGCGCAATGGATGCGCAAGCCGGGATGGGCCTGCCGGCACTGGTCGATCAGCGCCGGCAAATCGCGCCGGATATGCCCGCCCTGCCCGAAGAACACGGGCACCACGGTGACCTCGGTCACGCCTGCTGCGGCCAGTTCGGCCAGCGCATCCGCCAGCAGCGGCGACATCAGCTCCAGGAACGCCAGCCGCACCGCGCAGCCGGGCAGGGCGGCCACCAGCTTCTGCTGCAGCCGCTCGAACGGCTCGCGCCAGCGCGCATCGCGCGCGCCGTGCGCGAACAGGACCAGGGCGCGGTCGCCGGCTGCCATGGCGGTGCTCAGTGCCGGTCGACCCAACGCAGCGCCAGCAGCGCCACCATCAGGTAGAGCGTACCAGGCACCAGCGCCGAGATGATCGGCGGCCAGGTATGCAGCAGGCCGACGTGCGAGAACAGCGTGTTCGACAGGTGGAACGACAGCCCCAGCATGATGCCGCCGAACACCTTGACGCCGACCGCGCCGGCGCGCGCGTGCAGGTAGGCGAACGGCAGCGCCAGCGCCACCATCACGAACAGCGTCAGCGGGTAGATCACCTTCTTCCAGAACGCGATCTCGTAGCGCTGGGTGTCCTGCTTGTTGTCGCGCAGGTGGCGGATATAGCGGAACAGGTCCAGCGTCGACATCCGCTCCGGCGTCACCAGCAGCACCGACAGGATCTGCGGGGTCAGCTCCGAATGCATGGCCACGCGCGGGAACTTGACCTGCTCGGCGCGGAAGTCCGGCGCGAGCGTGTCGCGCGCCGGCGTGCCGGGCGCGGGCTGCGCCCCGTCGGCCTGCGGCGCCAGTTCGACGAAGCGGGTCTCGCTGACGTTCTGCAGCTCCCACGACTGGCCGCCCTGGTAGCGCCCTTCCTTCGCCACGCGGATCACGCGCAGCCGGTACTGCGGATCGAACTCGTACATGGTGATGCCGGTGATGGTCTGGTCCGGCCGCAGTCCCGCCACGTTGACGAAGCGGGTGATCTCGCCCCCGCCGCTGGCATCCTTGTCGCGGTCCTTGACCCAGACCCCGGAGCGGAAGCCCGACGACACCGTCGCGCCAATCGCCTCCAGCTTGATCTTCTGCGCATACTGCTCGGCGCGCGGGCCGATGAACTCGCCGAACAGGAAGGTCACGATCGCCAGCGGCACCGCCAGCTTGAACAGCGAGAACAGCGCCTGGCGCGTGTTCAGGCCGGCGACGCGGAAGATGGTGTACTCGGACTGGCTGGCCAGCTGCGAGAACACATAGATCGCGCTGATCAGCACCGCGATCGGCAGCACCTCGTACACCCGCGTGGGTGCCTGCAGCAGGACGTGGAACAGCGCCACCAGCGAGGTGTACTGGGCGTTGACGTTCTCCAGCTCGTTGAGCATATCGAAGAACACGAACAGCGACAGCACCGCGAACAGGATGAAGGCGAACACGCTATAGACCAGCCGGCCGAAATAGCGTTCGTAGACGCGCAGGATCCTCATGCCCGGCCTCCGGCGGCGGGCGCGGCATCGCGCTTGCGCAGCCCGAACACGGCGCGCCAGCCACCCAGGCTGCGGTTCTGGCGGTAGCGGAACAGCACCAGCGCGCCCAGGAACACCGCCAGGTGGATCGGCCACCAGGCCAGCCAGAACGGGATCGAGCCGTTGCGCACCCAGGACTGCGACAGGTTGACCAGGTTGCTGTAGGTCAGGTAGATCAGCACCGCGAACACCAGCGGCGTGTAGCGGCCCAGGCGCGGGTTAACGTAGGCCAGCGGGATCGCGATCATGACGAAGTTGAAGGCCAGGATCGGCAGCGAGATGCGCCAGATCAGCTCGCCCAGGTTCTCGCGCGTGGGGTTGCGGATCAGCTCGATGGTGTCGCGGCTCTTGGGCGGCAGCTTGGCCTCGGACTCGGGCGGCTTGTTGTCCACCTTGACCGCGTAGCGCTCGAACTCGACGATGCGGTAGTCGATCTGGCCGGGCGTGCCGGAATAGCGGCGGCCATTCTCCATCACCACCAGGCGGTCGCCGTTGGGCATGGTCTCGAACTGGCCCTGGTGCGCCAGCGCCACGCCGATCTTGTCGGCTTCGGCATTGGCGACGAAGACATTGCGCGCATGCTTCATGTCGGCGTCGATGCCCTCGATAAACAGCACGTAGTTGGCCTTGGCCGGCTCGATGAAGCGGCCGGCGGCGATCATCGACATCACCCCGCGCTGCTCGAAGCGGTCGCGGAACAGCGCGCTCTGCTGGTTGGCCCACGGCCACGCGAACAGGCCCAGCAGCAGCGCCAGCACGATGAAGGGCGCGGCGAACTGCAGCACCGGCTTGACCAGGTCGCGCAGCGAGATGCCGGCCGAGAACCACACCACCATTTCCGAATCCTTGTACCAGCGCGTCAGCACGATCAGGGTGGAAATGAACAGCGTCGCCGACAGCAGGATCGACAGGTAGCCGATGGTGGCCAGGCCGATCAGCATCAGCACGTCGTTGGGGCTGGCCTTGCCGTTGGCGGCCATCCCCAGGATGCGGATCACGAGCGAGGTGAGCATGAAGGTCAGCATCACCAGGAACACCGCCCCGGCGGTGTAGGCAAGCTCGCGTCGCAGGGCTTGTTGAAGGATCATGCGGGTTCGGTTCCGGGCTGCCGGCCGGAGCGGGCGATGTGCCGTGCGAGGTGCCTGGCAGAACGGCTGGCTGACGGCACAGCGTGCTGTCAACGTGACCGGGGCGTATCAGCGGCGGCAGGTCGCGGGGTAAAAATCGCGGATAATGGAGGCTTTCGTGTCTAACGAGCCCCTGGAAGGAAGCGCGATGGAATTTAGCACAAAAGCCCTGGATTGGAGCAAAGCCGGCCAAAATGGTTTCCTGGCGACCAAGACCGACTGCCTGGTGGTCGGCCTGTTCGAAGGCCAGAACCTCGGCGGCGTCGCCAAGGCCCTCGATGTGGCCACCAAGGGCTTGGTGGGACGGCTGGTCAAGCAGGGCGACTTCGAAGGCAAGCGCGGCACCCAGCTGATGCTGCATGAAGTCGCCGGCGTGGGCGCCGCGCGCGTGCTGCTGGTGGGCCTGGGCAAGGAAGCCGATTTCACCGACAAGGCCTTCGCCGACGCGGTGCGCACCGCGGTGCGTGCCTTGTCGTCCACGCGCGCGGCCTCGGCGCTGTGGTGCCTGGCGCAACAGGCGCCGCAGCAGCGCGACGTATCGTGGACCGTGATCACCACCATCACGCTGGTGCGCGAAGCCGGCTACCGCCTGCTCGAGCGCCATCCCGGACTGAAACGCGCCAACGCCCAGAATGCCGCCAGCGGCAAGCCCAACGGCAACGACAAGTCTTCGCTGCGCAAGGTCGTGATCGCGGTCGACAGCGGCGATGCCCGCGCCGCGACCCAGGCCGCGGTGCGCGGCACCGCCATTGCCAACGGCATGGAGCTGACGCGCGACCTCGGCAACCTGCCGTCCAATATCTGCACCCCGACCTACCTGGCCAATACCGCGCGCAGCATCGCCAAGCGCCACAAGCTCAAGGCCGAGATCCTCGGGCGCAAGCAGATCGAGGCGCTCAACATGGGCGCGTTCCTGGCCGTGACCAAGGGCAGCGAGGAGCCGCCCCAGTTCATCGTGCTGCGCTACGACGGCGCCGGCGCCAAGCAGGCGCCGGTGGTGCTGGTGGGCAAGGGCATCACCTTCGATACCGGCGGCATCTCGCTCAAGCCGGGCGAGGGCATGGACGAGATGAAGTACGACATGTGCGGCGCCGCCTCGGTGCTGGGCACGATCCAGGCCGTGGCCGAGATGGGCCTGAAGCTCAACGTGGTGGCGGTGGTGCCCACCTGCGAGAACATGCCCAGCGGCATCGCCACCAAGCCCGGCGACGTGGTCACCAGCATGTCGGGCCAGACCATCGAAATCCTCAACACCGACGCCGAGGGCCGCCTGATCCTGTGCGACGCGCTGACCTATGTCGAGCGCTTCAAGCCGGCCGCGGTGATCGACGTGGCCACGCTGACCGGCGCCTGCATCATCGCGCTCGGCCATGTCAACAGCGGCCTGTACGCGCGCTCCGACGCGCTCGCCGACGCGCTGCTGCAGGCGGGCCGCCGCGCCATGGATACCGCCTGGCGCATGCCGCTGGACGACGAATACCAGGACCAGCTCAAGTCCAACTTTGCCGACATGGGCAATATCGGCGGCCGCCCGGCCGGCAGCGTCACCGCGGCCTGCTTCCTGGCGCGCTTTACCGAGAAGTACGACTGGGCCCACCTGGACATCGCCGGCACCGCGTGGAAGAGCGGCGCGGCCAAGGGCGCCACCGGCCGTCCGGTGCCGCTGCTGACGCAGTTCCTGATGGACCGCGCGGCCTGAGCGCGGCGCAACCGTCCATGACGCGCATCGACTTCCACAGCAACGTGCCGGACGTGCTCGGCTATGTCTGCCGGCTGGTCCGCAAGGCCTACGGCGCCGGGCAGAAGGTGGTGATCCACGGCGCGCCGGCGCAGCTGGCGGACCTGGACGCGCGCCTGTGGACCTTCTCCGCGCTCGACTTCCTGCCGCACTGCGGGCTGGAAAGCCCGAACGCGGCGGTGACCCCGATCCTGCTGGCCGCTACCACCGAGGGCGTGCCGCACCACCAGCTGCTGATCAACCTGGCTGACCAGGCGCCGGCGCAGTTTGCCAGCTTCGAGCGGCTGATCGAAGTGGTCGGCGCCGGCGACGCCGCGCGCGAGGCCGGCCGCCAGCGCTACCGCTTCTACCGCGAACGCGGCTATCCGCTGACGCACCACGACATCGGCCAGCCCAAGGGAGACGCCGCATGAGCGAACGCACCACCTCGCGGGTGATCCCGCGGCCGGAACCGCACGACAGCATCCCGCTGCTGACCGAAGTCGTGGAACTGCCCGATGCCGACACCGCGGCGCCGGCGCAGGCGGGCGCCGCGGCGGACGACGGCGTGATCGACACCTTTGGCATGGACGATGCCGGCATGGTGATGCAGGTGGGCGACACCGGCGACGCCGCGCTGGACGACGCGATCGTGCCGGCCCAGCCCGCGGTGCAGACGGACGCCGCCACCGATGCCGACACCAACGCCGGCGACGACGACCTGCGCGCGGTGCGCACCGAGCTGCTGAGCCGCGTGATGATGCGCTTTCGCACCGAATGGCCGCAGGTGGTCGCGGCCCACACCGAAGCCACGCTGCAGTCCCGGCTGGCACCGCTGACGGCGCAGCTGGCCAGCGAGCTGACGCAGTCGCTGGAAGCGCGGCTGGTGGAGTGGCTGGATGCGACGCTGGAGGAGATGGAGAAGGCGCCGGGTGGGAATTGAGGCCTGAGCCACGCTCAGGGTTTTCTCCCCTCTCCCTCTGGGAGAGGGGCGGGGGAGAGGGCAGGAGCTTCCACGAAGTGAATGCCGTCGTTCTTGCGTGCGCCGGCCCTCTCCCCCGACCCCTCTCCCGCAAGCGGGCTGTATGGACCGGGGACATAGGTGACAGGTGTGCGAGGACATGGTTGACACTCCCGGGCAGATATCTGCCCGGGAGAACGAACCATGCCGTGGAGCGCCCGAGACACCATGAGCCTTCGCCTGGAGTTCATTGCCCTGGCTTCCCAGCCGGGATGCAACCGTCGGGAGCTGTGCCGACGGTTCTCGATCAGTCCGCAAACCGCTTATAAGTGGCTGGCCCGGCATCGGCAGGAAGGCGCCGCGGGCTTGGCCGACCGGCCCAGGCGGCCGCACCACAGCCCCGAGCGCACCGCTGATTTCCTGGAGGAACTGGTGCTGATGCTGCGCCGCGAACACCCGACCTGGGGTGGGCGCAAGATCAGCCGCAGGCTGTCCGACCTGGGCCACGCCGAGGTGCCTGCGCCCAGCACGGTGACCTCGATCCTGCATCGACATGGTCTGATCGATCCGCAGGCCAGCGCCCAGGCCACCCCCTGGCGGCGGTTCGAGCACGACGAACCCAACGAGCTGCTGCAGATGGACTTCAAGGGTCAGGTGCCCAATGAGCAGGGCGTCTGCTTTCCGCTCACGCTGATCGACGACCATTCCCGCTTCAACCTGTGCCTGGCAGCCTGCGCGGACCAGCGCCGCCAGACGGTGCAGCAGCAGCTGATCGGGGCCTTCCGCCGCTACGGCCTGCCCCGGCGCATCACCATGGATAACGGCCCTCCATGGGGAGGCGGCGACGAAGAGGGGCTGGGCTACACCAGGCTGACGGTCTGGTTAATGCAACTAGGGATCCGGGTCAGCCATTCACGGCCCTATCACCCACAAACACAGGGCAAGGACGAGCGGTTCCACCGCACCCTGAAGGCCGAAGTCCTGCAGCACCGCCGCTTCGTGGACAACACCGAGGCGCAGCAGGTCTTCGATCGATATCGGTACGTGTACAACCACGAGCGACCCCATCAGGCCCTGGGAATGCAGGTGCCGGCCCAACGCTATCGCGTGAGCAACGTGGCCTACCCGGAGGCGCTGCCGGAGGTGCAGTACCAGAGCGGCGACCGTGTCTACAAGGTCGACAGCAGCGCACGGATCATGGTTGGCAACCGGCGCATCAAGATCGGCAAGGCGTTCATCGGCCAGTGGATCGCGCTACGCCCGACCCGGCGCGACGGCGTGTTGGCCATATGGTTCAGCCGCTTTGAAATCGGCGAAATTAGCCTGCACGCCGCAGCGGCGTGCAGGCCACAAGCATCACCTAGGGACGTAACCCCTTGACGTCTACAATGTGTCCACCATGTCCTCGCACATGCGTCCACCATGTCCCCGGTCTATACAGCGGGCGAGGGGAGCAGACCGCCGGCATGCGAGACGCCTCAGTCCGTCACCGCCCCCTTGCTCGCCGTCGATGCCAGCCGCGCAAACTTCGCCAGCACCCCGCGTGTATAGCGCGGCGCCGGTGCCTTCCAGCCGGCGCGGCGCCGGGCCAGTTCTTCGTCCGATACGTTCAGTTGCAGCAGCAGCTGGTGCGCGTCGATGGTGATCGAGTCGCCCTCCTGCACCAGCGCGATGTTGCCGCCGACGTACGCCTCCGGCGCGACGTGGCCGACCACCATGCCCCAGGTGCCGCCCGAGAAGCGGCCGTCGGTGATAAAGCCGACCGACTCGCCCAGGCCCTTGCCGATGATGGCCGAGGTCGGCGCCAGCATCTCCGGCATGCCGGGGCCGCCCTTGGGGCCCAGGTAACGCAGCACCAGGATGTCGCCGGGGTTGATGCGGTCGGCCAGGATCGCGTCCATCGCGCTCTGCTCGTCCTCGAACACGCGCGCCGGGCCGGTGATGACCGGGTTCTTCAGGCCGGTGATCTTGGCGACCGCGCCTTCCTCGGCGAGGTTGCCCTTCAGGATGGCCAGGTGGCCCTCGGCGTAGAGCGCCCGCTCGATCGGCAGGATCACGTCCTGGTCTGCGCGCGGGGCGTCGGGCACGTGCTCGAGTTCCTCGGCCAGGGTGCGGCCGGTGATGGTGATGCAGTCGCCGTGCAGCAGGCCGGCCCTGAGCAGGATCTTCATCACCTGCGGGATGCCGCCGGCGCGGTGCAGGTCGGTCGCCACGTACTGGCCCGACGGCTTGAGGTTGCAGATCACCGGCACCTTGCGGCGGATGCGCTCGAAGTCGTCGATGCTCCATTCCACCTCGGCGGCATGCGCGATCGCCAGGTAGTGCAGCACCGCGTTGGTGGAGCCGCCGGTGGCCATGATCAGCGCCACCGCGTTCTCGATCGACTCGCGCGTGATGATGTCGCGCGGCTTGAGGTCGCGCTTGACCGCCTCGACCAGCACCCGCGCCGATTCGGCGGCGCTGTCGACCTTTTCCTGGTCCGGGTTGGCCATGGTCGACGAATAGAGCAGCGACATGCCCAGCGCCTCGAACGACGAACTCATGGTGTTGGCGGTGTACATGCCGCCGCACGAGCCGGTGGACGGGCACGCGTTGCGTTCCACCCCTTCGAAGTCTTCCTCGCTCATGCGCCCCGCGGTGAACTCGCCGACGGCCTCGAACGACGACACGATGGTCAGGTCCTTGCCCTTCCAGTGGCCCGGCTTGATGGTGCCGCCGTAGACGTAGATGCCCGGCACGTTGGTGCGCGCCAGCGCGATCATGCCGCCCGGCATGTTCTTGTCGCAGCCGCCGATCACCACCACGCCGTCCATCCACTGGCCCTGCGCCGCGGTCTCGATGCAGTCGGCGATGACCTCGCGCGAGATCAGCGAGTACTTCATGCCTTCGGTGCCCATCGACATGCCGTCCGAGATGGTGGGCGTGCCGAACACCTGCGGGTTGGCGCCGGCGGCCCTGATCGCGTCGATGGCGGCGTCGGCCAGGCGCTGCAGGCCGGCATTGCACGGCGTGATGGTCGAATGGCCGTTGGCGATGCCCACCATCGGCTTGTCGAAGTCCTCCTTCTGGTAGCCGAGCGCGTAGTACATCGACCGGTTGGGGGAGCGCGCCACGCCTTGCGTGATGTGCCGGGAGCGCTTGTTGAATGCCATGGTGGGGGCCTCCGGGATTGTTGTTCTATGCCGCCGCGGGCGCGCGGCGGGCGCTGTGATGGGGCAAGAATGACGCGTGCGTCTGGGTGTGTCAAATGGATTGTCCGGGCGCCGGCGAGCGCCGCCGGTGCCGTCTGCCTCGCGGGGCGGCGCGGTTATTTGTGACATCATTACGGGCTACGATGCGTGCGCGGGCCAGGCGCTGGCATTGCCATGCAACCTTCGCCGCACCCGCGCGTCTTACTGGCGCCGCACGGCGCGCGCCGCCGCCTCACAACCACCATTCACGCCAACATGCTGATTCATCCCCAGTTCGACCCGGTTGCCATCCACCTGGGCCCGCTTGCGATCCGCTGGTACGGGCTGATGTACCTGGCCGGGTTCGTCATGTTCCTGTGGTTCGGGCGCCTGCGCATCCGCCAGCCGCATATCGCCGCCAAGGGCTGGACCACGCGCGACCTCGACGACATGCTGTTCTTCGGCGTGCTGGGCGTGATCCTGGGCGGGCGGCTGGGCTACGTGCTGTTCTACAAGCCGTCGTACTACCTGTCGCACCCGATGGAGATCTTCAAGGTGTGGGAGGGCGGCATGGCCTTCCATGGCGGCTTTCTGGGCGTGGTGGTGGCGATGTGGCTGTTCGGCAAGCTGCGCCGGCGCCACTGGATGGAAGTGACCGACTTTATCGCACCGATGATCCCGTGCGGGCTGGCCGCCGGGCGCATCGGCAACTTCATCAACGGCGAGCTGTGGGGCCGCGCCACCGACCTGCCGTGGGGCATGATCTTCCCGCAGGCCGGCGACAATATCCCGCGCCATCCGTCGCAGCTCTACCAGTTTGCCGGCGAGGGCGTGGCACTGTTCATCATCCTGTGGCTGTTCGCGCGCAAGCCGCGGCCGATGGGAGCGGTGTCGGGCGTCTTCCTGATCGGCTACGGCGCGTTCCGCTTCGCCGCGGAGTTCGCGCGCGAGCCCGACAACTTCCTTGGCCTGCTGGCGCTGAAGCTGTCGATGGGGCAGTGGCTGAGCCTGCCGATGATCCTGGCAGGCATCGCCATGGTGATCTGGGCCTATCGCCGCCAGCCCGGCGCCGGCGCGCCGCAGCCGGCGGCCTGACTCCCGCTTTTCCCCCGCGCGCTGCGCGGCTAGCGGCCGGCGCGGCGCAGTGCGTCGATGCGCGCCTGCGTGTGCGGGTGCGTCGACAGGAAGTCTTCGCCGCGCTCCGCCTGCGCTTCATCGGGCTTGCTCTCGCGCTGCTCCAGCGCCACCAGCACGTCGGCCAGCGCCGCGGGCGGCAGGCCGTTGCGCTGCATCACGTCGATGGCATAGGCGTCGGCCTCGCGCTCGTGGTCGCGCGAATAGCGCAAGGTCAGCATGGCGGCGGGCACGCCCGCCAGCACCGACGAGATATCGCCGAACAGGTAGGCCGACAGCGCGGCCAGAGCCGAGCCCTGGATCACCTGCTGCAGCCCGTGGCGGCGCGCCACGTGGCCCGCCTCATGGGCCAGCACCCCCATCAATCCGGCGCCGGTGCCCGCCACGCCGACCAGCTCGTCGGTAACGATGATGATGCCGCCCGGCAAGGCCAGCGCATTGGCGCCGATCTCGCCGCCCTGGCGGAACAGGATCTGGTAATGGTGTGCCGCGTCGCGCGGGCGCCGCAGCGCCGCGAAGCCGGCGCGGATCTTCGCCTGCTCGGCGGCCGGCAACTGCGTCGGCGCGAGCATGCCCTGGTCCAGGCTTTCCAGCGTCAGCTGGCCGAGCCGGGCCTCCAGTTCCGCCGGCACCGCGCGTGCCATCATGCCCGCGCCCCATGGCAGCAACACGTAGTAGCCCAGCACCAGCACCGCCACCAGCGCCGCCACGGCCACGCCGGCCAGGCGCCAGCTGTTCTGCGCGCGCGCCACCAGGCCGTCGCGGTGGCCGGTGGCGGCCAGCAACCGGTCGAAGGCGGCATGGTCGGTGACCTCGCAGAAGGCCCCGTCGGCAAAGGTGACCAGCCGCGGCGCGCGGCGCACGCGTTCCGACACGCGCAGCTGCGACAGCGGCGCGCGTCGCAATTCGGCGCCGTCGGCGTCGCGCAGCACGGCCTGCTGCGCCTCCACGGCCAGCGTGGCCGGATGCGCGCGCGACGAGCGCCCGTCGAAGAAGGTGACCGGGATCATGGCGCGTCAGAGCGTGTCAGAGCGCGATGTCGATGTCGTACCAGTCTACCGCCGCGTCGCCCAGCGCGCCCACCTGCTGGGCCTCGCCGGCGACGAAGCTGTCGAGCGGGCCCGCCGCAAGCATGGTCACGCACTGCAGCCGGTAGCGCGTGGCGCGCACGCGCGCGAACGGCAGGAACAGGCCCAGCGTCAGCGCGATCGCAATCAGGTTGGTGACAAAGATAAAGACCATGCGCGCGGCGCTGACCTCGCTGCGGAACGCGTGCGGCGCCAGCGTGGTGTGGCTCCACACCACGTTCTGCAGCCGCGCCATCAGGTAGGGGCTGACCGACAGCATGCCCAGGTAGAAGCCGGCGATGCCGAAGCCAAGCAGCGCCGCCGCGCCGAAGTTGCCGATGCCCGGCGCCATCAGGAAGCCGGCCGCGGCCATCACCAGCGTGCCCGCCAGCACCACGCCGAAGGCGCGCAGGTAGGTCCGGTAGAAATCGCCCGCGCAGGCGTGGAAGCCGAACGGTGCCGTGCCGAAGCGGGTGTGGTTATGCTGGTAGCGCTTGAAGCGCTGGTGCGCCAGCGGCCCCAGCAGGCCCAGCGTGGCGACCGCGGCCAGCGGCCACAGCACGAATACCCGGTAGGCCTCGGCATCGCCGCCGGTGAAGCCGAAGCGCAGGCCGCGGTAGCTGGAGTTGGCCATGCGGAAGCGCAGCGAGCGCACCAGCAGCAACGGAAACACCGCCAGCAGCACCACCAGCATCGCCAGCGCCAGGAACGGCGAGAAGGTCGACGCGAACTGGAACGCGAGCACCAGCCCGAACACGATGGCCCGGCCTTTCAGGATCGCCGACGGCTTGCCGTGGTAGTCGAAGCTGGCGCCGTCCAGCCGCGTATTGCGATAGAAGTACTGCAGCGTGCGCACCTTGGCCCAGGCGGAATAGATGCCCAGCGTGACGATGGTCAGCAGCGCATTGACGATCCAGATACGGAAGTATTCGGAGCCCGATCCGGTGAAGCTCAGCGCCAGCGGCCGCAGCGCGGCAGCGCGTGGGCCGTGGGGCGCTGCCGGTTCGGCCGGTTCGGCCGGTTCGGCCGGGGTGGCCAGGGTGAAATCGCTGCCAGCTTGCATGGCGTGAACTCCGGAGTGAGGTGCGATGGATACAGGAGAAACCCGCGGGAGCCGGCGCCTGTTTCAAAAACGCAACGATGCCAGGCAAGGCAATTGCGGCGACGGCCTCACATTCTGACACCGATAAATATCGCTGACGGCACAATTTGCATGGCCGCGCGCCGTCAGCCGGTGCCGCAACGCGGGCACCATGGAAAACCCTCGTAACAGTTTGGAAACATCCTGTTACACTGATCTCATCCTGTAACAAATTGCGGTTCGGTGCCATCCATAAAATCAAGGGCTTAGCCCGACTGGCACGTAAATCGCTATTGTCATTGTTACAAGATGAGCGGCGAGCCACAGCCGCCAACGGCAGTGCGAGGGGGGAGCAAGGCTCTTTCGGGTCGAGAGTTACGCCAGCCGCTCTGCACGGATCAAAGGGCACGGGAAAATCCACGCGCTTTGGCGCGTTTGCAACAGGGGTGGCGCAGGGCCAGCGCCAGGTCAATCCATGGACCCACGCGACGGATGCATTCGTGTCCGCCAGCGATGAATCACGCAGTACGGCAGTTCTTTCAGGCGCGGGCGTTTCCTTGCGGGGAGGCAAGGGACGCCCGCCGCACCTCACCGCATTCCATCCCGCTCCATCCGCGCGCCCGACCTTGCGGCGCACCATCGAAAGTCCTTGTATCGTTCGCGCCCTAATCCATAATTATGAATTATGAGATCCGGTGCGCACGCCATCGGATCCTCCGTGCGATACAGGAGGTGGCATGCGCATCGTCCAGCAGGCGCTGTATCTGGAAGTGGCAGACCGGCTGCGCGCCATGATCGACGCGCATACGCTGGTGCCGGGCGCATGGATCGACGAAAGCGCGATGGCCGAAACGCTGGGCATCTCGCGCACGCCGCTGCGCGAGGCGCTCAAGGTGCTTGCCGCCGAAGGCCTGGTGCGGCTGGAGCCGCGCCGGGGATGTTTCGTCAATGAACTGTCCGAACAGGACCTCGACGAGATCTTCCCGCTGATGGCGCTGCTCGAAGGGCGCTGCGCCTACGAGGCCGCGCGCAACGCCACCCGCGCCGACCTCGACGCGCTCGACGGCCTGCATGCCGACCTGGCGCGCTATGCGCAGGCCGGCGATATCGACGCCTACTACGAGACCAACGCCCAGATCCATGAAGCAATCCAGCGGCTGGCGGGCAACCGCTGGCTGAGCGGGCTGATCAGCGACCTGCGCAAGGTGCTGCGGCTGTCGCGCCACAAGAGCCTGAAGCTGCCGGGGCGGATCCACGAATCCTGCGCCGAGCACCTGAGCGTGTTTGCCGCGCTCAAGGCGCGCGACCCCGAAGGCGCCGAAGCCATGATGAAGACCCATTTGCTGCGCCAGCGCGGCGCGCTGCAGGCGCTCGATGCCGGCGGCGCCGCGCTGGCGGCGGATGCCAGGGCCATGCGCGCCCCGCCGGCCTTGCGCGTGGCGGGCGCGGAAGACTAAACCCCGCACACCGCCGCGCGAGCCACAGTTTCCCCCACGTTCACATCGATGCATCCAAGGCAGGTACCGCATGAACTCCTTCGATACAGGTGACCAGAAGATCAGCGCGCCGCTGGGCGAGAGCGAGCCGTCCAGCTCCAATATCCTGTCGCGGCTGGGCCGCTGGTGGGGGCGCAAGGGCGAGGCCGATGCCAGGGCCAACGGCGATGCCAAAGCCGCCCCGGCTGACGGCGAGGCGCCGCTGCCGCCGCGCGTGGTGCGCCGCCAGCGCGAGCAGCTGCGCCTGTGCTTCGATGCGCGCCTGACCGATGGTGCCGCCAATGCCGCCGCGCAGGCCTGGCAGGCCGAATACGAAGCCGCCGATGAAGCCACGCGCCGCGGCATGCTGGCGGTGCTGGCCGAGGTCGCCAGCAGCGGCAGCGAATACGCCGCGGCCGAGGGCGACAAGGGCGCGCGCGCGGGCCAGGCGCAGTCCAACGCCCGCATCCGCTTCTTCAAGCGGCTGGCCGCGCTGCACGGCCAGCGCGGCAACAGCGCCTGCGGCCTGCACTTCCTGATCCAGCTGCGCGCCGACATGCTGCGCTGGCAGCGCCGCATGCCCGGGCTGCGCCCGCTCGACGACGACCTCGAAGGCTTGTTCTCCAACTGGTTCGACGTCGGCCTGCTCGAGCTGCAGCCGATCACCTGGGACTCGCCCGCGTCGCTGCTGGAAAAGCTGATCCGCTACGAGGCCGTGCACGAGATCGCCTCGTGGACCGACCTGCGCAACCGGCTCGATTCCGACCGCCGCTGCTACGCCTTCTTCCACCCGCGCATCCCGCGCGAGCCGCTGATCTTCGTCGAGGTGGCCTTTGCCCCCGAGATGGCCGCCGACGTCCATACCCTGCTGGACGAAGCCGCGCCGCTGGAAGACCTGCGCCGCGTCAAGTGGGCGATCTTCTATTCGATCAGCAACACCCAGGCGGGGCTGCGCGGCGTCAGCTTCGGTAACTTCCTGCTGAAGCGCGTGATCGAGGAAGTGCAGCGCGAATTCCCCAAGGTCAAGCAGTTCGCCACGCTGTCGCCGATCCCCGGCTTTGCCGACTGGCTGCGCAAGCAGGACGGCGAGGCCGTGGCGCGCGTGCTGGGCGACAAGCGGCTGGCGCGCTGGAGCGAGCGCCACGGCGACGCGCCCGTCGACGGCGCGGCGTGGCTTGAGGCGCTGGCGCCGGATGCCGCCGATGCCGTGGTGCGCGACACCGCGCTGACGCTGGCCGCGCACTTCCTGGTGCGCGAGCGCAACCAGTCGATGCCGGCCGACCCGGTGGCGCGTTTCCACCTTGGCAACGGCGCCTGCGTGGAGCGGCTCAACTGGGGCGCCGACCTGTCGCGCAAGGGCCGCAGCCAGAGCTGCGGCATGATGGTCAATTACCTTTACGTGCCCGAGGCGCTGGATGACAATCTGGCACGCCTGGGCGCAGGCAACCCGCGCATCAGCCGCAGCGTCGGCAAGCTGCTGTGATCCTGGTCCGGTCACGGGGATTGCCCTTGCCCTTGTCCTTACCCCTTGCACCCGCGGCGCCGCGCGCGCCGCGTCGTTTTGACGGGAGCCATGTCGTAGAAGCAAAGCCGGCCGCGTAACGTCCATGCGGACGCGCGCGGCAATCAGATTGACTTTCCAGAAGAGAGAGAGGAGACAAAGATGAATCGTCGTCAGTTCAGCCTGGCCGCCTGCGCGCGCGCAGCGGGCCTGGTTCTCGGCGTGGCCGGCATTGGTGCCGGCGCCATGCTCGCCGCCCCCGCGCACGCCGATACCTGGCCGTCCAAGCCGGTCACCGTGATCGTGCCGTTCCCCGCCGGCGGCGGCACCGACGCCTTCGCGCGCCCGCTGACCGCGCAGCTGTCCAAGCAGCTGGGCAAGCAGTTCGTGATCGACAACCGCGGCGGCGCCGGCGGCACGGTCGGCGCCAGCCTCGCGTCCAAGGCCGCGCCGGACGGCTACACCGTGTTTATCGGCGGCGCCCACCACGCCATCGCGCCGTCGTTCTACAAGAAGCTGGACTACGACATCGAGAAGGACTTCATTCCGGTCACGGTGATCGCGCAGCCGCCGCAGGTGGTGGTGGTCAATCCCAACCGCGTCAAGGCCAACACGCTGCAGGAGCTGATCGCCTACGCCCGCGCCAACCCCGGCAAGCTCAACTACGGCTCGGCCGGCAACGGCTCGTCGCACCACCTGGCGGGCGAGCTGTTCAAGATCCAGACCAAGACCTTCATCACCCATATCCCGTACAAGGGCGCCGGCCCGGCACTGTCCGACCTGATCGCGGGCCAGGTCGACCTGATGTTCGACGGGCTGGGCTCGTCGGCACAGCATATTCGCGCGGGCCGCATCAAGGCGCTGGCGGTGGCGTCGAGCAAGCGCTCGCCCGCCTTCCCCAACGTGCCGACCGCGGCCGAGGCCGGCGTGCCCAACTACGAGGTGTCGACCTGGTACGCGATGTGGGTGCCCAAGGGCACGCCGAAAGACATTGTCGACCGCCTCTATGCCGAGACCGAGAAGGCGCTGAACACGCCGGAGCTGAAGCAGGTCTGGCTGAACAACGGCTCGGAAACGCCGGCGTTCACGCCGGAGCAGTTCGGCCAGTTCCAGCACGCCGAGATCCGCCGCTGGGCCCAGGTGGTGCAGCAGTCCGGCGCCAAGATGGACTGACGCAAGCTTATGCCCATGCCGATCCGAAGCCGGGGGATGCGCCCATGAGCGGCACCGTGCGTTTTGCCACGCAGGGCACCACCGCCACCGTGACGCTGGCGCACGCGGGCAAGCTCAACGCCATTTCCGCGCAGATGTGGCGCGAGCTGGCGGCGGGCTTTGCGCGCCTGTCGGCGGACAACTCGCTGCGCTGCGTGGTGGTGCGCGGTGCCGACGGCAACTTTGCCGCCGGCGCCGACATTGCCGAGTTTCCCGCCGAGCGCGGCGACGAGGCCGCGGTGCGCCACTACCATATGGCGACCATCGCGCCCGCGCTGGCGGCGGTAGCGCAATGCACGCATCCCACCGTGGCGATGATCGAAGGCGTGTGCGTGGGCGGCGGGCTGGAAATCGCCTGCCACTGCGACCTGCGCATCGCCGCGTCGGACAGCCGCTTCGGCGTGCCGATCAACCGGCTCGGCTTCCCGATGGCGCCCGGCGAGCTGCAAGGCCTGCTGGCGCTGGCGGGCCGCGCCGCGACGCTCGAGATCCTGCTCGAAGGCCGCGTCTTCGACGCCGCCGAGGCGCGCGAAAAAGGCCTGCTGACGCGCGTGGTCGAACCCGCCGCGCTGGCCGCCGAGGTCGACGCCACGGTGCGCCGCATCGCCGCCGGCGCGCCCGCCGCGGCGCGCATCAACAAGGCCACCATCCACCGGCTGGCGCCATCGCCGGCGCCGCTGTCGCCGGCCGAACTGGCCGCGCATTTCGCCTATGCCGAAGGCGCGGACCACGCCGAAGGCGTCGCCGCGTTCCTGGCGCGGCGGCCACCACAGTTTCGCGGGGAGTAGGGCGCGCCGACGGCACTGCTTCCCATGATTGCTTTCCATTGCTTCCTTAGCCTTTCGTTCGCTCCTCGCCATGAACGCCAACCTGTTCGCCCTGTTCGAATCCCGCTTCCCCGCTGACCGTACCGCCTGCTGCATCGAGACGCACGACGGCCTGTACTACAGCTGGGACGACCTTGACCGCGCCACCGCCAAGCTGGCCAACCTGCTGGCCTCGCTGCACCTGCCCGAAGGCGCGCGCGTGGCGGTGCAGGTGGAAAAATCGCCCGAAGCGCTGTTCCTGTACCTGGCCACGCTGCGCGCCGGCTATGTCTACCTGCCGCTGAACACGGCCTACCAGGAAGCCGAGATCGACTACTTCGTCGGCAATGCCGAGCCGTCGGTGGTGGTCTGCAGCAGCAAGAATTTCGGCTGGGTCTCCAAGGTCGCGTTCCGCCACGGCGTGAACCATGTGTTTACGCTCGACGACGACCGCAGCGGTTCGCTGCTGTCGCGCGCCGCGGGCAAGGCCGATACCTTCGAGACCGTGGCGCGCGCCGACGATGACCTCGCCGCCATCCTCTATACCTCCGGCACCACCGGCCGCAGCAAGGGCGCGATGCTGAGCCACCGCAACCTGGCTTCCAACGCGCAGACGCTGCACGAGTTCTGGGGCTGGCGCAGCGACGACGTGCTGCTGCACATGCTGCCGATCTTCCATGTGCACGGCCTGTTCGTCGCCTCGCATGGCGCGTTGCTGGCCGGCGCCAAGATGATCTGGGCGCCGAAGCTGGACATGGCGCAGGTGCTGAAATTCCTGCCGCGCTGCACCGTGATGATGGGCGTGCCCACCTACTACGTGCGCATGCTGCAGGAGCCGCGCTTCGACGACGACACCTGCCGCCGCATGCGCCTGTTCGTGTCGGGTTCGGCGCCGCTGCTGCTGGAAACCTTCGACGCCTTCCGCGAGCGCACCGGCCATACCATCCTGGAGCGCTACGGCATGAGCGAGACCGTGATGCTGGTGTCCAACCCGTATGACCCGGCGCTGGGCGAGCGCATCGGCGGCACCGTCGGCATGCCGCTGCCGGGCGTGTCGGTGCGCGTGGTCGATGGTGAAGGCAAGCCGTGCGCACCCGGCGAGATCGGCAATGTCGAGGTAAAGGGCCCGAACGTGTTCCAGGGCTACTGGCGCATGCCGGAAAAGACCAGGGAAGAGTTTACCGACGATGGCTGGTTCAAGACCGGCGACGTCGGCCGCTTTGGCGGCGTCATCGTCAGCCAGGCCGGCGAGCGCGCGGTGCCCGACCACTACCTGACCATCGTCGGGCGCAGCAAGGACCTGATCATCTCGGGCGGCTACAACGTCTACCCGAAGGAAATCGAGAGCTTTATCGACGAGATGCCGGGCGTGGCGGAGAGCGCCGTGATCGGCGTGCCGCATGCGGATTTCGGCGAGGCGGTGGTGGCGGTGGTGGTACGCAAGCCCGGCGCCGACATCGACGAGGGCGCGCTGATCGGCACGCTAAAGGGCCGCATCGCCAACTTCAAGGTGCCCAAGCGCGTGCACGTGGTCGACGAGCTGCCGCGCAATACCATGGGCAAGGTGCAGAAGAACGTGCTGCGGGAGAAGTTTGCGGGGCTGTGAGCGCTGCGTTGAGCGCTGCTGAGCGACTCATATCGCTGCGGGTTTGCTCCCCTCTCCCGCCTGCGGGAGAGGGGCCGGGGGAGAGGGCAGGCGCCGGCATGCCGACGCGCTTCACTTCGTTGATGCTCCGGCCCTCTCCCCCACCCCTCTCCCGCAAGCGGGAGAGGGGAGCCTTTGCCAGTGGCGGTGGCAAGCGCCAGCTTACTTCAGCATCTGCACCGACCCGTTCACCGACACCGTGACCTGGGTCTTGCCGCCTTCGACCGGCACCGGCACCGCGGCGTCGGCCATCATGGCCTTGGCGGCGCCGTACATGCGCGGCACCGGCGGCATCATGCCGGTCTCGTTCACGTTGACTTCACGGATGGTGTAGCTGTTGTAGCCGAACAGTTTGGTCGTGGCCTGCGCCTTGTTGCGGAACGAGGCGATGGCCTGCTCGGCGAGCTTGGCCTCGGCGGCCTCGCGCGCTTCGCGCGACAGCGAGAAGGCGATGTTCTGCACCTGCATCTGGCTGGCCAGCTCGCCCGCGAGCCTGGACACCGCCGCGAAATCGCGCGACTTCAGGATGACCTCCGAGCGCCCGCGCCAGGTGCTGATGCGGCCGTTGCGGTCGGTGCTGGGGTGGATGGTGAAGCCGCCGGATTCGGCGGTCACGCCCTGCACGCGGCGCGCCTGCGTGATGACGGTCTGGGTCCGCGTCGACAGGGCCGAGGAAATCGCCGCCGGTTCGGCGCCTTCCTGCTCAGCGGCCAGCGTCAGGTGCACGATATCGGTCGGCACTTCGGTGACGGCCTGCGCGGTCAGCGACAGCACGCCCGACGGCGTTTCCGTAGGACCGCCGTGCGCCGAGGCGACGATGGCGGTGGTGCCGAGCAGGGTGGCGGCGAGCCATTGTTTCATGTGGTTCTCCCAATCAAACGTGATGGGTATCAGACGCGGCCGCAGCGGCGATCGTTCCGCGACATTGCAAACGATTGTTGCGATGGTGCCGCGCGTGTGGTCGCGCTTCCCCCGTGCGGGTGACGGGGGTCGTCAGAACGCCTGCCAGGCCTTCCACAACATATACGTGGCCAGGCACAGCAGCAGCACGGCGAAGACCTTGCGCAGCTGGTCCACGTCCATGCGGTGCGCGGTGCGCGCGCCCAGCGGCGCGGTCAGCACGCTGGCCGCGGCGATCACCAGCAGCGCGGGCAGGTAGAGATAGCCGAGCGACGCGGCCGGCAGTCCGGGCGCGTGCCAGCCGCTCCAGATATAGCCCGCCACGCTGGCCGCGGCGATCGGGAAGCCGAGCGCGGCCGAGGTCGCCACCGCGTTGTGGATCGGCACGTTGCACCAGGTCATGAACGGCACCGAGACAAAGGCCCCGCCCGCGCCTACCAGGCTGGACAGGAAGCCGATCACGCCGCCAGCGCCGGCCATGCCGGCAAAGCCCGGCAGCTGGCGCCCCGGCTTGGGCCGCCGGTTGCGCAGCATCTGCAGCGCCGAGAAGCCGACGAAGCCCGCGAACGCCAGCGACAGCCAGCTGGTCTTCAGCGCCGCGAAGACTTTGCCGCCGCCGACCATGCCGCCGATCACGATGCCGGGCGCCAGCGCCAGCACGATCGGCCAGCGCACCGCGCCGCGCTTGTGGTGCGCGCGCACCGAAGACAGCGAGGTGAACAGGATGGTGCCCATCGAGGTGGCGATCGCCATATGGACGATGGCTTCGCCGGCAAAGCCCAGGCTGGTGAACAGCAGCGTCAGGAACGGCACCATCATCATGCCGCCGCCCACGCCGAGCAGCCCGGCGCAGAAGCCGGTGAAGGCGCCCAGCGCGAGCAGGGCGGGGATCAGTACCGGCAGGTTGTCGAACGGCATCGTGTCAGCAAGTCGTTGTTATTGTCGTCAGCCTTGCCGCGCAAGGCCTGCTTGGTTGCGGCAGCGCCCGGCCGGTCAGTCCATCAGCTTGCCGGTGATATAGCGCCATTGCGCCGGCGTGACCGGCGTGATCGAGAGCCGGTTGCCGCGCCGGAGCACCACCATGTCGGCCAGCGCTTCATGCTCGCGCAGCTCGGCCAGCGGGATCAGCCGGCTCTTGCGTTCGAAGCGCACGTCGACCAGCAGCCAGCGCGGCGCCTCGGCCTTCGAGGCGGCGTCGAAATACGGGCTCTTGCGGTCGAACTGCGTGGGGTCGGGGTAGGGCGCGGAGCAGACCTCGGCCAGTCCGGCGATGCCGGGCTCGGGGCACGACGAGTGGTAGAACAGCACGCCGTCGCCCACCTGCATGGCATCGCGCATGAAGTTGCGCGCCTGGTAGTTGCGCACGCCGGTCCACGGCAGCGTCCGTTCGCGGGCGAGGTCGTCGATGCTGGCCTCGTCGGGTTCCGATTTCATCAGCCAGTACTGGCGGGCGCGTTGGTTCTGGTTAGGGCTCACGGCGCTGCTCAGGAAAGGAAGGCCTGTGCGCACGGCACGGGCAAGCATGCGGGCAAAGGAAAAGGCAAAGACAGAAGGCAAAGAAAAAGGCGATGGTTCAGAAAACCACCGCCTTTTAGGGGGTCCCCGCCTCGGCCGCTGGGTCGGCATCCTGAACCCAAGTGAGGTTCAGAGTGGCTGCGGAAGTCGCATTTCGGGTACATCATCCACTCAGGGAGTCCAGGCCAGGCCCGGACTATGAATGCGACGACGCGCTCGCCCACGCGACATAATCCCGCACCATGCAATGCATATCGGTTCAAGGAGTTTATGACCCTCACGAACCAGGCAGGGAAACTGTCAAACGTCTGACTGTCCACGTGCTGGATGTCAGACGTTTGCCGTTTCTAACAAGGATGGGATGAAAACGGCGGCCAGGCGCGATAACCTGACCTGTCAGCTGCACTTCTGTGGTGCCTCGTGCAGTCTGGCTACACTATACACCGCGTTGCAGGGCATACCAAGTGTGCTCGCGCGTGTCGTTACATTTTGCGCGGCAGCGCGGCATCTGCAGCACATCCCATCCTTTGGCGCTCAGCCGCGCGTACCGGTGCCCACGTGGGCATATTGCCGCAGCGCTTCGTCGGCGCGGTCGTTCAGTTCGCGGATGCGCGCGCGGATGGCATCGACCGGGATCGCGCCCTCGGCCTGCTGCTTGCGCTGCAGCGACAGCAGGTCCGAGGCGATGCTGATCGCGGCCATCACCGCCACGCGCTCGACGCCCTTGGCCGCGCTGCCGCTGCGCAGCTTGTTCATCTGCGTGTCGACCAGCGCCACGGCCTCGAGCAGCGCGGCCTCGTTCTCGGGCGCGATGGCGAAACGGTAGGCCTGGCCGGCGATATTGACTTCGACTTGCTTGTTGCTCATGCGTGTTCTCCGGGGGCCTTGTGCGCTTCGGCCTCTTCGCCGAGCAGGTCGAGCTGGCGCGTGTCGCTGGCGGTCGGCAGCTTGTCAAGGATGGACTGGATGCGCAGCTGCGCTTCCTCGATCTTGATATTGAGCAGTTCGCGGTCGGCGGCCATGGCCTCGCGCTCGCCGCGCAACTGCGCGGCTTCGCCCTCCAGCCGCGCGATCTCGTCGCGCAGCCGCTGGTTCTCCGCCGCCAGGGTGTCCGCATGGTGCAGCACGCGCCCGATCTTGGCGGCCAGTTGTTCGAGTTCGGTGAGCATAGGGCCTGTCATGATGGGAGTAGTGTCAGGTATCGCGATTCTAGCCGATGCGCCGGCATGCACAATGCGGAGGAAAGGTTTGTGACCGGCCGCCCGCATGGAAGTTGCAGGCTTCTGCACCTAAAACCCCACCAGAGTTGTGACAAAACACTACTGGCAGCCGCGTTGACGCGGGGGGCGAAACGCCATAGACTCGCGCACGTTCCAGGTGCTCGCCCTTTTCGTCCCTGGCGAAAGGGCAGTTCAACGGGAAACAGGGAGCCGGGCCGGCTGCGCGCCGGACAGGCCAACCTGTGCTGCCCCCGCAACGGTAAGCGACCGCGGTGCGCATGCGCCAGCCACATCGCTGGCAAGGCCCGATCCGTCATCGGATGCCAGGCCACATGCCCGCAGGACCGGCCACACGCCACTGAACCGCAGGTTCGGGAAGGCGCCGGTTCCGTGTCGCCAGCCCGGATACCGGCCTGAACGCGGGCTGCCGCCCGTGCGCGGCACGCCTCATCGCCATATGGCCCGCGGGGGAACGGGCCCGGCTGTTCCTATCCAGTCCTGCATCATGCGTTCATCGCTTCACAGGTCGACCCGCCCGGCAAGCCCGGCGGTGCGTCCGTCCGTGCCCGCCATCCTGGCGGCCGTGGCCTCGTTCACCCTCGTTCCCGGTACCGCTTCCGCGCAGGCGGCGGACAGCCGCACCGCGCAGCTCGCGCCGGTGGTGGTCACTTCCACCCGCACCGCCCAGTCGATCACCGAAGCGCTGCCGCACACCACCGTGGTCACGCAGCAGGACATCGCCAATACGCAGGCGCCGGACCTGCGCACGCTGCTGCGCAGCCAGGCCGGCGTCGAATTCGCGACCAACGGCGGCATGGGCAGCAATACCTCGCTGTTCATGCGCGGCGCCAACTCCAACCAGACCCTGATCCTGGTCGATGGCGTGCGGGTGTCGTCGGCCAGCAGTGGCACCGCGCAGCTGGCCAATATCCTGCCCGACCAGATCGACCGCATCGAGGTGGTGCGCGGCAACGTCTCGGCGCTGTACGGCTCGGACGCGATCGGCGGCGTGGTGCAGATCTTTACCAAGAGCGGCGCGGGCCAGGCGCCGGCGGCCAACGCCGCGGTCGAGTACGGCAGCAACAATACGCGCCAGGGCACGGTCGGCTATGGCGGCCAGGTCGGCGACACCTCGTTCAACCTGACCGGCTCGGCGTTCAAGACCGACGGCTTCTCGTCGATCAATACCAGGCAGGCGCCGCGCGCCAACCCCAACGACAACCCGTACGAGAACCAGAGCGTGTCGGGGCAGGTGAAGCACCGCTTCACGCCCAACTGGGATGCGGGCATCACCGGCTACTACTCGAAGAGCAAGCTGTCGTTCGACAGCGCCTTCGGCCGCCCCACCGACGAGAACCGCACCAACAGCGAGCTGTACACGCTGTCGGCCTTCGTCAACGGCAAGCTGGGCGCGGACTGGACCACGCATTTCAAGCTGTCGCAGAGCGAGGACCGCAGCGATACCTTCCTCAACAGCAGGCCCAACGGCACCTTCAATACCCGCAACCGCCAGTTCAACTGGCAGAACGAATATGCGCTGGCCGCCGGCCACACGCTGCTGTTCGGCACCGACTACCTGCAGCAGGAGCTGGATTCCAGCGCCTACGGCGCGCCGACGCGCAATGTGTTCTCGGTGTTCGGCGGCTATGACGGGCGCTTCGGCAAGCACCAGCTGCAGCTCAACGCGCGCAACGACCACTATTCCGACTTCGGCAACCAGGGCAGCTTCCTGGCCGGCTACGGCTACAACCTGACCGATGCGTTCAAGCTGATCGCCAGCGTCAGCAATGCCTTCCGCGCGCCGACCTTCAACGAGCTGTACTACCCCAACTTCGGCCAGCCCAACCTGCAGCCCGAGCGTGCCAAGTCGGTCGAGGCCGGCGTGCAGTACACCACCGCCAGCGCCGGCCTGCTGCGCGTGACCGCGTTCGAGACGCGCTACCACGACCTGATCGTCTCGGCGCTGCAGCCCAGCGGCATGTTCCTGGCGCAGAACGTCAACCAGGCCAAGGTGCAGGGCATCGAGGCCTCGTGGCGCGCCAGCGTCTACGGCACCGACATCGGCGCCAGCGTGACCTTCCAGAACCCGGTCGACGAGCAGACCAACACCCAGCTGCTGCGCCGCGCGCGCCGCCATGCCGCGCTGGACGTGGGCCGCAATGTCGGCAACTGGCGCTTTGGCGGCGAATGGCTGCTGTCGTCGTCGCGCATGGACTCCGGCTCGCGCCGGCTGGGCGGATACGGTATCGTCAACCTCAACGCCCGCTACAACATCGACAAGCAATGGTTCATCGCCGCCCGCGTCGAAAACCTGTTCGACAAGGACTACCAGCTCGCCTACCCCTACAACACGCAGGGGCGCGCGGGCTTCATCACGCTGGGCTGGCGCCAGCGATGAGCGCGCGGGCGCGCCCTGAGTTCCATGCCTGAGTTCCGGCGCGCGCTGGCGATCTGGCTGGTGCTGGCGTTCGCGGCGCTGCTGGCGTTCGCCTTGTCATTGGCGCTGGGCAGCGTTGCGCTCGATGCCCGCGAGTTGTGGCTGGCGCTGAGCGGCGCCGACACCGGCACCGCCGGCGCCATCGTGCATGAGCTGCGCCTGCCGCGCGCGGCCGCGGCCTTTGCCTGCGGCGGGCTGCTGGCGCTGTCCGGCGCGCTGATGCAGGTGCTGCTGCGCAACCCGCTGGCCGAGCCCTATGTGCTGGGGGTATCCGGCGGGGCCTCCACCGCCGCGCTGCTGGCGATGCTGGCGCTGGCGCCGTGGTGGGGCGTGCAGGCGGCCGCGGCGCTCGGCGCGTTGCTGGCGATGGTGCTGGTGGCCTCGCTGGCGCGGCGCGACCTGCTGCATCCGCAGGTGCAGGGCGGCCATCGCGAAGCCGGCGCGCGCCTGCTGCTGACCGGCGTGATCCTGGCCGCCGGCTGGGGCGCGGTGATTACGCTGATCCTGTCAATCGCGCCGGAGTCGCGCCTGCGCGGCATGCTGTTCTGGCTCACCGGCGACCTGGGCGGCACCGCCAGCTACGGCGGCGCGCTGGCCATGCTGGTGGCGGCGCTGCTGCTGGCGATGCCGATGGCGCGCGCGCTCAACGTGATGCTGCTGGGCGAGACCGTGGCGCAGGCGCTGGGCGTGCGCGTCGGCCGCGTGCGGCTGGCGACCTTCATGCTGGCATCGCTGTGCATTGCCGCGGCCATCACCACCGCCGGCTCGATCGGCTTTGTCGGGCTGGTGGTGCCGCACCTGGTGCGGCTCGCCTGGGGCAATGACCAGCGCATGCTGCTGCCGGCCGCGACGCTGCTGGGCGGCGCGCTGCTGATGGCGGCCGACCTGATCGCGCGCACCGTGGTGGCGCCGGCGCAGCTGCCGGTGGGCGTGATCACCGGGCTGCTGGGCGTGCCAACTTTTCTGTACCTGTTGTTGCGGAGGCCGCGATGAACTCGGGCGCGCACTGGTCCGTTCCGCTCGCTGCCTGTCCGCGGCTGGCGCTGCGCGAACTGCGCCTGCGCACCAGCCAGCGCGTGCTGGTGGAGCGCCTGAGCCTGACCATCGGACCGGGCGAGCTGTGGTGCATCGCCGGTCCCAACGGCGCCGGCAAGTCCACGCTGATGACGGTGCTGGCCGGATTGCGCCACGCCGACGGCGGCAGCGTCGAGATCGACGGCACCGCGCCGGCGCTGGTCGACCCCGCGCTGCTGGCGCGCCAGCGCGCCTACCTGCCGCAGGCGGTGCACGACACCTTCCCGATGCCGGTGCTCGACGCGGTGCGCGTGGGCCGCCATCCGCACCTGTCCGGCTGGGGCTGGACCGGGCGCGAGGACGACCGTATCGTGCACGACGTGATCCGCGCCATGGACATCGAGGCGCTGGCCGCGCGCGATGTGCTGACGCTGTCCGGCGGCGAGCGCCAGCGCGTGTCGCTGGCCGCGGCGCTGGCGCAGCAGGCGCCGCTGCTGTTGCTGGACGAACCGGTCTCGCACCTGGACCTGCGCCACCAGATCCTGGTGCTGGAGCAGCTGGCCGAGCTGGCGCGCGCGGGACGCCACGCCATCGTGGTGATCCTGCACGACCTGACGCTGGCATTGCGCTACGCCACCCACGCGCTGCTGATGGCCGAAGACGGCACCGCGCTGCACGGCCCCGCCGCGCAGGTGCTGACCCCCGAACACTGCTCGCGCGCGCTGCGCACCGCGATCGTCAGCGTCAGCGACGGCGCACATACCGCGCTGATTCCCGACGGCGCGCGCCCGACCACACCGAACTCACACCATGACTGAAAACCACAACCCCGCCACGCAGGACCCCGACCGCGATGCCCGCCACAAGGCGCGCATGGTGCGCAAGAAGGAAGTCGTCGATGCGAAGATCGCCGCCGCGCAGGACGAGCGCGGCGTGATCGTCATCACCACCGGCAACGGCAAGGGCAAGTCCAGCTCCGGCTTCGGCATGGTGGTGCGCGCGCTCGGCCATGGCATGCGCGCCGGCGTGGTCCAGTTCATCAAGGGCGCGCAGCCCACCGGCGAAGAGATGTTCCTGCGCCGCTTTCCCGACCAATGCGCCTTCCACGTGATGGGCGAGGGCTATACCTGGGAAACCCAGGACCGGTCCCGCGACGTGGCCAAGGCCGAGGCCGCGTGGGAGGTGGCGCGCGCCATGCTGCGCGACCCCGGCATCGGCCTGGTGCTGCTCGACGAGCTCAACATCGCGCTCAAGCTGCACTATCTTGAGGTGGAGCAGGTCATTGCCGACCTGCGCGCGCGCCCGCCGATGCAGCACGTGGTCATCACCGGCCGCGGCGCGCCGCCGGCGCTGGTGGAGGCGGCCGACACCGTTACCGACATGACCCCGGTCAAGCACGCGTTCCAGCAGGGCATCAAGGCCCAGCGCGGCGTGGAAATGTAGCCCTATTTTTTCTGAGTACCCGATCCAGGCATCATGCAGTTTCCCGAAATCCCTCCGCTCGACGCTGCGCTGCGCCCCGTGCTGCAGGCCGCCATCGATGACAAGACCAAGCCGCTCGGCGCGCTCGGCCGGCTTGAAGCATTGGCCCTGCAGCTGGGCCTGATCCAGGGCAGCGCGCGGCCGGTGCTGCGGCGGCCCACGGTGATCGTGTTCGCCGCCGACCATGGCGTCGCCGACGCCGGTGTCAGCGCCTATCCGGCCGAGGTCACCGCGCAGATGGTGCAGAACTTCCTGGCCGGCGGCGCGGCGATCAATGTGTTCTCGCGCCAGCACGGCATTGCGCTGGAGATCGTCGACGCGGGCGTGCGCGTGCCGCTGCCGGCGGCGCCGGGGCTGGTCAACTGCCGCATCGCCGACGGCACCCGCAACTTCGCCAACGAGCCGGCGATGACGCCGGAGCAGGCCGCCGCGGCGATGACCGCCGGCATGGCGCGCGTGCTGCGCCATGCGCAGCAGGGCTGCAATGTGATCGGCTTCGGCGAGATGGGCATCGCCAACACCTCGGCCGCCGCGTGCCTGATGCAGCGGCTGACCGGCCTGCCGCTGGAGGACTGCATCGGGCGCGGCACCGGCCTGGACGACGCCGGCCTGGCGCGCAAGCGCGAGGTGCTGGCCGCCGCGCTGGCGCGGCATGCGCACGCGCAGGCGCCGCTGGACGTGCTGGCCACCTTCGGCGGCTTCGAGATCGCGATGATGGCCGGCGCCTTCCTGGCCGCCGCGGCCAGCCGCATGGTGATCCTGGTCGACGGCTTTATAGCCACGGCCGCGCTGCTGGTGGCGCAGCGGCTGGACCCGAACGTGCTGCAGTACTGCGTGTTCACGCACTGCTCGCACGAGCGCGGCCACCGCGCGCTGCTGGCGCAGTTCGACGCGGCGCCGCTGCTGGCGCTGGACCTGCGCCTGGGCGAAGGCACCGGCTGCGCGCTGGCGTGGCCGCTGCTGGCCTCGGCCGCGGCGTTCCTGAACGAGATGGCGACCTTCAGCGGCGCCGGCGTCAGCACCGCATCGCCATGAGCGCGCCGACCGACCCGGTGCCCGTGCCTGAACCCGGCCCCGATCCCCGCAGCCCCGCGGGCGTGGCTGGCGAACTGCGCTATTTCCTGACGGCGCTGGGCTATTTCACGCGCGTGCCGCTGCCGGGATGGCTGGCGCGCTGGGTCGGATTCGAACCGCATTACCTGCATGCCGCCGCACGCTACTTCCCGCTGGTCGGGCTGCTGGTGGGCGGTATCGGCGCGCTGTTCACCTGGGGTGCGATGCAATGGTGGCCGCCAGGCGTGGCCGTGCTGCTGGGCATGGCCGCGACGCTGCTGCTGACCGGCGCCTTCCATGAAGACGGGCTGGCCGATTGCGTCGACGCCTTCGGCGGCGCGTGGCAGCGCGACGACGTGCTGCGCATCATGCACGATTCGCGCATCGGCGCGTTCGGCGCGATTGCGCTGGTGCTGGCGCTGCTGCTGAAGTGGCAGCTCTTGGTGGCGATCGCCGGGCGCGGCGGCAGCGCGGTGCTGCTCGCCGTGCTGGTCGCCGCGCACGCCGCCAGCCGCGCGATGGCGGTCAGCTATCTCGCCACGCTGGCCTACGTGCGCCCCGAGGGCAAGGCCAAGCCGGTGGCGCAGAAGCTGGCCGGCGCGGGCCTGGTGTTCGCGCTGCTGTGCGGGCTGGTGCCGCTGTGGCTGGTATCGCCATGGTTTTGCGCGGCGGCCGTGGCGGCGTTGCTGGTGCTGCGCGTGCTGCTCGGCCGCTACTTCGTGCGCCGCATCGGCGGCTATACCGGCGACTGCCTGGGCATGGCCCAGCAATGCGCCGAAATCCTGCTCTACCTGGTGGCCGCGGCATGGACGTGGTCCTGATCCGCCATGCACAGCCGCAGGTGCCGGCGGGTACCTGCTATGGCTGCCTCGACCTGCCGCTGCTGGCGCCGCTGACGCCGCCTGCCGCGCGCATCGTTGCCGGCCTGCCGGCACCGGACCGCATCGTGGCCAGCCCGCTGGCACGCGCGCTGGGCACGGCGCAGGCACTGGCCCAGGCATGGCCGGGCGGCGTGCCGGGCATCGACACCGAACCTGCGCTGCGCGAAATCGACTTCGGCAGCTGGGAGGGCGTGGCCTGGAATGCGATCGACCGCGGCGCGCTCGACCAGTGGGCTGCCGACCTGCTGCATGCGCGCCCTCATGGCGGCGAATCGCCGGCACAGGCGATGGCGCGGGTCGTTGACTGGGCCGCGACGCTGGCCGGGCAGCGCGCGCAATGTCTGTGGGTGGTCGGCCATGCCGGGCCGATGCGCATGCTGGCGGCGCACTGGCTGGGCGTGCCGCTGGCGGCCACGGTCGGATGGGAGCTGGGCTTTGGCGCCAGCTGCGGCTTCAGGCTGGAGCCGGGCGGGGCGCGGCTGGGCTGGTGGAACCGCGCCGGCTGATCAGCGCGCCGGCCGCCGGCTGCGCGCGGTGTCGAGGTCCTTGCACAGCTGCGCCGCGCCCTGCACCACGCGCGGGCCGGCACGGTTGAGCAGGTCGCCGTCGATCACGAACAGGTTGTTGCGCGCCACCGCCGTGACCTGCTTCCAGCGCCGCCACATCTCGAAATCCGGCAACGGCTGGTCCGAGCGCGTGGCGCCCATGCCCGCCGTCACCATTGCTTCCGGATTGCCCGCGATCACCGCTTCGACCGATACGGTCGGCACCAGCGGCGCCTCGGCCGCGAACAGGTTGCGGCCGCCGCACAGCGCCAGCATGTCGCTGACCAGATGCTGGCCGTTGAGCGTCATCAGCGGCTGCTGCCAGACCTGGTAGAACACCGTCACCGGCGCGCGTGCCGCATACGTCTTGCGCAGCGTGTCCACCTGCTGGCGGAAGCCGTCGGCGGCGCGCCGCGCGGTGGCGTCGGTGCCCAGCAGCGTGCCGAGCTTCTCGATGTTGTCCGGGATCGCCGCCAGCCGGCGCGGCTCGCTGTAGAAGATCGGAATGCCGAGTGCCCGCAGCCGGTCGGTCTGCTTCTGCGCATTGCCGTGGCGCCACACCACGATCAGGTCGGGACTGAGCGCGGCGATGCGTTCCAGGTCCAGCGCCTTGTTGTCGCCCACGCGCGCGATCTCGCGCGCCTGCGGCGGGTAGTCGCTGTAGCTGACGGTGCCGACGATGCGGTCGCCCGCGCCCGCGGCGAACAGCATCTCGGTGATGTGCGGCGCCAGCGAGACCACGCGGCGCGCGGGCTGCGCCAGGGTCACGGTCTGGCCGGCGTCGTCGGTGACGGAGACCGTGGCGGTGGCGGTGGCGGGCAGCGCGGCGAACAGCAGCGCGGAAGCGGTGAACAGGGTGAGGCGGCTCGGCATGGCAAGTGTCAGAACATCAAACAGCGGCCGCCAGCGCCGCGTCCAGCCGCTGCCAGGCCAGCGGCTGGTCCGGCGGCAGGCCAAGGCGCAGGCTCGGCGCGCAGCCGCCGGCGGCATCGAAATAGCGGGTCCAGACGCCGTGCTGCGCCAGGCCGTGGTGCAGCTGTGCGGCGTCGCGATGCGGGACCCAGCAGAACAGCGGGTGCATCACCGGCGCCAGGCCGTGGTGGTCCAGCAGGTTGGCCAGTTGCGCCCCGCACGCCTGCAGCCGGGCACGGGTGGCCTGCTGCCAGGGCAGGTCGGCCAGCGCGCGGCGCGCCACCTCGCGCGCGGGGCCGGCGACGGTCCAGTGGCCCAGGCGCGCGCTCAGCGCGTCGAGCAGCGCCGGCTGTGCCAGCACGAAGCCGCAGCGGATGCCGGCCAGCCCGTAGAACTTGCCGATCGAGCGCAGCACCACCAGCCCGGGCTCGCCACTGTGCGCGGCGACGGAGCCGCCGGGCAGGCAATCGATAAAGGCTTCGTCGACCAGCAGCGTGCCGTCGCGCGCCGCCAGCGCGCCATGCCAGCGCAGCAGCGTGGCGGCGGGCAGCACGCGCGCGGTCGGGTTGTTGGGGTTGACGACGACCAGATGATCGAGCGCGTCGGCCAGATCAGGCCGGTTGAAGTCCGCTTCGTCCAGCAGCACCACGGCGTGCCCCGCGGCGGCGAACGCCGGCGCGTATTCGCTGTACCCCAGCGCGGCGATGCCGACCCGTCCCGGGCGCAGCAGCGCCGGCAGCGTGCGGATCGCGGCCTGCGAGCCGGCCACCGGCAGCGCATGGGGCGCGCCGCATGCCGCCGCGGCCAGTTCGGCCAGGCCGTCGTCGTCCTGCGGCAAGCGTTGCCATACCTGCGGCGGCAGCGCCGGCACCGCATAGCCGTCGGGGTTGATGCCGGTGGACAGGTCGAGCCAGTCGTCGGCCGGGCGCCGGTAGCGGCGCACCGCGGCAAGCAGGTCGCCGCCATGGCGGATCGGGGGCAGGGCGGTGTTCATGCCGGTGCGGAGACCATCAACGGGACCATCAAGGCGGCGAGCGCGCTGGCTGTCGCCAGTGCCAGCCACAGCCATAGCGTGCGTTCGACCAGCCGCAGGCAGGCGATCACATGCGCCGCCTGCGGCGCGGTGCCGGCGCCCAGCGGCGGGCGTGGCTCGATTTCACCGTGATAGCGCGCCGGGCCGCCCAGCTTTACACCGACCGCGCCGGCGCCCGCGGCCATCACCGGGCCGGCATTGGGGCTCGACCATGCCGGCGCCTGCGTGCGCCAGCAGCGCAGCGCCTGCGCGGTCGCGCCGAGCAGCGCATACGACAGCGCCGTCAGCCGTGCCGGCACCAGGTTGAGCGCATCGTCCATGCGCGCCGCGGCCCAGCCGAAATGCAGCAGCCGCGGCGTGCGGTAGCCCCACATCGCATCGAGCGTATTGGCCAGCCGGAACACGATCACGGCCGGCGCGCCGCCGGCCAGGAACCAGAACAGCGCGCCGAACACCGCGTCGTTGCCGTTTTCCAGCGCCGATTCGCAGGCGGCGCGCGCCAGCGCCTCGGCGTCGGCATCGGCGGTGTCGCGCGAGACGATGCGCGCGATCAGCGCACGCGCCGCGGGCAGGTTGGCCGCGCCCAGTGCGTCGGCGATCGGGGCGATATGCTGGTGCAGGCTGCGCGCGCCCAGCGCCGCGTACAACGCCAGCGCATGCAGCGCCAGCGCGGCGAACGGATGCCAGCGGGCCGCGGCGGCCACCAGCCACCATGCCAGCGCGGCCGGGACCAGCACCAGCACGCACCAGCCGGCAAGCCCGGCGAGGCGCTGGCGCCATGGCGCACTACGTGGCGAGGGAGGGTTGAGGCGGCGCTCCAATGCGGCCGCGATGCGGCCGAAGCCTACCAGCGGATGCCAGCGGCGCGGCTCGCCCAGCCAGCGGTCCAGCAGTGCCCCGATCCATGCCGCTGCCACGCATGCCGGCCAGGCCAGCATCAGCATGCGGGATCGGGCCCCTTTACCGCCACCGGGATGCCCGCCACCAGCAGCCGCACGCAGTCGGCCGCGGCGGCCAGCTTCTGGTTCAGGCGGCCCAGTTCATCGACATAGAAGCGGGTGATGGCGCCCATCGGGATTACGCCGAAGCCGATCTCGTTCGAGACCAGGATCACGTGGCCGGGCAGCGTCGGCAGCGCGTTGAGCAGTGCCTCGATTTCTTCGGTGAATGCCGGCGGCGGCGTGATCACGCCATGCTCGGGATAGCTGCGGCCATTGGGGAAAAGCAGGTTGTTGATCCACAGCGTCATGCAATCGACCAGGATGCAGCCGTCGTGGCGCGCGTTGGCATAGAGCGCATCGGCCAGGTGCACCGGCTCTTCGACCAGGCGCCAGTCGGCCGGACGGCGGGCGCGGTGCAGCGCGATGCGCACCTCCAGCTCCTGGTCGGCGTGGGCCGGGTCCTGGTGCGCGGTGGCGATGTAGGTGACCGGTCCGCCGGTGACGGTGGCGTGGTCGGTGGCGAGCTGTTCGGCAAAGTGGCTCTTGCCGGAACGTGCGCCGCCCAGCACCAGCGTCAGCTGGCGGCCGCCGGTCCCGCTGGCGGCAGCGCGCGGCTGTGCGGCAGGGGCGGTACCGGGCGCGGTGGCGGGTGCGATGGCCGGGGTTTCCATCCGCGTATTGTAGCCGCCGCATCCGGGCATGGCACGGCCCGCGTGCGGGCCGGTGCGATAATCCGCCGATGCAATCCGACTCTCCGCAATCCCCGCCGCCGGGTGCCCTGCGCGGCACGTTGATGGTCCAGGGCACCACCTCCGATGCCGGCAAGAGCACCATCGTCGCCGGGCTGTGCCGGGTGCTGGCGCGCGCCGGCACGCGCGTGGTGCCGTTCAAGCCGCAGAACATGGCGCTGAACAGCGCCGTCACCGCCGACGGCGGCGAAATCGGCCGGGCCCAGGCGCTGCAGGCGCAGGCGGCGCGGCTGGCGCCGCATACCGACATGAACCCGGTGCTGCTCAAGCCCAGCAGCGACACCGGCGCCCAGGTCATCATCCACGGACGCGCGCGGCTGGACCTGGACGCGCGCGCCTACCACGCCTACAAGCCGCGGGCGATGCAGGCGGTGCTGGAATCGCACGCGCGCCTGGCGCAGGCCCATGAGGTGGTGCTGGTGGAGGGCGCCGGCAGCCCGGCCGAGGTCAACCTGCGCGAGCGCGACATCGCCAACATGGGGTTTGCCGAGCAGGTCGACTGCCCGGTGGTGCTGGTCGCGGACATCGACCGCGGCGGCGTGTTCGCGCACCTGGTGGGCACGCTCGACTGCCTGTCCGACAGCGAGCGCGCGCGCGTGACCGGCTTCATCATCAACCGCTTCCGCGGCGATATCGGTCTGCTGGAGCCGGGCCTGGACTGGCTGGTGGCGCGCACCGGCAAGCCGGTGTTCGGCGTGCTGCCGTATCTGCATGGCCTGCACCTGGATGCCGAGGACGCCATCATCGGCGCGCAGGCCGATGCTGGGCACGCCGCGCAGCGCCTGCGCGTGATCGTGCCGGTGCTGCCGCGCATCGCCAACCATACCGACTTCGACGCGCTGCGCGCGCATCCGCAGGTGGACCTGCAGTTCGTCGGCCCGGGCCGGCCGGTCCCGCCCGCCGACCTGGTGGTGCTGCCCGGCAGCAAGAACGTGCGCGGCGACCTGGACTTCCTGCGCGCCCACGGTTGGGATGCGGCGCTGGCGCGGCACCTGCGCTACGGCGGCAAGCTGATCGGCATCTGCGGCGGCATGCAGATGCTGGGGCGGCAGGTGCACGATCCCGATGGCCGCGAAGGCCCCGCCGGCAGCAGCGCGGGGCTGGGCTGGCTCGATTACGACACCACGCTGGCCGCCGACAAGCAGCTGCGCCAGGTGCGCGGCAAGCTGGCGCCGGAGACGGCCGACGCGCCGGTGCGCGGCTACGAGATCCACCTCGGCGTCACCACCGGCAAGGGCCTGGAGCGGCCGGCGCTGTGGCTGGACCGCGGCGACGGCACCATGCGCCCGGACGGCGCGCGCTCGGCCGACGGGCAGGTGCTGGCCACCTATGTGCACGGACTGTTCGACGACCCCGCCGCCTGCCAGGCGCTGCTGCGCTGGGCCGGGCTGGACCAGGCGCAGGCAGTCGATCTCGACGCGCTGCGCGAAGCGTCGATCGAGCGCCTGGCCGACACCATGGCCGCGCACCTGGACCTGGCGGCACTGCTGGCGCCGTTGCAGCGCTGACGTTGCCACGGCAGTGCCAAAGGGCCCTGTTAGAATCGCGAATCCTTCGCATTCGCATCGTGGCGCGGAGATGGCTCTTGCGCCATATTCCGCGCCTGGCAGCGTCCGCTCAACGTACTTCACCCCGTCATGGTCACCGGCCGCCTGCGCGTCGTCCTCGTCAAGCTGCATCGTTATATCGGCCTCGGTCTCGGCCTGCTGTTCGTCCTGATGGGGCTGACCGGCATGACCATCGCCTGGCGCGATGAGCTCGACGCCTGGCTCAATCCCGACCTGCTGGTGGCCTCGGCTCCGATGACGGCGCCGGTGACCCCGGACACGGTCCAGGCCGTGACCGGGCGGCTGGCGGCGCCGCCCTACGGCAAGCCCAACCTGCTGATGCTGCCGACCCATGCCGACGGCGTCTTTATCGCCTGGTATCCGGTCAAGGGGCCCGACGGCGTGGTGCCGGGGCGCTCGCGCCAGGTGATGGTCGATCCGGTCACGCTGGCGGTGAAGGGCGAGCGCGTCTGGGGCGAGCCCGGGCTGTCGCGCCGGCTGCTGCTGCCCACGCTGTTCCACCTGCACCGCTACCTGCTGTCGGGCGATACCGGCAAGACCATCACCGGCGTCGCCGGCATGCTGCTGTTGCTGACCACGCTGGTCGGGGTGGCGGCGTGGTGGCCGAAGATGAAGCTGCGCTCGGTGGTGCAAGCATTCCGCATCACGCATGGCGGCTCCTGGTCGCGCTTCAACTATTCGCTGCACCGTGCCGGCGGCATCCTGGCCGCGCCGGTGCTGGCCGTCATCGCGTTTTCCGGCTGGTACCTGAACCTGCCCAAGTGGGTCACGCCGATCGTGGCGGGCGTGATGACGGTGACGCCGCCGGCCAGGCATGTCTCGGCACCGCCGCCGGCCGGCGCGCGGCCGCTGGAAGCGGGCGAGATCATGGCCGCGGCGCAGGCGCAGTTCCCGCAGGCGCAGGTCACGCGCATCGGCTTCCCGCGCAAGCCCGGCGATGCCTTCGAGATCCGGTTGTGCCAGCCCGGCGAAGTGCGCCAGCACACCGGCGCGACGCGGCTCTGGCTCGATGCCTGGACCGGCGCGCCGCTGGGCGTGCGCGATCCGCTGCTGGCGCCCGCCGGCGACACGCTGCTGAACTGGCAGTTTCCGCTGCATACCGGCGAGGCCTTCGGCCTGCCGGGGCGGATCTTCATCACGCTGTTCGGGCTGGCGCCGCTCGCGTTCGCCGTGACCGGCACGCTGATCTGGTGGAAGCGGCGGCGCGGCCACCAGCGCCATGTGGAGAAGACCGCGCAGCGCGCCGGCATGCGCCGGGCATGAAAAAAGGCAGGCCGCCGGGCCTGCCTTTTTCTTCGGCGGACGCGGATGCGCCGCTCAGATCTCCAGGTTGTCGATCAACCGGGTCGCGCCCAGTTTGGCCGCGGTCAGGATTACCAGCGGCTCGCCGGCGAGGAATTCCTCGCGCGTCGGTGCCTGCAGGTTGACGCGCTTGCGGATCGACACATAGTCCGGCTTCCATCCACGCTGTTCCAGCGAGGCGCGGGCCTTGGCCTCCACCGCCCGCAGGTCGGCCGAGGCGCGGTCGCCGCCGAGCACGGTGTCGCGCACGTCGTGCAGCGTGCGATACAGCACCGGCGCCTCGGCGCGCTCGTCCGGGCTCAGGTAGCGGTTGCGCGACGACAGCGCCAGGCCGTCTTCGGCGCGCACGGTCTCGGCCGGAATGATGTCGATCGGCAGCGCGAACTGCTGCACCATCTGGCGCACGATCATCAGCTGCTGGTAGTCCTTCTTGCCGAACACCGCCACGCGCGGCTGCGCGCATGAGAACAGCTTCATCACCACGGTGCACACGCCCTTGAAGAAGCCGGGGCGGAATTCGCCTTCGAGGATGTCGCCCAGGTCGTGCGGCGGCTCGACGCGGTATTCCTGCGGCACCGGGTACATGTCGCGCTCGGAAGGCGCGAACAGCACGTAGACGCCTTCGCTCTGCAGTTTTTCGATGTCGTCCTGCAGCGTGCGCGGGTACTTGTCGAAATCCTCGTTCGGGCCGAACTGCAGGCGGTTGACGAAGATGGATGCCACCACCGGGTCGCCATGCTGGCGCGCCAGGCGCATCAGCGACAGGTGGCCTTCGTGCAGGTTGCCCATGGTGGGGACGAAGGCCGCGCGGTTCTGGCCGCGCAACTGGTCCCGCAGCTCTTGGATGGAGGAAATGACTTTCATCTGCCTTGGTGTGCTGGTCGTGTAGGGGTGACCCGGACGCCGGTCCGCGGCGCGCGGCGGCTGCCGTGCCGGTCTGGGCCGGCTGTCGGCGGATTGTAGATCAACTGGGGCGGGGCTGGCCTCGGCGGTTCGGACGGGTCAGCTGGGGCTGTACGCCAATCGCACATAAATCGGTGCGAACGGCTCGGCCTGGGTGATCTCCACCAGCGATTCGCGCGACAGCTCGAGCATGGCGATGAAGTTCACCACCACCACCGGCACGCCCTTGCCGGAGCGCACCGCGTCCTCGAACAGCTCGGAAAACTCCATGAAGCGCGCATGCTGCAGCCGGCGCAGGATCTGGCTCATATGCTCGCGCACCGACAGCTCCTCGCGCGAGATCTTGTGGTGCTGGTTGAGCTTGGCGCGCTTGAGCACGTCGGCCCAGGCCGCCTGCAGGTCGACGGTTTCGACGTCAGGGAAGCGCGGCGCCAGGCTCTGCTCGATATAGACCTGCGAGCGCAGGAAGTCGCGGCCCAGCTGCGGCACCGTATCGAGGCGCTGCGCGGCCAGCTTCATCTGCTCATATTCCAGCAGGCGGCGCACCAGCTCGGCGCGCGGGTCTTCGGCTTCCTCGTCGCTGTCGGCCTTCTTGACCGGCAGCAGCATGCGCGACTTGATCTCGATCAGCATCGCCGCCATCAGCAGGTATTCCGCCGCCAGCTCCAGGTTGGTCTTGCGGATCTGCTCGATATACGACAGGTACTGCCGCGTCACCTGCGACATCGGGATGTCGAGGACGTTGAAGTTCTGCTTGCGGATCAGGTACAGCAGCAGGTCCAGCGGGCCCTCGAAGGCTTCGAGGAAGATCTCGAGCGCGTCCGGCGGGATATAGAGGTCCTGCGGCAGCTTGAACAGCGGCTCGCCGTACAGGCGCGCGAACGCCATCCCGTCGACCATGTCGGCGGGGCCGGCCGGGCCGGCGCCGGCTGCGGGCGCCACGGCGGGCAGCTCCACGGGCAGCGGCAGCTTGTCCTGGTCGGCTGCGCTCATGGTGCGCTCGGCTCGCGCTCTGGACCGGGGGCGGCGGGGATCAGTTGTCCTGCGAGTAGACGTAGGGCTTCTGCGCCACGCGCGAAGCCTGGGCGCGGGCGCGCTCTTCGAGGTCGATCGGGGCCTTGTCCCACAGCAGGGCGCGGCCGTCGCGCTGCTCGGCCTCCAGCGTCGGGCGCTCTTGCTTGAGCTGCTTCAGGAACTGGGTGATATCGGATTCGTAGAGGGCCATGTTCAACCGGGATGCACCCGTGCGGGCGCCAGATAGGTACAGTGGGCCATGATTTTACAGTATCGGCCCCGCGGGATGCACGCCAGAGCGTAGCCGGCGGCCGCGAGGGCACCGCAACGCGTGGGAAAGTTCCGGGCGCGCGGCCGGGTGTGGTCAAATACCGACTTTGTATGTGTGGACAATGGGCGATGCCGCAAGACACCGCTAACACCGCTGACCCGGCTGGCCGTGGCGCCAGGCGCCCGGCCGCGCGCGCCTTGGGCGTGCTCGGAGTGCTGGTGTTGACGCTTGCCGCAGGTGCGGCCCAGGCCGCCTACAAGGTCGAGGTCGAAGCGCCCAAGCCGATTCGCGAGATGCTCGAGGAGCACCTCGACCTCGCCCGCTACAAGGACCGCACCGACCTGTCGCAGGACCAGTTCGACTACATGGTCGAGACCGTCGGCGAGCAGGTGCGGGCCTTCACCTCCACCGAAGGCTATTTCGATCCGACCACCACCACCCGCGTCGAGGGCGAGGGCGACCAGCGCGTGGTCCATGTGATGGTCGACCCCGGCGCGCGCACGCTGATCCGCAACGTCGACCTGCAGGTGACCGGCCCGGCCTCGACCCAGTCGCCCGAGCAGGTGGCGGAGATGAAGGCCAAGTGGGGCCTGCCCGCGGGCGAGCCGTTCCGCCAGGACGACTGGGACAAGGCCAAGGAAGACGCGCTGGTGACGCTGCAGAGCCACACCTACTACGGCGCGCGGCTGGCCGCGTCGCAGGCGCGGGTCGAGCCGGACGAGCTGCGCGCGGACCTGTCGGCGCACTATGTCAGCGGCCCGGCCTACCGCCTGGGCCCGCTCAAGGTCACCGGCACGCGCCGCTACCCGGAACAGATCATCGTCAACGTCAACCCGCTCAACGAGGGCGAGCCGTACCGGGTGGAGCGGCTGCTGGAGCTGCAGCGCGCGATCCAGAACCAGCCGTATTTCTCCAACGTGCAGGTCGACCTGGAGCCGCCGCCGGATGCCGAACAGGCGCCCGACGGCGTGGTCACCGCGCCGGTGTCGGTGCGCGTGCGCGAATACCCGGTGCACCGGCTCAACAGCGGTGTCGGCTTTACCACCGATACCGGGGCGCAGGTCGAAGGGCGCTATTCCTACTACAACCTGTTCAACCGCGCCTGGACCTTCGATTCGCAGGCGCGCATCGAACAGAAGCGTTCCTACCTGTTCGCCGAGGCGGCGATGCCGCCGTCGCGCGGGGCCTACCGCAACAGCGTCTACAGCAGCTACGAGCGCACCATCGACATCGAGAACACCGACACCACCAGCCTGCGCGCGGGCCTGAAGCGCGCGCGCTCGCGCGAGAAGTACGACGTGGCGATGTCGCTCGACTTCTACTACGACAAGCTGCTGCCGATTGGCCAGGCCAGCCAGATCAGCAAGGCGCTGGTGCCGGCCTTTGCCTGGACCCGGCGCGATGTCGACAACCCGGTGTTCCCGCGCCGCGGCAACGTGATCAACACCCAGATCGGGGTGGCCGCCAAGAACCTGCTCAGCGATGCCACCTTCCTGCGGCTGTACGGCCGGATTCGCCAGTACGTGCCGGTCGGCAAGCGCGACCTGGTGGTGGCGCGGCTGGAGCTGGGCGCCGACCTGAGCGGCGACAGCGCCAGCCAGATTCCGGCGACGCTGCGCTTTCGCGCCGGCGGCACCGACTCGATCCGCGGCTACAGCTACCAGTCGATCGGCACGCCCAGCGGCGCCAGCGTGCTGCCGGCCAAGTACCTGGCCACCGGCAGCCTGGAGTACCAGTACTGGTTCAAGCCGGACTGGGGCATGGCCGTGTTCTGGGATGCCGGCACCGCCGCCAACGACCTGCGCGGCGTGACCATCTACAACGGCGTGGGCGTCGGCGTGCGCTGGCGCACGCCAGTGGGCCCGCTGCAGCTCGACGTGGGCTACGGCATCCAGGAGCGGCAGTTCCGCCCGCATATCTCGCTGGGGGTGGCGTTCTGATGAACGTGCACGACCTGCCTTCGGTGCCCGGCGGCAGCGACGCCGCACCGCCGCCGTCCGGTCCGGCGCCGCGCAAGCGCCGGCGGCTGTGGCGCGCGCTGGCCTGGCTGGCCGGCATCCTGCTGTTGCTGGTGGTGGTGCTGGCGGCCGCCGGCGTGGCGGCGCTGCGCACCGAGGCCGGCACGCGGCACCTGTGGACGCTGGCCACGCGGCTGTCGGCCGGCATGCTCAGCGGTCAGCTCGAAGGCGGCACCGTGGCGCACGGCCTGCGCCTGCGCGACGTGGTGTTCGCCAGCGGCCAGACGCGCGTCACGGTCGACCGCGTCGACGGCAGCTGGAAGCTGAGCTGGCAGCCGCGGCGGCTGCATGTGCAGTGGCTGCGCATCGGCAAGGCCGAAGTGCGGCTCGGCCCGTCCGAACCCAGCACCGAACCGATGCAGAAGCCCGCTTCGCTCGAATTGCCGCTGGCCATCGATGTCGATGCGCTGACGCTCGAGCGCCTGGCGCTGGTGCAGGGCCCGGCGCCCACGGCCGAGCCGATGGTGTTCGGCAACCTGGCCGGCGCGCTGCACAGCGACGGCCAGCGCCACCGTGTCAGCATCGACAAGCTGGAAACGCCCTACGGCAAGCTGGCCGCCAACGCGCAGCTGGGTGCCGCCGCGCCGTTCGCGCTCAGCGCCGAAGCGTTGCTGGAAAGCAGCTGGCAGGACGAGGCCTTTGCCGTCAACGCGACCGCCAACGGCAACCTCGATGCCTTGCGCGCCGAAGTGCAGGCCAGCGGCGACCGCATCCACCTGCGTGCCGGCGCCGACCTGACGCCGTTCGGCAAGGTGCCGTTCACGCACCTGCTGGTCGATGGCGACCGCATCAACCCGCGCCTGTTCAGCCCGTCGGCGCCGCACGCCAACCTGACCGTGCATGCCGAGCTGCGGCCGGTGGACGGCGTGGCGGCCGGCAGCAACGCGGCGGCAGCTTCGGCGCCCGCGGCTTCCGCGCCGGCGGCCTCCGCGCCATCGGCAGCCGCCTCTGCGCCCGCAGCCGCGCCGGCTCCGCCGCCGCTGGCGGTTGCCGGCGAGATCGAGATCCGCAACCTGGAGGCCGGCCCGCTCGACCGCGAGCGGCTGCCGGTGCATTCGGTGCGCGCCCGGGTCGAACTGAGCGAGGCGGCGCAGACGGTGTCGGACCTGCGCGTGGCGCTGGCGGGCAAGGCCGAGATCGCCGGCGGCGGCTCGCTGCGCGGCGGCCGCGGCGGCTTCGACCTGGACGTGCGCAGGCTGGACCCGGCGGCGCTGCATGGCTCGCTGACCAGCGCCAGCCTGTCGGGCCCGGTGGTGGTCCGCCTCGAGCCGGGCCGGCAGAGCGTGGCACTGGACCTGTCCGGCGGCCAGCTCAAGCTGTTTGCCGACGCCAGCATGGACGCCGAGACCGTGACCCTGGCCGCGCTGCGCGCCGTGGTCGGCACCGGCCTGCTGACCGCCGAGGGCAAGCTGGGGCTGAAGGACAAGCAGCCGTACAGCTTCAAGGGCAAGCTGTCGGCGTTCGATCCGTCGCGGCTGGCCAAGGTGGCCGCGGGCCGGATCAATGCGGATTTCAGCGCGACCGGCGAACTTGCGCCGCAACTGGGCGTGGCGCTGGACTTCGCCGTGCATGAAAGCGAATACGCGGGCCTGCCGATGACCGGCGGCGGCAAGCTGCGGCTGGCGGGCGAGCGGCTGCTGCCGAGCGAGGCCGCGCTCAGCATGGCCGGCAACCAGGCCAGCCTGCGCGGCAGCTTCGGCGCGCGCGGCGATGCATTGAAGCTGGCGGTCGACGCGCCGCAGCTGGAGCGGCTGAAGTTCGGCGTGGCCGGCCAGCTCAAGCTCGACGCCACCATCACCGGCACCCTGAAGAAGCCCGAGGTGGTGGCCGACTACAACGCGCAAACGCTTGAAATGGGGCCGCACAAGCTGGCCAGCGCCAGCGGCCGCGCCGAAATCCGCGGCGGGCTCGACGGCCCGCTGTCGGTGCAGCTGGCGGCGCGCGGCTACCGCGGCCCGCAGGCCAGCCTCGCCACGCTCGACGCCACCCTCAACGGCACCCAGGCCAGCCACGCCTTCGACGTCAAGGCGGCCGGCAGCCTGAACCAGCGCCCGCTGCAGCTGGCGCTGGCGGGGCAGGGCGCGTGGCGCGGCCAGCAGGGCTGGAACGGCACCATCCGCACGCTGGAAGAGCGCAGCACCGTCAACCTGCGCCTGGCCGCGCCGGCGCAGCTGCTGGTGGCCGACCAGCGCGTGCGCCTGGGCGCGACGCGGCTGCTGCTGGACCGCGCCACGCTGGCGATCGACAGCTTCGATTGGGACCACGGCCGCATCCGCAGCGCCGGCAGCCTCGACGGCCTGCAGGTGGGGCACGTGCTGGAACTGATGGAAACCATCACCGGCGAGCGCCCGCCGGTGCGCTCCGACCTGGTCATCGACGGCCGCTGGAACCTGGCGCTGGCCGAGACCGCCACCGGCTTTGCGGAACTGCGCCGGCGCAGCGGCGACCTGTCGGTCAACGCGGGCCGGGGCTTCACCACGCTCGGCCTGGGCGAGACCAGCCTGCGCGCCGACGCCGGCGGCAACCGTATCGCGTTGCGCGGCGGCATGGTGTCGGGCCGCATCGGCAAGGTGGTGGTCGATGCCTCGGCCGGGCTGGTGCAGGAGCAGGGGCTGCAGACCGTGGGCCCGGCCTCGACGCTGGGCGGCACCGTCAACGTCGACGTGCCGCGGCTGAAGTCGCTGGAAGCGCTGACCGGCCCGCAGTACGCCTTCGACGGCCGCCTGGCCGCGGCGATGCGGCTGGCGGGCACGGTGGCGGCGCCGCTGCTGACCGGCACCATCAACGGCGACAACCTCGCGGTCACGCTGTACGACCAGGGGCTGCGCCTGACCGACGGCACCGTGCGCGTGGTGCTGGACCAGAACACGGTCGAGCTCAGGCAGGTGGAATTCCATGGCGGCGAAGGCAAGCTCACCGCTACCGGCAATATCAAGCTGGGCGAGGCCGATCCGAACCTGACCGGCCGCATCGTCGCCGACAAGCTGCAGCTGTTCGCCAGCCCGGAACGCACCCTGGTGGTGTCGGGCGATGCCAGCATCGCCAACGAGAACAAGCAAGTGGTGATCCGCGGCAAGTTCCGCGTCGACCGCGCCCTGTTCGACCTGCCCAAGGCCGGCGCGCCGGTGCTGGGCGACGATGTCGTGGTGATCCGGCGCAAGGACCAGCGCGCGGTCAAGACCGCCGCCACGCCAGTGCCGGAAAGCAAGCCCGCCAGCCGCTTCAGCCCGGTGATCGACCTGACCGTCGACCTCGGCAACAACTTCCGCTTCCGCGGCGCCGGTGCCGACCTGCTGCTGGCCGGACAGATGGGCGTGAAGAGCGAACCGCTGGCGCCGATGAAGGCCACCGGCACGGTGCGCGTTACCGACGGCACCTACGAGGCCTTCGGCCGCAAGCTTGACATCGAACGCGGCATCATCAATTTCAACGGCCCGATCGACAACCCCAACATGAACATCCGCGCCATGCGCCGCAACCAGGAGGTCGAGGCCGGCGTGGAAGTCACCGGCACGGTGCGGCTGCCGCGCGTGCGGCTGGTGTCGGAGCCCAACGTGCCCGACGAGGACAAGCTGTCGTGGCTGATGTTCGGCTACGGCGCGGAAAGCGCCGGCGCCGGCCAGCAGCGCCAGCTGAGCGGCTCGGCGCTGGGCGGCGCCGCGCTGGGGCTGATCGGCGGCAGGGCCGGCAAAGGCATCGTCTCGCATTTCGGCATCGACGAATTCTCGATCGGCCCCAGCACCGCGGGCCTGAACGACCAGCAGGTGGTCAGCATGGGCAAGGCCATCACCGAACGCATGTCGGTGGGCTACGAGCAGAGCCTGACCTCGGCCTCGAACGTGGTGAAGCTGACCTGGCAGTTCTCGCGGCGCTGGTCGCTGATTGCCAAGGGCGGTTCCATCAACGGTTTGTCGGTCTTGTTCAACCGCCGCTTCGATACCTGGGCCAACCTGTTCAGCGGGGCCCCGAATCGCGGCACCAGGAGGAGCCAGCAGGATGAAAGCCAGCCACTCGACCCCGAAAGCGCCGCACAGGCAGCCTCGGCCGTCATCGCCGAGCCGGTGCGCCGGTGAATTTCCTTCGACCCTTTTCCCTTCGACCTTTGCCGCGTCGCCGCGACGCCTTGCCGCCATGGGACTGATTGCCTCGATGCTTGCGCTGTTCGGCTGCGACCAGCAGAAGGTCGACCAAGCCATGAAGAAGGCAGGCGAGACCGCGCGCAACACCTGGAACGCGATCAAGCCCGACAGCGAGCTGTTCAAGGGCATCGTGCCGGGCCAGTCGACCGAGGAAGAGCTGCGCCGCCAGGCCGGCAAGCCCGAGATCGTCTGGGAAGAGGCGGACGGCGGGCGCCGGCTGGAATACCCGCGCGGCCCCGAAGGCACCACCACGTGGATGGTCACCATCGGCGCTGACGGCAAGGTCGCGCGCATCGAGCAGGTGCTGACGCCGGAGAATTTCGCGCGCGTGCGCGCCGGCATGAGCAAGGACGATATCCGCCGCCTGCTGGGCAAACCCACCAAGGTGGAGGCGTTCGCGCTCAAAAAGGAAGAGGTGTGGGGCTACCGCTGGATGGAAACCTCGACCGACAAGGCCTTCTTCAACGTGCATTTCAACAGCGACGGCAGCGTCACCACCACCTCGCGCAGCGACGATCCGTCGCGGATGCAGGGCGGCTGAGACGGCTCAGGCGGCCTGCGCCGGCGCTTACTGCAGCAGGTGGCACGCGGCCTGGTGCGCCGGCATGGCCGCGCCGGCGGCCGGGTCCAGCCGCCGCATCGGCGGCACCTGCGTCGCGCACGCCGGCAGCGCGCGCGGGCAGCGCGGATGGAACTTGCACCCCGGCGGCGGGTGCAGCGCCGAGCCGATATCGCCCAGGATCAGGCCTTCGGCGGGCTGGTGGTCCGGGTCGGGCCGCGGCGCCGAGCCCAGCAGCGCCTGCGTATAGGGATGACGCGGCGCGCCGAAGACCGCGGCGCTGGGCCCGCTTTCCGCCATATTGCCCAGGTACATCACGCCCACCGCCGAGCTGAAGTGCTCCACCAGCGCCAGGTCATGGGCGATCACCACATAGGCCAGCCCGAAGCTGCGCTGGATCTGCGCCAGCAGGTTGACGATCTGCGCGCGGATCGACACATCCAGCGCCGAGGTCGGCTCGTCCAGCACCAGCAGCCGCGGCCGCAGCGCCAGCGCGCGCGCCACCGCGATGCGCTGGCGCTGGCCGCCGCTGAACTCGTGCGGGTACAGGTCGAGCGCGCCGGGCGGCAGGCCGACGATCTCCAGCAGCTCCAGCAGCCGGGCCCGCAGCGCGGCGCGGTTGCCACCCTGGCCGTGCGCCAGCAGCGGCTCGGCCAGCAGCATGCTGACCTTGAGGCGCGGATTGAGCGACGACGACGGGTCCTGGAACACCGCCTGCACCTGGCGCCGGTACGCCAGCACGCCCTTGCGGTCCAGCGCCAGCACGTCCTGGCCATCGAAGCGGATGGCGCCGGCGCTGGGGCGCTCGAGCAGCAGCAACTGGCGCGCGATGGTGGTCTTGCCGCAGCCGGACTCGCCCACCAGCGCAAAGGTCTGGCCGGCATCGACGGCAAAGCTGACGCCGTCGACGGCACGCACGGTGCCACCGCCGCGCGCGGGGAAATGCTTCTTCAGGTCTTGCACTTCAAGCAGCATGGCGCCTCCTGGCATGCGCGGGCTCAGCCGGCCGAGGCCAGCCAGCAGCTGACCTTGTGGCCGGACTCCAGTTCGATCTCGGGCGGATAGGCGTCGTCGCACAGCGGCTTGCGGTGCGGACAGCGCGCCGCGAAGCGGCAGCCGTGCGGCGGGTCGACCAGGCTGGGCGGGCTGCCCGGGATCGCGTACAGCCGCTCGCGCCGGTCGCCGAAGCGGGGAATCGCCTGCAGCAGCGCCTGGGTATAGGGATGGGCGGGGCGCTTATACAGCGTGCGCACGTCGCCGCTCTCGACGATGCGCCCGGCGTACATCACCGCGACCCGGTGGCAGATGCTGGCCGCCACGCCCAGGTCATGCGTGATCAGGATGATGCCGACGCCGGTCTGCGCCTGGATGCGGCGGAACAGCGCCATGATCTGCACCTGGATGGTCACGTCGAGCGCCGAGGTGGGCTCGTCGGCGACCAGCAGCCGCGGCGCGCTGGCGATGGCCATGCCGGTCACCACGCGCTGGCGCATGCCGCCGCTGAACTGGTGTGGATAGTCGTCCAGCCGGGTCTCGGGCGAGGGGATGCGCACGCTTTCAAGCACCTGCACCACCTGGCGCCGACGCGCTTCGCGACCTTCGGCGCGGCCGTGGTAGCGCAGCGGCGCGCCGACCTGGTCGCCGACCGTGAACACCGGGTTCAGCGAGGTCAGCGGGTCCTGCGAGATCATCGCGATCTTGCGGCCGCGGTACTGGGAGCTCAGGGTCTTTTCCGGCAGCTGCAGCAGGTCCACGCCATCGAGCAGCACCTTGCCGCCCAGGCGCACGCCGCCCTGGCGCGGCAGCAGGCGCAGGATCGACAGGATGGTCATGGACTTGCCCGAGCCGGACTCGCCCACCACGCCCAGGGTCTCGCCCTGGTTCACATGCAGGTCGACGCCGTCGACCGCGCGCACCATGCCGCGGCGCAGTTCGAGGTGCGTGGTCAGGCCCTGCACCGACAGCATCGGCGCGCCATGCGAAGACGTATCCTGTGCGACCGTTGGCAACGGGCGTTGGGTCACGTGCGGGTCCGGGCCGGTCATAGCTGCCTCCGTTTCGGGTCGAAGTGGTCGCGCAGCCAGTCGCCCAGCAGGTTGGACGCCAGGCACGTGGCCATGATCGCCAGCCCCGGCATGGTGATGGCCCACCACGCGTTGGTGATGTAGTTGCGCGCATCGGCCAGCATCAGTCCCCACGACACGTCGGGCTGCTGGATGCCCAGCCCGAGAAAGCTCAGCGAGGCCTCGAAGATGATCACCTGCCCGACCTGCAGCGTGGCCAGCACCAGCAGGGTGTTGAGCAGGTTGGGCAGCAGGTGGCGGCGGAAGATGGTGAGCGTGCCGCAGCCCGCCACGCGCGCCAGCGCCACGTAGTCGCGCTGCTTGAGCGACATCACCTCGCCGCGCACGATGCGCGCGTACCAGGTCCAGTAGGTGACCACGATCACCAGCACCACGGTCTCGAAACCCGGCCCCAGCACCGCCGCCAGCACCAGCGCCAGCGCCAGCGCCGGGATCGACATCTGGATGTCGACCAGCCGCATGATCAGCGCGTCCAGGCGCCCGCCGAAGTAGCCGGCCAGCATGCCCGCGGCGGTGCCGATGCCGCCGGAGATCAGGATGGCGTACAGCGCCACCACCAGCGAGATGCGGGTGCCGGCCATGATGCGCGTGAGCAGGTCGCGGCCCATGTTGTCGGTGCCGAGCGGATAGGCCCAGCTCCCGCCGGCCAGCCACGCCGGCGGCTGGAACGCCAGGCCCAGGTCGAGGCCGTTGGGGTCGTGCGGCAGCAGCGCCTCGCCGCCGATGGCGCAGGCCAGCAGCAGCGGCAGCACCGCCAGCGCAAACCACGGCAGGCCGCGCAGGCTGCGCCGCGGACGCTGGCGCACCGGCGCGGTGGCGCCGGCAGGAGGGATGGCGATCTCAGGCATGGCGGATCCTCGGGTCGATCAGGCCGTAGCTGAGGTCGACCAGCAGGTTGGACAGCACGAACAGCACCGAGGTGAGCATCACGCCCGCCTGCACCACGGGGAAATCGCGCGCGAACACGGCTTCGACCACGGTGCGGCCGACGCCGGGCCAGGCGAAGATGACCTCGACCACGAAGGCGCCGCCCAGCATCGCCGCGAAGTAGACGCCGAGGATCGTCACCAGCGGAATCGCTGCGTTGCGCAGCGCATACTTCCAGATCAGCACGCGCTCGGGCAGGCCCATGGCGCGGCCCATGCGGATGTAGTCGCTGTCGAGCACATCGAGCATGGCCGAGCGCACCACGCGGGTCTGCGCCGCCACCGGATACCAGCCCAGCGCAATCGCGGGCAGCACCAGGCTGTTCCACGATTCGCGCCCGAAGGCCGGCAGCCAGTTCAGCTGCACCGCGAACAACAGGATCAGCAGCAGGCCGACCCAGAAGTTGGGCATGGCCTGGCCCGCCATGGCGAAGACCTTGGCGAAGCGGTCGAACCACGAGCCGCGGTAGACCGCCGACAGCACGCCGAACGGCACCGCCATCGCGATCGAGAACGCCAGCGCGGCCAGCGCCAGCTCCACAGTGGCCGGCAGCCGCTCCAGGATCAGGCCTAGCGCCGGCTCCTGCCAGCGGTAGGAGTTGCCGAAGTCGCCGGTGACGGCGTTGCGCAGGAACACCAGGTATTGCGCCACCAGTGGCTGGTCCAGGCCGAGGTGCTGGCGGGTCTGTTCGATCACCTCGGGCGGCGCGTCGGCCGGCAGCAGCAAGGCGAGCGGGTCTCCGGACAGGCGCGAGATCAGGAAGATGATCACGCTCGCGCCAAGGATGCTGATCAGGCCGTGCAGCAGGCGTCTGGCAATGGGCATGGCGGGCTCCGAAGGGGAGTCATCGGCGGGGATGCCGCGCCGGCGCGCACAATTCGATGCAGGCGGGCGCGGCGGCGGCTCAGCGCGATTTCCAGCTGACTTCCTGGAACGAGCGCCAGTAGTCGCGGATGGGCCAGGGCACGTAGTCGATCTTGTTGTCGCGCCAGGCAAAGGTCACCAGCGGGCGGTAGGTGGGCAGGCCGCCCAGCACGCGCTCCTGCTTCAGCCGCGCGATCTGCTGCAGCAGCGCGGTGCGCGCGGCGGGGTCCATGGTCTGGCGCTGTTTTTCCAGCAGCGCGTCGACCTCGGGGTCGCTGGTGTACGAGTAGGTGCCCCAGCCGCCGCCGGCCTGGTAGCTGTGCAGGTGGCCCGACCACGCCAGGCCGGGATCGCCGGGCAGGCCTTGCGACCACATCCAGCTCAGCACGCCGTCCATCTCGGGCGGGCCGGAACGGCCGCGCTTGCCCAGGCTGATCCACGCGCCGTACTCCAGGTTGCGCACCTGGCAGCGGATGCCGACCTCGCTCAGGTAGGCGTACATGGCTTCGCCCACTTCCTTCACGCCCGGCTCGCGCGGCGTGGTGAGGTTGTAGCAGGGGGTGTCGAAGCCATTGGGATAACCAGCCTGCCTGAGCAGCTCGCGGGCGCGCTTCTGGTCGAAGGCATAGGGCTTGAGCGCGGGGTCGTAGCCGTTGGAGGCCTTGCCCACCTGCGCATAGCGCTCGCCCTGGCCGAACAGCACGCGCTTGATGATGGCGTCGACATCGATGGCATGCGCGGCGGCCTGGCGCACGCGCACGTCATTGAACGGCGACTTCGGCATCTGCGTGTTGAAGTTCAGGAACAGGTTGTTGCCGCTGACCAGCGTGACGGTCTTCACGCCCGGCATCTTTTTGAATTCCTCGACCATCGACGGCGGCACGTTGTCGATGAAATCGACCTTGCCGGTCTTGAACGCCGCCACCCGGGTCAGGTCCTCGGGGATCACCTTGATCGTCAGCTCCTTGATGCCGGGGCGCTTGTCCTTGTTCCAGTAGCCGTCGAAGGCTTCCAGCTTCAGTTCGTCCTTGACCGTGCGCGAGACGAACTTCCATGGCCCGGTGCCGACCGGCTTGCGGGCGAACTCTTCCTCGCCGACCTTCTGGATGTATTTCTTGGGCATGGCCCACAGCTGCATGTTGCCGACGATGAATTGCGCATCGGGCTGCTTGAAATGCAGCCTGAAGCGGTGCGCATCGACGATCTCGAAGCGCTCGACCGACGACACATAGTGCGAGAAGAAGCTGCTCTTGGGATCGCGCTGGCGCTGCCACGAGAACTCCAGGTCCTCGGACGTCAGCGGGTCGCCGTTATGGAAGCGCACGCCCTTGCGCAGCTGCACGTCGAGCACCGGCTTGCCGTCCTTGCCGGGGTCGAGCTTCCAGCTTTCCGCCAGCCAGTTCTCGTCCTTGAGCGCGGCGTTGCGGCGCACCAGCATCTCGAAGATCTGGCCGACGAAGTAGTGGTCGACGCCGGCCGAGATCTTGACCGGGTCGAGCGTGGTCGACTCCGCGCCGAAGGCGACGGTCAGGCTGCCGGTGGCGGGCGCGGGCGCGGCATGCGCGACCGGCACGATGGCCGCGGCAACGAGGCCGGCCAGCAGCCGGCGGCGGGCGGACAATCTCTTCACTTGCATGGTCTCCTCCTGTTGTGCCGTCTCGCGCCGTCTCGTGGCGGCGCTGTGGGTGTGAACGCGCTCAGCCGCCGGCCTCGGTGTCCAGCAGCGCCTGCAGTTCCACCTTGCGCACCTTGCCGGTGGCGGTCAGCGGAAACTCGGGCAGGATGCGGATCTCGGGCACCTTGTAGACCGCCATCTGTTCGCGGCACCAGGCATGCAATGCGTCCGCGCTGGTGCCGTCGGCATGCTCGGGGCGCAGGCGGATAAAGGCCACCGGCACCTGGCCCTTGTCCGGATCCGGGCGGCCCACCACGGCCGAGCCCAGCACCGCCGGGTGGCGCGACAGCAGCACCTCCAGCTCGGACGGGAACACGCTCATGCCGCGCACCTTCAGCATCTCCTTGCGCCGGCCCAGGAAATGCAGGTAGCCGGCCTCGTCATACGCGCCGATATCGCCGGTGCGGAACCAGCCGTCGCGGAACACCTCGGCGTCGACGTCGGGTCGGCCCCAGTAGCCCTTGAACAGCGACGGCGTGCTGACCACGATCTCGCCTTCCGCGCCGACCGGCAGCACCGCGCCGGTGTCGAAGTCGCAGATCTTGATGCGCGTGCCCGGTACCGGCAGGCCGACGAAGACCGGGCGGCCGCGCAGGTCCATGTCGTCGTGCTGCATGCCGGTGGTGAAGGTGTCGCTGGTATGGGTCTCGGTCATGCCCCATGCGCCTTCGGCAATGACGCTGCCGGTCAGCGCGTGCCAGCGCTGGCGGATGTCGGGCGTGATCTTGCGGATAAACGAGGCGGCGCGCGTATGCTGCAGCGAGCGCAGGTCGTAGCGGCCGCACTCGGGGTGGTTCATCAGCTCGACCGCGTTGTCGACCACGACGAAGGTGCGGTTGACGCGGTAGCGCTCGATCGCCGCCATCACCGCGACCGGGTCCCAGCGCGCCAGCAGCACCACGGTCGCGCCGCTGAAGATCGGGTAGATCAGGCCCAGGTTCTCGCCCGCGATCCAGAACATCGGCAGGAAGTTCAGCATCACGTCGTCCGAACCCTCGGCCAGGCGCGCAGCGTCGACGCCGCCGGTCAGCGCGTACGAGGCCGCCGCGGTGTACAGCATGTCGCGCTGCGTGTGCATGCAGCCCTTGGGCAGGCCGGTGGTGCCGCCGGTGTAGTTCAGCGCGGCCAGCGCGTCCAGGTCGACCGGCGGCAGCGCCACCGGGGCGGTCTCGCGCAGCGCCTGCAGCAGGTCGATGGCGCCATCGACGGCGAGCGCGGGCGCATCAAGTCCGGCCGGCAGCGGCAGCTCGGGCTGCGCCGGCAGCATGGCGCCGGCACTGGTGGTGTAGACCGCCCGCAGCGCGGTCTGCGCGCGCACCGACATCAGCAGCGGCGCGAGCTGGTCCTGCACGATGATGGTGGTGGCGCCGGCATCGTTGAGCTCGTACACCAGCTCCTGTTCCTTGAACAGCGGGTTGACCGGCACATAGACCGCGCCCAGCTTCAGGATGGCGTAGAACACCACGTGGAACTGCGGGCAGTTGCCCATCATCACCGCGACGCGGTCGCCCGCGCCGACGCCGCGGCCCCTGAGCAGCGCGGCGCAGCGCTCGGATAGGTCGTCGAGTTCGGCATAGGTGACGGTGGTGCCGTACCAGACCAGCGCGGCATGGTGCGGGCGCTTGCGCGCCCATGCGCGCAGGTAGTCGCCCAGCGGCACCTCGCCATGGGGGTAGACCGGTGCGTCGGGCAGGCCGGCGGGCCAGATCTTGCGATGCCGGGCTTCCAGGTCCGCGAAGAACGCCTGTTCGTCCATCTGCTGTTTCCTCTTGCTGTGGCTCTGGTGTGGTCCGCCGCCGCGCCTACCAGGCGTCGACGAAGGGGCGTATCGGTCGTTGCGACCGGTGCGGGTCGGCCTCGCCCGCGTCAAGGCCGCTGACCAGCCACTGCCGCGTCGCGGCCGGGTCGATCACGGCATCGAGCTCCAGCGCCGCCGCGGCGTTGATGGCATGGCCGCGCTCGTACATCTGCGCCACCAGCTGCTGGTACAGCGCATCGCGCTGCGGGCCTGCCGGCAGCGCCTCCAGTTCCTTGCGGAAGCCCAGCCGCACCGCGCCCTCCAGCCCCATGCCGCCGAATTCGCCGGTCGGCCACGACACCGTGAAGCTGGGCGCGCGGAAGCCGCCCGCGGCCATCGCCATCGCGCCCAGGCCATAGCCCTTGCGCAGCACCACCGCCAGGAACGGCACGCGCAGCTTGGCGCCGATCACGAACATGCGCGACACGTGCCGCACCTGCGCGCGGGCCTCGACCTCGGGGCCGACCATAAAGCCCGGCGTGTCGATCAGCGACACGATCGGCAGCCCATGCGCGTTGCACACCTGCATGAAGCGCGCGGCCTTGTCGGCGGCATCGGCGTCGATGGCGCCGCCGAGGTGGCGCGGATTGTTGGCGAGGATGCCGACCGGCCGGCCTTCGATGCGCGCCAGCGCGGTATGGATGCCGGTGCCGAAGCCGGCGCGCAGCTCCAGCACGCTGCCGACGTCGGCCAGCCCGTCGATGGCGGCACGGGTGTCGTACACGCGCAGGCGGTTTTCCGGCACCACGTGGCGCAGCGCCAGCGGGTCGGGCGCCTGCCATGCGTCGATGCGGCCCTGGAACATCGACAGGTAGTGCTTGGCCGCGGCCACGGCCGCGGCTTCGTCGTCGACCAGCAGGTCGGCCACGCCGTTGTGGTACTGCACCGCGGCCGGGCCGATATCCTCGGGCCGGAACACGCCCAGGCCGCCGCCTTCGATCATGGCCGGGCCGGCCATGCCGATATTGGCGTTGCGCGTGGCGACGATCAGGTCGCAGCAGCCCAGCAGCGCGGCATTGCCGGCGAAGCAGCGCCCCGACGCGATGCCGATCACCGGCACCTCGCCGCTCAGCTCGGCGAAGGCGCCGAACGACGGCTGGTACAGGCCGGCGACAGTGGGGAAGTCGACATCGCCCGGGCGCCCGCCGCCGCCTTCGGCAAAGATCACCGTGGGTAGCCGGTTGTGCAGCGCCACTTCCAGGATGCGGTCGGTCTTGGTGTGGTTGCGCTTGCCCTGGGTGCCGGCCAGCACCGTGGCGTCGTAGGCCAGCACCGCGCAGCGCGCGCGTTCCGGCGCGAACAGGCTGCCGTTGATGGTGCCGGTGCCGGTGATCAGGCCGTCGGCGGGGGTGTTGGCGATCAGGTCGGCCTCGCTGCGCCGGCTCGCCTGCGCCGCCAGCGCCAGGCCGCCGTATTCGCGGAAGCTGCCGGCATCGCACAGGTCGTCGACATTCTCGCGCGCGGTGCGCTGGCCGCGCGCATGACGGCGCGCCACTGCCTCGGGGCGGGCCGCGTCGTACAGGAAGGCATGGCGATCCAGCACGCGCTGCAGGTCGGGGCGGATCGCCGCGGGGTCGGCGCGTTCGGCGTCGGCGCCGGCATGCGCGCCGGCGTCGGCGGGCTCCAGCACCAGCATCACCTGGCCTTCGGCCACCTGCTCGCCGGATGCGGTGCGCAGGTCGATCACGCGTCCCGCCTGTTCGGCGACGATGGCATGTTCCATCTTCATCGCATCGAGCACCGCCACGGTCTGGCCGGCCTTGACCACGTCGTTCTCGCGCGCCAGCTCGATCACGCGGCCGTTCATCGGCGCGCGCACCGCGCACAGGCCTTCGCCCAGCTGCTCGTCGAAGCTGGCGCTGCTCGACGTGGCCGCCACCGGCGCCGCCGCGGCGCCCGCGAGCGCATGCCTGGCCGCGTGCTGCGCGCCGATCTGCGCGGCGCGTTCCAGCAGCGCGGGCAGCGCCGTCTCCATATAGCGGGTATGCACCTGCTGGCTGGCAAAGTCATCGCGCTCGGCCAGCGCGCGCAGCAGGTCCAGGTTGGTGGCGATGCCGGCGATATTGAACTCGGCCAGCGCGCGCTGCAGGCGCCGCACCGCGTCAGTGAAGTGGTCGCTGGCCGAGGTCACGATCAGCTTGGCCAGCAGCGTGTCGTAATGCGCGGAGGGCGCATAGCCGGTATAGCCATGCGTGTCGACGCGCACGTCCGGCCCGGTGGGCGGATCGAAGCGCTCCAGCCGGCCCTGCGCCGGCCGCGCCAGCCCCTGCGCGTCGGTGGCTTCGGCATTGACGCGCACCTGGATCGCAAAGCCGCGCATGCGCGGCGGGTGGCGCGGGTCCAGCCCCAGCTCGGAAAGGCGCCGCCCTTGCGCCAGTCCCAGCTGGACGGCGACCAGGTCGATCCCGGTGACCTGCTCGGTGACGGTGTGCTCGACCTGCAGGCGCGGGTTGGCCTCGATAAAGACGAAGGGCAGCGCCGCGCCATCGCGGCGGCCGCCTGCCTCGGGTTCCTCGACCAGGAACTCGAATGTGCCCAGGCTGCGGTAGCGCGCCTCACGCGCCAGCGTGCAGGCGGCGTCGACGATGCGCTGGCGCAGCGCGGCATCGAGCGCCGGGCTGGGCGCGATCTCCACCACCTTCTGGAAGCGGCGCTGCAGCGTGCAGTCGCGCTCGCCCAGCGCGATCACGCTGTCGCCGTCGCCTGCGATCTGCACTTCGATATGGCGCGCGCGCGCCACCAGCCGCTCGGCGTAGAGGGCGTCGATGCCGAACGCCGAGCGTGCCTCGGAGCGGCAGCGCGCATAGGCCTCGGGCAAAGCGTCGCGTTCGCGGACCACGCGCATGCCGCGCCCACCGCCACCGCCAACGGCCTTGAGCACCACGCCGGCGCCGTCCTGCTCGTCGAAGAAGGCGGTCACCGCATCGAGCGTGGCGCCGCCCGGCGTCGCCGGCATCACCGGCACGCCGCAGCGGGCGGCGAGCGCCAGTGCGCGGCCCTTGTCGCCGAACAGCGTGAGGTGTTCGGGCTCGGGGCCGACAAAGACGACCTGCGCCGCCGCGCAGGCGCTGGCGAAGTCGGCGCGCTCGCTGAGAAAACCGTAGCCGGGGTGGATGGCATCGCAGCCGGTGGCCCGCGCCGCGGCGAGGATGGCGTCGATGTCGAGATAGGCCGCCGCACCTTCGCCCTGCAGCGCGACGGCTTCGTCGGCGAGCAGGCGGTGCCGGCTGCCGGCGTCGTCGGTGGCGTAGACGGCCACGGTGGCGATGCCGAGATCGCGGGCGGCGCGCTGCACGCGCAACGCGATCTCGCCGCGATTGGCGATCAGGAGCTTCTTCACAAATGTCCCCTTCCATGCGAAGCGGCGGCACGCAAGCGCGTGAGAGCGCAACGGGTTTGCGCCGCCGGCTTCTTGTTTTTTGTGGTTTGTGATTCTGCGAGGTGGAATCTACGCGGCCAGCCAGGGGGTCACAAGCGCGATGCGCCGGATCCATGTATGACATGCCGCGTGTGCATAGAGCGGGGGAGAGCGAGGGGGATCTGCCGCTGGTTCTGCATTGCAGAATCCAGCCGGCTGAGGCGGGCGAGATCTCGATGATCCGCCGCCGAAGGAAACCGCGTCACGAGCGTGCCGCGGGATGCGACCCTCTCCCGCGTGCCGGGAGAGGGCGCAGCGATACCGAACGATCAGCCGATGCGCATGCCCGGCACCGCGCCGCTGTGCGGCTCCAGGATGTACAGGCCGGGCGCGGCCTTTTCATCCGCGGCCGAGGCCGCCAGCACCATGCCTTCGGAGACGCCGAACTTCATCTTGCGCGGCGCCAGGTTTGCCACCACCACGGTCAGCTTGCCCACCAGCTGCTCGGGCGTGTAAGCCGACTGGATGCCGGAGAACACATTGCGGGTGCGGCCTTCGCCCAGGTCCAGCGTCAGCTGCAGCAGCTTGTTCGAGCCTTCCACCTTCTGGCATTCGACGATTTTCGCCACGCGCAGGTCGATCCTGGCGAAGTCGTCGATGGTGATGGTGTCGGCGATCGGCTCGATCGCGGCTGCGTTGGCGCCAGCGTTGGCGGAGGGCGCCGCGGTCGCCTGCAGCGATTCGCGGTTGGCGGCCAGCAGCGCGTCGACCTGCCTGGCATCGACGCGCGTCATCAGGTGCTGGTAGGGCTGCACCGGGCTGGCGGCCGACAGCTGCCGGTCGATCGCGCGCCAGTCCAGCGGCGCGACGTTGAGGAAGCGCTCGACGCCCGCGGCCACGTTGGGCACCACCGGCTTCAGGTAGATCGTCAGCAGGCGGAACGCCTCCAGCGAGACCGAGCACGCCGCATGCAGCGCGGCGCGCTTGCCGTCGTCCTTGGCCAGTTCCCACGGCTTCTCGGTATCGACGAAGGCGTTGACGGCATCGGTCAGCTCCATCACCAGGCGCAGCGCCTTGCTGTACTCGCGGCTTTCATACAGGTGCGCCACCTGCGGCGCGGCCTGGCGCAGCTGCTCCAGCAGCGGATGGGCCAGCGCGGCCTCGTCGACCTTGCCGTCGAAGCGCTTGACCAGGAAGCCCGCGGCGCGGCTGGCGATGTTGACGTACTTGCCGATCAGGTCGCTGTTGACGCGCGCGATGAAGTCGTCGAGGTTCAGGTCGAGGTCTTCCATGCTGGCGTTGAGCTTGGCGGCGAAGTAGTAGCGCAGCCACTCCGGGTTCATGCCGGTGTCGACATAGCTCTGCGCGGTGATGAAGGTGCCGCGCGACTTGCTCATCTTGGCGCCGTCGACAGTCAGGAAGCCGTGGGCAAAGACATTGGTCGGGGTGCGGTAGCCCGAGAAGCGCAGCATCGCCGGCCAGAACAGCGTGTGGAAGTACAGGATGTCCTTGCCGATGAAGTGGTACTGCTCGGCGGTCGAGTGCGGGCCGACCCAGGCGTCGAAATCGATGCCGCGCTGCTGCGCCAGGTTCTTGAAGCTGGCGTAGTAGCCGATCGGCGCGTCCAGCCAAACGTAGAAGTACTTGCCCGGCGCGCCCGGGATCTCGAAGCCGAAGTAGGGCGCATCGCGCGAGATGTCCCAGTCGGACAGGGTCGAGGCCTCGCCCTCGGCGCCCAGCCATTCCTGCATCTTGTTGGCGGCTTCGGGCTGGGCCAGGTCGGCCACCCACTCGCGCAGGAAGCTCTCGCAGCGCGGATCGGACAGCCTGAAGAAGTAGTGCGCCGACGACTTGCGCACCGGCGTCGCGCCCGACACCACCGAGTACGGGTTCTTCAGGTCGGTCGGCACGTAGGTGGTGCCGCATACCTCGCACGAATCGCCGTACTGGTCCTTGGCGCCGCACTTCGGGCACTCGCCCTTGATGAAGCGGTCGGGCAGGAACATGTTCTTGACCGGGTCGTAGAACTGCTCGACCTCGCGCTCGGCGATCAGGTCCTCGGCCTTCAGGGCCAGGTAGATCTTTTCGCACAGCTCGCGGTTTTCCTCGGCATCGGTGCTGTAGTAGTTGTCGAACGACACCAGGAAGCTGTCGAAATCGCGCTTGTGCTCGGTCCAGACGCGGTCGATCAGCTGCTTCGGGGTGATGCCTTCCTTCTCGGCACGCAGCATGACCGGGGTGCCATGGGTGTCGTCGGCGCCGACGTAGTAGACCTCGTTGCCCATCATGCGCTGGAACCGCACCCAGATATCGGTCTGGATGTACTCCACCAGGTGGCCGATATGGATCTGGCCGTTGGCGTAGGGCAGGGCGGATGTGACGAGGATGCGACGTGCGGTCATAAACAGGAGCCGGTCAGGAGCGGGGATATCGTGGGGACGGCGCCAGCCAGGACGGGCGGGCGCGTGCCGGGGAGGGGCTATTTTAACAACTGGCCGGCCGCCGCGCGGCAGTTCCGCATGGCGGAATGGGCGAGGCACCGGATCCGCGCGGGCAAAAAAAAGCGCCGGTCAGAGCCGGCGCAGCTTTCCACAACGGAAAAGGAGGAGAAATCAGGTACCGCCCGGGAGGTCAGCCACCCATCGCGAGCCAGCAACGGTGGCAAGCGGCACCTGTTTCTATGACTAGGTCACCCTTGAATTGGTTTCAAAAAAATTTCGACGCGGCGATTTTGTGCCCGTCCGGCCTCGGTGCCGTTGTCTGCGACCGGCTGGCTCTGGCCGCGTCCTTCGGCCGTCAGGCGGTTGCGTGCGACGCCGCGATCACCCAGGTAGCCGGCCACGCTCTGGGCGCGGCGCTGCGACAGCTGCATGTTGTAGTTGGGGTTGCCGGTGCTGTCGGTATGGCCCACCACGTTGGCGCTGACGTCCTGGTGCTGGCTCAGCGTCTGCGCGACCTGGTCGAGCACCGAGCGGAACGACGGCTTGATGGTGGCGCTGTCGGTGTCGAAGGTGACCTGGCTGGGGATGTTGACCTTCAGCGAGCCGTCCGGCTGCTCGGTGATCTGGGTGCCCGTGCCGGCGGTGTCCTTGTTCAGCTTGCCGCGGATCGCGTTCCAGTTGTAGCCGGTCGCGCCGCCGATGGCGCCGCCGACGGCCGCGCCCACCAGCGTGCCGGTGGTGTTGCCGCCGATCAGGTTGCCAAGCCCCGCGCCGACCGCGGCGCCGACGCCGGTACCAACCGCCGTGTGGGTTTGCTGTTCGGTGGCGCAGCCAGCGGCGAGCAGCGTGGCGGCGGCGAGCGAAACGGTAACGAGCTTGATCTTCATGCTTTCTCCTTCTGATGTTCCCGTAAATGTTCTTGGTACCGCGTCGCGATGGTAACGCCAAGGCAAGCGGCAGGTAACCCATTGTGCGCGTCGGCCCGGCCGGGCGAGGCACCGCTGGCGGTGTCGGCATGCCGGGCCGGCCAACCGCACTACAATATGGATATGGCGGCGCGCGCACAAGTGCAAGCTTGTGAGATTTGTAATTGTCTGTAATCCCCCACCCGACAGAGGGGATTGCACGCGCGCTTCCGGCGTTCATGGCCGGTGCTGCATACTTTGATACATCAGGCGCAGGCCATCATGCGCCAGTTCCCCCACATACCAAGCGGAGTTTGTCTTGAGCCTCAGCACTGAGCAGGTTACCGAAGCCCTGCGCACCGTCATCGACCCCAATACGGGCAAGGACCTGGTGTCCACCCGCTCGGCCAGGAACATCCGCATCGATGGCGGCGAGGTAGCGCTGGAGGTGGAACTCGGCTACCCCGCGAAAAGCCAGTTCGATCCGATCCGCAAGCTGGTGGTGGCCGCGGTGCGGCAGCTGCCGGGCGTGACCAATGTCAGCGTGGCCGTGAGCATGAAGATCGTCGCCCACGCGGTGCAGCGCGGCGTCAAGCTGCTGCCGGGCGTGAAGAACGTGATCGCGGTGGCGTCGGGCAAGGGCGGCGTGGGCAAGTCGACCACGGCGGTGAACCTGGCGCTGGCGCTGGCCGCCGAAGGCGCGCGCGTGGGCATGCTCGACGCGGATATCTACGGCCCCAGCCTGCCGATGATGCTGGGCATCGACGGCCGCCCCGAATCCGCCGACGGCCAGACCATGGAGCCGCTGGAAGGCCACGGCCTGCAGGCCAATTCGATCGGCTTCCTGATCGAGCAGGACAACCCGATGGTGTGGCGCGGCCCGATGGTGACCTCGGCGCTGGAGCAGCTGCTGCGGCAGACCAACTGGCGCGACCTCGATTACCTGATCGTCGACATGCCGCCGGGCACCGGCGACGTGCAGCTGACGCTGTCGCAGAAGGTCCCGGTTACCGGCGCGGTGATCGTCACCACGCCGCAGGACATCGCGCTGCTGGATGCCAAGAAGGGCCTGAAGATGTTCGAGAAGGTGGGCATTCCCATCCTCGGCATCGTCGAGAACATGGCGGTCTATTGCTGCCCGAACTGTGGTCATGTCGAGCATATCTTCGGCCATGGCGGCGGCGAGAAGATGTGCGCCGACTACGGCGTCGACCTGCTCGGCAGCCTGCCGCTGAACCTGAGCATCCGCGAGCAGGCCGATTCCGGCCGCCCGACCGTGGTGGCCGAGCCCGACAGCCCGGTGGCCGAGATGTACCGTGCCATCGCGCGCAAGGTGGCGATCAAGGTCGCCGACAAGGCGCGCGACATGACTAGCAAGTTCCCCAGCATCGTCGTGCAGAACACCTGAGCCCGCCTGCCGCCATGGACAGCCAGCCCACTGCCAGCCTGCCGCCGCCCGGCGCCCGCCCCGCCGTCACCATGGCCGTGGTGATGCGCAAGGTGGCGCTGGCCAACCGCTGGCAGCCCTGGAAATGGCAGCTGGACGCGGTGCTGCCCGACCTGGGCGAGTTCGGCACGCAGCCGGTATGCCTGGAGCACGATGCCCACGGCGCGCGCTGGCTGTATCCCGGCTACGAGGTCGAGCTGTTCCGCGACCAGGGCGAGGGCTATTACCTGAACCTGACCTCGGCCACGCCGTGCTGGTTCGTGCTGTGGCGCATGCCCGAGGATGAAGGCAAGGGCGACGCAGAGGATGCGCATCCGGTGCCGGTCACCGTGGCGCTGTCGTACAACGAGGCCGGGCGCTGGCTGGATGCCGGCGAGACCGTCGAGAACGTGCCGCTGGCGCCGGAGCAGCGCGACTGGCTGCAAGCCTACGTCAACGAACATTACCGGCCCGAGCCCAAGCAGCGGCGCCGGCCCGAATCCTTCAAGGCGCCGGACGAACGCGCCCGTTACTGATTCCTGACACCATCGAGAAGCGGCCCTGCCCATGAGCGAATCGTCCTTCCTGTCGCGCTGGTCGCAACGCAAGGCCGCGGTGCGCGAGGGCGTGGCCGTTCCCGCCGAACCGCCGCAGCCGGCGGTGCCCGAGCCGGAGGCGGTCCCGGCCACCGTCGAGGCCACGCACGAGGCGCCGCAAGATCCGCCGCAAGATCCGCCGCCGACGCTGGCCGATGTCGCGGCGCTGCGGCCCGGTGACGAGATCGCCCGCTTCGTCGCGCGCGGCGTGGACGAGTCGGTCAAGCGCGCCGCGCTGAAGACACTGTTTGCCGATCCGCATTTCAATGTGATGGACGGGCTCGATATCTATATCGACGATTACAGCAAGCCGGACCCGATCCCGCCCGAGATCCTGCGCCAGTTGCGCCAGGCCGAGACGCTGGGCCTGTTCGAGCCGACCGACGAGGAACGCGCCGCGGCCGAAGCCGCGGCCCGGCTGTCGCAGCCGGAACAGGTACCGCCGGCGGCGCAAACGGACGCGAGGCAGCAAGCGCAGGAGGCGGGCGCGGCACCAGGTGCCGACGCCGAAACGCCGGCGCTGCACGCCAGTCAAAGCGAACAGCAGGGCCGGCGAGACTTGTCGCAAGAGGCGCCGCAAGACCCGCAGCCAGACCCGCAGCAAGACCAGCATAAACGCGCGTAGCCCCCGGAGGCAGCGCAGCCTACAATAGGCATCCCCACAATCCGCCGGCCCGCAGACCCCCGCCAAGAAGGGACGTCCGGACCGGTCAGCCGCATTCGCCATGCCGACGCTGATCTGCAATTGCAACGACACCATGCCGCTGGACGGGGCGGCATTGTCAGACGCAACCCGCGACGCCAGCCAGGGGCCGCTCAAGGTTCATCGGCTGCTGTGCCGGCGCGAAATCGGTGACTTCACCGCCGCGCTGGACGGCACCGACGACGTGATCGTCGCCTGCACGCAAGAGCGCCAGCTGTTCACCGAGGTGGCCGCGCAAGCCGCGCGGGGCCGCGATGGCCAGGCGGTGGTGACCGCGCCGGTGCGCTTCGTCAATATCCGCGAAACCGGCGGCTGGTCGCAGGGCGCCCGGCGCGACCCCAAGACCGCCAATGCCAAGATCGCCGCGCTGCTGGCCGTGGCGGCGCTGCCCGAACCCGAGCCGGTGCCGGTGGTCGACTACCGCAGCGACGGCGCGGTGCTGGTGCTGGGCCCGGCGGCGCGCGCGCTGCCGTGGGCCGAGCGGCTGGCGGCGATGCAGCTCGAGGTCACGGTGCTGCTGACCGGTGGCGACCCACGCGAGGGTACTGCCGCGCAGCCCGCGGCGCGCGCCTATCCGGTCCACAGCGGCCGGCTGGCCGCGCTGAGCGGCTGGCTCGGCGCCTTCGAGGCCAGTTGGGAGACCGGCGCGGGCCGCAGCAACCCGATCGACCTGGACCTGTGCACGCGCTGCAATGCCTGCATCGATGCCTGTCCCGAGGGCGCGATCGACTTCAGCTACCAGATCGACCTGTCGCGCTGCCGCGCGCATCGCGACTGCGTGCGCGCGTGCGGCGCCGCCGCGGCGATCGACTTCGACCGTCCGCAGGGCACCGGCACCGGCCGCTTCGACCTGGTCTTCGACCTGTGCGACACGCCCGCCTTCACCATGCACCAGCCGCCGCAGGGCTACCTGCATGCCGGCGCCGACCCCGCCCGTCAGCAGGCCCAGGCGCTGGCGCTGGCCGGGCTGGTGGGCGAGTTCGAGAAGCCCAAGTTCTTCCGCTACAAGGACAGCCTGTGCGCGCATGGCCGCAACCAGACCACCGGCTGCACCGCCTGCATCGATATCTGCTCGACCCAGGCCATCGCCTCGCGCTGGCATGACGGCAAGGGCCGCATCGAGGTCACGCCCAACCTGTGCATGGGCTGCGGCGCCTGCACCACGGTCTGCCCGAGCGGGGCCATCAGCTACGGTTACCCCGGCCCGGAGACCACCGGCGCGCGGCTGCGCACCATGCTGTCGGCCTACCGGCAGGCCGGCGCGCGCGATCCGGTGGTGCTGCTGCATGGCGAGGAATCCGGCACGCCCGCGCTGCTGGCGCTGGGCCGCGCCGCCCGCGGCGGCAAGGCGCGCGGTGTGCCCGCGCAGGTCATGCCGCTGTCGCTGTTCCATCCGGCCTCGGTCGGGCTGGAGCTGTGGCTGGCCGCGCTGTGCTGGGGCGCGAGCCGCGTCGCCGTGCTGCTGACCGGCGACGAGGCCCCGCAATACCGCACCGCGCTGCTGGAGCAGATCGCGGTCGGGCGCGCGCTGCTGTCGGGCCTGGGTTATGACGACGAGGCGCTGTCGCTGGTCGAGGCCGCCGACACGGACGCGCTCGATGCCGGGCTGGCGGCGCTGCGCCCGGCGCGCAACGCACTGCCGCCCGCGCCCTTCGGCCCGGTCGCGGCCAAGCGCGAGCTGCTCGACTTCGCGTTCGACCACCTGGTGCGCCATGCGCCGTCGCCGGCGCCAAGCGTGCCGCTGCCGGCGGGCGCGCCGATCGGCGCCATCGCCGTCGATACAGGCAAGTGCACCTTGTGCCTGGCGTGCGTGGGCGCGTGCCCGTCGCAGGCGCTGCGCGACAACCCCGAGCGTCCCGTGCTCAGCTTTATCGAGCGCAACTGCGTGCAGTGCGGGCTGTGCCAGAAGACCTGCCCGGAGGACGCCGTGACCCTGGTGCCGCGCCTGCTGGCCGGCGACGCGGCCCGGCGCCCGGTCACGCTCAACGAGGCCCAGCCGTTCCATTGCGTGCGCTGCGCCAAGCCGTTCGGCACGGCGCAGATGGTCGAGTCGATGCTGGTGCGCCTGGCCGGACATCCGGCCTTTGCCGGCGCCGCCGCGGAGCGCCTCAGGATGTGCCCCGACTGCCGCGTGGTGGACATGATGGAACGCGACCCCGGCGCCGTTACCGGCGCCACCCTGCGCTGAGACCCGGCCCGGGCCACCGGGCACAATTCATCACGACATGACAGATTTCCAGCCGATCCAGCTCACCGCCGCGCCGCCCGCCGACCCCGCGGACAGCGAAGACACCGCCCGCGCCGACCTGTACGGCCTGCTGGCGACGCTGTTCTACCGCGCCCCGGACGCCGCCTTGCTGCATCACATCGCGGCCAACCGGGCCGTGGGCGAAGACGCGCAGACCGTGCTGGGCAAGGCGTGGAATGCGTTGTGCGACGCAGCATCCGAGACCACTGCGGCCGAGGCCGAGGAAGAGTACCGGCAATTGTTCGTCGGTGTGGGGCGCCAGGACGTGTTCCTCTACGGCTCTTTCTACATGACGGGCTTTCTGAATGAGCGCCCGCTGGTGGCGCTGCGCGAGGACCTGGCCCGCTACGGGCTGGAGCGCCACGAAGGCGTCAGCGAGACCGAGGACCACATCGCCACGCTGTGCGAGGTGATGCGCTTCCTGGTGGCGGGCGACGACCTGTCGGTGTCCAACCTGGGCGAGCAGCAGCGCTTCTATGCGAAGCATCTGCAGCCCTGGATCGAGCCCTTGTGCGAGGCGGTGGCGGCGCACCCGCAGGCGCGCTTCTATCGCAGCGTGGCCGGACTGCTGGGCACCTTCGCCGGAGTCGAGGCGGTGGCGCTCGAGATGACCTGAGCGCGGGACCGATGCGGCGCAAGCCGCAGGTTTCTTAGCTCAAGTTGAAGCAGAAGGTAAGGAAAAACCCGCGCTTGTCATGGTCTTTCCTTCCAGTTGAACCTAGAATATGCATAACAACGCATAACGGCACAACCATCGGGCTTTGACAACCGAGGAGCCCCCACATGAGAGAAAAGCCAACCAGGGTCGCGCGCCGCACGTTTCTCGCGGGCGCCGGAGTTGTAGCCGCCGCCACCGGTGCGGCAGCGCTGAGCGCGCGCGCCCCCGCCATGCCGGGCCAGGCTGCAGCCCTGCCGGAACCCACCGATCCTCCATCGGACAGCAAGGGTTACCGGGTCTCCGACCACATCCGCAAGTATTACCGGACCACGCTGGTGTAACTGCCACGGCGGCGTGGTCTGGCGCGCCGCCTGCAACCGGACGCTACCCAAGCGTCCGTTTCTGAGGTGAGACATGATCTTGACCCGCAAACGCGCGGCGCAGGGCGCATCCGCCCGCCTCGCTGATGGCCTCGCCCATCGATCCGACTCCGGGCCCGAAGCCGCCGGCGCAAGCTCCGGCCGGCTCTCGCAACGACTCGCTGCCAGCCTGGCCGGCGCCATGCCGACCATGGACCGCCGCGGCTTCCTCAAGCGTTCCGGCATCGGCGTCGGCGCCGGCCTCGCGGCCGGGCAGCTGACGCTGCTGCGCAAGGCCGACGCCGCCGACGACAAGAAGGGCGCCGCCGGCGACGGCAAGACCGGCATCGTGGTCAGGCGCACCGTGTGCGGCCACTGCTCGGTCGGCTGCGCGGTCGACGCGGTGGTGCAGAACGGCGTGTGGATCCGCCAGGAGCCGGTGTTCGATTCGCCGCTGAACATGGGCGCGCACTGTGCCAAGGGCGCGGCGCTGCGCGAGCACGGCCACGGCGAATACCGGCTCAAGTACCCGATGAAGCTGGTCAACGGCAAGTACCAGCGCATCGGCTGGGACCAGGCGCTCGACGAGATCACCGCCAAGATGAAGGAGATCCGCCAGCAGAGCGGCCCGGACTCGATGTTCTTCGTCGGCTCTTCCAAGCACAGCAACGAGCAGTCCTACCTGCTGCGCAAGTGGGTGTCGTTCTTCGGCACCAACAACACCGACCACCAGGCGCGCATCTGCCACTCGACCACCGTGGCGGGCGTGGCCAACACCTGGGGCTACGGTGCAATGACGAACTCGTACAACGACATGCAGAACTCGAAGGCTGCGTTGTATATCGGTTCGAACGCGGCCGAGGCGCACCCGGTGTCGATGCTGCACCTGCTGCATGCCAAGGAGAACGGCTGCAAGGTGATCGTGGTCGATCCGCGCTTTACGCGCACCGCGGCCAAGGCGCACCACTATGTGCGGATCCGCTCGGGCACCGACATCCCGTTCCTGTTTGGCGTGCTGTACCACATCTTCAAGAACGGCTGGGAAGACCAGAAGTACCTGAACGACCGGGTCTACGGCATGGACAAGGTCAAGGAAGAGGTGCTGGCCAAGTGGACCCCCGACAAGGTCGAGGAGGTCACCGGCGTGCCCGAGGCACAGGTCTACCTGGTGGCCGAGACCATGGCCAAGAACCGGCCCAGCACGCTGGTGTGGTGCATGGGCCAGACCCAGCACACCATCGGCAATGCGATGGTGCGGGCCTCGTGCATCGTGCAGCTGGCGCTGGGCAATATCGGCGTGTCGGGCGGCGGCGCCAACATCTTCCGCGGCCACGACAACGTGCAGGGCGCCACCGACGTCGGCCCCAACCCGGACTCGCTGCCGGGCTACTACGGCCTGGCCACCGGCGCGTGGAAGCACTACGCGGCGGTCTGGGGCGTGGACTACGAATGGATCAAGAAGCAGTTCGTGTCGCAGGCGATGATGGAGAAGTCCGGCACCACGGTGTCGCGCTGGATCGATATCGTCACCGAGAAGAACGAGCTGATCGACCAGGACAACAACGTGCGCGGCGTGTTCTTCTGGGGCCATGCCCCGAACTCGCAGACGCGCGGCCTGGAAATGAAGAAGGCGCTCGACAAGCTCGACCTGCTGGTGGTGGTCGACCCGTACCCGTCGGCGACCGCGGCCATGGCCAACATGCCGCCGGCCGAAGGCGACAAGGTCAACCCCAACCGCGCCGTGTACCTGCTGCCCGCGGCGACGCAGTTCGAGACCTCGGGCTCGTGCACGGCGTCGAACCGCTCGCTGCAATGGCGCGAGAAGGTGATCGAGCCGCTGTTCGAGTCGATGCCCGACCACACGCTGATGCAGGCGTTTGCCGACAAGCTCGGCTTCGGCAAGGAGCTGTCGAAGAACTACAAGATGATCGAGGTCAAGCGCGCCGGCCGGACCTGGATGGAGCCGGAGCCGGAATCGATCCTGCGCGAGATCAACGCCAGCAACTGGACCATTGGCTACACCGGCCAGTCGCCCGAACGGCTCAAGTCGCACATGCGCAATATGCAGATGTTCGACGTCAAGACGCTGCGCTGCAAGTCGGGCAAGGACCCGGTCACCGGCTACGACCTGACCGGCGACTACTTCGGTCTGCCGTGGCCGTGCTATGGCACGCCTGAGCTGAAGCACCCGGGCTCGCCCAACCTGTACGACACCACCAAGCACGTGATGGATGGGGGCGGCAACTTCCGCGCCAATTTCGGCGTGGAGCGGGACGGCGTCAACCTGCTGGCCGAGGATGGCTCGCACTCGCTGGGCGCGGAAATCACCACCGGCTATCCCGAGTTCGACCACGTGTTGCTGAAGAAGCTGGGCTGGTGGGACGACCTGACCGATGCCGAGAAGGCCAAGGCCGAGGGCAAGAACTGGAAGACCGACCTGTCCGGCGGCATCCAGCGCGTGGTGCTGAAGAACCATGGCTGCCATCCGTTCGGCAACGCCAAGGCGCGCGCGGTGGTGTGGAACTTCCCTGACCCGATCCCGCAGCACCGCGAGCCGCTGTACTCCACGCGTCCCGACATGGTCGCGAAGTACCCGACCCACGACGACAAGATGGCGTTCTGGCGGCTGCCGACGCTGTACAAGTCGGTGCAGCAGCGCAACCTCGAAAACAAGGTGGCCGAGAAATTCCCGATCATCCTGACCTCCGGGCGGCTGGTCGAGTACGAAGGCGGGGGCGAGGAAACCCGTTCCAACCCGTGGCTGGCCGAACTGCAGCAGGAGAACTTCGTCGAGATCAACCCGCGCGCCGCTTCCGACCGCGGCATCCGCAACGGCGACTACTGCTGGGTCAAGACCCCGACCGGCGCCAGGCTGAAGGTGCGCGCGCTGGTAACGGAGCGGGTCGGTCCGGACACCGCCTTTGTCCCGTTCCACTTCTCGGGCTGGTGGCAGGGCAAGGACCTGAAGGACTACTACCCCGAGGGCGCGATGCCGGTGGTGCGCGGCGAAGCGGTCAATACCGCGACCACGTACGGCTATGACTCGGTGACGATGATGCAGGAAACCAAGACCACCATTTGCCAGATCGAGCGGTTTGCCTAAGCGCAGAGGAACACCATGGCACGCATGAAATTTATCTGTGACGCCGAGCGCTGCATCGAGTGCAACAGCTGCGTCACTGCCTGCAAGAACGAGCACGAGGTGCCCTGGGGGGTGAACCGGCGCCGCGTGGTCACGGTCAACGACGGCATGGTCGGCGCCGAGAAATCGATCTCGGTGGCCTGCATGCACTGCTCGGACGCGCCCTGCATGGCGGTCTGCCCGGTCGACTGCTTCTACCGCACCGAGGACGGCGTGGTGCTGCACGACAAGGACGTCTGCATCGGCTGCGGCTACTGCTCTTACGCCTGCCCGTTCGGCGCGCCGCAGTTTCCGTCGACCGGCACCTTCGGCGTGCGCGGCAAGATGGACAAGTGCACCTTCTGCGCCGGCGGTCCGGAGAAGAACGGCAGCGAGGCCGAGTTCGAGAAATACGGCCGCAACCGGCTCGCCGAAGGCAAGCTGCCGCTGTGCGCCGAGATGTGCTCGACCAAGGCGCTGCTGGGCGGCGATGGCGACGTGATTGCCGACATCCTGCGCAACCGCGTGATCAAGCGCGGCACCGGCGGCGACGTGTTCGGCTGGGGCACCGCCTATGGCAATGCCCAGGCCGGCGCCAAGCCCGCGGCCCCGGCGCAGCAGACCGCGCCGGCACCTGCCGCGCCCGCCGCGCCGACCGCGCCGGCAGCGACGGTACCTGCAGGAGGGAAAGCGTCATGAACCGCATCCGCGTCGTTGCACTGGTGTCGCTGTGCGGCGTGCTGCTGGCCGCGTGCGGCGAGAAGCCGCAGACCATCGGCCCGTCGCACCGCAAGGCCGACGCCCAGGCCTACCAGGGCGCCCCGGACGATCCGTTCGTGGCCAAGGGCTGGACCGCGGGCGACCGCACCAGCTGGAACAACCAGATCCGCCAGCGCAACCAGCTGCAGAACGAGTACAACCGGGTGCAATGACCGCGCCGCCGTGTGGACTTCCCGCCAGCCGGGAACTGAAGGAGGGGCTATGACGCCGTCGCACAATCGATGCCGCGCCGCAGGCTGGCGTGGCTGGCGGAGTTGGCTGACTGCCGGCGCGCTGGCGCTGGCCGCGGCCGGCAATGCCGTGGCACAGGCCCCGGCACCCGCGCCCGGGCCGTCGACCGGACCGGCGACCGAATCGGCCAGCGCCGAGGCCAACAACCCGGCCACGCATCCGGCCCAGCCGCTGGCCGGCATTGCGTCCCAGAACATCTTCGACATTCCGCCGCGCGACATCGCCGCCGAGGCCAGGTCGCAGCAGCAGCGCAGCGTCACGCAGCCCGGCAACAACGCGCCGATGTGGCGCGAGGTCAATTCCGATGAGCGCCACTACAGCAGCCTGCCCGACAAGGAGGCCGGGGTGCTGATCCAGCGCAGCGGCCAGTCGTGGCGGCTGTTCCGCAACGGCGTGATCACGGTCTGGGGCGGCTGGCTGCTGCTGATCGTGCCGGTGGCGATCCTCGGTTTCTTCCTGTGGCGCGGCACCATCCCGCTGCGCACGCCCAGGACCGGCCGCATGATCGAGCGCTTTACCCCGCTCGAGCGCATCGTCCACTGGACCATGGCGATTTCCTTCGTGGTGCTGGCGGTGTCGGGCATCGTGATGCTGCTGGGCAAGCATTTCCTGCTGCCGCTGATGGGCCATATGCTGTTCGGCTGGCTTAGCTACATCCTGAAGAACCTGCACAACGTGGTGGGGCCGATCTTCACGCTGTCGGTGATCGTCGCCTTCGTGGTGTTCCTGCGCGACAACCTGCCCAGTCGCGACGACGTCCGCTGGGTCACCAGCCTCGGCGGGCTGGCCTCGGGCAAGCACGTGCCGAGCGGGCGCTTCAACGCCGGCGAGAAGATGTGGTTCTGGGTGGGCGTGTTCGTGTTCGGCCTGGTGCTGTCGGTCTCGGGCTGGGTGCTCGACATGATCGTGCCCGGCATGGACTACTACCGCGCCACCATGCAGATCGCCAACGTGATCCACGGGATCTCGGCGGTGCTGATGATTGCGATGGCGTGCGGCCATATCTATATGGGCACCATCGGCATGGAAGGCGCGTACCGCGCCATGCGCGATGGCTGGGTCGACGAGGCCTGGGCCAAGGAGCACCACGAACTCTGGTACGACGATATCAAGTCCGGCAAGATCCCGGCCCAGCGTTCGGCCAGCCCGGATGCTGGCGCGGCCCGGCCGGCGCGGCAGAGTCCCGGCGAAGCCTGACGCAGGCCTGGCCAGCGGTCCCCACGACACAGCACGAATCCTGAACCATGACACGCATCCTGACGCTGACTGCCGTAGCCGCTGCCGCCTGCGCGGCCTTCGCCCCGGGCGCGCTGGCCAAGCTGCCCGCGCCGACCGAAGCCCAGCAGGCCAAGGCCGCCGAGACCAGGGCACGCGCCGCCTGGTCCGACAAGGTCGCGGCCTACCAGCTGTGCCGCGCCCAGGACAAGATCGCCGCGCATTACCTGGCCGCACGCAAGGCGCACGGGCAGCCGGCGCGCGATCCGGTGCAGACCGCCGCCTGCGCCGATCCGGGACCGTTCGCGGCGCCGGCCCCGGCCATCGCCAGCACTGCCGGTGCACCCGCGGCAGGCGCGGTACAATCGCCCGCAAAGGCGCCGTAACTTCCGCCCCCAGCGTGTGCCGCTCGGGGCTTCACCCGCAGCCCCGAGTCCCTCGTCATGACCTTGCGTCCCGAGCTTACCCAGGCAGCCGTTCCCCTGATCGAAGAAGTTGAAGTCGTCGACGAGCAAGGGCGCGTGCGCGCGGCCTGGCTGCCGGGCGAGCGGCCGCTGACGGTCTACCTCGACAAGCGCGAGCTGGTCACGCTGATGACGCTGGGCGGCGCGCCCGAGCACCTGGTGCTGGGCTACCTGCGCAACCAGCGCCTGGTGGAATCGATCGAGGACATTGCCGCGGTGCAGGTCGACTGGGAAACCGAATCGGCCGCGGTGACCACCCGCACCGGCGTCGACCGCATCGAGGAGCGCACCGCGCGCCGCGTGGTGACCACCGGCTGCGGCCAGGGCACCGTGTTCGGCTCGCTGCTGGACGAGGTCGACAGCATCCGCCTGCCGGTCGGCGCGACGCTCGACCAGGACACCCTGTACGGCATCATCGACACCATCCGGCTGCAGCAGTCGGTCTACAAGCAGGCCGGCTCGGTGCATGGCTGCGCGCTGTTCCAGGGCACCGAGCTGCTGATGTTCGTCGAGGACGTCGGCCGCCACAATGCCGTCGACGCGATTGCCGGGCGCATGTGGCTCGAAGGCATGACTGGCAGCGACAAGATTTTCTACACCACCGGGCGCCTGACTTCCGAAATGGTGATCAAGGGCGCGCAGATGGGCATCCCGTTCCTGCTGTCGCGCTCGGGCGTGACGCAGATGGGCTACCAGATGGCCAGGCGCGTCAACCTGACGCTGTTCGCGCGCTGCACCGGCAAGCACTTCCTGCTCTATACCGGGCGCGAGCGCTTCCGCCACCGCCAGCCCGAAGATGTAGTGGCGTAGCGGCCACTTGCAGGCCCGCCACGGGGGCTTGAGGGGCGCGCGCCGATTGGTTGTACAATGCGGCGCACTCCTGAGCCGTCTATCCTCCCAACCTTATGAGCATCAAATCCGACAAATGGATCCGCCGCATGGCGGAGCAGCACGGCATGATCGAGCCGTTCGAGCCGGGCCAGGTCCGGGAGGCCGACGGCCGCAAGATCGTGTCTTACGGCACCTCGAGCTACGGCTACGACATCCGCTGCGCCGACGAATTCAAGATCTTCACCAATATCAACAGCACCATCGTTGATCCCAAGAACTTCGACGAAAAGTCGTTCGTGGATTTCAAGGGCGAGGTCTGCATCATCCCGCCCAACTCGTTCGCGCTGGCGCGCACGATGGAATACTTCCGCATCCCGCGCAGCGTGCTGACCATCTGCCTGGGCAAGAGCACCTACGCCCGCTGCGGCATTATCGTCAACGTGACGCCGTTCGAGCCGGAATGGGAAGGCTATGTGACGCTGGAGTTTTCCAACACCACGCCGCTGCCGGCCAAGATCTACGCCGGCGAGGGCTGCGCCCAGGTATTGTTCTTCGAGAGCGACGAGATCTGCGAGACCTCGTATGCCGACCGGGGCGGCAAATACCAGGGCCAGCACGGTGTCACACTGCCGAAGACCTGAGCGCATTACAATCCGGCGTCTGCCGGCACGGCGAGCCCGCCAGGGCCGCCAAACCTGACGTGAGAGCCACATGCCGCCGTCGCAGGGAACCCCTGCCGGCCATGTGGCTCAAGTCCTTTATGTCCTGCTTTCCATCAAGGATGCCCGATGAAATTCCGCTTCCCCGTCATCATCATTGACGAAGACTTCCGCTCCGAGAACATCTCCGGCTCCGGCATCCGCGCGCTGGCCGAGGCGATCGAGAAAGAGGGCATGGAAGTCATGGGGCTGACCAGCTACGGCGACCTGACCTCGTTCGCCCAGCAGGCCAGCCGGGCATCGACCTTTATCGTGTCGATCGACGACGACGAGTTCGCCAGCGACAGCGAGGAGCTCGAGGCCGCCGCGATCGAGAAGCTGCGCGCCTTCGTCACCGAAGTGCGCCGCCGCAACTCCGACCTGCCGATCTTCCTGTACGGCGAGACCCGCACCTCGCGCCATATCCCCAACGATATCCTGCGCGAGCTGCACGGCTTCATCCACATGTTCGAGGACACGCCCGAGTTCGTGGCGCGCCACATCATCCGCGAAGCCAAGGTCTACCTCGACACGCTGGCGCCGCCGTTCTTCAAGGCGCTGATCGACTACGCGCAGGACAGCTCGTATTCGTGGCACTGCCCGGGGCACTCGGGCGGCGTGGCGTTCCTGAAGAGCCCGGTGGGCCAGGTGTTCCACCAGTTCTTCGGCGAGAACATGCTGCGCGCCGACGTCTGCAACGCCGTCGACGAGCTGGGCCAGCTGCTCGACCACACCGGCCCGGTGGCCGCGTCGGAGCGCAACGCCGCGCGCATCTTCAACTCCGACCACATGTATTTCGTCACCAACGGCACCTCCACCTCGAATAAGATGGTGTGGCATGCCAACGTGGCGCCGGGCGACATCGTGGTGGTGGACCGCAACTGCCACAAGTCGATCCTGCACGCGATCATGATGACCGGCGCGATCCCGGTGTTCCTGATGCCGACGCGCAACCACTACGGCATCATCGGCCCGATCCCGAAGAGCGAATTCGATCCGCAGACCATCAAGAAGAAGATCGCCAACCACCCGTTCGCCAGCAAGGCCAAGAACCAGAAACCGCGCATCCTGACCATCACCCAGGGCACCTACGACGGCGTGCTGTACAACGCCGAGCAGATCAAGGAGATGCTGGCGGCCGAGATCGACACGCTGCATTTCGATGAAGCCTGGCTGCCGCACGCGGCGTTCCACGACTTCTATCGCAACATGCACGCGATCGGCAAGGACCGCCCGCGCAGCAAGGATGCGCTGGTGTTTGCCACGCAGTCCACGCACAAGCTGCTGGCCGGCCTGTCGCAGGCCTCGCAGATCCTGGTGCAGGATTCGGAGACGCGCAAGCTGGACCGCTACCGCTTCAATGAAGCGTACCTGATGCACACCTCGACCAGCCCGCAGTACTCGATCATCGCCTCGTGCGACGTGGCCGCGGCGATGATGGAAGCGCCGGGCGGCACCGCGCTGGTGGAAGAGAGCATCCAGGAAGCGATGGACTTCCGCCGCGCCATGCGCAAGGTCGAGGGCGACTACGATGCCGGCAACAACGGCGACTGGTGGTTCAAGGTGTGGGGCCCGGACGCGCTGATCGAAGACGGCATCGGCGACCGCGAGGAATGGATGCTGAAGGCCAACGAGCGCTGGCACGGCTTCGGCGACCTCGCCGACGGCTTCAACCTGCTCGACCCGATCAAGGCCACCATCATCACCCCGGGCCTGGACGTCGACGGCGAGTTCAGCGAGCGCGGCATCCCGGCGGCGATCGTCACCAAGTACCTGGCCGAGCACGGCATCATCATCGAGAAGACCGGGCTGTACTCGTTCTTCATCATGTTCACCATCGGCATCACCAAGGGCCGCTGGAACTCGCTGGTGACCGAGCTGCAGCAGTTCAAGGACGACTACGACCAGAACCAGCCACTGTGGCGCGTGCTGCCGGAATTCGTCGCCAAGTATCCGCAATACGAGCGCATGGGCCTGCGTGACCTGTGCGATGCGATCCACAGCGTGTACAAGGCCAACGACGTCGCGCGCGTGACCACCGAGATGTACCTGTCGGACATGGAGCCGGCGATGAAGCCGTCGGACGCCTGGGCCATGATGGCCCACCGCGAGATCGAGCGCGTGCCGGTCGACGACCTGGAGGGCCGTGTCACCGCCATCCTGCTGACGCCGTACCCGCCGGGCATCCCGCTGCTGATCCCGGGCGAGCGCTTCAACCGCACCATCGTGCAGTACCTGAAGTTCGCGCGCGAGTTCAACAAGCTGTTCCCGGGCTTCGAGACCGACATCCACGGCCTGGTGGAAGACGAGGTCGACGGCAAGAAGGCGTACTTCGTCGACTGCGTGAAGCAGGGCGCCTGAAGCGCCAGCCGGCCTCCCGCCGATGCAGCAAGGGCCCCGCCAACGCGGGGCCCTTGCTTTTTTGCGCTAGCTGAACGGATTGACCACCATCGTGCCGGTGCCGCGGAAGTCCGCGATATTGCGGGTGACGATGGTGAGGCGGTGGATCAGCGCGGTGGCGGCGATGAACTTGTCCAGCGCGTGCTCGGGCCGCGCCGCGCGCAGCTGGCCCCAGACCTGAGCGACCTCGGTGTCGACCGGCAGCACCTGCCGGCCGAAATCCTCCAGCACATTGGCCAGCCAGCGCTCCAGCAGCGCCGCCTGCATCGCGTCGCCGCGATGGCGGATCAGGGCCACGCCGCGCTGGAGTTCGCCCACGGTCAACGCCGACAGGTAGAGCGCGGCCCCGTCGCGCGCGGCCTGCCGGAAGAAGGCACGGACGCCGGGGTTGGCGCGCTCCCGCTTGCGGGTCTCGCTGATGACGTTGGTATCAATCAAATACACGCGCCGCCTCGCCCGTATCCTGGATGCGCTCGAAGTCGGCGTCCTGCCCGACGTCCGGCATGCTGGACAGCACCTCGGCAAAGCTGAGGCGGTCGGTGCCGCCCAGCGCCTGCGCCAGGATGGCGCGGTGTTCTGCCTCGGCGCTGCGGCCATTGGCGACGGCCTGCTCGCGCAGGCGCCGGACCAGCGCTTCATCGACGCCACGAACCAGTAGGGTTGCCATCATGAACTCCTCACCGTTGGATGGAGGGATGATAGCATTGTTATCACTACGGCGGTCACGTATCGGTGGCAGGCAGTAGATCGGGATCGGGGCGAAGTGCCCCGCGCATTTGGTGGTCGGCATGGTGTTCTCCTGGGTCAATGGGCTGAACGCAGGAACCAGTCTGGGCCGTGCCGGCCCGCTGGTCGATGAGCCGATTCGCAATTGCGCGGCTTGCCTCGCCGCGACGCCGATGCCTGGCGCGTCAGCGCTGCGCCAGCACTTCCTCCAGCGTCACGTGCCCCTGGAAGCCGCCCGCGCCTTGCGCCGGCGCCTGGCGCTCGATGGCATGGGCAAAGCGCACCGCCGGATCGGCTTCCAGCTGGTTGCAGAGGCGCTGCAGGTTGGGGAAGTCCTCGAGGTTCAGCACCTTGTGGTACTTCGACCAGCGCGCGATGCCGCTGAAGTAGGCGTCGGCCACGGTGCGGTGCTCGCCCAGCAGCCAGGGCCGCGTGCCCAGCATGGCTTCGAGTTCCTGGTGCACGTGGCGGACCTGCTCCGTGCCGTAGCGGACCAGCGCCGGCCGGTCGGTCTCGTCCACGCCCTCCAGGGCGTGCCAGAGCGGGGCAAAGGCGCCGAAGTAGCTGGTGTTGAGGTAGGCCAGCTGCTGGTTGAGCCGGTCGAAATCGCGCGTGCCCTGGGCAAAGCCCAGCTTGCGCTCGATCCCGCGCGCGCCGATGTGGTTCAGGATCGCCATGCTTTCGCTGAGGAAATTGCCTTGCGCGTCCATCAGCGTCGGCGTTTCGCCGACCGGGTTGATCTGGCGGTAGGCATCGCTGGTCACGACTTCGGGCATTTCGATGCGGCTCAGGCGATAGGGCTGGCCAAGCCATTCCAGCGCCACGATCGAGCCGAACGAGCAGCCGGAGGGAACGCCGTAGAAGAGGGTGGGGGTAGTCATGGGTAGTTCTCCTGGATTCGGTTGGGGCCCGCCGATCGGGCACAGGTGAACTGTAGATACATGGACTTTGCGTGAGTAGTAGGCAAAAATTCTACCTATCGTCCACACTCATAGACTTTGCCTGCGATGATCAACCTCAATGACCTGCGCTTCTTCGTCGTCGCCGTGACCCATGGCGGTTTTGCCGCCGCGGCGCGGGCGCTGGGCGTGCCCAAGTCCACGGTCAGCAAGCGCGTGGCCGAGCTGGAGCAGGCGCTGCAGGCGCGGCTGCTGTACCGCAGTTCGCGCAGCTTCACGCTGACCGATGCCGGCCGGGACTTCTACGATCACGCGCATGCCGCGCTGATCGAAGCCGAGGCCGCGCAAGAGGCGGTGCAGCGGCGCGTGGCCGAGCCCAGCGGCACGGTGCGGATCACCGCGGCGGTGCCCACCGCGCAGCGCTACCTGGCGCCGCACCTGCCGGCGCTGGCGCGCGCCTATCCGCGCCTGCACGTGCAGCTGGAGGTGTCCGACCGCATGGTCGACCTGGTGCAGGAAGGCTTCGATATCGCCGTGCGCAGCCATTTCGCGCCGCTGCCGGACTCCGGCCTGGTGCAACGCCAGCTTGCCGTCGAGGACATCGTGCTGGTGGCGTCGCCCGGCTATCTGGCCGGGCGCGGCACGCCGGAAGCGCCCGCGCAGCTGTCCGGCCACGACGGGTTGCTGACCGGGGCCGCCGCGGGCACGTGGCGCCTGTGGGGGCCGCGGGGCGAACGCGCCGAAGCCAGCCCGGTGCCCCGCATGACCGTCAACGAATCCACCGTGCTGCTCGGCGCGGCCATCGCGGGACTGGGCATCGTGCCGCTGCCGCACGAGCTGTGCCGCGCGGCGCTGGCGGCCGGCCAACTCGCGCGCGTGCTGCCGCAGTGGACCGCCGGCAGCGTGACCACCACGCTGCTGCTGCCGGCACGGCGCGGGCAGCTGCCCGCGGTGCGGGCCACCGTCGAGTTCCTGGCGCAATGCCTCGCCCCGGGCGACTCGGGCACAGCCACGCCGCAATGAAAAAGCCCCGCATCGCTGCGGGGCCTGTCGGCTTTGCCTGAGACTGCCACTCGGGCAGGCTTATTTCTTCTTCTCGAACTCGAACTGCGGCGCGGCCGATTCGCTTTCCGCCGGCGGCTGCGTCGGCAATTCGAGCGAGCCGGACTCGGCCGGCGCGGAACCCGGGCCCGGAATCGACAAGCCCGGCGTGGCGGGTTTGGCGCTGCTGCCTTCCAGGTCGATGTTCAGGTCGCGCGTGATGCTGCGGTCCTGGGCCTTCTGCGTGCCGGTGCTGACCAGGCCGGGGAAGACGATGATCAGCGCCACCATCACCAGCTGAATCACCACGAACGGCACCGAGCCCCAGTAGATTTCCGAGGTCTTGACCTCGCGCGGTGCCACCGAGCGCAGGTAGAACAGCGAGAAGCCGAACGGCGGGTGCATGAACGAGGTCTGCATGTTCACCGCCAGCAGCACGCCGAACCAGATCAGGTCGATGCCGAGCTTGTCCGCCACCGGCCCCACCAGCGGCACCAGGATAAAGGCCAGCTCGAAGAAGTCCAGGAAGAACGCCAGCAGGAAGAACAGCACGTTCACCGCCACCAGGAAGCCGGTCTGGCCGCCGGGCAGCGCCGTCAGCAGGTGCTCGACCCAGATATGGCCGTCGACGCCGTAGAACGTCAGCGAGAACACGCGCGCGCCGATCAGGATGAAGATCACGAAGGCCGACAGCTTGAGCGTGGCTTCCATCGCTTGCTTGGTCAGGCCCAGGTCGAGGCGGCGCTTGACCATGGCCAGGATCAGCGCGCCGAGCGCGCCCATGCCGCCGCCTTCGGTCGGCGTCGCCACGCCGATGAAGATGGTGCCGAGCACCAGGAAGATCAGCGCCAGCGGCGGGATCAGCACGAAGGTGACCTTCTCCGCCATCTGCGACAGCAGGCCAAGCTTCAGCGTCTTGTTGATCACCGCCAGCACGAAGGCGAACAGGATCGCCGCGCCTACCGAAACCACCAGGCGCTCGTCGAGCGGCGCCTCGGGCTTGTAGAGCTTGTCCACTGCCACGCCGACCCCCACCGCCAGCCCGGTCAGCACCAGCACCGAGGCGGCACCGCTCTTGCCGCTGGGCTCGCGGAAGGTGCGCGCCTCGAGCGGCAGCGCCGGGGCGGCTGACGGCTTGATGATCGTGACCATCAGCACATACAGCATGTACAGCCCGGTCAGCACCAGGCCCGGCACGAACGCGCCCTTGTACATGTCGCCCACCGAGCGGCCGAGCTGGTCGGCCAGCACGATCAGCACCAGCGACGGCGGGATGATCTGCGCCAGCGTGCCCGACGCCGCGATCACGCCCGAGGCCAGGCGCCGGTCGTACTTGTACTTCAGCATCAGCGGCAGCGAGATCAGCCCCATCGAGATCACCGAGGCCGCCACCACGCCGGTGGTCGCCGCCAGCAGCGCGCCGACGAAGATCACCGCATAGGCCAGGCCGCCGCGGATCGGGCCGAACAGCTGGCCGATGGTGTCGAGCAGATCCTCGGCCATGCCGGAACGTTCCAGGATCAGGCCCATGAAGGTGAAGAACGGGATCGCCAGCAGCGTATCGTTCTCGATGATGCCGAACAGCCGGCTCGGCAGCGCCTGCAGCAGCTCGGGCGGCAGCATCCCCAGCTCGATGCCGATGAAGGCGAACAGCAGGCCGTTGGCGGCCAGCGCAAAGGCGATCGGGAAGCCCGACAGCAGGAATACCACCAGCGAGGCGAACATGATCGGTGCCATGTTCGCAATCAGGAATTGCGTCATCGTGCGCGCCTCTTATCGTTTTTCAGACGCGGCGGTCTGGTTGGCCTGCGCGATCGCGGCGATCTCCAGCGCCGGGTCGACCGCGTGCTTGCGGAAGGCCGAGAACGGCAGGTCCCCCTTCAGGTAGGCGAAGCGCTTGATCAGCTCCGACAGGCCCTGCAGGATCATCAGCGCAAAGCCCGCCACGATCAGGAACTTGGCCGGCCAGCGGATCAGGCCGCCGGCATTGCCGGACATTTCATGGCCGGCGTACGACAGCCAGAAGTAGGGGATCGACAGCCAGAGGATGATGAGCGAGATCGGCAGCAGGAAGAACAGGATGCCGAAGATATCGATCCAGACCTGGGTGCGCTCGGAGAAGCGGCCGGCGATCACGTCGATGCGCACATGCTCGTCGCGGCGCAGCGTGTACGGGGCGCCCAGCAGGAACACGCCGGCGAACATATACCACTGCAGTTCGAGCCAGGCGTTGGAGCTGATGCTGAAGGTGTAGCGAATGATGGCGTTGCCTGCGCAGACCAGCACGGCCAGCAGGACCAGCCATTTCGCCCACTGCCCGATGAAAGCATTCACGGCGTCGATAAGCCGCGAGATCCTCATAAGGGAAGACATGTGATCGTCCTAGGGATGGGGGATACAGGGGTGGCGCGTTAGTCTACGGCGTCGGCGGCCCCGCATCTTTAGGGTGAATCCCCAGTGCATCACATTTTCCGGCGGATTTGCACCAGTTATGTGCAGATTCGCCGGCCATGCCACGCTGATTCGATATTCGCGGAGGAGAAATCGACGCGCGGCCGCGTCCGCTTCATGCAATTCGCAACAGTCAGCAACAGTCGTCGGCGCGCCGGCGGACAGAAAAGAAAAACGGGAGCTTTGCGCTCCCGTTGCGGCTTGCCGGATTATCCGGGGAACGACAGTCAGCCGTTCAGCGCGGTGCGGGCCGCGGCGATGGCCGCGCGCACCTGGTCCGGCGCGGTGCCGCCGACGTGGTTGCGCGCCGCGACCGAGCCTTCCAGCGTCAGCACCGCGTGCACGTCGTCGCCGATCAGCGCGGCCTGGTCGCCCAGGCCGGAGACCTCGCGCAGCTCGGCCACGGTCAGGTCGGCCAGGTCGCACTGGCGGCCGTCGCAGGCGCGCACGGCGTGGGCCACGGCCTCGTGCGCGTCGCGGAAGGGCAGGCCCTTCTTCACCAGGTAATCGGCCAGGTCGGTGGCGGTGGCATAGCCCTGCAGCGCGGCGGCGCGCATCGCTTCGGGCTTGACGCTGATGCCCGGCACCATGTCGGCGAAGATGCGCAGCGTGTCGACCACGGTATCGACCGTATCGAACAGCGGCTCCTTGTCTTCCTGGTTGTCCTTGTTGTACGCCAGCGGCTGGCCCTTCATCAGCGTCAGCAGGCCGATCAGGTGGCCGTTGACGCGGCCGGTCTTGCCGCGCGCCAGTTCGGGCACGTCCGGGTTCTTCTTCTGCGGCATGATCGAGCTGCCGGTGCAGAAGCGGTCGGCGATATCGATAAAGCCCACGCGCGGGCTCATCCACAGCACCAGCTCTTCCGAGAAGCGCGACACGTGGGTCATCACCAGCGCGGCGGCGGCGCAGAATTCGATGGCGAAGTCGCGGTCCGAGACGGCATCGAGCGAATTGCGGCAGACGCCGTCGAAGCCCAGCTGCTGCGCGACGAACTCGCGGTCGATCGGGTAGCTGGTGCCGGCCAGCGCGGCGGCGCCCAGCGGCAGGCGGTTGACGCGCTTGCGGCAGTCGGCCACGCGCTCGGCATCGCGCGTGAACATCTCGTTGTACGCCAGCAGGTGGTGGCCGAAGGTGACCGGCTGCGCCACCTGCAGGTGGGTGAAGCCCGGCAGGATGGTGTCGGCGTGCTGCTCGGCCAGGTCGAGCAGCGAGGTGCGCAGCGCGCCCAGCAGCACGATGATGTTGTCGATCTCGCTGCGCAGCCACAGGCGGATGTCGGTCGCGACCTGGTCGTTGCGCGAGCGGCCGGTGTGCAGGCGCTTGCCGGCATCGCCCACCAGCGCGGTCAGGCGCGCCTCGATATTCAGGTGGACGTCTTCCAGGTCCAGCTTCCATTCGAAGCTGCCGGCCTCGATCTCGCCCTTGATCTGCGCCATGCCGCGCTCGATCTCGGCGCGGTCGGCCTCGGCGATGATGCCCTGCTTTGCCAGCATGGCCGCGTGGGCCAGCGAGCCCTGGATGTCGAACAGGGCCAGGCGCTTGTCGAAGAACACCGAGGCGGTGTAGCGCTTCACCAGGTCGGACATCGGTTCGGAGAAGCGGGCGGACCAGGCTTCGCCTTTCTTGGCAAGTTGGGAGTTGGACATGGACGTCGGCTGCAGTGGCTCGCGCGGCAGGCGGCCGGCGTGCGGACGGCGGCGGGCGCGAAAAATTGGGAAACGGCGATTATATCGCCCGGCGGCACGCTGGCGGTGCGGGCCGCGACGGCGGGGCGGTGCTCAGGGCCGGCTGTGGATCACGGGCCCCTTGAACACCACCGGACCGCTGGGCCCCTCGGCATTGGTCGAGCCGCCGGCCGGTTCGATGCTGACCGCCAGCGCCGGCACCGCCGTCGGCGGCTGCGCCAGCGCCAGCCGCGCTTGCGGCACGCGGCCGATCAGGCCCAGGGACTGCGGCTTGCCGCGTTCCGGCAGCGCCCACAGCTGCAACACCTGCTGGTCTTCCAGCTTCAGGTGATCCAGCCGGCGCACCACAAGATCGCCGCTGAGGGCGTCCCAGGACACCAGCATGGCCGGCTGCGCGCGGTCGTCGTTGAGCACGGCGATGACGTCGGCGGGCGCCGCGTCGCGCTGGCCCGCCAGCTGCATGCCGATGCCGATGGCCAGCACCGCCACCACCGCCATCGCCGCCGCGGCGCCGCGCCAGAATACCGGCGCCATCCACAGGCGTTGCCACCAGCTGCCGGCGCCAGGGGCAGGGGCGCGGGCTGCCCCGGAAGGACTGCGATCCTCCGCCGCCTTCCAGCCAAGCCGTTCCTCGATCCCGCACCAGACCTTGTCGACCGGCTCGGCGGCCGCCTGCAATTCGGCCACGCCGGCAAGGCGCGCCTGCCAGCGGTGGATCGCCGCGCGCACCGCCGGCTCTTCATGCGCCAGCCGCTCCAGGCGCCGGCGCGCGCCGCCGCGCAGCACGCCCAGCGCGTACTGGGCGGCGATCCGGTCGAGCAGGTCGGGATGGCTGGCCAGCTTCATGCCATGCCCTCCATGCAGCTGCGCAGCCGCTCCAGCCCGCGCCGGATCCAGGACTTGACCGTGCCCAGCGGCGCGCGCAGGCGCTCGGCCAGCTCGGCGTGGCTCAGGTCCTGCAGGTAGGCCAGCATGATCGCCTGGCGCTGGGGCTGCTCCAGCCGCTGCAGGCAGCGGTTGAGCGCGCGCGCCTGCTGGCTGGCCTCCGCCAGTTCGGCCGGTCCTGCGGCGTCGTCGGCCAGCCATGCGCCAAGGTCTTCGTCCAGTTCGGCGGTCTGCGGCACGCGCGCCGCCGCCGCGCGGCGCAGGCAGTCGAGCGCGCGGTTGCGCACGATCGCGGTCATCCACGTCATCGGCGCGGCCAGCTCCGGCCGGTAGTCGCCGGCGTGGTGCCAGATGCTGACAAAGCTCTCCTGCACGACATCCTCCGCCCAATCGCGCCTGCCGGTAATACGCAGCGCAAGGCCAAACAGTTTCGTCGCGGTGAGGTCGTATATTGCGCGCAGTGCCTGGCGCTCGCCGACGGCGACGGCCTGCAGCAGCTCCTCCAGCCGGTCGGGGCTGGCGGGCGCGGCATAGGACGGCTGCGGGGAGGGCGGCACCGGGACGGGTCCTTGCAAGGAGGCTTTGCCGGATTATAGGTAGCGCTGCATCCAAACGCGCGGCGTCTGCGTAGATGCTGACAGGCGCAAGCCAGGCACCCCGTCCCAGGGGCGCCACGTTGTCATCCCTCACAGGAGCACACCATGGACCGCATGTCACAGACGCCGGCGCGCGAGCCCGGCACCATCGTCACCCTGCCGGACGCGCGCCGGCGCGGGCTGCTCAAGGCGCCCGGCCTGTTCGCGCTGGGCTCGCTGGCCGTCATCACGCTCGGCGAATCGATGCCGGCGTGGGCGCAGACGCAATCGGGCAGTACCAAGGACGACATCAATATCCTCAACACCGCGCTGGGGCTGGAATACCAGGCGATCGCGGCCTACCAGGTCGGCGCCGAAAGCGGGCTGCTGCAGAAACCGGTGCTGGCCACCGCGGTCAAGTTCCAGGACCACCACAAGGCGCATGCGCAGGTGCTGGCGGGGACGGTGTCAAAACTGGGCGGCACGCCGGTGGTGGCAAAGAAGGCGTCAGCGTATGAGTTTCCGACCGACAAGCTGAAGACGCAGGCCGACGTGCTGCGCTTTGCGGCCGGGCTCGAGAAGGGCGCCACTTCAGCTTACCTGGGCGTGCTGCCGAACTTCTACAACCGCGAGCTGACGCGCGCGGCCGGCAGCATCCTTGGCGACGAGGCGATGCACTGGGCGGTGCTGCTGCACGCGCTGGGTGAAGATCCGGTTCCGGGGGCGTTTGTGGGGTGAGGCGGCTGTCGAATCTTGCCAGGGGTTTGCTCCCCTCTCCCGCGCGCGGGAGAGGGGCAGGGGGTGAGGGCAGGAGCGTCAAAGGCTGAGGCCGGTGGGTTAACACCGTTGGCCTTGCTTGATGGGGTTCCTAATCAAACCGCCCCTCACCCCGGCCCTCTCCCCGTGAGGGGAGAGGGAGAATACCTTGCTTGGGCCAGGTCGGGCGGCTTTGGAGCATCCAAAACCGCTCTTTTTGGCCGAGGCTGGGTTGGCCTGTCAACCCGTATTGCGCAACCCCGCCGCCACCCCATTGATGGTCAGATGGATCCCGCGCCGTACGCGGATGTCATCGCCGTCCTTGCCCGAGCGGAAGCGCTTGAGCAGTTCCACCTGCAAGTGGTTGAGCGGATCGAGATACGCAAAGCGGTTCTTGATCGAGCGCGCCAGCAGCGGGTTGTCCGCCAGCCGTTCCTGGTGGCCGGTGATCAGCGCCAGCATGTCGCAGGTCAGGTGCCATTCCTTGCTGATGCGGTTGAACACGTTGCGGCGCAGCGCGGCGTCGTCGCACAGCTGGGCGTAGCGCGAGGCCACGGCGAGGTCGGTCTTGGCCAGCACCATGTCCATGTTCGACAGCAGCGTCGAGAAGAACGGCCAGGTCTTGACCATGCGCCGCAGCGTGGTGACGGCCTGCTTGCGCGCCTTGTCGTCCGGCGCGCTGTCGAGCAGCGAGCGCACCGCGCTGCCGAAGCCGTACCAGCCCGGCAGCAGCAGCCGGCACTGGCCCCACGAAAAGCCCCACGGGATCGCGCGCAGGTCTTCGATGCGGCGGTTCTTCTTGTCCATCAGCTTGCGCGAGGCCGGGCGCGAACCGAGGTTCAGGTCGGCGATCTCGGTGATCGGCGTGGTGGCGAAGAAGTAGTCCTTGAAGCCGGGAGTCTCGTAGACCAGGTCGCGATAGGCGGTGAAGGCGCGGTCGGACAGCTGCTGCATCACCGCCTCGAAGGTATCCAGGTCCTTCGGTGCATTCTGCTGCGGCAGCAGCGAGGCCTCCAGCGTCGCGGCGACCACCGTTTCCAGGTTGCGCCGTCCGATCTCGGCGTTGGCGAACTTGCTGTTGATGATCTCGCCCTGCTCGGTCAGGCGGATCTGGCCGTTGACCGTGCCCGGCGGCTGCGACAGGATGGCCTGGTAGGTCGGGCCGCCGCCGCGGCCGACGGTGCCGCCGCGGCCGTGGAACAGGCGCAGCTTGACGTTGCGCTGCTGGAACAGCTGCACCAGCGCCAGCTCGGCCTTGTACAGCTCCCAGTTGGACGTCAGGAAGCCGCCGTCCTTGTTCGAATCCGAATAGCCGAGCATCACCTCCTGCTCGACCCCATGGTGTGCGAGCACCGCGTCGAAGCCCGGCAGGTCCAGCAGCGACTGCATGATGCCGGCGGCGTTGCGCAAGTCTTCGATGGTCTCGAACAACGGGATCACCATCAGCTCCATGCGCGCCGGGTCGGTCTTGCTGCCTAGCGTGCCCTGCAGCATGCCGGATTCCTTCTGCAGCAGCATCACTTCGACCAGGTCCGACAGCGTCTCGGTGTGCGAGATGATGTAGTTGCGCGCGACGCGCTTGCCATAGCGCGCTCGCAGCTCGCGCGCGGCGGCGAAGATCGCCAGTTCCTTGCGGGTCTGCTCCGAATACTGGTGCCACGGCAGCGTCAGCAGGCGCGGCTGGCGCAGTTCGGCCAGCAGCAGTTCCAGCTTGCGTTGCTCGGGCAGCGCGGCGTAGTCGGGGGCGATGCCGGCGGCGGCGAACAGTTCGGCGATGACCGCCTCGTGCACGTCCGAGACCTGGCGCATGTCGACCGAGGCCAGGTGGAAGCCGAACACGGCGATGGCGCGCGCCAGCGCGTCGATGCGGTGGCTGGCCAGCGCCTGGCCGTGGTGCGCGCGCAGCGAGTCGATCACCACCTGGATGTCGGCGCCGAAGGCCTCGGCGCTGTCATAGGGCTCGGCCGGCGCCACCGGGCGGCGGGTCGCGGCATGCCCGCTCAGCGCCTTGCAGGTGGCGGCCAGGCGTGCGTAGATGCCGATCAGCGCGCGCCGGTAGGGCTCGTCGGCGCGGTGCTCGGAATGGTCGGGCGAGCGCTCGGCCAGCGCCAGCAGTTCCGGGCTGGCGTCGACCATCAGCATCGACATCGACAGCTCGGCGCCGAGCGCGTGGACTTCGTCCAGGTACCAGTCGAGGATCAGCTGCGCCTGCTGGCCGGCGGCGTGCTCCAGGGTCTCGGCGGTGACGTTGGGGTTGCCGTCGCGGTCGCCGCCGATCCAGGAACCCATCTGCAGGAACGGCGCCAGCGGCGCCGCCTGCGTGCCCGGGGCGCCGGCGGTGCCCTTGCGCTTGCGCGTGCCCGGGAACACCGCGGCGATGTCTTCCTCCAGCTCGCTCATCAGCTGCGGGATGCCGCGCAGGAAGGTGGTGCGGTAGTACGACAGCGCGTTCTCGATCTCGTCGGCCACCGTCAGGCGCGCGTCGCGCAGCATGCGGGTCTGCCACAGCGTGGTGACCTTGGCGCGCAGCTGGGCGGTGTTGTGCTCGCGCTCGCGCGCCGTCATCGGCAGGTCGCGCTCGGCCAGCAGGCGGGCGATTTCGCGCTCGGCGTCGAGGATGCTCTTGCGCTGGACCTCGGTCGGGTGCGCGGTCAGCACCGGCACGATCAGCGCCTCGTCGAGGAACTTGCGCAGCTGCTTGCCGGTGACGCCGGCGGCATCGATCTTTTCCAGCGCGTGCTGCAGGCTGCCGTCCTGCGGTGGCGAGCCGGCCAGCGCATGCACGCGGCGGCGGCGGTTATGGTGCTGGTCCTCGGCGATATTGGCCAGGTGCGAGAAATAGCTGAAGGCGCGCACCACCTGGTTGGTCTGGTCGCGCGACAGCCGCTTGAGCAGCCGGTCCAGCTCGGCGCCGGCGGCGCGGTCGTTCTCGCGGCGGAAGCGCACCGCGGTCTGGCGGATGGTCTCGACCACCTCGAAGGCGGCGTCGCCTTCCTGCTCGCGCAGGCAGTCGCCCAGCAGGCGGCCCAGGAAGCGGATGTCCTCGCGCAGCGGCACGTCCTTGTCAGCGGTGCGGCGTGAGGTGGGGCCGGCAGGGGCGGCGGCGATGGTGGTTCCGTTGCTCGACACGATCGAAAGCCTGGGCTTGGGGGAGCGCTTGGCTGCGCGGGGGGCGGGGCGGGGCGCTTTGGCGCTGGTCGCGCTGGGTGCGCCGGTTGCGTCACCTTTTGCGGCGGCCGAATCCTTGGCGGCCGCAGCGGTCTTCCGACCATTGGGCCGCGCAGCATGCTGCGTCATGCAATCTCCTCTTGCTTCTCTAAGCTTATCTAATGGTGCGGAGGGGCGATTGGGGCGCGTGCTACCATTGACGCATGTCGTCCGCCACCCCGTCTTCCGCTACCGCTGTCGTGTCTCGCAACCTTCCGCAAAAGCTCGTCATTGCCTCCCGAGAGAGCCGTCTGGCGCTGTGGCAGGCAGAACATGTGCGTGCTGCATTGCAACAATACTATCCCGCGTGCGACGTGTCCATTCTTGGCATGACCACGCGCGGAGACCAGATTCTAGACCGTACGCTGTCGAAAGTCGGCGGCAAGGGTCTGTTTGTCAAAGAACTGGAGTTCGCGATGGACGAAGGCCGGGCCGACCTCGCGGTGCATTCCCTCAAGGATGTGCCGATGGAGCTGCCGCCGGGCTTCACCCTGGCCGCGGTGATGGAACGCGAGGATCCGCGCGACGCGCTGGTGTCGTCCGCTTTTGCGTCGCTCGACGAGATGCCGGCCGGCACCGTGGTCGGCACTTCCAGCCTGCGCCGCGAGGCCGCGCTGCGCAGCCGCTACCCGCACCTGGTGGTCAAGCCGCTGCGCGGCAACCTCGACACGCGGCTGGGCAAGCTCGACCGCGGCGAATATGGCGCCATCATCCTGGCCGCCGCGGGCCTGAAGCGGCTCGGGCTGGGCGAGCGCATCCGCGCGCTGATCCCGCTCGAGGCATCGCTGCCGGCCGCGGGGCAGGGCGCGCTGGGGATCGAGACCCTTTCCACCCGCCCGGAACTGGCCGAATGGCTGGCGCCGCTGAGCCACCAGCCGACCGCGCTGGCGGTGACCGCCGAGCGCGCCGTCTCGCGCCGGCTGGGTGGCTCCTGCCAGGTCCCGCTGGCGGCGCACGCGCGCTGGGACGTCGACCAGCTGCGGCTGGAAGCCTTCGTCGCCTTGCCCGACGGCAGCCGCGCCATCCGCGCCGCGGCCGCCGGGCCGGCCGCCGACCTGGCTGCCGCCGAAGCGCTGGGCCACGCTTGCGCCAGCGACCTGCTGGCGCAGGGCGCCGAGTCGATCCTAGCCGCGCTGGCCGATTCGGGCGACGCTGCTTCCCCATCTCCCGCCTGAGGCTGCCCGATGCCCCGCCCGACCGTCGTTGTCACACGACCCGCCGGGCAGTCCCGGCAACTGACCGAGGCCCTGCAGGGCGCCGGTCTGGATGTACTCAGCTTCCCGCTGCTGGCGATCGGCCCGGCCGCTGACGATGCGCCGCTGCGCGCGGCGCTGGCGCGGCTGGACACCTTCGCGCTGGTGGTGTTCGTCAGTCCCAATGCGATCGCCTTTGCGCTGGACGCGCTCGCCGGCGTGCAGGGCGCGGCCGTGGCGCGCTGGCCGGTACAGGTCCCGGTAGCGGTGGTGGGTCCGGCCAGCGTCACCGCGCTGGCCGAGCGCGGCATCGCCGCACCGGCGTATCGCGTGATCGCGCCCGCCGGCGCACACGCCAACGGGACTAGCCATGACGATACGGTGCCCGATGCCGAGGCGCTGCGCTTCGATTCCGAAGCGCTGTGGGCCCAGCTCGATGCCGCCGCGCTGGCCGGCAAGCCGGTGCTGATCATCCGCGGCAACGGCGGGCGCGACTGGCTCGGCGACCGCCTGCGCGAGGCCAGCGCCCAGGTCGAAGCCGTCGAGGCCTACCAGCGCACGCTGCCGGAACCGACTGCGATGCAATGGCAGGCCGTGCGCGACCACCTGCGTCCCGGCGCCGCCCCGCACGCCTGGCTGCTAACCAGTTCCGAGGCGGTACGCAACCTCGACGTGCTGGCACGGCAGCATCTGTCGCCCCAGGAAGACGCTTCCCTGCGGCAGGTGCAGTGCATCGCGCCCCATGCGAGAATCGCCGAACAGGCGCTGGCGCTGGGCTTCGCCCATATCCAGCGCGCCGCGCCCGGCGATGCCGGCCTGCTGGCGGCGTGCCTGCAGTGGGCCGATGCCTATGCTGGTCCTGCGCCATCGAGCCTGCCGGCGCCGTCCGCACCGGCGGCCGCGAAGCCGGTTGAAGCAACGCCGCCGGCCGCCAGCGCGCCTGCCGCAGTCCCTGCCATGTCAACGAAGGTCGAACGCGTGACGCAAGAAACCACGTCCTCCTCCGCTACGCCGCCGCCCGGCGCGGCCTCTGTCCACACGGCGCAGTCCGCGCAAGCGGTGCCGCCGCAAGGCGCCGGCCACGCCGGCGCTGCCCGTCCCGCCGGGCGCCGCTCCGCCGCGCTATGGGCGCTGGTCGCCGTGCTGGTGGTAGCGACCGCCGGCGGCTTCTGGTGGCTGCAGCAGCGGGTCGACCACCTGACCGGCGAGCTGGCGCGGCGCCAGCAAAGCAACGACGCGCTGGTGCAGGAGTCGCGCGTGCTGACGCGCAACGCGCAGGACACCGTCAAGGAACTGCAGGCCAAGGTCGGCGCGCTCGAGAACCAGGTCGGCGAGACCCGCGACAAGCAGGTGGCGCTGGAGCAGGTCTACCAGGACCTGATGCGCAACCGCGACGACTGGGAAATCGCCGAGATCCAGCAATTGCTGACCAGCGCCGGCCAGCAGTTGCAGCTGACCGGCAACGTGCAGGTCGCGCTGGCCGCGCTGCAGAGCGCAGACGCCCGCCTGGCGCGCACCGACAAGCCGCAATACAACCTGCTGCGGCGGGCCATCGCGCGCGACGTGGCGCGCATGAAGGCGGTGCCCGACACCGACCTGACCGGCGCCGCGATCAAGCTGGACGAAGCCATCAACCAGGTCGACGCGCTGCCGCTGCTGTCGAGCGAGCGCATGCTCGAGCGCAGCGAGGCCGATGCCCGCAAGGGCGCCGCCGCCAATAACGGCAATGGCGCCAGCGCGCCGGCCGCCGCCGGCGGCACCGGCCCGGGCTGGTTCACCCGCTTCTGGGACTACCTGCGCGAAGAACTGGCGCAGGTGATCCGCATCCGCAAGGTCGACGATGCCGAGGCGCTGCTGCTGTCGGGCGACCAGGGCTGGTTCCTGCGCGAGAACGTCAAGCTGCGCCTGCTCAATGCGCGCCTGGCGCTGCTGTCGCGCAACGAGCCCGTGTTCCGCAACGACCTGGCCGCGGCGCAGGCGATGATCGGCCGCTATTTCGATACCAAGTCGCGCCGCGTGCAGGGCGTGCTGACGCTGCTGCGCCAGGCCCAGGCCGGCGCGGTCTCGGTGCAGCTGCCGACCATGGCCGAAAGCCTGGGCGCGCTGCAGGCCCTGAAGAAGGAGTAAGCCCATGCGCCTTCTGTTCTGGGTTGCGGTCCTGTTTGGCGGCGCCGTCGGGCTGGCCCTGTTCACGCAGTTCAACCACAGCAATGTGGTGCTGTTCTATCCGCCGTACCGGGTCGAGCTGTCGCTGAACCTGGCGCTGGCGCTGCTGCTGCTGATTTTCTTCGTGGTGTGGACGGTGATGTCCACCATCCGCCATCTGGCCGAGATGCCGCGCCGCGCCGCCGCCTACCGCGAGCGCAGCCGCATGAGCAAGGCCCAGGCGGCACTGCGCGAGTCGATCGAGAACCTGTTCGCCGGCCGTTTCGCCCGCGCCGAGCGCGCCGCGCGCGAGGCCCAGTCGTGGGAAGACCAGGCCCAGACCGCCGCGCTGATCGGCGCGCGCGCCGCCCACCGCATGCAGGAAACCGAGCGGCGCGACGCCTGGATGGCGCAGGTGACCGACCCCGAGCGCGAGCAGGCGCGACTGGTGTCGATGGCCGAGCTGCTGGTCGATGCCCGCGATGCCGACGGCGCGCTCGAAACCATCGCCCAGCTGCAATCGCAGGGCGCGCGCCAGATCCACGTGCAGCGCATCGCGCTGCGCGCGCACCAGCACCTGAAGAACTGGTCCGAGGTGCTGCGCCTGGCGCGCTCGCTGGAAAAGCGCAACGCGCTGCATCCGGTGCTGGCGCTGCGGCTCAAGCAGATGGCGGTCGAAGCCATGCTGGAAGAGCGCCGCCACGATGCCGACGCGTTGTCGGAGTTCTGGCGCTCGCTGTCCGCCGACGAGCGCCGCGCCACCCGCATCGCCGAACCGGCGGCGCGCTATTTCGCTGCGCTGGGCCGGCAGAACGAGGCCCGCCGCATCATCGAAGACGCGCTCAAGGTCAACTGGGACAGCCGCCTGGTGCTGCGCTATGCCGATTGCGCCGTGCCGGGCCATGCGCTGCCGCAGATCCAGCAGGCCGAGAAATGGCTGGCCGCGCATCCCGCCGATGCCGACCTGTACTACACGCTGGGGGTGCTGTGCCTGGGCGAGAAGCTGTGGGGCAAGGCCCAGTCCAGCTTCGAGCGCGCGCTCAAGTATGCGGATCCCGACCAGCAGCGCCGCCTGCGCGTGCGCACGCACCTGGCGCTGGCGCGGCTGTTCGAGGAAACCGAACGCTTCGAAGATGCGCAGCGCCACTATCGCGAAAGCGCGATGCTGGCAGCCTGAGCGGCACGGCGGCCGGCGCGTTCAGTCCTCCGCGCCGGCGTCCTTCACTTCCTGCTTCACCACCTGCTTTACCGCTTCATAGCGCCGCAGCGTTTGCTGGCGCGCCACGTCGTGCTGCACCATCGGGCGCGGGTAGTTGTCGCCCAGGCGCACGCCCGCCTCGGCCAGCACGGCTTCCGGCGCGGTCCACGGCGCGTGCAGGTACTTGTCCGGCAACGCCGCCAGTTGCGGCAGGTATTTGCGGATAAAGCGGCCCTGCGGATCGAACTTCTGCGATTGCGTCACCGGATTGAAGATGCGGAACCACGGTTGCGCGTCGCAGCCGGTGGACGCGGCCCACTGCCAGCCGCCGTTGTTGGCGGCCAGGTCGAAGTCATTGAGCTGGTCGGCAAAATACTGCTCGCCGCGGCGCCAGTCGACGCCGAGGTCCTTGACCAGGAAGCTGGCCGTGACCATGCGCAGGCGGTTGTGCATATAGCCGCTTTGCCGGATCTGCAGCATCGCCGCGTCGATCAGCGGATAGCCGGTGGCGGCGTCGCACCAGGCGCGGAAATAGCGCTCGCCGGTGTCGCCATCCTGCCAGCGGATCGCGTCATAGGCCGGGTGGAACGACGCGCCGGCGGCGACGCGCGGATGGTGGTGCAGGATCATGAAATAGAAATCGCGCCAGATCAGCTCCGACAGCCACACCGCGGCGCCCGCGCTGTCGGCGCCGCCGCGCAGCACGGCTGCGTGCGCGGCGCGCGCCAGCGTGCGGATCGAGATGGTGCCGAAGCGCAGGTGCACCGACAGGTAGCTGGGGCCGCGCAGGGCAGGGTAGTCGCGCCGGCGGCCGTAGTCCCCCATGCGCTCGGTGAATTCCTCGAACAAGACCTGCGCACCGGATGCGCCGGTGGGCATTGCGATCTCGGCGAGGTTGCTGGCGTCGAATCCGAGCTGCGCGAGCGTCGGTACGGGCTGGCGGTATGCGGCTGGCACCGGGGCCAGCGCCTGCAAGTACGGGTCGACGGGATAGGGGCGCAAGTCGAACGGCTCCACGCTCCTGAGCCAGGCGTTCTTGTACGGCGTGAACACCGAGAACGGCTTGCCCTGGCCGTTCAGGATCTCGTCGCGCTCGAACACCGCCTGGTCCTTGAAGGTAAAGAGCGCGCAGGCCTGTTCCGACAGCGCCTGGCGCACCGCTTCGTCGCGGGCGTTCGCGGCGGGCTCGTAGTCGTGGTTGGCGAAGACTGCCTCGGCGTCCAGGGCGCGCGCCAGCCCGGGGATGGCGGTCCGCGCGCGGTCGTGCAGCACGATCAGGCCGCCGCCGGCCGCGGCCAGTGTCCCGGCGAGTTCCACCAGCGATTCACGGATGAATTCGACCCGCCGGTCGGCACGCAGCCCGCGCGCGAGCAGCGGGTCGAGGATGTCGCGGTCGAACACGAACACGCACCACACCTGCGCGCAGTGCCGCAGGGCATAATGCAGCGCCGCGTGGTCGGTGGCGCGCAGGTCGCGCCGGAACCAGACCAGCCCGCGCGCAAAGGTCTTGCCGATCCGGTATGGTGGCCGGGACGTAGCCGGGTTGGCCGCTGCCTGCATGTTCGCTTGCCTGTCTGACGGGTTTGCCGGCGCTGGGCTTGTGCAACGCCGGATCGATCGCGCCGATACCCTAACATAGCGGTACCGCGCCGGCATGCCGCCGGCCGCCAGTCCGCAATCCCATTCTCTGCAGAAGCTCATGACTCTCGACCGTATTCTTCAATCCCAGGGCTTTGGCACGCGCCGGTACTGCGGCGACCTGATCGCCGCCGGGCTGGTCGAGGTCAACGGCGAACTGTGCGAAGACCCGCGCGCGCAATTCGACGTGGATGGCCTGCGCCTGACCGTCGATGGGGAGGAGTGGCTGGCCTGCACCAAGGCCTACCTGATGCTGAACAAGCCCGCCGGCTATGAATGCTCGCAGCGCCCGCGCCATCACCCCAGCGTCTACAACCTGCTGCCGGTGCCGCTGCGCCAGCGCGAGGTGCAGGCGGTGGGGCGGCTCGACCACGACACCACCGGCCTGCTGCTGCTGACCGACGATGGCCAGTTCATCCACGCCCAGACCTCGCCCAAGCGCAAGGTGCCCAAGGTCTATGAAGTGACCACCGCCGAGCCGGTCACTGCGGAGCAGGCCGAGGCGCTGCGCAGCGGCGTGCAGCTGCTGGACGAGCCGGCGCCGATCGCGGCGGAAGCCTGCGAGATCACCGGCGAACGCAGCCTGCGGCTGACGCTGGTGCAAGGCAAGTACCACCAGGTCAAGCGCATGGTCGCGGCCGCGGGCAACCACGTCAGCGCGCTGCATCGCAGCGCCATCGGCAGCCTGCAGCTGGAACCGGCGCTGGCCGAAGGCGAATGGCGCTGGCTGACGGCCCAGGAACTGGCCGCGCTGACCGGCAAGGCGTAATCCAGCCCGCGGCCACGGCGCGCGGCGGAGCGCCCCTTGCTGCACTGGAACGCCCCCCAATCTTTTCCGGAAGACCCCCGGCGATTTGATAAAATGCAAGGCATGGCGAAGCCCGAAGCACCCATCAATCTGACCAATCAGTTCCTGATTGCCATGCCCGGCATGGCCGATCCGACCTTTTCGGGTTCCGTCGTCTACATCTGCGAACACAACGAGCGTGGCGCGCTCGGGCTGGTGATCAACCGGCCCATCGACATCGACATGGCCACGCTGTTCGACAAGATCGACCTCAAGCTCGAGATCCAGCCCGTGGCGCACCAGCCGGTCTACTTCGGCGGCCCGGTGCAGACCGAGCGCGGTTTCGTGCTGCACGACCCGGTCGGCGTCTATGTCTCGTCGCTGGCCGTGCCGGGCGGGCTGGAGATGACCACCTCCAAGGACGTGCTGGAAGCCGTGGCCAACGGCAGCGGCCCGCATCGTTTCCTGCTGACGCTGGGCTATTCCGGCTGGGGCGCCGGCCAGCTGGAGGAAGAACTCAGCCGCAACGGCTGGCTTACGGTCCAGGCCGATCCCGAGATCATCTTCAGCGTGCCGCCCGACGAGCGCTTTGCCGCCGCCATTCGGCTGCTGGGCATCGACTTCACCATGCTGTCCGGCGAGGCCGGGCATGCCTGATGCCGTGGGGCGTGAACTGCCCCGCGACGGCACGGTCCTGGCATTCGACTACGGCGAAAAGAAGATCGGCGTCGCGCTGGGCAACTTCATCACGCGCGAGGCGCGTGCCCTGACCATCCTCCCCAATATCACCGTCGAGGGCCGCTTCGAGGCCGTGGCCGCTCTGATTCAGGAGTGGAACCCGGTGCAGCTGATCGTCGGCATGCCGGTCAACCCCGAAGGCGGCGAGCAACCCTCGATGAAGCTGGCGCGGCGCTTCGGCAACCAGCTCAACGGCCGCTTCGGCCTGCCGGTGGAATGGGTGGACGAGCGCTATACCTCGCGAGCCGCGTCGATGGCCGGCGCCCGCCGGGGCGAGCTCGATGCCGAGGCCGCGCGCATCATCCTGCAACAGTATTTCGACCAATTCCCGCTATGACGCAGATCTCCGTTCCCGACGCCGAGTCGCTGTACCGCAAGCTGCTGGAGCAGGCGCAGGCACTGATCCCCGAGGCCGAGCGCGCGCGCTGGTCGGTGGCCGGCATCCATTCCGGCGGGGCCTGGATCGCCGCGCGGCTGGCGGCGGACCTGCAGTTGCCCGAGCACGGCGTGATCAACGTCGCCTTCCATCGCGACGACTATGCCAAGAAGGGCCTGCACAGTCAGGCCCAGCCGACCACGCTGCCGTTTGCCGTGGACGAGCGCAACATCCTGCTGATCGACGACGTGCTGGCCACCGGCCGCACCATCCGCGCCGCCGTCAACGAGCTGTTCGACTACGGCCGTCCCGCGCGCGTGGCGCTGGGCGTCCTGGTCGACCGCGGCGGGCGCCAGCTGCCGATCGCCGCCGACCTGTGCGCCGCCGAGATGGCGCTGCCGCCCGGCACGACGCTGGTGCTGTCGCGCCAGGGCGAAGGCGCCGGCGCGCAATTCGCCTTCGCCACCGAACCCACCGATTCCGCCACCGGCTGAACCGGCACCGCGGGGCGCGCGCAGCGCGCCCGACAGCCCGACAGCCCGAAAGCCTGCCCCGAGACCAGACCACCTCCCGTTTTTTTGCCCGCGCCCGACCAGCCATGACCAAGACGTTCCGCAACCCGCAGCTCACCAAGAACGGCGAACTGAAGCACCTGCTGTCGATCGAGGGGTTGTCGCGTGACATGATCACGCACATCCTCGACACCGCCAGCCAGTTTGTCTCGCTGTCCGACTCCGACCGCGATGTCAAGAAGGTGCCGCTGCTGCGCGGCAAGAGCGTGTTCAACCTGTTCTTCGAGAACTCCACCCGCACCCGCACCACCTTCGAGATCGCCGCCAAGCGGCTGTCGGCGGACGTGCTGAACCTGAACATCAACGCCTCGTCGACCAGCAAGGGCGAGTCTCTGCTGGACACCATCAACAACCTGTCGGCAATGTCCGCCGACATGTTCGTGGTGCGCCATGCCAGCTCGGGCGCGCCCTACCTGATCGCCGAGCACGTCGCCCCGCACGTGCACGTGATCAATGCCGGCGACGGCCGCCATGCCCATCCGACGCAGGGCCTGCTGGACATGTACACGATCCGGCATTTCAAGAAGGACTTCACCAACCTGACGGTGGCCATCGTCGGCGACATCCTGCACTCGCGCGTGGCGCGTTCCGACATCCACGCGCTGACCACGCTGGGCGTGCCCGAGGTGCGCGCCATCGGCCCGCGCACGCTGCTGCCGTCCGGGCTGGAGCAGATGGGCGTGCGCGTGTTCCACAGCATGGAAGAGGGGCTGAAGGGCGTCGACGTGGTCATCATGCTGCGGCTGCAGAACGAGCGCATGAGCGGCGCGCTGCTGCCGTCCGCGCAGGAATATTTCAAGGCCTACGGCCTGACGCCGGAGCGCCTGGCGCTGGCCAGGCCCGACGCCATCGTGATGCACCCGGGGCCGATGAACCGCGGCGTCGAGATCGACTCCGCCGTGGCCGATGGCTCCCAGTCGGTGATCCTGAACCAGGTGACCTTCGGCATCGCCGTGCGCATGGCGGTGATGGGCATCGTCGCCGGGAACAACGACTGATGCCGGCCAGCCCGACCTCGCACGCCAGCCCGCACGCCAGCCAGAACACACCGAACCAGTCCAGCGACACGACAAGCCAAGCTATGAAGATTCACATCCAGGGCGGCCGCCTGATCGATCCGGCCAGCAACACCGACGCCGCGCAGGACCTCTATATCGCCGCCGGCAAGATCGTCGGCGTCGGCAGCGCCCCGGCGGACTTCACCGCCAACAAGGTTATCGACGCCAAGGGGCTGATCGTGTGCCCGGGCCTGGTCGACCTGTCCGCGCGCCTGCGCGAGCCCGGCTACGAATACAAGGCCACGCTCGAGTCCGAGGTCGCGGCCGCCACCGCCGGCGGCGTGACCAGCCTGGTGTGCCCGCCCGACACCGACCCGGTGCTGGACGAGCCCGGCCTGGTCGAAATGCTGAAGTTCCGCGCGCGCACGCTGAACCAGACCCACGTCTATCCGCTGGGCGCGCTGACGCTGGGCCTGAAGGGCGAGACCCTGACCGAGATGGGCCAGCTGACCGAGGCCGGCTGCGTCGGCTTCAGCCAGGCCGAGGCGCCGGTGCGCAACACCCAGGTGCTGCTGCGCGCGCTGCAATACGCGCAGACCTTCGGCTTCACCGTGTGGCTGCGTCCGGAAGACCCATTCCTGGGCGGCGGCGTCGCCGCCAGCGGCGCGGTGGCGTCGCGCCTGGGCCTGTCGGGCGTGTCGGTGATCGCCGAAACCGTGCGCCTGCACACCATCTTCGAGTTGATGCGCAGCACCGGCGCACGCGTGCACCTGTGCCGGCTGTCGTCCGCCGCCGGGCTGGAACTAGTGCGCCAGGCCAAGCGCGAAGGCCTGAAAGTGACCTGCGACGTCAATATCCACCACGTCTCGCTGACCGACATGGATATCGGCTACTTCAACTCGCAGATGCGCTTCTCGCCGCCGCTGCGCAGCCCGCGCGACCGCGACGCCATCGTCGCCGCGCTGGCCGACGGCACCATTGACGCACTGTGCTCGGACCACACGCCGGTCGACGACGACGAGAAGCTGCTGCCCTTCGCCGAAGCCTCGCCGGGCGCAACCGGGCTGGAACTGCTGTTGCCGCTGACCTTGCGCTGGGCCAGCGAGCACAAGGTCCCGCTGGCGCAGGCGCTGGCCCGCATCACCGCCGAGCCCGCCCGCGTGATCGGCCTCAAGGCCGGCACCCTGGCCGTCGGCAGCGCCGCCGACGTGTGCGTGTTCGATCCGAAGCAGGTGTGGAAGGTCGAGCGCCGCTCGCTCAAGAGCCAGGGCAAGAACTCGCCGTGGCTCGGCTACGAGATGGAAGGCAAGGTCCGCATGACCCTGGTCGGCGGGCAAGTCGTCTACGGCAACCACGCCCAGGCATGATCTGGCTGCGCAAGACCGCACTGGTCCTGCACCTGCTGCGCGGGTTGCTGACCTGCGCCTTGCTGTTCCCATGGCTGGGCGTGCGCTCGCGCGCATGGCACATCCGTCGCTGGTCGCGGCGCCTGCTGCGGATCTGCGGGGTGGAAGTGGAAGTGATCGACGCCACCGGCGCCCCGCACACCGGCGCGGCGCGGCAGGGCGCGATGGTGGTGTCCAACCACATCTCGTGGCTGGACATCTACGTCATCCACAGCTGGCAGCCGGTGCGCTTCGTCGCCAAATCCGAGATCCGCAGCTGGCCGCTGATCGGCTGGCTGTGCGACAAGACCGGCACCATCTTCATCGAACGGGCGCGCAAGCGGGACGCGCATCGCGTGCTGCATGACATTACAGATGTGATGCTGCAGGGCGACCTGGTCGGGGTGTTTCCGGAAGGGACGACCACGGACGGGACCAGCGTGCTGCCATTCCATGCCAACCTGATGCAGGCGCCGATTTCAGGTGGGCTGCCGGTGCAGCCGCTGGGCCTGAACTACCTCGATGCCGCCACCGGCCAGCCGACGCTGGCCGCCGCCTATATCGGCGACACCACGCTGCTGCAATCTCTGGAAGCGGTCCTGCGCGCGCCGCCGATCAAGGCGCGGCTGGTGCTCGGGCCTGCACTGGTGCCAGCCTCGGGCGACCGCCGCGAACTCGCGGCTTCCGCCAGGGAAGTCGTCGCCCATCTCAGCCAGGGCGCCGCCGAGCACGCCGCCACGGCAGCGCAACGGCTGAACCAGCCATCAGAATCGGGCGGCGCGGCGCAGCCGGCATCCGCTGCCATCGGCTAATCGTTCTGTCGTCCCAGCCAACGCGGGATAGCGAGTCAAGCTAGCGGATCGCAATATTGCGGGCAATCCACCTGGATCACGGTCCGCTCGGCGGGATCCGCCGCCAGGCGCGCCGCCGTCAGCTTGCCACCCCAGACGCAACCGGTATCCAGTGCCATCAGGTTCGGCCGCATAACCAAGCCCAGCGTCGACCAGTGCCCGCAGACCACCGTCACATCCTCGGTGCGCCGTCCCGGCACGTCGAACCACGGCATAAAGCCTTCCGGCGCCTTACCGGGGCCATCCTTGGTCTTGAAGTCCATCACCCCGTCGATCGTGCAGTAGCGCAAGCGGGTGAGGGCATTCACCACCACGCGGTGACGGTCGATGCCGCGCAGGGCGTCGTGCCAGCGGTCCGGGGTGTTGCCGAAGATGTCGCCGAGGAAACCTTGCCAGTTGGGGCCTTGAAGTTGTTCTTCCACTTCGTGGGCGAGGTCGATGACCTGGGCGGCAGTCCACTGGGGGAGGACGCCGGCGTGGACCAGCAGGAAGTTGTTTTCCAGCAGGGCCAGCGGGCGGTGCCGCAGCCAGGTGAGCAGGTCGTCACGGTCGGGGGCGGCTAGGATGTCGTCGACGGTGTCGTGGCGGCCTTTCTTGCGGACGCCTGAGGCTACGGCGAGAAGGTGGATGTCGTGGTTGCCGAGGACGGTTTCGGCACGGGAGCCCATGGCGCGGATGGTGCGCAGGGTTTCGAGGGAGGCGGGGCCACGGTTGACGAGATCGCCGACCAGGCGCAGCGGCAGTTCGAAGGGAAGTTGTGCGAGGAGCGCTTTCAGCGAAGGGGCGCAGCCTTGCAGGTCGCCAATGGCATAGGGTGATGGATTGGATACTTGTGTTGTTGTCATCTGGTGAACCCGTGCCGCATCCGCGTTAGAGCCGGGAGCCGAAGCTACCTGACGCTACCCAAGGCGCGGAGTCGGAAGTAGGATGGGTCATGGCGACATATAGAATACCGTCACTTTCCGAGGCAATGCACGACTGATCGTCCGCCTTGCGAAGACGGATGTCCGGCAGGGGCCGGTTTGTTAAAGCATTTTGATTGGCAGGAGCAAGCTTGTCGCACATTCTGGTCACGGGCGGCGCGGGATTCATCGGCGCAAACTTCGTTCTCGAATGGCTGCGCCATGAAGGCGCCGACGCGGTAGTCAATGTCGACAAACTCACCTACGCCGGCAATCGGAACAGTCTGGCCGCGCTCGACGGCGATGTCCGCCATGTCTTTGTGCAGGCCGACATCTGCGATGGTGCGGCCGTCACTGCGTTGCTCCATGCGTACCGGCCGCGTGCCATCGTGCATTTTGCCGCGGAAAGCCATGTCGACCGCTCCATCGCAGCGCCAGGGGACTTTGTGCAGACCAATGTGGTCGGCACGTTCCGGTTGCTGGAAGCCGCTTTGGCACATTGGCGGGAGCTGGATACGCCCGCGCGCAACGCATTCCGTTTCCTACATGTTTCGACCGACGAGGTGTTCGGTTCGCTCGCACCTGCCGATCCGCCATTTACTGAAGCCTCCCGCTACCAGCCGAGCAGCCCTTACTCCGCGTCGAAGGCGGCGTCGGACCATATGGTTCGGGCCTACCACCACACCTACGGCCTTCCGGTCCTTATCTCGAACTGCTCGAACAACTACGGGCCTCTGCAGTTTCCCGAGAAGCTGATTCCGATGATAATCACCGGCGCGCTGGCGGGCCGACCGCTGCCGTTATATGGCGATGGACGTCATGTGCGAGACTGGCTCTATGTCGGCGACCATTGCGCGGCCATTCGAGGGATCCTAGATAGAGGTAAGCCAGGCGAAACCTATAACGTGGGCGGCTGGAACGAAAAGACTAACCTGGAAGTCGTGCAGGCGCTCTGCGATCTTCTGGACGAACTGAGCCCCCGGCCATCCGGCTCCTATCGGGAGCAGATCGTCTTTGTCAAAGATCGTCCCGGCCATGATCGGCGTTACGCGGTCGACGCGCGGAAGATCGCGTTCGATCTCGGTTGGAAGCCGACGGAAACGCTCGGCTCAGGCCTGCGGAAGACTGTTCGCTGGTATCTGGAGAATCCGGATTGGATACGGGATGTGTTGTCGGGTGAGTACCGCAACCCAGCAGGCGCTCCCTATGTCGCATAGCCGTGCAATCCCGATCATTCTCTTGACCGGCAGCAACGGACAAGTCGGGTTCGAGCTGCGTCGCAGCCTGGCGCCGCTGGGTCGCATTGCGGCACTGGACCGTGCGACCTGTGATCTAGCGTATTCAAGCCGAATTCGCGACCTTGTGCGTCGGATCCGGCCCGACGTGATCGTCAATGCAGCGGCTTACACCGCCGTAGAAAGGGCGGAAGGCGAGGCAGAGCTTGCCTTTGCCGTAAATGCCGTGGCCGCGGGCACGCTCGCCGAAGAGGCGCGCGCGCTGGGAGCCATGCTGGTTCACTATTCCACCGACTATGTTTATGACGGTACCAAGGATTCGCCGTATGTGGAAACCGATCGCACCAATCCGCTCTCGGTATATGGGAAAAGCAAAGCAGCTGGCGACGAGAATATCCTGGCGACGGGTGCCGCTGCACTGATCCTGCGGACCTCATGGGTAGCCGGGGCCCACGGCAGCAATTTTGCTGCGACGGTACTCTCCCGGGCTCGCGAGCAGGCCCGACTGCGCGTGGTAGCCGACCAGCATGGTGCGCCGACCAGCGCTGCCCTCGTCGCTGACGTGACCGCGCATATCCTGGCGCGCTACTGGCTGTTCGGCAGGCGCGAGACATTTCCCACGGGTATCTACCACCTCGCCGCCGACGGCGTGACCACTTGGCACGGCTATGCAACTGAGGTCTTACTCCGCGCTGCCTGCTATGGCGTCGCGTTGAAAGCTAGGCCCGAAGATGTCGAGGCCATACTCACTGCACAATATCCGGCCGATGCGCTACGACCGGCGAATTCCCGTCTGGACACCACCAAATTGCGCTGTACCTTCGGCATCCACCTTCCACCCTGGCAGGAAGGGGTACACCATGTGCTGGAGCAGATTCTGACCGAGCGAGCCCAACATGCGTAAAGGCATCATCCTTGCCGGAGGTTCCGGTACTCGCCTCTACCCGATCACAAGGTCAGTGTCGAAACAACTGCTGCCGATCTATGACAAGCCGATGATCTACTATCCGCTGTCCACGCTGATGCTCGCCGGCATCCGCGACATCCTGTTGATTTCCACCACGCAGGACACACCGCGCTTCGCTGAGATGCTCGGAGATGGTAGCGCGTGGGGCATCAGCCTACAGTATGCGGTGCAGCGATCGCCCGATGGATTGGCTCAGGCATTCATAATCGGCAAGGCCTTTATGGGCAATGATCCCCCGGCATTGATCTTAGGCGACAACATCTTCCATGGCCACGGGTTGGTCGCGCAACTCCGGCGCGCTTGCACCCAGACCGACGGCGCCACGGTGTTTGCCTATCACGTACAAGATCCGGAGCGCTATGGCGTCGTGGAGTTCGATGAGAATTTCCGCGCGAAGTCGCTGGAAGAGAAGCCGCTCAAGCCTCGTTCGAACTATGCAGTGACGGGGCTGTACTTCTACGATCACCAGATAGGCGATATCGTGGCCGATCTCTGCCCGTCCGCACGTGGTGAGCTGGAAATCACTGACGTCAATCGCGCCTACCTCGAACGCGGCCAGTTGGAGGTGGAAGTCATGGGGCGCGGCCTCGCCTGGCTAGACACCGGCACGCATGAGTCATTGCTCGAAGCCTCGAGCTATGTCGCCACGCTGCAGAAGCGCCAGGGCCTCATGGTTGCCTGCCCGGAGGAAATTGCGTATCGCAACGGATGGATCGAGGCAGAGCAGCTCGCAAGCATGGCGCGAAGCTTGCGCAGCAGTTCATACGGCGCCTATCTCGCGCGAATTGCCTCCGAGGCGATACGTTAGCACCGCGCGGGCCGACACTCGATTGTCTCGGACCGCCGGTTTTAACGCACGCCAGCAGCCATTGGCCAACGGCTGCACGGAATGCCACCGCTTTGCCAACCTGAAAAGGTCGGTTTCATGCGGAAGAGTTGTGACCGCGCCTGCTGTCGGCCCACATCCCGAACATAGTTGCTACGAGGGCAGCCAGCAGCGCGCCGCCTACCGCGAACGGAACCTTCTTAGGGAAGACAGGTCGCCTGCTAACTTCAACATCGCCAAGCGGCCGCGTATTAAAGGTCCTAGCAGGGTTGAGTTGTTCCTCGAGCGCGGATTGCCGCAGCCTCAAGTTGCGCATCTCGGATTCAGTCAACGACAGCAAATTGCCAAGTAGAACCTGCTCCGAGAACTTGGCATTGGCATTTTGCTTGGGGGGATTCTGTGCGCCCATTTGCTGCAACTGGCGATACTGTGCCATCGCCGCCGCTAGGCTGGTGCGGGTTTCATCCAAATCGGACTGGAAGCGGGTAATGGACGGTTCCGACAAGACCGAGTGGAGATGAATGAGCTCGTTCTGGGTCTCTAGCAGAAAGCGGCGCGCCTGCTCCGCGCTGTAGCCTCTAACGCCGATCTCGAGCAACTCCGAGGTCCGTAATACCTGGGTCGTCAATGAGCTTCTGAAGAGATCCGTATTTTTGTTGGCACCGGGATCACTCGGCAAGTTGAGTTTTTTCAAAACCGCATCCTGGAAGGGCCCCAACTTCATGCGCTCCATGGCACGCGCTGCGGTCTCGATCACTACGCTCTGCTGGCCATTAGTAGTGGGCGATGTCTGGATCTGCCCCATTTGCAGGACAGACCTTGCTTCCCATTGCTGTGGAATCAAAAAAGTCAGGACATAGCCCAGGACGCCGCCAATGACGAACGACGCACTGATAAGTACTAGATGGCGGCGAGCAAAATCGATGCTCACTGTGAGGGCACCGGACCCCGGAATCAGTCCGGTCGGTTGGATTCTGTTCATCGCGATTTTCTAAAGATCAGCCAGCGGGGGCTACGGAAACGGACGATGCTCCAATATAGCCACACATAAGTGACCACAAAGGCTAGGCAAAAAACCACCAGCAGTGGCGTGTTATCCCAGAATAGCGTAGCTGGGCCCACTGCAAGCAGGCTAAGCAGCCAAAGATACGGAGAAGTAAATGAATTGCGCCGCAAGCGATGACGGTCGTTCTTGCTGCCCACGGCCCATCGCATCAGGCGGCGATAGATCAGCATGTGCAGATGCACGCCATCCGGTATACCGGGGGAGATCCCACGCAGAAAGCGCTTGCGGTAAATGGAGAACAGGGTTTCGAAGATGGGGTAGATAACCATCAGCACCGGGTACCAAGGAGAGACCTGCGGGTGCCGCATCACGATCACAATGGCCAGTTCGGCGACGATGAATCCGATCAGATAGGCGCCCCCGTCACCGAGGAACACCATGCCGCCAGGGAAGTTCCATAAGAAGAAGCCCAGAATAGCGCCGATCATGACGAACGACACGGTTAGCACGAAACCGTCGTTCACCTGGAACGCAACATAGGCCACCGAAAGCAGCATCATGGTCGTCACCATTGCCGCCAGACCGTTGAAACCATCGATAATGTTGACGGCATTTGCCATGCCGGCTACAGCCACGCAAGTCACAGCGATGGAGATGGCGATATAGTTCGCCAGCACAGCATCGACTGGCCCGATCGCGATCCTAACCACGCGGATATCTAATAACCAAACCGCAAGCAGCGCTGCCAACATGGTGGCGATTAGCCGTTGCGACGGGCTGACCTTCTTGGTCAGGTCTTCGACCAGTCCCGCAACGAAGGCGGGGGCCGCCGCGATTATCAGCAACCAGTAATCACGTGTCGGGGAGTTAGGCCTGAACGATAACACTAAGCCACCTACCAGCAACGCCATCGCAATACCAGTGCCGCCGATCCGCGGTACCGCACGGGTGTGGAACTTCTGGGCTCCCTTGAAATCGTGGTCTGCGGAGAGATGCGCGTGAATATGAGCGTAACGTACGATCAGTAGGGTAACAATAAATGAGACGAAAAAACCAACGCTGAGGCTAAGCATTATTGGTCAATCCTGTTTTGTGGTATAGATCAGTTGGTTTTCTTTTGGTTCGGTCCTGATATTGACCAGCATAAAGCTGATCTCGCTCTGTTGTCCCGAAAATTCCGGGGCTATCTTGACCGCGAGCCAGGGTAGATCTTCTTGTATAGATCAAGCGTCAAGTCAACCATCCGTCGGTCGGTAAATAATGCCTCGAAACGTGCTCGCGCATTACGTCCCATTTCCGCGCGCAGTTTATCGTCTCCCAGTAGCCTCTTGATTGCGCCTGCCAGTTCTTGTGCGTCACCGGGCGCGACATTGTACCCGGTTCTGCCGTGCTCATTAATCCATTTCGAGCCAGATGGGCGGGTCTCCGTGGTTACAACTGGAAGGCAATGCGCCATGGCTTCAACGATAACCACGCCAAAGGACTCGGGATACACTGCCGGTAGGCAAAAGAGATCGGCCTGGCGGTAGAGTTCACCGATCTTCGTCCGGTCCACCCGGCCCTGAAAGACTACGCGGTCCTCGACGTTGAGTTTTTTTGCCAGCGCGGCTAGCGCTGGCAGATAGGGTCCGTCTCCGACGATCCAGGCCTCTACCTGCGCGGGCAGGTCGGCAATGGCCTCCAGCAGGACATGAAACCCCTTCTGCTCCACGGCCCTACCGACCGCCAAGATGATGAACTTTCGTTCATCGTCCGAAGCGGCAGTCACGACGCCATGTTCATCGTTGTCGCTTTCGGGGTCGGGGATGCCAATCGGGACCACATGGATCTTGTCCTTGAATTTTCCGAGCCAGCGCGACTCGGTCGAATAGGTTCCCGAAGTGGTAATGATTGCATCGGCACGGGCTAGAATCCATTGCTGCAAGGGCGCGAACAGATACAAGAGCCACCCCTTGTTCACGACATCAGAATGCCAGTGCACGACCAGCTTCGCCTTGGGGCGTACGAGCCAGATTGCCAAGCACGCCATCGGGTCTGGTACGTGCAAATGAATGATGTCGTATCCGCGCCACTGGCGCGCCAACTCTACCACCATGGCGGGTGAAATTGCAGTTGCCGCCAGCTTGGTTAGCATGCTGGCGCGGGTAATTGTGGCTCCATCCACTTGCTCTTGAACGGTACAAGCGTCGGCATTGCAGCACAGAGCGTCAGCTGCAATGTTAATTGATCTCAAGCCAGCTACCAAATCGCCAATGACGGATTCTATTCCGCCGATGGCGGGAGGGAAGAATTTTCCGACGTGCAGGATTTTCACGAAAATATGTCGAAATTTGAATTATACGGCCGAAGTATCGAAAACTTCGCTACAAAAAGTAATAAAGAGTGAAAAGTTGCTATGGAGAGCAGCAATAGGGCTTCGCCAGTGCGATTCCGTCTGTACATGGTTTCCAGACAAATCGGTGCGATCACATACAATGAGGTCGCGAAAACTACTGCCAGACGCTGAAGAATCCCAACCTGTCCGAATAGAAGTAAAATCAGCGTCGACACAATATAGAGATTCAGCCAGATCATGTTGCGTCCATGATTCTCGGCTACATGCGTATAGCAATAAATTGCAACGAGGCAATAAGCGGCTGAAGATAAGACTGCGAATATTTTGATCGGGTCGCTTTCCTCGGTGTTCGCATATTTCAGTAGCTTTTCGCCGATTTGTGGGATTTGAGTGAGCACCGTATTCCAGTTCGGCAGCGCATTCAGATAAAACAATGCTAGGCACAAGATCAACGCGACTGCGATATATGCTGGTTTGATGGCGCGCTGGAAGGCAACGCCACCTAGCGCCACCAGACCGGAAAGATGCACCAAGGGGCAAATGGCGGCAAGAACCAGAGCCACGATATTGCGGCCGCGCGCAACATAATAGAAGGACAGTAATGCGAGCGCGCATGTAAGCCCGAACCTGATTTGCGTGAATTCACGGACCCAGAAGCCCTGGCTTAGGTAGAGAAGCAACGAAACATACCAGTACGGCGAGGCGCGCGCGATCACGAAGGCATAGATCGAAATCGACAGCGCGCTGATGGCGAGCAGGCTGCCCTGGAACGACAATCCTAGGCTCTTACTTAGGCCTATAAGAAGAATGTACCCGGATTCCAGCCCGACGAGAGAGTCTGGAATGACGTTGACCCAGGCGTGGTGAAGGAGCTGCTGCAACGGCGGAACGTCGAGAAAGATGGCTTCGTAGGCGGCGTAGTCGTTATCCGCATGGAATCTGAAGCCGGCAAGGACCACCAGCCATAGCAGCACCGGAATATAGAGGACCTGGAGGTAACGCCGCGCCTCGCTGAATTGCTCCGCCCATGCCAGCACCGCGACCAGCAGGAATGTGGTCCAATATATAGTCACGCCGTCGTCGCAATCAGTTTGCGCCATGCGCCAAGGATCTTGGCTCGGCTAAAAGACTGCACGCGATCGTATCCCGCGTGTGCCAACCGGTGCCGCAGCCCGGCGTCGGCTGTCAAGCGAACCATCCCGTCAGCGAGCGCATTGCTGTCCTCCGCAGTCACAAGCATGCCAGCCTGCCCGTCCGCGAGGATCTCGCGTGGACCGGTTGGGCAGTCAAAGCTGATCACAGGTAAGCCGGATCCGAGGGCCTCAAGCAAGACCATCGGAAACGCTTCAAATCGCGACGACAGCACGAAAATGCCGGCTTCCCTAAAGAAGTCTTCGACATTGCGCTGCATACCAGTGAACCGAATTTTGTCGAGGACGCCCATATCTCGTGCTCTGGCTTCAATTTGCTGGCGTAGGGGGCCATCACCGACGATGGTTAATGACCAGGCCTCGGCTACTTTGACGGTGTAGCTGTAATAGGCCTCCAGCAGTAGGTCAAAGCCCTTCTGGTCACTGAAACGCCCCACCGCAAGCAGCGTGTTCGACCTTGGCAGTTCTACGACATCAGCAGGTTGAATCTCAACGAAATTGGGGATAACTTCAACGCATTGGAGGAAATTCCGATAGATGGCGGCATCGCGCTCGGTCAACACCACCAATCCGTCGAGCCTGGGGTAAATGAAACGACGCATCGTGCGTCGCACCGCATTGTGATAGTGGTAGTAAATGTGTTCGCAGGCAATTCTTTTTATTGGCAGCCTATGGCCTGCGAGCGCCAGTGCGATGCTTTGGTTGAAGAACATGCTGAAAACCACTTGCGGCCGGTTTTGCTTAAGCCAGCGTCGCAGCCGGGCTACTGATTGAAAAAACCACTTGACCCGCGCAAATGTGTTGCTGGGGATGCGCGCCATGCCGAGGTGTCTAATCTCGACGTTGGGGTCGATCGCCAAAAATGATTCGCACGGGTAAGGGGATACGAGCGTGACTCTGTATTGCTCATTGACCAGGGCTGCGGCAAGGTTGGCAGCCACACGTTCGGTGCCGCCAGCATTGTCAAGGCCGTTCAGCAGGAAGGCGATGTGCGTTTCTTTCATAGGATTCTTTGCGTGCGCAGATAAAGCGCTGAAAACATCACGCAGGTGGCGTAGGCCGCGGTAATGCAGAAAATGAATGAAATTGGCTGAATCGACGGCTGCAAGGCCAGCACAACAAAATAGACTGCTGCGGCGGTGAAGTATTTCGCCATGAACAAGGCGTAGTGCCGTTGCTTGAAGTAAAAGCTTGACAATGCGGCATCGGCAAATACCAGTACACCGGTCCAGGCCAGCGCCGTTAATATGAAACTGTATCCGGTATAGGAAGAACCGAACAACAGCGAGAGGATGATTTCTGCCGCAACCGTCGTAACAAGTGCCGCACAGACGGATAGCGCCACCATGAGCCCCAATAGCCTGAAGCGGGCCACTCTGGTTTTCGCGCCGTAGACCAGTGCTGGCGCGAGGATCTGGGACAGCAGCCAACCGAAGCCATACCACGACTCGATCAATGCCTTAGGCGCGGCGTAGCTGCCCAGCAGGTCGAAACCGATTGAACGCCTGAGAATCAGCATGTCAACGCGTTGAATCAAATACATAAAGCAGAAACCTGCCCACACAGTGGCACCGGCTTTCAATAGGTGCAAAAGTAACTCCGGCCGGAGTATTGGCGCGAGGATGCCGGCTTGGGCGAGGTACCGCGACATCAGAATGTTGAAGCAGACGAATTCCAAAATCCAGATGAGGGCGATAAGGCTGATGCTCCATTGCAAGCGCAATGCAATCCATAGCGCAAGCAGTTTAACCGCGAGAATTGCCAATCGGGTGATCGACACCACCGGATACCGCTGGATGGCCTGGAAATATGCGATGCTGACCGCAAACGGTTCCGCCAATATCAATAGGCTGCACAGGATCAGTGCAAATGTGTAGTATTCCGCCGGCAATGTGCCAAGCAGGTAGATGGCAACTGCTACCATGCAGAGCATGCTCACCGCGAGGCGTATAAAAAAGGCAGACCACAGCCATTCGCGGGCCTGGTCCTTGCGCTGTATGATTGCCGCTACGAGAATTTCTGAGCTGCATACCAACGCCAGTGATCCCACTAAGTTAATGGCGGACAGTGTGTATTGCCATACCCCATACGTCGTGGGACCGAGGCTCCGGGCCAGCATAGCCTGGACCAGCAGGAGCGAGGCTGCTTGTGAGACTTTCTCGGCGAAAGCAAGCGCGACTACGTTTCGCATTAAACAGGTAGATAATTCGTCCAGATGGCTACCGCGCCAGGGTTTGGCAATTGGCCCGGAGAACAAGAGCGTTTCTTGTCAGGCTGGCCTCGCTTCAGCCCTTAACTCGTCAAGTAATGCCGACAACTTCCCGGCGGTAAGGTCGCGGTCGCTCAATATGGGGGCATCAGAGAGCGGCCAGGCGATGCCCAGGCTGGGGTCATTCCAGCAAACCGAGCGCTCCATCGCGGTTTTGCGCTCGCATGTCATGAGATAAAGCACCGAGGCGGGTTGCTTGCCGAGCACTAGGAAACCATGACCAAAACCAGGCGGAACCCACAACTCTTCACCGCTGTCAGCATCTAGTTCCACGCCGGCCCACTTTCCAAAATTCGGTGATTCAGCGCGCAAATCTACAGCGACATCAAAGATGCGTCCTTCGAGTACGCGCACCAGTTTCCCCTGCTCGCGGCCAAGCTGGATGTGGATGCCGCGCAGCACGCCCGCGTGACTGAACGTATGGTTGACCTGCCTAACCGGTATCGAGGTACCGGTGACCTGGGTAAAGTCAATGGCGTTATAGATTTCCTGTAGGTAGCCGCGCTTGTCAGTATGCCGATCGCAATTCAGGACTTGGGCGGCGGGAATGCTGAGGGTTCTGCTAGCAATCATTCTGATCCTTGCGATAAAGCGAGCACGTACTGATCCAGCGTTCCGCCCGCTTGCGGCGGATGCCGAGACGCGCGAACCGTGGCGTGTGCCTATCGCCCGTGGGACAGCATGCCGGTGCATCCAAAGTGCTTGCCGGAGCGACGGCGAAACTTGCTGCTCATTCGTCGTCCAACAGCGCCCATCGTGTACTAATGAAGGGAGCCGCCCTTGACCCGGATCGTCCCGGCCCATCTGCAAAGGAACTGACTGGCGCTTAGCCGGCTCGAACGAAATCTGTTCGAGGCGCGAATTATATGCGGCCTCGCTATAGAATGGCGCAACCAATTGTAATGCGAAGTGGATCGAATTATGACTAAAGAGACGCAAGAAGGGGTGGATTCTTCCATTTTTAAGGCCTACGATATCCGCGGAATCGTTGGCAAGACGCTCACCCGCGACATCGCACGGCGGATCGGCCTGGCGTTCGGTTCCGCCGCCGCAGAACTCGGCGAAGCTACCGTTGTGGTGGGTCGCGACGGCCGTCTCTCTGGCCCCGACTTGACCGCCGGCCTGGTTGAAGGTCTGCAAGCCACTGGGCTCGACGTCATCGATGTCGGTCTTGTCGCCACGCCGATGGTTTACTTTGCTACGAATGTTGAAATCAACGGTGTGCGGCCCACCTCAGGCATCATGGTCACCGGCAGCCACAACCCGCCCGATTACAACGGCTTCAAGATGGTGCTGGCCGGCCAGGCGATCTACGGTGAGCAAATCAAGACACTGCGCAAGCGCATCGATAGCGGCAGCTTTAAGAGTGGAGCGGGTGGCTACACACGGGTGGATGTGCGTCAAAAGTATCCTGATCGCATCATCAGCCATGTTAAGTTGGCCCGCCCGATGAAGATTGCCCTCGACGCCGGCAACGGCGTCGCTGGTGCTTTCGTCGGTGACCTATTTCGTGGCCTCGGTTGCGAGGTGACGGAGCTCTTCTGCGATGTCGATGGCAATTTCCCAAACCACCACCCCGATCCGGCCCATGTGGAGAATCTGCAGGACTTGGTGAAAACTCTGCGCGAGAGCGACTGCGAACTCGGACTGGCCTTCGATGGCGATGGTGATCGTCTCGGCGTGGTGACCAAGGATGGCCAGGTGATTTTTCCCGACCGCCAGCTAATGCTGTTTGCGCAGGAAATTCTGTCGCGCAATCCGGGCGCACAGGTGATTTACGACGTCAAATGCACTGGTAAGCTCGCGCCGTGGATACGCCAACACGGTGGTGAGCCGCTGATGTGGAAGACCGGGCATTCGTTGGTCAAGGCGAAGCTGAAGGAAACGGGCGCGCCTATCGCGGGCGAGATGAGCGGTCACGTATTCTTCAAGGATCGCTGGTATGGCTTTGACGACGGCCTATACACGGGTGCACGTCTGCTGGAGATCCTGTCGCGCTACGCAGATCCTAGCGCCGTGCTGAATGCGTTGCCGAATGCGCTGAACACGCCGGAACTGCAGCTCAAATGTGCTGAGGGTGAGTCGTTCACACTGCTGGACAAGATCAAGGCGAGCGCGAAATTCGAGGGCGCGCGCGAGGTGATCACCATCGACGGCGTGCGCGTTGAATATGCCGATGGTTTCGGCTTGGCCCGCCCGTCCAACACCACTCCGGTGGTGGTGATGCGTTTTGAGGCGGATAGCGACGCTGCGCTGGTGCGGATCCAGGAGGAGTTCAAGCGCGTGATCTTAGCAGAGAAGCCGGATGCTCAGTTCCCGTTCTAAGCGCGCGGCGGTGTCAGCGGAATCAGCGGGCGCCACTGGTGTGCTACGGCCCACGCCGGCCGCGGTCCCATTCACACTGCCAGAACGGCCACGCATCCTGTTGGTCAAGGTGTCGTCGCTCGGTGATGTGGTGCACAACATGCCGTTGGTGCACGATCTGCGCTCGCGCTGGGCCGGTGCCGAAATCGATTGGATGGTGGAAGAGGGCTATGTCGGACTTGTCCGGCTATTGCCGGAGGTGCGCAGGGTGATCCCGTTTGCGCTGCGGCGTTGGCGCAAGCGCGTCTTGGACAAGGGAACTTGGCGTGAGGTGGGCGAGGTGCGTCACGCCTTGCAGCAGGATCGCTATGACGCGGTGATCGAGAGTCAGGGTTTGCTTAAGACCGCGTTGGTTGCGCGCTTCGCCATGCGCGCGTCTGGTGCGCCGATTATCGGGTTAGGCAATGCCACGCTGGGTTCAGGCTATGAGCCGGCAGCGCGGCTCTTGTATACCGATGCGATAAGCGTGCCGCGCCGGACGCATTCAGTGCAGCGCTCGCGCTTGCTCGGTGCAGCGCTGACCGGGGTTGCGCCACTGGCACCACCGCAGTTTTTCGGGCATGCCGCCCAGTCGCTCCATGTGGACGATCCGCTGTGGGGTGACCTGCCTCCGCGCTATGCCGTGTGCTTCCACGCCACTGCCGACGCGCGTAAAAAATGGGCAGTGCATAACTGGCATGCGCTGGGCACGCGGCTGGCGGATGAAGGTCTGACGGTCCTGCTGCCGTGGGGCAGTGACCAGGAACGCCGGGCAGCCGAAGAGATCCGTGCTGGTGTGCCGTACGCAAGGGTGTTGCCGCGCTTCTCCGTATTACAGGGCTTTGGGCTGATCAACCGGGCCGAGGTGGTGGTCGGGGTCGATACGGGCTTAATCCATATCGCAGCGGCGTTGTGTCGGCCCACGGTTGAGATTTATACGGCAACGTGGCGATGGAAGACTGAAGGCTACTGGTCCGAACGGATCGCCAATGTCGGGGACGACGGCGTGGTGCCGTCGGTCGATGAGGTCTACGAAGCGGCTTGCCGCGTGCGCGGAGTGGCTGGCTGATGCTGCGTTTGGTATATAGCTTGTTGTGGTTCGTGGTGCTGCCGGTTGCATTGCTGCGCTTAGCTTGGCGCGCGCGTAAGGAGCCGGACTACATGCATCATGTCGGCGAACGCCTAGGTCTATACGGAGGGCTGCCTCGGAAGGGGCCATGGCTATGGGTCCACGCTGTTTCAGTAGGCGAGACCCGCGCCGCGCAGCCGCTGATCGATGCGCTGCTGAGCGCTTATCCGCGTCATCGCTTGCTGCTGACACACATGACTCCGACTGGGCGCCAGACCGGTGCGCAATTGTTCGGCAAAGAGCCGCGCATCCTGCAGTGCTACCTGCCATATGACGTGCCCGTGCTCGTAAGGTCGTTCATGCGGTATTTCGCGCCGCAGGTGGGCTTGCTGATGGAGACGGAAGTCTGGCCCAACTTGGTGCGCGGGGCCCGCAAGGCGCGCGTCCCCCTGTTTCTGGTCAATGCGCGCCTGTCGCCACGCAGCTTCCGGCGTACTGCGCGCTTTGGGCGCGCGGCGGCGGTCATGTACGAGGATCTTGCCGGTGTGCTTGCACAGACGCCTGGCGATGCACAGCGTTTTCGGGCATTGGGTGCGTCGGCGGTGCAGATCACTGGTAACTTGAAATTTGATATGCAGCCCGCGCTTGCAGGCGTTGCGGTGGGCGAGCAATTGCGCAAGTTCATTGCCACGGGCAAAGTTCTGGCAGCTGCCAGCACCCGTGAGGGAGAGGAGCCAATGTTGCTCGATGCATTCTCCCGTTGGCAATCATTGGCGGGCAATGTCCCACGCCCCGCTTTGCTGCTTATCCCCCGTCATCCGCAGCGGTTTGATGAGGTCGCAGCGATGGCAGCTCGCGCAGGGTTTTCGGTGAAGCGCCGGAGTGCACTGGATCTCAATGTCATACAGTTGCCGCTGAGCGCCGATATTATTCTGGGCGATTCGATGGGCGAGATGGCCATGTATTTTGCGGCGTCGGATCTAGCCTTTATCGGTGGCAGCCTGTTGCCACTCGGGGGGCAGAACCTGATCGAAGCCTGTACGCTTGGTACGCCGGTGCTGGTTGGCCCGCATACCTTCAATTTTGCACAGGCGACCGAAGATGCAATTACTGCGGGGGCTTGCCTGCGCGTTGACAATGCCGATGAGCTGATGCGCACAGCAGCGAGCGTGCTGGCCGATCCAGCTCGGCTGGCAGAAATGCGTGTCCACGCACAGACCTTCGCAGGCCTGCATCGAGGCGCCACCTCGCGAACCCTCGCCGCGCTGGCTACGGCGCTTGAAAGCTCATCTGTTGCTAACCCTGTTGCTTGACCGCAGCATCCCGGTGTAGCGATGGCCCTCCCTATGCATCTGCCTCATGCAAGGCAACATCCGCCCATCCTCTGATGGAGCGACCACTTCCTTGGTACTGTCTCACACTAAGTCGACAACGTTGCGCTAGCGGAGCTTCGTTGTTCACCCGCGAATGCAGCCGAAATTGGCTAGCAGCGTCTCCAAGGCTCAGGATGATTTCACGGTCGTCAGCTTGATGCAGCGTCTTGGCGACGGTTGCTGTTACGTGCCGCCCCGGTGATCGTATTCAGCCTGTCGGTCAGAAAGCAACTGCTATGTGGCGATTCTGGGCGGGGAACTGGCTGCCTGAACTCGAAGCGCCTTCTTGGATGAAACCACATATGCGAAGCACACGGCCATGATCAGGCTGTAGCAGGCATTGACCAAGGTTGTGCCGAACATTGCCTCGGTGAGACCAAACACCATGAAGCCGCAACACAGCGCCAGGCCCATTGCGCTGGCAACTTGCGTATCCCTGTCGTTACTGCGCAGGTGATACAGAAAGAAGGCAACAGGGACAAGATATAGGGCAAAAATTGCAATCAATCCGGGTATGCCGAGCGTTGCTCCTGTGTGCAGGATGTCATTGTGTGCGTGCGGCATGGTAGCAGCGAGCGGGGTAACTACATGCTGTTCTGCCAGTCCTTTAAGAGCCTGCTCGTAATTTTCTGGGCCAACTCCGGCCCAAGGATGAGCCTGTAGCATTTTGAGCGAGGCGCGCCACAGTTGCAGACGTATGCCAGTGGAGGTGTCCAATGTTACATGGTGAGCAAATTGAGACAATTCAGATACAGTTTCCATCGTGCGTTGCTGCACCCGATCGCTGCTGAGCCAGGTGGCGGCCATGAAACCGGCTAGTACAAGCAGACCAGCTCCTTTGTGGATACGTTTCAACTTGCGAGATGCCATCAGGGAGACCAGCACGAGCACGGGTACTGCGATCCAGCCCCCGCGCGTGCCGCTCATATAAGAGGCATACAAGCCCGCAAAACCCGCCAGGAGCTTTACCCCGACCTGCACATACTCTCCAGGGCGGTTCCAGCCTGTGGAGATCACGGCCAGCATGCCGGTCAGCAGGGCGAGGTTGCCGAAGGGAATGACATTGGAGAAGCCGACATGGCTGGGGCGGCCGGCCGCGGCGACTTCATGCAGCCACAGGGCGGATATCAATGCACAGGCGACGAAGCCCCACTGGATGTTCTGCATGCCGCGCCGGCCCAGGCGCAGCAGGCCTGGGACCAGAACGATGAACAGCGCAAAACGCAGGTATAGATAGGGCACATGCGGGTCATCGGCGCCGGTCAGCAGTTGCTGGAGCAGCAGCGCCAGCGGCAGCGCCGCCATGGCCAGCATGAAGGGCCAGTACCGGCGCAGGATGCAGCCATATTCGGCCACGGCGGCGCGGCCGCCGGTAGCCAGGGCGATGACGCTCCACCCCAGCAACAGCCCGTAGCAGGTGTTGCTGAGCGACGGCTTGACGAACATCAGCGCGGGAAACGCGGCCAGGACAACACAGGCGCTCAGGTACAGAGCTTTGTCGATCCCCAACGGTAGGGACCCTTGCAATCTCGTCATCAAGAGCATGGAGAAAGGTTTCCGGAGGAAGGTGATTGCATGGGAGATGCCTGCCGTTCCGTCCGTCTTATTATTGTCGCCGTCTCCTGAGGAGCGGTGCCCTGCGCCGGCATTGCGGCTCGGGGCGAAGCGATTATATCGGATGGCCACGGTGGCATTTCCAGGAGTTCCGCATCCTAGCCGGGTGAGCGTGGCTACCCGTTACAGGATGTATGTGGAGGGCAGGGCGCTTCAAAAGCGCCTTGCCGGATCGGCTTGCTAAACTGAAGGTCTATGGCCGGGTGCACTTTCCGGCATGCTGCTTGTCACAGCCATCGATGACATCGCTATGGGCGCCCCAGGGCAGCCCCGCAACAGGAGTTCTTATGGATAGCCGTAATCGCCTGATTCCCTTCGCGGCCGCCGTGCTTGTCGCCACCATGCTCGGCGCCTGCACCACTGCGACCGCGCCCGATCTTCCTTCGGCCGGCACCAACCTGAACCAGACCCAGCCCTCCGGCCCGAGCCGCTGGGAACTGGTGCGCTGGCAGCAGCCTGACGGCTCGGTGCGCGAGATCCCGCACGGCGACAATGGCGAGCCGATCATTTTCGAGTTCAACGAAGGCATCGATGCCGCGCAGGGCACGGTCAGCGGCACCAGCGGCTGCAATCGCTTTACCGGCAGCTATGGCAAGACCGAGACCGGCATCCGCTTCGACCGCATCGCCGGCACGCGCATGGCTTGCCCGCCGCCGCGCATGGCGCTGGAGTCGGCGCTGCTGAAGGCGATGCAGACGCCGTTCTCCACCGTGGGCACGCAGCCGTCGGCGGGCAGTACCGGCCGGCAGATCATCTGGAAGACCGTGGACGGGGATCTGCTGCAGTTCGTCGAGCGCGAGGGTGTGGGCAAGCGCGGCGCGCGCGTGGAGGCGGCGGGCGTCGAGAAGACCGTCTATATCGATTCGCAGCGTGTGGAGTGCACGGGCGTGGGCAAGATGACGTGCTACCGCTGGCGCGAGTCGCCGGATGCGCCGTGGCAGCTGTGGTACGGGCCGATCGAGGGGCTGGATTTCGAACCCGGGGTGTCGTACCGGCTGCGCGTGCGCGAATACCAGGTGCCGAACCCGCCGGCGGATGCGTCGGCGATCCGCTGGCAGTTGCTGAAGGTCGAGTCACGGACACGTGCGCAGTAGCTGTTGGTTTGCTCCCCTCTCCCATTTATGGGAGAGGGGCGGGGGAGAGGGCCGGCGCCTCAACGAAGTGATACGTCACCATGCTTGGCAAACGCCGGCCCTCTCCCCCAACCCCTCTCCCGCAAGCGGGGGAGACAACCAGCGCATCTTCGCCGCACCACACAAAGAAAATGGGCCGCAGTTGCGGCCCGTTGGCTCAGGAGCGCGGCGTTCCGCCGTCGCGCCGCGCACCGCGGCGATCCGCTGCTGCAGCCGCCTTTGCCGGCGCCTTCACGCCCGCCTGTGCCGGAACCGGCAGCTTGTACATCGACCCCGGCACCGACGTCAGCAGCGTATTGATCTGCACCACGTCCGCTTCCTGCAGTACCCCGGTGGAAGCCTTCAGCCGCAGCCCGTTCATGATGGTGTCGTAGCGTGCCTTGGCCAGGTCGCGTCGCGTGGAGAACAGCTGGGCTTCGGCGTTGAGCACGTCGATATTGATGCGCACGCCAACTTCATAGCCGAGCTGGTTGGATTCCACCGCGCTGGTGGCCGAGCGTTCGGCCGCCTCCAGCGCCTTGACCTGGGCCAGGCCGTTGGAGACGCCGGAGTAGGTCTGGCGCGCGGTCTGGGCGGCGGTGCGGCGGGCGAATTCGAGGTCGCTGGCGGCCTTGTCGGCCAGCGCCAGGGTCTCGCGCACGCGCGACTGGATCTGGCCGCCGGCGAAGATCGGCAGGGTCAGCTGCACGCCGATCTGCGACGCGTTGTAGTGGGTCGAGATCGCCTGCGTGGCGCTGCCGGTCTGGTTGTTGAAGCCGTACGAGGCCACCAGGTCCACCGACGGCAGGTGCCCGGCCTTGGCCTTGTTGGTCTCGCGCTGCGCGGTCTCGAGGTTGTAGCTGGCCAGGTTGACCTGAAGGTTGCTGGTCTCGGCCTGCGCCGCCCAGGCGTTGACATCGGGCGGCTGGGGTCCGGGAATCGGCGCTTCGGCGCGCAGACCCATCAGTTCGTCGACCGGCTTGCCGGTGATCTGCTGCAGCGTCGCGCGCTTGATTTCCAGGTCGCTCTGCGCGGCGATCTCGGTCGAGGTGGCCAGGTCGAAGCGGGCCTGGGCGTCGTTGGCGTCGACGATGGTGGCGGTGCCGACCTCGAAATTGCGCCTGGCCTGTTCCAGCTGCTCCGCGATGGCCTTCTTCTGCGCGCGCGCCAGGTAGAGGTTGTCCTGCGCGGCCAGCACGTCGAAGTAGGCCTGCGCGCTGCGCGTGATCAGGTCGAGCTCGGCCTGGTGGAAGGTGACTTCGCCCGCCTGCGCGGCCAGCTCGCCCTGCTTGTAGGTTTCCCAGCGGTCCCAGCGGAACAGCGGCTGGCTCAGTTGCAGCTGCCAGTTGTTGTTGTTGAAGAAACGCGTGCCGGAGGCGCTGGGCGCGCCGCCGAACGGCACCGACGCGGTCTGGTCGAGCTTGGTGCGGTTGGCGCCGGCGGTACCCACCACCTGCGGCAGCAGGCCCGCGCGGCCCTGCGGCAGCTTCTCGCGCGTGGCCAGCAGCTGCGCGCGGGCGCTGGCGAACTGGGCGTCATTGGCTTGCGCATCGCGATAGACCTGCAGCAGGTCGGCCGCGCCGGCCGGCGCCGCGGGCAGCATGCCCAGCAGCGGCATCAGCAGGGAAACCGCGATCGCCAGGCGCGTCCGGATTGCTCCGGGCTGGGCGTTGGGCGCAAACGTCATGACACCTCCAGGTGGGCGCGGCGGTGCCGCGGCCGACAGTCGTTTCTTCTTCGTATTGCTGCGCTGGCCTGCCGCGTCAGTACTTCGGCATGGCGGGGTCGACCTGGCTGGCCCAGGCATCGACGCCGCCGGTCAGGTTGTAGACCTTGCCGTAGCCCTGGCGCTCGAGGTAGGCCGCCACCTGCATGCTGCGTGCGCCGTGGTGGCAGATGCAGACGATGTCGGCGTCTTCGTCGAGTTCGGCGGCGCGCGCCGGGATGTCGCGCATGGGGATGTGGGTGATGCCGGGCAGGGCGCAGGTCTGCACCTCCCAGCCTTCACGCACGTCGAGCAGGACCGGTTTGGCGCGGCTGGCGTCGGCCAGCCACTGGGCCAGTTCGGTCGCTTGGATCACCTGCATGGCGGTATGTCCTCAGAACTGGAATTGCGAGGGCCGGGCCGCGCCCTGCAGGGGCTTGACCGCGGTCTCGAACAGGTTGACGACCTGGTACTCGGTCTCGGACACGCGCGTAATCAGGCGCGCTTCCATCACCGGCAGTTCGCCGACGAAGGCGGCGATACGCCCGCCCACCTTTACCTGCGCCAGGATCGACGGCGGAATCGCCGGCAGCGAGCCCGAGATGCAGATCACGTCGTAGGGTGCGGCGGCGGCCCAACCGTCGGCGGCATTGCCTTCGGCGACGTCGACGTTGGTGACGCCGGCATTGGCCAGGTTGGTGCGGGCCAGCTCGACCAGCTCGGGGACGATGTCGACGGTCAGCACGTGGCGGGCGCGGTTGGCCAGCAGCGCGGCCATGTAGCCGGAGCCGGCGCCGATTTCCAGCACGGTCTCATGCTTGCGCACGGCCAGGTCCTGCAGGATGCGGGCTTCGACGCGCGGCGCCAGCATGTTCTGCCCGGCGGGCAGCGGAATCTCCATGTCGACGAACGCCAGCGAGGCGTACGCGGCCGGGACGAACTGCTCCCGCTTGACCACCGCCAGCAGGTCCAGGATTTCCTGGTCCAGCACGTCCCACGGGCGGATTTGCTGTTCGATCATGTTGAATCGGGCTTTTTCGAGATCCATCTTGCCATTCCTTACCAATGCCAACCGCTGTCGGTCTGTGCGCCGGCCGCGCGGTGCCACGGCCGGACAGTCTTATCAAACCTGCTATTTTAACCCTCCAGGCGCCTCCGGGCTCATTCCGAGCCCGCGCTGCGCCAGCATCTCGTCGCGGATCCCTTCCCAGATATAGGCGCCGTGCTGCGGCGGCAGCGGGCGGTTGCGGGCCTCGCCCGCGGTCAGCCCGAACAACAGCGTGTCGAGCAGGCCATCGAGGAAGGCCTCGGGGTCGATGTCTTTCTCGGCGGTGGCGCGCAGCGCGCGCTGCCACATCATCAGGAATACCAGCGGCGCGCAGATCAGCGTGGTGGTGGGGTTGGCCGGCAGCGCGCGGAACTCGCCGCGCGCCACGCCGCGCGCCAGCACCTTGGCGAACAGCTCGTCGCCCGGCACCATCACTTCCTGGTTATAGAAGCGGGCGATGTCCGGGAAGTTGGCCGACTCCGCCATGATCAGCTTGGTCAGTCCCGCCACCGGCGTGGCGCCGATCAGCCCCCACCAGCCGCGCAGCAGTTCGCGCAACAGCTCGGGCGTGCTGCCCTGGTAGGCATCGACCAGGTCGGCGCCGCGCGCCAGTGCCGGCACCAGGTTCTCGCGCACCACCGACTTGAACAGCTCTTCCTTGTTGGCGAAATACAGGTAGACCGTGCCCTTGGACACGCCGGCCGCCGCGGCCACGTCTTCCAGCCGCGTGGCGGCATAGCCGCGCTCGACGAACAGGTCCAGCGCCGCCGCCACCAGTTCCTGCGGCCGCGCCGCCTTGCGCCGGCTCCAGCGCGGGCTGTCGGCGTCCTTGTGCGGATCGGCGGGTGGCTTGGTCACGGCGGGCTTGCGAAGACTGCGGGGCACGAGGGGCTTCGAAAAAGTTAATAACTTGTGGGTCAGTAATGTAGATGAGGCCCCACAGGGGGTCAAGGGCGGGCATGTACCAAGCGGGTCCAACAAAAACCCATTCGCGTCATGTGATTAATGGAGCACGAATTTACCTGCACCCTAACGCCGCGCTTACGGCGTTTTCCTTTTCTTACAGGACGCCCGCGGCCCTTCGGGCACAATGTCGGCTTTGTGCTGGCGGCCTGGCGGCTGCCCGATCCCGAACCATCGTCATGAGTTGCCGGTCAGACCTTTCCTGCCGCGCGGGCTGCGGCGCCTGCTGTATCGCGCCGTCGATCGCCTCGCCGCTGCCCGGCATGCCGGACGGCAAGCCGGCGGGCGTGCCGTGCGCGCAGCTGCTGCCGGACATGCGTTGCGCGGTGTTCGGCAGCCCGGAGCGGCCCGCGTTCTGCGGCGGCCTGAAGCCATCGGCCGAGATGTGCGGCGAGTCGCGCGAAGCGGCGCTGCAATGGCTGGCCCGGCTCGAGATCCTGACCGCGCCGCAAGCGCAAGCCTGACACGCTCGGCGCGGCATGGCGCCTGGCATCCATTCCTGACATCCCGCAATCGGAGGCAATATGATCCGGACTTCCCGACGGCGCTGGCTCGCCGCTGCCGCCGCGGCCACCCTGGCCGTGGGGCTGGCCGCCTGCGGCGCCTTCCGCAGCGAGTACACGTTTTCGCAAAGCCAGCTGCAGGCGGCGCTGGAGCGCAAGTTCCCGTTCAACAAGCGCTATATGGAGCTGTTCGACATCCAGCTGACCAACCCGCAGCTGACGCTGGACTCCGTGCGCAACCGCGTCAACGTGCAGTTCGACGCCACCATCGACAACAAGCTGTTCTTCAGCCAGGCTCTCACCGGCCGCTTTGCGCTGGACAGCGGGCTGCGCTATGACGAGCCCACGCGTTCGGTGGTGCTGCAGGATCCGGAGGTGAAACGCTTCGACGTGCAGGGCATGCCCGCGCAGTTCTCGCGCCAGCTCAATGCGCTCGGTGGCATCCTGGCCGAGCAGCTGCTGCAGGGCTATCCGCTCTATACCTTCCGCGAAGACCAGCTGCGGATTGCCGGCACGCACGTCGAGCCCGGTACAATCACCGTTTTGCCCGACGGCATCAACGTCAAGATCAACCGCCCCTGAACCGGGCGCATCGAACAACAATGCGGGCGGTCCGGCATGCAAGCCGGACAACGCCCGTGACTACCGTCTCTTTCGTTCCGCATGGAAATCGCACTTGCCCTGAAGGCCGTGATCCTCGGCATCGTCGAAGGCCTGACCGAGTTTCTTCCCATTTCGAGCACCGGCCACCTGATCCTGGCCGGGCAGCTGCTCGACTTCAACGACGAGAAGGGCAAGATCTTCGAGATCGTGATCCAATTCGGCGCGATCCTGGCGGTGTGCTGGGAATTCCGCGCGCGCATCGGCAAGGTGGTGCGCGGCCTGCGCGACGACCCGCTGTCGCAGCGCTTTGCCGCCAACGTGGTGATCGCGTCGGTGCCGGCGATCGTGCTGGCGTTTATCTTCGGCAAATGGATCAAGGCCCACCTGTTCAACCCGATCTCGGTGGCGCTGGCCTTTATCGTCGGCGGCGTGGTGATCCTGCTGGCCGAATGGCGCGATGCGCGCCGCGGCACGGTCTCGCATCCGCAGGGCAACGCGCTGCTGGAAGCCGCCAAGGCCGGCGCGCCGCGCATCGAGTCAGTCGACGACCTGAACTGGCGCGACGCGCTCAAGGTGGGGCTGGCGCAGTGCTTCGCGCTGGTGCCGGGCACCTCGCGCTCGGGCGCCACCATTATCGGCGGCATGCTGTTCGGGCTGTCGCGGCAGGTGGCCACCGAGTTCTCGTTCTTCCTGGCGATCCCGGTGATCTTTGGCGCCACGGTCTATGAACTGTACAAGGCGCGCGCGCTGCTGAACGGCGACGACCTCGGCATCTTCGCGGTCGGCTTCGTCTTTGCCTTCCTGTCCGCCTTTTTGTGCGTGCGCTGGCTGCTGCGTTTCGTCGCCACGCACGACTTTAAGCCGTTCGCGTGGTACCGCATCGCCTTCGGCATCGTGGTGCTGCTGACCGCTTACACCGGGCTGGTGTCCTGGCACGCCTGAGCCAGGAGCCATACTCGCAGGGAACAAAAAAGCGTGGCAGGTGCCACGCTTTTTGTTTGGGCGCTTGCTGAGATCAGGCGCGCTTGCGGAACACCACGTCCCACACGCCATGCCCGAGCCGCACGCCGCGCCGCTCGAACTTGGTCACGGGCCGGTAGTCCGGCCGCTCGGCAAAACCGTCCGGCGCCGCCGAGGTGTTCTCCAGCAGCGGCTCGGCCGACAGCACCTCGACCATCTGGTGTGCGTACTCTTCCCAGTCGGTGGCGCAATGGATATAACCGCCCGGCTTCAGGCGCGCGGCCAGCAGCTTCACCAGCGGCGGCTGCACCAGCCGGCGCTTGTTGTGGCGCTTCTTGTGCCACGGGTCCGGAAAGTAAATGTGAACGCTGTCGAGGCTGTCGTCGGTCAGCATATGCGCGATCACTTCCACCGCGTCGTGCTGCAGGATCCGCACATTGGACAAGCCACGCTCGTCGATCAGCTTGAGCAGCGCGCCCACGCCCGGCTCATGCACCTCGCAGCCCAGGAAGTTGTCCTGTGGCCGCAGGCCGGCGATATGCGCGGTGGTCTCGCCCATGCCGAAGCCGATCTCCAGGATCGACGGCGCCTGGCGGCCAAAGGTTGCTTCCCAGTCCAGCGGCTGCGGCGCGTACGGCACCATCATGCGCGGCCCGACTTCGTCGATGGCGCGCTGCTGCCCGGTCGACGTCCGGCCCGCGCGGCGCACGAACGAACGGATGCGGCGCGGGTGCGCAACGCCTTCAGGATCGGCGGGAGAGGGGGCGGGCGAGGTCTCGGCCTCGTCGGCCGGCCCGGTGCTGGGGTCTTGGGGAAGCATGGCAACAAAAAAGCCGCCGGGCGGATCACCGTAACGGTGGCAAAGGCGGCTTGTCTCGACTGGAAGTGGAGCGGGCGATGGGAATCGAACCCACGTCTTTAGCTTGGGAAGCTAAGGTAATAGCCATTATACGACGCCCGCGAACCCGCGATTCTATGCGGGATCCCGGGGGGATGCAAGCGAGTGGCCGATGGGGCGCATTCAGCCGCTGGGGTCCTTGTCCGCGAAGTTCCTGCCAATCTCCTGGCTGATATAGCTGCACAGTCCGCGTCCCGCTTTGGCGAGGCGCTTCATCTGTTCCACATGGCTGCGGCCCGGGCGCCGGTAGTCGTAGGTGTAGACGCGACCATCTTCGAACCGGACCCGGATGTACTCGGGGCCTAGTTCGTAGGCGTCGATGCCCGATCTGCCGCTGAGGTTCCTGTAGGGCTTCATGACTGCCAATGATATGCCGGGCCTGGCCTTGCTGCTGGCGGCGGAACTGGACGCGTGGACGCGTCAGCGGCGCCGCACCGGTGCCGAAGGCACGCTGGCGTCCTGCGCGGCCACCGCTTGCAGGGCTACGCGCAGCAGTGCCACCGCGGGCGGCGATTCGATTTGCGCCGGCGTGATGAAGACCAGCTGCCCCGAGGCAAACGGCGTGCGCAGCCGTACCTGGCAAACCATCGACAGCGCCTGGTAGTTGGCCAGCGCCGTGGCGGGCGCCACCGTCAGGAATCCGCCCGCGGCGGTCATGGCCAGGTTGCTGTGAAATGACGCGGATTCGATATGCGGCACCGGCGGCAACTGGCCATCGTCGAGGAACGGCTGCTCGAACACGTCGCGCGTGTGGGTGCCGCGCGGGGGCAGGATCCAGGGGCCTTCGTGAAGGTCGGCCAGCGCGACTGCACGGCGCCTGGCCAGAGCGTGGCCCGGCGCGCAGACCACGGCCAGGTGTTCGTCGCGCAAGCGCGTGATGTGGGCGCTGGCCTCGAGTTGTCCGGCGTGTTCCTTTTGCAGCCGGCCCACGATGCAGTCGAGCTCGCCGGCAGACAGCATCGCGGTAAGCCCGGCGACCGTATGTTCGCGTACCGCAAGCCGTGGCAGGTTGCCCCGCGCACGCAGCCATGCCACCGCTCGCGGCAGCACGTCCATCCCCACCAGCGGCAGCATGCCGAGCCGGACCAGCGCGACTTCCGGCCGTGTCAGCAGCGCGTCGCCGGCCGCGTCGATCGCGCCCAGCACCACGCGCAACCGTTCCAGCGCACGCTCGCCCGCAAGGCTCAGGCGGCCGCCGCGTGTGGTCCGCTCGATCAGCTTGCAGCCGAAGGCGAGTTCCAGCTCCTGCAGCATCTTGGTAACCGCGGGCTGGCTCAGGTGCAGCCGCTCGCCGGCCGCCGTCAGCGAGCCGCTGCGTGCCACCAGGTCCAGCAGGCGCAGGTGGCGGATGCGCAGGCGGTCGATCCGGTTGGGCCATGGCATGGCGGCGTTGCTGCTTCCCGGGCGCGCGTGCTTCATAACGAAACGTGATGGCTTCATCCAAACTGGATAATTGTTTCGAATGGTGACCTGCCGGGACAATCGGGGCAAACCATGGAGGAGACCGCAATGGAGTCCAATCCCCGGCGCCGCCTGCTGCTGAAGTCACTGCTGGCATTGCCAGTTGCCGGTGCGCAGCCCAGAGCGCATGCTGCCCAGCCCTATCCGAGCCGTCCGATCCGCCTGGTGGTGCCCTACGCCGCCGGCGGCGGGCCCGACATCCACACCCGCAAGCTGGCCGAGCGGCTGGCGCACGTGCTGGGCCAACCGGTGGTGGTGGAAAACAAAGTCGGTGCCGGCGGCATCCTCGCCGCCGAATTCGTCGCGCAGCAACCGGCCGATGGCTACACGCTGATGCTGGGCGCTTCCACCCATGTCGCGCAGAAGCTGCTGCAGCCCGGCGCGAAGTTCGACCCGATGGCGTTCACCCACATCATCCGCGTTGGCGTCAGTCCGTCGGTGCTGGTGGTCAGCGCCAGCTCGCCGTACCGTAACGTGGCCGATCTCGCCGCCGCGGCAAGGCGGGCGCCGGGCACGCTCAACTACGCCTCGGGCGGGATCGGCTCGGCGGCACATGTGTCGGGCGCGGCGTTCGCGTCGGCGACCGGCATCGATGTGGTGCATGTGCCGTACAAGGGGTCGGTCGAGATCGTGCCGTCGCTGCTCAAGGGCGATACCCAGTTCGGCTTTCCGGTCGCGGCCACGGCGATGCCGCAGCTTGCCAGCGGCAAGGTGCGGGCGTTGGCAGTGACCTCGGCCAGCCGCGCCGCGGTGTTGCCGCAGGTGCCCACGTTGAACGAGGCCCTTGGCCGCAAGGACCTCGACCTCGATGCCTGGAGTGGCATCTGGGCGCCGCCGCGGCTGCCCGCGGCGATCACTGCGCGGCTGCATGCGGCGGTGATGCAGGCGCTGGAGGATCCCGGGCTGCGCCGGACCTATGCCGACATGGGCGCCGTGATAGCTCCGACTCCCGCACCGCAAGCGTTTTCCCGGCTCGTTGCCGACGAGACCGTGCGCCTGCGCCAGATCATCGACAAGAACCGCATCACCACGGAGTAGACATGGCCATGACCCTTACCCCACAACCGGATTTCGCGCCGCTGGCCGGCATCCGCGTGCTGGATTTCTCGCACGTGATCGCCGGACCGTTCGCCACCTTCCTGCTGTCTCAGCTGGGCGCGGAGGTGACCAAGGTGGAGAACGCAGGCGGCGGCGATGTGATGCGCCGCGCAGGCAAGGGGCATGCGGCCTTTGTCGCGCTCAATGCCGGCAAGTCGTCGCTTGCGCTGAACCTGGCCGACGAAGACGGGCGCGCGCATGCGCTGGAACTGGCCAGCCGTTGCGATGTGTTCGTCGACAACCTGCGGCCAGGCGTGCTGGAGCGCTTCGGCCTGGGCTACGAGGCGGTGCGATCGCGCAACCCGCGCGTGGTCTATTGCAGCATCTCGGGCTTTGGCCGCGGGGCGGCGCAGTGGCACGGGCGGCCGGCGTATGACCATGTAATACAGGCCGCCACCGGCATGGCATGGATGGGCGGGACCGAGGGCGACCCGCCGATGAAGACTGGCTTCCCGGTGATCGACGCCGCCACCGGCATGCTGGCTGCCTTCGCCATCGTGGCCGGCGTGCGCGAGCGCGATCGCACCGGGCACGGCATGCTGCTCGATGTGTCGATGGCCACGGCCGGGCTGCAGCTGATGTATCCGATGGCATGCGATGCCATGACCACCGGCGGCGTACCGGTACGGCAGGGCAACCAGGGCTATTCGGGCAGTCCGTCGGCAGATTTCTTCCGCACCCGCGACGGCTGGCTGGCAATTGGCGCGAACACGCCGAAGCAATTGCTGGCGCTGCTCGACGCGCTCGGCCTGGGCGAGCTGGCCAAGGATTCGGCCTTGTTCGACACCCCGCTGGACGCGGCCGCCTTGCCGGCCTTCGTGCGCTCGATCGATCCGGCCGCGCTCAAGCGGGCCATCGCGGGCGCCGTGGCGGCGGGAACCGCGGCCGACCTCGAGCCGCGCCTGGCCGCGCTGGGCGTCCCGGCGGCACGCCTGCGCAATATCGCCGAATTCGCCGCGGAGTCGATGGCCAATGGCAGCCTGCAAGCGGTGGCGCTGCGCGAAGGACCCACCGAGGTCCTGTCGCCGGGGCTGGGTTTCCGCGTGTACCGCCCGGGGTGAAGCCCGGCGTATAGTGGCTGGCACGATGGCGCACGACCAGTGCGCCGCCACCTCTGCCGCAACCTTCGGACACCCCCACCTTGACCACCGACTTCTTCGCCCGCTTCGAAGCCGAATGCCTGCCGCGCATCGCCGACGCGATCGGCCAGCAGCATCGGCGCGTGGAACTCCAGCCGCTGCCTGCCGATGGACCCGGGATGCCGCCGCGCCTGCGCCTGACCGGGGACGGCCCGCCGGAGTTGCGGCGCCATCCGTATGCGCTCGATATCACGCTGGCGTGGGATGGGCTGGAGGTGCAGCGCCTGTTCGCCGCGGGCGGCGAGGCGCGCTTTGCCGGCTACCTGGCGGCGCTGCCGGCCAAGCTGCGGGCGTGGCAGGAGCCGCGCGGCATCGATTTCCGCTCGCTGTCGCAGGCCGACCCGCGGATCCTGATCGGCGGGCTGGATTTCGAGCACTGAGCGGCGCTGCTGAATCAACCGAATACGCGCAGCCGGCACACCGCGCTTTCCGCCTGGCCGGGCTCGATCCAGCGCAAGCCGTGGCCGTGGTGGATGGCATCGGGCAGTCCAACCCACGGTTCCACGCAGTAGAAGTCGGAGGTTTCAGTTTCGGACCACGTGGTCACGGCATGCCAGGGCGCGCTGCCGGGCAGGTCGAGCTCGAAGCGGATATTGCGGCCCGGCATGGCCAGTTGCGCCGCGGGGCTGCCGCGGAAGACGTGGAACGTGTCCTGCAGCCGTGGATCGTCAAGCTGGTAGGTCGAATCGCCGGACTCGGCCGGTCCGGGGCTGCCATCCGGCAACTGGCGCCTGCGCTCGGTGTCGGGCAGCGCCAGCGACGCCGCGCTGCGCTGCGCGTGGGGCAGTGCGAAATAGAAGTGGTGGCCGGGATAACAGGGCAGGCGCTGCGTGCCGGGGTTGGCGGTGCGCAGCGTTACCTCCAGCCCGTCGGGCAGCAAGGTGTAGACCACGTCGAACACGAAGGCGAACGGATAGCCGGCGCGCGTGGCCTCGCTGTCGCGCAGCGTCATCGTGATCGCAGCCTGCGGGTCGATGGCGCTGACCTCGAACGGCAGGTCGCGCGCAAAGCCATGCTGCGACAGCGTGTGGATCGTCCCTTGTCCGTCACGCCACTGCCCGGCGTTGCCGTCGACAAAATGCCGGCCGATAAACGGGAACAGCAGCGGATTGCCGCCGCGGATCTTGGCCGGGCGGCTCCAGTCGGCGGCGTCGGGCCAGTACAGCAGGTCTTGCCCGCGGTGCACCCAGCGCACCAGCCGCGCGCCGTATTGGGGCGCCAGCAGCAGCCAGGAATCGGCCTGGCCGATCCGCACCAGCGGCTGGCCCTGGAAGTCTTCGGTTGGCAGGTTGTGCATGGCCCTGGACGATGTGGTGGGGCTCAGGTCGTGGCCGACTCTGCCTGGCGCGCCTTGAGGAAGCGCGCGGCGTAGTCGAAGTACCAGTCGAGCGTGTCGGGGTTGGCCATGGCGTCGCGATTGGCGATGCTCTCGGGCGCATGGCCCAGCAGCAGCTTCTTGATCGGCACCTCCATCTTCTTGCCCGACAGCGTGCGCGGCACGCCGGGCGCCTGCACGATCTCGTTGGGCACGTGGCGCGACGACAGCGCGCTGCGGATGCGCGCGCGCAGGGTGTCGCGCAGCGCGTCGTCGAGCACCATGCCTTCGCGCAGCACCACGAACAGCGGCATATACGATTCGCGGCCCAGGTATTCGAGGTCGACCACCATGCTGTCCATCACCTCGGGCAGGTCTTCGACCACGCGGTACAGCTCGCTGGTGCCCATGCGGATGCCGTGGCGGTTGATGGTGGCGTCGGAACGCCCGTAGATCACCGCGCCGCCGCGCCTGGTGATCTTGATCCAGTCGCCATGCCGCCAGGCGCCGGGATAGGTGTCGAAGTAGCTGTCGCGGTAGCGCTGGCCATCGGTGTCGCCCCACAGGTAGAGCGGCATCGACGGCATCGGCTCGGTGCAGACCAGTTCGCCGACCGCGTCGACCAGCGGCTGGCCGTGGTCGTCGAAGGCTTCCACCTTCGCGCCCAGGCAGCGGCATTGCATCTCGCCGGAATAGACCGGCAGCAGCGGGCAGCCGGCGACGAACGAGCCGGCGAAATCGGTGCCGCCCGACATCGGCACCAGCCAGATGTCTTCGCGTACATGGCGGTAGATCCAGTCGTAGGCCTCGACCGGCAGCGGCGAGCCGGTCGAGCCCAGTCCGCGCAGCCGCGACACGTCGGCGATGCGCGCCGGCTCGATGCCGGCCTTCATGCAGTTGGTGAAGAACGCCGCGCCGGCGCCGAACAGGGTCACGCCGGCATCGTCGACGAAGCGCCACAGCACGCCGGCGTCGGGCCAGGCCGGGTTGCCGTCGTAGAGCGCGATGGTGGTGCCGAGCAGCAGCCCGGCCACCTGGGCGTTCCACATGATCCAGCCGCTGCTGCTGTACCAGTGGAATACGTCGTCCGGGCCCAGGTTGTTGTGGAACGCCATCAGCTTGAGCTGCTCGATGACGATGCCGCCGTGGCCGTGCACGATCGGCTTGGGCATGCCGGTGGTGCCGGACGAATAGACGATCCACAGCGGATGGTCGAACGGCACCGGCTCGATCGCCAGCGGCACGTCGTGCGCCAGCACGTCTTGCCAGGCGTGGACGCGCACGCCGGCGGGCGTCGCGGCGCCGCTGCCGGTTTGCGGCACCAGCACCAGGTCGGTCAGCGAGGGCAGGGCGGCGACCAGCTCGGCCAGCACCGGCGCGCGGTCGTAGGCCTTGCCGCCGTAGCGGTAGCCGTCGACGGCGATCAGTACTTTGGGCGCGATCTGGCGGAAGCGGTCGACTACCGCCACCTGGCCCATGTCGGGCGCGCAGCCGGACCAGACCGCGCCGAGGCTGGCGGTGGCCAGGAAGGCGACCACGGTTGCAGGGATATTGGGCAGGTAGCCGGCGACGCGGTCGCCGCGCTGCACGCCCATCTGACGCAGCGCGTGCGCGAGCGAGGCCACCTGGGCCTCGAGCGCGTGCCAGCTGATATCGGCCAGCGGCTGCGCCTCGCCGGCATGGCGGATGGCGGTGCGCTGGCGCGCGCTGCCGCTGCCGGCATGGCGGAACATCTGCTGCACATAGTTGAGGGTGGCGCCGTCGAACCAGCGCGCGCCCGGCATGGTGCGCCGGTCCAGCACTTGCCTGGCCGGGGTGTCGAAACGCACGTCGAAGTAGGCGCGCACCGCGTCCCAGAACGCTTCGAGCTCGGTGACGGACCACTGCCACAGGCTGTCGTAGTCGTCGAAGGCCAGGCCGCGTTCGGTGCGCAGCCAGCGCATGAACTGCGCGATCTGGCTGCGGTCGCGGAACGCCTCGGACGGCGTCCACATCAGGTTGCCTTCGGCAAGCGGGGCGGCGGTGGTCATGTCTCCTCCTTGGGCCCGTCTGCCGCGGGCATCGGATGGTGCGATGGTTGGCCGCGGGCGCCGTCGCGGGCGCCCGGTATCAGCGTGACATGATAACGGCGGATCGCTGCCGGCGCGTGCCGGCTGCCATCAGCGGCCGGCGGGGCGGTCGAACAGCGTTTCCCACAGGGTGTCGACCTTGGCCTTGACCGCGGCATCCATGGTGATCGGCGTGCCCCATTCGCGCGTGGTTTCTCCCGGCCACTTGTCGGTGGCGTCGATGCCCATCTTGGAGCCGAGCCCCGATACCGGCGAGGCGAAGTCGAGGTAGTCGATCGGGGTGTTGTCGACCAGCACCGTGTCACGGCTGGGATCGACGCGGGTGGTGATGGCCCAGATCACTTCCTTCCAGTCGCGCACGTCGACATCGTCGTCGACCACCACGATGAACTTCGTATACATGAACTGCCGCAGGAAGCTCCACACGCCGAACATCACGCGCTTGGCATGGCCGGCGTACTGCTTCTTCATCCGCACCAGCGCCATGCGGTAGCTGCAGCCCTCGGGCGGCAGGTAGAAGTCGGTGATTTCCGGGAACTGCTTCTGCAGCAGCGGCACGAACACCTCGTTCAGCGCCACGCCCAGCACGGCCGGCTCGTCGGGCGGCTTGCCGGTGTAGGTGGAGTGGTAGATCGGGTCGCGCCGCATGGTGATGCGGTCGATGGTGAAGACCGGGAACCAGTCCTGCTCGTTGTAGTAGCCGGTGTGGTCGCCGAACGGACCCTCGAGCGCGTGCTGGTAGCCGGACGGGTGGTTGGGATCGGGCTGGATATGGCCTTCCAGCACGATCTCGGCCGACGCCGGCACGCTCAGCTCGGACAGCGTCGGCGTCAGGCAGCCCGCCAGCGCGGTGCGGCTGCCGCGCAGCAGGCCGGCGAACTGGTATTCGGACAGGGTATCGGGCACCGGCGTCACCGCGCCCAGGATGGTGGCCGGGTCGGCGCCCAGCGCCACCGCGATCGGGAAGGGCTTGCCGGGGTTGGCCAGCGCATGCTCGCGGAAGTCGAGCGCGCCGCCGCGGTGCGCCAGCCAGCGCATGATCACCTGGTTGCGGCCGATCACCTGCTGGCGGTAGATGCCAAGGTTCTGGCGCTTCTTGTGCGGGCCCTTGGTCACGACCAGGCCCCAGGTGATCAGCGGGGCGGCATCGCCGGGCCAGCAGGTCTGGATCGGCAGGCGCGCCAGGTCGACGTCGTTGCCTTCCCACACCACCTCCTGGCAGGCCGGGCTGCTGACGCGCTTCGGGGCCATGTCCCACACCGACTTGGCCAGCGTGAACAGCTTGCCGGCCTCGCGCAGCCCGCGCGGCGGCTCCGGTTCCTTCAGCGCCGACAGCACCCGGCCGATGTCGCGCAGGTCTTCCATCGATTCGGCGCCCATGCCAAATGCGACTCTGCGTGTCGTGCCGAACAGATTGGCCAGCACCGGCACGCTATAGATGTCGCCATGGGGAGCGCCCGCAGGTTGCTCGAAGACGACCGCGGGGCCGCCGGCGCGCAGCAGGCGGTCGCAGATTTCGGTCATTTCCAGGTTGGGCGACACCGGGCGGGCGATGCGCCGCAGCTCGCCGAGCCCTTCGAGCTGGCCGATGAAATCGCGCAAGTCTTTGTATTGCATGGTGAATTCTGTTGTGGTGCGGCATTGCGCACCGGATCAGGGAGGCGGCGGTCAGGTCGGTGACGATACACATTCCTCGGGGCGGCGGCAAAAAAATCGTCCGGCCGGTGCCGCGGAAATTGTAAGTTTTTTGCCCGCCCCGGGGCGGGCCGTAACGCGGCGAGCCAAGGCCACGCCTGCGTTTGCGGGCGTCCGAGTGATGCCGGACCGACCAAAACCGCCTTGTTACAAATAACTGGAAGTAGTGAATTATCGATTTATTATTCTTGACGGGATATAACACCGTTTCTACAATCCGGTCTGCTCCATGGAGTGTTGCGTCGCAACATGGATTTTCCCCCTGTGTCAAGGGGTGCACATCAAAACAACGTGCCAGAAAGTCCCTCCAGCAAGGACCGATGTCATAGACCCGCGCGCATGGCGGGTGACCGGTCGCCTCCGGCGACTTGCCGGAGTGTAGAGAGTTAAGTCGTGGCAGGTAGCGCTCCCCCAGGGCGCGGCCTGTTTCCAGTTGGGCGCATGGGGAGCGCCCTGCCAACAGGTGCTTGGTCGTCACTGCTAGACGGCGCGGCATCCTTACTTGAGTACGTTGAGATCGGGCGCATGCCGCAGTCGGGCACGCGAAGCGGGCAACGGATGGAGGTAAGCATGAGCGGTTGGAAAACCCTTCATCTTCCCGGCATCGGGCGGGCCCTGCAGGTCCGCCTTCGACAGCCGGTACCCGGAGTGAGTCGGGCATTGCAGGTCCGCCTCGCGCATCCGGTCGCGGGCCGCGCCTTGCGCGGTGGCCGCACGACGCTGAAGTACGCCCTGAACAGCCTGGGCGTGATGGCGGTGGTTTCGGCGGTGTCGCTGTCGGTGAGCCAGGAATGGCGAACCACGCTGGCCGCCTTGCTGGCCGGCGACGAAGCGCCGGCGGTGCTGGTGAGCGCCGCCGTGGCCGCGCCCGCGCATGCCGGCACTGCTCCCGCTGCGCACGGCCCGGCCCACAGCCCGGCCGTATCCAGCGCCGTCCCGCCCAGCACGGCGGACGTCGCGGCGGCCAAGCTGGGCTATGGCGCTGGCCGCGGCGGCAAGCTCGGCCTGCCGACCGTGTCGGGCGTCGACGAATGGAGCCTGGCGGCCAATACCAAGGTGCCGTCGGTCGCGCACCTGGCCGCGCAGATCCCGGTGACGCGCGTGGCCATGGACGCCCGCAGCACCGGCGCCACGCTGGGCAGCGCGCGCGAGCAGGCCGCGGTGGCGGACTATATCGCCCGCAAGTACCGCGTGGCGGCGCAGGCTACCGCGCAGCTGGTCAAGGCGGCCTACCTGACCGGGCGCGAGGTCGGCATCGATCCGCTGCTGATCCTGGGCGTGATCGCGATCGAGTCCAGCTTCAACCCGTACGCCGAAAGCGGCATGGGCGCGCAGGGCCTGATGCAGGTCATGACCAAGGTCCACCAGGACAAGTACGAAGCCGTCGGCGGCGTGTCCGCGGCGCTGAACCCGTACGCCAACATCAAGATCGGCGCGCTGGTGCTCAAGGACTGCATCGCCCGCGCCGGCTCGCTCGAGGGTGGCCTGAAGTACTACGTCGGCGCCACCACGGCCACCGACGGCGGCTACGGCGCCAAGGTGCTGGCCGAGCGCGCCCGCCTGCGCCAGCTGATCGGCGTGCGCAGCGCGCCCGCCAATGCCGACAAGCCTGCGGCCGAGGACAAGGCGCCGGTCGAGCACGCGCCGACCGAGAAGCTGGAAGCCAATAACGGGCCGCACAACGCCTGAGCCTGGCGCCCGGCATCGCCCAGAAGAAAAGCACCCCGCGGGGTGCTTTTCTTTTGCCCGCCGCCGCAGCGGCCGGGTGTGGTCAGCGGAACAGCTTGCCCAGCCGCGCCATCGCCTCTTCGATATTCTCGCGCGAGGTCGCGTACGAGATCCGGATGTAGTCCCGGGCCGTATGCGGGCCGAAGTCCTGCCCCGGCACCATCACCACGCCCGCGTCGTGCAGCATGGCCTGCGTCAGGCGGTCGGCGTCGCCGGCGGCGGGGTGGTTGACGCCGCGGCAGTCCGCATACACATAGAAGGCGCCGTCGGGGCGCACCGGCACGCGCAGGCCCAGCGACTCCAGCGCCGGCACGATCAGGTCGCGGCGACGGCGGAATTCGGCCTTGCGCTCGTCGTAGATGGCCAGCGCCTCGGGCGTGAAGCACGCCAGCGCGGCGTACTGCGCCACCGCCGACGCGCAGATGAACAGGTTCTGCGCCACCTTCTCGAAGGCCTCGACCAGTGCCTCCGGCACCACCAGCCAGCCCAGGCGCCAGCCGGTCATGTTGAAGTACTTCGAGAAGCTATTCACCGTGACCACGTTCGGGTCCAGGCTCAGCGCCGACACCGGCGCGGCATCGTAGGACAGGCCCTGGTAGATCTCGTCGAGGATGGCGAAGCCGTGGCGCGCCCGCACCGCCTGCAGGATCCGCGCGAGTTCGTCGGGCAGGATCGAGGTGCCGGTCGGGTTGGACGGCGACGCCAGCAGCACGCCGCGGGTCTGCTCGCCCCAGTTGGCCTCGACCTGCGCGGCGGTCAGCTGGAAGCGCTCGGCCGGGCCGCTCGGGATCATGCGCGCGACGCCGTCGAAGGCGGCGACGAAGTGGCGGTTGCATGGGTAGCTCGGGTCCGGCATCAGCACTTCGGCGCCGATCTCGACCAGCACCGCGCACGCCAGCAGCAGCGCGCCCGAGGCGCCGGCGGTGACGATCACGCGCCGCGCCGGGATCTCCAGGCCGTAAGCGGTCTGGTAATAGCCGGCGATGGCCTCGCGCAGCGGATGGATGCCGAGCGCCCCGGTGTACTGCGTGACGCCGCGGCGCATGGCGGCCTCGGCGGCGCGCACCACCGGCTCGGCGGCGGTGAAGTCCGGCTCACCGATGCCCATGTGCACGATATGGCGGCCGGCGCGCTCCAGCGCGGCGGCCTGCTTGGCCAGCTCCATCACATGGAAGGCGTCGATGTTGGCGAGGCGGGAGGCGGTAGCCAGGTGCTGCAAGTCCATGGTGTTCCGGGCGGGCAGGAGGCCCGTTCAGCAAAGGGATCAGTAGGAATGAAAACACCCGCCGCGGCGGGTGTCGTCTTCATCGGCGCTGGCGCCAGGCCAGCGCGACGGCACGGCGGGGCCGCGGCGGTGAGTTCGGCCGGGGCGGCTCAGCGGCGCGCGGCCACCTCGGCGGCGCGCACCTGGGCGGCCAGCTTGTCGAGCACGCCGTTGACGTACTTGTAGCCCTCGACGCCGCCGAAGGTCTTGGTCAGCTCGACCGCTTCGTTGATGACCGCCTTGTACGGGATGTCGAGGCAGTGCACCAGCTCATAGCTGCCGACCAGCAGCGCGGCGCGCTCGACCGGCGACAGCTCGTCGACGGAACGGTCCAGGAACGGCTCGAACGCGGCGGTCAGGCGGGCCTCTTCGCGCACGGCGCCATTGAGCAGCGCGTCGAAATGCTCGCGATCGGCCTTGTTGAAGCCCTGGGCGTCATGCAGGTGGGCCTGGATCGCGCCGATGTCGTTGCGGTTCAGCAGCCACTGGTACAGGCCCTGCAGGGCCAGCTCGCGCGAGCGCCGGCGCGCGCTCTTGGGCGGCGCCTTGGCTTCGGTGCGGGCCGCGGCGGGCTTGGCGCCGGCGCCCTTGCCGGCGTCGTCCGGGGTGTTCGACGTATCACTCATCGTCGTCCTCGTCTTCGTCTTCCTGGCCGCGCAGCGAATCCAGCGCCGCCACCAGGTTGGCCATCTCCACCGCGGCGCGGGCGCAGTCGCGGCCCTTTTCGCGGGTGCGGGCATGGGCCTGCTCGTCGGTGTCGACGGTCAGGATGCCGTTGGCGATCGGCACGTTGAAGTCCAGGCCGACGCGGGTGATGCCGGCGCCCGACTCGTTCGAGACCAGCTCGAAGTGATAGGTCTCGCCGCGCACCACGGCGCCCAGCGCGACCAGCGCGTCAAACTGGCCGCTCTCGCACATCTTCTGCAGCGCCAGCGGGACTTCCAGCGCGCCCGGGACGGTCACCACCAGGGTGTCTTCGCCCTCGACGCCGAGCTGTTCCAGCTCGGCCACGCAGGCCTCGAGCAGTTCGGCGCAGACCGGCTCGTTGAAGCGCGCCTGCACGATGCCGATACGCAGGCCTTCACCGTCGAGGTTGCTGGGGTAGAAGCCGTGATCCATTGTTCAGTTCTCCAGTTTTCGGGAGGGCCGCGGCGGCAGGCGCCGCGGCCCGGGTATTGGGGGATGGCTCGGTCCTGGGGCCGGCTCAGTCGGCCTGGCCGCTCATCGGCTGGTAGCCGGTCACTTCCAGGTCGAAGCCGGTCATGCTGGGCATGCGCTGCTTGGCGGCCAGCACACGCATCTTGCCGACGCCGACATCCTTCAGGATCTGCGCGCCCATGCCATAGGTGCGCAGGTCGGGCTTGCGGCGCGGCCGCGACTGCGGCGCGTCGAGCGCGCTGAACTGCGTGAACAGCTGCTCGACGGTGTCGCCGCAGTTCAGCAGCACGATCACGCCGCGCTCGGACTCGGCGATCGCCTGCATCGCCGCCGGGATGCTCCACGAGTGCGTCGTGCATTTCACTTCCAGCAGGTCCAGCACCGAGAACGGCTCGTGCACGCGCACCAGCGTTTCCTGTTCCGGCGTGGGCTTGCCCTTGACCAGCGCCAGGTGGGCCTGGCCGGTCGGCTTGTCGCGGTAGGCGATGCTGTGGAAGGTGCCGTACGGGGTTTGCATGGCGCGCTCGCCGACGCGCTCGATAATGCTCTCGGTGCGGCTGCGGTAGTGGATCAGGTCGGCGATGGTGCCGATCTTCAGGTCATGCTCCTGCGCGAACTCGACCAGGTCGGGCAGGCGCGCCATGGTGCCGTCGTCCTTCATGATCTCGCAGATCACCGCCGCCGGCGTCAGGCCGGCCAGCGCGCCCAGGTCGCAGCCGGCCTCGGTATGGCCGGCGCGGATCAGCACGCCGCCGGGCTGCGCCGTCAGCGGGAAGATATGGCCGGGCTGGACCAGGTCGGCTGGCTTCGCATCGCGGGCGACGGCGGCCTGCACGGTGCGGGCGCGGTCGGCGGCGGAAATGCCGGTGGTCACGCCCTCGGCCGCCTCGATCGAGACGGTGAAGTTGGTGCCGTGCTGGGTGCCGTTGCGGCTCACCATAGGATGCAGGTCGAGCTGGCGGCAGCGCTCGGCGGTCAGCGTCAGGCAGATCAGGCCGCGGCCATGCTTGGCCATGAAGTTGATCGCCTCCGGCGTGACGAAATCGGCCGCCAGGACCAGGTCGCCCTCATTTTCGCGGTCTTCCTCGTCGACTAGGATGACCATGCGGCCGGCGCGAATGTCGGCAATGATGTCTTCGGTACGGGCGATTGTCATGGCGTGCTGAACGGCAGGTTGGGGCGGAAATCAGGCGAATGGCTGTGGCAGGAACCGTGGCCGCGGTGGAAAGCGGCCGGACTGAGGCGGGGCTTCGGGCCGGGCCGGCGGGGCCATATACGCCCGGCAGGCTGCCCAGTCAAGCCGGCTATTGTACGCCAAGGCGGCCCACGCGGGAGGCGCAGGCCGCGAAAGTGCTGCGCGTCGGTGACGGGGCGGGCAGGGGTGCAGGCTGCGGCGCCTGGCCGGCAGGCTCCGCCTTACTCCCCCGCCTTACTCCCGCCTTACGCCGGGGCCTGGGCGGCAGACAGCATCCGCTCCACGTAGCGCGCGATCAGGTCGATCTCCAGGTTCACGCGCGCGCCGGGCTTGAGCTCTTGCAGCGTGGTCACTTCGACGGTGTGCGGAATCAGGTTGATCGAGAACTCGCAGCCGTCGGCCTCGTCGGCGACGCGGTTGACGGTCAGCGACACGCCGTTGACCACCACCGAGCCCTTGTAGGCGAGGTAGCGCGCCAGCTCGCGCGGGGCGCGGATGCGCAGCTCGTGCGACTCGCCCACCGGCGCGAAATGCACCACTTCTCCCAGGCCGTCAACGTGCCCCGATACCAGGTGGCCACCGAGCCGGTCGGCCAGGCGCAGCGCCTTCTCCAGGTTGACGCGGCCGGCGCGGTCGAGCCCCACGGTCTTGTCCAGCGATTCGCGCGAGACCTCGACCTCGAACGCGTCGGGCGCCATGGCGATCACGGTCATGCAGGCGCCCTGGATGGCGATGCTGTCGCCGATGATGACATCCGACAGGTCGAGCCCGCCCGCGGCGATGCGCAGGCGCACGCCGGCGTCGGCGGCGGCGCCGAGCGGGGTCACGGATTCAATGCGGCCGACCGCCGCGACAATGCCAGTAAACATGGTGGAGTCTTGTGCTTGAGGTGTTGGGAATTCCGGATTGGCTGCCGGCGTGCTGGCGCTAGGCATCGTTGCGCCGCGCGATCAGCCGCAGGTCGTCGCCGATCTGCCGGACTTCATGCCAGTGGAACTGCTCGGCATCCTGCAGCCGCGCCAGCGGCGGCAGGTTGAACATGCCCTGGGCATCGCCGAGCAGCTTGGGGGCGAGGTAGATCAGCAGCTCGTCGGCGCAATGCTCGCGCACCAGCGAACCGTTGAGCTTGAAGCCCGCCTCGACATGCAATTCGTTGATGCCGCGCCGGCCGAGTTCTTCCAGCATGCGGCGCAACTCGACCTTGCCGTGCGGGTTGGGCAGCACCACGACTTCGGCGCCGCGGCCTTCCAGCGCGCGCTGCCGCTGGCGGTCTTCGACCGCGCAGAACACCAGCACGGGCCTGGCGAACTCGCCGGTATCCGGCGTCAGGATCTGCGCGTCGAGCGGCACTTCGAGGCGGGAATCGACCAGCACCCGCTGCGGCTGGCGCGGCGTGGCGATGGCCCGCACCGTCAGCGCGGGATTGTCGTCGCGCACGGTGCCGATGCCGGTCAGGATGGCGCAGGCGCGCGCGCGCCAGGCGTGCCCGTCGTCGCGCGCGGCCTGGCCGGTGATCCACTGGCTGGTGCCGTCGTGCAGCGCCGTGCCGCCGTCCATCGACGCCGCCACCTTGACGCGCACCCACGGCAGTCCGCGCGTCATGCGCGAGACAAAGCCGATATTCAGGTCGCGCGCCTCTTTTTCCAGCAGGCCGCAGCGCACGTCGATGCCGGCATCGCGCAGCCGCTGCAGGCCGCGCCCGGAGACCGACGGGTTGGGGTCTTCCATCGCCGCGACCACGCGCGCCACGCCGGCGCGCACCAGCGCATCGGCGCACGGCGGGGTGCGGCCGAAATGGCTGCACGGCTCCAGCGTGACATAGGCGGTGGCACCGGCCGGATCGAGCCCGCGCGCCAGCGCGTCTTTCATCGCCTGGATCTCGGCATGGTCCTGCCCGGCCGGCTGGGTGAAGCCCTGTCCGATGACCTGGCCGTCCTTGATCAGCACGCAGCCGACGCGCGGATTGGGCGTGGTGTTGAACATGCCCCGCGCGGCGAGCGCGAGCGCCTGCTGCATGGCGGCGTGGTCGGTATCGGAAAACATTCGGCGATCGGTGGGCCTTGGGCCTTGGCGCTGCGTTCAGGTGGTAGGAAGGTGGCAGGGCTGCCAGGTCATGGCGGTTCGGAGGATTCCGCCTCGCAGTCGGCGTCGCGGCCGGGTGTGCAGAGTCGGATACGTCCCTGCGCGCCCAGCCTGACTTGCCGCTGTTCGCCACGGCAGCCAAGCGTGAAGGTGGCGGCCTGGAAACCGCCCTGCTCAGAACGAGAGTATCCCACAGGCAGGAATTTCAGCACATTGGCGCCGCGCACGGTCTGCCGAAGGGCCACGGACAGGCACGGCGTGCCGGGCTCGACCACCGACAGCACCACCATCTGGCCGGGGCCGGCGCCGGCCGTCACCAGTTGCCAGCCCGGGCTGAGCGTGGACTCGCCCGGCAGCGGCTGCAGCGTCACCTCGACGCGGCGCGACAGCGCGGTCGCGCGCGCCAGCGCCAGCGACATCGCCAGCCGGTCGGCCGCCAGCGTGACCTGCTGGCGTGCGAGCATGCCGCTGAAGAACGGATAGGCCGCGGCCGTGAACACGCCAAGAATTACCAGGCCGGCGACCAGTTCGACCAGCGTCAGTCCACCCGTGCGTCGAGGCCTGCCGGCATGCCATCGTGTGTTCATCGTGGCCTCAGCAATGGGGCGGCAACGGTTGCGGGACCGCAGCGCCATCGGGCAGCGCCAGCCACTGGCCGGTGCTGCGCAGGATCAGCGTGCCGCATTCGGGGTCCGCGGCTTGCGGAACGGCACGGAGTTCGACACAGCTATCGAGCTCCGCTTGCGGGCAAGCGGCGGCGCTTACCAGATGGCGCACCGGGTCATTGGCTGGCACGCGCAGCGGCCACTCGCCGGCAACCATGTCGGACCCGGGCGCGGCGGCAAAGGTCATGGTCTCGAGCGCTTGCCGCTCCAGCTGCAGCATCGCGCCGGTCAGCGCGGTGCGGGCCTGCGCACGCCAGCCGCGCGCCAGATGGCGGTGCCACGCGGGCACGGCGATGGCCGCGAGGATGGCCAGCACGGCCAGCGCCGCCACAAGCTCGATCAGGCTGAAGCCGGGCTTGCGCCGGCAGGCCGTTGCCAGGGTCATCATGGCGTATCCTCCCTGGCCGGGCCGACGATCTCGCGCCAGCGCAGGCGCCCGGTGCGGCGCGTGGCCAGCGTTTGCGCGATCTGCGTGACGGCGTTGTCCGTGGCCGACCACACCGAGACGGCAAACGCCTGGCGCCCGGCACCGCCCGGTTGCGCCGGCGTGCCGGGCAATTCGGTGCGGGTTGTGAACACGGTGGCCCCGGGCGGCAGCAACTGGCCGGTGGCGACCAGCAGGCGCTCGCCGGAGTTGCGCTGCACGACGGATTCCCCGGTCGCCGCCAGTACCAGGTAGCTGCGCTGCGCGCCATCGGGCGTGCGGGTCACGAACAGCAGGTAACCGGGGAAGACCGGCTCGATCTCGATCAGCTGTTCGCCGGCATGGGGCAGGGTCAGGCGCCAGCCCATATCCTGCGCGCCGCCGGGCGTGGCGCACAGGATGTGGCCGTTGTCAGCTGCCTGGGCCGTGACCTGCCGGGGCGTGCGTGCCGAGGCGCTGCGCGTGGCAAGGTCATCGGGCACTGCGGCCAGTTCGTTGCCGGCGCCGTAGACCACCACGGGCGCGCTCGGGGAACCGAGCAGCACGGGGGCTTCTTCCCTGGCCGGTTGCGCGGATACCTGCATCCGGTACAGGCAGGCCGCGGCAGGGCCTGCGCCGGCCTGCGGCGCGTCGGCGAGCGCGAAGCGCCAGAGCTGGCCGGCATCGTCGGTGGCATAGGCCGCGAGCGCGGCACCGGTCATGTCGGACAGCACGCTGACCGCCACCAGCCTGCTGGCCGGTGGGCCGCCCAGGCAATCGCGCTCCGGCAAGGGCAAGGTGCGGATCGCGTACTGCCCGCCCCATGCGGCGCTGGCGGGCTTGTCCAGTGGCAGCAAGGCAAGTCCGGCGCGGGCAGCGCCCGCCTCGCCACTGGTGCCTGCTTCGAGGATCACGACCGCGAACCAGCGCAAACCATCCGGACCACGGATGCCCGCCGCGCGTACCGGCCCGCGCGCGGCCAGTGGCAGCGCGTCGGTCGCGGCGATCTCCCAGATCGGCACGAACGGCAGCTGTCCTTCGGGATCGGTGACGTCGAGCGCGAAGACCGCGGCGGGGTTGCCGGCGGCGGCATTGGCCGGGATGCCGCACAGCAGCACCGTGCGCCATTCGCCGCGCAAGGTGACGTCGTGCGCTTCCGGGCGCGGACATGGCGGCGGCAGCGTTGGCGTGCCGGGGGCCGGCATGGCCACGGCATAAGGCAGCAGCGCGCCCGGCAGGTACGCGGCGCGCTCGTCGCCGGTCGCGGCATCGAAGGCGTGCAGCAGGCCGTCGGCGGTGCCATGCCAGGCCACGTGCGGGCGCAGGCTGTAGCGCAGGCGAAAGCCGGCGTGGCCGGGTTTGCCGGGCGACCAGGCCGGCGGCGCCACCACCCGCACGCGTGCGCCTGCGGCATTGCCGAGGCGCGTATCGCGCGGGCGCAGGCCGGCGTGGGTCTGGTCGCCGCGCAGCCAGTTGATCGAGGCGCTGTCCCCGATGCGCAAGGCTTCGGTGGTCGCATCCCATTGCAGCACAATGGCGCGCGCCGTCTCGCCGTACGGTGCCGCATACGTGAATAGCCGTCGCGACGGCACTGTCCGGCGGTCGAGGCGGTCGCCGGCTTCCCACAGGTGGGGTGAGGGCGCCTGCGTCAGGTCCTGCCAGCAAATGGCGAACAAGCGCCCGGTCCACGGGTAGGCGCCGTTCGCGGTCCGGTAGGCCAGCGGCAGCCGGCCCGCTTCGGATCCGGCGGCATGGCACGCGGGAACCAGCATCAGGGCAAGGCAGAAGAGCGCGCAGCGGGCGAGGCGGGTCATGGCTGGATCACGCTTTGCAACAGGGCGCGCACGGCGCGCGTGGGGCCGAAGCCGATCGCGGTCACACGGATCCGCGGCCACGGGGCGATGGCGACAGCGGGGTCCGGCGCGCCGTAGCCGGCCGGTGCTTCATCCAGAATCTCTGCGACATAGCGCGGCGGTTCCAGCGTGTCCGCGCCCGCCGGCAGCGCCGCGCCGGTAAAGCGCCCCAGCGGCACGCCGACGGCGTCGACATCGGCATCCGGCCGTAGCCACGGCTGCCACACCGGCGGTCCGGCCAGCGCGGGCCGGCACAGGCCCGCCTGCCGGCCGCTGCCGCAGCGACCCGGCGCCGGCCACAGGGCCAGTCGGTCGTGCGCGTCCGGCGATGTGGCGGCCGCCATCAAATCGGCCTCACCATCGCGCAAGGCCGCCTCGGCGGCGCGGAACGCGAGTTCGCGTTCGCGCTGCATGACGGCAAGCTGCCGCCCGGACAGCAGCATCTGCAGCGTGGCCGCAGCGATCAGCACCACCATCAGCAGCAGGGTTCCGCACAGCAGCAGCGTGACGGCGCCGGCATGGCGCAGGCGTGGCAGACAGCGCGCTAGCACAGGGTCTCCTGGCAGCGGGGCGCATTGCGCAGCCGCACCGTGGCGGTAAACACGCGGCGTGTGGTACCGGCCTGCGCCGGTGCAGCGGGCGGCAGGTCCGCCGCGGCAGTGCCGGGCGGCGGCAGCGTGTCGGCGCCGCTGCCCCGGACCAAGCCGGCCGACCCCGGACGGTCGCCCCGCACGGCGATGGCGATCTGGACCGCCACTACGCGTTGCCATGCGGCATCGCCCAGTGGCGGGATTGCCGATGCCGTCTCGAAACGCTCGGGGCGGCCGTCCTGGTCCAGGTCCAGCCCATAACGCAGTTGCAGCGACTCCACGCCGCGCACCAGCGCCCCCGAGGTCCAGCCGCTGCCGTCGATCAGGCCATTGCGACGGGCCGGGTACCGGCACAGCAGTTGCGGCACGCCATCGGCGCCAGCCGCCACATAGAGCAGGTTCTGGGCGACGTAGCCGGGGTTTGCCGCGGCGGCCGCCGCGCTTGCAGCGACCGGATAGCCGCTGCAGTCGGTCATGGTGTCGTCCGGCTGGGCCGGCGCGGCGGGCAGGCTGCTGCCGCTGAAGCGCACCAGCAGCGCGTCGCTTAGACCGATGGCGGCCCTGGCGCACGCAGGCACGGCGGCCAAGGCGGGCTGGCCGCAATTGTCGGCGCCGCTGACCGCGGGCTGGTCGGTGCTGGCGCTGCCGGACGCCGGCTCGCCCGGCCAGCCGGCCTGGCGCAGCAGCGTGGAAAGAATGGCCAGCGCGCGCTGGCCGCGTTCCTCGACCAGCACGCGGTCGGTGCTGGCGAGGTAGGCCGCGTGCGCGTTCAGGAAGGCGGCGCCGGCCGCGGCAGAGGCGATCAGGCCAAGCGTCATGCCGACCATCAACTCGACCAGCGAGAAGCCGCGCAGGCGGGTCGGCGAGGTCCGGGCGTCAATGGGGCTGCTCATGGTCGCCCCCATGTCGACCCGGCCGGCAGGCAGCCGCCGGCATCCGGCATCGGCACGATGGCCGCGACCGCGGCCAGCGGTGTCGCGCAACGGCCCAGCTCGGCATCGTCGGCCGCGTTGCGCGTGGCCTGCGCCAGGCGCTCCAGCTGGCGCAGCCAGCCCAGTCCGGTGCTGCCGGCCAGCGCCGTCGGCAGCAGTCCGGCCAGCACGATCGTCAGGGCGCCAAGCGCCTCGACCAGCGCGTAGGCGCGCTGGAGCCTGGGTTGCGGGGTGGCCGGCGGCGGCAGTCGACGCCGAATTGCGGATAAGGACATGGCAAGGGCTGTGAAGGCGATGGGCCCAGATTAGCCAGCCCTCCCCGCCGCGAACGTGCCCAAACGTAAAGCAGAAAGATCCGCACCATTGTGTTAAGCGCGGGCATGCCGCGCCCGATTCTGAGGCTTGCCTGCGGCCAGTTGCGGCGGCCCAACGCCTTGCCGGCTCGCCGCCGCCAAACGCTGCACGATGCAATTGACAGGAAATATCAAATTCCCCACTATCGCGGGTGTTGCAAAGTCGTAACGATTCCGCTATCCGGTTCGCGGTTCGGTTCGAACTGCAGCATCCCGTTGCCAGCCACCCGGCCGGCAGCGAGGCATAGAACAAGAATTCGGGTGCGGGCTGGCCTTTCCGCCGTCAGAGCGGAGTGCCTTGCCCAGATAACAAAGCCATTTATCGGGGGTCAACATGCATAGGGTCATCCTGGCAGTTCCTTGTCCATCGGCGGCGGCACCTCTGCCCGCGCGCTGACATGCCGGCGACGGTTCGCCTTCGCGATACCGCGCCTCCCCGCTCTCACCACGATGTGGCCATGCCCGGCCCGGTCGCGTTGCGCCGGCGCTGCCGCGGGCTGACGCTGGTCGAGCTGATGGCGGTGGTGGTGATGGTGGCGATCCTGGCCGCGATCGGCACGCCTTCGTTCGTCTCGCTGCTGCGCACCAGCCGCGTCGACAGCGAGATCCAGTCGATGGTCGGCACCCTGCAGCTCGCGCGCAGCGAGGCCATCAAGCGCGGCCTGCCGGTCAGCGTGTGCCCGTCCGCCAATGGCACCGCCTGCCTGGGCGCCGGCAACTGGGCGCGCGGCTGGATCGCCTTCGTCGACCGCAATGGCTCGGGCACGGTGGACGCGGCGCCGCCGGCCGACGAGCTGCTGCACTACCGCGCCGGCTGGTCCGCCACCGACACCTTCACCACGCCGGCCGGGGCGGCCTTCCTGACCTTTAACCGCGATGGCTTTGCCGTGCTGCCCGGCGGCGCGTTGACGATGACGCTGCGCACCAGCCCGGTGGCGGCCGAGGCCACGCGCTGCATCGCCATCAATATCGCCGGCCGGCAGACCATCCAGCGCGCCGGGGAGGGTGCATGCCAGTGACCGGACGCAACCGCAGCCTGCGCCGGCACCGCATGGCGCGCGGACTGTCGCTGATCGAGGTGCTGATCACGCTGGTGATCACCTCGGTGGGGCTGCTCGGACTGGCCAAGATGCAGGCGGCGGCGCTCGCCAATACGCAGGTTGCGCGCGGGCGTTCGCTGGTGGCGCTGCAACTGGAAAGCCTGGCCGCGGCGATGCACGGCAACCGCGGCTTCTGGGCGGCCGGCACGGCGCCGCAGACGTTCACGCTGTCCGGCACGACGGTCACCGACAGCACCGGCGCGCTCAGCACCGCCGCGCCGGACTGCGCCAGCGCGGCCTGCACGCCGATCCAGATAGCCGCCTACGACGTACAGCACTGGGCCGCGGAGATGGCGGCGCACTTTCCCACCTACGCGGCCACGGTCAACTGCAGCAACGACATCAGCCGCCCGATCCGCTGCAGCCTGACCGCCACCTGGAGCGAGCATTACCTGGCCTACAACCAGACCACCGCGGCGCAGAGCTCGGCCATGGCCGCCACGCAAAGCCTGACGCTGCACGTCCAGCCATGAGAGCGATCGTTCGGAACCCGTGCGGCATGCCACGCCGCCGCTATCGCGCAACGCAGGCCGGTGTCTCGCTGGTCGAGGTGCTGGTGGCGATGGTGATCGCGCTGTTCATGCTGGCGGCGCTGATGACGGTGTTCCTCAACCTGCGCGGCACCGTGCGCGACCAGGAGCGGCTGGCGGCGCTGCAGGACAGCGAGCGCTTGGTGATGACGATGCTGGCCAACACGGTGCAGTCGGCCGGGTACTTCCCCGATCCGCTGAACCAGGTCGCCGCGGATGCGCTGCCGGCGCTGGCGGGCAGCGCCTTCGGCGATTTCGCCGCGGGGCAGGCCATCGTCGGCCAGTCCGGCGCCGACGGGGCCAGCGATACGCTGACGGCGCGCTTTGTCACCGCCAGCGGCGACGGCATCATGAACTGCCAGGGCGCGGCCAATACCTCGGGCGCCAATGCCGCCTACCTCAACACCTTTGCGGTCAATGCCGCCAACGAGCTGACCTGCGCGGTCAACGGCGGCGCGCCGGTGCCGCTGGCCGGCGGCATTACCGCGCTGCGTGTGCGCTACGGCACCGACACCGGCAACGGCGGCAACGTCGACACCTACCTCAGCGCCAGCGCGGTCACCGCCGGCGCACTGTGGGGCCAGGTGCGCAGCGCGCGCGTGACGCTGACCTTTGCCAATCCCTTTGCCGGCCAGCCCGGCCAGCCGGCCACGCTCGGCTGGACCCAGACCATCAGCCTGATGAACCGCCCATGACACGCGCCCAGCCAGACCGTTTCCGCATCGGTGCCCGCGCCGGCGCCGCGCCGCGCGGCTATGTGCTGATCATCGGCCTGCTGTTCCTGCTGATCCTGTCGCTGCTGTCGGTGACGATGTTCCGCGGCTTCGGCCTGCAGGAGAAGATCGCCGGCAACACCCGCGAGAAGCAGCGCGCGTTCGAGGCCGCGCAGGGCGCGCTGCAGTACGGCGAATGGTGGCTGGGGCGGGGCAACGGCTCCGCCGGCGCCGCCTGCAACAGCGTGATCGACGCCAACGATCCGGCCAACCTGCAGGTCTGCGCCAACGCGCTGGCAGACCCGGCCACCCTGCCGTGGACGCCGGCGCGGGCGGATTACCTGCCGCCGTCGATGCGCCTTGCGAGCGCCGGCAGCCCCGGCGGCCTGAACGGCACCGACATCAACTACGCGCGCGCCCCCAGCCTCTACATCCACTATCTGGGCCTGTCGCCGGATGGCCTGTCGATGCTGTTCCGCGTCACCGGCGCCGGCTATGGCGGCAGCGACGGCACCGCCGCGGTGGTGCAGAGCACCTACCAGCTTGGCGCCGGCACCAAGGATCTCGGGAAAGAGTGATGAGCCAACCTCCACGCCTCGCTGGCATTGCCGCCGCCGTCAGCGCCGTTGTCAACGCGGTCCTGGCGGGCCCGGCGCATGCGCTGGTGATCCAGGACAACCTGAACGGGGCCTCGTCCTCTTACGACTGGGTGGCGCTGAATGGCGCGTGCCTGACCGCCGGCAACGGCACCGGCTCGATCCCGGGCTGCGCCACGTCGAGCTTCACCTACTACCGGGACCGCAACTCGAAGCTGGTCGGCGGCGCCAGCGGCAGCGTGCCGGACGCACCGGGCTACGGCGCGCTGCGGCTGACCAACGGCGACACGGCCGAGGGCGCCAACGGCGACAACCAGACCGGCGCGGTGGTGTCCCGCTTCACCTTCGGCATGCAGGAGGGGCTGCAGGTCACGTTCTCCACCGTCACCTACGGCGGCGACAACCTGCGCGGCACCGGCGCCGACGGCATCAGCTTCTATCTCGCCGACGGCAGCAGGAGCCCGACCGTGGGCGGGCTGGGCGGCAGCCTGGGCTACAGCTGCTCCAACGTCAACGCCGCGTACGACGGCGTGGCCGGGGGCTATATCGGCATCGGCATCGACGAGTTCGGCAACTTCTCGAACAAGGCCGACAACACCGACTCAGGCCCGGCGTTCCAGGCCAACCGCATCAGCGTGCGCGGCTCGGGCGACACCAACTGGGCCGGCCTGCGCGCCGCCTATCCGGGCTACTACCCCGACAACCTGAGCGCCAGCAAACGCGCGCAGGCGGTGCAGAACACCTGTGCGCGCGGCTATGTACAGGACTGGAGCAACGGCAGGGACGGCGGCGACGTCAAGGGGCGGCGCCTTGCCTACAACTACCGCATGCTCGGCATCAGCGACCTGCCCGACAAGATCGCCAACCAGCAGGCGGTGTCGCGGCCGACGCGCGCCAAGGGCATCCCCATCGTCTATTCGCTCAAGCTGACGCAGAACGGGCTGCTGAGCATGTCCTACAGCTACAACGGCGGCGCGGCCACGCCGGTGATCACCGACCAGGACATCACGCAGGCCAACGGGCCGGTACCGGCGTCGCTGCGCTTCGGTTTCGCCGCGGGCACCGGCGGCGGCAGCAACGTGCACGAGATCACCTGCTTCAAGGCCGAGCCGGTGGGCCAGTCCAGCAGTTCGGCCGGCACCAACGTGCAGCAGTCGGCGCGGGTCGAGGCGGGCTCGCAGGTGTACCTGGCCTACTACCATCCGACCAACTGGTGGGGCGAGCTGAGCGCGCAGAACCTGCTCTACGATCCCGCCACCGACTCGGTGTCGATTGCCACCGTGGCCAACTGGAACGCCCATTGCACGCTGACCGGCGGCAATTGCGCGGCGACCGGCACCTCGGTGGTGGCGCAGGCGCCCGACAGCCGCAGGATCCTGACCTGGAGCGGCAGCACCGGCATCCCGCTGCGCTGGGACACCAACCTGCCCGCCGCGCTCAAGGCGAAGCTGAGCGCGGGCGATGCCACGCAAAGCGGCGACCGCCTCGACTACCTGCGCGGCGACCGCAGCAAGGAACTGACCGCGGCCGGCGCCGGGCTGTTTCGCAAGCGCACCGGCGTGCTGGGCGACATCATCGATTCGAGCCCGACCTGGGTCGGCGCGCCGTCGTCGCCGTACAGCGGGCCGTGGACCGATGCCCTGTACAAGCGCGCCAGCCCGGCGGAGCCCGCCGGCAGCTACGACGCCTTCCGGCAAGCCAAGGCGCAGCGGCTCAACGTGGTCTATGTCGGCGCCAACGACGGGCTGCTGCACGGCTTCCGCTCCGGCTACTACAACGCGGCGGGCGCCTTCGTCGGCAACGACGCCGGCAAGCCCAACGACGGCCGCGAGGTGCTGGCCTACATGCCCGGCGCGGTGCTCGACACCATCCATTCGACCAGTGCGGCGCTCGCCTACAGTTCGCCGCAATACGTGCACAACCTGTTTGTCGATGCCACGCCCGGCACCGGCGACCTGTACTACGCCGGGGCCTGGCATACCTGGCTGGTCGGCGGCCTGGGGCCGGGCGCGAACCGCGGCGGGCCGCTCGCCAGCAAGACCGCGATCGCGACCGGCGGCGCGCTGTACGCGCTCGACGTGACCGATCCGGAGCGCTTCGGCGATACCCCCGCGGCGGCCAGCGCCACGGTGATCGGCGAGTGGAACAACACGCTGCAATGCACCGGCGACACCGCGTGCGGCGACCACCTCGGCAACACCTATGGCACGCCGGTGATCCGGCGCCTGCACAACGGCCAGTGGGCGGTGCTGTTCGGCAACGGGCTCAACAGCAAGAGCGGCTCGGCCGGCCTGTTCATCATGCTGGTCGACCCGGCCGACGGCTCGCGCAGCTTCCGCTATCTCGGCACCGGCTACGGCCCGCAGCAGGACCCGGCCGGCGCCGGCAGCCGCAACGGCATTGCCTATGTCACGCCGGCCGACCTCGACGGCGACCACATCACCGACTATGTCTACGCCGGCGACGTGTTCGGCAACCTGTGGCGCTTCGACCTGACCTCGGACAATCCGGACCAATGGCGCGCCGGCACCAGCCCGCTGATGCAGACCGGCGGCAAGCCGATCACCACCAAAGTGGCGGTGGGCTCGGTGCCCGGTACCGGCACCGGCGCCGCGGCGATGCCGCGCGTGGTGGTGGCGTTCGGCACCGGCCGCCGGCTGGAGCAGACCCAGGGCAGCGAAGCGGTGTTCGAGCCGGGCGGGCAGGGGCTGTATGGCGTGTGGGACTGGGACATGGCGGGATGGAACGCGGTGGCCGGCGCGCAGGCCCGCTATGCGTCGCTGGCCAGCGCCACCCGGCCGCTGTCCGCCGCCAACCTGACGCAGCAATCGATTACCGCCGAAGGGCGCGCGGCCGGCAGCACGGTGACGGTGCGCACGGTCAGCGCCAACAAGGTGTGCTGGCAAGGCTCGAGCGCCTGCGCCAGCGGCAACAACAAATACGGCTGGCAACTGCCGCTGCCGTCGGCCACGCGCGAGCAGGTGATCTACAACCCGGTGATCGCCTACGGCATGTTTATCGTCAACACCACCATCCCGCCCAGCTCGGCGTTGTCGCAGGCGCTGTCGTGCAATGCCGAGGTGCCGTCGGGCTTCACCATGGGCGTGTCGATGGGCTCGGGCGGCGCGGCCGCGCAGTCGTTCTTCAGCAGCACCAACAGCAGCACCTTCCCGCTGCTGAACAACGGCATCGTCAGCGGCATCGGCCTGAGCGGCACCGGCACGCCGTCGGTGGTGACGGCGAAGAAGCGGCCCTACCTGGTGCAGCAGACCGTCGGCGGCAGCGGCGCCATCACCCAGATCAACCCCGGCGCCAACGGTGCCGGCGCCCGCCTCAACTGGATCCGCCTGCGCTGACCACCATGAACCTGCCTGCCATTTCCAGAGCGCGGCGTGCCGCCGCCGGCTTCACGCTGATCGAGCTGATGATCACGGTGGCGATCGTCGCGATCCTGGCCGCGATTGCTTATCCGTCGTACACCGAGCACGTGCGCAAATCGCGCCGCACCGACGCCAAGACCGCCTTGCTGGATCTGGCTGCGCGCCAGGAGCGGTTGTTCAGCACGCGGAACGTCTATGGCGGCACGCCGGGCGCGCTCGGATATGCCGGCGACGTGTTCCCCGTGCCAGTCCAGTCAGGCGGACAGGTGTACTACCAGCTCACGGTGGTGGCGGGCAACCCGGCCACCAGCTATACCGCGACCGCGGCGCCGGTCGGCGCGCAGGCGGGGGACGACTGCGGCAGCTACACCCTCAACCACCTGGGGCTGCAGGGGAACACCGGGATGCGCGCCGGCGTGGCGTCGGCGCAGTGCTGGTAGCGGGAAATCCGGGCGTCAGCGCTTGCCGCTGCCGGCGGTGACTTCGGCCAGCACGTCCGAGAATTCGGACACGTCTTCAAAGCTGCGGTAGACCGAGGCAAAGCGGATATAGGCGATCTTGTCGAGCTTGCGCAGCTCGCGCATCACCAGTTCGCCGACCTGGCTGCTGGGGATTTCCTTCTCGCCCAGCGCCAGCAGCTTTTCTTCGATCCGGGTGATGGCTTCGTCGATGGCTTCGGCCGAGACCGGGCGCTTGCGCAACGCCAGGCGCATCGAATCCTTCAGCTTGGCGCGGGCGTAGTCCACGCGCGAGCCGTTTTTCTTGACGATGGCGGGGAAGAACAGCTCGATCCGCTCATAGGTGGTGAAGCGGCGGTCGCAGGCTTCGCAGCGGCGGCGCCGGCGCACGGCATCGCCGTCTTCCGACATGCGGGTGTCGAGAACCTGGGTATTGGAATGACCGCAAAAGGGGCATTTCATGCCGGACCACCTTCAGTTGAACCCCATCGCCTTGTCCGTGTTGTCGTTCTGCGGCGGCGGGGCGGGTTGGCGAGACCCGCGGCCCGCGCCGGAGGTGGCGCGGACCGCGGAGCTGCCGGCCGCCCATGCGCGTGCGCACGGGCGGCCTGTCAGCGTCAGCCGTAGACCGGGAAACGCTTGGTCAGCGCCGACACCTGCTCGCGCACCGCGGCGATGTTGGCGGCGTCGTGCGGGTTGTCGAGCACGTCGGCGATCAGGTTGCCGACGATGCGGGCTTCTTCTTCCTTGAAGCCGCGCGTGGTCATGGCCGGCGAGCCGACGCGGATGCCCGAGGTGACGAACGGCTTTTCCGGGTCATTCGGAATCGCATTCTTGTTCACGGTCAGGTGGGCCTCGCCCAGGATGCGCTCGGCTTCCTTGCCGGTGATGTTCTTGGCGCGCAGGTCGACCAGCATCACGTGGCTCTCGGTGCGGCCCGAGACGATGCGCAGGCCGCGCGCGATCAGGGTCTCGGCCAGCACCGCGGCGTTCTTCACCACCTGCTGCTGGTATTCCTTGAACTCGGGCGTCAGCGCTTCCTTGAACGCCACCGCCTTGCCGGCGATCACGTGCATCAGCGGGCCGCCCTGGATGCCGGGGAAGATCGACGAGTTGATCGCCTTCTCGTGCTCGGCCTTCATCAGGATCACGCCGCCGCGCGGGCCGCGCAGGCTCTTGTGGGTGGTGGTGGTGACGAAGTCAGCGTGCGGCACCGGGTTCGGGTAGACGCCCGCGGCGATCAGGCCGGCGTAGTGGGCCATGTCGACCATGAAATAGGCGCCGATCGACTTGGCCACCTTGCCGATGCGCTCGAAGTCGATGCGCAGCGCGAAGGCCGAGGCGCCGGCGATGATCAGCTTGGGCTTCTTCTCTTGCGCCAGCTTTTCGAGCGCGTCGTAGTCGATGTCTTCCTGGGCGTTGAGGCCGTAGCTGACCACGTTGAACCACTTGCCGCTCATGTTCAGCGCCATGCCGTGGGTCAGGTGGCCGCCCTCGGCCAGGCTCATGCCCATGATGGTGTCGCCCGGCTTGAGCACGGCGAAATACACGCCCTGGTTGGCCTGCGAGCCCGAATTGGGCTGCACGTTGGCGGCCTCGGCGCCGAACAGCTGCTTGACGCGGTCAATGGCCAGCTGCTCGACGATGTCGACGTACTCGCAACCGCCGTAGTAGCGCTTGCCGGGATAGCCCTCGGCGTACTTGTTGGTCAGCTGCGAACCCTGCGCGGCCATCACCGCGGGCGAGGTGTAGTTCTCGGAGGCGATCAGCTCGATGTGGTCTTCCTGGCGCTGGTTTTCCTGCTGGATGGCGGCAAAGACCTCGGGGTCGATCTGGTCGATCGTGAAACGGCTGCGTTCGAACATGGCGAAACTCGTCTGAAAAAAGGGAATCCGATGCAGGCATCGGGGGTAGGGCGCGCGGGGAAGGCTAGCGGCGACCGGCACCGGCGGCTGGGCCGTCGGCGCAGGGCGCACCCTGCTTCCCATTCGCTGCCCAGGCGAGCGGCAGGCATGACTCGCGTCAACGCCATGGCGTTGGAAACTTCACGCCAGAGAACTTGCGCTTCCTCGTGGTAGTGCCCACTGACTTCGCCAGTCGCGCAAGGTGGAATGGTTGCGCGCAGTGTAGCGCGAGGCGGCCGCCCGCCGCAAGCCGTGGACCCGCCAGCCAAGCGCTGGCAAGGGCTGGCGCTGGCCTGGCCAGCAACTTGCTGTTGCAAAGTCGTCCTGCGGGTTTACACGAAACGGGTATCGCTCTCCGTTACAATCGCGGCCATGCCAAACTTTGTCTGGACCCTGCGGGTGTACTGGGAAGACACCGATGCAGGCGGCGTAGTGTTCTACGCCAACTACCTCAAGTTCTTCGAGCGCGCCCGCACCGAGTGGCTGCGCTCGCTCGGCATCGAACAGCAGGCGCTCGCCGACCGGGCCGGCGTGGTCTTCATCGTCCGCAGCACGGCGGTGGACTACAATGCGCCCGCCCGGCTGGACGACCAGCTTGAGATCCGCACGCGCATCGACCGGGTCGGCCCGGCTTCGGTGCAGTTCACCCAGGAAGCCTGGCGTGGCGAGCTGATGCTGGCGACCGGCGCGATCCGCGTTGGCTGCGTCGACAAAAGCACTTTCCGTCCCGCTCCGATCCCCGACCCCGTTCTAGCCACCATCAAGTCAGCACGATGAATCCCGTGACCATCACGCAAGACATGTCGATCGTAACGCTGGTGCTCCACGCCAGCGTGCTGGCACAGGCCGTCATGGCGCTGTTGCTCGTCATGTCGCTGTTTTCGTGGACCTATATCTTCCGCAAGCACCTGGCGGTGCGTTCGGCGCGTACCCAGACCGAAGGCTTCGAGCGCGACTTCTGGGCCGGCGGCGACCTGCAGGCGCTCTATAACAGCGCCGTCAACAACCGCCACAACACCGGCGCGCTGGAGCGGATCTTCGAATCCGGCATGGGCGAGTTCCTGAAGGCGCGCGAGCGCGGCAACGAGGCCGGCGCGCTGCTCGACGCCGCCCGCCGCGCCATGCGCGCGGCCTACCAGCGCGAGATGGACGTGCTCGAATCGCATTTGCCGTTCCTGGCCTCGGTCGGTTCGGTGAGCCCGTATATCGGGCTGTTCGGCACGGTGTGGGGGATCATGAACGCGTTCCGCGGGTTGTCGAACGTGCAGCAGGCGACGCTTGCTTCGGTGGCGCCCGGCATTGCCGAAGCGCTGGTGGCGACCGCGATCGGCCTGTTCGCGGCAATCCCGGCGGTGATCGCCTACAACCGCTATGCCACCGAAATCGATCGCCTGGCGATCCGGTTCGAGAGCTTCATGGAAGAGTTCCTGAACATCCTGCAGCGGCAGACCCGCTAACCGAATTCCCTAACAACGGTCCGGGCGCGAGCCCGGGCCGGCGTCTCCAGGAGTCCTGCAATGGCAGCCATTCAGCGCCGCGGCGGCTCGCGCCGCCGGGCCAGCGCCGAGATCAATGTCGTGCCGTATATCGACGTCATGCTCGTGCTGCTGGTCATCTTCATGGTGGCCGCGCCGATCGTCAGCCCCGCCACCGTCGACCTGCCCACCGTGGCCAATGCCACGCCGCAGCAGAAGGCGCCGCCGATCGTCGTCACCGTGCATGAAGACGGCCAGCTCACCGCGCGCGGCAAGGACAGCGGCGGCAATGCCTTCGAACGCAAGCTCGACAAGCAGGGCCTGCTCGACTTCGTCCACCAGCGCCAGAACGAGAACCCGGACCAGCCGGTGGTGATCGCCGCCGACCGCGCGGTCAAGTACGAGGCGGTGCTGGACGTGATGTCGATCCTGAAGGCCGACGGCGTCAAGCGCGTGGGCCTGATGGTCAAGTCCAAGACCTCCTGACGTATTGAAGCTCCTATCCGATTGCCGTTGCGCTTGATGACGACCGCCGCCGCCTATCCCTACCAGCCGGTCAAGGAGCGGGGAACCCTGCGTTCCTTCCTGCTCGCGCTGCTGATGCATCTGCTGCTGGCCGTGGTGCTGTACTACGGCGTGAGCTGGCAGAGCAGCACCCCGGTCGGGGCCGAGGCCGAACTGTGGGAGGAAATCCCCGCCGCCACCGCACCCCCGCCGCCGCGGCCGCAGCCGCAGCCAGAGCCCGAGCCGGTGGTGCAGCCGCGTCCGGCGCCGCCGCCCCAGGTGAAGAGCAAGGTCGAGGACGACGCCGACATCGCGCTGGAGCAGAAGAAGCGCCGCGCCGAGGCGGCCGCGCGCGAAGAAGCCGAGCGCAAGGAAGCGGCCCGCAAGGAGGCCGAGCGCAAGGAAGCCGAACGCAAGGAAGCCGAACGCAAGGAAGAGGCTCGCAAGGAAGCGCTGCGCAAGGAGGCCGACCGCAAGGAAGCCGAGCGCCGCGAGACCGAGCGCAAGGAAGCACAGCGCAAGGAAGACGCGAAGAAGAAGGCCGCGCAGCAGGAGCAGGAACGCAAGGAGCAGGCCGAGCGCGAGCGCAAGGAAGCCGCCGATGCCAAGGCCAAGGCGCAGGCCGATGCCAAGGCCAAGGCCCAGGCCGACGCCAAGGCGAAAGCCCAGGCCGAGGCCAAGGCCAAGGCGGATGCCGACGCCAAGGCCAAACGCGAAGCCGCCGCCCACGCCCAGCGCAAGAGCGAGCTGGCGCGCCTGCAGGCGCTGGCCGGCGGCTCCGGCGCCGGCGGTGGCGGGGTCGGCAATGCGGCTGGCGCGGGTGCCGGCGGTGGCGGCAAGGCTTCGCCCGGCTATGCCGACCGCGTGCGGCGCCGCGTCAAGCCGAACATCGTCTTTACCGAGGACGTGCCGGGCAACCCGACCGCGGTGGTCTCGGTGCAGCTGGCGCCGGACGGTTCGCTGCTGTCGGCGCGGCTGTCCAAGTCCAGCGGCAACTCCGGCTGGGACAATGCCGTGCTGCGCGCGGTCGAGCGTTCCGATCCGCTGCCGCGCGACGAGAACGGCAAGGCGCCGGCCAGCTTCACCATTACCTTCCGGCCGAAGGACTGAGTGGGGCCGGGTGAACGGTACGGCATGATTTGCAACATAATGCAACCTTCATCGTCGGGTTCCGGTCCCAGCGCTAGCATGACAGGTTGCCCGACGCAGCCGACGGTGCGGTATGCACACGGACGGGGCATGCGCCACGCGCTGCAATGCCGCATTTGCCCGTGTTGACGATTGCCCGTCGTGCCCGACGGTGCCCGACGAAACTTGAAATCGACTGAGGAGCAGCATGCGAAAGCTTTGGGCCCCCAACTGGCTGTCCGCGAGGCGGCACAACGCAGATTCCCCCGCATCCCGAGGTGCGAGCCGGCCGATGCCGCTGGCCGGCCGGCGCGCGCTGATGGCGTGGCTGGCCGCGGCCATGACCATGGCCGCCGGCGCCGCGCACGCGCAGCTCAACGTTGAGATTTCCGGGGTAGGCGCCAGCCAGTTCCCGGTGGCCACCGCCAACTTCCAGGGCGAGGCCCAGGCTCCGCAGAACCTGACCGCGATCATCCGTTCGGACCTGGCCCGCAGCGGCCGTTTCCGCAACGTCGACCCGGGCGGCGCCACCGTGGCCGAGTCCGCCAATGTCGACCTGGGCAGCTGGAAGGCGCGCGGCGCCGATGCCTTCGTCGCCGGCAGCGTGACCCCGGCCGCGGGCGGCAAGTACGAGGTGCGCTTCCGCCTGTACGACACCGTCAAGGGCCAGAGCCTGGGCGGGCTGGCCTTCACCGTGAACCAGTCGCAGCTGCGCGTGACCGCGCACAAGATCGCCGACTACATCTATGAAAAGCTGCTGGGCGAGCGCGGCGTGTTTGCCACGCGCCTGTCCTACGTGTCGAAGGTGGGCGGCCGCTACCAGCTGCTGATCTCCGATTCGGACGGGCAGAACGCGCAGGTGGCGCTGACCAGCAACGAGCCCATCATCTCGCCGTCGTGGTCGCCGGACGGCGCGCGCGTGGCCTACGTGTCGTTCGAGGCCAAGAAGCCGGTGGTCTATGTGCACGACCTGGCCAGCGGCAAGCGCACGCTGGTGTCGAACCAGAAGGGCAACAACAGCGCGCCGTCGTGGTCGCCGGACGGCCGCCACCTGGCGCTGGCGCTGTCGCGCGACGGCAATACCCAGGTCTACCAGGTCAACGCCGACGGCTCGGGCATCCGCCGCCTGTCGCGCAGCAGCGCCATCGACACCGAACCGCAGTACTCGCCCGACGGCAAGAGCATCTATTTCACCAGCGACCGCGGCGGTGCGCCGCAGATCTACCGCATGCCCGCCTCCGGCGAGGAGGGCGGCGGCGCGCAGCGCGTCACCTTCAAGGGCAGCTACAACGTCAGCCCGCGCATTTCGCCTGACGGCAAGTACCTGGCGTACATTTCGCGCGGGGGCGGCTTCAAGCTGCAGTTGCAGGACCTGAGCAACGGCGACGTGACGTCGCTGACCGATACGGCCAACGACGAAGCGCCCAGCTTCGCCGCCAACGGCAAGTACATCCTTTATGCCACCCGCGTGGGCGGTCGCGCGGTGCTGGCGGCGGTGTCCACTGACGGGCGTACCCGGCAGGTTCTGTCCCTCCAGTCCGGCGATGTTCGCGAGCCGTCCTGGGGTCCTTTCATGCAATAACAGGAGTCATTCACCATGCCTCAACTGATGACCAAAACCCTTGCCGTTGCCGCACTGCTGGCCCTGGGCGCCTGCAGCTCCGGCGTCAAGCTCGACGATACCGCCAACGCCGGTGCCGGCACGGCCGGCGCGGGCGCCGCCGATCCGCGCGCAGTCACCCCGGTGACCGCGGCCGATCCGCTCAACGACCCGAACAGCCCGCTGGCCAAGCGCAGCGTCTACTTCGACTTCGACAGCTACACTGTCAAGGCCGACTACCAGGGCATGCTGGGCGCGCACGCCAAGTACCTGGGCGCCAACAAGGGCCGCAAGATCCTGATCCAGGGCAACACCGACGAACGCGGCACCAGCGAGTACAACCTGGCGCTGGGCCAGAAGCGCGCCGAAGCCGTGCGCCGCTCGCTGGCCTCGATGGGCGTGCCCGACGCGCAGATGGAAGCCGTCAGCCTGGGCAAGGAAAAGCCCAAGGCGACCGGCCACGATGAAGCCTCGTGGGCCGAGAACCGTCGCGCGGACATCAACTACTGATCTGGACCGCCTTCCATGAAAGCACGCGTTTCCACCCTGTTGTGGCTCGCCGCCGTGGCCGGCGGCGGCATGCTGCCGCTGTCGCAGGCGCATGCCGGAGTGTTCGACGATGACGAGGCCCGCAAGGCCGTCATCAGCCTGCGCGACCAGTTCAACGGTTTCCAGGCGACCGCGACGCAGCGCATCGAGCAGAACAGCCGCAACCTGCTCGACATGCAGAACCAGCTCGAAGGCCTGCGCCAGGAAGTGGCGCGGCTGCGCGGCCAGAACGAAGTCCTGCAGAACACGGTGGAAACGCTGCAGAAGCAGCAGAAGGACTACTACGCCGACCTCGATGCGCGCCTGAAGAAATTCGAGCCGCAGCAGGTCACGGTCGAAGGCCGCGAAGGCATCTCGCAGCCGGGCGAAAAGCCCGAATACGATGCCGCGCTCAAGCAGTTCCAGGCGGGCGATTTCAAGAGCGCGGGGAATTCGTTCTCGGCGTTCGTGAAGAAGTACCCGCAGAGCCCATACCTGCCGCTGGCACAGTACTGGCTCGGCAACTCGCTGTACGCGCAGCGCGACTACAAGGGCTCCACCTTCGTGCTGCAGAACATGGTCAACGCCAACCCGACCCACCCCAAGGTGCCGGACGCGATGATCGCCATTGCCAACAACCAGCTCGAGTCCGGCCAGAAGGCGGCCGCGCGCAAGACGCTGGAGCAGGTGGTGGCGAAGTATCCCGGCACCGAGGGCGCGCAGGCGGCGAGCAACCGGCTCAAGACGCTGAAGTAAGCGCCGGCGCCACTGTCTGCCACCGCAAGGCCCGCTTCGGCGGGCCTTTGTCGTTTGTCGCGCTAGAATATGCGATTCGCCTGAATGTTCTTGCGCGCCGCCCCCGGCGCGACCCGCACCATGACCCAACGCGCCATCGTCCTGCTGTCCGGCGGACTCGACTCTGCCACCGTACTTGCCATGGCCCGCGCCCAGGGCTTCGAGACCTATGCGCTGTCGATGCGCTACGGCCAGCGCCATTCCTCGGAACTGGAAGCCGCCAGGCGCGTGGCCGCGGCGCTGGGCGCCGTGCGCCACGAGATCGTCGACCTCGACCTGCGCCGCTTCGGCGGCTCGGCGCTGACCGACGACGCGCTTGAGGTCCCCACGGACGGCGCCAGCGGCGGCATCCCCGTCACCTACGTGCCAGCGCGCAACACCATCATGCTGTCGCTGGCGCTTGGCTGGGCCGAGGCGGTGGGCGGGCGCGACCTGTTCTTCGGCGCCAACGCGGTCGACTATTCCGGCTATCCGGACTGCCGCCCCGAATACGTCGCGGCCTACGAGACCCTGGCCAACCTGGCCACCAAGGCCGGCGTCGAGGGCGACCGCTTCCGCGTGCATGCACCGATCATCGACATGACCAAGGGCGAGATCATCCGCGCCGGCATCGCGCTGGGCGTCGACTACAGCCTGACGGTGTCGTGCTACCAGGCCGACGACGACGGCCGCGCCTGCGGCGTGTGCGATTCCTGCCGCATCCGCCGCGCCGGCTTCGAGGCCGCGGGTGTGCCCGACCCGACCCGCTATCAGGCCGCCGCCTGATCGCGCACCTGAGCCCGCCCCTGAGCCTGAGCCAGCCGTTCCCGCCCCATGCCTGAAATCGATCTTGCCGCGCTGTCGCGCTCGGTGCTGCTGAGCACCTTCGTCCTGACCTTCTTGTTCGGCGCGGTGCTGCAGCGCACGCACTTCTGCACCATGGGCGCGGTCTCGGACATCGTCAACATGGGCGACTGGAGCCGCATGCGCATGTGGGTGCTGGCGATCGGCGTGGCCATGATCGGCACCGGCGTGCTGGCCTGGAACGGCGCCATCGACCCGACCAAGACCATCTATGCCGCGAGCAAGCTGGCGTGGCTGTCGGCGCTGGCCGGCGGGCTGATGTTCGGCTTCGGCATGGTGCTGGCGTCCGGCTGCGGCAGCAAGACGCTGGTGCGGATCGGCGCGGGCAACCTGAAGTCGCTGGTGGTGTTCGTGTTCCTGGGGCTGTCGGCGTACATGACGCTGCGCGGCCTGTTCGGCGTGGTGCGCGTCAATACCGTCGACGCGGTGGCGCTGGCGCTGCCGACCACGCAGGACCTGCCGTCGGTGCTGGCGCAGGGCACCGGCGCGGCGCGCGGCGCGCTGCAGCTGGGCCTGGGCCTGGCATTGGGCGGCGTGCTGGCGGCATGGGCGCTGGCGGGGCGCGGTTTCCGCACCTTCGACAACCTGCTGGGCGGCATCGGCGTGGGCCTGATCATCGTGGCGATGTGGTACGTGTCCGGCCACCTCGGCTATGTGGCCGAAGACCCCAATACGCTGGAGGAGCTGTTCGTCTCGACCAACAGCGGCCGCATGGAAAGCCTGAGCTTCGTCGCGCCGTATGCCTACACGCTCGACTGGCTGATGATGTTCAGCGACAAGAGCAAGGTGCTGACCATCGGCATCGTCAGCGTGTTCGGCGTGATCGCCGGCGCGGCCGCGTATGCGCTGGCCACGCGCACCTTCCGCTGGGAAGGCTTCGGCAATGCCGAGGACGTCGCCAACCACATGGTCGGCGGCATCCTGATGGGCGCCGGCGGGGTCACCGCGCTGGGCTGCACGGTGGGGCAGGGGCTGTCCGGCGTGTCGACGCTGGCACTGGGCTCGTTCATCGCGCTGGCCGGCATCCTGGCCGGCGCGGTGCTGGCGTTCCGCTACCAGATGTGGCGCCTGGAACGCATGGTGTGAGCGCGCCGGCGCGCCATGCCTTGACACATCGCGAAACGCATCACTATAATCGCGGTTCTGTTTTTTCGGGTCGTTAGCTCAGTCGGTAGAGCAGCGGACTTTTAATCCGTTGGTCGCGTGTTCGAGTCACGCACGACCCACCAGATTCTTCAAGGGCTCCAGGGTAAGTATTGAAGTGAGTTACTTACCGTGGGGTCCTTCATCGTGGTTAAAAACGTGGGACCCCATACAGGCGGTCCCACCAATCACCATGACAAACAAAACCTATGACATCGGATCGGGTCGTCCGCCCTCCGGGAGCTTTGCCCGGTTCGCGCCGTCCGCATAGGGTCGTCACCCTGTACTGATTTACTCCGATCCCATTGGAATCCTGGGACGACCAGGGGGCTCATGGCCTCCACCCGCCTCACGTCGGCGGCATAGGGTCGTCACCCTGTACGGATTTACTCGGCGTGCATCAGCCGGTCCAGTACATCCGCCGCCTTCTCGCCCGCCCGGTCAGGGCACAGATGGGCGTACTTCTCAGTCATCTGCGTCGAGCTATGCCCCAGGATGTTGGCGATCTCCGCCAGGGAGATGCCCGCCTGGGCCAACCGGCTCGCGTAGGTGTCCCGGAACGTATGAGGCGTCACCCGGCCCACCTTGGCCGCGTTCTCGTTCAGCCCGCAGTCCTCGATAGCCTGCTGAATCTTCTTCGTGGCGTGGCCGCGCGGCTCGTCCTCCCTGGAGTAGGCCATGGTGCCCCGAGCTACCGCGACCTGGGCCGGGAAGACGTAGGTGCCCGGCGTGGCCGGCTTGCGCCGACGCAGGATCGCCGCCGCCCGCTTCGTGACCTTCAGCCACGACCTGTTCCGGGTCTTGCTCCGCTGGAGGTCGATCATCACGTCCCCCTCCAGGCTCACCTGGTCCCACCGCATCCCCGCGATCTCCGAGTACCGTGCACCCGTGTCCAGCAGCAAGGTGCTGAGTTCTAGAGCGTCGATCCAGGCGACGTCCTCGGGCCTCACGCGCTCCCGCATGTAGCCCAGTAGCTTCTCTTCCTCGGCCAGGGTGAGCCAGCGGGTCTTCGGGGGCGTCTTCGGCATCTTGGCGCTCGCCGCGCGGTTCCGCTTGGCGTCCCAGATGATCGCCCGCGCCGGCATGGAGACCCCCATGGCCTCCGCGAATCCCAGGAGCGATTGGACCAGCGCCATCTCCCGGTTGATCGTGGAAGGCGAGTTGCCCTCAGTCAAACGCTCCCGTTTAAGGCTCAGAAGGTCGGCCTGGGTGAGTTCATCGACCATCATGGTCTTGCTCAGGCCGTACCGGGCGTTCTCCCGTGGGGTCCACTCGCCGCCGTCGGGATGGCCCTTGATCTTCGTCCAGACCAGTTCAGTCCCGAAGAGCTTGCGGACGCGGCTGGCGTTGTTGCGCGTGTCGCTCAGAACCTTCTGGGTCTCAGTGAGCCACATCTGGGCGACAACGTACAGGGTCAAACGCTTCACCCCTAGCGCGTCGCGGCGCATGGCCTCTGCGGCCTCCAGGCGCTTCTGCGCTTCGATCTGGCGAGCCTCCGACGGGTTGTCAGTCCCGGTTGCCCCCCGGAACCTCTTGCCCTTCAGGACGAACTCGTACCAGTAGCCGGCCCCATCAGGCCGTTTGTAGATGCTCATGGCTCCCTCCCGACAATTGCTTGACCATCTCGTAGACCTCCATGTGGACGCCCGTGCGGTCAGCATTCCACCGCAGCGCGTTCGCGCCGAAGACGTCCGAGACCGTGATGTAGCCGTCCGGCATGGCCGACACCAGGAGCTCCGAGTCCGCGAGCTCTACGTTGAAGAATGCCGCGTCGTGCTCCACGTACAGCGGCCCCACTTTGCACCAGCTAACGTCAGTGAGCATCCCGTGCACGGCGCACGCTCGGGCGACCGGGCGCTGACATGACTGTTTTTGGGGCTTTGGGGAGGCGTTCGGCAACATAAGGGTCTTTTCCCGTCAAACATTGATAAATGAACGGTTGGCAGTAGTACAAGTACGTCATTGCAAACTCGTCTGGTTTCACCTCCAGGACTTCCGCCCAGAGGCGAAGGTCGTGCGGAGGCAGTGCGCTGGCGCCTCGCTCAATCTGCGACACCATGGCGGCGTACGCGTAATTGACCTTGGACGACATTTCTAATTGTGTGTACCCCAGGGCCTCGCGGCGCTCCTTGATCCACGCTCCGAATCGGCCGCGAAGCACGGCGTTACTCGAATCCAGCTTGACAGTCATGGTGATCTCCAAAGAACTCAAATTGTAACTCAGGAGGACAGCTACAAACTTCAGGAGCGGATTCTATCGGGCGGAATACAACAGAGTCACTCACTTCATAGCTGCCATCGCATTATCTGCAACAGCTACTCGCGCAAGGCTCTCTTATAGACCTCCTATGGTTCTATAGGACGTCTATAAGACAGTCTTAAGGATTCCTCTCGGCCCTTGCCATGTACTGATTTACTCGGCAAAGACTCGGGGAATCTCGTATCGGTTTTGACCCCTCTTCCGGCGTGCCCCAAACGGGTGCGGCGCATTCGGAATGGGGACTTTACGTCGCTCAAGAATGGGGCGATACCCCACCCCTGCGTGATACGCTGTACGGCTTTATCTGGGCTGTAATGGCGACCCCTAAGGCTCAGAAGGCGGCGCTCAAGTAGGTGACTCGAACGACGCCGGGCGGCCAGGGAAGCGCACTACTCGAAACGTGGGGACGACGGGCCGCGCCGGATCGCGCCTCGGGGCCTGTAGCGCGGCAGCGTAGCCAAGAGGACCGGCGGGACATTCTCCAGGCCCCCGTACGGTCCAGCCGCGCGGCTGCGAACTTCCCCCACCCAACGGGCGTAGGCTTGCCGCGCGGTGCGTCCCATGTTGATGGTCAGGCGGCCCATGCAGACCCAATGCCCGCCCACTTGGCAGAGGTGCGGAAGGTCCCTGTAAAACAGCGGGCTGACGGTTAGGCCCCAGAGGCGCTGCTGTGCGTTCATTGTCATGGTGTGTAGGGCAGTGAGCCCCGGACCGCGTTATGCGATCCTGGGGCGTCTGGTGAAGTCTCAGCGGGAGATAAAGACGTCCTGGAGCCCGATGCGGGCGCGAGGGAACAGGGAGCGGACGTGCGCGAGCATCTCGCCCGGCGTTTCACCGGGCCGCAGATTGAACGCCACGAACCACCATGTAGCCCGCTTGCGGCCCATGCCGACCTTGCGGTCCTGCGTCGCCAGGACGTCAAAGATTGCCTGTGCGTTGTCCTCGCCTTGCACGTTGAGGGCGACGCGTACCGGCTTCGGTTTGCTCGGCATGGCGTCACCCCCGGTTCAGGAAGTCCGCGAACGCGGGCAGGGTGAAGACCACGAAGGCGCAGCACGTCCAAACGATCTCAGGGACGCGCCGGGGCAGGGTGCGGCGCTGGCGGGTCATCGCGCATCCCCCTTGCGGCGTTCGTCGTCTGCCATGCGACGGTCGATCTCAGCGATGCACCGGGAGAGCCCGAAGCTAAAGCCGACCACCCCGACGCGCGTGGAGTGCGTGGCGCCCGCGCGGTAAATCTCAAAGAACTTCGCGCCGCGCTTGACCCAATAGGGGCCGCGCTCATAGAGGATTTGCGCTTCGGTCATTGCTTGCCCCCTTGGCGCGGCGCCGGTTCGGTCATCGCGTTGAGGAAGGACAGGGCGCTCCCCTTATCGTTGAAGCGGCCAATCTTTCGCCCCGTCTCTGCGTGGTGCGCGAGCCAATCTGCGCCGCTTTGCGTCAGGCGGTAAGGAACGTGGCGGCGACGCTCGCGCGTGCCGTCCGGTCGGAGTGCGGTGAATATCATGGTGAGTCCTTGTCTGTAGCCCGCTCAAATACGCCCGCAGGAACCCCCTCGCAAGGGGCTCGCACTGGCGCACTCAGGGTGCGGACTGTTCCGGGTCAATGCGCCCGCTAGAGGCCCCGCAGGGCCTGTAACTGGAGCACTGTGCAATGGGCGATTCGCGCTACCTCAGCGGTACCAGTATTCGCGGATGTCGCCGTCGATGGTCACAGAGACCGCCGAGTAATCCATGCGAAGCTCACGCGCGGCGCGTTCCCAATCAATGCACGTGTGAGGCCACTTCGCGCTGCTGTCGATCAGCCCGCAATCCTCGGCCTCTTGCTGCGCGAAGTCCTGGAAGTGGTCGTCAGCGATCAGCATCAGCGGATACCAATCGCCTTCCCACTGGTGATCCCCACCACAGCCCCGAAGCTCGTCAAGGATGTCCTCAAGCTCGGTAAGCTCCCGTTCCTCTTCGTACAGCTTGTGGCAGTGCGCCGCGCTGACGTCCTTGCGCACGGCGGCGCGGTACTCTTCGAGCGTCTCGAAGTCGTGCCCTTCCTCGTTTTCATCCATCGCGGTTTGCAGTTCGTCGCGCAGTTCGTCTACGCGGTCGGTGATCTCGCGGATGTCGATGATGTCGGCATGTTCAATGGTGCGGGTCATGGTGTGTCCTTGTTCGTCTGGTTGTCGTCGTCCGGGTCAGTGCGCCCGCCGTAGCCGCCTCTGTGAAGCGGCTAGAACTGGAGCACTGCTAAATGGGCAAAACGCTCTATCTGTGGCCGTAGACAACCAGGGTCCAGGCTCTTCTCCTGCGCGGCGTCCTCATTCGACACCTCGCACGGGCAGGGCGATCACGTCTGCGACGTCTGCCAGGGTCAGGGCCTCCAGGGGCGCGGTAGGAGTGCGGCTGCAAAAGCGGGCCAGGGACTCCGCGGTGCGGCGCTTCGGGGCCTTGCGGCGCTTGGGTTTCGTTTGGTGTGTCATGGTGTTTCGTTGCTGCGGTGAAGTGAGTTGCTTAGGAGTTCACATAGTGCCAAGCGCATCACAGTAAGTCAAACGCTTCACATAGAACCCGACTGAAACGTGGGGTTATCCTTCGCCCACTCTTCGCCCGTCTCCAGGTTCACCACGCGCACGGCCGCAGGGCAGTAACGCACGGCGCTGTCCAGGTCCAGGGCGCTATACGTGGTCCTGGTGCCGTCTTGGCGCGTCGCGGTGAAGAGAGGCCATTCGGCAGGGTTCACGATGCGCGGCGTAAAGCCTTCGGGCGCGTCAGCAGTCGTCCCCTCGGGCGCTTCCGTGTCGATGAGCCACTGGAGATTCTCCAGCGCCCTGTAGATCGTCGGGCCGAAGGCGTACAGGTTGCCGCGCTGCGCGTAATACTTCGTCTTGGCCGTCGGTTCCCAATCCGGGCCGGTCTCTCCGATCTCTGCGCCCTCATAGAGCGCCACGCCGCCCTGGTCGATCACGTGCCAGACCGCGCGGTCCAGGTGCGAGAAGTAGACCGCGACGCCGGACGGCGAGACGACCTCAAACGCCTTGAGCCAGCCTTCGGGCTCGCGGGCGGTCACGGTGAAGGTTTGTTCGGTCATGGTGTTTAGTACGTTGTTTGTTGATGAGCCTTCATAGTAGGGGCGTGCGTCAGCCATGTAAAGCAAATCGCTTAGAAGTTGATTGCTTTGTAGGGGTATTCTCAGGCCGCGCGAAGAGCCATGACTTGCCGGGCGATACCGTGCGGCATACCTCAGACGGTCACAGGCAAGTCATGGTGAGTCGTGCGGAACATAGAGCCGGTCTCTAGCGAAGGGAGTGGGATACTCCCCCATCAGTCCCCCATCTGCGGCTTAGGGACGGTCTCAAAGACGTCTTATAGAGGGCCTGGGCCTCATCTCTATCTCATAGAGCGGCCCAGCGGTACTACCTTGTACGTATTTACTCCGAGGGCGCCTCTCCCCGCTCTCTCCCCGACGTCACCAGACGTCACCAGGACGGCGCCCCGATCCATGCGCATCGCACCAGCGCGAGCGGAGGCCGCAGGCCGTAGCGAGCCCATAAGAGGGCGCAGGACGGCCCCGGACGCATAGGACCGCTTGCGATGCCCCAGGACGGCCCGAGACACTCCAGGACGGCCCGAGACGCTCCAGGACGGCCCAGGACCGCCCAAAACAGGAAACAGAGGCAAGCAAGTGCACGCGCTCGCGCTCTCGCCAAACCTCTGTCCTGGTGCCGCCTGTCGTCCCGCGCCGTCTTGGAGCCCATCGGATGCGGCGTGAGTCCCATGTATCCGCTGGCCGCAGTGCGCAAGCCATTGATTCATAAGGGAAATGCCAGCATCGGCAGGGCATCGTGGGGACGCCCGAGGTCCCACGGTACGGCTCGGCGTGGCCGCTGCGCCCCTCGATCCGGCCAAGAGGGCCTGGGGGCGGCAGGGGGGATTCGCGTTCGCGCGGCCCGGCACCCCTGGTCACGCATTTTCTGGGGAATTTTCTGGGGCGGTATCATGCGGGTCCCCAAGACTCCCGGAGCCCCCCATGACCGTCGCCCTGATAATCGCCGCCTTCCTCGCCGGGGCAGGGTACATGGCGTACCAGCGCGACCAGGAGGCCAAGCGACGTCATTGGGAAGAGTGGGACAGGAAGCGCCAGGCCGAGAAGGCGTCCCAGGACCACTGAGACGCTCCAGGACGGCCCGTGCCGGCGGCAGGGTGTCTCGGTGACTCCCCGCGCCTCTAAGCGCTCCTGGGCCTTCCTATCGCTTCGTGGACTCTCGATACCAGCGCCGGGCAGCGCCAGCGACAATCGTCGGGTACTTGATGGCGTAGCCGGTGCCGGCCCGGAGGTCCTCAAGACTCACCAGGACCTTGTGGGGATGGTCGATCTGCTCCCACTCCTGGACCAGCCGGTTGCACAGGTAGTCGAAGTCGCAGTCGCTCAGGACGTGGACGTCCTCGACGTAGTAGAGGTAGCTGGACATCAGGTAGGTGACCAGCCGCCCGTTCGGGGTGTCAGGGATCGTCACGACTTCTGGACGACCTGACGCTCCCACCCCCGATCCTCCATGCAGTCCTGGATGTAGCCGGAGAGCTTGGCGGCGTGCTGGAGGCGAATCTGGTCGATGGTGTACCCGTTGCGGGTGTCCATCGGACCGGCCTCGTGGGAGGCGACCTCACGGCACGCCTGGAGGTCCGAGCGCCAGTGGCCCGGCTTCTCCATCTTCGTGTTGACCCATTGAGTCTGAGTGCCGCATCCGGCGAGAACCAGGACAGCGGCAGTGACCAGCAGCGACTTCATAGTGACCCTTCTTGTTTGATTTGGTTTTGCCGATAGTTTACGAGGCTATCGGCGGCTTGGCTATCACCCTTGATAGCGGACGTTGGCGCCTACCCGCTCGTCGTCCCAATCGTCCCAGGACGTCCTGCCGTCCTCCAGGTCCCGCACGTAGCGGTCCAGGAGCGCCTGGAGCTCGGCGTCCTTCATGTCCTTGGCGGCGCTGGCGACGTCGATGCGCAAAACCTTCTGCATTTCGGACACTGCGCCGGCCAGGGCGTCCAGGCGGTCATCGTGGGCCAGGGCGCCGCGCTCGCGGGTGATGTGGGTCAGTTGGTACATCAGGACCGCATCCATCGCCACGGTCTCGTCCACGACGAGTCGGTGACTCCCCATGACGGGTTCCAGGGTGTCGATGATGCGGACTTCCTTCTGAGCCCTCGACCACTCAGCCTCGCGCACGGTGCAGCCCGAGGTGTCCCCCGGCTTCTCCGCCGGCCATACCTTCGCCAGGATCGGCTCGAACGCGCTAATCCAGACGCCAGGGGCGAAGTTCGGCTCGATGACGATCTCGTTGACGTTGTGATGCTTGGCGACCTCTGCGACCTTCTGCATGGCGGCGCCAGGATCGCCCTGGATGCCCCCGGTCTCCACGGCGTACATCATGCCGTTCAGGGCCTTCAGGACCGCATAGCCAGTCTCGTCCTTGCCTCGACCCGACGGGTCCACGAACACCAGGCTTTGCTCGTAGGGCGCCCAATCGTTGTCGATGAAGAGCGGGGCGAGCCACGTGTCTCCGGTGAACCCGTAGTTCTTGAGGTCGATCCGCTTGTTCCGCCCGTTGGAGTCATGCCCCCACGAGACGGTCATCGGCGCCTTCAGGAAGTTACAGGCCATCACGATGAGGTCGTTCTGCTTGAGCGGGTAGCGCTCGGCGTCCGACAGGCTCGTGTCCAGTTGGAACTGGAGGGCGAAGTAGGCGCGGCCCTTGGTCTCCCGGTTGGAGAGCTCGACTTCATCGAACCGCTCGGGGTCGGTCGGCATCCACTCCAGGGACGGCTCCAGGTCCACCACGCGGGCGCGGGGAGCGAGGCAGTCCATGGGAGTCTCTCGGCCCTCGATCTGGAACTTGTAGGAGTCGCGCTTATCCTTGCGCGGGTAGCGGGCCGGGAGAATCCAGCCCATCGCTCCGCCTTCCTTGATGAGCTTGGTGTAGATCGACTCTTCGGTCTGGGGTGTCCCCAGGAAGATCACGTCGGCCCCGCCAGTCACCTTGATAGCGGCGAACTCGTTCGTCTTGTGCAGCAGGCGCTCACGGGCGTCTTCGGTCCGCGAGTTGTCCACGACCTCGATGTCATCGGGAATGATGAGCGTCGCTCGGGAGCCGGTAATCTGACCCGTGATACCGACAGCCTTCACCGAGGGGCTTTGGGAGATCGAGGCGCCATTGACGTCGAAGGACCACGCGGTATCGCGCTGGTCGTCCCGAGGCCGCAGACGCTCGAAGAGGTCCATGGTCATCAGGATGTTCTTCGTCATGGAGACGAATTCCTTGGCCTTCGCGCCCGAGGCGGACAGGACGATGACCTTCTCCTTCACCGGGTCCCGGTAGAGGCGCCACAGGACGAACGCGGACGTCAGGAAGGACTTCCCGATGCCACGGAACGCCTCGATGATGTCTTCGCGGAACTTGGACTCGGGGTTCCCCATCCGCGTCCAGCCGGTGCGGTCGGGCTCGACGGGCTCGTGACCGAACCACTCGATGATCTCTCCAGTCTCGTTGTGCTGGCCGTAGCCGGCCCACCCGTGCTGGAGGAAGTAAGCGATGTCGAATTGCGCCGGGGTCGGCGCGGGGAGACCGATGTGCTCCCACACGAGGTACGCAAGATTGCGGAAGTCCTCGCGGATGGGATCATCGGTCTCCCACCACCAGGGCCGGGCCGTCAATTAGGCCGAGCTCCGAATGGCATCTGGCGCTCGAAGCGCTCCAGGAGGCCCGAGGACTTCCCCGTGGCGGGGAGATTCTCTTCGGGCTTGGCGGGCTTCAAGCCCATGAGGTCCTTCAGGTAGCCCTTGACTACGGCCAGGAAGCCGTTGTCCGGGGGACCCATCACGACCTGTCCGGTCGTCGGGTCGATCACGGGGCCGTCCTTACCCACCAGGGGGACGCCCGTCAGCCCATCAAGGAGAATGTTCTCGAACTTCTCCCGGATGCGCGGCTCGTTTTTCGACAATGAGTTCCTTTCGCCAGTAGAGGGTCTCGTTGTGGCCCCAGGGTTCTGCGGGGTCGTAGAGACGGAAGCCCGCTCGAATCAGGTTGTTCGAGGACGGGGTGTTCATGACGATGGTTGTGGAGATGCAGGCTTTGACACCCAGGCGCTTTGCCAGCGCGAGGCGTCTGGCCAGGAGCTTCTTCTGGAGGCCCAGGCCACGGTGCGACGCGAGGACGCCGCAGCGGCTGAAGTAGATGACGTCGGGCTCGGAGTGGGCGTGGCGCATTCCTGCGAATGCCACGGGGTTCCACCCGTCGAAGACGATCCACCACCAGCCGGTCAGGTAGTCCTCATGACTGTCGCCAGGGAACGTCAGGGTGTGCAGTGCCCGCAGGGCCTCGGCGTGATGCTCGGAGGCCCGCAGGATGCGGAGGGTCACTGCGACCCGCCGGCCTTCAGGTGGATCACCTTCTCCAGGAACTGCTCGCCCAGGACAGCGGACGCTGCGGCGAGGCCCAGGAGGGCCATCTGCGACAGGCCGGGGATGAACGCCAGGAGCGAACCTGCGGCCACGGCCAGTCCTGCGGAGATGATCGAGCGCCCGATGGCGAGGCGCCACGTGAACCGCTCGTTCGAGGCCAGGAGCTTACCCAGGCCGATGATGATTCCCATGCCGGTCAGCAGCAGCAGGAACTGCTTCAGGGAGAACTCGCCGTTCATTACGCGGCGTCAGCCTTCGGCTTCTTGGCGCCCGTGGCCTTCGGGGTCTTGGGCGCCTTGTCCGCCTTCACCGGGGGCCACACCTCGCCCACGCCGACGATCTCGGCCACGTCCACTTCGGCGGTCAGGACGCCGGGGACGCTCACTTGCTCGCCGGGGAAGGTCACTGCCGACACGACGCCGTTGGCGGTCCAGATGAATGCGGTCTTGTTTGCTTCGCTCATGTTGTTCCTTAGTTGGGTTGAGATTCGAGGGCCGCCACGCGGGCGGTGAGTTCTTGAAGTGCGGCGCCGAGCAGCGGGACGAGCTTTGAGTAGTCCACCTGCTGCGGCGCGATGTCTTGCACCACGTCGATAACGTCGCCGGGCTGGACATTCTGCGGGTCCGCGCCCTCGCGTAGTACCGGATGCCAGTCCCCCATCGCGTCCTTTTCGCCGGATACGGCGGTCGGCACCACCTCCTGCAATTCGTGCGCGATGACGTAGAGGAACTGCTTGCCGGGCTCGGCCTTATATTCCCCCTCGTAGAACCGGATGCGCATGAGCGATTCCAGCGGAGCGGGGATGTCATGCCAGTTCTGTTTCAGGCGGTAGTCGGATGTCGTGTTGAATTGCGTATTGCTGTCGGTGGTGCTAATGCTGCCGACTTGCCCGCCGCCATTGGCGAGGAACAACTGGCATACGTTCGTACCAGTCAGCGATGGCTGCGTGAGAAGCGCCACCCCGCGCCCGTTGCCCCACCCAATCAAATTGAGTTTTGATGCGTTTCGGGTATCGCCAATATCAACCCGCCCAGGGACGGTGACGAGTCCGGTATTGCGCCCTAGAGTGAACGGGGTATCGAGATAATTGCCGCTAAGGTCGTAACGAACAATATTGTAGGAATCCAGAGTGTTGTTGTACGTACAGGAGATGCGACGCACGCCGTTGTGTTTGTACTCGATCCATTTCTCGTTCAGTCCGTTGTCGAGCCCAACAGCAGCAGTGTTGTCCTCCACCTGTACGACAAGCGGGCCGGTAAGCGTACCGCCCGCTAGGGGCAGCTTTGTGTCGGCGTAATCCTTCGTCGCCTGCTCGCGCCAGGCCGACCACGCGGAGTCATGCTTCTCACGCACCCACGTTCGGTTCTGATTTGTCCCGGAGAACGCCTGCGTGGCCCATTGCGTCGCGCGGATGGCCGTGCCGTAAGTGAAGACGTTGTACCAGACTAGGGTTGATCCAGCGCTTCCCGTAATCGGCCAGTGATACGTCGCTGCGTCGCTCTCGGCGCCATTCACAGTTACCACAGCCCCGAGCGCCGCATTGTCTAGGTCCGTCAATCCGCCACTTGCTGCTTGTCCGTTTAGGCCGATGCTCGACAGGACTGACTTCACAAATGCCGTGGAGGCCGCTTGAGTGGTGTTCGTGGACGTTACCGCAGTAGGCACCTTCGGTGCACCCGTGAACGTCGGGGACGCCAAGGGCGCAGCGCCGCTCACATCAGCCACTGCGAGTACCACATCTCCGGTTCGTCCGGCCACCGACTTCACATTGGCCGCTGCGGCCGCGAAGTCCTCCGCCTCGTTCCGGGCGACCACAGCAGCGTCCCGCGCCGTCTCTGCGGCGGTCTTGGCGCTCGATGCGCTCGTAGCCGAGCTTGCTGCATTCGTCTCGGACGTGGCCGCCGCAGTGGCCGAGGCCGCAGCCGCATCCCGTGCCGTCTCAGCAGCGGTCTTCGCGCTTGCGGCGCTCGTGGCCGAGTTGGAGGCGTTCGTCGCGGATGTTGCCGCAGCCGTCGCGCTGTTGCTTGCGTTCGTGGCGGACGTCGCCGCGTTCGTCTTGCTCGTGTTCGCGGCAGTGGCCGAGCCCGCTGCATTGGTTGCCGACGTGGCCGCGTTCGTGGCCGACGTTGAGGCCGCCGACGCCTTCGAGGTCGCCGTGGCTGCGTCAGTGGAAGCCGACGACGCGGACGTCGCAGCGGCTGAAGCCGAGCTCGCGGCGTCCGTTGCCGAGGTAGCCGCAGCGGTCTTCGAGGCCGTGGCAGAGTCACGGGCGGACTCCGCGGCGGTCTTTGCTGCCAGGGACTCATCGCGGTAACCTTGCGCGGCCAGGGCCGAGGCGGCGGCGTCCGCAGCGTCTTGCGGAACCTCCGAGTACAGCGTGATGAGGTCGGTGACCTGGGCGGCGAGCTCCTTCAGGAAACTCTGCGTCGGCACGATTGCGTATCCGACGCCCTGGGCCGTGGTGCCCCGGTAGGGCCGCTTGAGGACGAACTGAGTCGAGGACGTGATGGACCCGATCTCGTAGAAGGCGTTCGAGCCGTCCTCGGGGACAAACATGTCGCCGGCCTTGGCCTTCACGATGAAGGAAGTGCCGGTCCCGGTTACCGTCGTGTCACCGTTCGTGAGCGCGACAGTACCCGCTGCATACCATGCCATTGATCTCCTTTACAGACCCATGACGTCTGCGATGATGATGAATTGGGGAGGGACGAAGGAGCCCGGAGAGGCGTCCCCTGGAATCGAGGCGACCGGCACGTAGGCCATCTGGCACCCATCCTGCCGATCACGTATCCCCGCATAGAGCGCCTGAGAGAATTGGGCCTCAGCGTTGTCGTACGCGAGTTGCTCCCCGGAGCCTGGGTTGGACGCGCAGACGGCGTATGAGCCAGCAGGGAGACCCGCGTAAATCCAGGGAGTCTCGTAGAAGTTGATAGGCTGGACCGACGCGGCGCCCGGCTGGACGACTCCGGCCACCCTCAGGGGCTTGTGTTGGTCCCCGAACGTCTTGTTGCCATTGGCGTCGTAGATTTCCAGCCCGAATGACTGTGCGAGCCAGACGGGCTTGTCGAACACGTAGGTAGTGATGGTCGCCGGGTCCAGCGTCCCGAAAGTCCAGGTCCACGTTCCGTTGCCGTTGTTCTGGCAAGCCTTGATGCACGCCGACGCCGTGGGCTTCATGAATAGCAGCGGGGTGTCGCAGGGCAGCGTGAGCGTCCCTTCGTATCCCCGTGATCCATTGACGCCCGTGACGGTCGTGTTGACCTGGACCTTGTACCGGAGCGAGAGATTCGCCCAGGTGTCATCGACTTGCACAGTGCCCCATGTGTTCCACACGGTAAGTCCTGCGGTCATCGAACTCCTGTGAAGACCATGTAGTTGATGTTGTTGTAGTAGAGCCCCGTGCTGTCTGGAACGCCGTCAGGCAGCGGGAACGACCAGAAGAGTCGGTTCCCAGAGAGCGAGAACGACGCCTCCCCGACGGGTTCCGCTGGACGGTTCGTTGCCACTGCGGCAAACCACGGGTCGCCTGTGTTCGTCCCAGGGATGTCGTAGTACCCCGTGTTCTTGCCGGTGTAGAACATCCCCGTGATCCGGGCCAGCCGGTGACCTATGTCGAGAACCAGTGCGCCGTTCTGGTCAAACACTTGAAGACCCGCCGGCATCACCAGATTCCCAGGCGGACGCGCATGACGTTGTTTCCGTCGTAGACGCGGTAGGAGTTGGAGTCGAGCTCGGAGCGTTGCCCGGACGTCGCCGTGCGCAGCAGCCCGATGTTCGCGCTCAGCGCCGAGAGGCTTGGGGTCGTGATGCCGCCGGGGGTGATCTTCGTGCCGAGCCCGCTTTCCTTGTACGGCGTCAGGCGGGTCTGCCCTGGGCTGGCCTCGGCCACCATGGGCTTCATGAAGAATCCCCAACTGTCGGCGTTGCCTGCGTAGGTGTCGTACTTCCCGACATGTAGCCGCGCGGAGCACGCTCCGGCGGGGGCGCGGTGAATCCCCCCGATCCTCTTGAACAGGGCCATGTTCTGCCCGCCACCGAACTGAGCCGGATTGAACAGGTCTGGATAGGCCACCTTGTCGAGCGGGGAGATTGCCAGGGACGCCCCCGCCGCCGTGAAGTACTCAAGCATCACCAGGGCCGTGCAGCGGTGAGCGCCCGAGTAGACTGAGTACTCGTAGTCGGTGCCCTCCTGTACAGAGAAGACCGTGCTTGAGAACAGGGCGTATTGCTGCGCACCAATGTTCCCCGTGGGTCCTAGTTGCCGGATGAAGAGGCCCTTGGTCCCGTTGGGAAACCAGACGGACACGCCACCGCCGTCACTGTCCCCAAACGAGACTGAGGCCCCTGGGATTCCGTTCCACGTGCCCCATCCGTTCGGGAGACCCCCGTTCACGTCCACCATCGACGCGTTCGGGACGATGTTGCCCCCGAAGTTCACATTGACCTCGCGGGCCGTCAGGGTGCCGGCCTTGATCTTGTCGCCGGTGATCTCGTTGGCCTTGATGCTGCGAGCCTCGACCGACCCGTCCACCAGGAGACGGCCAGGGTACGTACGGTCCCCCATGACGTTCGCCGGGATGATGAAGGTCGGTGAGCCGTCCACGTTGCCCGCCGTGAAGAGCGGCTTGAGCGGGCCATCGACAGACGCCGGGTCCGCGAAGACGAGGCGGTTCGCCATCATCACGATCTCGGAGCCGCTCATGTCGTCGTTGGACGTCGCGGCGAGTCCGATGGCCGCCATGACAGCCTTGCCGTCGGCACGCTGCACCTGGGCCTTGAGGGTGTACTGCGCATTCAACCCGGTCACCTTGCCGTCTACGGCGGTGATGGACGTCTGCATGTCCTCAATGACCTGGGCGAGGTCCTCACCGATCTGGGACTGGAGGGAGGTGATCTGCTGCGCCAGCGCCTCGTCGGCACTCACGCGAGCCGTCTGCTCCGTCTGAATCTGCGCGGTGATGTCCTCATTGATCGTCGCCTGGAGCGTCTCGACACGCTTCGCCAGCGCCGAGTCTTGCTTCACCGACGTCACGGCGGTATTGATGATCGAGGCGGCGATCTTGTCGTCTTCCTCGTCACCGGGCTCCAGGCGGTCCAGGGATGCCTGGATGGTGTCCGTCTTGGAGGCGAGGGCGGCGGTCTCCGACTTCAGCAGGTTGACCTCCGACGTCACCGACGCCCGCAGGTTCTGGCTGTCGATCTCGACCTTATCCAGGCGCTGTGCCAGGACGGTCGTGGCCGCGTCGCGGTCCTCGATCTCCTTGAGAATCTGTTGGTGCAGCGCGTCGGCCTCGTTGCCGATGACCTCGATCTGCGATGAGAGATCGTCCAGGGTCTGAAGCCCGGACGTGAGAATTGCTTGGGACTGCGCAATGGAATCCAGGGCGCCCGAGACCGTCTCGATCTCGTTCTGGATCAGTTGGATGACCGTCCCGATGGAGCCGGTGATGCCTCCGCTCCGCTCCTGGATCAGGAACAGGCATTGGAGGCGGGCGCGGTTCAGGTCATCGGCAGTCAGGTTTGCGGCGTCCACGAACTTCGCGTAGTCCACGAGGTCCGGGGTAACCCGCATGATCTTGAGAGTTTGACCAGCCGGCAGGGGCTCGCCAAAGATGGTGACGACGCGGACGGTGTGGTCATCCACGAACGTGAACGCACGAGGCGCTTCGTTCGCAGTGACCACGATGTTTGACCGTTCCAGGTAGGGCCAGTCAATCGTGTAGTCCGTCCGCGTCCCATCGGTTACATAAACCGACAGCATCAGTCGTCGTCGTTTGCTCCGAAGATGTACTTGATGAACCCGTACTGCTGTTGCAGCGGGACCAGGGAGCGCATCTTCTTCCCGAACTGGTCGAGGTCGCCATTGACGGCGTTCGCGCCAGCCTGGGAGAGAGTCTCCAGGTTTCCGAACCACGGCCCCACGAGGTTCGAGGCCCACGATCCCTGGGAGTACCGCGACCCCTTACCCGCGAGGGTGAAGCCGAGGTGCTCCTTGGTCACGGGGTCCGAGAGCTTCACGCCAGCGTCCACGAACGACCCGAGGTAGCCCAGGACGCCCGAGCGCTGGATGGTGTTGTAGGCCATCTCGTGCGGCGTTTGCTCAGTGGGGTCTTGGCCCTTCCGCATGGACGACAGGACGTTCATGACGACGCCAGCGGCCATCACGATCCCCAGGGCCTGAGCGAACTTCGCGTGCTCACCAGTGACCGCCCCGCGCTGGAAGCCAGCCCGGAGGAAGTTGTTGGTGAACTGGAAGGCGGTCGATTGGAACTGGAGGAAGAGCTTGCCGTACCACTTGTCCATCAGGAGCGGCTGATTGCCGTAGCCGGACGTGTAGCTGGCCCGCTTCTGCGCCTTCACGAGCGCCGCCTCCAGGACCTCCTTCATCTCGTCGCCGTCCGGCTCGGAGAGCCACTTTGACATCCCAGGGTTGAACAGACCACGACGTTCCTCGGAGCCGTGCTTGGCGAATAGCTCCGCGAGGCGCTTGGCCTCCACTTCACCGATGCCGACGGCTGCGAGGTCCGCCTTGATTCCGGGCGACAGCTTGTCGTACCCCTTCGTCCACTCAGCGATGTTCGCCAGTTGGGCGAGGCCGGCAGCGCGGCGCACCACGTTGGAGTAGGCTGCGAGACCGGACAGGCGGTTGCCCGCATCGGCCACGAGGTCCAGGTACTTCGTGATGTTCCCGGTGATCTCCTTGGTCTTCCCGGTGCCGAACCCGATGTGATCGCGGACGGCCCCCAGGCCGAGGGCCTTATCGGACTGGCTCATGTGCAGCCCGGTCTCGAAGGAGCCCAGGATGCGCTCCAGTTGCTTGAAGTCCTTGTCGCCCTTGGCGGCCTGCTCCACGATGTACTTCATATCGCGGACGGCGGAGCCGGTGAGGGCGCGAGTGACTGAGCCTGGGGCGGCCCACGCAGCCGTGGCGATGTCGCCAATGGCCGCGAAGATGAACCCGCCCATGAACCGCACGAGGCCGAGTTGTCGCAGGGAGTCTGCGATCCACACGACGCCGTTCTGGTCCTTGACGTCGTAGCGACCCAGGAGACGATCCGAGGCGGCCTTGAGGTCGTCCCGAATCAGGTCGCGCTGTTGCGCCAGGGTCTTGCGGTCCTCGGGCTTCGCGGAGCCGATCATGCGGTCCAGGTCCTCTTCGACCTCGCGGATGACGTCCTCGATCTTCTTGCCTCCCCACGCCTGGTGGAGCGCCATCTGGCCCCCCATGTCTTGCATGTACTTCTGGAAGGCGTCGGCGGCGTTCGATTCGAGGAAGCCGAGCTCGCGCAGGCGGTCGTACTCCTGCTCGTTGAACTGGAACTTGCGCTCCTTCAGCCGACCAGTGACCGGCGAGTTCTCCAGCAGCAGACCACGCGGCGCCTGGGCTTGTCCGCGCAGGTTCTCCGAGAGTTGCTGGACGTACTTCGTCAGTGGCGGCGCCTCGTGCGATCCCTTTCGGGCACGGGACTTCGCCACGCGGAGTTGGGAGGCCGAGCGGTTGGCGGCCTTGCGAGCGGCCTTAACGTCGTCCCCGAGCATCCGGCGCTTCTCGTAGACCGTCTTGCGGGTCGCGGTCGCTTCGTCAGCGATGCGCTTCAGTTCCTCCAGGGCGGCCATGTTGTCGATCTCCTGGGCGCGGAACCCAGGGGCCAGCAGCGAATCCGCTTCGTTGGACTTGATCGTGTCGATGTCCTTCGCGGCGGCGTCGAGCCAGCGGCGGGTGTCCGCCTGGGTCTTCGCCAGGGAGTCGAAGTCGGCCTGGGCCTCTGCGAGCTCGTCCTGGGCGGCCTTGAGCTCCGCCTGGGCGTCACGCAGTTCTGCCTTGAGACGATAGTGCTCGTCCCGCAGGGGCATCATGTGGTGCGTCTTCTGGGCCGTGTTCGGCGGGAAGTCGGCAGTCACCTGCTTCTTCTCAGCGATCACGTCCGCCTTCTGCCCCTTCAGGTCCGCCACCAGCGCGTCGGCTTCAGAGACACGGGCAGTGGCCGCAGCCTCACGAGGCCCCGCGGAGTCCAGTGCTTCCCCGGTTTCCCGGAGAGCCGCTTGGAGGTCGGAGACGTCCCCGCCGCCGATGGCATCCAGGCGACGCTGCGCCGAGACCACCTTGGCTTCAGCACGTTCCGCCTTTAGCGACCCTGCGGCCACCCGACGGAACACAATACCGCGCTCCATCTCTCGGGCCTGGGCCTTCACCTCGGACAGGCGGGCCGCACGGGCCTCCGTCTCGGACTTCCCAAGTTGCCTCAGGACGTCGGAGAGGTTCTCCATGTTCCGCTTGTGGCGGCGCTCGGCGTCAGCCAGTTCCTCGGCCACGCGGGCGTTGAAGTAGTCGTTCTCTTCGCCGCGCCAGTCCTTCAGGATGTCGTTCTTCAGGGTGCCGTCGCCGGAGTCCAGGATGTCCTGCCAGGACGCGTGCGGCGTCGTCTCGATGGGCTTGCCGTCCGCGTCGAGCTTGGGCTCGGCATTGGGGTTCTTGATGTAGCCCTGTTCCATGAGCCACTCGTCCATCGGACGGGAGCCCAGGTGCTCTTGCATGAAGGCGCGGAACGCCTCGGGGTTCGAGTCGATGGCGCCCTTCTGCCAGAGTTGGGGCATACCGTAGCGGCCCTCGCCCTTGAGCGCGGGGTCGGCCAGCCCCATCTTGACCGCCTTGTTCCACATGGCCTCATAGGACTCGTGGTAGCGAGCCTCGGCCTCGTAGACACGCTTGTGCACGAGGGCCGCCTGTTCTGGCGTGAGGCCGGCGTCGGTCAGATGCTTCATGACCTTCTTCGAGATGTCCGCCGACGTCATGCCGGCGTTCGAGCCGTGCTGGATGATCGTCACGCCGGTCTTGAAGACGTCCTCGCCAATCGTGTTGGCCGAGCGCTTCCCGAGGGTCCAGGTGTTCACCAGCCCCTTCGCGGAGGTCTCCAGGGCGGACTGCCCCAGGTCCATGTTCGCGGCCTTGTAGATCGAATCGACGTCCCGGAGGACGCTTGCCGTCTCCTGGTCGTAGATCGTCTTGAGGGTCTCCGCCTCCACGGGACGCGCGTGGCCTGCCACGTCACCCTTCGTCAGGAGGCCGCCAGTGTCGTAGGCGGCGAAGAGATACTGCCGGGCCTTCTCGGACACGTAGTTCGTGGCGCGGCCCAGGGGGGTCCAGCGCGGCGCCAGCGCCCAATCGACCGCCTGGGCGATCTTGGATTTGCCGACGGCGATCTCGGTGTCCTCGGTTCCAGTGGTCGCCCGCATGGCGCCGATGCTGTCGGCAGGCGTCTCACCGATCCGCATCTCGACCATCTCCGCCTTGTCCAGGTTCTCCGGGCGCAGGGGATTGTCGGGATGGGCAGGGCGCAGTACCGAGTCAGCCGGCATGTGCCGCAGGAACGGGCCGATGCCCGCGCCGAGCGCTGCGCCGATGCCGATGTTCATGAAGGCGTCACTGGCCGGGCGGGTCGAGTCCAGCGCTTGCAGTACGCCTTCCTGGATCGCGGCGTCCGTGCCGACGATGGCGGCGCCTCGGGCCATGCGACCGGCGAGGGTTGCGGCCTTCACGCCGTTGAGCGCGGCGCCACCGCTCACGAGAGTGGTAGCGTCCAGGAGGGACACGCCGAAGTTCAGCAGGGCATTGCTGTTGCCCGTTGCCATGATCTCGCGGTCCTTCAGGTTCCGCTGCATCGCCTGGGCGTACTGCGCGAACTCTTCCTTGGACTGGAGCTTGTCGAAGCCGAATACGCCTTGGGCGGCCAGGGGCTTCAGGAACTCGTACTCCTGCTCGTTCTCACGAAGGAAGGCGTACGGATTGAATTGGGGATCGGGGGCAGTAACGCCGCCCCCGGAGCGGTTCATCAGTTGACCGATGACGGTCTCGGTGCGCCACGTGGCGCCAGCGACATCCCAGGCGTCCGGGCGGTTCAGCTTCTCCGCTACCGGGTCCACAGGGACGTAGCCGCCCTGCGCCGGGTTGGAGTCGGCCAGCATATCGTTGGCCGGTTGATTCAGGACGACGGGAGTATCAGCCATGTCGAGTTGTTAAGGGTAGACCTTGCGGTCGAGTTCAAAGTGGGGACCGTCCTTCAGGGTCTTCCAGTCCCCACCCCAAACGATGGGGGCGCCGAGCCGTGCGGCGTGCGCCTTCACGATGTCAGCGAGGGTCTTGTAGACCTTGAAGTCCCAGGTGAGCTTGCCGTCGATCAGCACGCCCAGGTCCACAGCGTGTCCCGTCAGGTGGCGGGAGTTCTGCGTCTGGGATTTGCCGGCCTTCACGAGCTCGCGCTGGCGCTCGGCTGTCCGAAGACCCTCGATGACCATGAAGGTCATGGGGCCGAGTAGCATGTCCGATACGGCCTGGACGAGCTTCACTAGATCGGGGTGCACCCCCTTGAGTCGATCCACGTCACGTTGCGTGAGCTTCATCGGAGTCCATTGGATTCAGTGGACGCCAGTGACTTCGTTGCGCCGGCCACGCCGAGCCATAGGTTCGCTTCCGCCGCACGGCGCGGCTGGAGCTTCTTGGCTGACGGGGACGAATTGCGGATCATCTCGCCCACCTTCTCAGGCGAAGCGCCGGAGTTGATGGCCTCTGCGATGCCGCGAGCCTTGAAGCCGCCGGGTCCGAGGTTGTACATGAGGGAGACCAGGGCGGCCCGCTCGTGGTCCTTCAGGTCACGCTTGACCATGTGGTCCACGTATCCGTTGGCACGATAGATGCCGTACTCCAGGAGCTTGTCAGCCTGCCCCTGGGTGATGGTCCCCGTGCCGTTCTTGATGGCCTTGAAGCCGTCGGCGTCGATCCCGAGGACCTCCTTGAAGACCTTCTCGGAGTCGGGGTTGCCAGGGATGTTCCAGCCGTAGCCAATGGAGACCTCATCCTTCTGGCCGTCCACGTAGTCGCCGGGGCGAACGTAGATGTCGCCGGGTCGGCGCTTGGGCGAGAAGACGCCATGGTAGGCGCGGGACTCGAATCCTTCCGAGCCGGCCACGCCTTGCTTCACCATGTCGAGCCAGCCGCCCTGCGGGGCCTTGGCGCCTCGGAATGGTTGGGTGATTGCTTTCGCTCCACCGAGATAGTCGAAGAACTTCTGGGGGTCCCAGAGCGTCTTGGGCGGCGGGGGAGTCCGGAGTTCACCGGACTGGAACCGCTCCTGAGCTACCTGCTGCATTGCGTTGCTCATGACGTTCTCGGGGAGCACGTCTGCTGGAAGCATGTGCTCTCCTTAACGCAGTGGGCGTCGCATAACCCCCACGGCTTGATGTTCAGGCTTGTCCTCCCACGTGCGTTGCTTCTCGTTGGAAGCGCGGCGGGCGTCGGCGGCGGCCTGTGTCCTCTCGATCCGGTAGCCATACATGACGCCGTAGGTGTTGGACCTGGAGTCGTACATGGCGTACATGCCGGGAGGGAGGTATTGCTTGAAGAACTCGGCGGCCTTCGCGGGATCGTCAGGAACCTTCACGGCCTTCGTGGTCTTCTCCACGATCTTTCCGCCCAGGCCGACCACTGCCGAGTCGTAGGCGTGCTCGACGGTCGTCGGGACGGCCACGGACATTCCAGGGCGGAACATCAGCGGCGTCTGGTCGGAACCGTAGACGGCCCGAAGTCCGTTGCGCTGCGTGGCGTCCAGGTAGAGCTCACCGACGTCCGGGGCGATCCCAGGGAACGACTCCTTGAACTTCTTGGCGTCGGCCTTCCAGTGATCCACCGGGTCCTCGATTTCGCCCAGGGCGTTCTTGAACGCGGTGCCGGCGTAGAACGGCTTGTAGCCCTTCTGGACCGAGAACGGGTGATCCGGCGCCGCGTTCAGCGGGTCGGCCAGCGCCATGCCTCGGGAGCCGTTCGGGTTCTTCGCCAGTTGGAAGTTGCCATCCTTGCCGGGGACCGTCACGTAGCGTCCCGCGAGAATCTTGGCCGTGGCCTCGTAGACCCGATCAGGATCAACGATACCCTGGGCCTTGAGCTCCGCCGCTTGGATCGCAGCGATACCCATGATCTCGGCCTGGACGTCCGGGTGGAAGCCCACCTTCGGGTTGCGGATGAACCCGTCGCGCCCGGTCTTCTCCAGGACCTCCTTGCCGACGGCGGACATCAGGTCGTTCTCGACTTCAAACGCCTTCTTGTCTCGCCCCAGGAGGGAGGACCACTCGACCTTTCCGCCCTGCTGCGCCTTGGACAGGGTGTCCTCGGCCTTCGGGTTGTCGGTCACGTACTTGAACGCGGCGGTAGGGTCGCCATACATCGGCGCCGCAGCGTCCAGGGCACGCCACCGGGCCTCGGCTTGGGGAGTCAGGTAGTGCGACAGGCCAGCATCACCGACCTTGGCCTGGATCGCCTTGATCCCGGAGTAGGCGTTGACGGCCAGGGCCGAGTCCTTACCGAGTAGGGCGTTCGACATCTCCGCCTTGATGTAGGGCGGGGGCGCCGGGAGGACGCGCTGGATTCGGTCGGACGTCTGGTACGCCACGAACTCTTGCATGGCCTCCGCCGTCTTGGTCGGGTGGACGTTGCCGAGCGGGTCCGTGGTTTGACCCAAGGCTCCGCCGCCGCGCTGTGCATCCTCGGACAGCATCTTGGCCTGGTGCTCGTTCGCCACGTCGGCCGCAGAGACCCCGAAGTGATCCCCGACGAGCGTGTGATCGACCTGGTTGTCCACGGCGTACCGGGCGAGGTTGACTCCGGCAGTGACCTTGGCCGCCTGCTGGAGGCCGTGAAGCGCTTGGCCCACGCCAGCCATGCCGACGCCGTGGATCGAGTCGATCTTCTGGTAGTCGTAGATCGCGTCGGCCCAATCCTTCGTCGTGGCGTTCGGGTTGGCGGCGAGACCAGCCACGCGGAGGTTCCAGTTGTTCACGGCCTCCCGCGCTTCCATGGTCTTCACTTGCTGCGTCCGGGCTACCAGCCGCTCCCCGATGTCGTTCATGAGCTCGGGGTGCGTCTTGTCGTAGCCCAGGTCATGCAGCCGCTCCCACAGGGCCGTACCCTGCGAAGCGTTCGTGACTTGCGAGGCGAGGTTCAGGACGAACTTGTCGGCGGCGACGCGATCCCCGTTGAAGATCGTCGTGGCCTTCGAGATTCCCAGGGCGAGCGACCCCTGCGTGAGGGTGCCGTTCTGCATCTGGTCCATCAGATCGCCCGTGATGTCCTGGGTCGCAATGGTCTCGATGTTCTGCTGCGTCTTCTCGCCGTAGCGGGCGACGAGGCCGTCAGCCGCCTTATTGATCGAGTAGAGGTAGCGGGCGTCGTAGGTCGGATCGCCGGTCCCGCCTTCGCCCAGGTTGTTCTTGATCCAGTTGTCCACCCACTCGCGCGGCGTCCCGGTGGACCCGTCGAGCATGTAGCCCTTCGCCATGTCCTCGGAGAGCTTGGTGACGTCCTGGGTGGACGCACGGTCAGCGCTGGCCTCCTGATACATGCCGAAGTAGGCTTGGCGGTTCTCGTACTCCGGGCGCCGCGCCACTCCCTTCTGGACGTCGCTCATGGCGAGTTCCTTCAGGGCGGCGTTCTCCTTGTGGGCCTCGCTCAGTTGCTCCTGGTGGAGCGTCTGCCCGATGGCCTCGGACGTCCGCGCGAGGTTGCCGAAGAATGAGCCGAAGACGTTCCCGAGTTGGGCGAGTTGCTGGCCCGTCCCCTGGACCTGTGCGGCCACGGGGCGATAGAGGTCAGTGACCTCCCGCGCCGCGCCATCGACCTTCGGGGTTTCATAGGCCGGCGTAGCGGCAAATGCGTTTGCTTTTTGTCCGGCCATGGTTACTTTGGAGGGTTCTGGATGCGGTAGTTCTTCGCCACGTCGAGTTGCGTCTGACGCTGGAAGTATTGAGCGCCCGCGCCGACCAGGGCCTGCCCGATCTGGGCGCCGGCCTGGACTTGCGAGACGCGACCAGCAGCCGCAGCCTGTGCCGCAGCGTCAGCGCCGCCCGCCTGGAGCGCCGCCATCTGGTCACTGACGCCCGAGCGCTCGTTGTCTAGGCCGGCGTCGATACGACCCAGGTCCGCCGCAGCGGCAGCGGAGATGTTCATTGCGCTCGCAGCGAGAGACCCCGCGCCCTCGGCGGCCCCGACTCGGGCCATCGCCAGTTGCCGGTTCGCCTGTTGGGCGCGGTCAGTCCGTTGCTCGAACGCTTTGAGTTCGGCTTGCCGCTGACGCTCTTGAGCGACGCGGTAGCCCTCTTCAATGTTCCGGTTCTGCGCAGTCTGTTGGGCCTCGATGGCCCTGTTCTGCGCGTTGTTCTGCATCAGCGCCCCCGCCGCCGACACTGCCAGCGTCGTGAGCATCACGATGGTTGTAGGTTCGCACATGCGGGAGGAAGTGTTCGTGGCCCAGGTCTACGGCTTGGAAGCCGCACCATGCGAGCCACTTGAGGTGGAGCGCGTTCTGCCGCCACGGGGCGCAGACGAGCGTAGGGAAGTGGAAGTGAGCCTGCCCGATCCGGTGATGGCACACCTTGAGGAAGGGCGTAGCGACCTCCAGGAGGTACGGCGTAGCGAGCATCCAGATGGAGCCCACGCCGTCCTGAGGATGCGAGGTGACCCCCCAGATGCCGGCGACGCGGCCACGGGGAGTCAGGATGGTCTCAGCGATCACAGAGTCGTCCACCGACTCCCGGATGACGTCCAGCGGATGCTCGCCTGGACGGGCCAGGACGAGCTCATAGCAGTCCGCTCGGCGGAGCTTCTGAGCCAGGGCGTCGGTATGCGCGAGAGTCGGCGGTACGAGTTTCATTGCGATGCGAAGAGGTTGGCGTAGCGGGCGGCCAGGGTGTAGCCGGTGACGGCCATGGGGGCAGAGGACGTCGTGGAGACCGTCAGTTGCGCCTTGTGGCCCTGCGCGTTGAACGGGATACCGAAGGTCTGGTTCTCGCCGTTGTCGGCCACCAGCGCTTCCCCCACGACTCGCGGAGACAACTGGACGACCATCGGCGGGCGGTCCTTGCGAACCACCGTGGCCTTGAAGTCCCCGGCGCGTAGCGCATCCAGGAAGACCTTGTGGACCTGAAGCCGGCCCATCGGCGTCTGGCTTTCGCCTGCGGCAGGGTAGAACGGGGAGAACGTCCAGTACCGCTCGAAGCGCCGCCCGAGGAAGCCCTGGGGCGCCGTCACGTGCGTCTGGAAGTGGGCCACGTGCTGCGAGCCATCCCACACGACCGTGGCCGGGTACTCGGAGTACCAGCCGGAATCGTTGGGGACCAGGACGACCATGTTGTCCAGGCCCGCCAGTGGCGTCGGGACGATGACCTCGGAGCGATTCCGAGCCACGTTCCAGGTGATCTGGGCCGGGACCAGGAAGTCCAGCCGCTGCGCATCCAGGCTTTGAACGGCCTCGATGCTCACCTTCAGCAGTTGCACGTAGTTCCCCACGTCGGCCAGCAGGTACAACCAGCCCTTGTCTACCCAATGGAGCCGGATGTACGAGACCCCATCGAAGGCGAGCGTGGCCCATGCGTTCTGCTGGCGCTGCGCGTCCTTCCAGTAGTTCGTCTGCACCCACAGCTTGTTGGGGGCGAGGCCGGTCCACAGGAAGTTCCGGCCAGCCTGGGCCGAGCCCGAGATGCGCCGGACCGCGCCAGGACAGTAGTCCGGCACGTGCTTGCTCATGTCCTCCGCGTAGTTGTTCTGCGACGCCTCGCGGTAGGAGTATTCCCACAGGACCGAGCGGCCCTCGGACGAGCCGGTGTAGTACAGGACATCACCGACCACCTGGGGCGGGCATTCGCCGTCGAGCTCGTAGCGGGTCACCACGCCCATCGAGGCGTCCATCGGGGTGATGGCCTGACCGCCGTCCACTGCGGCCTGGGCCGACTCGGTGACGACGATGAGCGAGTTACGGATCGCGCGGAGGTAGCGAATCTTCCCGCTGTCCGCGTCCGCTTGGAGCGGCACGGGGTCGCTCGCCACGATCTCGCGGGCGCTGGCGTTCCAGAAGTTGAACAGGTCGTCGGGTTGGCTCCCGATGATCCAGTCGTCAGCGGCCAGCCACAGCCGACCCTTCCACAGGGCCATGTCCGTGATCTGCTTGCCGGCGAACGGGGGAGGGGCATTGCTGTCCGCGTCACCAGTCTTCCGCAGCGTCCAATCGCACGGCTGGAGCTCGAAGGAGTTCGCGCCCGTCTGGTGCAGTCGGATAGGCATGGTGCCCGGCTCGATCCGACCGGAGGTCCCGAAGGCGTCCAGGTAGGAGCATTCGCGGTAAGCGTTCGTCGGTTGGTCGTAGGCGACGTAGTAGGACGACTTGAGGTCGCCCTGGTTCTGGTCGATCAGGATCGGCTCGCCATGGAAGCCCACGTTCGGGAGGTCGGTGATGACCGACGCCCGTTGCTTGAGGACCGTCATCGCGGTCTCATCCCAATCGTTCGAGCCCGAGAGCGTGGAGACGATGTTGGTCGGGCCTTCGATACGGATCACGTTATTGATCCGGGACACGAAGAGGCCGGGCATGTTGGCACCAATCGCCGCCGCCAGTTGCGAGGCGACCCAATCGCGGGTCTTCGCGCCCCCTGAGCCGTCGTAGAACACGCTGGCGGAGCCGACGTTGGACGACAGGTAGAAGGACTGACTGGCAGAGTTGAGCTTCTTGACGACGACGTACGCGCGGGTCAGGGCCGGCTTGGCGGTCTCTGTGACCGTCGCCGTGACCGCCGTGTTCAGGATGAAGACGGTATCGGTGACGGGCAGGAAGCGCAGGGTAGAGCCGTCGCCAAGGTAGTTCTGGACCCACGGGCCGTATGTGACCGGAGCGATGTCGCCCGTGACCAGATTGCGGACCTCGATCTGCCCGGCCTCTGCTCGCTTGAGCATCACCCAGGGCTGACCGTCCTTCGTGCGGAACATCGTGTGACCCGTGAGGGCGTAGGACGTCCGGTTCAGGCCAGCGATCCACTTGGTCCCCATGCGGTCCACGAGCCCGCCCACCTCGACGGAAGGCAGGAAGTTCACGATCTCTTCCATGGAGGAAGGAGACCGCAGCAGCGGCGCTTGTCGGTTCACCCCGGAATGGAGTGCGCCGATGCGCGGCTGAAGCATGTTGTCGATTGGCACTTACAGGATTGATCCGTTCGGGTAGGTGCGCCGACGCAGGAACGCAAGGTCCGGGTTGTCGAGCATGTTGTAGTCATCGACATCCGACTCGGACGCCTGGGAGTCTGCGATGGCCTCCCCGCGATCACGCTGGAGGAAGTTGTCAGCGGCCACCGAGCCGACGTAGGACGTCTGGTACTTGGCCGTGGCGTCGGCCACGATGCGCTGTTGGACGTGGTACGGGCACTCTTCGAAGGGGAAGTAGAGCGTCACGTTGACGTCCACGGAGTCCGTGAAGACGTCTGTGCGGTCCGCCTTGTTGTAGAGCTTGGTGCCGCGCTGGACCACCTTGAGGTACGGGTCTACCGGGTCGATCTTCAGGACCTCGGGTCCGACCAGGAGGTTTCCGTTGGCGTCAGGCACCAGCGTGCGGACCTCGGTATTGAAGTCGTAGTCCTTCGCCAATACCGCCTTGGTTGCGGCGTCGAGAATCGCGGAACAGTTGGCGAAGTCACCGGCCCCTTCGACTTCGACAAGGATCACGGACTCGCCCACAGCCGACAGCATCATGTTGACGGCTTCGAGACGGGAAAGAGGCATTGGGGAAAGAAACGAAAAAGGGGAGCCCTGGAAAATCCAGAACTCCCCATGGGGTTGCTAAAGGCTTAGGCCGCCGGCAGGGCGAACTCCACCGCGCACTCGGCACGCAGGGTGCCGTGACCCGAAGCCTGCGAGGTCACGATGAAGTCTTCCTGACGACGAGCCGAGCGCTCGACCTCGGTGGACATGCCACGCAGGGTCAGCACGCCAACGGCGTCCGGGGTCCACATGACTGCCGAGGTCTTCGAGTAGTCGGCGCGGTACTTCGGGTAGACCGAGGTAGCAGCCGATTCGTTGGTGTTCGGCACCAGTTGGGTCGGGTAGATGTTCACGCCCTCGAAGCGGATCGCTTCGGTGACGTTCGCACCTTCGCCGGCTGCGGCCAGTTGGATGGTCGTGGTCAGGTTCACGAAGTGGCCCGACACGGAGTCACGCGCGTACTTCAGCGCATCGAACACGGCGTACGGGACGGCCATGTAGATGGTCGAGGTCAGCGGGACCTTCTTGGCGTACAGCGCCGCCTTGGCTTCGCGGATGCGAGCCATCCAGGCCATGCCGTCGATTACGCCCGAGGTCAGCAGGTCAGCCGCCACGATGCGCGAACCGCCGGGGAACGGACCCACAGCAGCCTGACGCGCGGCCAGGATGGCAGCACGGTAGTTGTTGCGGTCGTAGACCTCGGCCAGGGCCTGACCCATCGAGGTCGTCATCGGACCACGGATGTCGAACTGCGACATCAGGGTGTCCAGGTCGAACAGGGCGTGGTGAGCAACCAGCAGACCGTCGAGAGTGATTTCCACTTCGCCGGTCGCATACGGGTTACCCATCATCTCCTGACCGCGAGTCAGGTATTCGGCCATCGAGTCGCCGGTGCGGATGAACTGCGCCGACTTGCCGCCCTGGATGTTGCGCTCGTTGAACTTGCCCTTGGTGACGGTTGCCAGCGTGAACGCGGTCAGGACCTCACCAGTGAACTTCTTCAGGAAGAGCGAGCGATCATCAGCCGGGGACGATTGACCAGTGCCGAAAGCTACCGGCGAGCCGGCGTTGGGGGAGAATGCCATGTAGAGTGTTTCTCTCTGAGGGAAATGGTGTACCCCCAGGCGTCCTTTGGGAATCGGAGCGGACCTGGGGATGGAGGGAGGGGGTGAGGCTTAGTACGTCGAGATGCGCAGGCGGGACTCGACCTCGTTGCGGTACGCTTCGGAGGTGCGGTAGCGCGGATCAGCCATCGCACGCGTGACCTCGGACTGGTCGCGGAACGGTTGCAGGGCTTGGGTGCCACTGGCGCCGCTCGGGACGTGCAGGCTCGGATCACGCGAGGCGCCGGCCTTCTGCATCAGCAGCGCCACAGCGTCGCTTGCATTCGGTCCGTTGAACTGCGCGTCGTACCACTGTTGCTGTTCCGGCGTCAGGTTCTTCTGACCCCAGGCCACCGCGGCCTCGAACGCCTCTTGGCCGCCAGCGGCCTTGAAGAGGTTCGCGGTCGCTTCACGCGCCAGGGCAGCTTGGCCCGCCTTGAACTGCGCGACCATGCCGTCCACGTCCTCGCCCTTGACGTTCAGCGCTTTGGCGAGGCCATCGCGGAACTTCGGGTCGAGGGTTTCGGCATTGAACGCTTGGGCGAACGAGCCGTCCTCGAACATCTTGGCGAAGTCGGGTGCAGCCTCGACGGGTTCGTCGGTCGGCTTGTCGCCTTCCTTGTTCTCGTCGGCGGGCTTGTCGCCCTCGGGCTTGACTTCAGTGTTCTCGGGCGGCGTACCGTCGCCTTCCTTCTTCTCGGTCTCGGCAGGTGCGGCAGGCGGAGTTGCGCCATTGGGCGGCTCCGTGTTTCCTGCGTTCGGCACTTGGCCGTCGGCCTTCGCCACCATCGCGGCGTTGTACTCCGGGGAGTCAGGGACCAGGGCGGGGGGCGTTGCCACCACCACTACTTCAGGTGCGCCACTTACGGGCGCGGCAGGCGTTCCATTGGGAGTCGTCATGCGGGTTGCATTGCGGCGGAGGCCATCGGGCCAGCGGCTCGTTGAGCCATCTGGGAGACCATCTCCGCCTGTTGTCGTTGGGCTTGTTCCTTCGCCACCTCATCCGAGGACTTGATGGACTGCGGGAACCCGAGGGCAGCAGCGGCGGGCGTCAGGATCGTGTCGAACTTGACGTAGCCAGCGGCTTCTTCTTGGAAGGCTTGAGGCGTTTCGTTCAGCAGGCTGAAGAAGGACCGGACCCGCTTGATCTTGGCGTCCTTGCCGAGGGCCGCGAGACCCGTCGTGACGGTGATCTCGGTGTCCCCGTCGCCAATCGGCGGGAGCTCCTTGCGGGACTTCATGATCGCCATGAGCTTCTCCAGGCGCCATCCCATCATCTCGGGGCCTAGGTACGAGTAGACGCCGCCGAGACTCTGTTCGATCTCGGTGACCAGCATCTCCAGTTCGTAGGCCGTCACGCGCTCGGCGTCTCGCCGCAAGTCGTTCGTCAGGAGGAAGGCGACCGAGAGGTCCCGCTTCAGGTCCTGCTTCTCGACGTTCAGCGATTGCATCGCGTTCGCGTTGTTGAACTGGAACGGTTGGATGTCCCCGTTCTGGCCGCCGTTGCCGGACAGCACAGCGCCGTTGCGGGCCTCAGCGATCCGCTTGCGCAGGTTGCCGCCGGCCGCATTGGGCTTCACGAAGATTAGGTTCCGCGCCGCGATGGCGCCGGATTCCAGGAGATGCTGCGACGTCTTGTCGAGCGCCAGGAGGTCCGCGTAGTTCGCCTCGACGTGCGAGCGGCCATAGGTCTCGCCGGGGACGAGCTCCCAGGCAATCGCGTTGGCCGGCATGATGCCTTGGTGAACCTTGTGGGGCATGATGGTCACGTCGTCCAGGTCTTGCTGGACAGCGTAGAACCCCTCGCGGATGTACTCGAATCGGGTGTAGAGGATCACGTCCTCGTCTTCCTTCTTCGCGGTCCGCGTGCGGAGGTCTTGGCTCAGGCCCCGGGCCTTCAGCTTCTCCGCCGTGACGATCTCCAGGACCTTGCCCGTGAAGTCGCGGACGCAGACGAACTGGTCCAGGCGGTACAGCTTCAGCTTTCCATCCGGCTGGATGTACTCGACCACGTTACCCGCCACGATGCAGTGCAGGAGCGAGGTGAACGTGGACCGGCGCCAGGACAGCGCCTCGATCTTGGTGTTCATCAGTTGCTCGCACTGAGCGAGCCCCTTGATGATGTCCGGGGGAGGCGACAGGACGCCCTCGCGCATCAGGAGCCCCACGCTGACGTTGATGTCGAACGCTGAGTCTCCCGGCGGGAGGAACGCCATCATGAGCTTCGAGGCGAGATTGGTTGCCCCTCGGTAGCCGAAGGACGTATGGGTCTGCGGGAGAGCGTTCGCCGGGGTCTGGCCCGGCATCGGGCAAATCGCAGGGACCGTGAGCGCGGCACAGGCTTGTGCCCGTCGCAGGGGCATATCCCGTTCCGGGGATAGCTCCTGGTATCGGTCCTGTAGCTTCACAGGTTCACGCCTACTCCATTGGTGGAGGTCGAGGGGGCGGCGGACGGGCCAGCCGTCAGGTAGCGGCGCTGGAGCGCCTTCTTCTGTACGGCGGTCGCCGGGCTGTCCTCTTGACCGAAGACGGCGATGGGGGCCGGAGCGTCAGGCTGCGGGGCCTGGGGCGTCGGTTGTTTATTGGGCTTGGACATCGAGGTGGAAGTGGGAGGTGAGACGTTGGAACCCCAAGCGCCTCAGATACCCACGGTGTTCCGGCAGTGGGTCGGCCACGACTTCGTGGACTCCGAGGCCACGGGCGACAGCGTTAAGTCGTCGCAGGACCATCGGTGTGACCCATCGCCCTCGGACGTCCGGTCGAGCGTGGACATGGAGGGCGGCTCGATTACCCATAGGCTCGAACCAAACCGCAGCACTAATGCCGCCTCCATCGTGGAAAGCGCATATCGCACACTGGCCCAATAGATCGACAGTCCAGTCACCCACACATGGGTAACCAGTCCGACGAAGGAACTCAAAGAGTTCATAGGCGAGTGGGGGAGTTGCGCTCGTCCAGGGCGTCCGCGAGCTCATCGAGGGACTTAGCTCCCTCGTGGATACCAGCGAGTTCATGGGCGGCTTGGTACTGTTGGGCCTCCACCAGGGTCTTGAAGTCCTGGAGGGGGAAGAGGAATCGGATGTACTCAGCGGCGATCCTGAGGTCCTTGGACGAGGGGCAATCCATGGGGATTCCTTCCTCGTCTATCTTAAGGAGCATAGGGTCGGCACTAACATGTACGTATTTACTCGGAGCCTTTCCCGAGAGACCGATACCAGACTTGAAGCCCTTCCAGGCGAGCCGAATTGCGTTGGCAAATCGCATAGTTTTGCTCCATCGTCAGGATCAAATCCGCCACCGAGTAATCGGCTGCATCGGCTCCGGCGGCTCCGCCAGGGACGGCGGGATCGGAGGGAAGTCGCGCACTACCTGCGGCTTCGTCGTGCAGCCTTGCGATGTCAGCAGACAGGCGAGTGACGCGGAGATCACTAGCAGCCAGGCGAGACTTGAGGTCGGCTTGGATTCGGAGGTGCTCATATTCGGAAACCTTCAGTGAAGCGCGTAGGCGGGCCTCGGCGTCCGCGCTTGCGGCAGCGTCATCGGCGCGGGCCTGAGCCAGGGCGGTAGCGGCTGCGGATTCTGCGGCGGCCCGGCCAGCGTCGTAGCCTGAGTCATAGACATGGGATCGGTAGACGAGCCCGCCCGTCAGGACCAGGACCGCCGCGAGGCAGTACCAGACCCATCGGGGCAGGGTGAGGTTGGTCATCGGATGTCTTGGTAGACGCGGGTGACGGCGTGCTGGAACGAGTCCAGGGAGCCGTCGTTCAGGATGCGGAAGTCGAAGGGTTGAGCCGTGACGCCGGCCTCCGACACGTGTGCCGCCACCACGAGCGCATCCGGACGGACGACGTGAATGATCGTGCCGCCCATCGCCCGGATCAGGTCCGCCTCGTTGTCGAAGCGCACGTCCGTGATGACGGTCGGCACGCCCTCTTCGGCGTTGTCCAGGATGCGGGCGCGGCACTGTTCCAGCCAGATGTTCTTGGCGAGGGTGTGCCGGCCCCACTCGGTCCCGAGGGTCTGCATGGCGTATCGCGGCGACACGCCGCAGAGGCGCGGATGCGGCGACTCCTTGATCGGGTCCATCTCTTCGACGGTGATCCCGCACAGGCCGGCCACGAACTCGCGGATCGGTCGGGCGAAGGAGTCCTTGCGATACCCGTGCCAGTCGATGAGGACCTGGGCGGCGGTGTCCTTGCCCGAACGAGCTCGACCGGCGAGGCCGATCAGGGGCTTACGCAGCTTTTTCGTCTGCATTGAAACTCACGGATTTGACGCCGGGGATGTCGTACTTCACATCGCCGGTCGCCGGGTTGTAGTCGCCAGGGCGCAGGATGCGGGCCATGACAGCGTTGACGCGGAAGTCGTGGACGGTCTGGGTGATGTCCTTGTACTTGCCCTTCTTGGGCGCCAGGAACTTCTCGCGGGCGGCCACGGCCATCTCCTTGATGCCCGAGCATTCGTTGAGAATGTCCTCGGCGGCCTTTGGTCCGCAACCGATGCAACCCTTGAAGCCGTCGGTCGCGTCGCCCATGAGGGTCTGGTACATCCACTGCCAGTCCGCGCGGGCCGGCGAGATGATTCCCTTCTCCTTCTTGCCGGGATTCACGAGGCGGCCAGGGACCGTCTTCATGTCCTTATCGGACGAGACGATGACGAACCCATCGCCGCTCATGCAGCCCATGACGTCATCGGCCTCCAGGCCGGGGAACTCGGTGCAGTCCATGTTGGTCTTCACCCATTCCTCCAGTTGCCAGAAGACGTCCGGCTTTTCGCTGCGCCCGCCCTTGTACTGCGGGTAGATGCCTCGACGGAACAACGTGCGGTTCGTCGGGCTGAGGCAGAACGTGAACTCGTCTGCCAGGGCCAAGTCCATCCACGAATCCAACATGCGCTTCAGGGCGTCCACCGCTTCTTCGAGAGTCGGGGGACGATCCACGATCGTCTCCGATTCCCAATCGGTGTCTTCCACTTTGATGACGCACGCTTTGTAGATGGCCTCGTCCCCGTCGATCAGGGCGAGCATCAGGCGGCCAGCTTCCCGAACGCCCAGATGTACACAGTGACGCCGGCAGCGAGGCAGCTACCGAACATCAGGCCCAGGACCCAGGCCACTGCGATGTCGTCCTTCATGCCGGCTTGATCTCCAGGTCCACCCCGCAGCGCTCCGCGAGTCCCCGGATTTCATCGGCCAGCAGGCGCTCGCCCAGGGCGATGCCCGAGTCCAGCGTGTCGTTGAAGTTGCCGCCGTCGTCGGCGTTCTCGTGGGCGTTCTCCAGTTCGTCCGGCTCGCACTCTTCGTGGTGCAACAGGAGGACGGCGAGTCCCGCCAGGAACTTGGCCGCAGCCAGTTCAGTGTGTTTCATGCCAGTTGTTCCCAATGTCATACGCGCCGTCGAGACGGCAGCGGAAGTTGAAGTGCTCACCAGCTTGGGTGATGGCTTGTTGGAAGATTTGCCCGGCCTGCTCCGCGAGGTGCGGCAGGACCTCCTGCTGAACTTCGTCGTGGACGTTGGCGAGATAGCCGAACTCGACGCCATGCCTCCAGCCGAGTGCAGTCACGCGGTCGTGATAGATGCACAGGGCCTTCTTCATGATGATTGCGCCGGTCCCTTGCAGCAGGGAGTTCAGGGCAGCGTGCTGCGAGCGGACGCGGATGCGACGCCCGTCGATTCCCTTGACGTAGCCGCGCTCCTTGGCCGCCTTCTTGATGGCGTCGATGAGCTTCCCGAAGCCGACCATCCCGCCCACGAGCTTCTCGCGGACGATCTTGCCGATGACCTTCGCGGGTCGCGGCTTGCCTGTCGCTTTCGTCCAGGCCCAGGTCGGCCACTCGTAGATCGGCTTGCCGGTGGCACGCCACGCGTTCAGCCAAATCTCGCCCAGGTTCGGGTCGCCCGAGCCGTACATCGCCGCGTACAGCAGCGTCTTGGCCGAGTCGCGGTCCGGTAGCTCGGTCGAGTCCCGGTTCATCGAGTGCGCATCGGTGCCTTTGGACTTGTCGCCCTCCAGCAGCGCCACCACCAGCCGGCCCTTGTCGAACGGGCACAGGTAGTGCGCGAGCACGCGGAGCTCCAGGCCCTCGGCGTCGCAGCCCACCATCACGTAGCCCACGCCAGGAATCCACAGGGCACGCATACGCGCGTCCTTGTCGATGTTGGCGGAGTTCGGCATCCGGTGAGTCATGCGGCCCGTCACGGCGCCGTTAGAGTTCACGTAGCCATGCACGCGGTCGTTCTCGTCGGCGTGGTGAATCCATCCGCCGCCCACGAGCTTCTCGCCCTTCTTCTTCGGAGGCGATGCGACCTGGGTCCACATCTTGTCCACCCGCGCGTACTTGATGAGCGGCTGGACCTCCGGGAAGTCGAGCTTCTTGAGAATCTTCTCGGTTACGTTCGGGTTGCCGGCCTCGGTCAGAGGGAACCGGAAGCCGTACTTGCGGAACAGGCGACGGTCGATGTGATACTCGGAGCCGGGATTGAACTCCTGGAGCGTGACCTCGGTGTACTCCGCGCCCTTGGTGTACTCCCAGACGCGGCCTTGCTTGTCCTTGTACTTGCGCGTGACCTTGGGTTGCTTCAGGCCGGCGCTCACGTAGATCGGCGGGAAGACCCGCTGCATCTCCGCGAGATAGCCTTCGCGCTCTTCCCACAGTTGCGCCGCGAGCTCGATGGCCTCCTTCATGTTCAGCGGGAAGCCGTTCTCCATCTGGAGGTCGATCAGGTACGCGACGTAGTGTTCCAGCAGGGCGCTCTCGCCCCAGGACAGGACGGGCTTGAGCTTCAGGAACAGGGCATTCGTGACCGCGATGTCTTGTGCGTTATACGAACGCATCGCTTCCGAGTACCTGTCCCACTCGTTGTGGGAGCCCTTAAGAATTCCGAGTTCGACCCCATAGGATTCCAGGCTATGACCACCGGGCCGCTCAGGGTTACGGAGCCGACCCAGGACCATGGTGTCCCACAGTTGAGTCCACGGAATGTCCAGTCCAGAAACCTTGCGGATCGCCTTGAGGTCGAAGCCGATCCCGTTGTGCGCGACGAACTTGCCGCCACGGTCTCGGTGTTTGCGGAGGCGCTCAATGCCCTCGGCAACCGAAGGGTAGGCCGGGTCATGATCGGTGTAGGTGATGATGTCATCGGAGCCGACGACGCCAATCGCCATCACCCAGATACGCGTGAGCTCCTTCAGGAACCCATCGGTCTCCAGGTCAAACGAGAGGATGTCGTCTACGTGGTCTTCACGGTGCCACTGGTCAGGGTGCGACACGAATCACGACCTCGACCATCTTCGGGGTGCGGCCAGCGGCAACACATGCCTTCACAGCGGACTCTGCCGCCGCTCGGATTTTCGGGAGCACGTCGCCCCCGTCAGTGAATCGGAAGGAGGCGTAGGCCACCTTCGGGTCCACGTAGACTTCATCGGTCTTCATTTCCGGTCTGCGAGTTGTCGATAGAACGCGGCGACCCGCTCCATTTCCAGGAGGGTTGCGTTCTTCTTGAGTTCGTTGGCCCGCCACGAGACCACGATGACGTTGCCAGGGACGTAGCCCTTGCGCGAGTCGATGCGATCTAGTGACGGGGAGTTCGGGCCAGCGCGGCCCTTGGAGGGGATAAGCCGCAGCCCCAGGACGGGACAGCGGTCGGGGACATAGATGTCCGCCAGGGTCAGCGTGTGGCGTAGGCCGCCACGTTTGGCACGGTATCGAGAGGACTTCAGCAGCAGGCGAGCAATGCCGTCAGAACGGCACGTCGTCATCGTCCTCCGGGCACTCCATCGGGTCCGGCTCCACGAAGGGAGTCAGCCGTCCGGTGACGGTGTCGTACTTCACCTTGTCGGCGGGGCCAGTCTTGCCGCCACGTCGGACCTTCAGGACGCGCAGTTGCGCCACGTCCCGCTCGGCCTCGTTCTCGGCTTGTTGGTTCCGCTCCTTGGCGATGATGACGTCAGGGATTTGCTTGATGGAGCCCGACCCCTTCAGGTCGTCCAGGCTAATCTGTCCGCCTTCCTCCGCCGCCTTGGCGCCAGTGGGCGTCTTGCGGAGGTGCGAGATGCAGACGATGGAACAGCCGGTGCGCTCGATCAGGGACCGCAGGTTGACCATCAGCGCATCGACGCCCTCCAGGTCGAGGCCCGTCGCGGCGATGGTGATGTGGTCCAGGAACAGGAGCCGCGCCCCGTTGGCCGCCATGAACTCCAGCTTCGCAATGAGCGAGTCGGAATCCATCGCCCCGAAGTGGTCGTAAGCCTGGTACAGGCCCGGCGGTGCGAAGAGCTTGGCGTGGCTCGCGGCCCACTGAGCGTCGGTGAGAATCTCCGGGTTGTCCTCCAGGTCCTCAGCCAGCACGTTGTGGTCCAGGGCCACGAGGTACTTCGCCGTGTCCTCGACGCTTTCCTCCAGGAAGACAGCGCCGCACGGCATACCTTCGCAGAGGGCGGCGTACATCCACTCACGAGCGTCCGTGGACTTCCCGACGCCGGTCCCTGCGGTAATCATCCACAGTTGCCGGGGCCGGATACCTCGGGTCATCTCATTGAGCTTCGGGTAGGGCGTCTGCCAGCCCGGCGCAGCCTTCGCCTTCAGGCGCTCGACGGTCAACTGCTCGCCGCCGATGACACCATCCGGTCGGTAGGTCTGCGCGTCGAAGATGCACTTGACAACCGCAGCCGGCCCCCGCTCCCTCAGGAGATCGTTGGCGTCCTTGAGATCGTCTGGAGTCACGATCACCTTGCACTTGCCAGGAGGCAGCAGCAGGGCGCATTCCTCCACGGCCTTGCGGCCCGGCTCGTCGTTGTCGAACCAGAGGATGATCTCGTTGTAGCCCCGGAGGAACTCCAGGCTCTTGGTGATCGCCTTCGCCGCGCCCTGGGCGCCGTTCGGGATGGAGACAGTGGGCCACTTGAGTGCCTGCGCCTGGGCCACCGACAGGCAGTCGATCTCGCCCTCGGTGATGACGATCTTGTTCCCCTTCGCCGGCCACAGGTGCTGCCCGAACAGGCCGGCCTTCTTCAGGTCGCCTAGTACCGCGAAGTCCTTGTCCGGGGTCCGTAGCTTTTGGGCGACGGGGGCACCCGTGGCGTCACAATAGGTGGCGATTTGAACGGGTTCTCCGTCTCGATCACGACCCACCGAATATCCGAATCGTCGACAAGTTTCCGCAGTGAGGGCACGCTTGTTAAGGTCGCGGTACTCACCAACAGGTAGAAGGTCTTTGTGGGGCTTTCGTTCCGGCGCAGGGCGGCCAGTGCCTTCACCAGTTGGTCCTTCGTATCGGTCGTCATCGGAGCATCCCGCGAAACAGTAGGAGTGGCCGTCATCGTAGACAGCCCGGCCATCACTGGACCCGCACTTATCGCACGGACCCTTGTGCAGCAGGACTGACTCGGTGTCGTGCGTGGCGCCCATCAGCGGCGACCCTTCGGGCGGGCGTTCAGCAGGACCTGGAGCTCGTCCAGCGTCACGATGCTGCGCTGGCCTCGGCCACGGAGGTCGTAGCGACCGTCGTCACGCTTGCCGGCGAAGTAGCCACGGAACTTGAGGGTGACGGTGTAGTTTTGCTTTGCCATAGATGCTCGAATCCTTGAAAGAACTTGGCGAACTCGGCGTTCGCCTCGGTGTAAATGCGAGAGGCCAGGGAATCGTCCCCGGCCTCCAGTGCGCGATAGAGATCGCTATTGCGGGACACGATGGTGTCCCTGTAGCGGAGCGTCATTCCACGATGTACCGCTTGGAGTCCACGCAGTAGAACCAGACGTCTCGATACTTCCCGAGCGCCCTGAAGCCGCACATGTCACGGCTATCCGCTGCCTTGAAGTACCGGACAGGGCGCCCGGTCGTCTCCGAAGGGATGCTTATGTTGGCGCCGCGCTCGCGCATGAGCCGATTCAGTTCGTGCCACTCGAACGGCTCGACCACAATGTGGCTAGGGACATCGCCGCGACGATTTGCGTCTGCGATGGTGGCGTCGATCTGCGCCAGCAGTCCTGGGCTTGTGAATAGCTTCATGTCACCACCCGTAGGCTGCGTCGGTCAGGTAGACCTGGGCGTTGGATCGAATCTCGTTCTCGACCTTGTGCTTCGAGTAGCGAGTCATGCGGATGAACCAGCGGAAGCCGCGATGCTTCGCCGGCATCCCGCGATGCCAGGAGTGGACGTTGAACTCCGCGATCTGGCCGGACTTCACCTGGATGCGCTCGCCGGGGGCGTAGGTGTCCAGCAGCCGGTCGGCGGTCTTGTAGAAGTTGGCGCCGTCTTCGGCCCACTTGCGCTCGATGTAGCGCCGGGAGAGCTCGACGTCGCCCACCAGGAATTCGGTGAGAGACTCGGTGCCGCAATCGACCACGCACAGGAGGTGCTCGGTCTCGTAGTGCGGCGTGAAGATGTTCGGCTGGCCGCCGCAGTACGCCGGGGAGCGAGGCGCGTCGTCGGTGTGCCAGCCGGGAATGCAGGGGTACATCCCAGGCATCAGCATGTGGTGCCGGGAGTCGATGATGACGTTCGAGATGTCGCCCCAGATTTCCTCTGCTTCGCGGAGGAACTCATGGGTCAGTAGGCCACCTTCCCGTCGGGCGAAGTCCAAGTCCGCCCGGAAGAACATCGGCTCGGCCTTGATGACGTCGGGGAAGGGTTGATCTTCCAGTGGCGAGTGGTGCAGCTTCAGGCCGCTATAGTGCAGAAGGTTGTCAGCGTTTCGCATGGGATCAGTTCGTGATGGGGGATTCCACCGTCCGGCTACAGTTCTTGCCGCAGGATTCGGTGCGAGTGTTGGAGGTCGTGGTGGAGGCGTTGGGGCAGCGCGTGAAGTACTGGTAGCGGTCGCCGTTGTGAAACTGGTAGACCGTGCAGCCGTCCGGTGACTTCGAGTAGACGCGCGGGACTCGCCGCTCGGCCTCCGCCTTGGCCTCAGCAGCGATGCGCTCCTGGTTCCATTCGGAGTTGTGGCACTTGGCGATTCCCGTGACGATGCCGAAGATCAGGGCGATCCAGAAAATCCACTTCATCGCAGTCCACCACCAGGTGTCGTCGTAGATTTCGTACACGGCTCAGTCCCACTTCAGTTCGGGGTTGTTCCGCTTGGCCTGCCGACGTGCGCGGCGGTAGCGCATCTCGGCCAGCATCTCCTGGTACGTATCGCGCGGGCCAGGGACTCCGCGGCACTCGTCGCGCACCGTCTCACATGCCTGCTCGATCAGGAGGATCAGCAGCGCGGGCGGGAACAGCGCATAGCACGCGAGGGTGCACAGGGCGGCCAGGGGGCCGTCTTTGCGCTTCTGGTAGAGCTTCATGCTTTGGCTCCCTTGACCGTCTTCACGACGGTGGATTGCTCGTAGACGAAGACGTCAGCGTGGACGTGGTAGGTCTCGGTCGGATTGCGGCGGGCGAATGCCTTCGCCACGCACGTTGCCGGTGCCTGCGAGTGGTACGTCTTGCTGACGGCCTTGCCAGTGGCGCTGTGGATGGCGGTGTACTCGGTGACGATGCGGGTCATTGCTTCTTCACCCAGATGATGTGGTAGCCGTCTTCGTGACGGGGATGCGCTTCCGGGAAGTCCCACCCACAGCACGCCACGTCATTGCACGTGTACGTACCGAGTAGGTGACAGCCCTCGCAGGATTCGGATGAGCCCTTCACGGGCTCGAAGTCGGGGTGCTCGGTTCGGAGGTCCATCACTTCTCCAGGCTGTAGCGCACGTAGCGCTGGCCGGTCGTGTCCTTGCGGAAGTCCTTGCGGACCTTGTGGCCGGCGTCCTTCAGTTCGGTGATGCGGCGCGACAGCGAGCGCACGCGATGCACGGCGTTCGCTTCGACGTTGGTGATCGACCCCACGCTTTGCAGGTGCTTCAGCACGAGGCGAGCCTGGGGGGACAGCGGGTCGCGCGGGGCGACGGGGGCAGTGACGGGGAAACGGGGCAGCATGGGGTCTTTCCTTTCAGGGTTCAGGGCATCGGACGGTCGTCCATGGGACGGACGTCGATCACGACACGAGGTCTTTCAGTGCGCTGGCCGTGCGCGAGGCGTGGCCGAAGGTCTTGCGGTGCTCGTTGGCACGCGCCACGAGGTCTGCGGCTTGCTTCAGCTTCTCTTCGGCCTTGGCGGCTTCGCGTTGGGCGAGCTTGTCCAGGGCCTGCGCGAGGCGTTGCAGGAACTTGATGAGGATGGCGATCATTCGGATTCGAGAGGGAAGAGACGACAGGTCTGCGGCAGCATCCGGCACAGTTGGAACTTCATGTGCGGGACTTCGCCGGCTTCGGGGAACCGCTTGGACAGCACGAGGCGGATGATCTGGCGGTCGTCGCCGTACCAGCCTTCCTTGGTGAGCACGTCCATGACGCCCTTGGCGAGGTTGTCCAGGTCGCCCGCAGGCGTGGTGAACTTCGACTTCGCAATGGGCTTGCAGACGAACTCAATGAACATCTTCAGTTCGCCGTCGAGCGGGGGTTCATCGGTCTGCGGGAGGGCGGCTGCGACTTCCTTGCAGAACGCGGTGTACGACGCGGGCATGTAGGCCCGGTTCTGGAACACGCGAGGACGCGGCGCCGGCAGGGGCACCACGTCCAGGCGGACCTCAGAAGTCCGAGTCGTCACCAGCGCCTTGGTTGCCGCCGTTGTCGCCGTCGTCGTCTTCCGAGGTGTCGCTACCTTCGGCGGCGTCGTTCTCGTAGTCGTCCGACTCGTCCTCGAAGCCGAGATCGTGGCCGGCGCGGCGCTCCAGGAGCTTCAGGCCGTTCAGGTACAGCGTGACGCCCTTGTTGGCGCCAGCGTCGTACTCTGCGATGGCGACCGACAGGCGACCGAAGTCACCCGAGCGGGCGGTTTCCTTCAGGTCGGTCTTGCCGTCGGCGGCCTTCTGCGACGGCTTGTTCTGCGACTTGGCCGTGATGACCCAGAAGCCGCGCAGCTTTTCCTTCTTCTCGTTGTCCTCGGCCAGTTCGTCGCCGTCCTTGGCCGGGCGAGCGTCGCTCTTGCCCTTGGCGGCCTTGTGCAGGGAGTTCAGCTTCTTGGCGAACTCGTCGTTCGCCTTGACGCCCTTCTCCAGCAGGATGCCGCACTTGTACTTGCCCTTGCCGTACTCCGAGTTGTCCGGCTTGTCCACCCATGCGTAGATGAGCGTGCCCTTCGGGGTCACGGCCTTCTCGATGATCTTGGACTTCTTCTTTGCGTCAGCCATTTGCTTCCGTTGTGATGTAGAAATGAAAAAGCCCCTCCGAAGAGGGGCCAGGGGATGACGTGGATTACTCCACGATGGTCGTTTCACCGACCAGCGCGGCGTCGCGGACGCCACGGATCGGGGGCAGGACCTCGCCTTCGCGGACCACGAACAGTTGCCCGTTCAGGCGGTTCTTGAGGATGGCGGCGCGGGACGACTTGCCGACGCGCGGGGCCGGCGCGGCGACCGGCTCGGGCTTCACGACCAGCGAGCGGGCGCTGACGTGCTTGTGGCTACCGTTCAGGCGGTAGTTGGTCGAGTGGCGCGGGGTTGCGCCGGTGACGCCGACCTTCGTCAGCATGACCTGGAGACCCTTGGCGCTCACGTTGATGCCCGTGACGTCCTCGTTGGTCGCGGGGCAGTAGAACTTCGTGCCCTTCGCCAGTTCGTCCAGCCAGTTCGGGAAGTCCACGGCACGCTTCGGGGTCGGCGCCGGGGCGGGTGCCGAGGTGACCGAGCCGGACTCGGTGACACGCAGCGGGTTCGGGGCAGTCGGGCCAATCGCCATGACCTTGACGCCGGCGGCGTTGAACACCTGGAGGCCGGGGCCCGACCAGTCGGCGGTGAGCTCCACCTTCACGCGCAGCGTGTCGCCCATCCAGGCGTTGTTGCCACGGAGGTCGAACTGCGACCAGGGGCCGTCACCTTTCGCCTCGACGTAGAAGCCGGCGCGTCCGAGGCCGTTCTTCTCGATCTTCGTGACGGGCGATACCTTACCGTCCGCATTGACGACCTCGAACTTCACGCCGGCATTGAAGGCGGCCACCAGGGCGTCCGCCGACGAGAACGGGAAGGCGGTCTCCACCGGGGCCTTGGCCGGCGCTTCGACTTGATACAGGCGGTACTGCCCGCCGAGCTCGTGCGAGCCGTCCAGGCGGAACTGGTGCCAATGCGTGCTTCCGCCGGTCGTGACCAGGAAGCGTCCACGGCGGGTCGGGTTCAAGGAGATGCCGGTGACGTCCACGCCCTTGTGGTTCGGGGTGTCGGCTTTGAATTTCACGCCCGATTGGAAGGCAGCGATCAGGTCAGCGATGGTCTTGTAGTTCAGCATTTTGAAATGGGCGAAACGCTTCAGTTATGAGAAAAAGAATTCGGACTCAAGGACCTTGGTGACGTCCAGCGAGCCGAGGGGCGGTACTTCAGGGATGTCGGGGCAACCCGAGTGCTTGATGACGCTTTGCCGCCACTCTTCCAGGGTGTCCCGGTTGTAGATGGCGACGAACTGCTCCTTGGTGACCCGCAGCAGGAGGTCACTGTTACCCGCATGGCACCCGAAGGAGTCATGCACGAACGCGAGGTCACGGACGCCTTCACGCTTCATGGCGACGGCCACGAGCGCGAGGTGAGCCGCATCGAACGAGTGGACCACGTTGGGCGCGGCCCCCAGGACTTGCTTGCCCGGCGCGAAGCCGGCCTCGGGCATCTCGAAACGCATCAGGACGTCCCCGTGCAGGGTTCGCACCTGCTTCTGGTTTGTCTTGTAGTACGCCTGTTTGGCCGTGAAGCCGCTCGGGGTGTCCCAGACCAGGGGGAGGTCCTTCTTGTCCAGGAACTTCGCCACCTCGCGGAAGTACGCCATGGCGCGGCGCGGGGCGTCGATGGACTCGTCCAGGGCCGAGACGATCTTCTGGGTCAGGTACTCAGCCGCCGCGTAGCGGGCCTTGCCCTTCTCCACGTGGTCCGCGAACCCATCGTTGATGATCTGGTTCAGGATGCCGCGCTCGGAGACGCCATAGGGCGTCGTCATGACGGCCCGCTTGACGGTCCCACGGACCACGCGGTCCACCCAGAGCTCGGCGGCTTCCCGGAAGCGGGAGTCCACACGGTCCAAGTTCACCAGCTTGACCACGGCGTCCTTCACCTTCGTGTAGATGTCGGCGCGGATGCCCGGACCTTGGGAGACCACGTTGACCTGGAGGGCCGACACCTCGTCCTTCATCAGGGCGGCGAGGTGCTGGATGCCGGAGCACGTGGCGTCGTAGCGGCAGACCAGGGTCGATTGGAAGTCCTCGGGCAGGTTGCCGACGGCCAGCCAGTCCCGGAGACGCTTGAGCTCGTAGCAGGCGGCCAGGAACTCCCAGGGGCTATCCGCCTTGGACCAGAACTCAAAGCCTTCACCGAAGGGGTCCTCGGCAGCGGCCAGGATTCCCATCATGTGGTCGGCGGTCCAGCGGGCGCGGTCGTCCAGCGGGAGCTTGTCTTCGCCGTAGTAGTTCGCGGCGTTGACGTAGGTCCAGTACTGGCCGTTGCCGCCCAGGGCCTGCGGCTCCGAGAACTCCAGGAGCCCCTTCACCAGGCTGTCACCCTGCGTGTGGAGGTCCTGGGGACGCGGGTAGAACCGGCCACGGAAGTCCGCGTAGTGCGGGAACCAGATGGCGGGGAAGGTCGCAAGTTCCTCTGCCATGCCGAGCATGTCCCAGAGCTTCTTGCGCATCCCGGCGTTCCGGGCGTTCTGGTAGTGGACCTCTTCGCGCTCGCGGAGGAACGCCTTGCCCTCGTCGGTCGTGCGGTCCATCTCGCCGGGGCCTTGCCATACCGGCACCGGAATCTCTTCAGCCGAGGGCCACCCCTCGACCGCCCACCCTCGCTCCTTGAGGCCCAGGGCCACTGCGAGAACGTTGCGGTTGACGCGCCACCGAGTCTTCTGAATCCAGTTCAGTGCTTCCAGGTGTGCGCCGGTCATCGGGCGGTCGAGGGCGGACGTGTGGGCGTTCGAGTATTCCGTGGCCTTCACAGCGTCCGTCTTCAGGGTGAGGTATCCACCGTTCAGTTTCGTCATCTCAGCGTCTCAGTCGTTCGGGTTACAGGAGGCCGGAGCCTCCCCAGGTGTTGCGGTGATGCGGTCAGGCTCGGGCGGCGGCCTCACGTGCTCCGGTTCGCTTCGCCAGCTTCTTCAGCGACTTGCTGAGTTTCAGGAGCTCCGAGGCGCTGAAGTACTTGCTGTCGATGCGCAGGCGGACAGCCGCGAAGGTCGCGCCGTCGTCCATGATCTCGACTGCCGATCCGCCGAAGTCGAACAGGACAGGTTGGAGCTCTTCCCTGCGGTCGCGGCCAGCCGGAACCTTTTCTGCGATGTCGCGGGACGTGAGGCCGTCAGTGTCAATGGTCTTCATGCTTGCTCCTTGTTCTCGAAGTGTTCGGTGAGGCTCAGGGCGATGGCCTTGGCCGCCTCGTGGACCCAGGCCGGGTCGCCTACGCGGATGGCCGGGATGTCGGCGCGGATCACTCCGCTATTCGGGTCTCGGGCAGTGGGGAGAACCAGGACCACGGGTATGTTGCGTGTGTTCATATGGGCGAAACGCTTCACTTATCAGCAGGTTGATCGGCAATGAACTCGTAGTCAGCGGGTTCACAAATCATCGGGGCCATGAACGGCCTTTGGAGTTCGCACTGAGCGCCCAGGGCGGACGTCAGGGCGAGGGCGGTCTCGGTCATGCCAAACATCGTCTTCGGGTGCTTGGAGCCGCCCTCGGACTTCAGCCAGACCTGGAACCAGCCGTTCGACCCCACTAGGAGGTCCATGACGGCGGCGCCTACCTGAATCTTCTGGGCGTGGGTCCATTCGAGCTTGATGAGGGTCCCGGCCTTCTTGGACCACTTGTCGAAGACCTTTTTGTTCACCTCGCCCTTGTTGCGGTGGAGCATGAGCTTGAACATGTTGATGCCGTCCTCGCCCAATTCCTTCCGCTCGGCTTCCTTCTCGGCCTCGGCCCGGCGCCACTCCTGGTACTCAAGTTCGTGGCGAATTCGCAACGCGCAGTTCACGCGGACCGATGTGTACGATGCTTCATTTCCTACCGCCAGGGCAGTCAGGACGGCGCACGCCGCGATGGTCTCGGCAGGGAGCATGGACAGCACGGTCATCTCGACCGGCAGCTTGCAGAGCTTCGGGTCTTGGAGTGCCCCGGCGTAGCCCTTCTGTGCTTCCTGTACCGCCGCCACCATTGGACCGATGAGCTCGGTCGCAATCCTGTGCCCTGGCGTAGTTTCTTCCAGGCCCTTGGCGACGGTCGAGCCGTCGCGCTTCGTGCGGACCAGGGACCGGCGATAGCGCTCGATACCCTTGGCGACCTGGAAGTGTTCCCACTCGCGCTGCGCCGCCGTGTCATTGGGACCGACAGGAACGGGCATGGCGACCGTGGGGAGATTCGTGGGGACGTGCCCCGGTTTATCCGATTCGCTACCAGATGCGATCATCGAAAAATCCTTTGCAATCAACGGGTTGGGAATAGGCTTGAATTCTTTTAATCCGTTGGTCGCGTGTTCGAGTCACGCACGACCCACCAGTATTACGAAGGGCCTGTGGCGCACGTCACAGGCCCTTTTTGCATTTTTCGCCTCTGGCATGCCCCGATGGTGGGGGGCGCTTTAACTAGTTCGAGGTAGAGACGCGGGCCCGGCGCGCCCCGCACAATGGGTCAGCCGCGGCATGTGGACCGCGGGCGCTCGGAACGGCCGCGAGACACGGCCCCTCGAACAAGACCTATGCGGCGAGCAGGCGTTTCTTTGCCGGCCAGCGGGCATGTGCTGCGCATCATCTGGCCGTTCGTACCGGTGGTGGTCGCGCTGGCGTTGTTCAGCATCGCCAGCCTGGACCTGCTGTCGGCCGCACGCGCCTTCGTTGCGGGCGAGAGCCAGTGGTCCAAGGGCCAGAAGAATGCCGTGCTGCACCTGCTGCGCTACGGCGAGGACCGCAATCCGGCGGATTTCGACGCCTACCTGGCGTCCATCGCGATCCCGTTCGGCGACCACCGCGCGCGCCTGGAGCTGGACCGTGCCGAGCCTGACCTGGCGCGCGTGCACGAGGGCCTGCTCGCCGGCGGCAATCACCCCGAAGACATCCCGCGGATGGTGCGGCTGTACCGGAATTTCCGCCAGATCCATGAAGTCGACGCCGCCATCCGCGTGTGGGCGCAGGGCGATGCCGAGATCTTTGCCTTGCATGAGCAGGCGCTGGCGCTGCGGCGCCTGGTCAGCCAGCCCGGCTGCGACGATGCCTGCGTCGCGCCGGTGCTGCGCCGCATCGCCGAGATCGACGCCCGCCTGACGCCGCTGGAGCGCGCTTTTTCAGGCCATCTGGGACAGGCCTCGCGCCGGGTCACGCGGCTGCTGACCTACGGCAGCGCAGTGATGGCGGCCGCGCTGCTGATGTCGGCAATCCTGCTGTCGGTCGGGCCGCTGCGGCGCGAGCGCCGGCTGCGCGAGGCGCTGGCGCAGCGCGAGGAGCAACTGCAGCTGGCGGTCGAAGGCAGTAACGACGGCCTGTGGGACTGGCACCTCGGCCGCGGCGAGCTGTATTTCTCGCCGCGCTGCGCGCAGATGCTGGGCTACCGCGCCGACGAGCTGCCGCATGCGCGCGAGACCGTGCTGGGCCTGCTGCATCCGTCCGAGCTGGCGGCGTTCGAGGCCAAGCTGGCGCAGCACCTGCGCAGCGGCGAGCCCTACGACGCCGAATTCCGGCTGCGCAACCGCGCCGGCGACTACCTGTGGGTGCGCGCGCGCGGCCGGCTGGTGCGCGGCGCCGGGCGCCGGCGCGCGCGCATGGCGGGCTCGCTGACCGATATCTCCGACCACAAGCGCTACGAGACCCAGCTGTTCGCCGAAAAGGAGCGGGCACAGGTCACGCTGCAGGCGATCGGCGACGCGGTGGTGACCGCCGATGTATGGGGCCGCGTGCAGTCGCTCAACCCCGCCGCCGAAGCGCTGACCGGCTGGCGCGAGGCCGAGGCCCGCGGCCTGCCGCTGAGCGAGGTCTGCGTGCTGCGCGACGAGGACAGCCTGGCACCGCTGCCCGATATCGTGACGCTGGCGCTGCGCCAGCGCTGGCACAGCCGCTCGGCCCAGCTGGTGCAGCGCGACGGTGCCGGGCAGCCCGGACAGGCGCTGGCGGTCAAGCCGTCGGTGGCGCTGATCCGCGACCGCGCCGCGCAGGCCATCGGCGTGGTGGTGGTGCTGCACGACATCAGCCAGGAACGCGCGCATGCCGCGCGCCTGGCCTACGAGGCCAGCCATGACGCGCTCACCGGCCTGGTCAACCGCGCCGAGTTCGAGCGCCGCCTGGCTGCGGCGATCGGGCGTGCGTGCGCGCAAGGCATTGCCCACACCCTGATGTACCTGGACCTGGACCAGTTCAAGGTGGTCAACGACACCTGCGGCCACGCCGCCGGCGACGAGCTGATCCGGCAGATGGCCGAGGTCATGCGCGGCCAGCTGCGCCGCAGCGACGTGCTGGCGCGCCTCGGCGGCGACGAGTTCGGCGTGCTGCTCGAGCACTGCGGTGCCGCCGACGGCGAGCGCGTGGCCGAGGGCCTGCGCCACGCGATTGCGAGCTTCCGCTTCGCGCACCGGCAGCGCACCTTCGCGGTCGGGGTCAGCATCGGCCTGGTTACGCTCGACCGGCACACCGGCAGCGTCGCCGAGGCGCTGAGCGCGGCCGACGCGGCGTGCTACGTGGCCAAGGAAGGCGGGCGCAACCGCGTGCAGGTCTACCATCCGCTGGACAGCGTGGTGCAGGCGCGCCATGGCGAGATGGAGTGGGTCAGCCGCGTGCATGCGGCGCTGGCGGCCGGCCGTTTCTGCCTGTTCTCGCAGGAGATCTTGCCGGTGCAGCCGGATACGGTGCCCGCCGCGGGACGCCATGTGGAGCTGCTGCTGCGCATGGTCGACGAGCGCGGCCGGCTGGTGCCGCCGATGGCGTTCGTGCCGGCCTGCGAGCGCTACAACCTGATGCCGATGATCGACCGCTGGGTGGTCGAGACCGCGTTTGCCACGCTGGCGGGGCGCCAGGCCGAGATCGCGACCTGCGCGATCAACCTGTCAGGCTCGTCGCTGGCCGACATCCAGTTCCCGGATTTCGTGCGCGAGCAGGCGCAGCGCTTCGGCATTGCGCTCGGCGGAATCTGCTTCGAGATCACCGAGACCGCGGCCATTGCCAACCTGGCGCAGGCCGGCGCGTTCATCCAGCAGTTGCAGCAGCTGGGCTGCCGCTTTGCGCTGGATGACTTCGGCGCCGGCATGTCATCGTTCACCTACCTGAAGCACCTGCCCGCGGCCTACCTGAAGATCGACGGCAGCTTCGTGCGCGACATGCTGGCCGACCCGGTCAACCTGGTGATGGTCGAGGTGATCCAGCGCATCGGCCATGCCATGGGCAAGCAGACCATTGCGGAATTCGTCGAGAACGAGGCGATGCTCGCGCGCTTGCGCGAGCTGGGCGTGGACCTGGCGCAGGGCTATCACATTGCGCCGCCGGTGCCGTTCGCGCCGGCCGCCCCGGAGGCCGAGGCGCGGCTGGCGCTGGCCGGCTGAGTCGGCAGGAGCGTCAGGGAATCAGCGGATCGCGGAAGCCGGTGTCGGCAGCCGGCGGGGTGCCGGCCGGGGCCGGGGTCGGCACGTTGGCCGGCGGCACCGCCTGGCCCTTGGCCTCGCGCCAGGTGTTATAGGCCCAGTAGGCCGCGCCCGCGACCAGGCCGAGCTTGGACAGCTTCCAGGTCAGGCGCAGCACCGGCACGCGCCTGACCAGCGGCAGCGCCAGCGTTACCGCGGTGCTGAGCATCGGGTAGTCCTTGGTCAGCCCGACCACCTTCATCCACGAGCCCGGCCGCGCGATCCGCGGTAGCCAGGCACTGACGGTGCCCAGGCGGTGCACGCCGCCGCGCACAGCGTGCAGCGCCTGCCGGCAATCGTGGCGTTCGAGGGCGGCGCGGGTCAGCAGCAGTTCCTTGCGCACCGCCAGCGGCAGGCGCACCTCTTGCGTGAACCGGGGCGCGCGCGGGTATTCGCCGCGTTCGCGCGCGGGCGTGGCGTCGTCAGGGTCGAGGGTGCTCATCGGCGCAGGATCTCCCGGTCTTTGTCGATTTCGGCGAGGGTGGCTTCCAGCATCGGCGGCGCGTTGCGCAGCACGCTGCGGGCATACGCCAGGCAGGCAGCGCACAGCGCCAGGTAGAGCACCGTCAGCGCGCCCAGCGCCTGCCAGCGGTAGGTGTCCCAGAACAGGATCGCGATCAGCGCGGTCAGCGTGACCAGGCCCAGCCCGAAGAACGCCAGCCCGAACAAGGCCAGCAGGGCGACCTTCAGCAAGCGCGTGCGCTCCTCGGCCAGCTCCACGCTGGCAAGCTCCACGCGCGTCTGCACCATTGCCACGAGCGAGCCGGCGAGGTTGCGCACGGCGTCGAGGAACTTGGGGGAAGGGGTGGCTTCGCTCATGCGGCTCCGGCGTGAAAGAGCGGTGCGCCGGCATGGCCGTACGCACCTATCCTACTGGCGGGGCCGGATGACGGCGCCAGGTTGTATCGGCAACGACCGGTCGGCCATGACAGGCCAACCGCGACAGCATTACCGGCACACCGGGCGCCCCGGCCATTGGCAACCCGCCGCGCGGGTTGCCGCGATGGCGCAGCCCTGGCGGGCCGCGCCGGCTTTGCAGTGCTTACTTGCGGTTGAGCAGCAGACCGATCAGCAGGCCCACGCCGGCTGCCACGCCCACCGCGCGCCACGGGTGGTCGTGCACGTAGTCGTCGGTGGCGCGCGCTGCGGCCTTGCTCTTGGTGACGACGGCGTCTTGCAGGTCCTGGGCCTTTTCCTTGGCTTGCTTGAGCAGGCCCATGCCACGCTCGCGCAGTTCGGCGGCCTTTTCCCCGGTGGTCGAGGCGGCTTGCTTCAGCAGTTCCTCGGCGTCGGACAGCACGGTCTTGACATCGCTCATCAGTTTCTCCTGTTTGCGGGCGGTTGGTTCGGTTTGTGCGGATTCTGACATTTTCTACGCTCCGAGGCTAACGGCATTTGTCGGTCTGATACTTAGTCTGATACCTAGCATATGTGGCGACACGTCGCCCTTTCAAGGCAACGCGCCGGGAACACGGCTGGAAGCAGGGTTCGCTGCGCTATCGACGCTTCAAGTATTGCCAGCATGCACGAAAGCGGGCGTGACGGATGTCAGAGAATGTCTATATGACTGCGAGTGATTTTGTAGTGACTTTATATTCGTTTGGGTTGGATATCAATCCGGTTACTCTGGTTCCACCATGAAACATGGCGTTGCGTCGCGGCGATCCCGCCTCGCGGCAGCCCAATGCATACGGCCCCGCCAGAGGCGGGGCCGTATGCAAGGCAGGTGTTGTATCGACGAGGGCAGCCTCGTCGTCTCCTTGGTAGTGTGCTTGGCCCGGCTTCATCGCCGGGCTTTTTTATTCGGCGATCAGAAGAAGGCCTGCAGGCCGGTCTGGGCGCGGCCCAGGATCAGCGCGTGGATGTCGTGCGTGCCTTCGTAGGTGTTGACCACCTCGAGGTTGACCACGTGGCGGATCACGCCGAACTCGTCCGAGATGCCGTTGCCGCCCAGCATGTCGCGCGCCACGCGGGCGATGTCGAGCGACTTGCCGCACGAGTTGCGCTTCATGATCGAGGTGATCTCGACCGCGGCGGTGCCTTCATCCTTCATCCGGCCCAGGCGCAGGCAGCCCTGCAGGCCCAGCGTGATCTCGGTCTGCATGTCGGCCAGCTTCTTCTGCACCAGCTGGGTCTGGGCCAGCGGGCGGCCGAACTGCTTGCGGTCCAGCGTGTACTGGCGCGCCGTGTGCCAGCAGAATTCGGCGGCGCCCAGCGCGCCCCAGGCGATGCCGTAGCGGGCCGAGTTCAGGCAGGTGAACGGACCCTTCAGGCCCTTCACGCCCGGCATGATGTTCTCTTCCGGCACGAACACCTGGTCGAGCACGATTTCGCCGGTGATCGAGGTGCGCAGGCCGACCTTGCCGTGGATGGCGGGGGCGCTCAGGCCCTTCCAGCCCTTTTCCAGGATGAAGCCGCGGATGTCTTCCTTGCCGTCTTCGCCCTGCAGCTTGGCCCACACCACGAACACGTCGGCGATCGGCGAGTTGGTGATCCACATCTTGGCGCCGGTCAGCTCGTAGCCACCGTCGACCTTCTTGGCGCGGGTGACCATCGAGCCCGGGTCGGAGCCGTGGTTTGGCTCGGTCAGGCCGAAGCAGCCGATCCACTCGCCGGTGGCCAGCTTGGGCAGATATTTCTGCTTCTGCGCCTCGGTGCCGAATTCGTAGATGGGAACCATCACCAGCGACGACTGCACGCTCATCATCGAGCGGTAGCCCGAATCGACGCGCTCGACTTCACGCGCGATCAGGCCGTAGCTGACATAGTTCAGGCCCGGGCCGCCGTATTGCTCGGGGATGGTCGGGCCGAGCAGGCCGAGTTCGCCCATCTCGCGGAAGATCTCGACGTCGGTCTTCTCGTTGCGGAACGACTGCAGCACGCGCGGCATCAGCTTGTCCTGGCAGTACGCCGCGGAGGCGTCACGCACGGCGCGTTCGTCGGCGCTCAGTTGCTGGTCCAGCAGCAGGGGGTCGGCCCAGTGGAATTCGGCGTTGGCAGCCATGCAGGTCTCCTTCGGTAGCGCAGGGGAAGCGCCGGGCGGGCGGCTGGCGTGCCGCGGTCCGCGCCGGCGGATTCCGTGATTCGTAGAGGTTCGGTGATCGTGCGGAGGACTTTTTTACCGCATCCTGGAAGTTCCGCATTGCGGAACTGTGTTCCGTTGAATTAGTATATCGCAACGGTCTTGCCACGCAACCGGCAAAACCCTGAACCTGCGCGCCTTTGTGCGATGAACGGACACGCGCCGACTGGAGCCGCGAACCTTGGCCAACCTCAATCCCAACCCCCAGCCCGATCCGTCACTTTCCCGGGAACCTGCCGCCGCACCCGTACGCGACAGCGACCCGAACTTCGTCACCGCGCTGGCGCGCGGCCTGGAACTGCTGCGCTGCTTCCGCACCGGCGAGGCAATGCTGGGCAACCAGGAATTCGTGCGCCGCACCGGCTTTCCCAAGGCCACCGTCAGCCGCCTGGCCGGTACGCTGGTGCAGCTGGGCTACCTGCGCTATGACGAGAGCCTGGGCAAGTACGCGCTCGATGCCGGGGTGCTGGCGCTGGGCTACGCCTACCTGTCGGCGTCGGACGTGGTGTCGCTGGCGCGCCCGCACATGCTGGCGTTCGCGCAGTCGTACGGGGTTTCGGTGTCGCTCGGCAAGCGCGAGCGCATGGAGGTGATCTACCTGGAATCGATCCGCAATGATGCCGGCGTGATGCTCGGGCTGGGCGTCGGCTCGCGGCTGTCGCTGGTGTCGAGTTCGATGGGGCGGGCCTACCTGGCCGCGCTGCCGGCGCCGCGCCGCGAGCGCGTGATGGCCGAGTTCAGCCAGGCCTTCCCGGAGCAGTGGAAGCAGCAGGAGGCCGCCACCCGCGCCGCGCTGGCCGAGGCGCAGCAGCGCGGCTATGCCGCGTCGTTCCGCGACTGGCATCCGGCCATCCATGCCTGTGCGGTGGCGTTCCGGCCGGTGGGGGAGAAGGAGCTGCACATGCTGAGCTGCAGCGCTTCCTATGGCGCGGTGGACGAGGCGGTGTTCCACCAGACGCTGGCGCCGGCGCTGCAGACGCTGGCGGCAAGATTGTCCGAGCCGGCGGGCTGAGGCAGCCCGCCGCCCTTACCGCGGTCCCTGCGCGCAGGGACAGGGCGGATCAAAGGTCAGTGCGCAGCTTCCACAATTCCGGAAACAGCACCACGTCCAGCATCTTGCGCAGGTAGCTGACACCCTCGGTGCCGCCGGTGCCGCGCTTGAAGCCGATCACCCGCTCGACCGTGGTCACATGGCGGAAGCGCCATTGCCGGAACGCGTCTTCCAGGTCGACGAACTTCTCGCCCAGCTCATAGAGTTCCCAGTGCGCGCCGGGGTTGCGGTAGACCTCCAGCCACGCCGCCTCGACCGAGGCGTTGTACGCGGTCGGCTGGGTCCAGTCGCGCTCGACGCAGTCGGCGTCGATGGCAAAGCCGCGCCGCGCCATCAGCCGGATCGCCTCGTCGTACAGCGACGGCGTCTTCAGCGCGGCCTCGACCAGCGCCAGGTGTTCCGGCCGGTGCGCATGCGGACGCAGCATGGCGGCGTTCTTGTTGCCGAGAATGAACTCGATCTCGCGGTACTGGTACGACTGGAAGCCCGACGACATGCCCAGGTAGGGCCGCATCGCCGAGTATTCGGGCGGCGTCATCGTGGCCAGCACGTTCCACGCCTGCACCAGCTGGTCCATGATGCGCGACACGCGCGTCAGCATCTTGAACGCCGGCGGCAGGCTGTCGCCCTTGACCGACTCGCGCGCGGCGCGCAGTTCGTGCAGCATCAGCTTCATCCACAGCTCGGTGGTCTGGTGCTGCACGATAAACAGCATCTCGTTATGGTCCGGCGACAGCGGATGCTGCGCGCTCAGGATCTGGTCCAGGCCGAGGTAGTCGCCATAGCTCATGTCCCTGGCGAAATCCATCTGCGCGCCATGCCAGCCGTCGCCTTGCGGGGCGGCTGCCGGCGTGGCTGCCGGCGCCGCGCCGGAGAAGGGGCATCCCTTGAATTCGCTCATGATGCGCTCCCGGTCAGGTCACCTGGCCGCGCGTCTGGAAGCGCGCGTCGCGATAGGCGCCGCTGTCCAGCACGTCGCGCAGGATTTCCACAGCATCCCACACCTCGGCGAAGCTGGTGTAGAGCGGCGTGAAGCCGAAGCGGGCGATGCGCGGCTCGCGGTAGTCGCCGATCACGCCGCGCTCGATCAGGGCCTGCACCAGGGCATAGCCGTCCGGGTGCTCCAGGCTGACCTGGCTGCCGCGGCGCGCGTGCTCGCGCGGCGTGACCAGCGTCAGCGGGTGGTGCCCGCAGCGAGCCTCGACCAGTTCGATGAACAAGTCGGTCAGCAGCAATGACTTGGCGCGCAGCACCTGCATATTGGTCTGGGCGAAGATGTCCAGCCCGCACTCGACCATCGCCAGCGACGTGACCGGCTGCGTGCCACACAGGAAGCGGCGCACGCCCTCGACCGGGCGGTACTGCGGATCCATCGCGAACGGCGCGGCATGGCCCCACCAGCCCGACAGCGGCTGCCAGAAGGCATCGCGCAGCGCCGGCGCGACCCAGACGAAGGCGGGCGAGCCCGGGCCGCCGTTCAGGTACTTGTAGGTGCAGCCGATGGCGTAGTCGGCCCCGGCCGCCTTCAGGTCGACCGGCACGGCGCCGGCCGAATGGCACAGATCCCACACCGTCAGCGCGCCGCGCGCGTGGGCCAGCTCGGTCAGCCCGGCCATGTCGAGCATCTCGCCGGTCTTGTAGTTGACGTGGGTCAGCATCAGCACCGCGGTGTCGGCGCCGACCGCGGCGTCGATCTCGGCCGGCGAATTCACCAGCCGCAGCGAATAGCCCTGCTGCAGCAGGTCGGCCAGGCCCTGCGCGATATACAGGTCGGTGGGAAAGTTGCTGGCCTCGGAGACGATCACCTTGCGCGCCGGGTCGCGCGTCTGCTGCACCCGCAGCGCCGCGGCCAGCACCTTGAACAGGTTGATCGAGGTGGTGTCGGTGACCACCACTTCATCGTGGCCCGCGCCCACCAGCCCCGCCAGCTTGTTGCCCAGGCGCTGCGGCAGGTCGAACCAGCCGGCGGTGTTCCAGCTGCGGATCAGGCCGTCGCCCCATTCCTCGGCCACCACCTGGGCGGCACGCGCGGCGGCGGCGCGCGGGCGGGCGCCGAGCGAATTGCCGTCGAGGTAGATCACGCCCTGGGGCAGCGCGAACTGGTCACGCAGCGGGCGCAGCGGGTCTTGCTGGTCGAGCCGGATACAGTGCTCGCGGTCAATGGTCGTCATGTCGTGCAGAAAGGCCAGGCGGGTTCGGGAAAAGGTTCAGTCGAGGCTGCGCAGCACCGCGCGCACCGGGCTGGCATCCAGCGCGGCAAAGCGCAGCGGCAGCGCGATCAGTTCATAGTCGCCGGCATCGACCTGGTCCAGCACGATGCCTTCCAGGATCGCCAGGCCATGGCGGCGCACGGCGTTGTGCGCGTCCATGGTCTTGGAGTCCTGCGGATCGAGCGAGGGCGTGTCGATGCCGACCAGCTGCACGCCGTGCGCGGCCAGCAGCGCGATGGTGTCGGGCGACACCGCGCAAAAATCAGGGTCCCACTGCGCCAGCGGCGCCTGCCGGTAGGTGCGCAGCAGCACCCGCGGCGGCAGCGCCTCGAGCGCATGCTCGACATGATGCGGCTGCACCAGCGGCGCGGCGCCGATGCAGTGGATCACGCGGCACGGGCCCAGGTAGGGCGCCAGCGGCACGGCGCCGATCGGCGCGCCGTCGGCGGCGTAGTGCAGCGGCGCGTCCGCATGCGCGCCGGTGTGCGGCGACAGCGTGATGCGGCCGACATTGACCGGGCAATGGGCGTCGATCTGCCAGGCCGGCTGTTGCTGGAACGGCGTATCGCCCGGCCATACCGGCGTGGCGGTCGACAGCGGCGGGCTGATGTCCCACAGCCGGCGCGGGTCGGGATTGGGGGCGGTCATGGGTGTGCGCGGCGCCCTCCACGGGCGCTGTTTCTGTGTGCCTCGATGTCGGGAATCATAGTCAAAATCGGCGGCAAGAGGCTTGCTAAATGGCCCGTCATCCGGCCTGCCTTTCGCATAGAATGCGAAAAATCCACGATTTATCGAAGGAAATTCGAATGAACCTCGATCCGACCGATCTGCGCATCCTGACCTGCCTGCAGGAGAACGGCCGCATCAGCAACCAGGACCTGGCCGACCGCGTGGCGCTGTCGCCGTCGGCCTGCCTGCGCCGGGTCCGGCTGCTGGAAGAGTCGGGGGTGATCGGCGGCTATCGCGCCTGGTTCGATGCCGAGCAACTGGGGCTGGAGCTGGAGGCGATCGTGCAGGTGTCGATGCGCCATGACGTGGAGGGCTGGCACGACACCTTTATCGCCGCGGTGCAGTCGTGGCCGGAGGTGCTGTCGGCGTACATCATCACCGGCGACAGCAACTACATCCTGCGCGTGCAGGCGCGCAACCTGAAGCACTACTCGGACTTCATCGTCAACCGTCTGTACCGCACCCCGGGCGTGATGGATATCCGCTCGAATATCGTGCTGCAGCGGATCAAGGTAGACAGTTCGCCGCTGGCGATCCTGAAGTCGGACGCTGAAGCCGGCCGCTGAAGCCTAGCGCTGCGTGTGCAGCGCGATCAGCTGGCGCAGGGTTTCCTTCAGCTGCGCGCCCTGGCGGGCGCCGAAGTCATCCAGCACCGCGCGCTCGTGCTGCGCGGCGCGCTCGAGCAGCGGCTGCACCAGCGCCAGCCCGCGCGGCGTGATCGAGACCAGCGCCTGGCGGCGGTCGGTCTTGCCGGCGCGGCGCCGGACCAGGCCGTCGTGCGCCATGCGGTCGACCAGCTTGGTCAGCGTGGGCTGCTTGGTCAGCGTGATTTCCGCCAGCGCGCCGACGGTGCAGTCGGGGCGGTCGGCCAGCGTCGCCAGCACGCGCCATTCCTGCACCGACAGGCCGCTGGCCTCGACCTCGCGATGGAATTCGCCCGAGATCAGATGGCTGGCGCGCGCCAGCAGGTAGGCCAGGTAGCCGTCGACAAAGGGCTGGGGCGAGGGGGCTGCCGGCAGGTCCGCCATGATGATGGCCCAGTGGCTGTTCAGAGATCGAGCGGGGCGGTGGTGGTGAACTGGCCGCCCTGGAAGATCAGCGGGCCGTCCTTGCCATCGAGCACGCCGCAGCGCTCCACCTCGCCGACAAAGATCACGTGGTCGCCCTCGTCGTAGCGGCTGCGGTTGTGGCATTCGAACCAGGCCAGCGCGTTCGACAGGATCGGCAGGCCGGTGGCCGAGAGCCGGTAGTCGACGCCGGCGAAGCGGTCGCCCTTGAGCGTGGCGAAGCGCTGGCACAGGTCCAGCTGCGAGGCCGACAGCACGTTGATGATGTAGTGGGTGCCGTCGCGGAACATCGGCAGGCTGTTGGCGCGCGTGGCCATGCTCCACAGCACCAGCGGCGGCTCCAGCGAGACCGAGTTGAACGAGCTGGCGGTGATGCCGATAAACGGCGGCGCGCCGGCCGCAACGGACTCGTTGCTGGCGCGCGTGGTGATTACCGTGACACCGGTCGCGAACTGCGACAGGGTACGGCGGAAGTGCATCGCATCGAAGTCCGGAGCGGCGGCTACGCTGGCGATCCGTGGCTGGGCCTCAGGCATGCCCATGGGGGCTCCACTGGAGTTCATGAAATTTCATATATATTATTCGCGCCAGGGGCGGCGAGTTCAAGTCCGGCGCCGCCGGCGCTGGCCGCTGCACCAAGCGAGCGGCCGGGCCCCATAGAAAAAGAAGCCAACAATTAGCTGCCGACGCAAGCAGCGATAACAAGCAGCGATAACAAGCAGCAGGAGACAAGCGCCATGCTCATCGAGCAGATCGAACACCGCTGGCTGGCGGCGTTCCGCCGCACGCTGGAACTCTGTGCCCTGCGGCACGGGGATGTCGTGGGAATTGTAACGGAGTCCCAATCCCGCCCTGTCAACGTGGCCTTGGCCGAGCTCGCCGTGCAGTCGCTTGGCTCCACCCCGGTGCGGATCCAGGTGCCGACCCCGGCGCTTGCGGCCCCGGCGCCGGTGCGCTCGACCGGCGCCAGCGATGCCTTGCAAAATCTCGCGCCGGTGCTGGCTGCGTTGTCGCGCTGCCACCTGGTGCTCGACTGCACCGTCGAGGGCCTGCTGCACGCGCCCGAGCTGCCGCAGATCCTGCGCGGCGCCGACGGCGTGGTGCCGCGCATGCTGATGGTCAGCAACGAGCACCCGGAGATCCTGGAGCGCTGCCAGCCCGATCCGTCGCTGGAGGCCACCGTGCGCGCGGCGATGAAGCGCCTGCGTGGCGCGCGCGAGATGCGCGTGCATTCGGCCGCCGGCACCGAGCTGCGCATCGGCCTGGCCGACGCGCGCGTCGGCGGCGTCTGGGGCTTCTGCAACAAGCCCGGCCAGGTCTCGCACTGGCCCGGCGGGCTGTGCCTGGCGTTCCCGGCCGGGCGCCAGGTCAACGGCACGCTGGTGCTGGCGCCGGGCGACGTCAACCTGACCTTCAAGACCTACCTGCGCGACACCGTGGTCTGCCATATCGAGGACGACTATATCGTCGCGGTCGAGGGGCAGGGGGTCGACGCCGACATGATGCGCGGCTACTACCAGGCCTGGGCCGACCGCGAGGGCACGCGCGACGCCTATGCGGTCTCGCACGTGGGCTGGGGCCTGAACCGGATGGCGCGCTGGGACGCGATGACGTTCTACGACAAGCGCGATTGCAACGGCACCGAGCTGCGCGCGTTCGCCGGCAATTTCCTGTTCTCGACCGGCGCCAACGAGGTCGCCGGGCGGCATACGCTGGGCCACTTCGACCTGCCGCTGCGCAACTGCACGGTTTCGCTCGACGGCCGCAACGAGGTCGAGGCCGGCACGCTGGTAGAGGTGGCCGCATGAGCGCCGCGACTACGCAACGCCACGCCAACGGCATCGCCACGCTGGCCTGGGGCGACGGGCCGGTGGCGGTGGTGATGCTGCATGGCATCGGCGGCCGCAAGGCCGCCTGGCCCGCGCAGGGCGAGGCGCTGGCGCAGGCCGGCTACCGCGCCCTGGCGTGGGACATGCCGGGCTATGGCGACAGTGCCATGATCGACCCCTATGACTTCGACGGACTGGCGCAGGCGCTGACCCCCGTGCTGCTGTTCGAACGCGACGCCGGCCGGCGCGTGGTGCTGCTGGGCCACAGCATGGGTGGCATGGTGGCGCAGCAGGCCTGCGCGGCCACGCCCGCGCTGGTCGACGGCATGGTGCTGTCCGGCACCTCGCCCGCCTTCGGCAAGGGCGATGGCCCGTGGCAGCGCGAGTTCATCGCCGCGCGCACCGCGCCGCTGGATGCCGGCAAGACCATGGCGCAGATGGCGGCCGGGCTGGTGCGCACCATGGTCGCGCCCGACGCCGACGCGCAGGCCGTGGCCTTCGCCACCGCGGTAATGGCGGCGGTGCCGGCGCCCACCTACCGCGCCGCGCTGGGTGCCTTGGTGCGCTTCAACCAGCGCGACGCGCTGGCGCGCATCGCGGTGCCGGTGCTGGCGCTGGCCGGCCAGCACGATACCAACGCCGCGCCCGAGGTGATGCAGCGCATGGCGCAACGCATCGCCGGCGCCGAGTACCGCTGCCTGCCCGACGTGGGCCACCTGGCCTGCATGGAGCGCCCCGGGCTGTTCAACGACGCGGTGCTGGATTTCCTGCGCCGGCGTTTTCCCGTGCACTGAAGCGCGCCGCTTTCCGGCCACGCCAACACAACAACTGCCGCGCCGCCCCCGTTCCCCCATCCGGCGCGAGCAGGACAAAAAGGAGACGCGACATGCCATCCGGCCAGCTCGACTTCATTCCCGCCGTCGGTACGGCGGACTTCTCCCCGCAACAGGCGCAATGGCTGACGCTGGCCAACCGCCTGGGCCGCGAGCGCTTCGCGCCGCGCGCCGCCACCTGGGACCGCGAGGCCAGCTTCCCGTTCGCCAACTACGACGACCTGCGCGAGGCCGGCCTGCTGGCGTTGTGCGTGCCGCGCGCATTCGGCGGCGCGGGCGCGGACTTTGCCACCTACTGCATGGTCGGCGCCGAGATCGGCCGCTTCTGCGGCGCCACCGCGCTCACGTACAACATGCATATCTGCTCGACCATGTGGACCGGCGTGCTGTCCGATGGCATCGACATGACGCCGGCCCAGCGCGACGAACACCAGGCCCGGCGCGAGCTGCATTTCGCGCGGGTGGTGCGCGACGGCGCGGTCTACGCGCAGCCGTTCTCCGAAGGCTCGGCCGCCGCCGCCGGCAAGGCGCCGTTCGGCACCACCGCGCGCAAGGTCGACGGCGGCTGGGTGCTGAACGGGCGCAAGATCTTCGCCTCGCTGTCTGGCGCGGCCGACTACTACGGCATCCTGTGCACCGAGGACCGCGGCGACCAGCATCCGGACATGCGCGACACGCTCTACATCGCCGTGCCCGGACAGGCGGACGGACTCACCGTGACCGGCGACTGGGACCCGATGGGCATGCGCGGCACGGTGTCGCGCACGCTGCTGCTCAAGGACGTGTTCGTGCCGGATCACGAGCAGCTGATGCCGCGCGGGGTCTACTACCGCGCCGCGCAGACCTGGCCGGCGATGTTCTTCACGCTGTCGCCGACCTACCTCGGCGTGGCGCAGGCGGCCTACGACTTCACCGTGCAGTACCTGCGCGGCGAGGTGCCGGGCCAGCCGCCGGTCAAGCGCCGCATGTATCCGACCAAGCAGATCGCGGTGGCGCAGATGCGCATCCAGCTGGAAACGATGCGCTCGATCTTCTGGCGCGCGATCCACGAAGCCAAGCCCAATCCGTCGAAGGACGAGCGCCTGCGCCTGTACGCCGCGCACTACACGGTGATGGAAGGCGCCAACGATATCGCCCGGCTGGCGATCCGCACCTGCGGCGGCCAGTCGATGCTCAAGGACCTGCCGCTCGAGCGGCTCTACCGCGATTCGCGCTGCGGCGCGCTGATGCTGCCGTGGACCGCCGAGCTGATCCTCGACCGCATGGGGCGCGAGAGCCTGTACGAAGCCGGCGAGCGCGACGAATGAGCGCCCCCCGCCGGGCCATCCGCGCCGGTGCCGCCGGGCTTGGCGCGCTGCCGGCCATGCTCCATCGCCATGCCGACGCCGCGCCGGACCGGCCGGCGTTGCACTACCTGGGCCGCACCTTCACCTACGGCAAGCTGTGGCGGCGCGTCGAGCGCGCCAGCGCCCACCTGGCCGCCACCTGGGGCATCCGCGCCGGCGACCGGGTCGGCACGCTGTGCCTGAACCACGAGCTGCAGCTGGTGCTGCTGTTCGCCTGCGCCCGCGTCGGCGCCATGTTCGCGCCGCTGAACTACCGGCTGGCGCCGGCCGAGCTGCGGGCGATTGCGGCCCACGCGCAACTGGCCGTGCTGTTCCATGACGCGGCCCATGAAGCGCTGGCGCGCGAGGCCGGTGCCGGTTGCCGGCTGGCGCACCTCGAGCGGCTGGTCGACCATCCGGCGCCGTCCGACGTCGTCCATGCCGCTGTGCCGGACCACGCGCCGCTGCTGCTGGCCTATACCTCCGGCACCACCGGCAAGCCCAAGGGCGCGGTGCATACCCAGGCCGGCGTGCTGGCCAATGCGCGCGCGAGCTGGTGGGCGCACGGCATGAGCGCCGACGACCACGTGCTGTCGGTGCTGCCGCTGTTCCATGTCGGCGGGCTGTGCATCCAGACGCTGCCGGCGCTGCTGGCCGGCGCGCAGGTCACGCTGCATGACCGCTTTGCGCCGCAGGCGTGGCTGGATGCGGTGGCCGGCGCGCGCCCGAGCCTGTCGCTGATGGTGCCGGCGACGCTGCGCGCGGTGCTGGAGCACCCGTGCTGGCCCGATGCCGACCTGACGGCGCTGCGCGGGGTGATGGCCGGATCGTCGACCATCCCGCGCTCGTATATCGACGCCTTCCACGCGCGCGGTGTGCCGCTCGGGCAGGTCTATGGCGCCACCGAGACCGGGCCGGTGTCGGTGGTGCTGAAGCTGGAACAGGCCATGGCGCGCCCCGGCTACGCCGGCTGGCCGCAGCCCGAGGCCGAAGTGCGGCTGGCCGGCGCCGACGGCGCCGAGGTGGCGCCGGGCGCGGTCGGCGAGCTGTGGGTGCGCGGCGCCAATGTCATGGCGGGCTACTGGAACCAGCCCGAGAGTGGGCGTACCGGCAGCGGGCCAACCGACAGCAGGCTGCCGGGCGGCTGGTTCCATTCCGGCGACCTGGCGCACCGCGATGCCGAAGGCTGCATCGAGGTGGTCGGCCGCAGCAAGGACATGATCATCTCCGGCGGCGAGAACATCTATCCCGCCGAGATCGAGAACGTGCTGGTCGGCCTGCCCGGCGTGCAGGAATGCGCGGTGGTCGGCGTGGCCGATGCGCGCTGGGGCGAAGTGCCGGTGGCGGTGATCGTGCCGGCGCCGGGCGCGCCGCGCGGCGCGCTGGCGGCCGAACCGCTGCGCGAGCTGCTGGCCGCGCGCATCGCCCGCTTCAAGCTGCCGCGCGAGGTGGTGCTGATGGAAGACCTGCCGCGCAGCGCGCTGGGCAAGGTGCTCAAGCCGCAATTGCGCGCGCTGCTGGAGGCGCGTCGCGGGCCCGGCTGAATCCGCTGCAAGCGCGCCGGTCTGCGCTTATGCTTGAGGCCTGGCAGCACAGACCACTACGCAAGGGAGCGGCGCAAATGGAACATGGATTGGAAACCGCCACGCTGGGCGGCGGGTGCTTCTGGTGCCTGGAAGCGGTCTACCAGCAGGTCGAAGGCGTGGTCGCGGTCGAGTCCGGCTACACCGGCGGGCATGTCGACCACCCGACCTACCAGCAGGTCTGCGAAGGCGATACCGGCCACGTCGAAGTGGTGCGCGTCAGCTTCGATCCGTCGGTGATCAGCTACCGCGAGATCCTTGAGATCTTCTTCGCCATCCACGACCCGACCACGCCGGACCGGCAGGGCAACGACGTCGGGCCGCAATACCGCTCGGCGATCTTCACGCACTCGGAGGCGCAGCGCGCGACGGCCGAATACGTGATGCGCGAGCTGGTCGCCGCCAGGGCGTTCGACGCGCCGATCGTGACCCAGGTCGAGCCGGAGCAGCCGTACTGGCGCGCCGAGGCCGGCCACCAGAACTACTACCAGGACCATCCCAGCCAGGGCTACTGCGCGTTCGTGATCTCCCCCAAGCTGGCCAAGTTCCGCAAGCAGTTCGGCGCGAAGTTGCGCAAGTAAGGGCCGGCCCGGCGCGGCGGCGGGCTCAGTGCTCCAGCCGCGCCACGATGGCCTCGGCCAGCCGAGCGCAGCTCAGCGGGGCGCAGCCTTCGGCGTTGTTGCTGACGATGACGATGGCGGGCTGACCGGCGCGCAGCGTGCGCGCCACCACGTCGGCAATCGCGTGGCGGGTGTCGGGGTCGTCGTCGACGATGCGGTCGAACGGCGCATAGCGTTTCTCCGCGTAGGCGTAGGGGCGGCCCGCATGCAGCATCCAGCGCAGCACCAGCGGGCCGGCCGCGGCCTCGTCCATCAGCGCCTGCGCCGCCGCCTGGCGCGGCACCGGCGGCAGCCGGTCGCGCGCCGACAGGCAGAAGCGCACGCCGTGGCGGCGCAGCAGCCGGATATAGCGCGGCGTCAGCAGGGCCGGGTCGCGCAGTTCGACGGCATAGGCGGCATGCGGCGTCAGTGCCGGATCCAGCGCCGGCAGCGCGCCGAGGAAGGCGTCGAGCCGCTCCAGGAATACCGCGCTGTCGGCCAGCGGACCCATCGGCGACAGCTGGAACAGCAACGGCCCGCACTTGTGCCCCAGGCCGCTGGTGGCCGGCACGACGAAGTCGCGCGCCGCGATCTCCGCATCCAGGAAGGCGGCGTTGGCCAGCCGGCCGGCGCCGTCCGGGCCGCGCAGCCACGCGTCGCAGACGCTGGCCGGCGCCTTGACCAGGAAGCGGAAGCCTTCCGGCACCTGCGCCGCGTACGACAGGTAATCGGCCAGCGGGATCGGCCCGTAGAAGCCGCGGTCGATGCCGGCGGCGCGCAGCAGCGGGTGGCGCGAATAGGCGGCCAGGCCCTTGCGCGACAGCAGGCTGTCGCTGTACTCGCCGTCGTAGACGTGCCCGTTCCAGCCGGGGTAGGCCCAGGACGAGGTGCCGAAATACAGCTGCGGCGGCAGCCGCGCGGCCAGCGCCTGAAGTGCGGGGGCGGCCGGAAACGGCTGCACGCTCTTGCCGCGCGCCGGTTTGCCTGGGGAGTCTGGTTGGGCGGCCGCGCCGGCTGGGGCCGAGGGCCGCCCGGGAGGGGCTGCGGGGGCGGGCAGGGGCAGCCCGCCAAAGAGGTCTTCAGTCAATCGTTTCGGTTGCCTTCAGTCGTTGCGGCCGATGGGCTGTTCGTAGATATAGCGGCGCGACCACGGCAGCGAGTCGGCCTGCAGCCCGGACTTGTGGCACAACACCTGGTAGATCGACATCTTCTCGGTCTCGAAGGCGTGCGCGCAGCCGGCCAGGTAGACGCGCCAGATGCGGTACTTCTTCTCGCCGACCATGCTGCGGATGGTATCGCCGCGCGCCTCGAAGTGGTCGGCCCAGTGGTGCAGCGTGCGCGCGTAGTGACGGCGCAGCAGCTCGACGTCGAAGGCTTCCAGGCCGCCCTGCTGCAGCGTGCGCAGCACCAGCCCGATATGCGGCAGCTCGCCCTGCGGGAACACGTAGCGGTCCATGAACTCGGCGCCATCCATCGGCGTGGCGCCATTGTCGGGGTCGGGCGAGGTGATGCCGTGGTTCATGGCGAAGCCGTCGTCGGCCAGCAGCTCGCGGATGCGGCCGAAGTAGCCGGGCAGGTTGTCCTTGCCCACATGCTCGAACATGCCGACGCTGGTGATGCGGTCGAAGGTGCCGGTGGTGTCGCGGTAGTCCTGCAGCCGGATCTCGATGCGGTCGGACAGGCCGGCGGCCCTGACGCGCTCGGTGGCCAGGTCGAACTGGTTCTGCGACAGCGTGATGCCGACGCAGCGCGCGCCGAACTTCTGCGCCGCGCGCAGCACCAGCGCGCCCCAGCCGCAGCCGATGTCGAGCAGCGTCTGGCCCGGCTGCAGCCGGATCTTGGTCAGGATGTGGTCGATCTTCTTGATCTGCGCAGTGGCCAGGTCTTCGTCGCCGTTTTCGAAGTAGGCGCAGGAATAGACCATGTTGGGATCGAGCCAGAGCTGGTAGAAGTCGTTGGAGACGTCGTAGTGGTACTGGATCGACTCCTTGTCTTCCTGCTTGGTATGCGAGAAATGCTGCGCCACCTTGTACAGCGCGCCGCCGGCGCGCCGCGTGGCCGCGGCCGAGAAGCCGTAGCCCACCTTGATGATGTCGGCCAGCCGGCCGTCGAAATCGATCTTGCCCTGGACGTACGCCTCGCCCAGGTTGTCGAGGCTGGGGGTCAGCAACAGAGGAAGGGCCGCGGCTTCGCGCACGGTCAGGGTCACCACCGGCTTGTCGAATTGCCCGAGCGGGTATTCGGCGCCATTCCACAGCCGCAGGCTGACCGGCAGATTGGCGTTTTCGCGCAGGTCGGCGATCCAGTTGTCGAGTTGCTTTTCCAGGGTTTGCTTGAAAAACATGCGCTTTACCTCCCGATGGTTGCGGCACACGCTTCGGCGGACGCATCCGGCAAGGAGGAACTGCGCGCAAACCTTGCCCGATCCGTCGCGAGCGCTGCAAGAAAAGAGTAGCCAAGCGACGCCTGTCTCACTTTAGTCCAATTCCGCAGCCCGTGCAGCGCACCGCCGGAAGACCCTGCCGTCGTCCCGGTAGAGGCATGGACGCATCAGCGCGGACGCGCGCGGCGTCCGCAACCCGGCTCAGGGCGACAGCCGCACGATCTGCCAGCCCGTGCCTGGCTGGGCCCGGTAGGCGATGCGGTCATGCAGCCGCGACGGCCGCCCCTGCCAGAATTCCAGCGCGGTCGGCACCAGGCGGTAGCCGCCCCAGTAGGGCGGGCGCGGCGGGTTCTCGCCGAACTTGCTGCGGTATTCCTGCTCGCGCTGCTCCAGCACGTCGCGGCCGGTGACCTCCCGGCTTTGCGCCGAAGCCCAGGCGCCCACGCGCGAGCCCAGCGGGCGCGTGGCGAAATAGGCGTCGCTTTCGTCGTCGGAGACCTTTTCGACGCGGCCTTCAACGCGCACCTGGCGCTCCAGCTGGACCCAGTGGAACAGCAGCGCGGCGCGCGGGTTTGCCGCCAGGTCCAGGCCCTTGCGGCTTTCGTAATTGGTGAAGAAGGTAAAGCCGCGGTCGTCGATGCCCTTGAGCAGCACGATGCGCGCCGACGGCTGGCCGTCGGCATCGACCGTGGCCAGGGTCATGGCATTGGGTTCAGGCAGCTTGGCCGTGACCGCTTCGTCGAACCAGCGCCTGAACTGGCTCATCGGGTCGGGGGCCACGTCGGATTCGGACAGCGCGCCCAGCACATAGGTGCGGCGCAGGTCGGCAAGTTGGGTCATGTCGCAATCATCAGGGAATCGGTCCGGAAGCGCGGTGCGCCCGGGGGCAGAGCGCGGGTCCGGCTGATTCGAGTATAGCGAATGCATCGGGGGCCGCATTTGCGTGGCGACAAGCCCGACCGGCGCTCCCGGGCGCGTTACCCGCCGGCGGTAGGCTGCGCCGGCGGCGCCAGCGCCTTGCGCCCCTGGCGGCGTGAATAGTAGCCGGCCGCGCCCATCGCCCCCGCCATCGACAGGAAGATCGGCAGCATGCCCAGCGCCGTGCCGACCACGCCGAAGGTGAGCGGCCAGACCACCTGGCTGGTGTTCAGCACCGCCGAGCGCAGGCCCAGCGCCTCGCCCGCGCGGCCGTGCGGCGACGCGGTGTGCAGGATGTTCATGACATTGGGCTGCGCGCTGCCCAGCGCCAGGCCCAGCACGAAGGCCAGTGCGCACATCAGCCAGAAGTGGGCGACGAAGGGATAGGCCAGGTAGGCCAGCGCGCCCACCAGCAGGGCGGCACGGATGATTTTCCATTCCGACAGCCGGCGCGACACCGCCGGCATTGCCACCCGGATGGCAAAGGTGGCGATGGCGAATGCGCCCAGCACCCAGCCGATCGACGACGGCGACAGCCCGATGCGCGAGCCCTGGATCGGGATCAGGAACGCGTGCAGGTCCCACGCGGCCGACAGCACCGCGCTGGCGACGAAAACCGCGCGCAGTTCGGGATGCTGCAGCAGGTCCAGCGTGGAATGGCGGGTGCCGTCCGCGATGGCGATGCGCCCAGCGTTGCCGCCCTGCGCGGGCAGCCGCGGACGCACCCATTGCAGGCCGGCCTGGCCCGCCAATGCCACCACCACCAGCACGGCGAAGGCGGGGCGGAAGCCCGCATGCTCGATCACGTAGCCCATCGCCACCGGCCCGAGCGTGCCGGACACCGACAGCCCGAGCGCATGCCAGGTGTAGTTGCGCAGCCGGGTGGCATCGGTCGAGACCTGCCCGATCAGCAGCTGCATCGCCACCTGGACCAGCATGAAGCCGACCCCGATCAGCGCGCACGACAGGTACAGCGCGCCCAGCTCGTGCCACAGCGCCGGCAGCAGCGTGCCGGCCACCACCATCAGCGAGCCCGCCATCATCGGCTTGCGCGGACCGATCTGGTCGATGCGCTTGCCGGCGCGGATCGCCAGCAGCATCGGCAGCAGCGCGTACAGCGACATCAGCACGCCCAGCGTGACGGTGGAGGCCTTGAGGGAAATCGCGAACAGCGACACCACCACGCGGCTGGCATTGAAGGCCACGTGGTTGCACACCGTCAGTGCGATCAGCCAGGTGATCGGCGGGACGGCGGCATGCGTCAGCGTCATGGGGCGGGGCGGAGCGTTGGTGAACGCGTCCGGTAGCGGCAGGGTGCCGTACCAGGGCGGTGAATCGGAAAAATGGCCGCAACACAGGCAGCAAAAACAAAGGGCGGCCGCAGCCGCGCCTTCTCAAGGATGCCACACGGGCGGGCCCGCGTCGCAGCCGATGCTTGCCATGCTTGAGGTTCTTGTAAATGGCCGTTTAATTATGCGCCCGGGCGCGGCGCGGCACAACGACAACGTGCGTCAACTTGCCGCAGCGGTGCCAAGTGTTGCGATTTTGTTTAAACGGTGCGGGCAGGGAGTGGGGGACTATCCGCCCTGGTAGAACGACCGGTCGTTGCTTGGGCGCTGCGGCGTGCGCTCGTTGGCCGGGCGCTGCGGCGGGCGCTGGGCGGCGGGCCGGGGCGGCTGTTGCCGGCTGGCAGCGGGGGCCTTGCCGGCGGCACGGGCTTCGGCCGCGGGCTTACCGGGACGCCTGGCAGTGGCGTCCGCGCCGGCGGCGGCATCGGGTGCTGCCGCGGCTTTCGGGTCCTTGTAGGTCTTGCCCGGCGGCGGCGCGGTGGGGCGCTTGCGTAGTTCGGCCAGCAGCCTGGCGCACTGCGTGTCGTCGCCGCCGGGCGAGAGGTCGAGCAGCGGCAGCACCGCGGTGGCGACCGGCGCCAGCAGCGCCAGCGACAGCGCACCGCCGGCGCGCAGCGCCAGCACGCCGATATCGGGGCTGACGCGCGGATCCTTCATGGTGCCGCCGACATACAGCGGCGAGCGCAGCGAGAAGATGCGCAGGCCCTTGGAGTCCGGGTGGATGGTCAGCGCCAGCCGTTCGCTGCGCAGGTCGATGCCGCCGGTGGTCTCGATCACCGCGTCCTGGGTGTCGAGCACGAAGGTGCGCGCGCGCGCCACGCCGTCGGTCATGGCGAAGTCGCTGACGGCGCAGTTGATCTGCACCGGCTTGTCGCCGAACAGCTTCGACACCACCAGGCTGCCGACATTCAGGCCGATCGCCTCGAGCAGGAACTTGCTGACCGTGCCGTTCTCGACCAGCAGCCGCGCCTCGCCGTTGGACGAGCCCAGCAGCGCCGCCACCGAGTTGCCGGTGGCCGACAGCTTGGCGCTGCCATTGAGTTCGCCGATGCTGGCGCGCATCAGGTCGAAGGTCGGGAACAGCTGCTTGAGCTTCATGCGCCGCGCCTTCAGGTCGACCATCGCGCCCATGGGCTCGCGCTTGCCGTCGAGCCGCACGGTCGACACCAGGTTGCCGCCGGCGACGCCGAAGTTGAGCGGGTCGAGCAGCAGCACGCCGTCCTGCAGCTTTACGTGCGTGACCAGGTCGGAGATCGGCAGCTCGGCGTCGCGGATGATGCGCTTGCCGGTGAAGTGCACGTCGGCGTCGATCTCGTCCCAGCGCTCGGTGCGGAACGGCGCCACCGGCAGCGCCTTGTCCGCCGGCTGGGCCACCGCGCTGTCCTTGGCCGGGCGGCCGGGCTTGGCGTCGGCGCCGATCAGCGGGGCCAGGTCGACGAAGCGCAGCTGGTTCGACACCAGGTTGCCGGCCAGCAGCGGGCGCGGGTCGCGCTTGGTGAAGGTGAGCGTGCCCGACAGGTCGCTGCCGCCGACGCGGCCGGTGAACTTCTGGTACTCGTAGATCGAGCCCTCCTTGCGCAGCGTCGCCATCAGCCGGCCGCGGGTCTGGTAGGGCGGCGTCGATGGCAGCACCACGCCGGTCAGCGCGTAGAGCCTGGCCATGCTGTCGCCGGCCAGGGTCAGGTGTACGTCCAGCGCCGCCAGGTGCGCGGGGTTGGTGACGGTGCCTTCGATCTGCGCGCGCGTGGTGCCCACGCGCACATCGGCCTGGATCGGGAACGGCACGTCGGTATTGCGCAAGCTCAGCACCGTGCCGGCCTTGCCGCTGGCGTTGATGGTGGCCTCGTTGTAGCGCCCGGTCGCTTTCCAGCGCACGCCATAGCGGCCGTCGCCGCCGTTGGCGGGCGCCGCCGAGGCCGGGCCGCCTGCGCGCGGCGCCGAGGCCGCCTGCGCGGCGCTGCCCGGCGGCCCGGGTGGCACGGCCGAGGCCTGCGGCTCGACCAGCGCGCCGTCGCGCGCCTTGTCATAGAGCGGCGCATTGCCGATGGTGTCGAGTTCCGCCTGCAGCGAGATCTTCTTGAGCTGGTCGGTCAGCGCCAGGTTGCCGCGCGCCAGCACCACCTCGCCGACATCCAGCCGCCATTTCGAGGTGCCCTCTTTCGGGCCGGTGTCGAAGGTCCAGTTGTTGCGGCTGTCGGCCAGGCGCTCCAGCCATACCGCCGGGCTGTCGATGACGATGGTCGGCACCGCGATCTCGTTGGCCAGCAGCGGCAGCGGGCGCAGCACGAAGATCAGCTCGCGCACGGTCGCCAGATTGGGCTGCGCGGCCCAGTCGGGGTTGCCGACGGTGATGTCGCGCGCCGACAGCCGCGGCCACGGCACCAGCGTGCGCCAGCCTTTCTCGCCCTCGCCGCGGCGCCAGGTCACGGTCAGGTCGCCATTGATGGCAAAGGGGCGGCCGATGGCTTCGGAGACGCGGTCGTTGAGCCAGGGCTTGATCCGGTTCCAGTCGAAGGTCAGGATCACGACCACCAGCAGCGCGATCAGCGCGACCGGTGTCAGGACACTCCACAGAACGACCTTGCGGCGCACGGGCATGAGGCGGGCTCCTGGCTGGCGGGGGCGAGGGCCCGCGGACCCCACGCGGCGCGGCGCGGCGAACGGACCACTGCAGGTCTATTGTATAGTTGCGCGCTTCCCGTCCTTGTCGGGGACTGGCTGACATCGCCGCCGGAAAATGCCGGATTTTTTGCCCCGGCATGGCCGCGCCCGGCATCGCCCGCGTCCCCGGATCCGCTCCTTTTCGTATGAACGATGCCGCACACGAGCTGGCCGGCCTGCCCGAGCCGCTGACCCACGAAAGCCCCGCCGACGACGACTACCATCGCCGCTTCGGCGGCGTGGCGCGGCTCTACGGCGCCGCCGGGTTGGCCCGGCTGGAGGCGGCCAGCGTGTGCGTGGTCGGCATCGGCGGGGTCGGCAGCTGGGCGGCCGAGGCGCTGGCGCGCAACGCGGTGGGCCGCATCACGCTGATCGACCTGGACCATATCGCGCTGTCCAACACCAACCGCCAGATCCATGCGCTGGGCGACGCCTACGGGCGTGCCAAGGTCGAGGCCATGGCCGAGCGCATCGTCGCCATCAACCCGCGCTGCCGCGTGAGCCAGGTCGACGACTTCGTCACTGTCGACAACGTGCCGGACCTGCTCGGCGCCGGCTATGACTACGTGATCGACGCCATCGACGCGGTGCGGGTGAAGACCGCCATGCTGGGCTGGGCCAGGCGCCAGGGCGTGCCGGTGATCACCTGCGGCGGCGCCGGCGGCCAGCTCGACCCCACGCGCGTGCGCATCGACGATCTCGCGCGCACGATCCAGGATCCGCTGCTGTCCAAGGTGCGCGCCGGCCTGCGCAAGCAGTGGGGCTTTACCCGCGACCCGAAAAAGAAGTTCGGCATTGCAGCGGTCTATTCCGACGAGCCGCTGCAATACCCGGAACCCGAGCAGCAGGCCTGCGAGATCGACGAGGCGCCGCCGCCGGAGGGGCCGGCAGGCCAGCCCGCCGCGCGCGGGCCGCAAGGGCTGGCGTGCGCCGGCTTCGGCTCGTCGGTGGCGGTGACGGCGGTGTTCGGTTTTGTCGCGGCGTCGGCGGTGATCGGCGCGATCGCGCGCGGCTGAGGCCTTGCGCCGCCCGCGCCGTTCAGCCGTTCAGGCGTTCAGGCGCTCAGCGCGCGCAGCAGTGCGTCGATCTCGGCCTGCCCCGGTGCCTGGTTGTCGAAAAAGATCAGTTCCGGATAGTCGGCGGGCGCGGGCATGAAGCGCCGGGTCCGGTACGCGTCCCAGTGCGCCAGCTTGTAGGCGTCGTTGGGGTTGCCGCGGCGGACGATGCGCGCGTGGGCCTCGTCCTCGGGCAGGTGGACCCACACCGTGCGTACCGTGGTGCCGGCGGGCACGTGCAGCCAGTCGGGGTCGTTCAGCAGGTGGGCGCGGACCTCGCGCGACAGCGGCCCGATCACGATCGCGCTGATACCCAGCGCCAGGTTCTCGCGCGCGGTGTCGAGCAGGCCCTGGTATTCGGGGTCGCGCAGGTGCTCCAGGTAGGCCGGGCTGTCGCGGTCGTTGGGGTCGCCGGTGATCGCGGCCATGGCCGCGGCGCTGTAGCGGCCGTACAGCGTGTCCTTGTCGAGCAGGCAGAAGGGTTCGCCGGTGGCCTGCATCAGCGGGCCGGTCAGGCGGTGGGCGAGGGTAGTCTTGCCGGTGCCGGCATGGCCGCAGAAGAAAATCAGTCGTGGCATGAGCGAAAGCGTTGGGTGATGGACGGGGCGCATCGACCAACAGCATACCCGCTCGCTTGCGCCAGATCAGGCCCGGGCCGCGCCGATTCGGTATCCTTGCCGTTTTTCTCCACGCTTGCCGCCGCCTCCCATGCACGCCAAAGACCAGCTTTCCTCCGCCGGCCTGCCCGACCACCTGCACCTGGGCGAACCGGTCACCGACGCCACCCACGCCGAATTCGTGCAGCTGCTGGCGGCGGTTGCCAGCGCCGACGACGACGCCTTCCTGGCGGCGATGGACGCCTGGATCGACCATACCCGCCATCATTTCGCCCAGGAAGAGCAGTGGATGGAAGCCATGGGCTTCGGCCCGCGCCATTGCCACGCGGGCGAGCACCAGCAGGTGCTGGCGGTGGCGGTCGCGGTGCGCGACAAGGTGCACAGCGATGCCGAGTTCCAGCTTGGCCGCCGGCTGGTGGCCGAGCTGTCAGGCTGGTTCGACCATCACGTCAAGTCGATGGACGCGATGATGGTCGAACATATGCGCGACAACGGCTTCACGCTGATCGAAGGTCCCGCCACGGCGGCATGATTGCCGCCGATGTGGGTTCAGACCTGGCGCTCAGGCCTGGCGCGCCGCGTCGCGGTCGATCACCACGAAATATTTGCGCACCGGGTCCAGCACCTGGAACACGCCGCTAAAGCCGCCCGGGATCACGCAGGCATCGCCGGGGCCGAATTCGCTGGCCTGGCCGCTGTCGTCGCTGATGCGGATGCGGCCGCTGATGACGTGGAAGAACTCTTCCTTGCCGGCCGGGAAGGCGATGCGCCAGGCGCCCGGCTCGCACGCCCAGATACCGCAATCGAAATCGCCATGCTGCGCGCTGTAGTGCGTCCAGGTGGTGCGGTCCGGATTGCCCGCCACCAGCCGGTCGGGGCGCGGGCGGTCGTGGCTGGGGGCGGGTTCGGTCTTGAAGTCGATCAGGCGGGGCGCGGTCATGGCAGCGGGTGAGTCGGGGAGAAACTGAGAATCCGCCAGTTTACCGCTCGAGCCTGCGCCGCCGTCAGTTCAGCGACGTGCTCAGCTGGCGGCGCCAGCGCGACACCACCTCGGGCCGGTCGGCCAGCATCTCGAATACCGACAGCATGGTGCGGCGGCCGATATCGTCCTCGAAGCCGCGGTCGGTGCGCACGATCGCCAGCAGCTGCTCCAGCGCCGGCTCGTATTGCTGCTGCGCGATCATCAGCCGCGCCAGGTCCATGCGCGCGGCAAGGTCGCGCGGATCGGCGTCGATGCGGCCCAGCAGGGTGGCCGCATCGGGCAGGCCGGCGGCGTTCTCCATGGCCTCGATGCGGGTGCGCAGCGCGCCGTAGCCGTCTGCCTGTTCCGCCCGCGGCGACAGCGCCTCGAACTCGGCCCGGGCGCGGTCGACCGCGTTGCCGTCCAGCAGGAAGCCGATATAGGCCAGGCGCGCGGCATCGGATTCCGGATCCGCCGCGATCGCATCGGCGAACAGGGTCTCGGCGCCGTCGCGGTTGCCGGCGGCGGCCAGTGCCAGCGCGTCGTCCAGCGGCGAGCTGGCCTGGCCCGGCGCGAGCCGGTCCAGGAACTCGCGCAGGCCCGATTCCGGCAGCACGCCGGTGAACTGGTCGACGGCCTGGCCGTCGGCAATCGCCACCACATGCGGAATGCTGCGCACGCCGAAGTGCGCGGCCAGCTCCTGGTTCTCGTCGACATTGACCTTGGCCAGCTTCCACTGGCCGTTCGCCTCGGCCTCCAGGCGTTCCAGCATCGGGCCGAGCGTGCGGCAGGGCCCGCACCACGGGGCCCAGAAATCGACCAGCACCGGCGTCTGGCGCGAGGCGTCGATCACTTCGGTTTCGAAATTCTGCAGGGTGACGTCGCTCATGGGGAATCCTGGTCGGGAGAGAAAAATAGGGAATCGATCCCCCTATTGTGAGGGCGAAGGCGCCGAATGCAACGCCGGCTGCCGCTGGTTGCCGCTAGTTGCCGCCGGCGGCGTGCCGCAGTCCGGGAAGTCACCGGTTGAAAATAGAACGATCGTTCGGTTATAGTCCTTGACCATACGACAGACCCGGTCCGCGAGACCGCACAGGAGACCCTTCATGCCGACCCCTGCCCGCCCGCATTTCCAGTTCTGGCCAAAGCGCCTGCCCGCTGCCATCGTGCTGCCGGAAACGTCGCTGTGGGCCAACCTGGAGGTTTCGGCGCTGCGCTATGCCGACAAGGCCGCGATCCGTTATTTCGGCAACGCCATCAGCTTCCGTGAACTGCAGGAGCAGGCCACCGCGCTGGCCGGCTGGCTGCAGCAGCAGGCGGGCGTGAAGAAGGGCGACCGGGTGCTGCTGTACATGCAGAACTGCCCGCAGTTCATCGTCAGCTACTACGCCATCCTGCGCGCCGACGCGGTGGTGGTGCCGGTCAACCCGATGAACCGCGCCGAGGAATTCAAGCACTACGTCACCGACGCCCAGGCGCGCGTGGCCATCTTCACCGCCGACCTCGCCGCCGGCGTCGAGCAGGCGCAGGCCGAGCTGGAGCCGGCGCAGCGCCTGCAGCACCTGCTGGTGACGCAATACGCCGACGCGCTGCCGCCGGCCCACGAACATCCGGAAGACGCGCCGCCGGCCTGGCTGACCACGCCGCATCCGTTGCCCGCCGGCGCGACCAAGTGGGTCGACGCGCTCGGCGCCGGCCTGCAGCCGGGGCCGCATACCGCCGGCCCGGACGACATGGCGGTGATGCCGTACACCTCGGGCACCACCGGCTTCCCCAAGGGCTGCATCCACACCCACCGCTCGGTGATGCACAACATCGTCGGCGGCGCGACCTGGTCGGGCTCGGGCGCGGAGTCGGTGGTGCTGTCGGTGCTGCCGCTGTTCCACGTCACCGGCATGCAGTACGGCATGAACGGCCCGATCTACAGCGGCGCCACCGTGGTGATGCTGCCGCGCTGGGACCGCGAAGTGGCGGGGCGGCTGATCTCGCGCTACCAGGTCACGCACTGGACCAATATCCCGACCATGGTGATCGACTTCCTGGCCAGCCCCAACCTGGCCGAGTTCGACCTGTCGAGCCTGCGCTATATCGGCGGCGGCGGCGCGGCCATGCCGCAGGCGGTGGCCGAGCGGCTGCGCGAGCAGTTCGGGCTGAACTACCTGGAGGGCTACGGCCTGTCCGAGACCATGGCGCCGACCCACAGCAACCCGTCGGACCGGCCCAAGCTGCAGTGCCTGGGGGTGCCGACCTTCAACACCGACGCGCGCGTGATCGACCCGGTCACGCTCAAGGAGCTGCCGCCCAACGAGATCGGCGAGATCATCGTCAGCGGCCCGCAGGTGTTCAAGGGCTACTGGGGCAAGGACGAGGCCACGCGCGAGGCCTTCATCGAGTTCGAGGGCAAGACCTTCTTCCGCACCGGCGACCTGGGCCGCATGGACGAAGAGGGCTATTACTTCATCACCGACCGGCTCAAGCGCATGATCAATGCGTCGGGCTTCAAGGTGTGGCCGGCCGAGGTCGAAAACCTGCTGTACAAGCATCCGGACGTGCAGGAGGCCTGCATCATCGGCACGCGCGACCCGTACCGCGGCGAGACCGTCAAGGCGGTGGTGGTGCTGCGCGCCCATGCCAAAGGCAAGACCACGCCAGAGCAGATCATCGACTGGGCCAAGGACAACATGGCCGCCTACAAGTACCCGCGCGTGGTGGAGTTCGTCGAGGCGCTGCCGAAGTCGGGCACCGGCAAGGTGATGTGGCGGCAGCTGCAGGAAAGCGAGAACGCGCGCGCAGGCGCATAGGACGAAAGCGCGGCATCCGTTGCATCCCGGGTGCGCAGGCTCAGTGCCCGCGCGCCCGCATCAGCATCTTCACCATGGTCTTGTAGCCGCGCTCGCGCGCATGGCGCGTGGGCGTGACGCCTTCGCGGTCGGCCAGGTTGGCGTCCGCGCCCGCATCCAGCAGCAGCTGCACCGTATCCTCGTAGCGTGCGCTGCCATCCCCCAGGATCACCGCTTCTAGCAGCGCGGTCCAGCCCAGGTCGTTGACGTGGTCGACGGCGATGCCGGCCTTGAGCAGCAGCTTCACCACTTCCACATGGCCCTGCTGGCTGGCCGCGATCAGCGCGGTGCCACGGTAGCGGTCGGTGCTGGCGAGGTCGGCGCCGTGCGCCAGCGCCAGCCGCACCATGTCGGCCTGGCCGGTGGCCGCGGCGAGCAGGAACGGGCTGTTGGCCTCGGCATCCTTCAGGTTGACGTCGGCGCCCGCCAGCATCAGCATGCGCGCGACCTCGGTGCGGCGGTTCTGCACCGCCGCCAGCAGCGCGCTGCGGCCGCGTTCGTCGGCGGCGCGGGCCGAGGCCCCGGCGGCTAGCAGGCGCGACACCAGGGCCTGGTCGCCGGCGCTGGCGGCGGTGATCAGGTTGCGGTCGAGCGTGCCGATGGCGTCGCGGCGCGCCGGCGCCTGCGGGGCGGGGTTGCGCGGCGGGCGCGCCGGGCTGGCCGCGCCGCCGGCCGGGCGCGCCGCCAGGGTCTGGCCGCCCTGCGCCGCCAGCAGGCCGCCGCCCATCAGCAGGCCCGCCAGCCCCAGCAACTCATTGAGTGCCTGTCTGCGGGTGCGGGCGGCGGGGCGCGTCATGGCGGCAGCTCCTGGGTTCAGACGGTTTCGTGAGGGCTGGCCGGCAGCGGGAGGTGGTCCGGTGCCTGGCCCGCCCGGGTGTCGGGTTCGGCGGCATCGCCTGCCTGCAGCTGGCGCCAGAGCCGCCCGAGGTAGGGATCGTCGACACCGTTGGTGGCCAGCCCCAGCAGGGTTTGCTGCAGGTATTCGCGCGCCGGGCCGTACAGGCCGGCGGCGTGGCGCAGCCGTTCGACCACGCTGGCGTCGGGCAGCCGGCCGGCGTAGGCCTCGTGGGAGCGGTTCATGACGAAGGCCAGCGCGCGCTGCTCCGGCGCGCCGGTGCCGACGCGGATGCGCAGCCAGCGCGGATGGTAGGCGCCGGTCAGCATCTCGCGGCGCCACAGCACGCGGAACTCCTGCTCGACCACATGGCTGGGCACGCGGAACACCATGCCGTGGCAGCAGCCGCCGCGGTCGAGCCCGAGCACCAGTCCTGGATTGTCCCAGGTGCCGCGGTTGATGCGGGAATAGAGGTAGAAGCCGCGGTGGTAGCCGTGCACGGTGGCGCGCTGGCGCTCGGTGTGCACCACCATCGGGTTCCAGATCAGCGAGCCGTAGCCGAAGACCCAGACATCGCCGCCGAGCGCGGGATCATGGGGGCGGCGCGCCAGCGTCTCGGCCAGCGATTGCTCCAGCGCGGCCTCGGGCAACAGCGAGGACGCAACCGGGGTGCTGCACAGCGAGGTGCGCAGCCGGTCGGATTCGAGGTCCTGTCGCGTGATGGCCATGCTGCAAGCATAAATCAAAGCGGCGTCCCGGGCGGGCCGGGGAAATGCCACAAGTGGCACTTTTGTTCGGAATTGTCCGAGTCAGCGGTCGGGGTGTGGGTGCCAGACAACGGTCGGGGCCGCGTGCCGCTGCTGCCGCTCCTTGTCGACGATCAGGCCGGCGCGCAATGCGGTGCGAATTGCGCGCCGCTGGCGCCGCCGAGTCCTTACAATGGGGCCTCAATCCAACCCAGGGGGAACCTGCGATGGCACGTACGCTTACGGTGGTGTTCGGCAGCGGCAAGGAATATGACTTCACGATCGGCACGGACGAGCTGGCCGCGGTCACCGAGGATGCCGCCTGGCGCTGGTTCGACCGGGAATACACCGAGCTGGACTGCCAGGCATCGAGCCCGGTGGGCAAGGTGCTGGTGATCGACAAGATCCTGAATGTCGCCAAGTTCTCGGGAGAAGCGCGCTTCTCCGGCGATGCTGCCTGGGCGCAGGACTATGCGCGCCATGCGGCGCGGCTGCTGGACCGGGACAAGGTCCGCGTCGATGTCGGCAACGCCGCCATCGGCTTCTGAATGCGCCCGGGCAGGGCGCCCGGGCACTTGAATCGCCGGCTTCAGACCGCCAGCAGTTCCACTTCAAACAGCAGCGTCGCGTTCGGCGGAATCACGCCGCCGGCGCCGCGCGCGCCATAGCCCAGGTCGGCCGGAATCACCAGGCGGCGCACGCCGCCGACCTTCATGCCCTGCACTCCCTCGTCCCAGCCGCGGATCACATGGCCGGCACCCAGCGGGAACACGAACGGGTCGTTGCGGTCCTTGCTCGAATCGAACTTGCGGCCGGCCTGGCCGTTCTCGTACAGCCAGCCGGTGTAGTGCACGGTGACGTGCTTGCCGGCGGTGGCTTCGGCGCCGGAGCCGACGGTGGTGTCTTCGTATTGCAGGCCAGAGGGCGTGGTTTGCATGGCGTGGTTTCCTTGCGATGGAAAAGACGTGGACAGGGAAGATGGGCGCAGTGGCGCTGCGCTCAGGCTTGGGCGCGCTGGAGCACTTCCAGCGTCAGTTGTACGTTGCGGTCGTCGTCGGCCACCCAGATATCGCCGTCCTGGATCGTCACCGACAGGCGCATGGCGCGCTGCGCCAGCGCGGCCAGCGCGTCGACGGCCTCTGCCGGGACATTGTAGACGGTGACGTTGCGCAGCTTGCCGGCCTTGCCCGCCATGCCCTTCCACCACTCGCGCGCGCTCGCGGCGTTGTAGGTGTAGACGGTCACGCGCTCGGCGCGCGCCGCGGCGCGCTTCAGGCGCGCTTCGTCGGGCTGGCCCAGTTCGACCCAATGGGCGATGTCGCCGGTCAGGCGCTTGTCCCACAGGTCGGGCTCGTCGGGTTCGTCGAGGCCGCGGGTAAAGGCCAGGGTGTCGCTGGCTTCGCAGGCAAAGGCCAGCAGGCGCACCATCATGCGCGCGTCGTTCTCCGACGGGTGCTGGGCGATGGTCAGGCTGTGGCTGCCGTAGTAAGGCCGGTCCATGTCCGACACGGACAGTTCGGCCTTGAAGATGGTGGATTTGAGCGCCATGAGGTGAGGTGAGCGGCAGGCGCCCCGGGCTGGGGTGCGTACGACGCAAAAGGCCGCATCATACGCGATTCGATGCTGGCGATTCAAAGCCGGCGCGGCGAAGCCTGCGCTGCGAAGCCGGCATTGCAAGGCCCGCGCCTCAGCGCTTGCGGTATTCCTTCAGGTAGAAGCGCAGCAGCGCCGAGACCAGCAGGGTGCCGAGGAAGGCGGCCGCGACCAGCAGCGCCTGGCCCGGCGGGGTATCGATCTGTCCGGCCAGGCCGAGGCGGAACAGCCAGGTGCCGACCATCATCGCCAGGAACGGCATCAGTAGCGCGCCGCGGCCGTAGGTGCGCACCGCCCACAGCGGGAAGCGGCGCAGGAAGTCGCCCGGAATGCTGCAGGCCAGGCAGGCCCCGGCAGCCGCCAGCGCGGCGGCCACGATGTCGCCGGAATGAATCTCGAACATGGTCTCTGTCTCGCGTCGCCGCACACGCGCACGAAGCGTGGCAGGGATTTTGCAAAGCGCTGATTCTACAAGAGAAATTTGTGGCGCAGGTGACGGGTAGGGTAAGCGCGGGCAACTGGGGCGTCAGCGCGGAACGCTTGCGGCGGGCGATGCCTCGACCGCCACTTGCAGCGTCACGATGTCGCCGACTTCGGGCAGGAAGCGGGTCATGCCGAAGGCACTGCGCGGCACTTCGGCGCGGAAGTCGCCGCCACAGACCTGGCGCCGCACGCCGAACAGCGTGACCTCGCCGCAGCGGAAGCGCTCGGCGAGCAGGCGCACCGGCCGGGTCACGCCATGCAGCGTCAGTTCGCCTTCGACGGCAGTGAGGCGCCCGGCTTCCGTCAGGAACCGGTCGGCGCGCAGCCGCGCCACCGGGTGCTCGGCAATATCGAAGAACTGCGCCGAGCGCAGCACCCCGTCGAGCGTGCGGTTGCCGGTATCGACCGAGCCCAGGTCCACGGTCACGTCGAGCGCGCCGGCGCCGCTGTCGGCGTCATAGAGCAGGCGGCCGTCGATCTTGCCGAAGCGCCCGCGCACCGAGCTGCGCTCGAAATGGCTGGCCGAGAAATAGACGGTGGTATGCGCCGGATCCAGGGTGTACTCGACCGGCGCCGCGTGGGCGGCAGGAATGCCGATGGCGGCCACCAGCACCAGCGCGCGCAGGCCCATCGGCGTCAGTGGACAAAGACCGGCAGCAGGAAGATCCCCACCACGGTCAGGTAGCCGATGGTCCAGCACAGCGTGCGCAGCGTGGCGCGGTCGGTGATGTAGCACAGGGTATAGAGCAGGCGCGCCGCGATGAAGGCCATCGCCAGTTCGTCGACGCGGGCCTGCGGCGCCTGCAGGTAGGTGGCGCTCAGCACCGCCGCGGCAAAGAAGGGGAAGGCCTCGAAATGGTTGCGGTGCGCCAGGTCGGCGCGGCGCGCGCGGCCGGATTGCCGGTCCAGCCAGCCGCGCGGGTCATGGTTGTCATAGCCCGGCGCGCTGGCCTTGGCGATGGCCACCGTCGCCAGCGGCAGCACGCCGGCCAGCAGCACGCACCAGAAAGCGATCGGCATAGTCATCCTTTCGGTTGCTGTGCCGGCGCCAGCCGCAATGAACGGCGCGCCGGCCGGGTCCGCGCGCTCAGGCGGCGACCACGCGGATCTCGATGCCGGCCAGGCCCACCACCTGCCCGGCGCGGATCTTCGCAGTCTTGCGCGATTCGGGCGCGCCGTCCACCGAGACTTCGCCGGCCGCGACCAGCGCCTTGCCGGCGCCGCCGCTGTCGCACACGCCCGCCAGCTTGAGCAGGTCATTGAGGGCGATGAATTCGCCCTCGAGCGGGAAGGTGATGGTCTGCACCGTTGCCTTGCCAGGTCTGGCCATCACTTGCCCCAGCTGTCTTTGAGGCCGACGATGCGGTTGAACACCGGCTTGCCCGGTGTCGAATCGATGCGGTCGGCGACGAAGTAGCCATGGCGCTCGAACTGGAAGCGGTCTTCCGGCTGCGCCTCGCGCAGGCCCGGCTCCAGGTAGGCGGTGATCACCTGCTTGGAATCCGGGTTGAGCGCATCGAGGAAGTTCTTGCCGCCGGCATCCGGATTGGGATCGCTGAACAGGCGGTCGTACAGCCGAACCTCCGCTTCATACGCATGCGCCGCGCTGACCCAGTGGATCACGCCCTTGACCTTGACGCTGTCGGCGCCCGGCGTGCCGCTCTTGGTGTCGGGCAGGTAATTGGCGTGCACCGCCACGACGTTGCCGTCGGCGTCCTTGTCCACGCCGGTGCACTCGATCACATAGCCGTACTTCAGGCGCACCTTGTTGCCGGGGAACAGGCGGAAGTAGCCCTTGGGCGGGGTCTCGTTGAAGTCCTCGCGCTCGATCCACAGCTCGCGCGACAGCGGGAACACGCGCTTGCCCAGTTCCGGCTTCTTGGGGTGGACCGGCGCCGAGCATTCCTCGCTCTGGCCTTCGGGGTAGTTGTCGATGATCAGCCTGAGCGGGTCCAGCACGGCGACGCCACGGGCGGCGCGGCCGTCGAGATCGTCGCGCACCGAGCCTTCGAGCGTGCTCATGTCGATCCAGCTGTCGGCCTTGGCCACGCCGACGCGGTCGCAGAACAGCTGGATCGATTCCGGCGTGTAGCCGCGGCGGCGCACGCCCACCAGCGTCGGCATGCGCGGATCGTCCCAGCCGTCGACGCGCTTCTCGTCGACGAGCTGCTTGAGCTTGCGCTTGCTGGTGATGGCGTAGGTCAAGTTCAGCCGCGCGAACTCATACTGGTGCGGCAGCGGGTCGCGGAACACGCCGCTGTCGCGCAGGTGCTCCAGCACCCAGTCGTACAGCGGGCGGTTGTTCTCGAACTCCAGCGTGCACAGCGAGTGGGTGATGTTCTCCAGCGCGTCCGAGATGCAGTGCGTGAAGTCGTACATCGGGTAGATGCACCACTTGTCGCCGGTGCGGTGGTGATGCGCGTGGCGGATGCGGTAGAGCACCGGGTCGCGCATGACGATATTGGGCGCGGCCATGTCGATCCTGGCGCGCAGCACGTGCTCGCCGTCGGCGTACTTGCCGGCGCGCATGTCGCGGAACAGCTGCAGGTTTTCCTCGACGCTGCGGTCGCGGAAGGGAGAGGGCTTGCCCGGCTCGGAGAAATTGCCGCGGCTGGCGGCGATCTGCTCGGCCGACTGGCTGTCGACGTAGGCGGCGCCGCGCTCGATCAGCGTTTCGGCAAAGGCGTAGAGCTGGTCGAAGTAGTCGCTGGCGTAGTACAGGTGCGGCTGCGCGGCGCCGTCCTTGCCGGTGCTGTCCCAGGAGAAGCCCAGCCAGTGCACGGCGTCGATGATGGAGTCGACGTATTCGGTGTCTTCCTTGACCGGGTTGGTGTCGTCGAAGCGCAGGTGGCAGCGGCCGCCGTAGTCGCGCGCCAGGCCGAAGTTCAGGCAGATGCTCTTGGCGTGGCCGATATGCAGGTAGCCGTTGGGCTCCGGCGGGAAGCGGGTGATGACGGTCGGCAGCGGCTCGCCTTGCTTGTCCTGGCGGCCGGCATAGGTGCCGGCGGCGAGGTCCTGGTCGATGATGCTGCGCAGGAAGTTGGAGGCGGCTGGGGTGCTGTCGGTAGGCTTGTTGTCGTGGCTCATGATGGCGCCGGTTGGCCGGCCGCAAGCGCCTGCAGGGGCGGCTGCAGGGCGTGGGGGCCGGGCTTCGGATTGCGTGGCGGAATGCCAATAGCGGGATTTTACCGTGCCGGCGGCGCCGCACGCCGTGAGCATCGGCTCATTTGTGGTCTTGTCCATTGCCGGCACAAGTCGCCCGCACCGAAAGTGATGTGTCGGAGTAGCATGGAGACCCGTGCCGGCAACGGCCGACAGTCATCCCATCGCAGCAGCAACGCCCAGGAACGACCATGACCGCCCCCACCGCCGCGGCACAAGTGCCGCCCATGCCCCTCGATGTCGTCGGCGCGCTGTGGCGCGATGCCGGCCTGCCCGCCGAGGCACTGGCCCACCTGCGCCTGGACGGCGCCGAGCCGGTGCTGCCTTCGAGCTTTGCCGTGGGCACCGCGGCGCAGGCCAGCCTGGCCGCGTCGGCGCTGGCCGCGGCTACGCTGTGGCAAGGCCGCGGCGGCCGCTGGCAACAGGTCAGCGTCGACATGCGCCATGCCATCACCGAGTTCCGCAGCGAGCGCTACCTGCGCGTCGATGGCGGCCCGGCGCCGGAGCTGTGGGACAAGATTGCCGGCATCTATCGTTGCGGCGACGGCCGCTGGGTCCGCCTGCACACCAATTTCCCGCATCACCGCGACGGCGTGCTGCGGCTGCTGGGCTGCGCCCATGACAAGGCGGCGGTGCAGGCGGCGCTGGAAAAATGGGAGGCCGAGGCGTTCGAAACGGCCGCGTCCGACGCCGGCCTGGTGGTCGCCGCGCTGCGCAGCTTCGACCAGTGGGACCGCCACCCGCAGGCGGCGGCGCTGCGCGGCCTGCCGCCGCTGACGCTGGAGCGGATCGGCGACGCCCCGCCGCAGCCGCTGCCGGCGCCAGTTTCGGCGGCCGCGCAGCCGCTGTCGGGCGTGCGCGTGCTGGACTTCACCCGCATCATCGCCGGCCCGGTGGCGGGCCGCACCCTGGCCGCGCATGGCGCCGACGTGCTGCTGGTGACCGCGCCGCACCTGCCGTCGATCGCACCGCTGGTGATCGACACCGGCCGCGGCAAGCGCAGCTGCCAGCTGGACCTGCGCGATGCCGACGACAAGCGCACGCTGCACAAGCTGCTGCACGGCGCCGACGTGCTGGTGCAGGGCTACCGGCCCGGCGGCCTGGCCGGACTTGGCGTAGGCCCGGAGGCCGCGGCGCGCGCCCGTCCCGGCATCGTCTATGTGTCGCTGAGCGCGTATGGCCACGTCGGGCCGTGGGCGCACAAGCGCGGCTTCGATTCGCTGGTGCAGACCGCCACCGGCTTCAACCACGCCGAGGCGGAAGCCGCGGGCAGCGACACGCCGCGGCCGTTGCCGGCCCAGGTGCTGGACCACGCCGCCGGCTACCTGCTGGCGTTCGGCGCAATGGCCGCGCTGCACCGGCGCGCGCTGGAGGGTGGCAGCTGGCATGTGCGCGTGTCGCTGGCGCAGGTGGGGCAGTGGCTGCGCGGGCTGGGGCGCGTGCCGGACGGGCTCAAAGCGCCAGAGCAGAAGATCGACGACGTGGCCGACCTGCTCGAAGCGGTGCCGTCCGGCTTCGGCATGCTGACGGTGGTGCGCCACGCCGCGCAGCTGGCCGGGACGCCGGCGCGCTGGACGCTGCCGTCCGAGCCGCTCGGCACGCATGCGCCGGAGTGGCTGCCGCGCTAGTAGAGCGTGGTGCGCTGCCGCTCGGGCAGCTCGCGGTCATAGGCGGCGCCGTCGATGGCGTTGCCGCTCAGCGTGGCCAGGATTTCGCCGTTGCTCGGCAGCGACTCGCGCGCGACCTGCGACTGCGCGGCCCACAGGCGCGAGCGGATCAGCGCGCGGGCGCACTGGAAGAACACCGCCTGCACCGTGATCACCAGCACCGTGGTCGGTGCCTTGCCGTCGACCACGCAGCGCGCGAGCAGCGCCGGATCGACGCTGATCTGCGCGGTGCCATTGACGCGGATGGTCTCGTTGATGCCGGGGATCACGAACAGCAGGCCCACGCGCGGGTCGGCAACGATATTGCGCAGGCTGTCGATGCGGTTGTTGCCGCGCCGGTCCGGCAGCAGCAGCGTGCGCTGGTCCAGCACCTGGACGAAGCCGGGCGCGTCGCCGCGCGGCGAGCATTCGGCCCAGTCCTGGCCCACCGTCGACAGCAGGCAGAACGGCGCCGCCTCGATAAAGGCCTGGTAGTGCGGGTGCAGGTAATCGACTTGCTTGGACAGCGACGGCGCCGCCGGTTGCGCGTAGAGCGCTTCCAGTTCGGCCAGCGTGGTGATGGCGTGCGGGGTCATGGCGGGCGGGGCAGTGGGGCGGTGAGGCCGGAGGCGAAAGCGTCAATGTAACGCACGCGGCGGGGACTTTACACGGTCACGGTACCGCGACCGATCTCCAGTACGCGCCCGCCCACGCGGATCGCCCCCTCCGCATCGACGGCAAGGCGCAGCCGGCAGGGGCGGCCGACGGCCTCGCCCTGGCTGATCGCATATTCCGCCGGCAAGGCCCGGCCGGTGGCCAGCAGCCAGCCGCCGAGGTTGGCGCAGGCCGAGCCCGTGCCCGGGTCCTCGGCCACGCCGCCGCCCTGCTTGGTGAAGAAGTAGCGAGACAGCACGTGCCCGGGCTGTTCGGGATCGAAGGCGAAGACGTAGGCGGTCTTGCGACCCAGGCTGCTTTGCGGCCACAAGTCGAGCCGCGCGCTGTCCGGACCGGCGCGGCGCACCGCATCGACGCTGCGCACCGGCACCAGCAACTGGTCGGCGCCGGTATCGACCCACATCGGCGACATCAGCAGCTCTTGTTCCCGCAGGCCGAGCAGGCTGGCCATGTCGGCGTCGGGCAGCCCGGCCGGCGCGGTCTTCGGCTGGCCGCGGTGGGGCGCGGTGAAGGTCCACACATCTGCCTGCGCGGTCACGGGCACCACGCCCGCGGCGAACTCCAGCGTCAGCGCATCCCCAGTGCCGGCCAGTTCGCGCACCACGTGCGCGGTGCCCAGCGTCGGATGGCCGGCGAAGCGCATCTCATAGCCGGTGGTGAAGATGCGCACCCGCGCGCTGGCCTGGTCCGACGGCAGGATGAAGGTGGTTTCCGACAGGTTGAACTGCAGCGCCAACGCCTGCATGGTGGCGGCGTCCATGCCGCGCGCGTCTTCGAACACGCACAGGGGATTGCCGCCGAAGGTGGATTCGGCAAAGACGTTGAGCAGGCGGAAGGCGTAGGAGGTCATGGCGGGGCTCCGGATTGTGTTCCGTCACAGTGTACGGAGCGCGGGCCGGCGGGCCATGGACAATTGGCGGGGTGGCGAGCGGGCCAGTTGGATCGGCCGTGTTCTCGCGCTGCGGTTCGCAGCAAGCTCCCCTCGCCCGCTTGCGGGAGAGGGGCGGGGGAGAGGGCGGGAGCGTCAAAGGCTGACGCCCGTGGGGGAAAACCGAAGGCTTCGCTCCTTTTGGTACCTTGCTAGCCCACCCCTCACCCCGGTCCCTCTCCCCATGAGGGGAGAGGGGGAACACCTTGCTTAGGCTAGTTCGGGCGGTTTGGGAGCACCCAAAACCGCGCTCCTTTTTTTGCTTCAGAACCCTACCGCCTGCCCGTCGCGCCGGCTGTCGCTGGCGGCGACGTAGCCATGCTCGGCATCCTCCGACAGGCGCCAGATAAACTGCCCCGAGCCGAAGTCCATGTACGGATCGTCCACCGACTTGAGCTGGTGGCCGCGCGCCTTCAGGCCCTCGACCGTGGCCGGGTCCATGGTGCCTTCGACGTCCAGCGTGAAGTCGCGGTTGACCTTCCAGCGCGGCGCGCAGCAGGCCGCCTGCGGCTGCTGGTTGTAGTCGAGCATGCGCACCACGGTCTGCACGTGGCCCTGCGGCTGCATGTCGCCGCCCATCACGCCGAAGCTCATCACCGGCTGGCCGTCTTTGGTCAGGAAGGCCGGGATGATGGTGTGGAACGGACGCTTGCCGCCCGCGACCACGTTGGCGGATTTCGGATCCATCGAGAAGCCGACGCCGCGGTTCTGCAGGCTGATGCCGGTGCCCGGCACCACCACGCCCGAGCCGAAGCCCATGTAGTTCGACTGGATGAACGAGATCATCATGCCGTTCTCGTCCGCCGCGGTCAGGTAGATGGTGCCGCCGACCTTGGGCATGCCGAAGTTGAAATGCGTGGCGCGCTGCATGTCGATCAGTTTGGCGCGCGACTTCAGGTAGGCGTCGTCCAGCATCTGTTCGGGCGTGACTTCCATGCTGCGCGGATCGGCCACGTACTGGTACAGGTCGGCGAAGGCCAGCTTCATCGCTTCGATCTGCAGGTGCTGCGAATCGACCGAATCCACCGGGATCGAGGCCAGGTCGAACTGGTCGAGGATGCCCAGCGCGATCAGTGCGGCGATGCCCTGGCCATTGGGCGGGATCTCGTGCAGTTCGTAGCCGCGGTAGGACTTGCTGATCGGCTTGACCCAGTCGGGCTGGTAGTTGCGCAGGTCGTCGAGCGTCATCGCGCCGCCGCACTGCTTGCTGAAGGCGGCGATCTTCTCGGCGATCGCGCCTTCGTAGTAAGCGCGGCCGCGGGTCGCGCCGATCTGGCGCAGGGTCTCGGCGGCGTCCTTCATGGTGAACTTCTCGCCCACCGCGGGGGCGCGGCCGTTGGGCATGAAGGTGTCGGCGTAGCCGGGCTGGTCCTTCAGTTCCGGCACCGCGGCGGCCCACTTGTGCGCGACCACCGGCGGCACGGCGTAGCCGCGCTCGGCGATCTCGATCGCGGGTTCCATCAGGTCGGCGAACGGCAGCTTGCCGAAGCGCTCGTGCAGCGCGGCCCAGCCGGCGACCACGCCGGGCACGGTGACCGAGTCCCAGCCGCGGACCGGGCGCTTGGCGAGGCCGTTGGCGTCGGTACCGTACTTGCTCTTGAAGTATTCCGGGCTCCATGCCGCCGGCGCCACGCCCGACGAGTTCAGGCCGTGCAGCGATTTTCCATCCCACAGGATGGCGAAGGCGTCGCTGCCCAGGCCGCACGACACCGGCTCGACGATGGTGATCGCGGCGGCCGCGGCGATGGCGGCATCGACGGCATTGCCGCCCTTGAGCAGCATGCGCAGGCCGGCCTGCGCGGCCAGCGGGTGCGAGGTCGAGACCACGTTGCGCGCAAACAGCGGGATGCGCACGGAGGGGTAGGGGTTGGTCCAGTTGAAGTTCTGCATGGATGATTCCTTGGTTCTCGGTGCGCCGGGGCGCCCGGTGGCGTTCTTATTCTGCCGTGATCTTGCGATCCCTGATCAGCTTGCCCCAGCGCGCGCTGTCCTGCTTCACCATGGCGGCGAACTGGGCGGGCGTGCCGCCTACCGGTTCGGCGCCCAGCTTGGCCAGCCGTTCCTTCACCTCGGGCGACTGGATTGCCTTGTTGAACTCGGCATTGAGGCGGTTGACGATATCGGCCGGCATGCCCTTGGGGCCATAGATGCCGAACCAGGTGTCGGAGACGAAGCCCGGCAGGCCCGATTCGCTGACAGTGGGGATTTCCGGCGCCAGCGGCGAGCGCTTCGCGCTGGTCACCGCCAGCGCCTTGAGCTTGCCGTCCTTCACATGCGGCAGGCCCGACACGATGCTGTCGAACAGCACCTGCACCTTGCCCGAGATCAGGTCGGGCACGGCCAGCGCGGTGCCGCGGTAAGGGATGTGGGTGATGAACACGCCCGCCTGCGTCTTGAACGCCTCGGCGGTCAGGTGCACCACGGTGCCGTTGCTGCTCGAGGCGTAGTTCAGCTCGCCGGGATGCTTCTTGGCGTAGTCGACCAGCTCGCGCACGTTCTTCACCGGCAGGCTGTTGGGCACCACCAGCACGTTGGTGGCGATCGCGACCTGGCCCACCGGCGTGAAGTCGGTCTCGGTCTGGTACGGCAGGCGGGGATTGATATGCGGCCCGATCGAATGCGTGCTGGTGGTGGCGATCAGCAGCGTATAGCCGTCGGGCGCGGCCTTGGCGGCCATGTCGGAGCCGATCGCGCCGCCCGCGCCGGGACGGTTGTCGACCACGATCTGCTGGCCCATGTTGCTGCCCACCTTCTGCGCGATGGCGCGGGCCAGCAGGTCGGTCGCGCCGCTGGCGGGGAAGGGCACGAGCAGCCGGATCGGCTTGCTCGGGTAGCTGTCGGCCAGTGCGGGGGTGGCGGCCAGGCACAGGCCGATGCCAAGGCCGGTGCCGAGGCGGCGCAGCCAGGATGTCATGGGTGTCTCCGAGAATCAGGCGCAAGGCGGATTGATGATCGGCCTTCATTATTCCGTGCCGTGGATCACAAAGAAAGCTAATATTTCTTGCTGATGTCACAAGAAAATCTTAAGGATCACGCGCGTCGCACGCGTGGCATTCCGGCCAACCCGCGTATGTACCGATGAGCACCGTTCGCTTCCTTCGCACCTTCGTCGCCGTGGCCGAGCACGGCTCATTCGCCGCCGCCGCGGCGCAGGTGGCGCTGACCCAGGCCGCGGTCAGCCTGCAGATGCGCGCGCTCGAGACCGAGCTACGCCGCGAGCTGTTCGACCGCAACGGCCGCGTGGCGGTGCTCAATGCCGATGGCCGCGCGCTGCTGCCGCAGGCGCGCAAGCTGCTGGCGCTGTATGACGAGATGCGGCTGCCGCTGGCGTCGGCCGAAGCCATGGCGGGCGCGGTCGCGGTGGGCGCGGTGGTGTCGGTGATGGGCGGCCTGTCGCACGCGGTGGCGCGCATGAAGCGCACCTATCCGGCCCTCGATGTGCGCCTGGTCGGCGCCAAGTCGATCGAGCTGGCGGCGCAGGTCGAGGCCGGCGAACTCGACGCCGCCATCCTGGTGGAAGGCGCTGCGCGCGTGCCCGGCACGCTGCGCTGGACGCCGCTGTACCAGGAGCCGCTGGTGGCCATCGCCGCGCGCGGCAGCCCGGGCCGCGACGCGCGCGAGGCGCTGGCGGCCAATCCCTACCTGCGCTTCGACCGCAGCCAGCGCACCGGCGTGCTGGTGGAGCGCGCGCTGCGCCGCGCCCACCTGAAGGTCAATGAGTTCCTGGAGCTGAACGCGATCGAGGCGCTGGTCGAGCTGGTGCGGCAGGAGGTGGGGGTGACGGTGGTGCCGCTGCTGCGGCGCGCGCGCTGGCGCGACGACGACGCCTTGCGCGTGCTGCCGCTGCTGGTCAACGGCGAGCCGGTGATGCGCCAGATCGGCATGCTGGAGCGGCGCGACCACGGCCGCGGCCAGGTCACGGCGGCGGTGCGCGCGGCCTGCAGCGAGCTGTTCGGGGCCTAGCGGCGGCGGGCGCCAGACGAAAAAAAGGGCACCTCGCGGTGCCCTTCAGCGTTGTTGCCGCCGGCGCCAGGCCGGCGATATTCCCTGCTTATTCTTCCTGGAACGCTTCTTCGCGCTTGGCCTTGATCGACGGCAGCGCCACGATCACGACCAGCACCGCGGCGGCGATCAGCAGGCCCAGCGACAGCGGGCGCGTCACGAACACGCTGAAGTCACCACGCGACAGCAGCAGCGAGCGGCGGAAGTTTTCTTCCATCATCGGCCCCAGCACGAAGCCGAGCAGCAGCGGTGCCGGTTCGCAGCGCAGCTTGATGAACAGGTAGCCCACCACGCCGAAGGCGGCGGTCTGGAACACGTCGAAGGTGGTGTTCTGGACCGAGTACACGCCGATGCAGCAGAACGTCAGGATGGCCGGGTACAGGTAGCGGTAGGGCACCTTCAGCAGCTTCACCCAGATGCCGATCAGCGGCAGGTTCAGCACGATCAGCATCAGGTTGCCGATCCACATCGAGGCGATCAGGCCCCAGAACAGCGCCGGGTTGCTGGTCATCACCTGCGGGCCGGGCTGGATGTTGTGGATGGTCATCGCACCCACCATCAGCGCCATCACCGCGTTGGGCGGAATGCCCAGCGTCAGCAGCGGGATGAACGAGGTCTGCGAAGCGGCGTTGTTGGCCGACTCCGGACCCGCCACGCCTTCGATCGCGCCCTTGCCGAATTCCTGCGGGTGCTTGGAGGTCTTCTTCTCCAGCGAGTACGCCGCGAACGAAGCCAGCGAGGCGCCGCCGCCCGGCAGGATGCCCAGTGCCGAACCCAGCGCGGTGCCGCGCAGCACGGCCGGGATCATGCGCTTGAAGTCGTCCTTGGTCGGGAACAGGTTGGTGATGTGGTCGGTGAAGGTCTCGCGGTGTTCCTTCTGCTCCAGGTTGGCGATGATTTCAGCAAAGCCGAAGATACCCATTGCCACCGAGACGAAGTTCAGGCCGTCGGTCAGCTCCGGCACGTCGAACGAGAAGCGCGCGGCGCCCGAGTTCACGTCGGTGCCAACCAGCCCAAGCAACAGCCCCAGCACGATCATGGCGATGGCCTTGACCAGCGAGCCCGAGGCCAGCACCACGGCGCCGATCAGGCCCAGCACCATCAGCGAGAAGTACTCGGCCGGGCCGAACTTGAATGCCAGTTCCGACAGCGGCGCGGCAAACGCGGCCAGGATCATGGTGGCGACGCAGCCGGCGAAGAACGAGCCCAGGCCGGCTGTCGCCAGCGCCACCCCCGCTCGCCCTCGCCTGGCCATCTGGTAGCCATCGATGGTGGTCACCACCGACGACGACTCACCGGGCAGGTTCACCAGGATGGCGGTGGTCGAACCGCCGTACTGGGCGCCGTAGTAGATGCCGGCCAGCATGATCAGCGCGGCCACCGGCGGCAGCGTGTAGGTCACCGGCAGCAGCATGGCGATGGTGGCCAGCGGCCCCAGGCCCGGCAGCACGCCGATCAGCGTGCCCAGCACGCAGCCCAGGAAGGCGTACGCGAGGTTCTGGAAGGTCAGGGCGGTGGAGAAGCCCAGACTCAGGTTGGTGAGTAGTTCCATGTTGGCGGCCTCCTTAGCTTGCCAGGAAAGCCGGCCACACCGGCATCTGCAGGTTGATGCCGTACACGAACGCGCCCAGGCTGATCAGCACCAGGATGACCGCGTTCAGGATGGCGCCCTTCCAGCTGAACTCGTGGCTGGCCATCGACGACACCAGCACCAGCACCAGCACCGACAGCACCATGCCCAGCGGCTTCAGCAGCAGGCCGAACAACACCACCGAACCGAGGATCCACAACAGCGTCTTGATGTCCCAGCGGGCCAGGCTGTCTTCTTCCGACTTGGACGACAGCGAGCCGAACAGCACCAGCGCGCCCAGCAGGGCGAGCACGATGCCGAGCCAGAACGGGAAGTATCCCGGTCCCATTTTTGCGGCGGTTCCCATGGAATAACCGCGCGCGACCCAGGAAAAGCCGAATCCGACCAGGATGAACATCAGGCCGGAGGCAAAGTCCTTTTGGCTACGTATGCGCAAAGTGAATCTCCTCGATAAGACTGCTTGAAATCTGCGGCGGGCCTCTGTGCGTTGCCTTCGATGCCATTGTTGCGTTGCATCAATGCAGCGATTTCCGGAGGCCTTCCGGCGGGCAGGGTGGAAGGTAAGGGGGCGACCTTTCAGCTACCTTTCAGATGTCTGCAAATGGGGTCATGGTTCGGGTATCCCCTAGTGAGAGCGCGCTTAAAAGTGCCGCTGCGCCAGGCTGCAGGCGGCCTGGCGGGCGGCGGCCCGGGCCGCTGCGCTATCATCCGGAACGGTCTTGCGCGCCGTGGTGGACCACCGCGGCGGAAGGGTTCTGAAAGGTTCCGAAAGGTTCTGAAAGGTCCTGAAAGCTTCCGCAGGCGAATCCCCAGGCAACACAAGGAGCGTTTTGGAAAGCATCGACCATGTCATCCTGCTCGGCGCCGTCGTGATGTCGCTGGGCATCGTGCTGGGCGCGTTCTCGGCGCGCTTCGGCGTGCCGTTCCTGCTGGTGTTTCTGGCAGTGGGCATGCTGGCCGGCGTCGACGGCCCCGGCGGCATCCGCTTCTCCGATACCTGGCTCAGCTTCCTGGTGGGCAACCTGGCGCTGGCCATCATCCTGCTCGACGGCGGGCTGCGCACCCGGCTGGCCACCTTCCGCGTGGCGCTCAGGCCGTCGCTGTCGCTGGCGACGGTCGGGGTGCTGGTGACGGCCGCGCTGGTGGGGATCTTCGCCGCCTGGCTGCTCGGCATCGACTGGCGGCTGGGGCTGCTGCTGGGGGCCATCGTCGGCTCGACCGATGCCGCCGCGGTGTTCTCGACGCTCAACAGCAGCGGCATCCGGCTCAAGGACCGGGTCGCGAGCGTGCTGGAGATCGAGTCCGGCATCAACGACCCGATGGCGATCTTTCTGACGCTGACGCTGATCGAGTGGCTGACCGCGCCCGAGGGCCTGACGCCGCTGGGGCTGGTGCTGCGCTTGCTGGTGCAGTTCGGCGTGGGCGGCGTGCTCGGGCTTGGGCTTGGCTATTGCCTGGCCAATGTGCTGGAGCGCACGCGCGTGGCCGAAGGGCTGCAGTCGATCCTGCTGTGCTCGGGCGGCGCGATGGTGTTTGCGATCGTGCAGAGCGCCGGCGGCAGCGGCTTCCTGGCGGTGTACCTGACCGGCATGCTGATCGGCAACCGCGAGCGCGCCGTCACCGCCGACACCATGCGCGCGATGGACGGCATGGCGTGGCTGGCGCAGTCGGCCATGTTCCTGCTGCTGGGGCTGCTGGTGGCGCCGCACCGGATCTGGGAAGTCGCCGGCCCCGCGGTGGCGGTGGCGGCCTTTCTGATGCTGGTGGCGCGGCCGGTGGCGGTATGGCTGGCGCTGCTGCCGTTCCGCTTCAATGCGCGCGAGACCGCCTTTATCGCCTGGATGGGCCTGCGCGGCGCAGTGCCGATCGTGCTGGCGCTGTTCCCGCTGCTGCGCGAGGTGCCGCAGTCGGGGCTGTTGTTCCGCATTGCCTTTGCGGTGGTGCTGGCCAGCCTGCTGTTCCAGGGCACCACCGTGGCGGTGGCGGCGCGGCTGGCGCGCGTGCTGCGCCCCGGCTATCCCGAGCCGCTGGCGCGCTCGCGCCTGCGCGGCACACGCGCGCCGATCCTGGAAGTGATGCAGTTCGAGGTCGGCCCCAACGCGCCGGTCGAGAACGTGCGCGCCGACCAGCTGGAGCTGCCGCCGCGCTGCCGGCTGATGACCGTGGCGCGCGACGATGCGCTCGCGGACCCGGCGCAGACGGTATTGCGCGCCGGCGATGCGGTCAGCGTGCTGGGGCCGACGGTCTCGTTGCCGCTGCTGTCGGCGCTGTTCCAGACCCCGGGGCGGGCGCCCGCCTGGGAACAGGCCTCGCACGATTTCCTGCTGTCGGGCGACGCGCCACTGCGCGACGTGGCCGCGCTCTACGGCACGCGCGAACTGACGCCGGACGAAGAACCGTTGACGCTGGAAAGCGCGATGCAGCGCGCGTTCACGTCGCCGCCAGTCGAGGGCGACAGCGTCGAGATCGCCGGGCTGCCGCTGACGGTGACGCGCATGGAGGGCGCGCAGATCGTGCAGGTGGGACTGCTGCTGCCGCGGCTGGACGGGGATTCGGGCGGGAAGCTGTGGGTGCGGCGGCGCCGGGGGGAGCAGAGTCGCGAACGCGCGTAATCGCTGCCGGTTTGCTCCCCTCTCCCGCTCGCGGGAGAGGGAGAACACCTTGCTTGGGCTAGCTCGCGCGGCTTGGGAGCACCCAAAACCGTTGGTGCTGCGATGGTTTGGACTTTAGTCGACCTTCGCCCCCGACACCTTCACGATCTGCGCATACTTCTTCAGTTCCTTCTGGATCAGCGCCGCGAACTGCTCCGGCGTGGTCGGTGCCGGCTGGGCGCCGATGCGGGCCAGGCGCGCCTTCATGTCGTCGGTCTTCAGGATTGCCACGATGTCGTGGTTGAGCCGTTCGACGATCTCGCGCGGCGTGTTGGCCGGTGCGAACACGCCGAACCACGTCGAGATGTCGAAGCCTTCCAGCCCCAGCCCCTTGCCGGCCTCGGCAATGGTCGGCAGCTCCGGGAAGGTCGCGGCGCGGCCGGCGGTGGTGACCGCGAAGGCCTTGAGCTTGCCCGCCTTGATATTGGCCGAGGCCGAGGCCAGGTTGTCGAAGATCAGGTCGGTCTGGCCCGACAGCACCGACAGCTGTGCCGGCGACGCGCCGTTGTAGGGGATATGGACCATGCTGACCCTGGCCATGCTCTTGAACAGCTCGCCCGACAGGTGGCCGGCGCTGCCGTTGCCGCCCGAGGCGTAATCCAGCTTGCCCGGGTTCTTGCGCGCGTACGCGACCAGGTCGCGCACGTTGTTGATCTGCAGCTCGGCGGCCTTGCCCGGATGCATCACCAGCACGTTGGGCACGTCGGCAACCAGCGTGACCGGCGCGAAATCCTTGACCGGGTCGTACGGCATCTTGCTGAACAGCGTCGGGTTGATCGCGTGCGTGGCCACCGCGCCCATCACGATGGTGTAGCCGTCGGCGGGCTGCTTGGCGACGTAGTCCGCGCCCAGGTTGCCGCCGGCGCCGGGCTTGTTTTCGACGATCACGGGCTGGCCCAGGCTGTCGCGCAGCTTGTCGCCGATGGCGCGCGCCACGGTGTCGAGCGGGCCGCCGGCCGGGTAGGGCACGACGAACCGGACCGGCTTGGTGGGATAGGCGTTGGTCGCCGCCACGGCGGCGGCGGGCATCAGGGCCGCGGTCAGCGCGGCGGCAAGCAGTTTCTTCAGCATGTTGCGGAGGACAAGAGGGATAGGGATTCTCAGCGGGCCCCGATGCCGCGCGCCATCATCACGGCGCACAGCGGCAGCAGGATCACCAGGTGCGATTCGATCATGACCCAGCGCCGCGCCGCCTTGATCTCGGACGGTGGCGGCACGTAATCGGGCAGCCTGCGCGCCTGCTTTCGCCAGCGCGCGATGGCGAAGGTCGGCGGCAGCGAGCACAGCGCGATCAGCACGAACACGCCCATCTTGGCGTGGAACCACGGGTTGTGCAGGTAGAAGTCCGCGCCCTTGGCGCCGTAGAACAGGCGCAGCAGGCCGGTGGCCAGCGCCAGCGCAGCCGACAGGAAATAGAACAGGTCGTACAGCGACAGGCGCCGCACGGTGGCCGGGGTCAGGTCCGGGCGCAGCGCCACGGCCTCGGCGGCCATCAGCGTGATCAGGACGAAGATCGCCAGGAAATGCAGGAAGGCGAGGATGGCGTCGGTCAGCATGGGTTCTCCTTCGCTTTGCACGGGCGCGCGCAAGGGCGCGGGCCTGGGAAAGTACTTCAGTGGGGACTGAACTTCCGGAAAGCGCCCGCGGCCGGCTGGCCCGCCGCGGGCTGGAGGAGAATCTTACAGCACCCCTTTTGCACGAAGTGCGTCGATCTGCGCCGCGCTATAGCCCAGGGTCTCGGCCAGCACCGTGTCGGTATGCTCGCCCAGCAGCGGCGGGTGGCGCAGCGCCTGCGGCGGCGTCGCGCTCATCTTGATCGGGCTGCCGACCAGCTTGACCTCGCCCGCGCTGGGGTGCGGCAGGTCCACGCGCAGGCCGCGCGCCTTGACCTGGTCGTCCTCGAACACGTCGTCGAGCGTGTTGATCGGGCCGCACGGCACGCCCGCGGCTTCGAGGTCGCGGATCCATTGCGCGCGGGTGCGCGGGCGCACCATCTCCGCCAGGATCGGCACCAGCACGTCACGGTTGGCCACGCGCTGCGGGTTGGTGGCAAAGCGCGGGTCGTCGGCCAGCTCGGGCCTGCCGCCATCGGTGACGAACTTGCGGAACTGCCCGTCGTTGCCGACCGCGACGATGATCCAGCCGTCGGCGGCCTGGAAGGTCTGGTAGGGCACGATGTTCGGATGCGCGTTGCCCCAGCGGCGCGGCGCCTGGCCGCTGGCGAGGTAGTTGGTGTTCATGTTGGCGAGCATCGCCACCTGCACGTCGAGCAGCGCCATGTCGATGTACTGGCCTTCGCCGGTGCGGTCGCGGTGCGCCAGCGCCGCCAGCACGGCGATGGTGGCGTACTGGCCGGTCATCAGGTCGGAAATCGCCACGCCGGCCTTCTGCGGGCCGCCGCCGGGCAGGTCGTCGCGCTCGCCGGTCAGGCTCATGAAGCCGCCCATGCCCTGGATGATGAAGTCGTAGCCGGGGCGCGCGGCGTACGGGCCGGTCTGGCCGAAGCCGGTGACCGAGCAGTAGATCAGGTCGGGCTTGACCTGCTTCAGCGAGTCGTAGTCCAGGCCATATTTCTTCAATTGGCCGACCTTGTAGTTCTCCAGCACCACGTCGCTCTGCGCGGCCAGGTCGCGCACGATCTGCTGGCCTTCCGGGGTGCTGATGTCGCACGTGACCGAGCGCTTGTTGCGGTTGGCGGCGAGGTAGTAGGCGGCCTCGGCGGTGTCGCGGCCCGCTTCGTCCTTGAGCCAGGGCGGGCCCCAGGTGCGGGTGTCGTCGCCGGCGCCGGGGCGCTCGATCTTGATCACGTCGGCGCCGAAGTCGGCAAGGTTCTGGGCGCACCACGGCCCGGCGAGCACGCGGGTCAGGTCGAGGACGCGGAGATGGCTTAAGGCTCCCATGGCGGTATTCGAGGCAGAGGTCAGGCGGGGATCGGGTCCGGAATGCGGGGCGGTCGCGCGCCCCGGAAAGGGGGCGGCGCGGGTTGGCTGCACTGTACCACCGGCGAACCGACGGCGCCGTCATAAGTGACGCAGGCATCTCTCGCAGCAATGGGATTCAGGGCGATAGCCGGCCGCTTCCGCGGCGCCGTGGCCGACCTGCCCGACGGCCTGCCTTGCCCGTATAATCAACGGTTTGCAAATCCCATACTGATTCGTCGCGCCCGGCCACGCCGGGACAAGCGTCCGCCATCCCATGAAAGTCTCAGACATTCGCAGCAAGTTCCTGCAGTTCTTCGAATCGAAGGGCCATACCGTGGTCCGCTCGTCCAGCCTGGTGCCGGCGAACGACCCGACGCTGCTGTTCACCAATTCCGGCATGGTGCAGTTCAAGGACGTGTTCCTCGGCACCGACAAGCGCCCGTACAGCCGCGCCACCTCGGCGCAGCGCTCGGTGCGCGCCGGCGGCAAGCACAACGACCTCGAGAACGTGGGCTACACCGCGCGCCACCATACGTTCTTCGAGATGCTGGGCAACTTCTCGTTTGGCGACTATTTCAAGCGCGAAGCCATCCAGTACGCATGGGAACTGCTGACCAAGACCTACCAGCTGCCGGCGGAGAAGCTGTGGGTGACGGTCTATGCCGAAGACGACGAGGCCTACGACATCTGGGCCAGGGAAGTCGGCGTGCCGGCAGAGCGCATCGTGCGCATCGGCGACAACAAGGGCGCGCGCTATGCCTCGGACAACTTCTGGCAGATGGCCGATACCGGCCCCTGCGGCCCGTGCTCGGAAATCTTCTATGACCACGGCCCGGACGTGTGGGGCGGCCCGCCGGGATCGCCCGAGGAAGACGGCGACCGCTACATCGAGGTGTGGAACCTGGTGTTCATGCAGTTCAACCGCGACGAGCAGGGCAACATGACGCCGCTGCCCAAGCCGTGCGTCGACACCGGCATGGGCCTGGAGCGCATTGCCGCGGTGCTGCAGCACGTGCACAGCAACTATGAGATCGACCTGTTCCAGGCGCTGATCAAGGCCGCCGCGCGCGAGACCCATATCGACAACCTGAACCAGAACTCGCTGAAGGTCATCGCCGACCATATCCGCGCGTGCGCGTTCCTGATCGTCGATGGCGTGATCCCGGGCAACGAAGGCCGCGGCTATGTGCTGCGCCGGATCATCCGCCGCGCCATCCGCCACGGCTACAAGCTGGGCCAGAAGACCCCCTTCTTCCACAAGCTGGTGCCGGACCTGGTCGAGCAGATGGGCCAGGCCTATCCGGAGCTGGCCGAGGCGCAGTCGCGCGTGACCGAAGTGCTGAAGGCCGAGGAAGAGCGCTTCTTCGAGACCATCGAGAACGGCATGGCCATCCTCGACGCCGCGCTGGCCGAGCTGAAGCTCAAGGGCGGCAAGACCCTGGACGGCGAGCTGGCCTTCAAGCTGCACGACACCTTCGGCTTCCCGCTGGACCTGACCCAGGACGTGTGCCGCGAGCAGGAAATCGGCGTGGACGAGGCCGCCTTCGACGCCGCCATGAACCGCCAGCGCGAGCAGGCGCGCGCCGCCGGCAAGTTCAAGATGGCCGCCGGCCTGGAGTACACCGGCGACAAGACCGTGTTCCACGGCTACGAGAAGCTGGAACTGCCGCAGGCAAAGGTTACTGCGCTGTACGTGGATGGTGCCGCGGTCGACACCATGCAGCCCGGCCAGACCGGCGTGGTGGTGCTCGACCACACGCCGTTCTACGCCGAGTCCGGCGGCCAGGCCGGCGACCAGGGCGTGCTGAAGGCCGTGGATGGCAATGGTGCCACTTTCGCCGTGGCCGACACTACCAAGATCCAGGCCGACGTGTTCGGCCACCAGGGCACGCTGCAGGGCGGCGCGCTCAAGGTTGGCGATGCCGTGTCGGCGCAGGTCGACGCACTGCGTCGCGCGCGCACCGTGCGCAACCACTCGGCCACCCACCTGATGCACAAGGCGCTGCGCGAAGTGCTGGGCAGCCACGTGCAGCAGAAGGGCTCGCTGGTCGATGCGGACAAGACCCGCTTCGACTTCTCGCACAATGCCGCGCTGACCGACGCGCAGATCCGCCAGGTCGAAGAGATCGTCAACGCCGAGATCCTGCGCAACGAGGACACGCACGCCGAGGTCATGCCGTTCGACGACGCGGTCAAGAGCGGCGCGATGGCGCTGTTCGGCGAGAAGTACGCCGACGACGTGCGCGTGCTGTCGATCGGCACCTCGAAGGAACTGTGCGGCGGCACCCATGTGCACCGCACCGGCGATATCGGCCTGTTCAAGATCGTGATGGAAGGCGGCGTCGCCGCCGGCATCCGCCGCGTCGAAGCCATCACTGGTGACAACGCGCTGCACTACCTGCAGGGGCTGGACGCCAAGCTGAACGAAGCCGCCGCCGTGCTGAAGGCGCAGCCGTCCGAACTGGTGCCGCGCATCGGCCAGGTGCAGGAGCAGGTGCGCGCGCTGGAGAAGGAGCTGGAGCGCCTGAAGAGCAAGCTGGCGGCGTCGCAGGGCGACGAACTGGCGGCGCAGGCGGTCGATGTGAAGGGCCTGAAGGTGCTGGCCGCGCAGCTGGACGGCGCCGACGTCAAGACCCTGCGCGAGACCATGGACAAGCTCAAGGACAAGCTGCAGAGCGCCGCCATCGTGCTGGGCGCGGTTGCGGACGGCAAGGTCAGCCTGATCGCCGGCGTCACCGCCGACGCCACCGGCAAGGTCAAGGCCGGCGAGCTGGTCAACTTTGTCGCCCAGCAGGTGGGCGGCAAGGGCGGCGGCCGCCCGGACATGGCGCAGGCCGGCGGCACCGAGCCGGCCAAGCTGCCGCAGGCGCTGGCGGGTGTCAGCGAGTGGGTGGCGGCGAAAGTCTGATGCGCTGACGTTTGTGAAGCCGAGTAAGAAGGGGCGCCCGTGGCGCCCCTTCTGCTTTCCTACTTCTGGGTATTCCCCGTGGCGCTCCGCAGCGTCGTCAGCAAATCGATCGGCAGCGGAAACACGATCGTCGAACTCCTGTCCCCCGCGATCTGCGTCAGCGTCTGCATATAGCGCAGCTGCATCGCCTGCGGCTGCCGCGCCAGCATCTGCGCCGCTTCCAGCAGCTTTTCCGACGCCTGCAGTTCGCCTTCGGCATGGATCACCTTGGCGCGCCGTTCGCGTTCGGCCTCGGCCTGCCGCGCGATCGCGCGGACCATGGTCTCGTTCAGGTCGACGTGCTTGATCTCGACGTTCGAGACCTTGATGCCCCAGCCGTCGGTCTGCGCGTCCAGCACCTGCTGGATGTCGAGGTTGAGCTTTTCGCGCTCGGCCAGCATCTCGTCCAGCTCATGCTTGCCCAGCACTGAGCGCAGCGTGGTCTGCGCCAGCTGGCTGGTGGCCTCGAGGAAGTTCGCCACCTGGATGATGGCCAGTTCCGGATCGACCACGCGGAAGTACACCACCGCATTGACCTTGACCGAGACGTTGTCGCGCGAGATCACGTCCTGCGGCGGCACGTCCATCACCACCGTGCGCAGGTCGACCCGGACCATCTGCTGCACCGCCGGGATCAGCAGCACCAGTCCCGGGCCCTTGACCTTCCAGAACCGTCCAAGCATGAACACCACGCCGCGTTCGTATTCGCGCAGCACGCGGAACGAGGTGATCACCAGCAGTGCCAGCAGGAAAATCACACCGCCGAAGCTGAATCCGTAGGCCATGGTCAGGCTCCCTTGTCGGGGGTCGGTTGGGAAGAGGAGGCCGGCACGCTGCCGGCGGCGATCACATCGAGCACCAGGCCGCTGCGTCCCGTGACCAGCACCGGCGTGCCGCGCGCCAGCGGGGTGGCGCTGCGCACGCGCCAGGTCTCGCCGCGCACGCTGGCCCAGCCTTCCTCGCGCAGGTCGTCGAGCAGCTCGCCGCGGCTGCCGACCAGGGTGTCGGCACCGCTGACCACCGGGCGCTTGCGCGAGCGCATCAGCAGCGCCGACATGCCGAACACGAACACCGCCGACAGCGCCGACATCGCCGCCACCATCGGCAGCGGCACGCCGAAGCCCGGCACGTCGGTGTCGATCAGCATCACCGCGCCGAAGGCGAAGGCGATGATGCCGCCGACCCCGAGCGCGCCGAAGGTGGGCAGGAACAGCTCCGCCACCATGCAGCCGATGCCCAGCGCCACCAGCGCCAGCCCGGCGTAGTTGACCGGCAGCATGTGCAGCGCGAACAGCGCCAGCAGCAGGCAGATCGCGCCGACGATGCCGGGCACCACCATGCCCGGCGTGGAGAATTCGAAGATCAGCGCGTAGATGCCGATCATCATCAGCAGCAGCGCCACGCTGGGCTCGGTGATCACGGCCAGGAAGCGGTTGCGCCAGTCCGGCTCCAGCGTCACCGCAGGCGCATTGCGCGTCTGCAGCGTGCTGGCCTTGCCGCCGGCGGTGGTCAGCTTGCGCCCGTCGAGCTGGCGCAGCAGCGCGGGCAGGTCGGCCGCGACCACATCGATCACGCGCTGCGCCAGCGCCTCGTCGGCAGACAGGCTGACCGATTCGCGCACCGCGCGCTCGGCCCATTCGGCGTTGCGCCCGCGCAGCTGCGCCAGGCCGCGGATATAGGCCGAGGCGTCGTGCAGCTGCTTGCGCGCCATGGCGTCGCCGCTGGCAGGCGCGCTGGCCGGGGCTGAGGCGGGGCTGGCGCCGGGCAGTGCGTCGGGCTTCTGCGGGCCGCCGATGCCGACCTGCACCGGCGTCGCCGCGCCCAGGTTGGTGCCCGGTGCCATCGCCGCGAGATGGCTGGCATACAGGATGTAGGTGCCGGCGCTGGCCGCGCGCGCGCCGCCGGGAGAGACATAGCTGGCCACCGGCACCGGCGAGGCCAGGATCGCCTGGATGATGTCGCGCATCGACGCATCCAGTCCGCCGGGCGTGTCCATTTCCAGCACCACCAGCTGCGCGCCGGCTTCGCGGGCGCGCGCCATGCCGCGCAGGATAAAGCTGGCGCTGGCCGGGCTGACCGCGCCTTTCAGCGGGATCACGTACACCGGCGCGGTGGCCGTGGCCGTGGTGGCCGGGGTGGTCGTGGCCGGCGGCGGGGCCGCGGCGCCGCTGCCGCCGAAGGCAAGCGCGCAGCATGCCAGCGCCAGGCTGGACAGCAGCCGGAAGGCCCGCAGCAACGCGGAAGCAGGGTTCATGGCAGGAGCAGGGCAGGCAAGGTGCTGTGGTGGCGCCACTTCAAGTGTAGGCCACCGGGCACATCTTGCACGCGGCCCCGCGGGCCCGCGCGCTCAGGCCGCCGCCAGTTCGGGACCGGCCGAGCCGGGCGGTGCGGGCGTCAGTTCGGGCAGGGCCTCGACCAGCGCATGCAGCGCGGCGCTGGCCATCGACGGCTGCCACGCCAGCAGCGTGCGCACCCGGCCCGCCGCGCCCAGGCTGTGCTGCCGGATCGCGGGCAGGTCGCGGTACAGGCCCAGCACCGAGCGCGGCACGATCGCCGCGCCGATGCCGGCCGCGACGCAGGCGACGATGGCATGGTAGGAGCTGAGCTGCAGCACGCGCGGGGTCGGCGCGGGGCCGCTGCCGTACCAGGTCTCGAGCCGCGCGCGATAGTTGCAGCCCGGCTCGAACGCCAGCAGCGTCGGCACCTCGAGGTCGGCCGCGCCGCGCACGGGGCGATGGTGCGCGCGCGTGATCACCACCAGCTCTTCCTCGAACACCGGCACCGCGCGCAGCGCCGGGTCGGCCAGCGGCTCGGCGACGAAGGCGCAGTCGACCTCGAAGCGCGCCAGCGCGTCGAACGCCTGCCGCGTCGCCAGCGTCACCAGTTCCAGCTGCACCTCGGGCCAAGCTTGGTGATACGCGGCCAGCACCTGCGGCAGGCGGCTGGCGGCGGTGCTTTCCATCGAGGCAATGCGCAGCCGGCCATGCGGCCGCGCCGGCAACACCGCGTGGCGCGCCTCTTCGGTCAGCGTCAGGATGCGGCAGGCGTAGTCGAACAGGGTCTGGCCCGACGGCGTCAGCACCATGCGGCGGCCGTCGCGCACGAACAGCTCGACGCCCAGCGACTGCTCCAGCTGGCGGATGCGGGTGGTGACATTGGACTGCACCCGGTGCAGCCGCTCGGCCGCGCGGGTGACGCCGCCGGCCTCGACGACGGCGCGGAAGATCTCCAGCGCGGCAAGGTCCATGGCGATGCTCCCGTGGTATCCATCAGATTTCAGAATGGCAGGCATCTTGATAATTCATGTTTCAAGATGATGATGGCAGCGTAGCATACAGAAATCGCAATGCAACCGCTGCCCCCGCAGCCATTTCTCATGCCGCGTCCCCACAGCCTTGAGCCCGAACACCCTGCCGCGCGCGTGGCCGCCGCCGCGCCTGCGCGCCGCGAGGCCGGCCCGCTCGCGGTGGCGCTGGCCGGGCTGGTGTCGCTGGCGGTGGCGATGGGCATCGGCCGCTTCGCCTTCACGCCGCTGCTGCCGATGATGTTGCATGACGGCACGGTCACGCTGGACCAGGGCGGCTGGCTGGCGACGGGGAACTACATCGGTTACTTCATCGGCGCCGCGGTGTGCATGTTTATCCAGCCCGACGCGGCGCGCATGGTGCGCTGGGGCCTGGTGGCCACGGTGCTGCTGACGCTGGGCATGGCCCTGCCGGGCGGCATGCCGGCGTGGTCGCTGTGGCGCGCCGCCGCGGGCGTGGCCAGCGCCCTGGCGATGGTCTACACCGCCGCCTGGTGCCTGCAGCGGCTGGCCGAGCTGGGCCGGCCCGAGCTGGCCGGGCTGATCTTCTGCGGCCCGGGCCTGGGCATCGTGGTCACCGGGCTGGGCGTATCCGGCATGGTCGGCGCGGGCTGGCATGCCGACCATGGCTGGCTCGCCTTCACCGCGCTGGCGGTGGTGCTGGTGGCGGCGGTCTGGCGCATTTTCGTCGCGCCGGCGGTGGCGGCAGCGGTGCCGCACGCGCGGCCCGCCGAAACCGATGCTGATGCCGATATCCGCACGGCACGGCTCGATGCCGAGGCCTGGATGCTGACGCTGGCCTACGGCCTGGCCGGCTTCGGCTACATCATCACCGCGACCTTCCTGCCGGTGATCGCGCGCCAGGCGCTGCCGGGCACGGTGTGGGCCGACCTGTTCTGGCCGATCTTCGGCGCCGGCGTGGCGGTGGGCGCGTTCCTGGCGACGCGGGTCGGCATGCGGCACGACAACCGCAAGCTGCTGGCGCTGCTGTACGGCATGCAGGCGCTGGGCGTGGCGATCGCGGTGGTGTTGCCGAGCGTCGCCGGTTTTGCCCTCAGCAGCCTGCTGGCGGGCCTGCCGTTCACCGCGCTGGTGGCGTTCGCGATGCGCGAGGCGCGGCGGCTGTGGGGGCCGCGCGCACCGCGGCTGATGGGCCTGATGACCGCGTCCTACGGCCTCGGCCAGATCGCCGGCCCGCCGCTGGCGACCGCGCTGGTGGCGCACAGCGGCGGCTTTGCCGGGTCGCTGGCGTGCGCCGCGGCGGCACTGGCGCTGGGCGCGCTGGTGTTCGCGTGGATGCGCCGGGCATGGCCGCTGCCGGCCGCCGGGGAGTCGGTAAGCAGCGCCCCGAGCCGGGCCGCCAAGGTGCGCTAAAGTATCGCCTTTGCCGTCCGGCGCGCCGCGCGAGGGGCTGCGGCCGGGACTGCCGGCATCGCGGTCCAGCGGCGCGGCACAGAAGGCCGGGACTTACCCGGCACGCCAGACCGGGCGGCGCAGGAGCGACCCCATGTCTTTTGCCTTGCAGCCCGCGCGCGCCGCGGGCGCCTCCCATCCCGTCTCGGCCGAAGAGCAGCGCGTGCGCGTCGACCTGGCCGCGGCCTATCGCCTGGCTGCGCGCGAGGGCTGGGATGACCTGATCTATACGCATATCTCGGCCACGGTGCCGGGCGAGCCGGATCACTTCCTGATCAACCCGTTCGGCTTTGCCTTCGACGAGATCCGCGCCAGCGACCTGGTCAAGATCAACGGCCGCGGCGAGGTCGTCGGCGAGACGGTGCATCCGGTCAACGTGACCGGCTTCGCGCTGCACGCCGCGGTGCATGCCGCGCGCGCCGACGCGATGTGTGTGATGCACCTGCATAACACCGCCGGCATCGCGGTGTCGGCGCAGGCGGCGGGGCTGCTGCCGCTGTCGCAGCATGCCATGCGTTTCCATGGCCGCATCGCCTGCCACGACTACGAGGGCCTGGCCTTCACCCCGGCCGAGGGCGCGCGGCTGACCGCGTCGCTGGGCACGCATCCGGCTATGCTGTTGCGCAACCACGGCACGCTGACGGTGGGCCGCACGGTGGCCGAGGCCTATGTGCTGATGGCGACGCTGATCAAGGCCTGCGAAATCCAGATCGCGGCGCAGGCCGGCGGCGCGCTGGTGCAGCCCGACGCCGCCGTGGCGAACAAGACTTCCGCGCAGCTCTACGACGACGGCGCCATCGAAGGCGTGCTGGAATGGCCCGCGCTGCTTCGCAAACTGGATAGAATCGATCCTTCCTACCGGGACTGAAGGCGACAGCTGTCCCCACCCGGACCACAACAATCAATCCAGCACAGGAGCCATGTATGCCGACTTTCCACGTCGAAATGTTTGAAGGCCGCACCATCGAGCAGAAGCGCAAGTTTGTCGAGGAAGTGACCCGCGTCAGCTGCGAAACGCTGGGCTGCTCGCCGTCGGCGGTCGACATCATCATCACCGACGTCAAGCGCGAAAACTGGGCCACCGGCGGCGAGCTGTGGGCCGACAAGAAGTAAGGCGCCAGGCCGCTCCACACTGAACACCATGCAGCACTTCGCCTCCGACAACTACGCCGGCTTCTGCCCGGAATCGCTCAAGTATTTCCTGGAAGCCAACGGCAGCGGCCATGAGCAGGCCTATGGCGACGACAGCTGGACGCAGAAGGTCTGCGACCGCATCCGCGACCTGTTCCAGACCGACTGCGAAGTGTTCTTCGTGTTCAACGGCACCGCGGCCAACTCGCTGGCGCTGTCGGCGCTGTGCCAGTCGTACCACTCGGTGATCTGCCACGAGCTGGCGCATATCGAGACCGACGAATGCGGCGGGCCGGAATTCTTCTCCAACGGCTCCAAGCTGCTGACCGCGCCGGGCGAGCACGGCAAGCTCACGCCCGATGCGGTCGAGGCGCTGGTCACGCGCCGCGCCGACATCCATTACCCCAAGCCCAAGGTGGTGTCGCTGACGCAATCGACCGAAGTCGGCACCGTCTACAGCGTCGAAGAGGTGCGCGCCATCGCCGCCATCGCCAAGCGCCGGCAGCTGCGCGTGCATATGGACGGCGCGCGCTTCGCCAACGCGGTGGCGTCGCTGGGCGTGCATCCTTCCGAGATCACCTGGCGCGCGGGCGTCGACGTGCTGTGCTTCGGCGGCACCAAGAACGGTCTGCCGGTGGGCGAGGCGGTGGTGTTCTTCGACCGCCGCCTGGCCGAGGATTTTGCCTATCGCGTCAAGCAGGCCGGACAGCTGGCGTCGAAGATGCGCTTCATCTCGGCGCCGTGGCTGGGTTTGCTCGAGAACGACGTGTGGCTGGCCAACGCGCGCCATGCCAATGCGATGGCGCAACTGCTGCAGCAGCGCATCCACGAGATCCCCGGCGTGCGCATCATGTTCCCGACCCAGTCCAACGCGGTCTTCGCCGAGCTGCCGCTGCCGGCGATCGAAGCGCTGCGCGCCAAGGGCTGGCGCTTCTACACCTTTATCGGCGCGGGCGGCTGCCGTTTCATGTGTTCGTGGGACCTGCAGCCGCAGACCGTGGAGGCGCTTGCCGCCGACATGCGCGCTGCCTGCGGCGCATAGCGGGATCGAATACCGCGATACTCATACTGATAACGACGAGACCCAGGAGCCCCCATGACCTACCGATTCTGCCCGCAGTGCGGCGCGCCGCTCGAGGTGCTGCCGCTGTCCGGGCGCGAACGCCACGCCTGCGTGCAGCAGGACTGCGGCTTCGTGCACTGGAACAACCCGCTGCCGGTGCTGGCGGCGGTGGTGGAGTACCAGGACAAGCTGCTGCTGGCGCGCAACGCCGCCTGGCCGGAAAAGATGTTTGCGCTGGTGACCGGCTTCCTGGAGCGCGACGAGCCGCCCGAACTGGGCGTGGCGCGCGAACTGAAGGAAGAGACCAACCTCGATACCGAGTCGGTCGCGCTGATCGGCGTCTACGAGTTCATGCGCAAGAACGAGCTGATCATCGCCTATCACGTCAAGGCGACCGGCACCGTCGAACTGTCCGAGGAACTGGCCGAATACAAGCTGGTGGCGCCCGAGGAAGTGCGCGTGTGGTCGGCCGGAACCGGCTTCGCGGTGGCCGACTGGCTTGCCGCGCGCGGCTACCCGGTGCGCTTCTTCGACCGCCAGAGCGGCGCCGACATTCCGGACCCGCGCCGCCCCCACGACTTCAGCCAGCTCGGGGCTTCGCTACAATACCGCTGGTAAGGCCGGTTTTTCAGCCAGCCTCCAGCCCCCAAGCATCAGAGGAAGAGACGAATGGAGTTCCAGAAAGAAGTGGACGCGCGCGGCCTGAACTGCCCGCTGCCGATCCTGCGCACCAAGAAGGCCCTGGCCGACATGGCCAGCGGCGACGTGCTCAAGGTGCTGGCGACCGATCCCGGCGCCACGCGCGATTTCCAGGCCTTTGCCAAGCAGACCGGCAACGAGCTGCTGTCGCATTCGGAAGTGGATAAGGTGTTCGTGTTCTATATGCGCCGGCGGTGACCGCTTGCACCGGAGCGCACGCCGGGGCGCCCAACAAGGAAAAAGCCGCTCGAAAGCGGCTTTTTCTTCGTGCCCCGGAAGGCGAGCTCAGCGGCCCAGGCCGTTCAGGTGTTCGCGCGATTCCAGGTAGGCGCTGAAATCGGTGCCCACCTCGGCGTGCTTCAGCGCGAACTCGACGGTCGCCTTGAGGTAGCCCAGCTTGCTGCCGCAGTCGTAGCGGCGGCCCTGGTAGCGGTACGCCAGCACCTGCTCCTGGCCCAGCAGCGACTGGATCGCGTCGGTCAGCTGCAGCTCGCCGCCGGCACCGGGCTTGAGCTCGCGCAGGTGGTCGAAGATGCGCGGCGTCAGGATGTAGCGGCCGACCACGCCGAGGTTGGACGGCGCGTCTTCCGGCGCCGGCTTCTCGACGATGCCCGAGACCTTGATCACGTCGTCGTCCCATTCGCGGCCATCGATCACGCCGTAGGAGCGGCTCTGCTCGGGCGTGATTTCCTCGACGCCCAGCACCGAGCAGTTGTAGTGGTTGAAGGCATCCACCATCTGCTTCATCACCGGCGGGTTGCCGTCGATCAGGTCATCGGCCAGCATCACCGCGAACGGGGTGTCGCCCACCAGCTTGGCCGCGCACAGCACCGCGTGGCCCAGGCCGAGCGCCTCGGGCTGGCGCACGTAGTAGCACTCGACGTTGGCGGGCTTGATCGAGCGCACCACGTCCAGCAGCGCCTGCTTGTTCTTGGCCTCGAGCTCGACTTCCAGTTCGAAGGCCTTGTCGAAATGGTCCTCGATCGCGCGCTTGGAGCGGCCGGTCACAAAGATCATCTCGGTAATGCCGGCGGCCATGGCTTCTTCCACGGCGTACTGGATCAGCGGCTTGTCCACCACCGGAAGCATTTCCTTGGGGCTGGCCTTGGTGGCTGGCAGGAAGCGGGTGCCCAGGCCCGCAACCGGGAACACAGCCTTGGTGACGCGATTTTCCATATCAGGTGTACCTCTCAGATTCCAGTCCATAACCCTGCCAGCCAGCGTGGGCGCCGTCTGTCCGGTTCTGTCCGACGATGCCGCACAGAACCCCCGGCCGGCAGGGGCGTGATGCAGGCCGCCTGACTGACCCCTCGGGTCAGGCCGGCAGCCGCTGCAGCTGGCCCTGCAGCTTGGCCAGCGTCTGCTCGAAATCGGACAGGCGCTGCGTCTCTTGCGCCACCACCGCGGGCGGTGCCTTGGCGACAAAGCTTTCGTTCGACAGCTTGGCGCGGCACTTGCCGATTTCGCCACCGATGCGTTCGACTTCCTTCGACAGGCGCGCGCGCTCGGCGGCGACGTCGATCTCGATCTTCAGCAGCAGGTGGTTGCCCCCGGCAATGGCGACCGGCGCACCGGCGCCCTCCGCTTGCAGGGTGGCTTCATCTTCGAAGACGCGCACCTCCGAAAGTTTCGCCAGCGCCTGGATATGTGCGCTCGCCGCCTTCAGGAAGGCGCTGTCGCCCTGCGCGTACAGCGGGATGCGCTGGGCCGGCGAGATGTTCATCTCGCCGCGCAGGTTCCGGCACGCGTCGATCACTTCCTTCAGGCGCGCGACCCACTGCTCGGCATTCTCGTCGATCTTGGCGACGGCAGGCAGCGGATACGGCTGCAATGCGATGGTTTCCGCACCATCGCCGCTGGCGCGCCCGGCCAGGGGCGCGACTTTCTGCCACAATTCTTCGGTAATGAACGGGATCACCGGATGCGCCAGCCGCAGCACGGTCTCGAGCACGCGCAGCAGGGTGCGGCGGGTGGCGCGCTGCTGGGCCTCCGTGCCGTTCTGGATCTGCACCTTGGCCAGTTCCAGGTACCAGTCGCAGTACTCGTCCCAGACGAACTTGTAGATGGCGTTGGCGATATTGTCGAAGCGGTATTCGGCAAAGCCCTTCTCGACCTCGGCCTCGACACGTTGCAGCAGCGACACGATCCAGCGGTCCGCCTGCGAGAAATCGAGGTAGCCGTCCAGGCCGCAGTCCTGGTTACAGGGCCCCATGCCGCAGTCATGGCCCTCGGTGTTCATCAGCACGAAGCGGGTCGCGTTCCACAGCTTGTTGCAGAAGTTGCGGTAGCCCTCGCAGCGGCCGGTATCGAAGTTGATGTTGCGCCCGAGCGTGGCCAGCGAGGCAAAGGTGAAGCGCAGCGCGTCGGCGCCGAACGCCGGAATGCCCTCGGGGAATTCCTTCTTGGTCTTCTTCTCGATCTTGGGCGCGTCCTTGGGCCTGCGCAGGCCGGTGGTGCGCTTCTTCAGCAGCGTGTCGAGGTCGATGCCGTCGATCAGGTCGACCGGGTCGAGCGTGTTGCCCTCGGACTTGCTCATCTTCTTGCCTTCCGAATCGCGCACCAGTCCGTGCACGTAGACGGTGTGGAACGGCACCTTGCCGGTGAAGTGCTTGGTCATCATGACCATGCGCGCCACCCAGAAGAAGATGATGTCGTAGCCGGTGACCAGCACCGACGACGGCAGGAAGTGCTTCAGTTCGGGCGTTTCCTCGGGCCAGCCCAGCGAGGAGAACGGCACCAGCGCCGACGAGAACCAGGTGTCGAGCACGTCTTCCTCGCGGCGCAGCGCGCCAGTGCTGCCGGCGGCCTTGGCCTTGGCGGCGGCTTCTTCCTCGGTGCGTCCGACAAAGCAGTTGCCGGCCTCGTCGTACCACGCCGGGATCTGGTGGCCCCACCACAGCTGGCGCGAAATGCACCAGTCCTGGATATTGCCCAGCCACTGGTTGTAGGTGCTGATCCAGTTTTCCGGCACCAGCTTGATCTCGCCGCTCTGCACCGCCTCGAGCGCGACCTCGGCGATCGAGCGGCCCGGGTAGAAGGTGCCTTCCGGCGCCGGCTTGCTCATGGCGACGAACCACTGGTCGGTCAGCATCGGCTCGATCGCGCTGCCGGTGCGCTCGCTGCGCGGAGTCATCAGCTTGTGCTTCTTGACGTCTTCGAGCAGGCCCTGCTTGTCGAGGTCGTCGACGATGGCCTTGCGCGCGTCGAAGCGGTCCAGGCCCGCGTAGGCGGCGGGGGCGTCGGCAACGATCTTCGCGTCCAGCGTCAGGATCGACAGCTGCGGCAGGTTGTGGCGCAGGCCCACCGCATAGTCGTTGAAGTCATGGCCCGGCGTCACCTTGACCACGCCGGTGCCGAATTCGCGGTCGACGTATTCGTCGGCGATCACCAGGATCTGGCGGCCGGTCAGCGGCAGGTGCACCGACTTGCCGATCAGGTGCGCGTAGCGCTCGTCTTCCGGATGCACCATCACGGCGACGTCGCCGAGCATGGTTTCCGGACGCGTGGTGGCAACGGTCAGGTGGGTCAGGCCGCCCTTGGCGTCAGCCTCGGCCAGCGGATAGCGGATATGCCACAGCGAGCCTTCTTCCTCGACGCTGTCGACTTCCAGGTCCGACACCGCGGTGCCCAGCACCGGGTCCCAGTTGACCAGGCGCTTGCCGCGGTAGATCAGGCCCTGCTCGTACAGCCGCACGAACACCTCGGTGACCGCCTTCGACATCTGCGGCGACATCGTAAAGTACTCGCGGCTCCAGTCGATCGACGCGCCCATGCGCCGCACCTGGCGGGTGATGGTCGAGCCCGATTCTTCCTTCCAGGCCCACACCTTCTCGGTGAACTTCTCGCGGCCGAGGTCATGGCGCGACACGCCCTGGCCCTCGAGCTGGCGCTCCACCACGATCTGGGTGGCGATGCCGGCGTGGTCGGTGCCCGGCACCCACAGCGTATTGGCGCCCAGCATGCGCGCATGGCGTGCCAGGCCATCCATGATGGTCTGGTTGAAGGCATGGCCCATGTGCAGCGTGCCGGTCACATTGGGCGGCGGCAGCTGGATCGCGAAGTCCGGGCGGGCGGGATCGAAGGTGGGCTTGGCGATGCCGCGCTTCTCCCACTCGGGGCCCCATTTCGCCTCGATGGCGGCGGGTTCGAAGCTCTTGGCAAGCGATTGGTCTTGGGCGGTCATGCTGGGATGTCGAGGTTGGCGTCTGGGTGCGTGGCAGGTGCGTTGCCCTGCGCCTGGCGGTCGCTGGCGGCCTGCGGGGGCCGGCCTGGCGCCAGTGAAACCACAAATTATACGGGGGCGGGCGGCTGGTGCCTATTTCGTGGCCGGAGCCGGCCGGCTGCCGGCTTGAAGCGCGTGCCCGGAGCCAGGCCGGATGTGACTTATGGAACAGGGCCCCCCGGTATAATTGCCGGCGATTCCATTAGGCCCCTCCGATGTCCGACCTGCTCGCCAACCTGAACGCCGAACAACTAGCCGCCGTCACCCTGCCCGACGAACCGGCGCTGATCCTGGCGGGCGCGGGCAGCGGCAAGACCCGCGTGCTGACCACGCGCATCGCCTGGCTGCTGCAGAACGGCCGGGTCTCGCCGGCGGGCATTCTGGCGGTGACCTTCACCAACAAGGCCTCGAAGGAAATGCAGACGCGGCTGCAGTCGATGCTGCCGATCAACACCCGCGGCATGTGGATCGGCACCTTCCATGGCCTGTGCAACCGCATGCTGCGCGCGCATTTCCGCGATGCCGGGCTGCCCCAGACCTTTGCCATCCTCGACAGCCAGGACCAGCTGTCGGCGCTGAAGCGGCTGCTCAAGTCGCTCAACGTGGACGACGAGAAGTACCCGGCCAAGAACCTGCAGTACTTCATCAACAACGCCAAGGAGCAGGGCCTGCGCCCGGCCGACGTCGAGGCCAACGACGACTTCAACAAGCGCTTCGTCGACCTCTACGCCGCCTATGACCAGCAGTGCCAGCGCGAGGGCGTGGTCGACTTCGCCGAGCTGCTGCTGCGCTGCTACGAGCTGCTGCGCTACAACGACGCCATCCGACAGCACTACCAGCACCGCTTCCGCCATGTGCTGGTCGACGAGTTCCAGGACACCAACGTGCTGCAGTACCAGTGGCTCAAGCTGCTGGCCGGCCACGGCACGCAGAACCCGGCCGCGGTCTTTGCCGTGGGCGACGACGACCAGAGCATCTATGCCTTCCGCGGCGCCAACGTCGGCAACATGCGCGACTTCGAGCACGAGTTTCGCGTGCGCCGGCTGATCAAGCTGGAGCAGAACTACCGCTCGCACGGGCATATCCTGGATTCGGCCAACCACCTGATCTCGCACAACGCGCGCCGCCTCGGCAAGAACCTGCGCACCGACGCCGGCCACGGCGAGCCGGTGCGCGTGTTCCAGGGCGGCTCCGACGGCCAGGAAGCCGCCTGGATCATCGAGGAGATCCGCGACCAGATCGCGCAGGGCGCCAGCCGCGCCGAGATCGCCATCCTGTACCGCAGCAACGCGCAGTCGCGCGTGATCGAGCATGCGCTGTTCTCGGCCGGCATCCCGTACCGCGTCTACGGCGGCCTGCGCTTCTTCGAGCGCGCCGAAATCAAGCACGCGCTGGCCTACCTGCAGCTGCTGGAAAACCCGCGCAACGACGCCGCCTTCGGCCGCGTGGTCAACTTCCCGGCGCGCGGCATCGGCGCGCGCTCGCTCGAAGTGCTGCAGGACATGGCGCGCCAGTACGACTGCGCGCTGGCCGAGGCGGTGGCCTACGTGCCCGGCGCGGCCGGCAGCAAGCTGGCCGCGTTCACGCGGCTGATCGACCAGATGCGCGCCGACACGCGCCGCATGACACTGGCCGAGACCGTCGAGTACGTGATCAACCACAGCGGCCTGATCACGCATTACCAGGGCGAGAAAGAGGGCCAGGACCGCATCGAGAACTTGCAGGAACTGGTGACCGCGGCGCAGGCCTTCGTGGTCGAAGAGGGCTACGGCCTGGAAGCGCTGGCCGCGGTGATCCCGGCCGAGCGCGGCCCCGCCACGCCGGTGCTGGCCGACGGCGACCAGTCACAGCAGCTGCTCGACCCCGAGGCGCTGCCGGTGGTGATGACGCCGCTGGTCGCGTTCCTGACCCACGCCTCGCTCGAGGCCGGCGACAACCAGGCCCAGGCCGGCCAGGACGCGGTGCAGATGATGACCGTGCACGCGGCCAAGGGGCTGGAGTTCGACGTGGTCTTTATCAGCGGGCTGGAGGAAGGGCTGTTCCCGCACGAGAACAGCATGATGGACCCCGATGGCCTGGAGGAAGAGCGCCGCCTGATGTACGTGGCGATCACGCGCGCGCGCAAGCGGCTCTACATGTCGTTCGCGCAAAGCCGCATGCTGCACGGCCAGACCCGCTACCACGTGCGCTCGCGCTTCTTCGAGGAACTGCCCGAGACCTCGCTCAAATGGCTGACCCCGCCGGCGCAGGGCTACGGCGGCGTGCGCCGCCAGGAACGCGACAACGCCTGGGGCCGCGATTGGTTCCGCAAGCCCGAGGACGTACCCTATACCGGTACCAAGCCGACCGGCGGCATGGACAACGGCAACGGCTATGCCGATGCCAAGCGCGAAGCCGGCACCGGCTTCCGCGTCGGCCAGTCGGTGTTCCACAACAAGTTCGGCGAAGGCGTGATCACCGCGCTGGAAGGCGAGGGCGCCGATGCGCGCGCCAATATCAACTTCAAGCGCCATGGCGCCAAGTGGCTGGCGCTGGCGGTGGCGAAGCTGGATGCGATCGATTGAGATTGTTTGCTCCCCTCTCCCGCGCGCGGGAGAGGGGCCGGGGGTGAGGGCAGGCGCTGGCAATATCGACGCGCTTTGCTTCGTTGAAGCTCCCGCCCTCACCCCAACCCTCTCCCGCAAGCGGGAGAGGGAGTACACCATCGCGTAGCTAGCGTCTTGTTCAGGCCCCCGGCGCAGCCGGCGCCGCCGGCTCGACCCCCGGCGGGGTCACGTTGAAGCAGCCGCGGTAGGTCGCATAGAACGAGCAATACAAGACCGCCAGCATCAGCAGCGAATACGGCGTGACCAGGAACGACAGCACGGTCTCGGCGCCGAAGGCGCTGAACACTGCCTCGAGGAAGAACGGGATCGCGACCAGCAGCATCGCGAACAATACCGCGTAGGTGAAGAACGCGCCGCGGTTGCGCCAGCATGCGGTCCAGCTGAAGAACAGCGCCTTGACCGGCGGCACGCCGTGCCACGCCGCCAGCAGCGGCGCGAACCAGAACATCATCGCGATCGGCGTGTACAGCAGCGCGCCGATCAGCATGGCGTAGTAGAGCTGGCGCACCGCCTCGGCGGTCGGCGCTTCTTCCTTCAGCACGATCGGCACCAGCGCGCTCATGTCGACCACCGCGCCGGCGATCAGCCCGAGAATGAACACCAGCCCGGCGTAGATGCCGCCCAGCACCAGCAGGTTGCGCGTCGCTTCCTTGCCGTTGGCGCGGAAGCCTGCCAGCAGCACGGTGGGCAGCACCCGCTTGTTCTGGATCACGTCGCGGCAGGCGGTCATCACGCCGACCGACAGGCCGGGCGTGACCACCAGCAGCGCGATGATGCCGATCAGCGGCACCACGATGGCCAGCTGCGCGGCGATCAGGTAGACGAACAGCAGCATCAGGAAGGTCAGCGGGTTCTTGCGGAACAGCCAGATGCCCTGGCGGAACCAGGTGTAGCCTTCCTTGGCAGGGACTTCCAGTAGTTGCATACGGGTCAGATCCAGGGGAGCGGGGCGCTCTCGGGGTTCGCGGGTTGTGCGTCCAGGCGCCGGCGCAGGATGCGTTCGAAATGGGTCGGATCGTGGGGCTGCAGCATGTCGGCCTCGCGCGGCAGGTAGAAGTCCCACAGTCGCGACACCCAGAAGCGCAGCGCGCCCGCGCGCAGCATGTCCTGCCAGTGCGCGGCCTCGGTCTCGGTCAGCGGCCTGACCGCATGATAAGCCCGCAGCAGCGCCTGCGCGCGCGCGGCGTCGAGTTCGCCGGTGGCGAGGTCGATGCACCAGTCGTTGACGGTGACCGCGACGTCGAACAGCCACTTGTCGTTGCCGGCGAAGTAGAAATCGAAGAAGCCGCCCAGCCGGTGGCGGCCGCTGGCGTCTTCCTCGAACAGCGCATTGTCGCGGAACAGGTCGCAGTGGCACGGGCCTTCGCCCAGGCTGGCGTAAGCCGCGCTGCCGAAGAACGCCGCCTGGTGGGCGATTTCCCGCTGCAGCAGCGTGCGCTGGCCGGCGTCGAGGAAGGGCAGGATCTCGCGCTCGGTCTGCTGCCACCACGGCAGGCTGCGCAGGTTGGGCTGGCGGCGCGGGTAATCGGCGCCGGCCAGGTGCATGCGCGCCAGCATGTCGCCGACTTCGGCGCAGTGCTGCGCGTCGGGCGCCAGCTGCGACGCGCCGGGCAGGCGCGTGACGATGGTGGCGGGCTTGCCCTTGAGCGGGCGCAGGATCTCGCCGTCGCGCGCCGGGATCGGCGCGGGCACGCGGATGCCGCGCTCGGCCAGGTGCGCCATCAGGTGCAGGTAATAGGGCAGCTGCGCGAACGACAGCCGCTCGAAGATGGTCAGCACGTACTGGCGCGTCTGGCCCTCGTGCTCCATGGTGAGGAAGAAATTGCTGTTCTCGATGCCCGAGGCGATGCCGCGCAGCTCGCGCACTTCGCCAAGGTCGAAATCCAGCAGCCAGCTTGCGATCTCGTCCTGCGAGACCGTGGTGAATACGGCCATACTCGTTGTGTGATGCGAATCGGAAAGCGGCGGGCGCCAGTTGCGGACAAAGTCCGGGCCGCCGCCGCGGCATGACTGCCGGAGGGCCGGCGCGGCCTGGCGCTCAGGCCAGGCCGTGGGCAAGCGGGTTCAGAACTTCAGGTTGACCGACGGCACGCGGTTGACGTCATGCTCGCGGATCTTGGGCGAGCTGTCTTCCGGCTTGCTCATCTCGTACCTGGTGCCGAAGCCCGACCTGACCTGGATGTCGGTGGCGCGTCCCTTGTCGCGGTACTCGCGCACCTGGGTGCCATCGCGTTCGTTCAGCTGGAAGCTCGGCTCGCGCGGCTGGTTCAGCTGCGACCTGGCGGCCGGGGCGATCGGCTGGTTGTTGATCTGGTTCAGTTCCTGCTGGGTCAGCGCATTGCTTTCCTGCGCGACGGCCCAGCCGGACGCCAGCGCCAGTGCGGCAGCCACTGCCGCGGCCAGGCCGGACACGGGCCGCCTGGCAGGCGATTCAGGCTCGCCGGCCACGGCGGCGGCGCGCGTGGACCGGACCGGGCGGACGGGAGAAGGGGAGGTCATCGGGTGCTCCTGTGCGGGCTGCGGCGCAAGCGGCGCGCAGCGCCGCGGCATGCGGCGGTTGGACTGCAACCCGGCGGCGCCGGGCTTGGCAGACGGACAGGTTCCATTCTAGCAATTCCTGTCCCGCACAGGCCGCCGCCGTGCCCCGAGGGGCACCTGCGCCACAGCGCCGGGTGGCGCATGCGTGGCCGTGGCGCCCGGGCGATCCAGGGACCACGGAGACCTACCTTACAGGTAGAACATCTCTTCCTTCGGCGGAATCGGCTTGTCGCCGCCGCGCTGCTCGTAGTAGTCGTAGACCGCTTCCAGCACTTCGTGGGGCTCGTCGACGATCTTCATCAGATCCAGGTCGTGCTCGGCGATCAGGCCCATCGGCAGCAGCGTGAAGCGGAACCAGTCCAGCAGGCCCTTCCAGAAGCGGCTGCCGAACATGATCACCGGCACCGAGCGTGACTTGCCGGTCTGCACCAGCGTCAGCACCTCGGCCAGCTCGTCGAGCGTGCCGAAGCCGCCCGGCATCACGATAAAGGCGTCGGAATTCTTGACGAAGGTGACCTTGCGGGTGAAGAAGTGGCGAAAGCGCATGGCAATGTCCTGGTACGGATTGCCCTGCTGCTCGTGCGGCAGTTCGATGTTCAGGCCGACGCTGGCGGACTTGCCCGCGTGCGCGCCCTTGTTGGCCGCTTCCATGATGCCGGGGCCGCCGCCGGAGATCACGGCAAAGCCGGCGTCGGAGAACAGCCGCGCGATCTCGATGGTGCGCTGGTAGTAGGGAGAGTCCTCGCGCAGGCGCGCGCTGCCGTAGATCGACACCGCCGGGCGGATCTCGGACAGGTACTCGGTGGCCTCGATGAACTCTGCCATAATCGTGAACATTTGCCACGAGGCGCGCGCCTTCTTTGCGGTTGCGCGGTCTTCGTCGGCCAGCGCACGCAGGCTGGGGATCATCTTGCGCGGATTGGCGCGCGCCGCCGCCGCAGCAGCCTTTTCAGCAGCAACTTCCGGCGGATTGCCCGCGGCGGCGGCATCGGCCGCAGCGGCAACGGCCGCGGCGTGCTCGGAGGCAGCTTCCGGCGGCGGTTGTACGGTATCGCCGGAGATATCAGCAACGTCCGGGTCAGCAAGGGGGGCGGTCGAGGCACCGCCTGCAGCGGCACCAGTCAATTTTGAGTCCATGGGAATGTCGGATAGTCCAAAAACACTCTTGCTCGTCGATGGATCGAGCTATCTGTATCGCGCTTATCACGCTTTGCCGGACCTGAGGAATGGGGAGGGTCTGCCCACAGGGGCAATCTACGGCATGATCAACATGCTGCGCAAGTTGCGCAACGACTACCCGGCAGAGTATAGCGCCTGCGTGTTCGACGCGAAGGGCAGGACCTTCCGCGACGACCTGTACCCGGCCTACAAGGAACACCGCCCGTCGATGCCCGAGGACCTGGCGCGCCAGATCGAGCCGATCCACGAGGCCGTGCGCGCGCTGGGCTGGCCGATCGTGGTGGTCGACGGCGTCGAGGCCGACGACGTGATCGGCACATTGTCGCGCCAGGCCATGGAGCAGGGCGTGCGCACGGTGGTGTCGACCGGCGACAAGGACCTGGCGCAGCTGGTCAACGAGCAGGTCACGCTGGTCAACACCATGAGCGGCGAAGTGCTCGACCCTGCCGGCGTGGTGGCCAAGTTCGGCGTGCCGCCGGAGCGCATCATCGACTATCTGTCGCTGATCGGCGATGCCGTCGACAACGTGCCGGGCGTGCCCAAGGTCGGCCCCAAGACCGCGGTCAAATGGCTGGCCGAGCATGGCTCGCTCGACGGCGTGATCGCGGCCGCGCCCGGCATCAAGGGCGTGGTCGGCGAGAACCTGCGCAACACGCTGGAATGGCTGCCGATGGCGCGCCGCCTGGTGACGGTCAAGACCGACTGCGACCTGAGCAAGTCGGTTGCCGATTTCCACGCGCTGCGCGAGACCGGCGAGGACAAGGAACAGCTGGTGGCGTTCTTCCAGCGCTATGGCTTCAAGACCTGGCTGCGCGAGGCCACCGGCGAAAGCCTGCCCGATGCGCGCGCGCAGGCCCGCGCCCGCGCCGCGGCCAGCGCGCCGGCGCAGGGCGGCCTGTTCGACGCGCCGGCGCCGTCGGCCGACGCCGGCGCGGCGCCGGCCGAGGACGCGGCGCCCACCGAGATCCGCTACGAGACCGTCACCACCCCGGGCATGCTGGAAGACTGGCTGCGGCGCATCGAGTCCGCGCCGCTGGTGGCGATCGATACCGAGACCACCTCGCTCGATCCGATGCAGGCGCAGCTGGTCGGCATCTCGCTGTCGGCGGCGCCGGGCGAGGCCTGCTATATCCCGGTGGCGCACCGCGGCCCCGACGTGGCCGGCCTGCCCGAGCACGGCCAGCTTGCGCGCGAGTTCGTGCTGGAACGCATGCGTGCCTGGCTCGAAGATGCCAGCCGTCCCAAGCTCGGCCAGAACCTGAAGTACGACGTCCATGTGTTCGCCAACCACGGCATCAAGCTGCGCGGCATTGCGCACGACACCATGCTGCAGAGCTACGTGCTGGCCTCGCACCGCAACCACGGCATGGACAGCCTGGCCGAGCGCCTGCTGAGCCTGAAGACCATCACCTATGAAGAGGTGTGCGGCAAGGGCGCGAGCCAGATCGGCTTCGACCAGATCGACCTGGCGCGCGCCACCGAGTACGCCGCCGAGGATGCCGACGTGACGCTGCGCCTGCATCGCCGGATGTTCCCGCAGGTCGAGGCCGCGGCCGGGCTGCGCCGCGTCTATGAAGAGATCGAGATGCCGGTCTCGGTGGTGCTGCAGAAGGTCGAGCGCAACGGCGTGCTGATCGACGCCGAACGCCTGGCCGCGCAGAGCGCCGAGCTGGGCCAGCGCATGCTGGCGCTGGAGCAGTCGGCCTACGAGGCCGCGGGCCAGCCGTTCAACCTGGGTTCGCCCAAGCAGATCGGCGAGATCCTGTTCAACCAGATGAAGCTGCCGGTGGTGAAGAAGACCGCCAGCGGCGCGCCGTCGACCGACGAAGAGGTGCTGCAGAAGCTGGCCGAGGACTACCCGCTGCCCAAGCTGCTGCTGGACTACCGCGGCCTGTCCAAGCTCAAGTCCACCTACACCGACAAGCTGCCGAAGATGGTCAACCCGCAGACCGGGCGCGTGCATACCAGCTACGGCCAGGCCACCGCGGTGACCGGGCGGCTGGCGTCGACCGAGCCCAACCTGCAGAACATCCCGGTGCGCACCGAGGAAGGCCGCCGCATCCGCGAGGCCTTTATCGCCGAGCCGGGCAGCGTGATCGTGTCGGCCGACTATTCGCAGATCGAGCTGCGCATCATGGCCCATATCTCGGGCGACGAGAACTTGCTGCGCGCCTTTGCCAACGGCGAGGACATCCACCGCGCCACCGCCGCCGAGATCTTCGGCGTCGAGCGCGACGCCGTCAGCAGCGAGCAGCGCCGCTACGCCAAGGTGATCAACTTCGGCCTGATCTACGGCATGAGCGCGTTCGGGCTGGCCAGCAACCTGGGCATCGAGCGCGAGGCCGCCAAGCACTATATCGACCGCTACTTCATGCGCTACCCGGGCGTGGCCCACTACATGGAAGAGACGCGCCAGACCGCGCGCGAGCAGAGCTATGTCGAGACCGTGTTCGGCCGGCGCCTGTGGCTGCCCGATATCAACGGCGGCAGCGGCCCGCGCCGCCAGGCCGCCGAGCGCGCCGCCATCAATGCGCCGATGCAGGGCACCGCGGCCGACCTGATCAAGCTGTCGATGATCGCGGTGCAGGACTGGCTGGAGCGCGACGGCCTGCAGACGCGCCAGATCATGCAGGTGCACGATGAACTGGTGCTGGAAGTGCCCGAGCACGAACTGGAACTGGTCAAGGCGCGGCTGCCCGAGCTGATGTGCACGGTGGCCGAGCTGCGCGTGCCGCTGGTGGCCGAAGTCGGCAGCGGCGCCAACTGGGAAGAAGCGCACTGAGGCTGCCCGGGCCTTCCCCTGGCGAGCCGGCACCCCGGCCGGCTCGCTGCCCCTGCGTGGTGGTATCGAATGAAGCGACTGCTGAGTCGGCGTGCGGCGCTTGCCAGTCATGCTGCAATGCAGCAGACTGTGGCAAACGCCTCATTAAACGCCTCAGCAGTGCCTCAGGCAAGAATTTATAAAAACGCAGCAGGTAGACCATGACAGAAACAAGGACGCACCGCATCGTCGTCGTCGGCGGCGGAGCAGGGGGGCTGGAACTGGTAACGAAGCTGGGCGACAAGCTCGGCCGCAAGGGCGCGGCGCAGGTGGTGCTGGTGGACCGCCTGCCCACGCATATCTGGAAACCGCTGCTGCATGAAGTCGCCGCCGGCAGCATGGACCCCAACACGCACCAGCTGGAATACGCGGCGCAGGCGCGCTGGCATCATTTCGAGTTCCAGCAGGGCGAGCTGACCGGCATCGACCGCACCCGCAAGACCATCTCGGTGTCGGCCTGCGTCGACCAGGACGGCGCCGAGCTGCTGCCCGCGCGCGAACTGCCGTACGACACGCTGGTGCTGGCGATCGGCTGCGTCACGCATTTCTTCGGCGTGCCGGGCGCCGCCGAGCACGCCATTGCGCTCGACACCGTGGCCCAGGCCGAGCGCTTCCGCAAGCGGCTGATCGCGGCCTGCGTGCGCGCCCAGAACGGGCGCGGCCGCGTGGATGGCGACGGCCGGCCGCGCGTGGACGTGGCCATCATCGGCGCCGGCGCCACCGGCGTCGAGCTGTCGGCGGAGCTGCGCAACACCGCGCACGTGCTCAGCGCCTATGGCCTGCACCGGCTCGACCCGCGCCGCGACGTGCGCATCCACGTGATCGAGGCCGGTCCGCGCATCCTGCCGGCGCTGTCCGAGCGGGTTTCGGCCGAGACCGCCAAGCTGCTCCGCAAGCTGGATGTCGACGTCTTTACCAGCGAGCGCGTGACCGAGGTCACGCCGCAGGCCGTGCTGACCGCCAGTGGCAAGACCATCGACGCCGACCTGACGGTGTGGGCCGCCGGCATCACCGCACCCGCGGTGCTGGCCAGCCTGGGCCTGCCGGTCAGCCGCCAGGGCCAGATCGTGGTCGGCCCGACGCTGCAGAGCGAGGGCGACCCGGACATCTTCGCCTTTGGCGATTGCGCCAGCTGCCCGTGGCCGGAGAAGCAGACCTCGGTGCCGCCGCGCGCGCAGGCCGCGCACCAGCAGGCCACCTTCCTTTACGAAGCGCTGTGCGCGCGGCTGGCGGGACGGCCGCTGCCGAAGTTTGCCTTCAAGGACTTTGGCTCGCTGGTGTCGCTGGGCCATTTCAGCGCGGTGGGCAGCCTGATGGGCGGGCTGATCGGCGGCTCGATGTTTATCGAAGGGCTGATGGCGCGCTTCATGTACACCTCGCTGTACCGGATGCACGTGATGGCGCTGCACGGCGCGGTCGGGATGGCGCTGGACACCGTCTCGCACTGGCTGCGCAGCAAGACCAGTCCGCGCGTCAAGCTGCACTGACGCATGGCCCGGGCCCCCCGCTTGTGGGTGGGGGCGCCGGCGGGCCTGCGCCGCCATGTTTTCTCCATGTCTGCTTAAAATCGGGCGCGGGCGCCGCGTGGCGGCCCAGCCACCAACGATCCTGGAGACAAGCATGCTCAAACCAGAAGTGGACAGCCTGGTCCCCGGCCAGACCTTCGACCGCCGCGGCTTCGTCAAGACCGCGCTGGGTTCCGCCTTTGCGGCCGCCGCCCTGCCGGTGATGGCCCAGCAGGCGATCAAGACCGATTTTGCCGGCCTGAACGCGGGCGAGGTCTCGATTCCGTCGGGCGGCTTCAGCATGCCGGCCTACCGCGCCCAACCGGAAGGCAAGAAGAACCTGCCGGTGGTGCTGGTGGTCAGCGAGATCTTCGGCGTGCACGAATATATTGCCGACGTGTGCCGGCGCTTTGCCAAGCTGGGTTACCTGGCGATCGCGCCGGAACTGTTCGCGCGCCAGGGCGATCCGGAGAGCTTCGGCACCATCCAGGAATTGCAGCGCGAAATCATCGCCAAGGTGCCCGATGCGCAGGTGATGGGCGACCTGGACGCTGCCGTGGCCTGGGCCGGCGCCAACGGCGGCGATGTCTCGCGCCTGGCCATCACCGGGTTCTGCTGGGGCGGCCGCATAACCTGGCTCTACGCCGCGCACAGCCAGCGCCTGAAGGCCGGCGTGGCCTGGTACGGCCAGCTCTCGCCCGAGCCGACGCCGATCAAGCCCAAGAATCCCATCGACCTGGTCGGCCAGCTCCACGCGCCGGTGCTGGGCCTGTACGGCGGCAAGGACACCGGCATCCCGCTGGAGCAGGTGGAGCGGATGAAGACCGCGCTGGCGTCGTCGTCCGACCCGGACGCCAGGCGCTCGCGCTTTATCGTCTATCCCGAGTCCGGCCACGCCTTCCATGCGGACTACCGGCCCAGCTACCGCGAAGCCGATGCCAGGGACGGCTGGCAGAAGTGCCTGGACTGGTTCCGGCAGCACGGAGTCGCCTGACCTGGCAAGCGGTCCCCGCCCCGGGCGTTGCCTGCCGGCCGACGGCAGGATTGCAAAGTCCCGGCGGATACGTACAATGCGGCCTTTGAGTTATTGCAACATTGTTGCGTTTGCCGCCCGACGCGATGCGGGCGGAACGGCGGGGCCGCCCGGCACCGCCACCCCGGGAGCCCATCATCCATTCGACGCTTTTGTATATCCTGCTCGCCGCCACGATCTCGGGGGTGGGCAGCATCTTCGGGGCGGCGCTGCTGTCGCTGACGGTGGCGTCCCGCGTGGTCGAGCGCATGGTGAGCTTTTCGGTGGGCGTGCTGCTGGCCACCGCGCTGCTGCATTCGCTGCCCGAGGCGTTCGAGTCCGGCGCCGATCCGCGCGCGCTGTTCGGCACCTTGCTGGCCGGGCTGCTGGGTTTCTTCCTGCTGGAAAAGCTGTCGCTGCTGCGCCATTCGCACCATCACGAGGGCGACGGGCACCACCACCACCACGGCCATGACCGCGAGGAAGCGGGCCGCAGCGGCCTGACCATCCTGGTCGGCGACACCTTCCACAACTTTGCCGACGGCATCGTGATCGCGGCGGCCTTCCTGGCCGACCCGCATATCGGCGTGGTCACCGCGCTGGCAATCGCGGCGCACGAGATCCCGCAAGAGGTGGGCGACTTTATCGTGCTGCTCAACGCCGGCTTCTCCAAGGCGCGCGCCTTTGCCTTCAACCTGCTGTCGAGCCTGGCGGCGATTGCCGGCGGGGTGGTCGGGTATTTCCTGCTCGACCAGCTGAGCGGTTGGATTCCCTACGTGCTGGTGATCGCGGCCAGCAGCTTTATCTATATCGCCGTCAGCGACCTGATGCCGCAGATGCAGCGCAAGCCGCGCTGGCGCGAATCGGCGATCCAGGTGGTGCTGGTGGCGGCGGGGATCTCGGCCATCGTCTTCATTACCAACGGCGTGCACGAAAGCCACAGCCACGGCGCTCATGGTGCTCATGGTGCTCATGGTGCTCAGGGCCACGACGGCCACAGCCACGCCGCGCCCGTCGCGTCGTCACGCTAGCCGGCTCAGCCTGCTCCGGTAGCGACAGGGCGCGCCGGATCCGCGCACCATTCGCTCCACGACCCCGGATACAGCGCCGCGCCGCCCAGGCCGGCGGCTTCCAGCGCCAGCAGGTTGTGGCAGGCCGTGACGCCCGAGCCGCACTGCATCACCGCCTGCGCCGCGGCATGCGTGCCCAGCACCGCGCCGAATTCGGCGCGCAGCGTTTCGGCCGGCTTGAAGCGGCCTTCCGCGTCCAGGTTGTCCTTGAAGAATCGATTGACCGCGCCCGGGATATGGCCGCCGACCGCATCCAGGGTTTCGTTCTCGCCGCGGAAGCGGTCGGGCGCGCGCGCATCGACCACCAGCAGCCGGCCCTGGTCGAGGTTGTCCACGAGTGTGTCCGCATCGACGGTCGGCACCAGCGACTTGCCGCGGCGGATCGTGCCCGGCACGTCGGGCTCTGCCGCGGCATCGTGCTCCAGCGGCAGGCCGGCCTTGACCCAGGCATTCTTGCCGCCATCGAGCACGGCCACGGCATCGTGGCCGATCCAGCGCAGCAGCCACCACAGCCGCGCGGCAAACATGCCGCCCTGGGCGTCGTAGGCGACCACCGGGGTGTCGTCGTCGATGCCGAGCGCCTGCAGGCGCGCGACCAGGTCGTCGGCGTCCGGCAGCGGATGGCGGCCGTTGCGGCCGGTCTTGCGGCCGGACAGCTCGTTGTCAAGGTGCAGGTAGAAGGCGCCTGGCAGGTGGCCGGTGCGGTAGGCCTCGCGGCCGGCGGCGGGGTCGGCCAGGTCGAAGCTGCAGTCGATCACGACGCAGCGGCCGGGGCCGGCCAGCAGAGACTGCAGTGCGGTGACGGAAATCAGCGGTTTCTGCATGGGAATCCTGTAGCGAGCGGAGAAAGAAATCCGGGGCGGTCGGGCTTACCGAATGCTACACCTCGGGGTGCACTTCCGCCTCCGGCGACTTGACCGGCGTGGCAGGAGTGGGCTTGGCGTCGGTGCCCTGGCGCGCGCGCATCAGCGTGGTGGCGATGCCGCTGGCGATGATCAGCCCCATGCCCAGCCACGACAGCCAGTTCAGGCGGTCGGACCAGATCAGCATGCCCCATACGCTGGAGAAGACGATGCCGGCGTATTGCAGGTTGGCGGTGAGCAGGGTGTTGCCGCGCTTGTAGGCGCGCGTCATCGCGGTCTGGCCGAGCGTAGCCAGGATGCCGATCGCCAGCAGCAGGCCGGCGCCGTACCAGGTATGCGGGCTGGTGCCGCCGAGCAGCATCCACACCAGCCCGGCAATCATGCCGACCAGCGAGAAATAGAACACGATGCGGCCTTCGGGCTCGCCCAGCTGGCCGAGCTGGCGCACCTCGACATAGGCCAGCGCGGTGAAGATGCCCGAGATCAGCCCGACCAGGCCGCCGGTCAGCTGGTCCTTGCCCACCGACGGCTGCAGCAGGCAGATGACCCCGGCAAACGACAGCAGGATGGCCAGCACCAGCCGGCGGTCGGCGTTGCCGCCGGTGCCGGCCAGCGCCGCGCTGGCGCCCAGGATCAGCGCGATCCACACCGGCGACATGTAGTTCAGCGTCATCGCGGTGGCCAGCGGCAGCAGCGAGATCGAGGTGAACCACAGCATCAGCGAGGTCACGCCGAACACGCTGCGCTTGATATGCGACAGCATGTACGGGGTGCGCACCGAGACCCCGCGCGAGGACAGCAGCACCCACATGATCACCACGCTGATCAGGCCGCGATAGAACACGATCTCGCCGGTGGTGTAGAGGTCGGACGCCAGCTTGACGCCAACCCCCATCAGCGAAAAGGCGAAGGCGGCGAACAGCATCCAGAGCGATTGCATGGCGAGGGCGCGGTGAAGCGGGCAGGAGCGAAGGAGAGAGGGCCGCGCGCGAGCGGGGCTCTGCGGCCCCGCGTCGATCGCGCCGGACAATGATTCTAGCAGCGCACATGGCCTGCAAAGTAAAACGGACCGCCGTGGCGGTCCGTTTCAGGTTGCGTTGTGCGCTGATCGCACTAGCCCGCGTAGGCCATGGCGCGGCGGTACCACTCGTGGAAGTGCTGCATGCCGTCTTCCATCGGCGACTGGTACGGGCCGACCTCGCTGGTGCCGCGCTTGAGCAGCGCCAGCCGGCCGGCATCCATGCGTTCGGCGATCTCGTCGTCCTCGATGCAGGTTTCCATGTAGGCGGCGCGTTCGGCCTCGACGAACTCGCGCTCGAACAGCGCGATTTCCTCGGGGTAGTAGAACTCCACCACATTGCGGGTCTTGCGCGGGCCGACCGGGTGCAGCGTCGAGATCACCAGCACGTTCGGGTACCACTCCACCATGATGTTGGGGTAGTAGGTCAGCCAGATCGCGCCGTGCTTGGGCAGCACGCCGTTGTTGAAGCGCAGCACCGCGTCGTGCCATTTCTGGTACGTCGGGCTGCCGGGGCGCTTCAGGCCGGCGTGCAGGCCGACGGTCTGCACGCTGTGCCATTCGCCGAACTCCCACTTGAGGTCGTCGCACGAGACGAAGCTGCCCAGTCCCGGGTGGAACGGCACCACGTGGTAGTCCTCGAGGTAGACCTCGATGAAGGTCTTCCAGTTGTAGTCGCACTCGTGCACCTCGACGTGGTCGAGCATGTAGCCGTCGAAGTTCAGGTCCTGCGCCACGCCCAGCCGCGCCAGGTCGGCGCGCACGTCGCGCGGGCCCTCGAACAGCAGGCCGTTCCAGTTCTGCAGCGGCGAGCGTTTCAGGTGCAGGCAGGGCTGCTGCTCGAAATGTGGCGCGCCGAGCAGTTCGCCCTTGAGGTCGTAGGTCCAGCGGTGCAGGGGGCAGACGATGTTCTGCTTGTTGCCGCGGCCGTTCAGCATGATGGCCTGGCGATGGCGGCAGACGTTGGACATCAGCTCGACGCCGGCGGCGTTGCGCACCAGCATGCGGCCTTCGTCCTCGGCCTTGAGCGTGTGGTAGTCGCCGGTTTCCGGGACCATCAGTTCATGGCCGACATAGCCCGGGCCATTCCGGAACAGCAGCTCGAGTTCTTGTTGATGCAGCGCTTCGTCGAAGTAGACGCCGACGGGCAGTTGCGAATCAGCCGGCGCCAGGTTGAGCGCGGTGCTGAGATTGGACATTATCCCCACTCCCAGATGAACAGGTGAAAGCAGTGAACAACCCAACCATCGAAAATGGAATCGATTTGGGAAAGACTGCCGCCCGGCGGGACACTCTTGCAACCCCTGGCGGCGAACGGGAGATTGTACCCGACCCGAAAAGTTAAGGGACTGATTTTTTTGCCTTTTTAGCGAAAAAGTCGACCCGGGTCGTCTTCTGGGTGCCGTAGCGGGCGCATTCGGAAAGACGACCCGAGCGCACAAGTCACTTCTGCATCGGAAGCACCCGATCGGGGCACGGTATCCTCCGGCAAGATGGGGGCATGGCCGCGCTTTGGCGTAAAATCCGGGCTTCCCCATCCGGGTTTCCCCCGGTTCCAGCTTCCAGGGCCTGATATGCCAAAAACCACGACCGCTGCGGTCCAGACCGACAACACCGCCGACCCCGCCTCGGCGCCGCCCGCTTCCTACGAGGCGGCGATGGCCGAACTGGAGACGCTGGTGGCCAGCATGGAAAGCGGCGAGCTGCCGCTCGAGGCCTCGCTCGCGGCGTACCGCCGCGGCGCCGAGCTGGTGCGCTACTGCCAGCAGAAGCTGGAGCGGGTCGAGCAGCAGGTGCGGGTGCTGGAGGGCGACGCGCTCAGGCCGCTGGCAGGAGATGGCAACGGTGCCAATGGCGCACAGGAGACGGACCAGGCATGAGCGACTTCGCACAATGGATGCAGGCGCAGGGCGTGCGCACCGAGGCCGCCCTGCAGGCCGCGCTGCCCGATGCCGGCACGGTGCCGCATACGCTGCACGAAGCGATGCGCTATGCTGCGCTCGGTGGCGGCAAGCGCGTGCGCCCGCTGCTGGTCCATGCCGCCGGCGAAGTCAGCGGCGCGGCCCCGGCGGCCTGCGACGCGGCCGCGTGCGCGGTGGAGATGATCCACGCCTATTCGCTGGTCCACGACGACATGCCGTGCATGGACGACGACGACCTGCGCCGCGGCCGGCCGACCGTGCACAAGGCCTATGACGAGGCCACCGCGCTGCTGGTCGGCGATGCGCTGCAGACCCAGGCCTTCATCGTGCTGGCGGAGGCCGGACCGATCGCGCCCGCGGTGCGGCTGCAGCTGGTGGCGGAACTGGCGCGGGCCTCGGGCTCGGCCGGCATGGCCGGTGGCCAGGCGATCGACCTGCAGAACGTGGGCCGCGCCATGACGCGCGACGCGCTCGAGGCCATGCACCGCATGAAGACCGGCGCGCTGCTGCGCGCCAGCGTGCGCATGGGCGCGCTGTGTGGCGAGATCGACGCCGCGGGCCTGGCCGCGCTGGACCGCTACGCGGCGGCGGTGGGATTGGCGTTCCAGGTGGTAGACGATATTCTGGACGTCACCGCCGATACCGCGACGCTGGGCAAGACCGCCGGCAAGGACGCCGCCCACGACAAGCCCACCTACGTGTCGCTGCTGGGGCTGGACGCGGCCCGCGAACTGGCCGGGTCGCTGCGCGCCGAGGCCTACCAGGCGCTGGCCGGCTTCGGCGAGCGCGCCGCCCGGCTGCGCGACCTGGCGGACCTGATCGTGCTGCGCACGCATTAAACTAGAGCCGGCCGAACGGACATCATGACCTACGCACTCCTCAACAAGATTGACGCCCCCGCGGACCTGCGCAAGCTCGACCGGCGCGAGCTCCAGACCCTGGCCGACGAACTGCGCGCCTACGTGCTGGAGTCGGTCTCGCAGACTGGCGGCCACCTGTCGTCCAACCTGGGCACGGTCGAACTGACCATCGCGCTGCACTATGTCTTCAACACCCCGGACGACCGGCTGGTGTGGGACGTGGGCCACCAGAGCTACCCGCACAAGATCCTGACCGGCCGCCGCGAGCGCATGCGCACGCTGCGCCAGTGGGGCGGCATCTCCGGCTTCCCGCGCCGCAGCGAGAGCGAATACGACACCTTCGGCACCGCGCACTCGTCGACCTCGATCTCGGCCGCGCTGGGCATGGCGCTGGGCGCGCGCACGCTGGGCGAGAAGCGGGTCTCGGTGGCGGTGATCGGCGACGGCGCGATGACCGCCGGCATGGCCTTCGAGGCGCTCAACAACGCCGGCGTCTACAAGGACCTGCCGCTGGTGGTGGTGCTCAACGACAACGACATGTCGATCTCGCCGCCGGTGGGCGCGCTTAACCGCCACCTGGCGCGGCTGCTGAGCGGCCAGTTCTACGCCGCCACCAAGAAGGGCATCGAGAAGGTGCTGTCGGTGGCGCCGCCGGTGCTGGAGTTCGCCAAGCGCTTCGAGGAACACGCCAAGGGCATGATGGTGCCGGCCACGCTGTTCGAGGAATTCGGCTTCAACTACATCGGCCCGATCGACGGCCACGACCTGAATTCGCTGGTGCCGACGCTGCAGAACATCCGCGAGCGCGCGCTCGAGGGCGGCGGCCCGCAGTTCCTGCACGTGGTCACCAAGAAGGGCCAGGGCTACAAGCTGGCCGAGGCCGACCCCATCCTCTACCACGGCCCGGGCAAGTTCAACCCGGCCGAAGGCATCCGCCCGGCCGCCAAGCCCGCGCGCAAGACCTACACCCAGGTGTTCGGCGACTGGCTGTGCGACATGGCCGCGGCCGACAAGCGCCTGGTCGGCATCACCCCGGCCATGCGCGAGGGCTCGGGCATGGTCGAGTTCGAGAAGCGCTTCCCCGAGCGCTACTACGACGTCGGCATCGCCGAGCAGCATGCGGTGACCTTCGCCGGCGGCCTGGCCTGCGAGGGCCTGAAGCCGGTGGTGGCGATCTACTCGACCTTCCTGCAGCGCGGCTACGACCAGCTGATCCACGACGTGGCGCTGCAGAACCTGCCGGTGGTATTCGCGCTGGACCGCGCCGGCCTGGTCGGCGCCGACGGCGCGACCCACGCCGGCGCCTACGATATTGCCTACCTGCGCTGCATCCCTAACATGATGGTGATGACGCCGTCCGACGAGAACGAGTGCCGCCAGCTGCTGACCACTGCGTTCCAGCAGGACTGCCCGAGCGCGGTGCGCTATCCGCGCGGCTCCGGCCCGGGCGCGGCGATCGCCGCCGACCTGGCCCCGGTGCCGGTGGGCAAGGGCGTGGTGCGCCGCGAGGGCGGCGCGCGCGCCGGGCACCGCGTCGGCTTGCTGGCATTTGGCTCGATGGTGCAGCCGGCGCTGGGCGCGGCCGAGGCGCTCGACGCCACCGTGGCCGACATGCGCTTCGTCAAGCCGCTCGACGTGGCGCTGGTCAAGCGCCTGGCTGCCGACCACGACTACCTGGTGACGGTGGAAGAGGGCAGCGTGATGGGCGGCGCCGGCAGCGCCGTGCTGGAAGCGCTGGCCGAGGCCGGCATCGACAAGCCGGTGCTGACGCTGGGCCTGCCCGACCGCTTCGTCGACCATGGCGACCCGGGTTTCCTGCTGCAGCAATGCGGCCTCGACGCGGCCGGCATCGAGCGCTCGGTGCGCGAGCGTTTCGGGCTCGACCAGCCGCAGGTCACGGTCGCCTCGCGCGTGGCCTGATCACCTGCCATCCCCAAGGGGATTCGGGCCGCCGCGCCACGGGTGCGTCCGAATTCCCTTACACTCCGATTTTTGTGTTCGCAGCTGCGGGTCGGCACGCCAGTGCCGGGTCCCGTGGTTTCACACTCGTTGCGCGGCATGGAGGGACTGCGAAAATGCCGCGACCGTAAGGGCTTGTGCCTGCCTGCGCAACCCTGGAGGAAACCGTAGATGAATGACATCAACCCCGCCTTCGTGATGCCCGACGTCCAGTCGAGCCCCGACACCCGCCAGATCCCGATCCAGCGTGTCGGCGTGAAGGGCGTGCGCTATCCCGTGACCCTGAAGACCCCGGCCGGCGTCGTGCCGACCGTCGGCACCTTCAACCTCGACGTGCACCTGCCCGCCGACCAGAAGGGCACGCATATGTCGCGCTTCGTCGCGCTGCTGGAGGAAGAGCGCGCGCCGCTGGAGCTGGCCAGCTTCCGGCTGATGCTGGACAAGATGCTGGAGAAGCTCGAAGCCGAGGCCGGTCGCATCGAGGTCACGTTCCCGTACTTCATCAGCAAGATCGCGCCGGTGTCGGGCGTGGAGTCGCTGCTGGACTACGAGGTCACGCTGACCGGCGAAGTGCGCAACGGCGCCACGCGGGTTTTCCTGAAGGCGCTGGTGCCGGTGACCAGCCTGTGCCCGTGCTCGAAGAAGATCTCGCAGTACGGCGCGCACAACCAGCGCTCGCATATCACCATGAACGTCGAGCTGGCCGGCGAGCTGCCGGTCGAAGCGCTGGTCCGCATGGCCGAGGAAGAGGCATCGTGCGAACTGTGGGGGCTGCTCAAGCGGCCCGACGAAAAGTTCGTCACCGAGCGTGCCTACGAGAACCCCAAGTTCGTCGAGGACCTGGTGCGCGACATCGCCATGCGGCTCAATGCCGATGAGCGCATCGTGGCCTATGTGCTGGAGGCGGAGAACTTCGAGTCGATCCACAACCACAGCGCGTATGCGGTGATCGAGCGGGACAAGCGCGTCGGTTGATTGGGGTTATCGCTGTAAGAAAAAAAGCCACCAGAGTTCGGTGGCTTTTTTTCTTGGATGCGCTGCGGTATGTCGACGGTCAGGCCGCCGATGGCAACCGGATATCCGCCAGGTCCCAGCGCGGTGTCACGCCATAACCGTATTCACGCCGTGCAAGTTCGGGCGCGGCCTGCAGCCGCATCGCGCCCGCAAACGCGATCATCGCGCCGTTGTCGGTGCAGAACGCCAGGTCAGGGTAATAGACCTCCAGCTTGCGCTGCCTGCCGAGCTGGTCCAGCCGTTCGCGCAGCTGCCGGTTTGCGCCGACGCCGCCAGCCACTACCAGCCGCTTGTGCCCGGTCTGCCTGAGCGCCGCCATCGACTTGGCCGCCAGCACGTCGACGATGGCATCGACGAAGGCGCGCGCGAGGTTGGCGCGGTCCTGCTCGCAGGTATTGGCCAGCTTGCGGGTTTGCGTCAGCACCGCGGTTTTCAGGCCGGCGAAGGAAAAATCCAGGTTGCCCGAATGCAGCATCGGCCGCGGCAGCTCGAACGCGCCGGGCACGCCGAACTCGGCCAGGCGCGACACTTCCGGCCCGCCCGGATAGCCCAGGCCGAGCAGCTTGGCGGTCTTGTCGAAGGCTTCGCCGGCGGCATCGTCGAGGGTTTCGCCGAGCAGCGCGTAGTCGCCGATGCCGCGCACTTCCATCAGCTGTGTATGCCCGCCCGACACCAGCAGCGCCACGAACGGGAACGGCGGCGGCTCGCGCGTCAGCAGCGGCGACAGCAGGTGGCCTTCCAGGTGGTGCACGCCCACCATCGGCACGTTCAGCGCAAAGCCCAGCGCATTGGCCACCGAGGCACCGACCAGCAGCGCGCCCGCCAGCCCGGGGCCCTGGGTGAAGGCGATGGCGTCGATGTCCTGGCGAGTGCGGCCGGCGTCGGCCAGCACCTGTTCCAGCAGCGGCAGCACGCGGCGGATATGGTCGCGCGAGGCCAGCTCGGGGACCACGCCGCCGTAGTCGCGGTGCATGGCGATCTGCGAGTGCAGCGCGTGCGCGAGCAGGCCGGCGCCGGTGTCATAGAGGGCGAGGCCGGTTTCGTCGCAGGAAGATTCGATGCCGAGGACAAGCATGGGAAGCATGACGACGTCTCCGGTCACGGAAACAGCCGTCGGAACAAGGGTTTGCGGGAAGCGCGCAGGGTAGCACAGCGGCGCGCGGCGCGCTTTTCGCTACAATCTGCCCTTTCTCAGGCGGTGGCAAGACACATGGATTCGCGAGGCGTGCAATGAGCGGGGCAGCCCAGGCCCGGACCGGCCGGTATGACGTGGCGGTACTGGGCGCCGGCGCCGCGGGCATGATGTGCGCCGCGGTGGCGGGGCAGAACGGCGCGCGCGTGGTGCTGATCGACCATGCCACCCGGCTCGCCGAGAAGATCCGCATCTCGGGCGGCGGCCGCTGCAACTTCACCAACCTGCAGGCCGGGCCCGCCAATTACCTGTCGTCCAATCCGCACTTCTGCCGCTCGGCGCTGGCCCGCTACACGCCGCAGGATTTCCTGGCGCTGATGCGTCGCCATGGCATCGCCTGGCACGAGAAGCACCGCGGCCAGCTGTTCTGCAACGACAGCGCCGAAGACGTGATCGCGATGCTGCGCGCCGAATGCGACACCGGGCAGGTGCGCTGGCAGACCGGCTGCACGGTCGCCGAAATCCGCCGCGAGGGCGACGATTTCCTGCTGCTCACCGCCGCGGGCACGGTGCGGGCCGGCGCGCTGGTGGTGGCCACCGGCGGCCTGTCGATCCCCAAGATCGGCGCCAGCGACTTCGGCTACCGCATTGCCCGGCAGTTCGGGATGGGCATCGTCGAGACCCGGCCGGCGCTGGTGCCGCTGACCTTCGACGGCAACGACTGGGCGCCGTTCGTGCCGCTGGCGGGCGTCTCGCTCGAAGTCGATATCGCCACCGGCAGCGGCAAGGCCGCGGGCGCGTTCCGCGAGGACCTGCTGTGGACGCACCGCGGCCTGTCGGGTCCGGCGGTGCTGCAGATCTCCAGCTACTGGCGTCCCGGCACGCCGGTCGCGATCGACCTGTTCGATGGCGAGGACGCCGCCGCCTGGCTGCTGGAGCAGAAAGCCGGCAGCCGCAAGCACCTGGGCAACCTGCTGGCGCAACGGCTGCCGTCGCGGCTGGCCGAGGCGTGGTGCGCGGCCGCGGGCGTCGCGGCGACGATGCCGCTGCATGACGTGACCGACAAGGCGCTGCGCAAGCTCGGGGCGGCGCTCAACGGCTGGCGCATCGTGCCGTCCGGTACCGAGGGCTATCGCAAGGCCGAGGTCACGCTGGGCGGGGTCGACACCCGGGCATTGTCGTCGTCCACCATGATGGCGCGCGACGTGCCGGGCCTGTATTTCATTGGCGAAGTGGTCGACGTGACCGGCTGGCTCGGAGGCTACAACTTCCAGTGGGCCTGGGCCTCCGCGGTGGCGGCGGGGCAGGCCGCGGCCGAGGCTGCGCGGCAGGGCCGGCCGGGGCAATCCGCAGCCTGAACCAGACTGCATTTGTACCGCTTGACGCACATCCGTCGCGTCCGTTGCACGCCACTTCCGCGCCAGATTGTTGGTGCTACAATCCAGAACTTCGTAACGCCGCCATCCCGAAAATACTTTCATTTTCCGGCCAAATGACTACGATCCGCCTCAAGGAAAACGAGCCTTTTGAAGTTGCCCTGCGCCGTTTCAAGCGCACCATCGAAAAGAACGGCCTGCTCCCGGAACTGCGGGCTCGCGAGTTTTACGAAAAGCCCACCGCCGCGCGCAAGCGCAAGAAGGCTGCGGCAGAGAAGCGCCATTACAAGCGCATCCGCAGCCAGATGCTGCAGAAGAAGCTGTACTGACGCCGGCTTCGCGCTTGCCCCCGACCCGCTGTGGCGTATGCTCGGCGGGTTTTTGCGTTATGGGCCTTGCAGCGGCGGCATCCGCCGCCATGTGTAAGTGCCTGCCCACTTTCTGGAAGATCACGATGTCCCTCAAAGCCCGTATCAGCGAAGACATGAAGACCGCCATGCGTGCGCGCGAGACCGAGCGCCTTGGCACCATCCGCCTGCTGCTGGCGGCGATCAAGCAGCGCGAAGTCGACGAACGCGTCGAACTGGACGACAGCGCCGTGCTGGCCGTGGTCGAAAAGCTGATCAAGCAGCGCAAGGACTCGATCGCGCAGTTCCAGCAGGCCGGCCGCAATGACCTTGCCGACAAGGAACTGGCCGAGGTCGAGGTGCTGAAGGTCTATATGCCCGCCGCGCTGTCGGATGAGGAAGTGGCCGCCGAGGTGCAGCAGGCCGTGGCCGCCACCGGCGCCGCCGGCCCGCAGGATATGGGCAAGGTCATGGGCGTGCTCAAGGGCAAGCTGGCCGGCCGTGCCGACATGACCGCCGTATCCGCGCTGGTCAAGGCCGCGCTTGCACCAAAGTAAATACTGATTTAATGGGTTGTAAGCGTGATGCGCGCAAGAAGCTGTTAAATCACAGGTGTTGCGCGCAGATGTGAAGCAATCCGGGCAGCCGTTCTGTGCTGCACTACAATATTCCGATAGCAGCCGGGCGCCGCACCGGTCACGCATTCCAAAAAGGGCCGCCCGCCGTGGGACGGCCAAGCCTCAGGACGGTCAGTCGGGTGATTCCGCAATCCTTTATTCAGGACCTGCTCAACCGTGTCGACATTGTCGATGTGGTGGGCAAGTATGTGCAGCTGAAGAAGGGCGGCGCCAATTTCATGGGGCTGTGCCCGTTCCATAACGAGAAATCGCCGTCGTTCACGGTGTCGCCGACCAAGCAGTTCTACCACTGCTTCGGCTGCGGCGCGCATGGCTCGGCCATCGGCTTCCTGATGGAGTTTTCCGGCCAGTCGTACCCGGAGGCGGTGCGCGAGCTTGCCCAGTCGGTCGGCATGACCGTGCCCGAGGAGCGCGACCGCCTGCCACCCGGCCAGCGTGCCGAACAGCAGGCGCGCTCGGTGGCGCTGTCCGACGCCATGACCCGCGCCACCGACTTCTACCGCCGCCAGCTGCGCGGCGCCCCGCAGGCCATCCAGTACCTGAAGGGGCGCGGGCTGACCGGCGAGATTGCCGGCCAGTTCGGCCTTGGCTATGCGCCCGATGACTGGCAGGGCCTGGAGGCGGTGTTCGGCAGCTATCGCGACGACAACGTGGCGGCGCCGCTGGTCGAGGCCGGCCTGCTGATCGAAAGCGACAAGCGCGACGCGGACGGCAAGCCGCGGCGCTACGACCGCTTCCGCGACCGCATCATGTTCCCGATCCGCAACACCAAGGGCGCGGTGATCGGCTTCGGCGGCCGCGTGATGGGGCAGGGTGAGCCCAAGTACCTGAACTCGCCCGAGACCCCGCTGTTCAGCAAGGGCACCGAGCTGTATGGCTTGTTCGAGGCCCGCCATGCGATCCGGGAAACCGGCTATGTGCTGGTGGTCGAAGGGTATATGGACGTCGTGGCACTGGCCCAGCTCGGTTTTGCCAACGCCGTCGCCACCCTGGGCACGGCGTGCACGCCCGTGCACGTGCAGAAGCTGCTGCGCCAGACCGACGCGGTGGTGTTCTCGTTCGACGGCGATTCGGCGGGCCGGCGCGCCGCCAGGCGGGCGCTCGAGGCGTGCCTGCCACACGTGGCCGACAACAAGACCATCCGCTTCCTGTTCCTGCCGGCCGAGCACGACCCCGACAGCTATGTGCGCGAAGAGGGCACCGAGGCCTTCGCCGCGCAGGTGCGCAATGCGATGCCGCTGTCGCGCTTTTTGCTGCAGTCGGTCACCGAGGAACTGGACCTGCGCCAGCCCGAGGGTCGCGCCCGTGCCCAATACGAGGCCAAGCCGCTGCTGCAGGCGATGCCGGCGGGTGGGCTGCGGCTACAGATCGTGCGCGAACTTGCCGATGCCACCGGTACGACGCCCGCGGAGATCGAGGCAATCTGCGGCCTGCGCAGCGACCCGGCACGGGTCGGGCGCTTCGCCCAGCCGCGCCCGCGCGCGCGCCGCCAGGCTCCGACCGGGCTGGAGCAGCGGGTGATCCAGTTGCTGATGTGCTACCCGGCGCTGTCGGCACGGCTGGACGAGGATGCGCGGGCGTTGCTGCTGGAAGGCGAGGGCGGCGACAGCGAAGTGCTGGCGCACCTGGTCAGCGCGTGCGACGGGGTCCAGGGCGAAGTGAATTTCGCGGCCTTCAGCGAGCACCTGGCCCAGAGCCCGTATGCCGAGGTCTATGCCGCGGCGCGCACGGCGGTATTGCGCGAGGAGATTGAAGAAGCACCTGCAACACAGGAATTCGATGCGGCCATCACCAAGCTGCTGGCCGAGCCGCTGCGGCGCGAGCTCGACAGCCTGCAGGCGGAAGTGGTCGCCGGCACGGCGGACGAGGCGGCCAAGCAGCGCATGCGCTGGCTGGTGGGCGAAATCCACCGGCGGCGCCAACTGGGCTGAGGCGCCGGCGGGCGCCCTGGCCTTCAACCGGGAGGCGGCAACAAGCGTTGGACAAGCAGTGGATCAGGGACCGGGCCCGGCCGCGCCGAGCTTAAGCCTTGATTTTTCAGGTGAAAACCTCACCTGACAGGGAGCCGGCTATGCGTGGCGTGCTACAATAGCCGGTTTGGATTGCGAAATCTTTCTCTCCAGTTCTGGTGAAAGTGAGCGTGCCAATGGCAAAGGCCAAAGCAACCGAAAGGGTTACCTCTAAAGCTCCCCAATCAGGGAGCGGCAAGGCGTCTGTGAAAACCACGGCGGCGAAGACATCGACCGCGACCGTCAAGACGCCAGCCCGGTCTGCGCCATCAAAGTCCGTGCGCCGCGCGCAAGCGCCCGCCGTGACGACTCCCACCAGAACCCGCACATCCGAAAAGACAAAGGCCTCGACTTCGGCACGCGAGAGCGGCAAGAGCGCCAGTACGAGCGGCAAGGTCGCCGCATCTGCAGCAGCATCTGCACCAGTGAAAGGCAAGAGTATCACCGTGGCGAAACAGCAGAATACCGAAGTCGAGAGCAAGCGAGCGGCAGCCGCCGGCGCCAAGAGCGGAGGCGCCAAGCAAGGCGCGGCCGCGACGGCCGCCAAGGCGCGTGCCGCGACACCTGCATCCGTTGCATCCGAGCGTCCCGCTGCGCCGGCAATCAAGCCGGAGCCGAAAAAGCGTGGCCGCAAGCCCAAGGCCGAGATGCAGCACGACGACAGCACAACAGACGACGTGACCGAAGAGTTTTACGAGAACGATACGCGCGCGGCGGCCACACCGGCCGCGGCGCCGAAGACCGAAAAGCAGAAAGCCAAGGACCGCAAGGCCAAGGAAAAGGCCCTGCTCAAGGAGTTCGCCTCGACCCAGCAAGGCACCGAGGAAGAGCTCGAGCTGCGTCGCCAGAAGCTCAAGGCGCTGATCAAGCTGGGCAAGTCGCGCGGCTACCTGACCTACGCGGAAATCAACGATCACCTGCCGGACGACATGGTCGATTCGGAAACGATCGACACGCTGGTCGCGACGCTGAACGACATCGGCATCGCCGTCTACGAACAGGCGCCGGATGCCGAGACGCTGCTGCTCAACGACAACGCCCCGTCCGCCACCAGCGAGGAAGAAGCCGAGGAAGAGGCCGAGGCGGCCCTGTCCACGGTCGACTCCGAGTTCGGCCGCACCACCGACCCGGTGCGCATGTACATGCGCGAGATGGGCACGGTCGAGCTGCTGACGCGTGAAGGCGAAATCGAGATCGCCAAGCGCATCGAGGCCGGCCTGAAGGACATGGTGATGGCGATCTCGGCGTGCCCGGTCACCATCTCCGAGATCCTGGCCCACGCCGAACGCGTCGCCAACGACGAGATCAAGATCGACGAGTTCGTCGACGGCCTGATCGACCCGAACGCCGAGGAAACCCCTGAAGCCCCGTCGGCCGCGGCCGCGGCGGCCGATGACGAGGACCTCGAGTCCGACGACGAAGAGGAAGGCGACGAGGACGAAGACGACGAAGGCGGTGCCGGCGCCGGCGCGTCCGCGCGCCAGCTGGAAGAGCTGAAGCAGAACGCGCTGGAGAAATTCCGCGTGATCGCCGAGCAGTTCGACAAGATGCGCCGCGCGTTCGAGAAGGAAGGCTACAAGTCCAAGCCCTACGTCAAGGCGCAGGAAGCGATCCAGGCCGAGCTGATGGGCATCCGCTTCACCGCCCGCAACGTCGAGCGCCTGTGCGACACGCTGCGCGGCCAGGTCGACGAAGTGCGCAAGCTCGAGCGTGCCATCCTGAACATCGTGGTCGACAAGTGCGGCATGCCGCGCTCGGACTTCGTCGCCCGCTTCCCGGGCAACGAGACCAACCTCGACTGGATCCACACCGTGGTCGCCGACGGCAAGGGCTACAGCACCATCGTCGAGCGCAACGTGCCGGCCGTGCATGAACTGCAGCAGAAGCTGATCGACCTGCAGGCGCGCGTGGTGCTGCCGCTGAAGGAACTGAAGGACGTCAACCGCAAGATGTCGGAAGGCGAGCGCCGCGCGCGCGAAGCCAAGCGCGAGATGACCGAGGCCAACCTGCGCCTGGTGATCTCGATCGCCAAGAAGTACACCAACCGCGGCCTGCAGTTCCTCGACCTGATCCAGGAAGGCAACATCGGCCTGATGAAGGCGGTGGACAAGTTCGAATACCGTCGCGGCTACAAGTTCTCGACCTACGCCACGTGGTGGATCCGCCAGGCCATCACGCGCTCGATCGCCGACCAGGCGCGCACCATCCGCATCCCGGTGCATATGATCGAGACCATCAACAAGATGAACCGCATCTCGCGCCAGATCCTGCAGGAAACCGGCAACGAGCCGGATCCGGCAACGCTGGCCGAGAAGATGGAGATGCCGGAAGACAAGATCCGCAAGATCATGAAGATCGCCAAGGAGCCGATCTCCATGGAAACGCCGATCGGTGACGACGACGACTCCCATCTGGGCGACTTCATCGAGGACACCAACACGCTGGCCCCGGCCGAAGCGGCGCTGCACGGCTCCATGCGCGACGTCGTCAAGGACGTGCTGGACTCGCTCACGCCGCGCGAAGCCAAGGTGCTGCGCATGCGCTTCGGCATCGAAATGAGCACCGACCACACGCTGGAAGAGGTCGGCAAGCAGTTCGACGTCACGCGTGAACGGATCCGCCAGATCGAGGCCAAGGCACTGCGCAAGCTGCGCCACCCGAGCCGCTCGGACAAGCTGAAGAGTTTCCTGGAAGGCAACTAAACGCTTCCAAGGGCCTCTAGCTCATGCCTGGTTAGAGCAGCGGACTCATAATCCGTTGGTGCCGTGTTCGACTCACGGGAGGCCCACCAATGCAGTGAAAAAGGGGTTACGGTAAATGCCGTAACCCCTTTTTTCTTGCCGCGAATACCCGCTGGCGACCTGCTCAACCCTGCGCCGCGGTCCCCATGGCCGGATCGCTGACCGTATGCCGGCCGGTCTCGACCCGGCCGGCGAAGCGGCGGTAGAAAGCCGGATCGGCGTCGCACGTCACCGCGAAGTCATACCATTGGCCGCTCTGCTCCAGCTGCCAGTGCTGCGACTTGCTGCCGTTGGCACCGACGGTGGCTTTCCATGGGCCATCGCCGCGGTAGGCCAGCGGCTCGATGTGGAAATGGCAGGCGCGGCCGCCGACGTTGATCAGGTCGACATAGACATCGCCGTTGGCAATGTCGTAGCAGACACGGATCTCGGGGGCGATGCCGGTTTCGCCGATGCGGCGGGTGTCGCCGCGGAAATGGCGATGGAAGCCGTTGGGTCCGAGCACCCACAAATCGTATTGCCCGCCATTGTCCTGGAACGCGTTCCAGGTATCGCTGAGCGACTTGCCGGCCTCGACCATATAGCGGCGCGGGATGCGTTCCAGGTGGAGGCGGTCGTAGACGTGGAACACCGCGGCCTGCGTGCCGGTGTTGGCGAACACCAGTTCGACCTGGCCCACGGCGCTGCAGCGCGCGCTGGTGTGCAGCTCATATGGCAGCGCGCGCGACGGGCGCGTGCCGGCGGCCTGCTGCGGCAGTTGCATGTCGGCGGGCAGCGGCACCGCGGGCAGGGCCTGCTGCGCGCGGCGCAGCTGGTCGGCGTCGCTGCGCGTGGTGCGGCCACCTAGCGTGGGCAGCGCCTCGTTGTTGGGCGTCCTGAAGTTGAAGGCGCTGGTCAGGTCGCCGCATACGGCGCGGCGGAACGGGCTGATATGGGGCTCGGCCACGCCGAAGCGCGCTTCCAGGAAGCGCAGCACCGAAGTGTGGTCGAATACCTGCGAGTTGACCCAGCCGCCGCGGCTCCACGGCGAGATCACGTACAGCGGCACGCGCGGCCCCGGGCCGTAGACGCGGCCGTCCGCCGCGGGCTGGGTGCGGCTGCCCGGCGGCGCCGGCTGGTTGAAGTACTCGGCCAGCATCTCGGCATCGCTCAGCGTCGACTTGCCGGCGAAGGTCTTGTCCGGATTCAGCGACGGCGCCGAGGGCGAGGGCACGTGGTCGAAATAGCCGTCGTTCTCGTCGAAGTTGACCAGCAGCACGGTCTTGCTCCAGACCTCGGGCACCGCGGTCAGCGCGTCCAGCACCTCCTGCAGGAACCAGGCGCCCTGCACCGGGCTGGAGGGCCCGGGATGCTCGCAGTAGATCGACGGCGCGTTGATCCACGACACCTGCGGCAGCCGGCCTTCGCGGATGTCGCGGCGGAAGGCATCGAGATACTCGTCGGGGCGGGTGCCGGGCAGGGTGTTGGCCACGCCCTTGTACAGCGGGTTGCCGGGGTTGTCGGTGGCGGCATCGTAGGCGTGGTACGGCAGCGGCTGGCCGGTGTTCGCATAGGGCGCGCCCGGCGCGCCGCCGCTGGAGACCGGATAGCCAGACGCCAGGTTGGCCTTGCGAAACTGCTGGAACGCGCCCAGCATGTTGTCGCCCCATTCGTCCGGCATGTTCTGGTAGCAGATCCAGCTGATGCCGGCGTCTTCCAGGCGCTCGGCATAGGTCTTCCAGGTGTAGCCGGTGTTGGCCGAGGCCGGCAGGCCGTCGATCGCGTCCCACTCGTTGTTGACGAAGGCGACGTTGGCGGCGGTGGGGCCATTGGTGCCGGTCAGGTGGAAGGCGCGGTTGGCATCGGTGCCGGTATGCATCGAGCAGTGGTACGCATCGCACAGCGTGAAGGCGTTGGCCAGCGCGAACTGGAACGGGATCTCCTGTTCCCTGAAGTAGCCCATCGAGGTGCTGGTCTTGTACGTCGGCCAGTTGGCCATGCGGCCGTGGTCCCAGGCCTGCTGGCTGTCCAGCCATGCGTGCGGAGTACCGGCGGCGCGCTGCGCGTTGTTGCTGGTGCCGTCGAGGTGGTACGGCGTCAGCACGGCGCCGTTGGCGCGCTGTTGCTGCCATACCTGGCGCGCGCCGGGCAGCGGGATGGTAAAGCGGTCGCCGAAGCCGCGCACGCCGCGCAGCGTGCCGAAGTAGTGGTCGAAGGAACGGTTCTCCTGCATCAGGATCACCACGTGCTCGACATCCTTGATGGTGCCGGTGGCATTGTTGGCCGGGATGGCCAGGGCCTTGCGGATGCTGGGCGGAAACGCGGCCAGCGCGGCGGCGGCGAAGCCGGTGCCAGCTGCGGCCTGCAGGAAATTGCGGCGAGAGACCATGGTCTTGTCGGAATGTGCGTGGGGACTGACGAAAGGGATCAGGGCGCGCAGCGGATCACCGGATCGGGCCGCTGGTCCGGCTTGCCGGGCTGTCCCGGCTTGACTGGCTGGGCGCTCGGCGCCAGCGTTGCGGTGGGCGACAGGGTGGGGCCGCCGTCGCCGCCGCAGGCGGCGAGCAATGCCGCGATCAGCATCGCGGCCAGGGTGGTGGGCAGTCTGCGGGGAAGCATGGAGTCACCTGGCTGGTTGGGGTGGCGGCTGCTGCGAGCCGGAGCCAGGCGAGTGTAGGAAGGGGCGGTGACGTGGCTATGACAGGGTTGGATGCCTTCCCGATGCCGTCCGCCAGGGGGCGGACGGCGGATACCGCGCTACTGCCAGAAGCCTGCGTGCGGTGCCGCGGCTTCGTCTTCCAGCACCGGCCCGACCACCTCGACCCTGCGCTGGCCGCGCGCAAACACTTCGCGGCACGGCAGCGAGAAGGTCGGGTTCTCCGGATGGTCGCCGGTCAGGCCCAGCAGCTTGTGTTCCGACAGCGCGTAGACCACGCGGCCGATGCCGGTCCAGTAGACCGCGCCCGCGCACATGCAGCACGGTTCCGCGCTGGTGTAGAGCGTGCAACCGGCGAGCTGTTCGGGCGGCAGCACGCGCGCGGCCTGCGCGGCGGCGACCAGCTCGGCATGCTGGGTCGGGTCGCCCTCGGGCGGCATCGAATTGTTGCCGGCGCTGGCGATGATATTGCCGGCCGCGTCGGCTACCAGCGCCGCGAACGGATGGCGGCCGCGGGCCCTGGATTCGTCGGACAGCGCAATCGACCGGCGCAGCAGCGCGAGGTCGAGTGGCGACAATTCGGCGCCGGACGGATCGGTGATTCGGGTCATGCTCGGGGTCTCCGGTTGTTGGGGAAATCAGGACAGGGTTGACTCTTCGGCCCGGTCTTGCCGCCGCGGCGCTGGCGTGGTGGCGTGCGTTGATCAGCATCACCACCTGCGCCGCCGACAGCCCGAGCGCGCTGCCCAGGATCAGCGGCACCGCCACCGCGCCATCACCAGCACATGCTGCAGGCCGAAGCTCGCCAGTTGGCGCAACGGCAGGATTTCATCGACCGGATGCACCGGCGTCGGGGTCTTCATGCACTTGTCTCCTGTTTCGATGGACGCCGCTGGCGCCTCTGCCGGGCGCGTCGGGCGGACCGCGGCTCGCGGGTTTGTGCGGGCTGGGCGCTTGCGGCATCATCTCCGCAATTTCATCGGGATAACAAATCAATACCTATCGATCTGGTCGATGGGTGGCGGGGAGGGGAAATGCGCTTTTCGCTGGACCAATTGCAGGTGTTCGCGCTGGTGGTGGAGACTGGCTCGTTCTCGGCCGCGGCGCGGCGGTTGGGCAAGACCCAGTCCACCATCAGCGCGGCTGTGGCCAACCTCGAGATCGACCTGGGCGTGCCCCTGTTCGACCGCAGCAGCCGCAATCCGGCGCTGACCGCGGCCGGCCGCAAGCTGTTGACCGAGGCCGAGGCGGTGCTGGAGCGCTGCCTGTCGCTGCAGTCCCATGCCGCCAGCCTGGCCGATGCCAACCCGCCCGGGCTGACGCTGGCGATCGAGATTCCGTACCACGCGGTGACGCCGGTGCTGGCGGAGTTCGAGCGCGAGTTCCCGTATGTCGACCTGACCCTGCGCAACCCGGTCTACGGCGATGTCAGCGAACTGGTGCTGCAGGGCGAGGCCGAGCTTGGCATCGCCTTCGCGCAGCCGCACTACGCGCCCGAGCTGGCATTCGTGCAGCTGGGCAAGCTTGTCATGGTGCACGTGGTGCATCCCGGCCACCCGCTGGCCGGGCGCGGGCAGGTGTCGTTCGCCGACCTGCACGCCTATCGGCGCCTCGCCTTCAGCGCGCATGCCGACAAGCTGCCCACCAGCGAATACCTGCGCGCGGCGCGGGTGTGGCGTGCCGAAAGCTACCTGGCGCTGGTGGAGATGGTGAGGAGCGGGCTGGGCTGGGCCACGCTGCCGCGGCAGCTGGTGCGCGAGGCGCTGGCGCGGGGCGAGCTGGTGGAGCTGGACCTGGCGGCCTATCCGTACACCGACTGGCTGGTCGGCGTGGACCTGATCTGGGCGAAGTCGGCGCGGCCGCAGGGCCGGGCCGTGCAATGGCTGCGGCAGCGCTTCCGCGACAACATGGTGTTCGAGGTGGACCGGCGCGGGCAGCAGACCGCGCGCTGAAGGGCCGCAAGGCGGTCGCCGGCGTGGCAGCGCCGGCGACCGGGTGGGGATGATCAGATCAGGTGGAAGACCATGCCCAAGGCGATCGCGCCGCCCAGGGTTTCCACTGCGGCAAGCGCGAGAAGGTTCTTCAGTACGAAAGCCTCTTCTTTCTTCGTCACCATGGTCTGTCTCCCGGTCATTGGACTAGTTTTACAGCACCATCGGCGGTGGCAATCCGGCGTGGGGCGGTGCCAGGGGCGTCGATGTGAGACCAGTAGACCGCATCCGGCCGCCGGCCGGAAGCTGGCGAAAACCCGCTCGGCGAAAACCCGGATTCCTACAGGCGTGTGACAGGGCCATGATTGACTGGCTTTGCAGGGCGCGCCCGCGGCCCACCCGCCACGGCGCATGCAATGGCCCGCATTTGGGGGATGCCCGAGTCGGCGCGATGCGCCAAGATCGACGGCGTGGGTGGTCGAACCGATTGCCCCGCTACCGCTTGAGCCCCGCTGCCTCCCCGGCACGCGGGGCTTTTCTACATGGGCCGGGCGCGGCTCAGCGCGCCTGCAGAATGGCCTCGATGCGCGCGGCGGCCTCGCGCAGCGGCGCCAGGAAGCGCGCTTCCAGGTGGGCCCGGTCGCGGCTGCCCAGCACCATGCTGAAGCCCAGCCCGGCCACCACCTTGCCGGCCTGGTCGCGCAGCGGCACCGAGATCCCGGCGTAGCCGTCGACCAGTTCGCTGACCAGCACGCAGTAGCCGTCGGCGCGCACCTGGCGCAGCGTGCGCGCCAGCGTGGCGCGCGAGCTGACCGTGAACGGCGTCAGCTTGCGCAGCGTCGCGCCCGCCAGGTAGGCCTCCAGCGCGCTGTCGTCCAGGCCGGCCAGCAGTACGCGCCCGAGCGAATGCGCATAGGCCGGCATCCGCCGTCCCAGCGCCATGTCGACGCGCAGCAGCTGGCGCGGCTCCTCGCGCGCCACCAGCACCACCGACTCGGCGTCGAGCACGCCCAGCGAGCAGCTTTCGCCCAGCGTCTCGCACAGCTGCTGCAGATAGGGCCGCGCCATCTGCGGCAGGCTCATCGAGGCGAAGTAGGCGTAGCCCAGCTCCATCACCCGCGGCGTCAGCGCAAAGTGGCGGCCGTCCTGCGCCACGTAGCCGTTGTGCTCCAGCGTCAGCAGCAGCCGGCGCGCGGCGGCGCGGGTCACGTCGAGCTGGTCGGCTACCTCCTGCATGGTCAGCCGCTCCGCGCCCGCACCCAGCAGGCGCAGCAGCGCCAGGCCCTTGCTCAGCGATTCCAGCAGTTCGTCTTTCTTGGCGGTTTCGGCTTGCGGCATAGGCGTCTGGCAGGGAGCGGTCGTGAGATGAACGATCAGGCACGTGCGGGTCGGTGCCGTCGCGGAGGGCTTGCGCCGACCGGCAGCATCTCCGTATGATAGCGTTTTCCGAACAAATGTTCGCAAAACGAAGTTCGCAAAAACGAATTCACGGAAAGCGTGCCGCCAGCGATGCGGGACGGCGCGACGAAAACCGGAGACAGCAATGAAGGTAATCACCGCGCGTGAAGCGGCGGCGCTCGTGCATGATGGCTGGACCGTGGCCAGCGCGGGCTTTGTCGGCGCCGGCCATGCCGAGGCCGTGACCGAGGCGCTGGAGCAGCGCTTCCTGCAGCACGGCCTGCCGCGCGACCTGACGCTGGTGTATTCGGCCGGGCAGGGCGACCGCGGCGCGCGCGGCGTCAATCATTTCGGCAATGCCGGCATGACTGCCACCGTGGTTGGCGGCCACTGGCGCTCGGCCACGCGGCTGGCCACGCTGGCGATGGCCGAGCAGTGCGAGGGCTACAACCTGCCGCAGGGCGTGCTGACCCACCTGTACCGCGCCATTGCCGGCGGCAAGCCCGGCGTGATGACGAAAATCGGCCTGCACACCTTTGTCGACCCGCGCACCGCGCAGGATGCGCGCTACCACGGCGGCGCGGTCAACCAGCGCGCGCGCCGCGCCATCGCCGAAGGCAAGGCGTGCTGGGTCGATGCGGTCGAGTTCCGCGGCGACGAATACCTGTTCTACCCCAGCTTTCCGATCGACTGCGCGCTGATCCGCTGCACCGCCGCCGACGCGCGCGGCAACCTCAGCACCCATCGCGAAGCCTTCCACCACGAACTGCTCGCGTTGGCGCAGGCCGCGCACAACTCGGGCGGCATCGTGATCGCACAGGTCGAAAGCCTGGTCGATCACCACGAGATCCTGCAGGCCATCCACGTGCCCGGCATCCTGGTCGACTACGTGGTGGTCTGCGACAACCCCGCCAACCACCAGATGACGTTCGCGGAGGCCTTCAACCCGGCCTACGTCACGCCGTGGCAGGGCGAGGGTGCTACCGACGATGCCGCCGCTGCGTCGCCCGAGGCCGGGCCGCTCGACGCGCGCACCATCGTGCAGCGCCGCGCGGTGATGGAACTGGCGCGGCGCGCGCCGCGCGTGGTCAACCTCGGGGTCGGCATGCCGGCTGCGGTGGGCATGCTCGCGCACCAGGCCGGGCTGGGCGGCTTCACGCTGACCGTCGAAGCCGGCCCCATCGGCGGCACGCCCGCGGATGGCCTCAGCTTCGGTGCCTCGGCCTACCCGGAAGCGGTGGTGGACCAGCCCGCGCAGTTCGATTTCTACGAAGGCGGCGGCATCGACCTGGCGATCCTCGGACTGGCCGAACTCGATGGCCAGGGCAACGTCAACGTCAGCAAGTTCGGCGAAGGCGAGGGCGCGCTGATTGCCGGCGTCGGCGGCTTTATCAACATCACCCAGAGCGCGCGCGCGGTGGTGTTCATGGGCACGCTGACGGCGGGCGGGCTGGAAGTAAGCGCCGGCGACGGCAGCCTGCAGATCGTGCGCGAGGGCCGCGTGAAGAAGATCGTGCCGGAGGTGTCGCACCTGAGCTTCAACGGCCCCTACGTGGCATCGCTGGGCATCCCGGTGGTGTACATCACCGAACGCGCGGTGTTCGAGATGCGCCCCAGTGAGGACAGCAAGGGCGAGGAGGGCGGCGAAGCGCGCCTCACGCTGGTCGAGATCGCTCCCGGGGTCGACCTGCAGCGGGATGTGCTCGACCAGTGCGCCACGCCGGTGGCGGTAGCGCCCGACCTGCGCCAGATGGATGCCCGGCTGTTCCAGGCCGGCACCATGCGGCTGTAACGGCCGCCGCACCAGAAACCGATTCTGATTCACCGCGATTCATCCGAGGACAAAGTCACACCATGCAGAACACCAGCCGCCGTACCTTCCAGCGCCGCCTGGGCGCCGTGCTCCTGAGCGCCACGCTGCCGCTCGCCGCCGCACCGGCTTTGGCCGAGACCTACCCGAGCAAGCCGATCCGGCTGGTGGTGCCGTTCCCGCCGGGCGGCCCGACCGATACCGCCGCGCGCATCATCGGCCAGAAGATGAGCGAAACGCTGAAGCAGCCGGTGGTGGTGGACAACCGCCCCGGCGCCTCCGGCACCATCGGCGCCGAAAACGTCGCCAAGAGCCCCGCCGACGGCTACACGCTGCTGGTGCTGGCCACGCCCACGCTGCTGGCGCCGCACCTGATCAACCGCAAGGGCTACGACATCTTCAAGGACTTCACGCCGATCGGCGCGGCCTATGACCTGCCGATCGTGATGGTGGTCAATCCCCAGGCGATGCCGGACGTGACCAGCCTGCAGCAGTACATCGCCAAGGCCAAGGCCAAGCCGGGCGCGCTCAACTACACCAGCGCCGGCAACGGCAGCTTCGGCCACCTGTCGACCGAGCTGCTGAAGAACCTGGGCAACTTCGACGTGCAGCACGTGCCCTACAAGGGCAGCGCACCGGCGATCTCCGACCTGCTGGCCGGCCAGGTGCCGATGATGTTCTCGGACATGATCGCGGCGCTGCCGCATATCAAGGCGGGCAAGCTGCGCCCGATCGCGGTGGGCTCGAACAAGCGCGTCAGCTTTACGCCGGACGTGAAAACGGTGGCCGAACAGGGGTTCCCGGGCTTCGATGCCACCGCATGGGGCGGGCTGCTGGCGCCGGCCGGCACGCCGAAGGAAGTGGTGGCGACGTTGTCGGCGGAGCTGAAGAAGGCGCTGGCCGATCCGACCGTGCAGCAGAAGATGCTGGGTGCCGGCACCGTGGCCGCCTATATGCCGCCGGAGCAGCTGGCCGCGCGCATGAAGGCCGACTACAGCAAGTGGGGCAAGGTGATCCAGGACAACGGCATCCGCGGCGACTGAGCGTGCGGATGACGAGCCGGCGGTCGCGCCGCGGTTCAGGCGGGCTGCCGGCCCTGGGGCTGGCTGTGGGGCAGGGCCGGCAGTGTCGGCATCGGCAGCGCGGCCTGGCGGCCGGCCGTGGCCAGTCCCAGGAACTGGCTGGAGGTGCGCAGGAACTGCTGGCAGGTCTGGCGAAACAGCTCGAAGTCCATGTCGGTCTCGATGTGAAGAAGCCGCGCGGTGGGGGGGGCGCCGCGCCGCCGGCATCTTGCTTGGCCGATATGACAATGTCTTGACAATGCGCGCGGGCGTTGGCTGCCGGCGCCGGCCTGTCGCGCCCGCCGCACGGCGGTGCCTGAGCGCCCACTGCGCGGGCAGAGATGCTAAAATCTAAGTCTTTGATTCTCTTGGCCAATTGCTGCAGCCAGCAGGGCCGCGCCGGAAGCTCGCCGGCGCCGCACGAGATTCAGGGCGAGATGAGTTCCAGACGCGTATCCGTTTGTGCCGGGTTCGCCTCCCGCCAATACCGATACCCATGACCACTACGAACGCACCAGAACCTACCACCGCGGCTCCCGCCGCCGTGCAGACCTTCGACAGCTTCGGCCTCGACGCGCGCATCCTGCGTGCCCTGTCCGAGCAGGGCTACAGCTCTCCCACGCCGATCCAGGCGCAGGCCATTCCGGTGGTGCTGCTGGGCAAGGACGTGATGGGCGCCGCGCAGACCGGCACCGGCAAGACCGCCGGCTTCGCGCTGCCGATCATCCAGCGCCTGCTGCCGCTGGCCAATGCCAGCGCCTCGCCGGCGCGCCACCCGGTGCGCGCGCTGATGCTGACCCCCACGCGCGAGCTGGCCGACCAGGTCTACGACAACGTCGCCCGCTATGCCAAGCACACCGACCTGCGCAGCACGGTGGTGTTCGGCGGCGTCGACATGAACCCGCAGACCGACGCGCTGCGACGCGGCGTCGAGATCCTGGTGGCCACGCCCGGCCGCCTGCTCGACCACGTGCAGCAGAAGTCGGTGAACCTGTCGCAGGTGCAGATGCTGGTGCTGGACGAAGCCGACCGCATGCTCGACATGGGCTTCCTGCCGGACCTGCAGCGCATCATCAACCTGCTGCCGGCGCAGCGCCAGACGCTGCTGTTCTCGGCGACGTTCTCGCCCGAAATCAAGCGGCTCGCCTCCAGCTACCTGAAGCAGCCGGTCACCATCGAAGTGGCGCGCAGCAACTCGACCAACGAGAACGTGCGCCAGGCGGTGTACCAGGTCGAGGACGGCCACAAGCAGGCCGCGGTGGTGCACCTGCTCCGGCAGCGCGCCGAGCAGTCGCAGTCGCGCCAGTGCATCGTCTTCGTCAACAGCAAGATCGGCTGCTCGCGGCTGGCACGGCACCTGGAGCGCGAAGGCATCAACGCCGCCGCGATCCACGGCGACAAGACCCAGACCGAGCGCATGCAGACGCTCGACGGCTTCAAGAGCGGCACCATCGATGCGCTGGTCGCCACCGACGTCGCCGCGCGCGGGCTCGACATCCCCGACATGCCGTGCGTGATCAACTTCGACCTGCCGTTCAGCGCCGAAGACTACGTGCACCGCATCGGCCGTACCGGCCGCGCCGGTGCCAGCGGCGACGCGCTGTCGATCTACGTGCCGGGCAATGACGAGCGCCTGCTGTCCGATATCGAGAAGCTGATCAAGCGCAGCATCCCGCGCGGGAAGCTCGAGGGCTTCGACCCCACCGGCGCGCGCGCCCGCCAGGCCGACACCGAACGCCGCCGCGAGCGCGGCGAAGTGCGCCGCGCGCGCGGCAGCGCCGACAGCGAAGAGCGTCCGCGCCGCCACGACCACGGTGCCAGCCGCCAGGCCTTCCGCGCCTCGGACGACCCGTTCTTCTCGCGCCCGTATGAGCCCAGCCCCGCCAGCGCGACGCAGGCCAAGGCCGCCGACGAAGTCGCCGCCGCACTGACGCGCGGCCGCCAGGCGCCCAAGCGGCCGGTGGCGGCCTTGCTCGGCGGGGTGCCGCGCAAGTCCTGAACGGATCGACGTTTGGCAGAGAATGGCCCGCTTGTGCGGGCCATTTGTTTTTGCGGCGGCTAGACCGATGCCGGCAGCGGCAGCGTGGCCAGCCGCTCACGCCAGCCGTCGGTTGCCCGCGCCAGCCAGTCCTGCACCGTGCCGGCAGGATTCGACAGGCCCAGGTGCGCGCCGGCCGCGCGCAGCGCGTCCAGCGGGGCGCTGGTGTCGATCGGCTGCGCGCCGCTCTGCTTGCTGAGCTTCTCGCCAAGCTGGTTCACCACCACCGGCACGTGCAGGTAGGCCGGCGTGGGCAGCCCCAGCAGGTGCCGCAGGTGGATCTGCCGCGGCGTGGAGTCGAGCAGGTCGGCGCCGCGCACGATATGCGTGATGCCCTGCAGGCCGTCGTCGACCACCACCGCAAGCTGGTAGGCCCACAGCCCGTCGGCGCGGCGCAGCACGAAGTCGCCCAGTTCGGTTTCGAGGTTCTGGCACTGGCGCCCTTGCCAGCGGTCGTCGAAGCACACGATGGCGGCCGGCCCGTCCGGCACGCGCACGCGCCACGCGCGCGGCAGCTTGCCGTTCAGCCCGTGGCGGCAGGTGCCGGGATAGCCCAGGGTCTGGTGGCGCTCGCGCACGTGCACGAGCGAATCGGCGATCTCCTTGCGCGAGCAGCCGCACGGGTAGAGCTGCCCCGCGGCATCGAGCCGGCGCAGCGCGTCGGCGTAGTGCGGTTCGCGCCGGCTCTGCCACACCGGCGGCTCGTCGGGCGTCATGCCGACGCGCTCCAGCGTGTGCAGGATGTCGTGGTCCGCGTCGCGCACGCAGCGCGGCGTGTCGATGTCCTCGATGCGCACCAGCCATTGCCCGCCATGCGCGCGCGCGTCGAGCCAGCTGGCCAGCGCGGTGACCAGCGAGCCCATATGCAGCGGCCCGGTGGGCGAGGGCGCGAAGCGGCCGCGATAGCCGCCCGCGGCAAGCGTTGGCTCGGTCCCTGCCATCAGCCCACCCTCAGCCGGCGAAGTCCGGTTGCTGCAGCAGCGCCTGCGCCAGGCGCGGGTCTTCCAGCTTGCCGGCCCACCACTGCAGCGCCTTGCCGCGGTTGCTGGTGCGCCAGGCCACCTTGAAGTTGCCCGGCGCGCGCACTTCGACGGTCTCGCGCGCCTGCAGCACGCCGCTTTCGATATGCGGCTGCGCCATCGGCGCCGGCAGCCAGCCGCAGCCGAGGCCGCGGATCTGCGCTTCGAGCTTGTCGCGCATGGTCGGCACCACCAGCACGTCCTGGCCGGCCAGCACGCCATGGGTGCGGGCCGGCAGGTTGCGCGAGGTATCGCCCACCGCGACGATGCGGTGCTTGGCGATCTGGATGGTGGTGAGCGGGCCGGCCTCGGTCGCGAGCGGATGATGCGCGGCGACCGCGAACACGAACGGCATCGACCCCAGCGGCCGGATCTGAAAGCCCTGCGTGCTGGGCGCGTCGTAGGCGCCGCCGATCACCAGGTCGGCGCGGTTGCTGACCAGCGCGTCCCACGCGCCGCCGAGCACTTCCTTGGAAAAGCGCAGCCGGGTCGCGGTGTTCTCGGCATAGAAATCGTGGATCACCGGCAGCAGCGCGCGGAAGTTGATCAGGTCGTCGACCACGATGGTGAGGGTCGCCTCCCAGCCGGTGGCCAGGCGCTTGACGCGCCGCGCCAGGTCGTCGGCGGCGTGCAGCAGGTGGCGGCCTTCGTCGAGCAGGGCACGGCCGGCGGGCGTGAGCTCGGCGCGATGGCGGCGCCGGTCGAACAGCAACACGTCGAGGTCTTCTTCCAGCTTGCGCACCACGTAGGTCAGCGCGGAGGGGACCTTGCCCATCTCGTGGGCGGCGGCGGCAAAGCTGCCCTTGCGTTCGATGGCGTCGAGGACTTCTAGGGATTCTAGCGAGAGTGCCATGTTCAGAAATTCTGAATGACTGCTTCTAAGTCGATCCCCGTCAATATACGCCTGAAGGCCTAAACTGCCTAGCATCCAAAGCGAAAACACATGCCGCAACACGGTTCTCCAGACGGTGCTGTCGGCGAAAAGGCTCAAGGAGGGCCATCAAAATGATTGAAATCAGAAAGTCCGCAGAGCGTGGGTACGCCGATCACGGCTGGCTGAAGTCCTATCATTCGTTCTCGTTCGCCGACTACTACGACCCGCAGCATGTGCAGTTCGGGCCGCTGCGCGTGATCAATGAAGACCGCGTCGCGCCGGGCATGGGCTTTGGCACCCATGGCCACCGCGACATGGAAATCATCAGCTACGTGCTGGAAGGCGAGCTGGCGCACAAGGACAGCATGGGCAACGGCAGCGTGATCCGCCCGGGCGACGTGCAGCGCATGAGCGCCGGCACCGGCGTGCGCCATTCGGAATACAACCACGCCGCGCACGACACCACCCACTTCCTGCAGATCTGGATCGTGCCGGCCGAGAATGGCATCGACCCGGGCTACGAGGAAAAGCACTTCGACGCGGCCGACAAGCGCGGCAAGCTGCGCCTGGTGGCGAGTGCCGACGGCACCGACGGCTCGGTGCTGGTGCACCAGGACATCCGGCTCTACGCCGGCCTGTTCGACGGCGACGAGGCCGCCACGCTGGCGCTGGCGCCGGGCCGCCGCGCCTATGTGCATGTGGCGCGCGGCCGGGTCACGGTCAACGGCAAGGCGCTCGAGGCCGGCGACGCGGCCAGGCTGGAAGACGTGGCCGAGGTCGCGCTGTCCGCCGGCGATGGCGCCGAGGTGCTGGTGTTCGACCTGCCCTGACACCGTTCGCAACCCGACGCGAGAGCCCGCCCCATGGCGGGCTTTTGCTTTTGCGCGGCGCGCCGGGGTGCCCGCGCGTAGCGCTGTGCTATCTTCTCGCTATGCATTGCGCCTGCGCCGGCACATCGCTGGCCAGTCGCGCCGGCCGGCCCGAACGGGCCGGCGTGCCCTTGGAGCACCCCGTACCAAGATGACCTTTGTTTCCATTCTCCTGGCGCTGATTGCCGAGCAGTTCCGCGCCCTGGGCCGCAACAACCCGATCTACGAGATCGTGCGCGCGCTCGGCGACCGCGCCGAGCACGCCTTCGACACCGGCCGCCCGCGCGACGCCGCGCTGGCCTGGCTGACCGTGGTGCTGCCGCTGACGCTGGCGGTGATCGTGGTGCACTACCTGCTGGCGTCGATCAGCGTGGCGCTGACGCTCGCGTGGAACGTGCTGGTGCTGTACATGACGCTGGGCTTCCGCCAGTTCAGCCACTATTTCACCGATATCCACGAAGCGCTCAACCGCGACGATCTCCATACCGCGCGCACGCTGCTGCACGAGTGGACCGGGCTCGACACGGTCGAGATGCCGGTGTCCGAAATCGTGCGCCATACGCTCGAAGCGGCGATCATCGCCGTGCACCGGCATGTGTTCGGCGTGTTTTTCTGGTTCCTGGTGCCGGTCGGCCCCGGCGGCGTGGTGCTGTACCGCACCGCCGAATACCTGGGCCGCCACTGGAACCTGCCGTCGACCGAGCGCAGCCCCGCGCTGGGCCGCTTCGCCGCGCGCGCCTTCTACCTGCTCGACTGGATCCCGTCGCGGCTGACCTCGATCGGCTTTGCCATCGTCGGCAACTTCGAGGACGCGGTCTACGCCTGGCGCAACCATGCGCGCAAGTGGAACGATGCCGTCAACGGCATCCTGCTGGCGAGCGGCGGCGGCGCGCTGGGCGTGCGGCTGGGCACGCCGCTGGCAGAGGACGATTCCACGGTGGTGCTGCGCACCAGCGTGGCCGGCCCGGCGGTGGACTATGCGCCCGGCATGGAAGACGCCGACGGCGCCAACGGCGGCCCGGAGCCGGCGCCGCCCGAGTTCGGCACCGAGCCGGGCGTGCGCACGCTGCAGTCGGCGGTGGGCCTGGTATGGCGCGCGGTGGTGTTGTGGATGCTGCTGCTGGCGATGCTGTCGCTGGCGCTGTGGGTGGGTTGAGCAGCGCCTGGCCGGCATGTAGCCGGTCGATCGAGGCAGGTTAGCCGCGCGCCGCGCCGCAGCGCCAGCATGCGCCGAACTGCGCCTCGTGCCATTCGCCGCAACGGTCGCATTGCCAGCTGGGCCCCGGCACCGGGTTGGCCGCGGCATTGAGCACCGCCCACGCCTGCGCCTCCATCTCGTCATCGACCAGCCACACCTGCGGCGCGCTCTCGCGGAACGGAATCTCGCCGGTAGCGCCGGCCAGCCAGGTATTGCGCAGCTCCGCCCGGATGCCGGCCGCGCGCAAGACGTTCTGGCAATGGGCCGCGTGGACGAGGGACGTGGCGGACAACAGCAGTTTCATGACAGCGCACCGTGAACCCAGGTGCGCTTACCTTACCACGGCTTCTGCTGGCTGGATTCGTGCAGCAGCTGCGTGTAGAGCTGGTGCCGGCGTTCCGAGATATCGCCGGCCGCCACCGCGGCCAGCACGCCGCAGCCGGGCTCGTTGACGTGATGGCAATTGTAGAAGCGGCACGACGTCAGCAGCGGGCGGAACTCGGGGAAGGCGCGTTCCAGCATGCCCTCGCTGAGATGATAGAGCCCGAATTCCTGGAAGCCCGGCGAATCGATCAGCGCCCCCTGGCGGCCATCGACCGTACCCCAGTCCTGCGGCAGGTGGTAGAGCCGGGTGAAGGTGGTGGTGTGCTTGCCCGAATCCAGCTTGGCCGAGATTTCGCGCGTCTGCGCGTCGACGCCCGGGATCAGCAGGTTCAGCAGCGACGACTTGCCCATGCCCGATTGCCCGATCAGGATGCTGGCCAGACCCGCCACGCGCGGCCGCAGCGCGGCCAAGGCCTGTGCCGGATCGGCGCGCACCGACAGCTCCAGCGTGTCGTAGCCCAGCCCGCGGTACAGCGCCAGGCGGCCGCGCGCCTCTTCCAGCCGTTCGGGCAGGTCGGTCTTGTTGAGCACCACCAGCGGCCGGATTTCGAGCGCCTCGGCCGAGACCAGCGCGCGCCCGAGCAGGTCTTCGGAGAAGCCCGGCTCGGTGGCCAGCACGATGATGACCTGGTCGATATTGGCCGCCAGCAGCTTGGACTTGAACTGGTCCGAGCGGTGCAGCAGGTTCTTGCGCGGCGCAACCCCGGTGATCACGCACTGGTCGGCGGCGGCGCGCTCGACGCTGACGTGGTCGCCCACCGCGCAGTGGCTTTTCTTGCCGCGCGGGAAGGCATGCATGCGCGATCCGTCGCCCAGTTCGACCACGTAGTGACGGCCATGGGCGGCGATGACCAGGGCGGATTCCGTCGTCGTGCCGGCATTGGTGCCGCCGCCGGCGTTGCGGTGACGCGTGGCGCGGCTCATGCGTGCGCCAGCAGGCGGTCGATCCGCTGTGCCGCGGGCGGATGCGAGTAGTAGAAGGCGCTGTAGAGCGGGTCGGGCGTCAGCGTGGAAGCGTTGTCCTTGTACAGCTTCACCAGTGCCGATACCAGGTGGCTGGCATTGGTCTGGTCGGCGGCAAAGGCATCGGCCTCGAATTCATGGCGGCGCGAGGTCTGGCTCGACAGCGGCCCCAGCAGGAAGGTGAAGACCGGCAGCGTCAGGAAGAACAGCACCAGTGCCAGCGCGCTGTTGGATACGCCCAGGTTGGGCGCCACCCCCAGCCCGGTGTAGAACCAGCTGCGCGTCGCCAGCCAGCCCAGCAGCGCCAGGAACACCAGGCTCAGCGCGAAGGTGACGGCGATGCGCTTGGCCACGTGGCGGCGCTTGAAGTGGCCCAGCTCGTGCGCCAGCACCGCCTCGATCTCGTCGCCCGACAGGCGCGACAGCAGCGTGTCGAAGAAAACGATGCGCTTGGCCGCGCCGAAGCCGGTGAAGTACGCATTGCCGTGCGCGCTGCGCTTGCTGCCGTCCATCACGAACAGCCCCTTGCTGGCAAAGCCGCAGCGCTGCATCAGGCTCTCGATGCGCTGGCGCAGCGAGGCGTCGTCGAGCGGCTCGAACTTGTTGAACAGCGGCGCGATAAAGGTCGGGAACACCACCAGCAGGAACAGGTTGAACGCCATCCACACCAGCCAGGTCCACACCCACCACAGCGAGCCGGCGCGATCCATCAGCAACAGCACCGCCAGCAGCAGCGGCAGGCCGAGCGCGCTGGCCACCAGCAGCATCTTGACCAGGTCGGCCAGCCACAGCCCGAAGGTCATCTTGTTGAAGCCGAAGCGCTGCTCGATGCCGAACTGGCCATAGAGCGAGAACGGCAGGTCGACCAGCCCGCCGATCAGCGCCACGCTGGCGACCAGCGCCACGCCATAGGCATAGCCAGGGCCGAAAATCTCCAGCCAGAACTGGTTGAGCCACTGCAGCCCGCCCAGCATGGTGAAGGCGATCAGCACCGCGGCGCCGGCCAGCACCTCCAGCATCGACAGCCGCGTGCGGGCGATGGTGTAGTCGGCGGCCTTCTGGTGCGAGGCCAGGCTGATGGTGTCGGCAAAGCGCGCCGGCACGGCGGCGCGGTGCTGCGCGACATGGCGCACCTGGCGCGCGGCCAGCCACAGCTTGGTCAGCACCATCAGCACCAGGGCGGCGAGAAAGACAATCGTGAACATCGGCAAGCGCCTTGTGGGTGCGGGCGCCCGGCGTTGCCCGACGGGTGCCCGTGGGGACCGCGCCGCGGGGTGGGCAGGCGGCGGTCCGGGAATTCCGGAAACGGCGCCGCGCTGGTGCGCGGTCAGCCATCCCGGACGGATATGCGAGAATTATAAATTGTTCGCGCCCGGCGCCGCCGCGGCCGCCTTCCCCCAAATCCCTATCTTCCGCAGTCCCGATGACAAGCCAAGCCGCCGCCAAATCCGTAAAAAGCGAAAACAACCTGATCTGGCTGGACATGGAAATGACCGGCCTGCAGCCGGATACCGACCGCATCATCGAGGTGGCGGTGGTGATTACCGACTCCGAGCTCAATATCCTGGCCGAAGGCCCGGTGCTGGTGATCCACCAGAGCGATGCCGTGCTCGACGGCATGGACAACTGGAACAAGGGCACCCACGGCCGCTCGGGCCTGATCGACAAGGTCAAGGCCTCGACCCTGACCGAAGCGCAGGCCGAGGCCGAGCTGCTGGCCTTCCTCAAGCGCTGGGTGCCGGCGGGCAAGTCGCCGATGTGCGGCAACTCGATCTGCCAGGACCGCCGCTTCATGGCGCGCTACATGCCCAAGCTGGAAGCGTTCTTCCACTACCGCAACCTCGACGTGTCGACGCTGAAGGAGCTGTGCAAGCGCTGGGAACCGGCCATCCACAAGGGCTTCGTCAAGCGCCAGCTGCATACGGCGCTGGCCGACATCCTGGAGTCGGTCGAGGAGCTGCGGTACTACCGCACCCACTTTATCCGCCACGCCGCGCCCGGCGCCGCAGCGCCCGACGCGTCCGCCACGTCCCCCGAGGCACCGGCCGCCGGCACGCCGGCGCAGTAAGCGGAACGCGGCTCCCGCAAGCATCCCACCATTCCCGGCGCGCCGTGCTCTTGCAGGCGGCGCGTTGCCCATCCGCCTGCCCATGTTCGAGCGCATCGTCTCCATCATCACGCCGGTCATCCTGATCATCCTGGTCGGGTGGCTGTACGGGCGCAAGGCCCATCCGGACATGGCGGGCATCAACCGCGCCACGCTGGACGTGATCGCGCCGCTGCTGGTGGTGTCGGCCTTTGTCAGCAAGGACTTCGTGCTGGCCGACCAGCTGGTGCTGCTGGGCTGCGCGGTGGCGGTGGTGCTGGGTTCGGGGGTGCTGGCGTGGGGGCTGGCGCGCTGGATGAAGGTCGATCCGCGCACCTTCGTGCCGCCGATGATGTTCAACAACTGCGGCAACATGGGTTTGCCGCTGTCGGTGTTCGCGTTCGGCCCGGCCGGGCTGGCGCCGGCGGTGGCGCTGTTCGCGGCGTCGAACCTGATGCACTTCACCATCGGCATGAAGATTGTCAACCGGCATGCGTCGCTGGCGCAGATCGCGCGCAACCCGATGGTGCTGGCGACCGTGGCGGGCGTGGCGCTGGCGCTGGCGCGGCCGTGGTTCATGCTGCCGGATCCGGTCTACCAGTCGGTCAAGCTGCTGGGCGATGCCACCGTGCCGCTGATGCTGTTTGCGCTGGGCGTGCGCATGAAGGATGTGAGCCTGCGCAACTGGGGCATGGGGCTGGTCGGCGCGGCGGTGTGTCCGCTCACCGGCATCGCGGTGGCGCTGGCGCTGGCGCAGTGGGTGCCGCTGACCGAGCTGCAGCGCGGCCTGCTGTTCGTGTTTGCGGCGTTGCCGCCGGCGGTGCTGAATTTCCTGGTGGCGGACCACTTCCGGCAGGAGCCGGACCAGGTGGCGTCGATCGTGCTGCTCGGCAATATCGCCGCCGTGGTGTTCGTGCCGGTGGGGCTGTACCTGGGCTTGCGCTGAGGCGGCAGGCCCGCGCGGCGCGTGCCGGCGGGCAGGCAAGGTCAAGGCGCCCGATCAGGCCGCGGGCTTGGCCCGCACGGCGTTCTTGGGACGCCAGGCCTTGACGATGGTCTCGTCGGTTTCCATGTAGGGGCCGCCGATCAGGTCGATGCAATACGGCACCGCGGCAAAGATGCCTTGCACCACCGGCTTGCCGTCGGCTTCGCGCAGGCCTTCCAGCGTTTCGCGGATGGCGCGCGGCTGGCCGGGCAGGTTGATGATCAGCGCGGCGCGGCTGGCGGTCTCGCGGATCACCGCGACCTGGCGCGACAGGATCGCGGTCGGCACGAAATGCAGGCTGACCTGGCGCATCTGCTCGCCGAATCCCGGCATTTCCTTGGTGCCCACTGCCAGCGTGGCCTCGGGGGTCACGTCGCGGCGCGCCGGGCCGGTGCCGCCGGTGGTCAGCACCAGGTCGCAGCCGGCCACGTCGACCAGCTCGATCAGCGTGCGCGAGATCTGCGCCTGCTCGTCGGGAATCAGCCGCTCCACCGCCTGCCACGGCGAGGTCAGCGTGCGCCCGAACCAGTCGCGCAGCGCCGGGATGCCCTCGTCCTGGTAGGTGCCGGCCGAGGCGCGGTCCGAGATCGAAACGAAGCCGACGACGAGTTCGTCGGGATGGTGGCGGACAACCGGCTGGGTGGTCTGGGTCATGCCTCGGGCTCCGGATGGTCGGGGGTGGTTTCCTCGGCGCCGCGGCCCTTGCCGTCCTTCAGGTCCAGCGCCGTCTTGATCGCCTGGAACAGCTCGCGGAAATAGCGCGGCGGCTTGCCCAGTTCCTTTTCCTTGCGTGCGTTGCGGATGGTGTTGCGCAGCGCCTGCACGTCGATGCCGGGATGCTCGCCGAGGAAGCGCGTCAGCGCCGCGTCGTCGGCCAGCAGCAGCTCACGCCAGCGCTCGATCAGATGCATGCGGGCGGTTTCGGCCTTGCTGGTGCCCTTGAAGCCTTCCAGCGCTTGCCGGATCACCTCGACCTCTTCGTCCTCGAGCCCGCGCATGATCTTGCCGACGTACTGCATCTGGCGGCGCTTGCCTTCGTGGCTGTTGATGCGGCGCGCCTCGTGGATGGCGTCGGCGAGCGCCTCGGGCATCGGCACGCGCGCCAGGCGGTCCCTGGGCAGCGCCTCGAGCTCGGCGCCGAGGTCCTGCAGGGCGGTCATGTCGCGCTTGCGCTGCGACTTGCTTTTCGGCTCGTCGTCTTCCGGCTCGGGGGCAAAGCCTCCGGGAAAGCGCGCGCCTTGGGAGTTACGGGAATTTCGCGTCATGCCCGGCATTTTATCTTGCTATGATTGCCGCTTGGACTTTTGATGACACCCGCCCAGCATGGACCAGATCGCCGAACAGACCGCGCATTTCACCTACACCCAGGCCCAGCTCAGCGAGATGGCCGCCGATGTGCTGCGGGTGGCACGCGAACTGGGGGCGACCGACGCCGCCACCGAGATCTCCGAAGGCAGCGGCCTGTCGGTGTCGGTGCGCAAGGGGCAGGTCGAGACCATCGAGCAGAACCGCGACAAGGTGGTCGGGGTCACGGTGATGATCGGCAAGCGCCGCGGCAACGCCAGCACCTCGGACTTCTCGCCGGCCGCGCTGCGTGCCACCGCCGAGGCGGCCTACAACATCGCCCGCTTCACCGCGGAGGACGACTGCGCCGGCCTGGCCGAAGAGGAACTGCTGGAGCGCGCGCCGCAGGACCTGGACCTGTTCCACCCGTGGGCGCTCGACGCCGAAGCCGCGATCGAGATCGCGACCCGCGCCGAGGCCGCGGCGTTCGCGGTATCGCCGCGCATCCGCAACAGCGACGGCGCCAGCGTCTCGGCCCAGCATTCGCAGTTCGTGCTGGCGACCACGCGCGGCTTCAGCGGCGGCTATCCGTATTCGCGCCATTTCATCTCGTGCGCGCCGATCGCCGGCAGCGGCAGCGGCATGCAGCGCGACGACTGGTACTCGTCCAAGCGCTCCCCGCTGGCGCTGGCAGCGCCCGAGGACATCGGCCGCTACGCCGCCGAACGCGCGCTGGCGCGGCTGCAGGCGCGCAAGCTGTCGACGCGCCGCTGCCCGGTGCTGTTCGAGGCGCCGCTGGCCGCCGGGCTGCTCGGCGCCTTCGTGCAGGCGGTGTCGGGCGGCGCGCTGTACCGCAAGTCCACCTTCCTGTGCGATTCGCTGGGCCAGACCGTGTTCGCCCCGCATATCCAGATCCATGAGCAGCCGCATACCCCCGGCGCGATGGGCAGCGCCCCGTTCGACGAGGAAGGCGTGCGCACGCGCGAGCGCGACGTGGTCAAGGACGGCGTGGTGCAGGGCTATTTCCTGTCGACCTATTCGGCGCGCAAGCTGGGCATGCAGACCACCGGCAATGCCGGCGGCTCGCACAACCTGACGCTGTCGAGCAGCCTGACCGAGCCCGGCGACGACTTCCCCGCCATGCTGCGCAAGCTTGGCACCGGCCTGCTGGTGACCGAGCTGATGGGGCAGGGCGTCAACTACGTGACCGGCGACTATTCGCGCGGCGCGTCGGGCTACTGGGTCGAGAATGGCGTGATCCAGTACCCGGTCGAGGAAATCACCATCGCCGGCAACATGGCCGAGATGTTCCGGCAGATCGTTGCGATCGGCGCGGATGCGCTGGTGCGCGGCACCAAGGAAACCGGCTCGATCCTGATCGAGCAGATGACGATCGCTGGTAACTGAGCGGCATCGTCGCCAAATAAGAAAGCGGGCCAGGGCCCGCTTTTTTTACTTCATGCGCCGGTCACGATTCTTGCGACGGCGGCCGCTCGTAGGTGACGAACGCGTAGTCGAAGCCGTTCGCCTCCGAATGATGCGTCTCGCGCGAGACCTCCACCCATTGGGTGCGGTCGATCTCCGGGAAGAAGGCATCGCCTTCCACATCGGCGTCGATCTCGGTCACCACCAGCCGGTCCGCGCTCGGCATGGCCTCGGCATACAGCTGCGCGCCGCCGATCAAAAAGATCTGCTCGGCGCCGACGCACAGGCGCTGCGCCTCTTCCAGCGAGGGCGCGACCTCGGCTCCCTCGAGGCGCAGGTCGGGGTTGCGGCTGACCACGATATTGCGGCGCCCCGGCAACGGGCGGCCGATCGAATCCCAGGTCTTGCGCCCCATGATCACGGGCGCGCCCATGGTGGTGCGCTTGAAGTGCGCCAGGTCTTCCGGCAGGCGCCACGGCAGCGTGTTGTCGCGGCCGATGGTGCCGTTGCGGGCGCGCGCTACAACCAGTGTCAGCAGCGTCATACGGCCACCGGTGCTTTGATCGCCGGGTGCGACTGGTAGCCCGCCAGTTCGAAGTCTTCGTAGCGGTAGTCGAAGATGCTGTCGGGCTGGCGCAGGATCTTCAGTTGCGGCAGCGCCAGCGGCGCGCGCGCCAGCTGCGTCTGCACCTGTTCGAAATGATTGTTGTACAGGTGGCAGTCGCCGCCGGTCCAGATGAAGTCGCCCACTTCCAGCCCGGTCTGCTGCGCCATCATGTGGGTCAGCAGCGCATAGCTGGCGATATTGAACGGTACCCCCAGGAAGATGTCGGCGCTGCGCTGGTACAGCTGGCACGAGAGCCGGCCGTCGGCCACGTAGAACTGGAAGAACGCATGGCAGGGCGGCAGCTTCATGCGCGGGATGTCGGCCACGTTCCAGGCCGACACGATCAGCCGGCGCGAATCCGGGTTTGCGCGGATCTGTGCCACCAGCTCGGAGATCTGGTCGATATGGCGGCCGTCCGGCGCCGGCCACGAACGCCATTGCGAGCCGTAGACCGGACCCAGTTCGCCGTGCTCGTCGGCCCACTCGTCCCAGATGGTGACGCCGTGCTCTTGCAGCCAGCGCACATTGGTCGAGCCCTGCAGGAACCACAGCAGTTCATAGATGATCGACTTCAGGTGCAGCTTCTTGGTGGTCACCACCGGGAAGCCTTCGCGCAGGTCGAAGCGCATCTGGTAGCCGAACACCGAGCGCGTGCCGGTGCCGGTGCGGTCGGCCTTGTCGGTGCCATGCTCGTAAACATGGCGCATGAAGTCGAGGTACTGTTTCATCGGCGCGGGGCGGGATGGAAGGTGGCGCGGGCGCCTGGGCCCGCGAAGCTGGCATTTTAAAGCAAGACGGGCCGCCCCTCCGGGCGGCCCGTCTTTTGCGGCAGCGCCAGGGCACAGGGCCCTGGCACCGGCGGCAGGCTTAGTGGCTGCCGGCCGGCTCCTGCTGCTGCTCGCGGCGCTTCTGCACCAGGTAGCCGGCGCCCAGCACGCCGCCGACGATCAGCACGTACAGGCCCCAGTTGACCACCGGGTTGGCTTCGAAGAACGCCTTGATCAGCGGCTCGTGCACGATCATCTTGACCGCGGTGAACGCCAGCACGCCGGCGCCCACGTAGATGATGACCGGGAAGCGGGCCATCAGCTTGAGCACCAGGCTTGAGCCCCACACCACGATGGGGATGCTGATCAGCAGGCCCAGCACCACCAGCAGGAAGCTGCCGTGCGCGGCGCCGGCCACGGCCAGCACGTTGTCCACGCCCATCACCGCGTCGGCGATGATGATGGTCTTCATGGCGCCCCACAGGGTCGCCGCGCCCGCGCCGTGCCCTTCTTCGCCGCTGTCATCGGACAGCAGCTTGTAGGCAATCCACACCAGCGCCAGGCCGCCCACCAGCATCAGCCCCGGAATCTTCAGCAGCCAGACCACGCCGATCGTCATGGCCGAGCGCACCACCACGGCACCCACGGTACCCCAGATAATGGCCTTCTTCTGCAGGTGGGGCGGCAGGTTGCGTGCCGCCAGCGCGATCACGATGGCATTGTCCCCGGCCAGCACCAGGTCAATGACGACGATGGACAGCAGCGCTGTCAGGAACTGCATCGTGAACAGATCGGTAAACCACTCCATGAACTCTCCTCAGGTACGAATCAGCGCAAGCGCGCGCATTGGGTTCGCCTGGATTCACGTGCACGGGAGCGTGGGGGCGCCTTTGCAAACCATGAAGTCCAGGTTGCAAAGGTCTTGCTCGACCACTGGCGCGGTATGCGCGCCGGTTGTCAGCACAACCGGGGACTGCGGTCCCGGAATGACGATTGTGCTAAGGGCAAAGCCCCGGAGCTACTCCCCTTTGAGGGACACGGCCCGTTCAGGGGCCGCGCTGGGCGGGATTATAAACGAACCGCAAGGGACGTGCCGAATTAGGAAAGATACTGACTCAAGTTCGGCCGGGTGCCGTAATCGTCTCGCCCGGGCACGCCATGCAGCCGCTCCGGCGTGCCGGAGCGTTGACGGCGATTTTGTATCGGCGCCCGCCATGGGGCTGCGCGATCCGGCGGATCGGCCTATCCTTGAGGTTCGGCTCCGACCGATGCGTCCCGGACAGCACAGGCGCGCATTGCGGAGACCGGCGCGCACGACATGCACCGCGCGGCCTTGGGGAATACGCAGTGAAGCAGTGCCCATTTGCGACCACACAAGGAAACGACATGCCGGTTGTCCCGAACCCGCCCAACCCGCCCTCGCACCACAAAGCCCCGCAGACACCCCTCCCGCCCCTGAACCACCATAACGGCCATGCCGTGGCGCCGCCCGCACTGGTGGCGCTGGCCAACGGCCGCGCGCAGCGCCCGCCGCAGCCGCAGCTGGTGCAGCAGTACCGCGAAGACAGCGGCGCGCTGCGCGAGCAGGTGCTGTCAGGCCTGCGCGCGGCGCAGGCGGCGATCAGCCCCAAGTTCTTCTACGATGTGCTGGGTTCGCGCCTGTTCGAAGCCATCACCGACCTGCCCGAGTACTATCCGACCCGCACCGAGGCCGCGATCTTTGCCAGCGCGGCGCCCGCGATCGCGGCGCGCGCGGGCAGCGGCTGCGTGCTGGTGGACCTGGGCGCGGGCAACTGCGAGAAGGCGGCGCGGTTGTTCGGCAGCCTGCGCCCGGCGCAGTACGTGGCGGTCGATATCTCGGTCGAGTTCCTGCGCGCGACGCTGTCGTCGCTGCAGCAGCAGCATCCCGAGATCCCGATGCTGGGACTGGGCGCCGACCTGTGCGCGCCGTTCGACCTGCCGGCCCAGGTCAGGCGCGGCAGGCGCCTGTTCTTCTATCCGGGCTCGAGCATCGGCAATTTCGCTCCCGTCGAAGCGCTGGCGCTGCTGCAGCGCCTGCGCGGCGCGGCCGGGCGCGGCGACGGCGTGCTGATCGGCGTGGACCTGCACAAGGACGAAGCCACGCTGGTATCGGCCTATGACGATGCGCTCGGCGTCACCGCGGCCTTCAACCGCAACGTGCTGCGCAACGTGAACCGCATCGTCGGCACCGATTTCGCGCTGGACGACTGGCGCCACCAGGCCAGCTTCGACCGCGCCGCCTCGCGCATCCAGATGCACCTGCAGGCCTGCCGCGACGTGCGCGTGCAGTGGGATGGCGGCGCGCGCGAGTTTGCTGCGGGCGAGCGCATCCATACCGAGGATTCGTACAAGTACCGCGCCGAGGACTTCGCGCTGCTGCTCGAAGCCGCCGGCTTTGACGACCCGGTGTACTGGTCCGATCCGCGCGGCTGGTTCGCGGTGTTCCACGCGCGCGGCTGACCGGCCCGCGGGGTGGGTAGTGTCATAATGGCCGCAGTCCGGCGCGGCCTGCCCGCGGCTGTCCGGATCGCTGCCTCTCCACCCACCACACCCTGCGCGGACTTCCCCGATGAGCGGCTTTCCCATGCTTCCCGATCTCTACTTCACCGGCGGCAAGGCGACGTGGTCGGACCCGCGCCGGCTGCCGCGCGAAGGGCTGGCGCAGGCGCTGGTCGACACGCGCAGCCGCACGCTGGCGTGGCTGGCGCCGTTCGGGCAGACCCGCCGCGCCTGGGACGTGCCGCGCCAGTACGATGCCGATCCGCCGCTGTGGACGCTCGGCCACGTGGCCTGGCATGCGGAGTGGTGGTGCCTGCGCGGCGTGCGCCAGGTCGAGCGCGGCGGCGTGCCGGTGCCGGTGGCGTCGGAGCCGTCGCGGCTCGACGGCGCCGACGAATGGTTCGATCCCGATCGCATCGGCCCCGACGAGCGCTGGGAGATCGCGCTGCCCGATGTCGCCGTGGTCAAGCGCTATGCCGCCGAGGTGCTCGACGGCGTGCTGCGCCGGATCGCGCTGCTGCCCGACGACACCGACCTGACCCTGTACCCGTTCCGCCGCGCGCTGCTGCATGAAGACGCGCAGGGCGAGGGCGTGGCCGCGCTGCTGCAGGCGCTTGGCATGGCCCCCGCGGAGGCCGCCGGCGCGGCGCCGGTGGCGGCCGCCGGACATGGCGGCACGCTGCATTTCCCGGGCGGGCGCTTCACGTTGGGTTGGAGCGATGCCGACGGCTTTGCCTGGCCCGATGAACTGCCGCCGCAGCCGACCTACGTGCCCGCGTTCGAAATCGACATGGCGCTGGTCAGCAACGCGCAGTTCCTCGAGTTCGTCGAGGACGGCGGCTACGAGCATCCGGCCTGGTGGTCGTCGGCGGGGCGGCAATGGCTGATGACGCAGGAACGCTCCGCGCCGCGCTACTGGTCGCGCCATCCGGAATCGCGCGCATGGATGCTGGAGCGCTTCGGCACGCTGCGCACGCTCAATCCGGACGAGGCGGTGCGCCACGTCACGCTGTACGAGGCGCAGGCGTGGTGCGTCTGGGCCGGGCGGCGCCTGCCGGCGGAATCGGAATGGGAACTCGCCGCGACCCAGAACCGCGGCCTGCAGTGGGGCGCGCTGCGCGAGTGGACCGCCACCCCGTACGAACCGTATGCCGGCTTTGTCGCCGCGCCGTCCGACGGCGATATGGTGGGGCGCTTCGGCACGCACCAGGCGGTGCGCGGGGTGTCGTTCGCCAGCCCGGCGCGGCTGCGCCATGTGCGCGCACGCTGGGCGCGGCTGCCCGAGGACGACCTGTCCTTTATCGGCTTTCGCACCTGCGCGATGTAAGCACCGCGCCGGCACAAAAAAACAGGGCACCCGAGGGTGCCCTGTCTGCTATCCGGCCGGTGCGCTCAGCGCACCGCGTGATCAACGCTCGTAGCGCGAGCGGCTGTTGCGGTTGCCGCCGCCATTGCCACCATTGCCACCGAAGCCACCGCCAAAGCCGCGGTTGCCGTCGCGGTTGCCGAAGCTGCGGCCTTCGCCGTTGCCGCCATTGCCACGGTAGCCGCCGCCGTTGCCACGGCTGTCGCCGAAGCCGCGGTTGCCGTCACGATTGCCGAAGCCGCCGCGGTTGTCGTCGCCAAACGTGCGGCCGCCTTCACGGTTGCCGAAACCGCGCGCGCCGTCGCTGGCGCCGCGGTAGCCGGTACCCTGGCCACGGTAGCCGCCTTCGCGGTTGCCGAAGCCGCCACGGTTGTCGTCGCCGAACGGGCGCGCGCCTTCCGTGCGGTTGCCGAAGCCGCGGCCCTCGCCGCCGAACTTGCGCTCGCCGAAGCCGCTGCGGTTGTCGCCGCCGAACTTGCGGTCGCCGAAGCTGCGTTCGCCGCCACGGTAGCCGCCATTGCCGCCGCCGTTGCCACGGAAGTCACCGCGGCCACCCGGCTTGCCGCCGAAGCCGGAGCGCGGCTTGGGCGAGCGGCGCGGCTCCAGGCCCTCGATCACCGACGCGTCGACGCGCTGGTTGGTGAAGCGCTCGATCCGGCGCCACTGGAACATGTCGTTGTGGTTGACCAGGTTGATGGCGATGCCCGAGCGGCCGGCGCGGCCGGTACGGCCGATGCGGTGCACGTAGTCCTCGGCCTGCTTGGGCAGGTCGAAGTTGACCACGTGGGTGATATCGGGCACGTCGATGCCGCGCGCGGCCACATCGGTCGCCACCAGCACGCGCAGGTTGCCGCGGCGCAGCGCGGTCAGGGTGCGGTTGCGCGCGCCCTGGGTCATGTCGCCGTGCAGCGCGCCGGCGGCGAAGCCGGTGTCGGACAGGCGCTCGGCCAGCGAATCGGCATCGCGCTTGGTCGCGGTGAAGACGATCGCCTGCTTGAGCGACGCGTCGCGCAGCAGGTGGTCCAGCAGGCGCTCCTTGTGCGACATGTCGTCGGTAAAGTGCAGGCGCTGCTCGATATGGCTCTGGTCGGCGCGGGCCGCGGCGATCTCGATGCGCTGCGGGTCCTTCAGCTGTCGCGACGCCAGCTGGGCGATACGCGCATCCAGCGTGGCCGAGAACATCAGCGTCTGGCGCGAAGCCGGGGTGGCGTTGACGATGGCGTCGATGTCGTCGGCAAAGCCCATGTCCAGCATGCGGTCGGCTTCGTCGAACACCAGCATCTGCAGCGCCGACAGGTCGATGCGGCCGGCGTCGATATGGTCGAGCAGGCGGCCCGGCGTCGCCACCAGGATGTCAGGCATCTTGGCCAGCATGGCCAGCTGCTTGGGGTAGGGCATGCCGCCCAGGATGCTGGCGCAGACGATGCGGCGTAGGTTGCGGCCGTACTTGGCGGCGGCCTCGGTCACCTGCAGCGCCAGTTCGCGCGTCGGCGTCAGCACCAGCAGCGCCGGCTGGGCCGGGGCCGGACGGGGACGCTTGCCTTTCATGCGCTTGGCGGGCTCGGTCGGGCGCTGCGGCGCCGGCATTTCGCTGATGCGCTGGATCGCGGGCAGCATGAACGCGGCGGTCTTGCCCGAGCCGGTCTGGCTCGAGACCAGCAGGTCGCGGCCGGCCAGGAAGGCCGGGATGGCCTGGGCCTGCACCGGCGTGGGCGTGTTGTAGTTCAGTTCGGAGAGCGCGCGCAGGATGGCCGCGTCGAGGCCGAGCGCGGCGAAACCGCTTTCCACGGCCGGGGCTTCCACTGCCGGGCTGGGGTTGAGCAGGGCGTCGAGCTTGTCGAGCGGGCTCTGGGCAGCGTCGGAAGTGATCGAAGCGTCGGTCGCGGAGGCAATAGCTTGCTCCGCACGAATGTCGTGCTGGGTCATGTCGAAAGGTCAAATAAATGCATGGCACCCCGAACGCAGAATGGGGTGGGCGCAGTGCAAAGTCTTAAAAAGGCTTCGGCGCCAATCGGTGAGGCCGTTACGACAGACGCAGCTGGCAGTACGGCGGCAGGCAGGGTGGTGGCTGGTTACCGCGGGGCGGTCCGGCCATGTCCCTGGCAGGCAAACAGCTCAGTTCAGGCTGTTCAACAGGATCGGAGACGAGGCGACGTCAGGTGAGCGGTGCGTTCTGCTGGGCGGCTGGGGCCATATTGTGATGACTAGGCGTCCGGCAGCGAGGAAACAGAGCTTGGGAGGGCAGCGGATTCGCCGGGCAGGAAGCCGGGCGCTTGGCGGATCTCACAGTTGCGAAACTCACGGCGCGGATTATAGCAGAGTGCCAGAATTTTGTTGCACTGCGAAAACGTAACCGGATATGTCAGCGCTGCGTCACCTGCGCAGCAGCGGCCGGCGCGCTGGTTGAAAGCGGAAATGCCCCGCCTATACTTGAGGCGCGAGCACACAGGATGCCCGCACGGGGCGGACGAAAACGTTCCCGCTTGACCTCCTTCAGCGGCATTGCGCCGCTGTTCGCGGCAAGCACTGCGGTCATTGACTCCACGCGCCAGGTCTTCCTGCGACTCTCCGGGTGGTCCGGATGGGCGTCCGCGTCATGGGCGGAATCATGGGAAGCCTGCATGGATACAGAATGACCGAACTGCTGACCGCGTGACCCAGGCGGTCCGGGCCCGTCCGCATCCAGAGCCCGCCAGAGATGGCGGGCTTTTCATTTTGGCCGGGGGCTCGCTTCAGTCCCCGGCATCCTTGCCCGCGGGCTTGCGCGGCAGCCGGCCGAGCGGCGCCTCGCGCGGCATCACATGGCGGTTGCCGGGCAAGCCGCCGGGGTAGTCGACGATGCGCGCGGCGCCCTGGCGCCGCAAGCCATGCCATGCCTGGCCGCCGGCGGTGCGCCCGCCACCGAGGATGGTGGTCATGGCCTGCCGGTCGAGATCCATGCTGTCGGGCAAATCCTTGATGACGATCACTGCCATGGCTGTCTCCGGTCAAGCGGGACCACGGCCATGCGGCCGCGGGACCGCTTCAGTATAGGCGAGGCGGTCCCGCGCTCCTGCCTGCGGGCCGCCGCGCGCTGCGCTCAGACGGCGGCGAAGTTGCCGGCCCATTGCGACGGGTTGACGTTGACGCGCACCGGACCGACGCCGGGGCCGACGAAGCTGTTGTTGAGCGTGTTGACGTTGATGCTTTGCAGCTGCGCGATGTTCTGGTTGACGTTGACGGTGACATTGGCGAGCGGGCCGACATCGCCGACACCGCGGCTGAGCCACGAGCTGCCGCCGCGTACGGCGCCCAGCGAGGCACGGTCGAGTTCCTTGCTCAGGGCAAGGTCGCGCACGAGGATGGTTGACATGATGGTGCTCCTTGGAATCGATGTGGGGGGCGGTTGGCGCGGAGCTTGCTGCAGGCAGTCGCTCCGCGCGCTGTGCATCGGCGTTCAGCCGAAGATGTTGTTGGTGGCGTTCTGGTTGGTGTGCACGTCGGACTTGACGTGGTCCAGGAAGGCCGAGCCATTGCCGTTCAGGTTGGTGACCGACTGCATCTGCGCGATGCTCTGCACGGCGCTGATGCTCTTGTCGACCGACGTCTTGATCGGCATGTAGACGGCGGCGAAGGGCAGGTAAGAGGTGCCGCCGCGCACGGCGTGCATGCGCTTGCTATCGAGGGTTGCGGCGGCGGACAGGTCCTGGATGGTCAGCGTGGTCATGATGGTCTCCGGTATCGGTAGTCAGTGTCTGGGTTCGGTGGGCTGGGCGCGATGCTCAGCCGAAGATGTTGTTGGTGGCGTTCTGGTTGGTGCGCACGTCGGACTTGACGTGGTCCAGGAAGGCCGAGCCGTTGCCGTTCAGGTTGGTGACGGACTGCATCTGCGCGATCTCCTGCACGGCGGTGATGCTCTTGTCGACCGACAGCTTGACGGGGCTGTAGACGGCGGCGAAGGGCAGGTACGACATGCCGCCGCGCACGGCGTGCATGCGCTTGCTGTCGAGGGTGGCGGCGGAGGACAGGTCCTTGATGGTCAGCGTGGTCATGATGGTCTCCAGTAGAGGAAGGTATTGCCTTAAGTTTCGAGGTTCGAGCATCGGGTTGGTGTCGCGCTCGGGAGGGACAATCGCAGGGACTGTGCCAGCGCCATCGGTATTCGCGCCGCGCACGCGCAAGTCCCTGAAAACAAGGGGTATTTGCAGCCGATGTCGGTTCGCGCGCACGGCTTGCACGGCGCTGGCAACGGTGCGGTATGACGGGCCGCGGCCAACACTGGCGGCGGCGGTGTTGGTGCCGCCGCGACAGTGCCGGATGCATCCGGCACTGGCGCATGCAAAGCGCGCCAGGGCGCGCTCGCATGCCGTCCTCGCATGGTTTGCGCATGCCTTGGGTGCGCACTAGTATCCAGCGAGGAGAGGGCATCTCCGCAGGGCGGGACAGGCCCTGCCAGCAACCATGTCAGGGCATCCCGTGGCCAGTCTCAAAGAGCTGATCCGCAAGTTCCAGAACGGAGGTCTCTCCGACGACGAGTTCGTCGCGTCATTCGAAACGGCCCTGGCGCAAGACCCCACCACCCCTAGCCAGGCGGCCCGGGTGGTGATCGAGGAAAACACGCGCTTTCCGTTTCCGCCCGCGGTCTATGCCGAAGTGATGCGGCGCATCGAGCGCCGCGGCGCTACGCAATACGATGGCGATGGCGCCAGCGACGCCACGCGCCTGGCCGGCACCGAAACCGGCTCGATCTATGCGGCCTCGCCCGAGCCGGGCACGCTGCCGCAGACGCCGGCCACCAAGGGCGTGGGCGATACGCTCAATGGCCGCTTCGTGCTGGAAGAATGCCTGGGCGTCGGCGGCATGGGCACGGTCTACAAGGCGCTCGACCTGCGCAAGCTGGAAGCGTCGGACCGCCGGCCCTACATCGCCATCAAGGTGCTGAACCTGCAATTCAGCGGCCACCCCAAGTCGCTGATGGCGCTGCAGCGCGAGGCGCGCAAGGCGCAGACGCTGGCGCACCGGAACATCGTCACGGTCTACGACTTCGACCGCGACGGGCCGGTGGTCTTCCTGACCATGGAGTACCTGTCGGGCTCGTCGCTCAACCATGTGCTGAAGGCCCCGGGCTTCGCCGGCATGCCGATGGCACGCGCCATGCCCATCATCCAGGGCATGGGCAATGCGCTGGCGTATGCGCACGAGCGCGGCTTCGTGCACTGCGACTTCAAGCCCGCCAACGTCTTCCTGACCGCCAACGGCGAGGTCAAGGTGATCGACTTCGGCATCGCGCGCGGCTTCCTGCCGCCGGCCGATGAATCCGACCGCACCGTATTCGATCCCGGTTCGCTGGGCGGCATGACGCCCGCGTATGCCAGCCCCGAGATGTTCGAGCATCGCGAGCCCGACCCTCGCGACGATATCTACGCGCTGGCCTGCGTGACCTACGAACTGCTGAGCGGCAAGCATCCCTACCAGCGGCTGTCGGCCAACCAGGCGCGCGAAGCCGGGCTCAAGCCGGCGCCGCTGCCGCAGCTGGGCCGCACGCAATGGAAGACCCTGCGTGAAGCCCTTTCGCTCGACCGCGAGACGCGCACGCCGACGGTTGCGCGCTTCCTGCAGGGCATGAGCGTGGTGCCGGCCGCGCCGGCGCGGCACTCCCGGCCGCTGGTGGCGGGCGGCGTGCTGACCGCGCTGGCCGGCGTGGCGGCACTCGGCTTCTACGCGTGGCAGTCGCAGCGGCCAGCCGAGGCTCCCGTTGCGGATGCCGGCGCGCCTGCGCCGGTCACCGCTGCCGCGCCGGCTGCGGAGCCGCCCGCAGCGCCTGCGCCTGCGCCGCCAGCACCCGCGCCAGCCGCAGCGGCGGAATTGTCGATGGCCGAGGTCGGCAAGCTGCTGGCCGCGGTGCCGTGCTCGCTGCTTGCCGGCGCGCGCCAGGACCAGACCCTGCACGTGCGCGGCTACCTCGCCGAAAGCGTGGGTGCCGCGCGCCTGCGCGAACAGCTCAGCGGCTTGCCGGGGGCCAGGGCGCTGCGCGAGGTGGTGGTCGAGGCCCAGCCGCTCGCCGCCGACAAATGCGAAGTGGCCGCGATGATCGCGCCGTACTGGTCGGGCAACCGGCAGGGCGAGACGGCGTCGTCGCTGCAATTGCGCGGCAAGGGCACGCAACTGACCGAGGGCACGCCGATGGTGCTCGAGCTGCGCACGCCGGGGAAGGATTCCTACGTCTACGTCGACTACTTCGCCGCCGACGGCAAGGTCGCGCATATGGTGCCGAGCCAGCGCATTCCGGCCCACCAGGCGCCGCCCGCGCATCACGCCACCATCGGCGACAGCGGCGACTGGATCGTTTCACCGCCCTTCGGCAACGAACTGGTGGTGCTGCTGACCACGCCCGCACCGCTGTTCGCGACTCGCCGTGCCGAGGTCGAATCGCGCCAGGACTATTTGCGCGCGCTGGAGAAACCGCTGGCGCAGATGGCGCGCACCTATGGCCGCGACCGCATCAGCGCGGACCTGGTGCAGATTTCCACGCGCGCACGCTGACGGCGCCGGCCACAGCCACGGGGACTTGCGCTTTGCGCCGCAGCGGCTTGCTACTTCATGTCGCGCGCCACGCGAAAGCCGTTCTGCGATTGCCGCACGCTCGGGCTGTACTTGAAGCGGGTCGACGACACCATGTAGCTTGCGCCTTCGCGCCACGAGCCGCCGCGGATGACACGCGCGCCGCAGGCGTTCTCGTTCCATGCGCGCCCGTCGGCGGGCGCGCCCTTGTACGAGCTGTGCCAGCAATCGGCCACCCATTCCCACACGCTGCCGTTGACGTCATGCAGGCCGTAGGGGTTGGCCGCGAACGAGCCCACCGGCGCCGGCGCATCCTGGCTCCACGGATCGCCGCAGTCCTTGCAGTTGGCATTGCCCTTGCGCATCTGGTCGCCCCACCAGTAAGTGGTGGCACTGCCGCCGCGCGCCGCGTATTCCCATTCCGCCTCGGTGGGCAGCCGGTAGCTCTTGCCGGTGGTCTTGCTGAGCCACGCCACGTACTGCTGCGCGTCGTCCCAGCTGACGTCGCGTACCGGGGCGTTCTTCGCGCTGTCGGCGACGGTGGGAATGCGCTGGCAGCCGCCGGCGTCGGCACACGCGTTCCATTGCTCGACCGTGACTTCATAGCGGCCGATGGCAAACGGCTGCGCGATGGCGACCTGATGCGGCGGCTTTTCGGCCGGGTCGCTGGCGTTGCTGCCCATGGTGAAGCTGCCTGCCGGAACCGTGACCAGCGCCGGGCAGGCCGGGCAATCGCGGATTTCGGCGGTGCGCAGCGTGGTGCTGACCACGCCGTCGCCCGCGGCACGCGGTGCGGGTGCTGGTGCTGGCGCTGGTGCTGGAGTTGAGGGACGCGCGGCCGCGGGCGGCGCAGCCTTGGCCGGCGGAGCCGAAGCCGTTGCAGGTGCGGGGGATCGCGAGGCCTGTCCGCTGCCCGTGGCGCCGGCGCGCGGCTGCGGCGCAGGTGCCTGCGCCTTGGGTGCGGGCGCGCTGCCCCCCAGGCGCTCGATCCGTGCCCTCGCCAGTCCCGCGAACCGGCCGTTGGGGTACTGCTTCAGGTAGGCCTCGTAATCGGCAGCGTGGTTGCTGTTCTTGATCGATTCCCAGAAGCTCAGCTCATACTGCTCGTCGGTGTTCTTCGGCATGATGCCGGCGAGCAGGGTCCGGGCTTGCATCGATTCGCCTGCCGCGGGCATTGCCATGGCGAGCAGTGCTGCCACGGCGGCAACCGGGATCATCGCAGCCACGCGTACCACTGGTAGGTTGCGCCACATCTTCACACCTCGCTGGAGCCGCCGCGATTCCATTGCCTGCCGTCGCCGCCGGCATGCGCTGGGCACATCGGTGCGTGGCCAGGACGCCGACCGGCTTGCTTCAAGATAGCACAGCGCGTGTGGATGCGGCGGGGCATCGCCGGGCCGCCGCGGCACGCCGGGGTCGCCTTTTCCGCGCTTGCGTTCTAACCTGAATGACGAATCGCCGAGCGCTGACCAACAAGCAACAACAAGGGGCTTTCGGGACAACGTGATCGGGTTTCGGGATAGCTCTCGGGGAGGCGACGCGTATGTCCAGACGATTCCTGATCCGCCTGCTGGCGGCCGCCACGCTGGCCGCCGCGCCGTCGCTGTCGTTGTCGACGGCAGCCCCGCCCAATGCCGAGGTCTACATCATCTGGCCGCACGACGGCGCCGTCATCGGCGGCGGCAAGTTCTGGGTGCGCATGGGCCTGCGCAATATGGGCGTCTGCCCCAAGGGCGTCGACTTGCCGCGCTGCGGACACCATCACCTGCTGATCGATACCGAGCTGCCGCCGCTCGACAAGGAAATCCCCTCGGACAAGAACCACCTGCACTTCGGCGCGGGCGAGACCGATGCGCGCATCGAACTGCCGCCCGGCAAGCACACGCTGCAACTGCTGATGGGCGACGCCAGGCACGTACCGTTCGAGCCGCCGATCTACTCGAAGAAGATCACGATCACGGTGAAATAGCGACGCGGCGTGCGCCGCGCCCGCCGCGCACGCATCGCAGATGCCGATCTACAGACAGGGGAGAGCGCCATGTCCCGACTACTTGCCGCGGCCGTCTTCGCCGTCAGCCTGTTGCTGTCCGCGTGGGTGCAGGGCGGCCCCACGGCTGCGCCGCCCAATGCCTACCTGTATATCGGCTGGCCCAACGACGGGCAGACCCTGCCCGCCGGCAAACCGTTCAAGGTGTGGTTCGGGCTGCGCAATATGGGGGTGGCGCCCAAGGACGTGAAGTATCCCAATACCGGCCACCATCACCTGCTGATCGACGTCGAGCTGCCGCCGATGGACAAGGAGATTCCCAACGACCGCAATCACCTGCATTTCGGCGCGGGCGAGACCGAGACCATGATCGAGCTGGCGCCGGGCAAGCACACGCTTCAACTGCTGATGGGCGACGACAAGCACATACCGACCAACCCGCCGGTGTATTCGAAGCGGATCACGATCTACGTGAAGTAGGCCTGGGGCAGGCGGGCTGGTGACCTGGCGCGGAAGCGGTCCAGGTTGTTGGCCCGATCCCAACACGAATCCTCCAACCTGTTGGCGTCCTCCCGCCACAGCACCGCGCGGCAATCGTGCCGCGGTCCTTCCCGGCGACGCGCCGGAAACGAAAAACCCCCGTGTTTACAGGCACTTCAGCGATTTTCCCCGGCATCGCGGGCGCGCTGGCACAGTCCCTGCGTTTGTCCCTCCCGAGCGCGACACCAACCCGATGCTCGAACCCAGAAACCCCAGGCAACACCCTTCCTCTACCGGAGACCATCATGACCAAGCTGACCCTCGCCGACCTGACCACTGTCGAAACCCTGGACCGCAAGAGCATGCACGCCGTGCACGGCGGCCGCGCGCTGCCGTTCGTGGCCGTGTTCCAGCCGCTGAACCTGTCGTTCGACAAGAGCATCACCGCCGTGCAGGAGATCGCGCAGATGCAGTCCGTGACCAACCTGAACGGCAATGGCTCGGCCTTCCTCGACCATGTCCGCTCGCATGTGGATACCAACCAGAACGCCAGCAACAATATCTATCGCTGAGAAGATAGTTGAGATGGCGCCGCGCCGCGGGGGCGTCCCCGCGGCGCTTTTGCCGACCCCGTGCCGATCGGGGTTGGAGCGCGCGCCCGCGCGCACCACAATACAGACAGACGCGGCGGCCCCGATGTACCGGCGAACCGGTGCAGCCCTGCCGACCGCCGCCGTCGCACGCAGGAACCCATCGTGCCCGCATTCCCCATTGCCCCGTCCGTGCTTGCGGTGATCCGCGCGCCGCGCCGTGCTGCCTGGCTTGCCGCGCTGGCCGGCCTGGCGCTGCTCGCGGGTTGCGCCGATTTCCGCCCGCCGGTGTACCAGCGCCCCGAAACACCCGTCAAGGCGGAATGGTCGCGCCAGGAATCGATCACGGTATCGCCGGCCGAAGCGGTGCAGCCGAACTGGTGGCTGGGCTTCAAGGACCCGTACCTGAACCAGCTGATCGAACGCGCGCTGGCAGGGAACTACGACATCAAGGTGCTGGCGGCGCGCATCCGCGTGGCCAACGCGCAGATCGGCGAGGCCCGCGCCGGCGGGCTGCCGGTGATCGACGTCGGCGCCGGCGCAAGCTTCGACAAGAGCACCGGGCAGAAGTCCACCTGGACCTTTAACGCCGGCGCGCAGCTGAACTGGGATATCGATATCTGGGGCAAGGTCGAGAAGGGCGTGCAGGCGCAGACCGCCGAGTTCCGCGCCACCGAGGCCGACTGGCGCGCCGGCTACCTGACGCTGGTGGCCGGGGTATCGACCACATACTTCCAGATCCTGCAGTTCGACGAGCAGATCGAGCAGCAGTCGCGTACCGTGGCCAGGAACGGGCAGATCCTGTCGACCTACCAGGCCATGTACCAGAACGGGCTGGTGCCGAAGATCCGCGTGATGCAGCAGCAGGCCGAAATCAACCGGCTCAACAAGGACCTGCTCGAGCTGCGCCGTTCGCGCGATGTGGCGGAGAACGCGCTGGCGACGCTGGTGGGAGTGCCCGCCGGCAATCTCAAGGTGCCGCCAGGGCGGCTGCAGGACCGCGTGCAGCCGCCCCCGGTGCCGGCGGGGCTGCCGTCGCAGCTGCTGGCGCGGCGCCCGGATGTGGTGGCGGCGGAGTATCGCGTGCTGGCCGCCTACAACATCGTCGGCCAGGCGCGTCTGGCGCAGCTGCCCAGCATCAGCCTGACCGCGCGCGGCGGCACCGCCAGCTTCGCCCTGAGCGACCTGCTCAAGTCCTTCACCTTCGGCTTCATGCCCAGCATCAACCTGTCGATGCTGGACCCGGGCGTGCGCGCGCGGGTGAAGACCACCGAGGCGCAGGTGGGCGTGGCGGAAAACGAATATGGCCGCACCGTGATGACCGCGTTCGAGGAAGTCGAGACCGCGCTGGTCAACGTCGACGCCCACAAGAAGCAGCGCATCGAGCTGCAGCAGCAGGTGGAGCAGCTGCGCGTGGTATCCGCGCAGATCGAGGCGCAGCTGAAGGAAGGCGTGGTCTCGCAGCTCGAAGTGTTCGAAACCGAGCGCTCGCTGCTGGCCGCGCAGCTGCAGCTGTTGGCGGTCCACCAACAAATCCTGGGCGACACCATCACGCTCTACAAGGCGCTCGGCGGCGGCTGGCCCGAGGCCGATGTGCGCAATACCGCGCTGAATCCGCCGCAGTGAATGGTGCCGACGATGCCGCTGCCACGCCAGCCACGCCGGCCACGGCCGATTGACTCGCCTAGGCCGTCGCCTACTATGTTCTTAGTCGCTTCATCCCCCTGGCCTGCCGCCGCGGCAGCGCGCTGTTGGCTCGCTGGAAACATGGCTCCTGACGAAGCACTGATCATGGAAATGCCGGTGAACATGGCCCAGGGATCCGCACGGGACCTCGCGCAGGATGCGTTGCATAACGTGGTGCCGGACATGGCGCAGAACGCGGCGCAGGAATTCGATGTGTTCCTGACGCCGGTGGCGCATCCCGGGCTCGGCGAGATCCGCATCGACGAAGCGCTGTTTGCGGTCGGCCGCAGCGAGATGCCGTTCGCCGCCTACCCCGAAGCCCTGTCCGCGCCGCTGTCGCGACGCCATGCGCGCATCTTTGCCGAGCACGGCGCGGTCTACGTGGCGGACCTCGGCAGCAAGAACGGCACGCGCGTCAACGGCGTGGCCGTGGCGCGCCAGCCGGCGCGGCTCGGCGATGGCGATGAAGTCGCGTTCGGTCCGGCGCTGTCGTTCCGGGTGCGGCTGGTGCCGCGCGCGCCGCAGCCGGTGCCGCCGCGCGTGGCGCTGACGCTGGTGCCGGAACGCCATGACGTCGGGCTGCAGCCGCTGCACGTGGAGCAGTTCCCGTACCTGATCAGCAAGGGCGACGATGCCTTCGCGCGCTTTCGCGACAGCTACCCGCACCAGGTCAACTACCTGTCGCGGCGCCATGCGCATATCTACCTGAAGGGCGGCATCCCCTTCGTCGAGGACCTCGGCAGCACCAATGGCACCTTCGTCAACGGCAAGCGCCTGGCCGACCACGGCGTGCCGCTCGACGACGGCGACCTGATCGCGTTTGGCGGCAACCACTTTGTCTACCAGGCGCAGGTGCGATCCGAAGGCGCCGGCGACGCCACGGCGACGCGTTCGCTGCTGCATACGCCCGATACCCCTGATGCGGCTGATGCGGCTGATACACCGGGCACGCCCGCATCGCCTGCCGCGGAGGCGGCCACCTCCGCCACGCCGCCCACGCGCGATGACGGCGACCGCACCACCTTTGTCGGCGCGCCCGATTCCTTCCTCGATATCTTCTGCGTCGACTACGCCGCCCACCAGGAGGACGAGGTCAACGCCGAAGCCGAGGCGCAGGCCGCCGCAGCCACCGCCGCCGCCGACGGCGCGCGCGAGCACCGCACGCGCGGCCGTGCCGCGCTGCTGCTGGCGGAAGGGGCGCGGCTGTTCGGACTGGACCAGCCGGCGCGCACGCGGCGTGCGGCGCGCTGGGGCGGGGCGCTGGTGCTGCTCGCGCTGGTGGCGGGCGCCGCGGTCTACTGGCGTGGCGCGCCGGAGCGCGCGGTGCAGTCGCGCTTTGCCGCCGGCGACTACGCCGGCGCGGCGCAGGCGGCCGACAGCTACCTGGCGCGACACCCCGATGATGTCGAAGTCCAGGCTATCGGTACCGAAGCGCTGTTGCGCGCCTACGTGCCAGACTTTGCCACCAGGCTCAAGGCCAACGACATGGCCGGCGCCGATGCCGTGCTGGCGCGCCTGCGCCAGCTCAGCACGCACAACGCGGAAGCGCGGCCGCTGCTGGCCGAGCTCGACTGGATCGGCAGGCTCGAGCGCTTCACCGCGGCGCGCGGTGCCGATGCGCCGATCCGGCTGTACACCGACGAAACGCCGATGCGCCAGCTGCTGGCGTACTGGAACCAGGACACCGCCGCGCACCAGCGCGCGCTCGGCCGCATCGCGGCCGACGTGCCGGCGTTCCGCGACCTGTATGCCGATGCGCTCAGCGATGTGCGCCGGCTGCAGAACGACGCCTCGGTCTATCTGGCGGCGATCGACCGGCTCAATGCCACCATCACTACAGAACTGGGCCGCGACCGCCCGGAAGCCTTGCAGCCGGTGCTGGCCGAATACCGCGAGAAATATCCGCGCCTGGCCGGCCTGGACCGGCTGCAGTCGGACCTGGATCGCTACACCGGCCTGCTGCAGGCATTGCGCGCGCGCCGGCCGGGGCAGCTGGTGGCGCGGCTGACCGACAGCCGTTTCGCCACGCCGCCGTTCCAGGCGCAGCTGGCCAGCCTGGGCGCGCGCCTGCCGCCGCCGGAGATGGCGCGCGCGTATGCGAACGCCGCCGGCGCGTGGCAGCGCGGCGACAGCACCGCGGCGCTGGCCGCGCTCGGGCAGATCCGCGGCGGGCCGTGGGCCGACGACCTGGCGCGCGACGTAGCGCACAAGCAGCAGGTCGCGGCGCAGTACGCCGCGTTGCAGTCGGCGCGCGGCAGCCGCGGCTACGAGGACCGCCTGCTCGATTTCTACGCCATGCTCGAGGCGGAGGAGGACGGTTATTTCGCCAGGGCGGTCGAGGCCGATGTCAACGGCGTGCGCGACAGTGCGCTGCGGCGCGCGCGCGAGCTGATGGCGAGCGCGCTCGCGGCGTGGAAGCAGTATCGCGCCAACGGCGTGATCGGCGGCGAGCAGCGGCTCGAGCCCGGCATCTCGCCGAAGTTCCGCGCGCAGGCGCGCTTGCTGTCGCAGGCGCAGGACGACGCGCGCCAGGGCATGCGCATCTTTACGCAACTGCGTGCCGGCGAGAGCGCCGACCTGGCGCAGCTGGCCAAGGTCGAACAGGAAATCCGCGCCGAGGCCGAGCAGCAGCGGCACGCGCTGCGCGAGCTGAGCACGGTGCTCGATCCCGCCGTGCTCAAGGCCAAGCTTGCGCTGATCGGCGGTGAAGACACCGGCAAGGCGCCGGAGTCCGTCGCGCCTGCGTCTGCAGCTACGGCCGCGGCCCCGCCACCGGCGGCAGTGGGGAAGCCATGAAGGACGACTCCCGCCACGCCGGCCTCAAGCCACTGTCCGAGGCGCTCGAAGACCACGGCGCCGAGGGCATCGGCCTGCTCAGCGCCGAGCCGTCGCGGCTGGGCATGCTGACCATCGTCACCACCTTCGCGCTGGTGCTGTGCGGGCTGGTCTGGTCGTTCGTCGGCCACGCCGATGTCATCGTCACCGCGCAGGGCACGCTGGCGCCGGAGTCCGAGGTGCGGCGCTTCTATGCGCCGGTGGATGGGGAACTTGCCGACCTGTATGTGGCGGAAGGGCAGCCCGTGTCCAAGGACGATGTGCTGGCGCGCCTGAATGCGCGCGGCGCGATCGAGGCTGCGGCCAACGCGCTCGAGGCGCAGCTCAAGCTGGAAGACTCAGAGCGCGAGTGGAAGCAGTTCCCCGACAAGAAGGCGCTGATGGAACGCCGCGCGGCGGCGCTCAAGCAGCAGATCGACGTGGCCACGCGCCAGCACGAGACCCGCATCGCCGAAGGCACCACGCGGCTGGCCGAGCAGCAGCGCGCGCAGGTGCAGGAAGCGCGCAGCAACCTGGAGAACGCGCGGCGCGCGCGTGAGTTCGCGCGCCAGGAGCAGGACCGCTACGCGCGCCTGCTGGCGCTGCCCGGTGGCGGCGGGGTCTCGCAATCGCAGGTCGACGCCAAGCGTGCCGCGGCACAGGACGCGGACAACAACCTGCGCGTGGCGCAGTCGCGGCTGACCGAGCTGGAGGCGCGCGTGGCCCGCGAGCTGACCCAGGCCAGCTCCGAGCTGGAAAGCAGCGGCCAGGACCTCGCCGGGTTGCGCGTGCAGTATGACGCGGCGCTGCGCGAGATCGCCAATACCGAGGACAAGCTGCGCCTGCAGGTGCAGACCGCCCGCCTGGTCGCCGACGCCGCCGCGCGCATCCGCTTCGAGAATATCGACAAGGACAACTTCCTGCTGATCCTGGCGCCGGTGTCGGGCGTGATCACCGACGTCACCTCGACCCAGCGCGGCGACAAGGTGCAGGCCAATACGCCGCTGGGCGGCATCGCGCCCAAGGATGCGCGCCCGGTGGTGAAGATCGTGATTGCCGAGCGCGACCGCGCCTTCCTGCGCGAGGGGCTGCCGGTCAAGCTCAAGTTCAGCGCGTTCCCGTACCAGCGCTACGGGATCATCGACGGCACGCTGGAATTCATCTCGCCCGCGACCAAGCCCGGCGGGCCTGACAAGCAGCCGGTCTACGAAGGCCGCGTGCGCCTGGCGCGCGACTATTACACCGTGGCCGACAACAAGTATCCGCTGCGCTACGGCATGACCGCCACCGCGGAGATCGTGGTGCGCGAACGGCGCCTGATCGACCTCGGGCTCGATCCCTTCCGCGAGGTGGCGGGCTAGCGCCGCGGTCGCACCCTGGAACAGCATCTGGACAGCCCTGGCGCGCCGCCGCGCCAGGCCGCCAAAGGAGTCGGAAAAATGACTGGCATCGTGCGTATCGACGACGAGGTGCTTGGGGTCGAGGAATTCGTGCGCCTGCTCAAGCTGACCGGGCAGTTCGAAGGGCTGGTCGAGCAGATCGTGCGCGACAAGCTGACCGTGCACGCCGCGAAGCGGCAGGGCATGGTGGTCACGGCCGAGGAGATCCAGGAGCGCGCCGACCAGTTCCGCCGCGTGCAGGGCCTGCACCGCGCCGCCGACATGAACCATTACCTGGATGCGCTCAACGTCAGCCTGGACGAGTTCGAGGCCTTCATCACCGACAGCCTCTATCAGGAGCGGATGATGGCGCAGGTGTGCAGCGAGGCGGCGGTGCAGGAATACTTTGCGCTGAACTCGCCGCGCTTCGACAGCATCGAGGTCAGCCATATCGTGGTCGACAGCGAAGGCAAGGCCAGGGAGTTGATCTCTTACCTGCAGGACGACCCCGACGCCTTTGCCGAGATGGCGCGCGAGCATTCGATTGCCGACACGCGCGAGCGCGGCGGCGAGATCGGCAAGGTGCTGCGCGGCTCGCTCAAGACCGAGATCGAGGCCAAGGTCTTCAACGCCGAGCCGGGCGACCTGCTGGGGCCGTTCCCGGCCGCCGACCGCTCGTTCTTCGAAGTCTTCCTGGTGCGCGCCAAGCACCCGGCCACGCTCGACAGCGAGGTGGCGGTCGAAGTGCGCCGCCTGCTGCGTGAGGACTGGCTGATGGCCAGGGCGCAGGAACATGTCATCGAAGCCCGCTAGCGAGGCCGGTCCGGCCGACGCCGCCACCGCCGCGCCGCAGCCGCCGCAGCCGCCGCAGCCGCCGGAAGCGGGCTCGGCGCTGGCCGCGTTCCTGGCGTCGGTCGAGATCCTGTCGGTGCTGACGCCGCAAGAGCTGGCGCGCCTGGCCGGCGCCGCGCAGGTGCTGAGCTTCGGCTTTGGGGATACCGTCTGCAATTCCGGTGAAGTTGCGCCGGGCCTGTTTATCGTCAAGTCCGGCTCGGTGCGCGTGTTCAACGACGAGCACGGCAAGGAAATCAGCATGGGGGTGCGCAAGACCGGCGAGGTCTTTGCCGATCTCGCGCTGCTGCGCGAATACCGGCACGAGTCGTCGGTGCGCGCCTCGGGCAAGACCGAGCTGCTGATGATCCCGCGCAGCGTGAGCGAGCCCGTGGTGGCCGGCAACCCCGCGGCGCTGGCCTTTATCACCAGCTATGTCGCAATCAGCTCGGCCGGCGGCTTTGTCGCGCGGCTGTTCGACCTGCGCGGCAAGCTCGACAAGCAGGAGCTGGAAGACGCGGTGCGCAGCGTCGGCGTCAAGCGCGTCGCGGCCGGCCGGGAAATCCTGAAGCAGGACGGACGCGATGACCGGCGCCTGTACGTGGTGCGCCAGGGCACGGTGCGCATCGTGCGCAGCGAAGAGGCCAGCGAGTTCCCGCTGGCGACGCTGGGCCAGGGCGATATCTTCGGCGAGCGCGCCTGCGTGATGCGGCAGGAGCAGCTGGCGTCGGCGATTGCCGAGACCGACGTGCGCCTGCTGGTGATTCCCGAGAAGACCGTGCAGCTGATCCTCGAGCGCAATCCGCGCCTGCGCGAGGTGCTGGAGGAGCGCATCCGCGTGCTCGACCGCGAGCTGCACCGGCAAAAGAAGCTGGCCGAGCGGCGTAAGCGTCCGGTACTGCTAGACCTGGCCTCCAGGCCCGAGCTGGGCGAGAAGCTGATCCGCCGCTTTGCGCTGGTCGAGCAGGCCGAGGAAATGGATTGCGGCGCGGCCTGCCTGGCGATGATCTGCCGGCACTATGGCATTCCGATGACGCTGGGCAAGCTGCGCGAGCTGGCCAACGTCACCACGCAAGGCGCCACGCTCGACAGCCTGGCGCGGGCGGGCGAATCGCTGGGCTTCACCACGCGCGGGGTGCAATGCACGCGCGATTCGCTGATGGGCTTCGAGCTGCCGTTCATCGTCCATTGGGAGGGCTACCACTACGTGGTGGTGTACGGGATCTCGTCGCGCTGGGTCTGGGTGGCCGACCCGGCCATCGGCTTCCGCAAGATGAGCGCCGAGGAATTCGAGCGCGGCTGGAGCGGCACCTGCCTGCTGTTCACGCCGGGTGAGAGCATGACGCAGCTGTCGGTGCAGCGCTCGCCGTGGCTGCGCTTTATCGGCTATCTGGCGCCGTACAAGAAGATCCTGGCGCACCTGTTCCTGGCGACCTTCGTGATCCAGATGCTGGGGGTGGTGCCGCCGCTGATCATCCAGAACATCCTCGACGGCGTGGTGGTGCACCAGAACGTCGGGCTGCTGCACCTGCTGATCGCGGGGCTGATCATCTCGAGCGTGTTCTCGCAGCTGATGGCGACGATCCGCGCCTACCTGGCCAACTTTATGGTGCGCAATATGGATTTCGCCATGATGTCGCACTTCTTCCGGCATACGCTGTCGCTGCCGCTGTCGTTCTTCGCCAGGCGCAAGACCGGCGATATCTTCGCGCGCTTCCAGGAGAACCAGACCATCCGCGCCTTCCTGACCGAATCGACGGTGACCACGGCGCTGAACCTGCTGATGGTGTTTATCTACTTCACCATCATGTTTCTCTACAACGTCAAGCTGACGCTGCTGCTGATCGCCTTCGTGATCCCGATCGCCGCGCTGACGGTGGTGGTGACGCCGCGCGTCAAGGCCTATGCGCGCGACGTGTTCGCGACCTCGACCGATGCCAAGGCCTACCTGATGGAGACGCTGGGCGGCGCCGAGACCGTCAAGGGCATGGGCATCGAGCGCCCGGTGCGGCTGCGCTGGGAGCGCAAGTACACCAAGGCGCTGGAATCGCAGTACAAGGCGCAGCAGTTCCATATCCTGGTGGGGCTGGCCAGCCAGCTGCTCAATGCCGCCACCACCATCGCGGTGCTGTGGGTGGGCGCGACGCTGGTGCTGGAGCGCGAGCTGACCATCGGCCAGCTGATGGCGTTCAACGCCTTCATGGGCAGCGTGCTGGCGCCGCTGATGGGGCTGGTGGCCCTGTGGGGCCAGCTCAACGACGCCGGCGTGGCGATGGAGCGGCTTGGCGACGTGCTCGACCTGGAGCCGGAACAGAAGCCGCAGGACGTGCTGTCGCGCGTGATGCTGCCCGACCTGCAGGGCGAGATCGTGATGAAGGACCTGTACTTCCGCTACGGCGGCGAAGACACCCCTTACGTGCTGGAGAACATCAGCTTCGCCATCCGGCCCGGCGAGATGGTGGCGATCGTCGGTCGCAGCGGCTCGGGCAAGACCACGCTGGCCAAGCTGCTGGTCGGCTTCTACAAGCCCACCGAAGGTTCGATGACGGTCGACGGCTACGACCTGAACGTGATCGACGCGGCGTTCTACCGCGCCCAGGTCGGCTACGTGATGCAGTCCAACCTGCTGTTCTCCGGCACCATCGCCGAGAACATCGCCTGCGGCGACGACAGCCCGGACCGGCGCCGCATCGAGGAAGTGGCGCGCATGGCCGACGCGCATGCCTTTATCAGCAAGCTGCCGCTGGGCTACGAGCAGGTGGTAGGCGAGCGCGGCATCGGCCTGTCGGGCGGGCAGATCCAGCGGCTGTGCATTGCGCGCGCGCTGTACCACGACCCGCGCCTGCTGGTGTTCGACGAAGCCACCTCGGCGCTGGACACGCAGTCCGAGAGCAACATCCTGGCCAATATGCAGGAGATCCTGCGCGGGCGCACCGCGGTGATCATCGCGCACCGGCTCAGCACCATCATGCAGGCCGACAAGATCCTGGTGCTGTACGAAGGCGCCATCGTCGAGCAGGGCCGGCACGAGGAGCTGCTGGAGCGCAAGGGCATGTATTTCCAACTGGTGCAGAAGCAACTGAGTGCCGCATGAAGCTATACAACCAGGGTGCCACCCCCGTCTCGGTGACTTCGCCGGTGTCGTTCGCCGGGCTGATCGAAAAGATCGAGATCCTGCGCTCGACGCTGCGCTGGGCGTCGAAGCTGGACCGGCCCGAGATCGAGAAGCTGCTCAAGCAGGCCACCACGCTGCGCGACGAGGTGATGGGGCTGTCGCACAAGGAGCGCTTCGTGCAGGCGGCTTCGTCTGCCGACGCTGCGCCCGAATCCGCGCTGCCGCAGCCGGAAGTCGAACGCCTGCCGCGCGAGCGCCGCCAGGCGCTGATGGAGCGCAGCTTTATCTTCGAAGGGACCTTCGGCGACAATCCCCGGCTGCTAGAGGCGCTGGAAATCGCCGAGAAGGCAGCGCCGACCGATCTGCCGGTGCTGATCGACGGCGAAAGCGGCACCGGCAAGGAGCTGATGGCCAAGGTGATCCACGCCAATGGCGCGCGCACCGACAAGCCCTTCATCTCGGTCAACTGCGGTGCCATTCCCGACAGCCTGCTCGAATCCGAGCTGTTCGGCCACAAGAAGGGCGCCTTCACCGGCGCCAGCAACGACCGGCGCGGCAAGTTCGAAAGCGCGCATACCGGCACCATCTTCCTCGACGAGATCGGCGAACTGCCGCTGACCGGGCAGGTCAAGCTGCTGCGCGTGCTCGAGGCGTACGAGATCCAGCGGGTCGGCTCGGACGAGATCATCTCGGTCGATGCGCGCATCGTCGCGGCGACCAACAAGGACCTGCGCCGCATGAGCCAGGCCGGCACCTTCCGCGAAGACCTGTTCTATCGGCTGAGCGTGATCCACGTCAGCCTGCCGTCGCTGCGCGAACGGCGCGACGAGATCCCGCTGCTGGTGTCGTACTTCAGCGACGAGGCCGCCGGCATGCTGCGGCGCGCGCCGGTGCGGCTGACACCGCGGCTGCGCGACTTCCTGCTGCACTACGACTACCCCGGCAATATCCGCGAGCTGCGCAACCTGCTGTACCGGCTGAGCTGCCTGGCGGGCGATACCGCCGACCTGCCGCACCTGCCGCAGGACATCCGCCCCAAGCCCGCCGCGCTGGCGGTGGTCGGCAGCGGCGCATCCGGCACCGACATCGCCATGGCGACCTCGCTCAGCGAAGCCAAGCGCGCCGCCAGCGACGAGGCCGAGCGCGCCTTCCTCGAGCGCGGATTGCAGGAGGTGGGCGGCACCGTCGCCGAACTGGCGCGGCGCTTCGACATGAACCGCTCGCACCTGCAGATGCTGCTGAAGAAGCACGGCATCCACTCGAAGGACTTCCGTGCCAGCCGGCAGGCCGAAGCCGGCAAGGGCTAGGACGCGGCGGGTTTCGGGCGTCAGGCGTCAGGCGTCAGGCGTCGAGCTCGGGGTTGACCAGGGTGCGGTCCGGGCCGCAAGGGTCGGCCGCGCGCAGCACCACCACCGAGATGTTGTCGCGTCCGCCCGCATCGAGCGCCTTCTGCACCAGCGTCAGCGCGGCCTGCGCCACGTCCTGCTGCGCCAGCACCGCGGCGATGGCGTCATCGTCGACTTCGTTGCTCAGGCCGTCGCTGCACAACAGGTAGACGTCGCCGTCGGCCACGTCGGTCAGCAGTTGCTCGGGTGCCAGCGTCGGCGCCGCGCCGACCGCGCGCGTGATGGTGTTCTGCGCGGGATGGTGGCGCGCCTGTTCCGGCGTGATCAGGCCGCGCGCGAGCAGGCGCTCGACCTGGTTGTGGTCGCGCGTGAGCCGCGCCAGCTGGCCGCCGCGCAGCCGGTACAGGCGGCTGTCGCCGGCCCACAGGCAGGCACAGCGGCTGTCGCCGGCCAGCAGCACCACCACCGTGCTGCCGATGCAGCGCACGCCCAGGCGCGCGGCTTCGTCGACCAGCGCCAGGTTCACGCCCTGCAAGGCCGCGCGCGTGGCGTCGATGCGGTCTTCCAGCCGCGCCTGTGGCGGCAGCGCCGCCAGCGCCCGCACCACCGCCTGGCTGGCGAAATCCCCCACGGCATGGCCGCCCATGCCGTCGGCCACGGCCCACAATTCCTGCCCGGGCAGGTCCAGGCAAGCGTCCTCATTGCGCTCGCGCACGCGCCCGACGTCGGTGCATGCCGCCGAGGTCCACCGGAAATGCGAGTCGAAACCCAAGCTGGCCTCCGCTGCGATCCGCAACGCGCCACGCCAGCGCCCGCGGGCGCCCGGCGTTGGCCCGATCAGACCAGCCTGCCGTCGTTCCTGGCACCCTGGTCGGCCCGCACATTGATATTGGCGTTCGGCGCGTTGTTGCGGATATCGATGTTCTGGAACTGGTTGTTTATCTGATCAGCATAGAAGCTGTAGTTGATCTCGTAAAAGTTGATCACCGTGCCGAGCGGCGCCGGCGACGACGGCACGAACGGGCGGATCCAGCCGAATACCCATTGCCCACCCGCGCCGCGTACGCGCGCCATGGCGGCGGGAGCCAATTCGCGGCAGCCGGCAAGGTCATTGATCGAGAGGGTGGCCATATGCGGTCTCCGGTGGAAGGCGCCGATGCGCCCGGGGTGGTGCGGGTGGTTGAGCAAGCGGCGTGCCACCGAAGGGGAACGGACCGGCTCAGGTTGGAATCCGCGGGCTGACGCGGGTTCTGGGCAAGGCGGGGGCCAGCCGCCACTTGCAGCCTGTACCGACGCGTTGGCTGCGCGCCGACACCCTGGCATGCCGCTGTCGGCCAACACCCACCACCGCGCCGGCGCCGGGCCGCGGGCGTGCGGATTTTGATATACTCCCGCCCGTCTCCAGGATCACCGCGCCCGCGGTTTTTCGTCCTGGCAGTCCTGTCCCTCGCCGTAGTTCACGGTGCGGAATGATGCTCTAAGTCCCTGATATTAAAGGCATTGCTCCATTGCTATAGCAAATTTGTAGCAACGGTCCAAATGCTGACTCCACCGTCCCCCCCCAAGACAGAATAGCGGAACCCCATAGACTGTGCCCTCAAGTGGCATGGTGGCATCGCTAAACTCTGGCGACAGTGTGCCGATAAGGGGCTATGAGCAAATTGGAGAAACCAATGGACGACGCCCTCCGAGAGAGAGCTCGCGCGTTTGAGGACCGCATACGTGTCCTCCGAAGAAAGGCCGGTCAAGCCCTTCCCGAGGACTTTGAATTCGGTACACCAGAGTTTGCAGCCGCGGAGGCTGGGATGCTCCGGGACATTATCATCGGCCTTGGCGGGGATCCGGATGCAGCTGAACTGGATCTGCGTTCACTTTGAGACGCCCCGCACTCGTGGCGGGGCGTGGCGTTTCAAGCGGCTCTAAATTGGTGTCCACGAACCGAGGCATCCATCGCGTCCAGGTGCTCGGCGACCGCTTGGTACGAGGCGAAGCGGCGGCCGCCGTCGACGTACGTCTTGATCGGAAATGCGCCTGCGCTAATCTGATTTCTGATGGTGCCTTCAGCGATATCCAGCAGCTTGGAGAGTTGCTGGACATTTAAGCGCGGACCATAGTTGTCCAGCAGATAGGCTTGGGTCAAGAGACTCATGTTCTACTCCAGCCGAATCGTCGCGCCCTTTAGCCAGCCAGCACAGACAACGCCCTGGACGGGCTTGCCTGTCGGCCCGACCGCTCGGAAGGCGGTTTGGAATGTGTCGTCGTCGGCGCAGCCCCACAATGCGGGGCCATCAACACGGATTTCGTCGTAGCCGGCGGCCTCCAGCACGCGATGGGCGCCAGCCGGGTCAGAGCATCCGGCCTGCAGCGTCACCGCGGCGAGCACGGCAGCTGCCAGGGCAAGTGCGTGCTGAGCCTTCATCTGGTCACTCCTCGCCATACAAAGTCGCCTTTGTCTTCACGCATAGCCGGCTCGTCATCAGCACAGGGGCACTCATAGCCAGACAAATGATCGGCGACAGGTCTCCAGAAGTTACGAACTACGCCGCTGGGCACGTGGTTGTCTTCTCTGGCGTCGACCAGGTCGAACTGCGCTATGCACCAAAGAGCCTCGGCGCTCGTCGTCCGTAGCGGGCCGTGGCGGCCGCCGTTCTTGCTCAAGCTGAGGTGGTACTCCGGGCCAAGATCTGTCTGACCAGGCTCCCGTGCGATTTCCACTGAGCTGAACACCTGGATACCGCTCTCACGGTGGAACCAGGCCTCGGTCGTTGTGGCCATGGCTGCGGCACGCATAATGGCCTCCAGCGCCGCGCTACTTTCCCGCACCCAACCGGCGCCAGTCGGCCGCTTGGGCTTGATGATGGATTCGATCATCGGCAGGCCTCCGGGAATCCATCGTGCCGCACGCCATCCAGCATCCGGCCAGCGGCCTTCTTGCCAACGCGCTGAAGCACGCTGCATCCGAACGCGATGAACTGTCGTGGGTAGCAGTCAACCTCATGCGGCGTATTCGGTTCGCTTCCAAACCAGCCACTTTGCGGTGCCAGCGCATAAGGACCCGGCGTGCCAGCCGGCGCGGGCACGGCCGGAGTCCACTCGCCCCATTGCTTGAACAGGAAGGGCACGCCGGCCGCCGCGCACTGGTCGCGCAGCCTGCGCGCCCAATCCGGATGCATCGGCCGCGCGCCCTGACCGCTCTCGCCGCCGACGATCACCCATGAGATACCGCAATGGCGCTCGCAGAGGATGTGCGCGCCTGCGGCGTCCCTGCTGATGCCGTGCTTGTCCGTGCGCTCGCAGTAACTGATCCATCTGGAGAGATCCACCGGCCCCAGCAGCGGCTCCATTGACAGGAAGCGCACGCGTGCGGGTATGTCCAGCAGCTTGGGGATGTCGCGTGCGGCCTCGGCCTGGCTGGTGATGCTAGCGCCCAACCAGACGTTCGCCAGCGGCTCGGCCGGCCACATCGTGCGGGCATTGCCAATGCGCTTCGTAAGGATCAGCCAGTCAAGATTCGGCGTCTCCGCGATTAGCGCGACCAGATCCACGCGCCACGCCGCAGGCACAGCGTTATCGAACACGTCGGCCAGGCTGGCGCAGAACACGCGCTGCCGGCGGCCGTGCTCGGCGAAAAACTCATCGTGCTGGGCATTCCAGCGCCGCGGCAGGTTCCAGTTGCTGGCCGTGGTGCGGCGGCGTTCGGCTTTCGCTCCCCAGACTACGCCCAGCGTGCGGGCCGGCGTGGAGACCTCCGCATAGCAATGGTCGCACGCGGGCGATACCTTGGTGCAGCCGATCCACGGGTTGAAGGTGTGGTCCGTCCATTCGATCTTGCTGTTGGCGCTCATTTGTTCGGGCCCTCCGTTCCCATGGCGGCGCGGTCGATGTAGATGGCGAACACCTTGCCTGGGTGGTTGACGTTTATCTCGTCCAACTGCTTCCCGTAGATCAGTTCGTAGTCGCCGACCTCGTACCCATCGATGTGGGCTTCGATGTCGCCGCACACCATTTCGCCAATCTTCTCCGCATCCCTCGCGTCCTGCGCGGCGTTCTGCGGGGCGGAAGGCGGGACCGGCGCAGCGGCCAGATACTCGCGCAGAAAGTACGCGCTGTCTGTGTTCCTGGCCGGGTCTTTATCGTGGCAGCGCTCGCAAACGTGCACCTCGCGCTCGAATGCCTGATGCAGGTAATTCAACATGTCGCGGTCGTTCCGGATTTTGAGCGGCAGCAGGATGTCAGGCATCACAGGGGCGGCGGGCGCATCGTCTCCCGTAGGGGCGGCAGGCGATGCGCTGGCCTCGGTGGGAGCCTGCTTCCCGTAGAGTGTGCGGTACATATCCAGTTCCAGCACCATCGTCTGCGCAACTTGTGGCAGATCGTGATAGCTGTGTCGGTGCTGCGCGAGGTCTGGCCCCTTCAGGGCGATAGCGACCTCTGCCAGTAGCTTGCCCAGGCGGTCGATCACGTAGGCGTCTTCATCGGCGTCGGCAGGCGATGCGCTATCCTCGAACGAAATCGGCGTCTCGGCGCCGCCGTAATGCACCATCGTCTCAGGCGATGCGCTAGGCTTTCGAAGGCGTGCAATAGCTGCCAGGATCAGGTCATGCCCATTTGCGCAGGCAGCCTCGTCGTCTGGAATACCTAGCGCGTCGCTAATCTCGCCGATCATGGACACCATCGTTTCGAATCGAGCCTTGTAGTCAGGCGATTCGATCGGCGAAGGGGCGGCTGGATGCGCTTTCAGCATATCTGCCAGCGCAAATTGCAGCATTTCCTCGGTGATAGTTTCGCCTTCGTGGTGGTCGATCAGCCAGCCAGGGAACAAATCCCACTGGACCGCCTGCCGCGCGCCATCGCTCGGCGCAGCGGTATCCATGGCAGCGGAGCGCAGGCAGTTCAGCACCTTTTCCGATGCCTTCTGATGGCTGATGGCGTGGCACGCGGCCGCGATCACGTCTCGCCGCACCAGAACCATGTCATCGGACTTTGCCGGTTGTTCGTGGCCCGTTTTGTGGGCCAGACGGCAACGGGCAGCGCCAACTGCGTCGTTGCACCCTAGGAGACTCGTTTCGCTCGGCGCAGTTGCCGCCGGGGCGGATTGGGCGAGGGCTTCTCGCACCGCAACTCGGATGGCTGTCTTCATGTCGCCAAGTTCAGTGCCGTATTGATGGAAATACGCTTTGGCGATTTCCTCAACGCGCTGGCTCGTCAGCCCCTGCGCCCCGGTAGCGGCGGTATAGCGCACCCACGCACCGTGTTCGGATTGACGCATCAAGCCCGCATCGAAGTCAGGGTAGTAGCGAGCAGGCAGCGCCACCGGATCGGCGCTCTGGCTGGCCACCATTTCGGCGGCAGCACCGGAATGGTCGGCAATGGCACGCCGAAGCTTGGGCTTGCCCCGGCCCAGCTCGGCGTTGGAATAGCGCGAAAATCCGGCCACCTCCCACTCGTCCTGCTCGTCGTGCGCGGCGTATTGCAGTAGATCGTCTGTGCCGACCGACTGCACGATCTCGCGCCACAGTGTGCCGGCGTCATGCGCCAGCACGCAGGACAGTGCCGCACACACGCCAGCATAGAAGTCGTGATTCCCCTTCGGCGCTGCGCGCGAATCCTCCGGGTGAATGGCTCCAGTGGCATGCGCAATCAGGTCATCCAGGCGATCCCGCTCGCGTGTCCAGTCGGTCACCTGCCTTGTAAGCACGTTGTGCGCCTTGTTCTGTTCGCTCATTGATTACTCCCGAATGGGGAACGGCGCTTTTGTAGCGTCCTTGCGTACTGGAGAGCTTCTTCGAGAGTTTTCTCCTTCATTGCAGATCTCCCGTTTGGTTAAGCAAGGCGCTGAAGGCCTGCATTAGGCGAGCCTGTTTCGGCGTGAGGTCAACGGCCTGGCCATCGACCGCTATTAGGATGGAGCCGTCAACTCTAGCTACAACAGCAACATCCGTTGGGAAGATCTGGATGCTTGCCGGCGCCGGGTCGGACATCGTTGGCATCTGGTCGAGCCGCTCTTGCTCGGTAGCCTCGGGCGGGTCCTGATTCGATTGAGAGGCGGGCGGCAGTACGGCTGATCGCCTGCCGGGCCCTAGATGCCATCGGCCCTCGCGGGTTTCGAGTCGGCCGTCTTTTACAGCGACGGCAAGGTAGCTTCCGGGGTGCGATCCAGCATTCAGGCCCATCGCTTTGGCGATCTCCTCATTGGTCGCGGACCCGTGCTCGCGGACGTAATCGAGGCCGCGTTGGACACGGGTCTTCTTCTCAGCAGGAGCTTCCCGAGCGGCCGCCAGGCCAGCTCCCGCTAGATTGAAGACGCTCGCCGGGAATGCCACAGGGCTGGGCGCGACCGCGGCAGGCACAGTGCGCTGCGAGGGTTGTTCGATGCCGCGGTCAGTCATCGCTATCCTCCTCTGGCGCTTCTTCGACCTCGATGCCTTCGGCGCCATACTCCAGCGCGTGCTCGAAGGCCTCGTCAAACATGTTGGTGATGCGCGTCTGTCCGATTTCGCTTTCTTCGAGCAGTGTGTTGACGACCTCGTTGGCCCACACCAGAGGGTCAGTGACCTTTACGGGACGTTCGCGAAGCGGGTCGATGCCCAGGAGCTCGGGCAAGATGATCTCGGCAGCGGCCGCCAGCGCGTCAATACGCACGCGAATGACCAATTCCTCGCCTTCGATCTGGCACATGGTGTCGCCGGTCATGATGGCTCTCCTGCATGGCGGCCATCCATCTGTGCAGCCATCGGTCGCACGAAGACAGCATGCGGCCCGTCCTCGGTGTCGTAGATCGCCAGGCAAAACCAGCCCTTGCCAGCGGGGCACTTCGGCTCCCAGCCCGAAAAGTCACCGGCGGTGGCTTCGCTTTCGTACCGGGCAAGCGCCGCTGGACTCAGGTCGGCCTCGTTCATGGCCACGCACTTCGCGTCCATGCCGTTGGCGAAGGCGAACCAGTCGAGACGGAAGCTGTCGTGCATAGCCGCTGGCAGGGCGGGGTGCCAGAACGTGCCGTCGGGCTGCCTCACCACCGGGGCGGGCTGCAGGTCCGCACGCACCGCGCCGGCAGCACGGATGATCCGCGTAGCCAGGTGGTGCAGGTCCGGAGCGCGCATACGCACGCTATGCCGGCCCTCGGGGATGCCGCCGGCGTTAGTAGCCATCTGGAGGAGATCGAGGCTTTCCATTTCAGGCCTCCGCTTCGGCAGTCGTGGGCAGCTTCCCGTCTGTGGCCGGTGCACCCGGTTGGCGGAGGATGTGGGGCAGCCAACGGCGGCCGGCGAGGTATTCCTCGGCCGCACCGATCATGGCGTCCTTCTTCATGGTGCCGATGCGCTCGGCCGCTTCATCTCCGGCAACTTCGCGCACCGCATCCATGCGTCGAGATTTAGGTACGCTGGCAAGGTATGACGCGCCGGTGGGCTCCCACCAGTCCGCCATATCCAGACCGACAGCGGCGGCCAATTGATGCGCGCGTGCGTGGCCAGCTGCTACTTCACTGAGCTCGACTGTGTTAATACTGTGAGCCACGCACACGGCCAGCAGCTCAAGCTGCTTGGTTGGGCTGAGGTTCTGGAGCCACGCAAAGAGATCTTCATCCTCGCCGGGCAGCACAGCCTGCCAGTGGCCTATGCTCTGGTCCAGGCTTAGCCAGGCGCGTGAACTTTCCAGGTCGCCAGAGGCGTCGCGCCCAAGGCCGCGGTTGTTGGTTAGCGACACCTTGGCTGCCGCGCTGTAGCGATACCGGTCCTCAGGCGGCATGAAGACCTGGGGAACCAGCGCGTGCAGCAGGGAGACCAGGGCAATGCGCGGGGATTGCGCTATCAGCGCCTGCAGGGCCGCGGTACGGTGGGCAGTGAGCTGGGTCACCAGTCGCTCCGACAGCGGCCGTTCGGACTCTTCCGCAGGTGCGGCGCTTTTGTCGAGGCGTTCACTGCTCGTGTCGCCAGCTATATCCTTCTTCGCCTTGCGTTCAGTGGGCGCAATCAGACCGCGCACGATCTTGAGCTGACCACCGTGGTCGATGGTAAGCACCGCGCCACCCTTGGACTTCTGGCGGTCGCTGAATTCCGACTGGAGTGCTTCCATCGCTTCGATCTGGCCCCTGACATCGTCCAGTTCGGCATCCAGCTCTTCGTCTTCGAAATCAAGCGCGTCGGTCTTCTTGTCGAGTGCCGCTTCCCTTTCGCGCAGGCTGGCCAGCAGGCCGCATTCCTCATCAGTCAGATCGCGCTTTTTGGGTTGGCTCTTGCTGTAGGCCATCTCGTCGGAGTAGGTCCATTTGTCCACTGTCTTGACCCAGCTCCATCCTTCTGCACGAACGTCCTCAGCGGCGGCCGCGAGCTTTTCTTCGGCCAGGCGTTGCAGCAGTCCGGAGTCGCTGACAAAGCCGCCGCCGTCGCTGAACAAGTCGCGCATCACTTTGCCGCCGGCAGCTTCGTAGACGTCCAAGCCGACGAAGCGTGCGAGCCGATCCGTCTTCGCGTTGATCGCGCCAGGTGTGGCGAGCGCGGCTCGAATTTTGTCGGCGGTCTTCTCCCATGGGGAGGCGCCAGTGAGCCGTTTCCACAAGCTCTCTTGTGCCTTGTGACTGTCACTGATCGCGAATGCCATGAGCTGATCCAAGGTGAGCTCCCCGTCGCGGTAGCCTTGGACCAGGTGGGGCGAGACATTGGCGAGCTTGAGGCGTCGCTGTACAGTCAGTGGCGTGACGCCGAACCTCGCGGCGACGTCCTCGATCGATTTCCCGGCATCGATCATGCCCTTGAATGCGTCGAACTCGTCGGCGGGATGCATCGGTTCGTGCATGTTTGCGGCCACGCTGATTTCCTCGGCATGGTCTGGATCAGCCACCATACAAAGGAATTCAAATGACTCCGGTAATTCGCCGGCCGAGATCTTGAGCATGGCCGCCTCGAGGCGCGTGCCGCCGTCGATCACCTCGAACGCAGGGGCATTTTTCTTGCGGCTGACATGCGGAATGACGGAAAGGTTCTCGATCTGTCCATGCGAAACCAGAGAGGCGCCGATTTCCAGAACGCGCTTGCGCAAGCGCGTGCGTTGGTTGCGGGGCGAGAGGATCAGGTCTCGTGCGCGGATGTGAAGAAGATCACCTGGTTTATGGCTCATGGTTTATCTCCAAGGTTCAGAGGAATAGGAGTGCGTCGCGCTCATGGTTTTGTGCGCGTTCGGCGACTGCGTGGGCGAAGAAAAACGTGTTAAGGCGGATTCGCCCGAAGGCTTCAGCGATGTGCGGCGCAGCGGCCCGAAGTGTGAGTGCTTCGAGCGCGGAGACGGCCAGGACACCGATGCGGTCCCGACGGTCGATCACTGAAACAAGGGCGAGTTGGGCAGATCGCGTATGGACCAACTCATCGGATAGTCCTTGGAGGTCCAGGGCAATGTCGATGGTCGCCAGAGTTCGCTGCAGGTGAGCGCACGCGGCGATTGTCGGTGCATGCGTAAAGCTGACAATTGCCACGTAGATCGCCGCGTCCGAGGCTAGGACGTTCGTTTGGCTCGGCAGCGTCATTGCACTGTCCCAGAGAATGCAACGTTGCCGACGATGGCGTCGAGCTGGGCGTAGAGATTGCACGCACTGTTGGCAGGGAGCAGCTCCACGTCGCCAGGTGCGAGGTTGAGCGTGCGCGCGACCTTTGCCAGGGAGGAGAGATAGAGCAAGTGGCCCGCATGGCGGTGGACAACCGCACCACCGTTCTCCGTGTGTACGTTCAAGATGACAACGTCAATGCCGCGTGCCGCGAAGCAATCGAGCGTGCGATCCCAGGCGGGGCCGGGCTCGGTATAGAGCTCCGTTGCCACAAAGTGGTGGACTTCAACCAAGTACATGGCGGCGAGCAGCCGCAGGTGGCGATTGGCGTCGCCCGCGATTCCTAACAACATGGTTTGCTCCTCAGTCTTTATCGTTCGCCTGCAGCTTCTTGAGGTCGAACGTGTTGGGGTGTTGCTTGCGGCTGGTGCGCCGTCGCCGGGCGCGGTTGGCGTTGAGGCGCGCCTGGATGTCTGCGACGAGCTTCTTGCGGTGATGAGGTTCGGCAATGTAGTCGTCGAAGAGAGCCGGATCGCCACGTTGGCGGAGAAACTCGGCCCTCATCGCAGCAAGAGAGAACGCGCCTTTGGCCACTCAGTTGCTCCAGGAGATCTCAGCAGGAAGGTGCAGCCAGGCAGAGCCCGGCAACTGCGCGTGCACCAGCTCGATCGAGACTAGATCCGTCAGCAGGCCGGAAAGGCAGTCCTGCCCAACAAATGGCGGGGTACGGCCGATCTCCATGAAGCCCGCCCATGCCAGCCACGCCAACGCCATGGCGGGGTCGCGCGCGCCCGTCAGGTTGATGACCGGCGCCTCGTGTACTGCGTTGGGATGGGGGAGGGAGAACTGCGCTGCTGCGGAGAAGCCTGCGGGGAACGCGCTTGCCAGCAGGTTGGAAAGCTCCTGCAGTTGAAGGATTTCGGCAAATGCCATTACATACCTCCAGCAAGTAGCCAGTCCGCGCCCGGCGCAATGCCGCCAGCCAGACCGAAGCCGAGCAGGATCAGCAGAAGCGCTTGGAGGGGATGACGAGAGAAGTAGCCATTGGCGAGGCGGTCGATAGGCGATTCATGCATGGCGCGCCTCCCTGCGGGCCCGTACCTCCTCTGCATCACGGGCCTTCTCCAGGTCGAGGTAGGCCCAGCAGAAGGCTTCGAGTGCTACTCGTGTGAGAACGGTCGAGGCCGGTTGCCATCTCCACTCGTTGGTGCCGGCATGCAGGATCTTGATCGCCGCGCCCTCGGCTTGCGTCCAGAGCGGTTCCCAAGTTCGTTCATCCCAGAAGGGGTGAAGCTCGAACTCGATGCGGATCTCGAGCTCGATGCTCATGCCAATCGGGCTGGCGAAAGCAACAGTTTCGAACGCGCGGTGGTACGTAGGCTTGCCCCATAACGCGCGGCTGTAATCTGGGTCGCGAAGCGCGGTGTCCATGAAATCCCGGCGCGCCTGGGCCACAGGGTCGGTGTAGCCGCCGAAAACTCCTGCATGCACAGAGTCATGCTCCGTGCCGAAGTCGTCGATGACGGCCCAGTGATTTACCGAGACCTTGCCGTTGCGATCGAATTCGAGATGCATGGCCGCCTCACGCGCGATAGGTGGTGCGGACGGCCGGCACGGTTGCCGGAGCGGCTTGGTCGTCGCCGACCCAGGAGAGTGCGACGACGATGAAGGCTGTCACGGCCAGGGTGACCAGCCAGGACTTGACGCGCGAGGGGAGAGGCATGGTGGCTCCATCAGGACGGGTGTTGGAGCGCAGAGTAGGAATTCCTAATCAATATGTCAATAGGAATTCCTTATTTTGTGGCGTAATGCACGCGACCTCGAAGTAATCGAGGTCGTGCCAGTGATTTTGCTAGCAGATGTTTGGGCTGTGGAAGGTGATGGCAGTCACAATGGAAAATCGCGCCACCGCTTCCACCTATCCATGCTTATGAATTTTTCCAAGCGGCTTCTTCGGGGCCTTCGAAGCGCGCTTCCCTGTTGTCGTGCTTGCTGCCAAGACGGTCGTCAGAGTCTCGATTACGTATGTCATCCGCTCGTCAGGCACCGCGCGGAGCAGTTCCATCGCGTGTAGCTTCTCCTTTGGAAGCGTGGACGTCGGTGCCGGAGCGATTTCGATGCTGGCTTGCAGGTCTTCCCGTGGCACAAGGTGGTACGGGGCATGGATCTTGCCTTTACCCGTAGCGAGCCACCAAGGGTTGACACGTAGGAATTCCGCTGCCGCAAGGAGATTGGCCCCCTCCAAGCGCTTGGTCCGTCCATTCAGCCAATCGGCAACCGATGGTGCGCGGACGCCGCATGCACGAGCGAGATCGACCGGCTTGACTTCCGGTGGTCCGGCCATTGCGACCTTGAGGCGTTCAGAGAGATCCATAGTTAGGCAATCCTAATCGAATCCGCGATAGGAATGCCTTGACACAAAAAGTAAGGAATTCCTAAAATCACGGGCATGACAAAGGTTGCTGAGCTCATCGAGTACCTGGGCGGTCCCACCGCGGTCGCACGGCTGCTCAGTATCTCCGCTGCATCTGTGTGCGGTTGGAAGGAGGAGGGTCGGATCTCGCGTGGCCGCGTTTGTGAGCTGGCCATTGCGAGCGGTCGGCCCATCAACTCCCTTGACGATGCGCGGCCGGAAAACTGGCATCGCATCTGGCCGGAACTGGGGCACATCCGGGCCCCAACTGGCGTGCTACCAAGGGAAATCTAACCATGGTCAAGTCCCTGTGCTTCCTGCCTGATCCTTTAGCTCATATCGCCAGCGATGGATGAGCTGGGCGCATCCGTAAGCACAGTCTACGTGCGACGCATCTGCGGAAACACCACCAATAACCTCCAAGAACTATGGGAATTCGTAACGCCTACCTATCGATGATCCGCGCCATGCCGGGCGGCTGGGACGCCATGGCGGCGGCGCTGGGCATGTCCAAAGCTGGCCTGGAGAATCGAGTCTATGAGCGTAAGGAGCAGCGCATGCACGTTGAGACAGCGCTTGCCATGCAGGCGCTCTCAGGCACGCGTCGCCTTGCTGAAGCCATTGCGCAAGAGTCCGGCGGCGTTTTCGTGCCGCTGCCTGAGATCCAGATCTCCGGTCGCGAGGAGCTCTTCGACAAGCAGCAGGAACTGCTCTCCGAACTAGGTGACCTCTTCGGGCGCTTCCGAGAGTTCACCGCCGACGGGGAGCTTGACGCGAGAGAGAGCACCAAGCTGCGCGGTCTGACAGACGAAGTCCACCGCAGCTTGCAGGAGTTCATGGCCGTCGCGGTCCGGATCTACGAGCGGCACGAGGCGCCGCCCGAGGGGCGTCGCTGATGGCGGCGGTGGACTTGCGCAGCCCACCAGGCGCGCGCATTGCTCGTCGGATTCTGGCGCGGCAAGGAACTGTCGGTCCGGGCCGCTTGACCGAGCGGGAAATGGGCGTTGTCTATGCGGAGGTAGTGTCAAAGTTGCGCCGGCGGCGGTGGGAGGCAAGCGAGTTCGTTTTCAGCGTGTTCCTCTTTCGTAAGCCAGGCCGCGTTGTTACGGTCGCCTATGAAAGCGGCTCAACAAAGGCACAAGTTGAATTAGGGCGAGAGCCGACCCTACGGCACTGGCTGGGAAACTACAGCCACCGTTCCAGTGATAGCCACGTCCTGGACGACGTGGTCGGATTCAACGATGGCCGATGAGCGCTGCGGTGAAACTCCCAAGTCCGATGCCCTTCGGTTTGCCCAGAACATTTCGTGCTGCAAGCCTTGGCGAGCGTTTGGCGGTTACTGCTGCAATCGCTCAACGCAGCAATGCTGCGCTTGGCACCACTTGGCCACAGCTCTCAAGCCCCGCGGCGAGAAGCCGATGCGGGCATTCGCAATCCAACTCCTGGGCGCATGCGGCTGGCCCGTTAGCCAAGTGCACTGGGTCTTCCGTGCGGCCGGCGAGACATCTGTGCTCGCGCAAATCTGCGCCGAGCGTTGTGCAGCAGGTCAAACACAGCTCGAGCGTGACCGCTATCGCGCCGAACTCGTCGCGTCGACGTCTCCCGAGTTCGTTGCCACCTTTGATGTTCTCTTCCAGGCGGTGCTCGGCCGCATCTGTGGTTCTCCGATGGATCTTGAAATTCTGCCCATCAGTTCGGTGATGGGACAGGGACGTATTGCCGCCCAGGGCGGCCTATGCGCTACGAAAGGCAATCCTTACCTGCACGGCACAGAGCATCACCAGCTGTGGGGGCTCGGCTACATCTGGGGAGGCGGCCGCGCTGGCGATGCCGCGGCGCTATGCCGCGTCGAATGCGACACCTGCAGGCGCGAAGAGGGACCGGCATGAGCGGCGGGCATCTAGTAAACAACGCCGAGTGGCTGGCGCTGCGCGGAGTCGACTGGCTGGCCAGGGATCTCTACGGCGCAATCAGGCGCAGCATGGACTTCAAGACCGGCATCGTTGGCGACAAGGCCAAACGGATCTCGTGGCAAGCGCTGCGAGAGGACACGGAGGTTCTTGGCAGGCCGGGGGTGAAGACCGTCAAGCCATCTGAACATCAGCTGCGCCGCCGCGTAGGCCAACTGGTCCGGGAGGGCCTGGTGGAGGTGATTAGCACCAGCACGCACCTGCGGTTCCGGTTGCTGCTCGCCACAAGGCTTTCGCGCGCGCCCAAAAAACCCGCACCCCCTCCACAAGGGGTAGCGCCGCCCGCGAAGCCGCCACGGAAGCCGGCTCGCAGGATTGTCCACAATGAAAGTTCGCCGAAAGCCGCACCTCATCTGGAGTGTCCGGTTAACCCTATAAAAACCACCCCCCCTAACCCCCCCGTGCCGGAGCACGAGGGGGAACGAGTCGTCCCCCCCACGCCTTCGGCGCGGGCGGGCGAGTTGGACCCCCAACAGCAGATCGAGCCCCCCGCGCCTGGCGCGCGGGAGGACGGCAAAGATTGCCAACCCCCATCGCGCAGCACACGGCAGCGGCCCTCAGAGGAACGCCGCAGGTCTGCAAGCCGCCGTGGGGATGGGCCTGCGGCCCGGCAATCAGAGAAGGGGCGAGGCAAAAGCCTCGGGTGGAAACCAGGCTGTGCCTGGCCGATAGGGCTGACAGCCGCAGAGAGGCGCGACGTTGCGAAGATGCACGACGAGGTAGGGCCCGAGCTCGGCCAGCGTGTTTTCGACGAACTGAGGGGCGCTATGGAGGCCGGCACGGTCCATTATCCATGGGGGCTAATGCAACATCTGTTTCAACGCGCCCGGGATGACCCTGGCTGGCGGCCCGAGCATGCGGACCGTATCGCCGAACAGCGGGCGCGCTGGCGCCAGACTCAGGAGGTACTCGCGGCACAGGAGGCGGCGCACGCCGAGCGCTGGGGCCTCGCCCCCCGGCCGGTGGCTGCGTTGACCGGCGATACGTGGCCCGCAGGTGAGTGGCCCGAGGTTGAGCCATGACTGCAGACGGGCTGGTTCAGGCGTCGTATATGGAGGCTGTTGAGCAGATGGCGCTTCGTCGGCAGCGGCGGGACCGGTGGTCATCGCGCACGGTGTTTTGGGCGGCCGTGCGCTTCAGTGCGTGCGGCGAATTACGTGCGGAGAGTTGGCCAGCGGTTGCGCAGCGATGGGCCGCGCTGTTGGCAGAAGCCGACCAGGAGCACCTGCCGCCAATCCCAGGTCAAGCGGAGGCCGATACCCTGGGCCGGCACGCTACGCGTGCGGATAGGGCTTTGGCACACATGAGGGACATCGTGGGCGGGAGGCATTGATGGCGAATGGGAAAAGCCTTGGAGCGCGGCGCTACGAAGGCCTTACGGATGGATGGGTGATCGAGCGTCTGGAGCAGTGGGGGGCCGCGCGACGGCACGGCTGGACCGGCGGTGGCGGGTATGGTCAGAGCTGCCTCACACTGCCGGAGATCCGGTCCGGAAGGCCGCATGGTTTCGTCCCGGAACTGGCGGGCCACGGCGAAGCGACGGACGCAGCTGTACGGAAGCAGCCGCGGGAGCTGCAGCGCATAGCACAGCTGCTCTACATCCGGAGGTTGACGGGACGAGAGGTCGCGCGCGAACTGTCCATTAGCGAGCCGAGGGTGACGCGGCTAAAACAGATGCTTGTGCAGGGTGTGAAATATTGCCTTGAGAATCAAAGTGTTAGAACCCCACCCGTAGTGATTCTCTTGAAATCGTGAAATTCGGTGGTACATTTCCGCTACGCTGTGCGATGCGTGCGTCGACAGTAACAGTGAAGCCCGATCCGGTGATTGCCAGGTCGGGCTTTTTGTTTTGTTCGGTCTGGCGCGAGGTCAACTCAAGAATCGCGGACTTGGCCGAGTGGTCAGCCACCGGCCTTCCAAGCCGCCTACGCCGGTTCGAATCAGGTAGTCCGCTCCAGTGTCTCCTCGGGCATCCGCCCGTTTTAGCCCGCCCGGCCGTGCCGGAGCGCGGCGCTTCTTTTTTGACGGTTCGTATGTGCAAATGCCAAATCTCATCGAGTCAGATTAGCGCCGGGACGATCAATGCCGAGGCGGCATATGCTGCCGCTTGTGGCGGTTCCTCTGTGCCCGCCAGGCATATCGTGCGCGCCAGTCACCTTCGGATCATTCGTGCACCACTGGTGAATGCGGCGGATCACCTGTATGCCGTACCGGGCAAACTGTTTGGGGTGTACGACGAGTCTGACAGCGGCGAACTCGTGTCCGTGAGTTATGAGTTGGTGGGCACATGCGGTGACCAGACGCTGTTCCGCCTAATTTGCAACCCTTCCGGTCGAGTCTTCGCAGAGGTCGAGGTGCCGCCATTCGCGCTGCCGGACAGCGTGACCGCGGACGCCGCCGCCTCGCAGTTCACCCCGGGCCCTGGATACTCGCACTGCTGATCCCATCATGTCGTTCTCCCTGTCGACGTCGATTGCCGACGTGGTCCGCAACCAGTACAGCGTGTATGCCAGGCAGGTTCCCTTCGCCGCAGCACTCGCGCTGACGCGGACGGCGCAGCGTGCCGCTGAGGCGGAGGAACAGGCGTTGCAGCGGTCGTTCGAGAGTCCGACGCCCTTCACCCTCCGCGCCATCGGCGTTCAACGTGCGACCAAGCAGAACTTGGCGGCAGCTGTCTTCGTCAAGGACCGGCAGGCTGCCTACTTGCGGCCGGAGATTGAGGGCGGCAGGCGTGAGCTGAAGACCTTCGAACAGATGTTCCAGGGCGGCTATGTGGTGCCGGCTGCTGGCGTAAAGCGAAACCAGTATGGCAACGTATCGAAGGCAACGATCAAGCGGATCGCGGGCGAGCTGAATACATCGGGCAATGCCAAGCGCTACTTCCGAGGCGTGCCGCGCGGCCACAATCTGCCCGCCGGTATCTATGCCCGGGTCAACAACAACACCTCGATCGTGCCGCTGATGGTGTTTGCGCGCGACCCGATTTACGAAAAGCGCTTTCAGTTTAGCGAGGTTGCTGAGTTAGCAGCTCGGGATGGTTTTGAGGCGGAGATGGCCGCGGCTTGGGCACAGGCATTAGCTTCGGCGCGTTAGTCTCCCCGTCGCTCTGCACTCGACGCACCTTCGCGCAAGCCGGAAATGAAGTTGCGCATGTCGTTTAGCAGCATGTCGGCCTCATCCTCTGATAAGGGGTGCACTGGTTCTGTGTAGAACTGCCTTGCCCGGTTGGTTAGCCTGCGAATCAAACTGCGAGCCCAGGTCGGCTGCGTTCGAACGTGGATGCTGTCCAGGGTTCGAAGGACGGCGTAGTTGCGCGCCGGCCTTGTGTTGCTGTCGATCAGAGCTTCCAGTTCTTTCGCGATTGCTCTCACGTGTTCGGAGGTTCTCATGATGTGCTGTGATGGGAGGCTACAAAGCGTTAGCCTTGAGCGAGTCATTAGCTTCTCGCGCGATGTATGGCCTGTCGGAAAGGATGTTGGTGACGGTGCGTTGATCCGTTTTCTTTGCAGCCAATCTGGCGTGCTCCTCGCCTTTGCGAATCCGCTTAACGAAAGCCAATATGGACCGGTGTTGCCATTGGCGCTCGGAGCGACGGGCACCGATCAACGTCAACCGGAGGAATCGTACTGGCCTGCAGGTGTCGACCCGTGTGACGGCGATCACCTTCAGGGAGGCTGGGGCGTGCGCTCCCTAATGGCTCAGCCAAGTTGCGTGAAGCTGCTGGAGGTGATCCGTTTTGTCATATATGTGCCGGATTCCTCCGGAACTGAAGTGCGGGTCGATTACCTCTTTAGTCCGGATGGGCGTTTGATCGCCTATCACAGCTTTCAGGATGGCACACCAAGCGAGGTCGCGGAGCGTGATCTCGGTATTCACAGGGCGGTGTCCCGCGGCGAGTCAATGAGCCCGTGCGAGACCTAAGTTCTGGCACGGTTCCTGTCCAGCTCCACTCCACACTTTAACGATATAAGAATAAGAACTCGTTTCATGACGAGGGCTCTGATGCACCCCGTCGGTGCAGGGGTAGGCGGGGTGCTGGGCCGTGTTGCGTCAGCGCGACGCCATGAGCCGGCGGCGGGGCCCCTGGGGGTATCGGGCTGGCAAGGGTAATTCGCGCCCCGCCTTTTCTCTAGTCATGGGGCAGATGTAAGGGGGTTGTATGGTAAGCCTGGATGAGCGGATGACCCAGGCAGCCTTCGGGGCGATCGTCGGCATCAGCCAGCAGGCAGTGAGTGATCTGATTTCTCGCGGGGTGCTCTATGCCGGCGACAGTGCCGGGAGCTGGCTGCATGCGTATTGCGGCCATCTGCGCGAGCAGGCCGCCGGTCGCTACTCGGAAGGTGACCTCGACCTGGTGGAGGAGCGTGCCAGGCTGGCCAAAGAGCAGGCGGACCGACTGGCCATGCAAAACGCGGAGACTCGCGGCGAATTGGCGCCGGTGCACGTGATTGAGCAGATCCTCTCGATGGCGGGCACGCGGGTGGCTGGCATCCTGGACGCGATTCCCGGCGCTGTGCGCCGGCGTATCCCTAGCCTGTCGGCCGAAGGCGTGAAGCTGATCGAGCTCGAGGTTGCCCGGGCGCGGAATATCGCGGCGGCGGTGTCGCTGCAGGACCTGCAGCCCGCGGACATGTTTGAGGAGCCGGGGGATCCGCAGGATGGCGGAAGCACGACGGCCGAAGTCATGCCGGACGAGGGCGGCTAAATGTTCCAGTACTCGCGAGAGGCGATCGCGCGGCGCCTCTCGCGAGGCTTGGCCGCCTTCGGTGTGCCCGAGCCGATGTCGCTCGACGAATGGGCGAGCAAGCACTTCTACCTGTCGGCGGAATCGTCCTACGTCGAGCAGGCCTGGCGGCCGTGGCCTTTCCAGCGCGCCATTCTCGCCTGCATCAGCAATGACGACATCCGGGCGGTGGACTTCAGGAAGTCCGCGCGAGTCGGGTACACGAAGATGATCCTGGCCGCGATTGGTTACTTCGCTCACCACAAGCGCCGGAACCAGGCGCTATGGCAGCCGACCGACGATGACCGCGACGAGTTCGTGAAGACAGAGCTCGACCCGATGCTGCGTGACGTGAAGGCGATGCGGGAGGTGTTCCCGGCCTACCTCGCGCGGCATAAGGACAACACGCTGCAGGCGAAGAAATTCCTCGGCAGCATGTCTCACTTCCGCGGCGGCAAGGCGGCGAAGAGCTACCGGCGGATCTCGGTAGATGTGGTGTACCTGGACGAGCTGGACGCGTTCGACGCGGACGTCGAGAAGGAGGGCGCGCCCGATGTCCTGGCCGGCAAGCGCATTGAAGGGGCGACGTTCCCCAAGATGGTCACCGGGTCGACCCCGAAACTGAAGGGGTTCAGCCTGATCGAGGCGCGCGAGATGCAGGCCGACGCGCGCTATGACTATCACGTCCACTGCCCGCACTGCGATGGGCATCACGCCATTACGTGGGGCGGCAAGGACGAGCCGCACGGCTTCAAGTGGACCGGTCGCGATGCCGAATCAGCGCGGCATCTCTGCCCGCACTGCGGGGCGCTGATCACGCAGGCCGAATACCTGGCCGTGTGGGAACGGGGCTTCTGGTACGGCGACGACGGCAGCACGATCGAGCACGACGGCGTCTTTCGCAACGCCGCCGGTGAGCGGGTCCTGCCGCCGCGACATATTGCCTTCCGCGTTTGGACTGCGTACAGCCCGGCAGCGTCGTGGGCGGATATCGTCAAGGAGTTCCTGGCCGCATACGACAAGGCGCAGGAGGGCGACGACTCGAAGCTCAAGGCCTTCCGGAACACGACCCTGGGCGAGACGTGGGAAGGCGAGATCGAGCGCACCGATGCGGAAGAGCTCAAGCATCGGGCCGAGCCGTTCCGGCTTGCCGTGGTGCCATGGGGATGCCTGCTGCTACTGGCCAGTTGCGATACGCAGGACAACCGCGTCGAGGTAAGCGTCTGGGGGTTCGGACGCGGCTCGGAGATGTGGACGATCGATCATCAATTTTTCTTCGGGAATACACAGGAAGATGAAGTCTGGGACAGGGTCTTGACGTACCTGGTAGAAACGCGGTTCCCGCATGTCAGCGGCACCGAACTGAAGATCGCGGCGTCGGCCGTCGACTCCGGCGGCCATAGTACGCATCGGGTCTACGAGTTCGCCCGGGTGAACGCGCGACACAAGGTCTTTGCGGTCAAAGGCCGCCCGACCGGCGAGCGCAACATCCGCGACGGCGCCAGCCAGGTCGATATCGACTGGCGCGGCAAGCGGCGTAAGAAGGGCGTGACGCTCTGGTGGGTCGGCACCAACCTGGTCAAAGACCTCCTGCATGGGCGGCTCGAGGTCGAGAAGCCCGGGCCGGGTTACGTGCATCTGTCGCGGGACCTCAGTGACGAGTGGTTCCGGCAGTTTGCCGGCGAGGCGCGGGCAACCCGTAAGACCCAGTTCGGTTCGCAGACGCGATGGGTGGCGCAGCGCAAGCGTCTGGAGGCGAAAGACTGCGCGGTCTACGCGATCTGGCTGGAGCACCACATGGAGCTCCGTCGCCGCCCGGAGGCTTGGTGGGACGCGCTGGAAGAACAGGTCCAGCCGCGGAATCTGAGCCTGTTCGCCATGGCAGACGGTCCACCCGATATGGCGCAGGAGACGGATTCCACCCCCGCTTCGGCGGGGCTTTTACTTGGTGCCCAGCCGACGCAGGAAGCGTCAGGGCTGCTGGCACGGGAAGCGCCGCCGGCGGCCGAACCGGTTGCGGCGCGGCCACGGCAACCTGCTCAGCGGCGAGTCATTCGCTCGAGCTACTTGAAGAGGCGATGAAGTGGCATATACCCAGGCGGATCTCGAGCGCGTCAACCGCGCGATCGCCAGCTCCGAGCTGGAGGTGCAGTACGACGGCAAGCGAGTGCGGTACCGCTCGCAGGGGGAACTGCTCCAGGCGCGCGCGACGATCCTGAAGGACCTGGAGCAGCAGGCGCCGCGCAAGCAGTCGCGCGTGTCGCGCCTACGCCATGGCGGCAAGGGGGTCTGATGGCCTATTCCACGTTGCGCGGGAGGGGCTTCCTCCTCCCTCGGCGGCTGAACAACCTGGGCAGCGCCTACGAGGCCGGTGCGACGGGCGGGAGCCGGTCGGCGAACTGGCGGCCAAGCAATGCGGGGCCGAACGCCGCGACGCAGGCGCTGCCCATGATCCGGCGTCGCTCCCGCGATGCCATCCGCAACGATCCGTGGGCGAGGGCAGCCATTGCCCGGCTCGTGAGCAACACCATCGGCACTGGGATCCAGCCCTTCCCGCTGCACCCGGACAAGGAGGTTCGGGCACTGCTGAAAGACCTGTGGGCGGACTGGGTGCCGGATGCGGACGCGGACGGGCAGCTCGACGCCTATGGGCAGCAGGCATTGGCCGCGCGAGCCATGTTCGCCGACGGCGAGGCGCTGGCTCGTCTGCGCCCGCGGCGGCCGGAGGATGGTCTGGCCGTGCCGCTGCAGATCCAGGCGATCGAGGCGGACCACCTGCCTGTCGAGAAATGCGAGGGGCTGCCAAACGGCAACCAGATCGTCCACGGCGTGGAGTTCGACGGCCGCATCGGCAAGCGAGTGAACTACCACCTGTGGCGGCACCACCCTGGTGACTACCAGTTCGGTACGAGGCTGCCGCAGTCGCTGGTACCGGTACAGGCGGATCAGGTGGTGCACGTCTACCAGGTCACACGGCCCGGGCAGGTGCGGGGGATGCCCGAGCTGACGACGGTGCTGCTGCGGCTGAAGTCCCTCGACAACTTCGACGACGCGGTCCTCTTCCGCCAGGAGGTGGCGAACCTGTTCGCCGGCTTCGTCACCAAGCCGGAACCGGAAGCGCAGGGCCAGGATCCGGCAACGGGTCTGCTGGCGGAGTACGACAACGACGGCTACACGCCCCTCACGTCGCTGGAACCCGGAACGATGCAGGAGCTTGGCCCAGGCGAGGAGGTGAAGTTCTCCCAGCCGCCCGATGCCGGAGACAACTACGAAGGCTTCATGCGTCAGCAGTTGATGGCTGCATGTGCGTCAGTCGGCGTGCCCTACGAGGTGCTGACCGGTGACCTGCGCAACGTCAGCGATCGCGTCTTGCGCGTGATTCTCAACGAATTTCACCGGCAGATCGAGCAACTGATCTGGACAACCTTCATCCACCAGTACTGCCGGCCAATCTGGGCGGCCTGGCTCGATGCGGCAGTCCTGTCGGGCGTGGTGTCGCTGAACGATTACTACCGAAACCGCCGGCTGTATCTGCGGGTGCGCTGGGTGCCACAAGGCTGGGCATATGTCCATCCGGTCCAGGACGTCGAGGCACAGGCTCGCGAGGTGCGTGCCGGCTTCCGCAGCCGGTCTTCCGTCATCCTCGCGCGCGGCGAGGATCCGGACCAGACCGACCAGGAAATCCACGCGGACAATGCCCGCGCGGACAGTCACGGCCTGGTACTCGATTCCGATCCGCGGCGGACGACATCCGCTGGCGGCCCGGTCAAGGATCAACCAACCAATGGGGAGTAACGATGCCGAAACCACGCAACTGGTACGCGATGCAGGCAAAGACAGACAGCGAGCGGACGATTGCCGAGCTGCGCATCTATGACGAGATCGGCTTCTGGGGCGTGACCGCCGGAGCGTTCGTGTCAGCGCTCAACGCCATCGCCGACACGGCCGACGAGGTCCTCGTTAGCGTGAATTCGATCGGCGGCGATGTCTTCGATGCGTTTGCCATCTACAACGCGCTGCGTCGATTCTCGGGGCGGGTAACCACGCGCGTCGACGGCGTTGCCGCTTCCGCTGCGTCGCTGGTCGTCATGGCCGGCGACAGGATCGTCATGCCGGAGAACGCGCAGCTGATGATCCACAATCCGTGGACGATCACGGCCGGCGAGGCCTCTGATCTCCGGCGAATCGCGGACATGATGGACAACGCCCGCGACGGCATCATGGCTGCGTACCGGAACAAGTCCGGACAGGACGAGGCGGAGCTGATCCGCATGATGGACGAGGAGACCTGGCTCACTGCACTGGAAGCGCAGGCGCTCGGCATGTGCGATGTCATCGAAGCGCCCGTACGGCTGGCTGCCTCAGCCCGCAGCGTGGAGGTGATCGCAAAGTACCGACGCACACCGGAAGACCTTCGGGCGCAGCTACAGGACGCGCCGGCAGCAGAGCCGCCCGTGCTGACCGATCCGGCAGCCGAGCCGCCGTCGGCCTCACAGACAACGGTTGATCCACCGTCGCCAACGAACACGCCGGCGCCCGCTGATCCCGAGCCCGCGGCCAGTCTCGTCGCCCACGTGCTGGCATCGTGCCGGGCGGCTCAGATCGGACACCTCGGTGAATCAGTTTTGCTGAGTTGCGGGCTTCTCGACCGCGCCGGTGCTGACGCGCGCATCGCCCAGGCAAGAGAGATTGCGGGCCTTTGTGTTGCAGCAAAGGCCGCAGATCGGGCAGCCGAACTGGTCAGCTCTGGGCTGTCCGTAGAACAGGCTCGCGCGAGACTCTTCGACACCGTGATCGACAGGTCCGGCCAGCAGATCAACAACAAGCAACCGACTGGCCCAGCAGCCCCGGAAGTGCCGCTGGCGGCCAGCGTATATGCGGCGCGAGGTCAGGCGCGTGCCCGCCAAGGTCGATATTCCGCCTGACCCAACTCAACCACATTTCTCAGGAGCACACATGCAAATCCTGCAAGAAGGCAACCACACCGCGGAGTTCCTGCTGTCGGAGGGACCGGGACAGATCTCGCGCGAGCAAGGCGTCCTGGCGCCGACGGCGGCAGCGCTGCCGTCCGGGCAGGTCCTGGCCAAGAACGCTGACGGCAAGTTCGAACCGTTCGAGGAAGCCGACGTGGCCACCCAGCCGGCGGAAGCCGTTCTGTATGGCGCGGTGCCGGCCAGCGCGGTGGACCAACCCATCTCGTATATCGCACGACTGGCCGAGGTGGCTCAGGCGCGGCTGACCGGCTATACGATCGCCGCCAAGGCTGGCCTGGCCAGCAAAAACATCATCGTGCGCTGACCCGGCGCCGTTCAATTACAACCCGACGGGGCCGCTTTGTGCGGCCCCGTTTCATTGGAGAACACCATGGCAAGTCTCGACGTCTTCAACGATGATGCCTTCAGCGTGATGTCGCTGACCAGGGCGCTCAACCAGGTCCCGGAAGGCCAGCATGTGCCGATGCTGCTCGATGGCCTCTTCACCGAAGAGGGCGTGACGACCACGCAAATCGCCATCGAGCGCGAGAATGATCAGTTGGCCCTTGTGCCCGACACGCCCCGCGGCGCGCCCGGCCAGGTCGTGGTCGGCAACAAGCGCGACGTGATCCCGTTCCAGGCGTTGCATCTTCCGGTGCGCGGCGTCGTGCGGGCCGACGAGGTACAGGGTATCCGCGCTTTCGGTAGCGAGACCGAGGTCCAGGCGGTGCAGACCGTCGTGAATCAACGAATCGCCAAGATGCGTCGCAAGATCGATGCGACGCTCACCTACCACCGTGTCGGCGCCGTGACGGGCAAGATCTATGACGCCGACGGCCAGCGCGTGCTGGTCGATCTCTATGAGCGATTTGGCATTGCGCAACAGACGGTGAACTTTGCGTTGGACAACGCGGGCACGAAGGTCCTGAGCAAGATCACCGACGCACGGCGCAAAGCCGAGGACGCTTTGACCGGTGCCGGCGTAATCACGGGCTGGCTCGGCATCGTCGGGCGCAACTTCTACGATGCCTTCACGACGCACGCATCCGTCGAGAAGGCCTTCGATCGCTGGAACGATGGCCAATTCCTGCGCGACGACATGCGTGCCGGCTTCAACTTTGGCAATGTGGTGTGGAAGGAATTCTACGGCCGGGTCGGCAACATCGATTTCATCAATCCCGACGAGGGGTATCTGATCCCGCTGGGCGTGCCGGACATGTTCGTCACGAACTTCGCGCCGGGTGACTACCTCGATGTGGTGAACACACTCGGCCTGCCGTACTACGCCAGCCAGGAACTGCTGGATCACAGGAAGGGCGTCGACCTCGAGGCCCAGTCCAATCCCCTTACGCTGAATACCCGGCCCCGCGGCGTGATCAAGCTCAAAAAGAGCTGACATGGGCTTCGATCCGGCCGTCTTCTGGTCGGCTTTCCGCTCGGCCGGGATGCTCACGACGGCATCCTGGTCAGGCGGGCCCGACTTCGACGTTGGCTTCGAGGAGCCCGAGACCTTGATGGTCGAGGGTGCACTGCATGTCGCGGAGCGCACAATCGAGTACCAGACGCAAGACGCTCCGACCCTGCGGCGCGACGACGTCGTGACCATCGACGGGAAGCGGTACCGGCTCAGCCAGACGCCGCAGAAACAAGGAGACGGCTTCTTCTCCCGCGCTGTACTGGAGACCGCGCCATGACCACCAGATTCGAGAGCTACATCGCTGCACTCGAGGCTGACATCCGCGCAATCCCGGGCTTCCCGGCGGCAGTGGAGCGCAGCATTGTCCGCGCCTTCTCCGAAGCCGACCGGCAGGGGCTGGTGTTGCGCGGCGGCAAGGAAGTTGTCGTACCCGGCGCACCCATTCCGATGGCGGACCGGCTTCGAGAGCTGCAGTGCATCGTGGTTTCCTGGGGCGACGCACCGGATGCCGATGCCAGCGCGCTCGCGGAGTTGTTCCATCCAGTCGTGATGCGCTACCGGGCCGAAGGGGTTACCGGCATTACGGAGCTGGGCACCGACGAGCCGAAGTATGGGCCGGACGGCATCAAGGCGGCGGTGGTGGTGGTTCGGTACCGGATTGCCTACCGCACGCTGGAAGACAGTCTGTCCCACTAAGGGGGAAGCCATGAAGCAAACGAAGCACGAAGGCGTGCTGGCGCCGTCTGCACCTGCGCTACCGCAGGACTCGGCCAGCGTATTGGCCAAGGATGCCTACGCCGGCCGCGGTGGCCAGTATCTGTTTGACCCCGTCACCGGAGAGCGCCGACCCATCGCAGCCGCGGCGGCCATGGTGCCGGCCGATGACCAACCCATTGATCTCCCGAAGGAGCAAGCGACATGACGAAACGCCTGCGCAACTCTCTCATCCTCGCCAAGAACGAGGTCACGCCCGGCGTGGACCCGACCCCGACTGGCGCGGCCAATGCCATTCTGATCCGCAACATGACCTTGAGCCCGCTGCAGGGCGACACTGTCTCGCGGGACCTGATCCGGCCGTACCTTGGCAATAGCGAGCAACTGCTCGCCGGTGTACACAACCGCCTGGAGTTCGAGGTCGAGCTGGCGGGAAGCGGTACCGCCGGTGACGCGCCGGGCTGGGGCCCTGTGCTGCGCAGCTGCGGCTTCGCCGAGACCGTCACCGCGGGGACCGACGTCAAGTATGCGCCCGTCACCGACGACGTGGAAACGATCACGTTCTACGTGCTCATCGATGGCCTGTTCCACAAAATGACCGGCGCACTCGGCACGGTGCAGTTCGACATCTCGGCGAAGGCCATCCCGTTCATGAAGTTCGCGTTCGTGGGCGCCTACCATGATGTGGTCGACCAGGCGCTGCCGCCAAACATCGACTACACCAAGTTCCTGACGCCGCTTGTGGCCAGCAAGCAGAACACGCCGGCCTGGTCGCTGCATGGTAAGTCGAATTGCCTCCAGTCGCTCCAGATCGACATGGCGAACGGCACGCCCTGGCGATCGCTGATCGGCTGCGAGGGGACCGACCTGACCGACCGCAAGCCGACCGGCTCCGTCAGCATGGAGCTGGGCGCCGTTGCAGAGAAAGACTGGTGGAAAGCCATTCTCGATGGCACATCTGCGCCCTTGAGCATTACCCACGGCAAGACCGCGGGCAACATCGTCAAGCTCGATGCCCCCAAGGCGCAGCTCACCAATATCCAGTACGCCGACCAGGAGGGCGTGCTGATGATGAACTCGCAACTCACGATCAACCCGAACATCGGCAACGATGAGCTGGTGATCACGGTCAAGTAGACGCGGGCGCCCTGGCGCACGCACCATCCGGAAAGGGGCCGCTCGCGCGGCCCTTCGTCATTTTGTACAGGAGAAAAACTATGGCAATTCGTATCGGCGCGGCTACCAACTTCAAAGACAAGATCGAAGTCGACATGCGCAACGAGCGCGGCGTGGTGGAGCGCTCGACATTCTCCGCGACGTTTCGCCGGTGCAACCAGGAAGAGCTCGAGCAGCTCCGCGCCGAGTATGAAGAGGAAGTGCGGGATTTGCCGCCGGAAAAGCTGTGGCGCGCGCAGGCAAGCCAGCTGCGCAAGGTCCTCGTGACGATGGATGACCTGGTCGGCCCGGACAATCAAAGGGTTCCCTACGACGACGACGCCCGTGACTACCTGCTCAGCATTCCTCAGGTCTCGGCGGCGCTGTATGCCTCCTTCTGGATGAACTCGTGGGGCGACGGCAAGAAGCCGAAAGAAAAAAACTGATTGAGGCGGCGCGCTACTGGGCCGGCGATCGCCAGTCCTTTGTGGAGGGCAGCGACGCCGTCCAGCTGCTGCGGCAGGCCGGTGCGCCGGCGGGAATCATTGCCGAGGCAGAGCGTCTTGCGGCTGGCGACGACTTCGTGGTGTGGGAGGAGAACGCCGAGGCGTTCGTGCTGTTCACCGATGACCTGAGCACCCAGTGGCGACACGTCGGTGGCCTTGCCGGCGTGGTCAGAACCGGACTGGACTACGCCTCGGTACTAAGCCACCTGGAGTTCGCAGTCGACGGTCGGGCCCGTCGTCGCGATCTGTATCGCCTTGTTCGCCTGATGGAGCGTGCCGCGCTCGATGTGTGGGCCGATCAACACAACTAGACCCGCCACCGATTGTCTCGGGGGCAAACAATTACTGGATCGACAATGGCTGGGCTGGGGGATCTCGTCTTTCGCTTCCGGGCTGATGTTCGGGAGTTCCTGAGCGCGATCGATGAGGGCGGGAGCCGCCTGCAGGCGTTCGGTGTTGGCGGCAAGCGCGCCATGGACGTCGTGTCAAGCAGTGCGGAAGCGGCTACAGCGGCAGTCAAAGGGGCTGCGGCCGCCGCGACGACTGCCGCAGCGGCGGTCGAGGGCGCGGGGCGGCGGGAAGCCGCTGCAGCAGCTGCGGCCGGCGATGCCCTCGCGCGCCAGGCGGAGGCCGCGCGCGTGGGTGCCACCGCGCATCAGCAGGCCGCGGGCGCGGCGATGGCCTATATCGCGCGCCTGCAGGAGCAGGTGCAGACCCTGGGCATGAGCACCCGCCAGATGATGGAATTCAGGGCCGCTCAGCTCGGTGTGAGCCACGAGGCCAATCCCCTGATTGCCAAGCTGTTCGAAAGCAAGAAGGGCTTTGGTGACCTCGGCGTTTCCGCCGCGCAGACGGCCGCCGCCATGCGAATGGTGCCGGCGCAGATGACGGACATCATTGTCAGCCTGCAGGCGGGCCAGGCGCCGCTGACGGTGCTCATGCAGCAAGGCGGTCAGCTCAAGGACGCATTTGGCGGTGTGGTACCTGCGGCCAAGGCTCTCGGCGCTTACGTCGCTGGCCTGGTCAACCCTGCGACACTCGCGGCTGGCGCCGGAGCACTTCTGGCGACCGCCATGTACCAGGGAAGCCAGGAGGCCGGCACGTTCAGCAAAGCACTGATCCTGTCGGGCAACGCCGCCGGCACGACAGCGGACCAGATGGCCACCATGGCAGCAAAGGTGTCGAGCACCATCGGCACGCATAGCCAGGCCGCAGACACACTGACCCAAATGGCACAGACCGGCAGGATTGCCGGGGAAGTCATGGCGGACCTTGGCGAGGCGGCGATCGCCATGAGCAAGGCCACAGGGAAGGGCATCGACGACACGATCAAGGAGTACGTCAAGCTGGCAGACGAGCCGGTGAAGGCCTCGGCTGCGCTGAACGAGCAATATCACTACCTGACCCTGTCGGTCTACAACCAGATCAAGGCCCTTGCCGAGCAGGGAAGGCAGGACGAAGCGGCGGCACTTGCACAACGCACGTATGCCAACGCCATGAAGGAGCGGGCTAACCAGGTACTGGAGAACCTCGGCTACATGCAGCGCGGCTGGAACGCGCTCAAGGGCGCTGCCCTGGGCGCGTGGGACGCCATGCTGGGCCTGGGCCGCGCCGCGACGTTGGAGGACGTCAAGAGCAAGATCGCGGCCACCATGCGTGAGATCGACGAGTTCGGCAACGGATTCGAATCCACTGACGGTGGCGCTGCCGTCGGCCGCGGCGGGCAGGGGCGGATCGCCGCGCTGAAGAAGCTGCAGGATGACCTGGCGGCGCTGCGTCAGCAGGAAGCCGAGCTGGCGGGAAAGGCGGCCAAAGCGCAGCAGGATGCGGCGAAGCAGGCGGACGAAGATGCCAAGATCCAGGCTCAGAACGCGATCGATGGCATGCGCAAGCAGATGCGGTCTCGCCAGGAGGTTCGCGCAGACGAGATCGCGGATATGGAGCGCCATGCCAAACGGCTGGGCCTGTCGGCAGCGGAGATTGCCAAACTGCGCGCGTCGATTGAGGCGAGGTACGCGGATCCCAAGGGATCAGCAACCGGGGCCGGCGCGCTGCGCAGGGCGCTGACTGAAGAGATCGCCCTGTATGAGGGCTATCAGAAGCAGCTCGATGTCATCCTCAAGGGCGGCGAGCGTGCGCTGAAGAGCCGACGCGAACAAGGGTTGCTTGACGAGCTCGGCTATCTGGGCGAGTTGCGCCAGCTGCGGGACAACGATCTGGTCGACCGTATGGCCGTGGTCGAGCTCGAGGCGGAGGCTGCACTGGGTAAGAAGCAGACGGCTGCGTACAACAAGTACATGGCCGAGCTGTCCGGCCTGCAGGCGAAACGCGTCGAGAACGAGCGCGCATATGTCGACCAGGTTGCGGAGCTGCAGATGAAGCTGGAGCAGGCCTACCGCGACGGGATCGACAAGCAAGTCAAGTCGCTCCAGGAACAGACCGATGCGCTGAACCTCGAGAACGAAAACTACGGCAAGACCAAGGGCGAGTTGGCGGCCATTACCGCGGCGCGCTACGAAGAGTCGCTCGCGCTGCTGGAGCAGGGTCGCGCCCGTGCGCAGATGCTGGGCGGTACCGCCGAGGAGATCGCGTATTACGACCAGGCGATCGCCGGCGTGACCAAGCTCGCGCAGGCGCAACGCGACTACGCCATCGCGCTCACCAACAAGGAGGATAAAGACGCAGCTCGCAAGTCGGCCGAGGAAGCCGCCAAGAGCTGGCAGAAGGCAGGGGACGACATCGAGCGAGCTTTGACGGACTCGCTCATGCGCGGCTTTGAGAACGGCAAGGGCTTTGGTGAGAATCTGATCGACAGCCTCAAAAATTTGTTCAAGACCACGGTGCTGCAGACGACAATCAAGGCGTTTGTTCAGCCAATTGTTGGCAACATGATGGGCGGCATCATGAACATGGCTGGCACGCTCCTGGGGAGCGGCTCCGGGGGACTTGGCGCGGTGGGGAACGCTTTGGGCTTCGCCAGCAATGCAACCAATCTCTGGAGCGCATTCACCAGCGGGCAGGCCGGCGTCGGCATTGGCGCAGGACTGTCCAGCATCGGCAGTTTCCTGGGCTCCCAGACCCTTACCGGCTTTGGCCAGGGGCTCGCACTGAACCCCTACACGGCATCCGCACTGGCGGATACCGCCAATGCAGTCGGTATGGGGAACTTCGCGTCTGGCCTGCAGGCAGGATCCTATGTCGCACCAGCAGTGAACTTCATCGGTGGTGTGGGTGCCGGTTATGGTCTGGGCTCCCTGATCTCCGGCAACTACGCGGCGATCGGCAATACCCAGGCCTGGGCGTCGGGCGGCGGCGCTGCAGCCGGCGCAGCCATCGGCTCCATTGTCCCAGGTTTGGGCACGCTGCTCGGAGGCGTGATCGGCGGCGCGATTGGCGGGGTGGTCAATCGCATGTTCGGCCGCGGGCCTAAGGAGCTCCAGAGTGCCGGCATCGAGGGGCGCTTCACTGGCGCTGGCTTCAGCGGCGGCCAGTATGCCGACTACAAGCAGAAGGGCGGATGGTTCCGCAGCGACCGGTACAGCAGCGAGTCGAAACCATTCAGCGATAAGGAGTTCAGCGCTATCCAGACCGAGTTTTTCGGGATGGTGGACATCTTCAAGGGTCTCAACGCTGTCTCGAATCGTTGGGAGATGGATAGTCGCCTTGGCATGTTCGACTACTCGATTCGCAATGACTGGCGCAGTGAAGAGAATCGCAAGAAGTCGTGGGGCGATCTGGGTGACGCGCTTGCCGAGAACATGATTCCAGGCATCGCTGCGTTCCGGGAGGAGGGAGAGAACCTGGTGCAGACCGCACTGCGTCTGACCGATATCTTCAAGTCGACCAACGTGGTCGCGGAAGCCCTCGGCAAGAACCTGGACGCCGCCTTCGGCATCGGCGGCATCGGCGGCGCCGCGAAGCGCGAGGCAATGGTCGACGCCGCCGGCGGTACCCAACAACTCGGCGCCATCACCTCGGCTTACATGGAGGCAGCGTTCTCCGAACAGGAGAAAGTTACCTTTGCCGCAAAGCAACTGGGCGATCAGTTCGCTGCGCTTGGGTTCTCGATGCCTCAGAGCACGGCGCAGCTGCGGGAGTGGATTGAGCAACAGGATTTGTCCCGTGAGAACGAGGCTCAACATGCCGTGGCGCTCATGGCTCTGACGCCGGCGTACAAGCAGCTCGAAGACGCCATGCGGAGCCTTAATGGCACCGTGGTGGAAGCCCGCACCGGAATTGCCGATGTCGAGAACATCCTGCTGACGGACCAGCAGAAGCAGGAAAACCGCATCAGCTCGATGCGGGAAGAGCTGGACAAGCTCGGCCTGTCCAGCATTACCACGCGCGACGGCCTGCTGGAGTACGCGCGCGGCCTGGACCGGAACAGCGAAGCCGGCGAGCGGGCGTATCAGGCGCTGGTGCGGGTCGCACCCGCGTTTCTTGAGGTAGAGGCCGCCGCCGCCCAGGCCGCCGCGGCGGCTGAAGCGGCAGCTGCCCGCACGCGCGAACTGACTGACGGCTACTTCAGCCTGTTCAAGTCGCCTGCTGAGCAACTGGGGCGGCTGCAGGAGCAGCTCGCCGCCGAGTTTGCCAAGCTCGGGCATGCGCTGCCGATGAGCGCGGGCGCCTACACCCAGCTCGTCGACAGTATCGACACCAGCAGGGAAAGTGGGCGCAAGCTGAAGGATGGACTGATGGCGCTTGCGCAACAGATGTCGACGTTCCTGCAGCAGGTGCAGGCGCAAGGAAAGCAACTCGGCACTGGCTTGGCAGACGTAATGGCGCAGCAGATGGCAGCGGTCGAGGCGCTGCGCGGTAAGGTGTCCGCGCTGGCAGCGGAGGCGCAGGCCGCGCTGCAGCTGCGTGGCAATGCCCGGTCGTTGCTTTCCCAGATCAGTGGTGCACTAGGTCAGGCAGGCGGCACCACGGGCCGCAAGGACCAGCTGTGGGGGATGCTCAACTCGGGAATTTCCCCGCAGCAGCAACTCGACATTGCGAGCGAGCTGTTCGGTCTGATCACCCAGGTGGCTGCCGTCGACACGTCGGCGGCTCAGGAACTGATGTCGGGAGCCCAGGCAGCGGCGAGTGCGGCCAGCTCTCAGCTGAGCGCGGCGAAGGCCCTCGAGGATGCCGGTCGCAGGCTGCACGACTGGGTGCAGAGCCTGAAGACAGGGAACCTGTCGCCCCTCACCATGGGCGAGAAGGTGGCTGAAGCGGCACGACAGTACCAGCAGACCCTTGCGGCGGCGCAGGCTGGCGACCAGACAGCTCTGGGCAACCTGCAGGCGGTGGCCAGCAGCTATCTGGAGCTCGCGCGCACGTACTACGCCAGCAGCGACCAGTACACCGCAATCTTCAACCAGGTCACCGGCGCGGTGGACGCTCTCGGGACGGGCTTGATGAGCCAAGGGAGCAGCCAGGCGGCCGCAGCGCAAGCTCAGCTCGATGCCGCTAACAAGCAGATCGAAGTCGCCCAGGGACAGCTCAATGCGGCCCAGCAGCAGACAGGCCTGTCCCAGGCGCAGCTGGACGAACTGGCACGGCTGCAGACGTTCGTGCAGGGCGTGGAGTCGGCTGCAGATGCGAACTACCTGGACCTGACCGGCAAGCTGGCCAGCGAACTTGGCGTGCTGCAGGCTATGGAGAAGGCGTTGGGGCTACAGGCGACCGTGCCCGGCTTGCTGGCAGGTTTGCCGGCGGAGCTGGCGGCCGCGCTGCAGCCGCTGATCAACGCGGCGAGCGGCAGCACGAAGTACGCCAATGAGCTCTACCAGCAGTACCTCGGTCGGCCGGGAGACAAGGCCGGCGTTGACTACTGGGCCCAGCAGCTTGCCGAGGGTACGCGCACGGTCGACGACTTCATGTGGGGCGCCTACGAGGAGCAGGTCAAGAAGGCCTACAAGGACGTGCTGGGCCGGGAAGCGGATGCGTCAGGCCTGCGGTTCTACGTACAGCAGATGCAGGGCGGCAAGCCGATCGGCGAGATCGTGAAAGAGCTCGAATGGGCGAAGGCCAACGGTAGCCATGCCGACGGTCTGGCCAGCGTGCCGTTCGATGGCTACCGGGCGATTCTGCACGCCGGCGAGCGCGTGCTGACGGCTGAGGATAACCGGATCTTCTCCGGAATCGACTGGCGGCAGTTTGGGCGGGGGGATGGCGCGCTGCAGGCGCTGGTGGGAGAGCTGCGCTCCGTCAAGGAGGAAGTCGCCAAGCTGCGCGCTCAGCAGAAGCAGGAGCATGACGACAGCGTCCGATCGAATCGCGAGAGCGCCGCGGCAATTGCGGAAGCGTCCAGGGAGGCAACGAAGGAAGCGGCGCAGGTCGCCGCGACACGCCAGTTCAAGCCAGTATGACGACTAAAGCAGAAATTGAGCAGTGGCTGCGGCGGGACGACCGGAATCCGGTCTTCCTCGTCGAGGTCAACGTGCGCGCCGGCGGAGCGGAAGTGACTCGATACCTCTCCAATCGACCTTATGTGACCGGCCCCGCCGAGGTTCCGGCCAATACAGCGTACTTGCCGTACATCTCCGGTGGCGTCAAGGCTGCAGAACGGCTCGCCTTGGATGGCTTTGACGGGCCAGCGACGAGTGGGTCCGTGAGCGTCGCAACGGCATCCTTTGCCCTGGCGAACGCCGACGGGCGTTTGGACGGTTGGTTGGCTGATGTATGGGCGAACCGACAGATCCGCGTGTTCGTGGGCGATTCGCGATGGCTGCGCAGCCAGTTCTACCTGCTTTTCGACGGCATCGTTGCCGATCTGGATCCCACGGATAGGGGTGAGCTGACTCTTCGCATGCTCGACAAACTGCAGCGGCTGAACGCGCCGCTGTCCGAGGCAAAGCTGACGAGCGGCCAGAACAAGGATGCGCTTATCCCTCAGGTACTGGGGGAATGCCACAACGTGGAACCGCTTCTGGTGAGCGAAGCGACGCACAACTATGCGGTGAACCCTTACCAATGCGAGCGCCTGATCGAAGTGCGCGACAACGGCGCGCCGGTGAGCTTCACCCCCCAACTGGCGAATAGCCAGTTCACACTGAATCAGTCCCCTGCTGGACAGATCACGGCGAGCGTCCAAGGCGACCGGCAGGGCGGTACGTACGCCAAGGACGCCGCCGGCATCGTGCAGCGCCTGGTGACCATGTTTGGCAAGGCCTCGGAGCGCTTCACTGCAGCGGATCTCGATGCGGCCAATCTCATGGCCTTCGCTGCGGCCAATCCGCAGATGATCGGGCTGTACGTCAAGGACCGGATGAACGTTCTGGAGGCCTGCCGGCAGGTTGCCGCCAGTGTTGGGGCTCAGATCCTGATGTCCCGGGCCGGACTCCTGCGGCTGGTGCGCCTGGCACTGCCGCCTGCGGGGCAGGCGCGTGTGATCAAGCCAGCCGACTACAAGGAAGGCAGTCTCCGACCGAAGGCTCGCAGCACCGTGCGCGCCGGCGTGAAAGTGGGCTACTGCCGCAACTGGACGCAGCAAACCAATCTGCAGACGGGCATCCCGGAAGCGCACAAGACGCTGTATGCCCAGGAATGGCTGGTCGCAACGGCTAGCGATGCGGGCGTGGCCACCCAGTACCGATTGCACAGCGATCCGGAGCAAGAGGACACGCTGCTCCAGACCCGAGCGGAGGCGCAGGCCGAGGCCGACCGCCGGCTGGCGCTATGGAAGGTTCCGCGACACGTGTACCAGATGCAATGCAACGCGAGCTTCCTGACTCTGGAGCTCGGCGAGCCGGTGACTGTCTACAACAGCCGGTTCGGTTTGGCTGGAGGAAAGACGGGCTTGGTGGTTGGCATCGAGTCTGATTGGCTGAACGGGGAAGCGATGGTTGAGGTTTTGATCTGATGGCTACTGTTGTCAATGATCGCGATGTGTTGCTGCAGGCCGCGTCACCGCGGGTCATGCCAACCACGCTCCCGGGCAACGTGACGGTTCCGCCTGGCCAACTAGGCAACGGGCAACTGCCGGGCGGCGTCACTGTGCCGCCAGGAAACCTCGGCTCTGGGACGTTGCCCGGCGGGGTCTCGGTACCATCACTGAATATCTCCGGCACTCTCCAGACCTACCAGCTGAGCGCAGCCGTCATTACCACTTCGAACCTGGCCACTCAGAACCTAAGCGCAAACCAGATCGTCTCCGGCACCATAAGTACGTCGCGCTTAGGCGCAGACGTCATCACAACGACGAACTTCTCCGCGCAGTCGATCAGCGCCAACCAGATCACGACAGGCACACTCTCCGCCAATCGCATCTACGGCGGCCAGCTCAACGGCGTCACTATCAAGATCTCCGATGGATCGCCGGGATTCACGTTCGAAGTGGAAGCTAGCGGCCGCGCGCTGATCGGAAACATGTTGGTTGGCACCGCCGTCATTGGCAGCTTCCCTGATGTGGTTTCGTCGGCGGGGCAGAACACCCTTCAGATGGGACAAGGGCATAACCTTACGATGCAGGGCTACTTCCGGGCCAATGGTCGAGTTGCGAATGACGGTGCGACCGTGCAAGTAGAGGGCATTGGTTCAAGCAGCAACAATCACGGGTTTCGTGCGATCCGACGTAATACGGCGGGCGGCAGCATCGTTTCCTCAGGGATTGTGGCAACGGTTGGCGGTAACTCGTTCTATTCGGAGGTCGGGACCGTTGGCCCCTTCACGGCTAGCCACGATGCGCTTGTCCTGAAGGAGATCCCAACCGAGGACGGCATGGTGCTCGAGGACGTTACATGCGTTCGCAAACGCGGCGTGTCGGATGCGATCTTCGAAGCCCGACCCGTGCAGGGCATGGCGAGCAAGCGCCGGGCCGGCGTGGTCAGTCACCGTGCCCCGCTAGCCGATTCGTTACCCGCGGCGCTGATCGCAAGCCTTGACGAGGACAGTAAGCCAATTCCCGCCGATTGCTACGCCGCGCTGTGCGAGCGGTATGACCTTGTGCATATGAACGCGCTCGGCGAGGGACAGGTACTGGTGAGCGGTGCCAACGGGGACATCGAGCAGGGGGACTTCATTACATCGTCCGGCCTGCCGGGTATCGGCATGCGCCAGGATGGCGATGGCCTCATGACCTACACGATCGCGCAGGCGCGCGAGTCCATTCATTTCGATTCGCCAACAGACGTCCGTCTGGTGGCGTGCTACTACCACTGCGGCTAGGAGGCCCACATGCAACGCACTCAACAGATGGCAAACCTGCAAGTCCACCTGGATAACCAGTTCATGCCGGCGCCTTTCGGCCAGGGCGTGACCATGAGCGTCGTCCAAGTGGTGACGGACCCCCAGGGCCGCGTTGTCGGCCAGCCGGCGCATCAGGTGCAGGCGGTGGTGCCTGACGACATCACGCAGGAACTGCTGGCCGCGCTGAATGACAAGCTGGGCGCAGTCGGCCTGAGGCTGGAGCGCCTGGATGCCTAATCTGCGAATCGTTCACGACAACGCCGCCGACAGGGCAGCCATCGTCGCGTCGAGTACAGCGGGCGGGCTGGTGGCAGCAAACCTGCAGAATGACACGCTTGGCCTGGTACATCGATCGGCCGGTACCAGCGTAACTTACACGCTGACTTGGCCCCAACTGGAAGCTGTGGGCTGTGTGGCGTTGCCGGGCTGCAATTTGTCGCCCAACGCCGAAATCCGGGTGCAGGTCTTCGACGCCGCGGCAGGGGGCGAGCTGCTGATCGACACCGGTTGGCGGTATGCGTGCCCCGGCGCGATGCTCGGCGCGTGGGACTGGTCTCAGCCGCTTTGCGTCAACGCCGCCAGCTCGCACGGGCTGTCGAAGGCGTCGATCTGGTTCGAGGCAGTTGCCGGCCGCCGAATGATCGTAGATCTGCGAGATCCGGAGAACGCGGCAGGCTTCCTCGAGGTCGTGCGGCTGATCGCCGGCGGCTACTTCGAGCCGCGCTGGAACGCATCGTTCGGGGCCGCGGTGACGCACTCAGACAGTACGCGCAACACGACGGCCGAGTCGGGGGACATCTGGTCGGATCCCGGCACTCGTCTGACCACCCTCCGCTTCGATCTGGCGTGGCTTGGCACTTCTGACAGGGCCCATGTGGCTGAGATCCTCAGGCGCGCGGGCACGCGACGTTGGTTGTTCGTCAGCCTCTATCCGGAGTGGGGTGACGTGCTGCTCGAGCAGGACAACATGGTCTACGGGAAGCTCAAGCAGGTGCCAGGCGTCGGGCATGGTTCCCCGACGCTCTATTCAACGCAGTTCGACATTGAGGGATGGTGATGGCGGGACCGTTCTACGTCAAAATGCTGGGGCCTCACGCGGTCCGCTGGCTGAACAATCTTTGGGATCGTGTGACGGAGCAGATCTCGGGCACCAGTGAGTCGGACCTCACGATCGGCACCGGCACGCAGAACCTTCTTACGCAGGCGAGCAAGCAGTTTGCCGTCGGCATGCCGGTGCGTATCACACGCACGAGCGACGTCACGCAGTGGATGGATGGTCAGGTGTCGGCCTACGACGCCGAGACTGGCGATATGTCGGTCCTGGTTGCTGCCACCTCCGGCGCAGGGACGTTCTCCAACTGGACGATCAGCCTGTCCGGCCAGAGTGGGCCGGCCGGAGCCGTCGGCGATAAGGGTTGGAGCCCGGTGATCGCGGTGATCGTCGACGGCGCACGCCGCGTCATGCGCGTGATTGACTGGGCCGGTGGGCAGGGCGTCAAGCCGTCATCCGGGACCTACGTCGGCGCCGCGGGCCTGGTGGCCGATATCGCGCAGGCTGTGGATATTCGGGGCCCGCAGGGCGACGTCACGGCTGCCCTAGAGGCGTTGCGCGAACAGGTGGAGCTCGATGCGCAGGCCGCAGCGGATGCCGCACTGGCTGCTGGCCAATCCGCCCAACTGGCTGGTCAGCGTGCACAGGCCGCCGATGAGGCAGCCGGTGCAGCGGCCGCCAGTGCCTCGTCTGCTGGCGACAAAGCGGATGAGGCGGCCGCCAGCGCGGAAACGGCCGCGGCGAGGCGCGACGAAGCGGTCCAGGCAGCCACGGATGCCGGGCAGGCGAGGGCAGATGCTGATACCGCGCGCGACCAGGCAGTTGCGGCAAAGGGTGATGCGGTTGCGGCAAAGGGCCAAGCCGAGGCGGCGCGGGACGCCGCGCAGAACTACGCGGCGGCACTGGCGGGATCCTCGGTGACGCCGCTGGTTCCAGGTGCCGGCCCTGCGGTGTTCGCCACCCAGGCGGGCAAGGCTTGGACTCTTGGCCAGCGCCTGCGCGCGGCGAGCGACGACGGGTCCGTGTTCGTCGAAGGGCCGGTCTCCGCCTACGCCGGCACGAGCCTGACTCTGGCGGTGGAGTACTTCGTGGGCGCAGTCGAGCATGCCGACTGGAACATCGCTCTGGTCGGGGGGCGCGGTGCACAGGGTGTCCCAGGCCTGGTCTCGCGTGGCCCATGGGCGGCGGCGGCGGCCTACGCCGTCGGGGATCTCGCCACAGACGACGGTGCCACCTGGGAGCGCATCGTGGCAGGTACCACGCCAACGAACCCGGCCGCGGATCCCGTCAACTGGCGGGTATTCGCTCGGCGCGGGATCGACGGCTCCGGGTCAGTGGTGTCGGTTCAAGGCATTGCGCCGGACGGCGGTGGCGACGTCACGCTGCCCGAGGCGACTGCCGCTGCAGCTGGCCTGATGCCCGCGGCGGACAAAGGCAAGCTCGATGGCGTGGCCGCGGGGGCGACGGCCAACGCGGCGGATTCGCACCTACTGGATCGAGCAAATCACACCGGAGAGGAGCCGATCAGCGCGGTGAGTGGATTGCAGGCCGCGCTGGACGGCAAGATCCCGCTCGCGGAGAAGGGTGCAGTCGGTGGCGTTGCAACGCTTGATGGCGGCGGCAAGGTGCCTGCGGCGCAGCTGCCAAGCTTCGTGGATGATGTCCTCGAGTACGCCAGTCAAGCCGCATTTCCGGCCGTCGGTGAGAGCGGAAGAATCTATGTTGCGCTGGATACGAACAAGACCTATCGCTGGTCTGGATCCGCCTACGTCGAGATCAGTGCGAGTCCGGGCAGCACAGATGCGGTCCCCGAAGGGGCGATGAACCAGTACTTCACAGCCGCACGCGTGCGCGCCGCTGTGTTGACCGGACTGTCGACGGCGGTCAACGCTGCAATAGCGGCGACCGACACAATGCTGGCGGCGCTGGGAAAACTGCAGCGGCAGATCACCGACAACGCGGCGGCTGCCGCGAACGCGAGCAACCTGACCAGCGGCTCGCTGGATGATGCGCGACTGCCGTCGGTGATGACCGGGAAGCAGCTGACGAGCATGAGTGAGACGTCGACCTCGCCGGCTATCAGCGGCGGGACGCTGGTGCTTGACTGCAGCGCTGGCAACCAGTTCACGGTCTCGCTGAACGCCAACATCACCACGCTGACAATCGCGAATCCGCCGGCGGCTGGTAAGAGTTACGCCATGGACCTGGAATTCGTTGCAGATGGCACTGCGCGCACGATTGCGTGGCCAGGTACCGTGAAGTGGCCGGGGGGCACGTCCCCTTCACTCACTGCAGCCAACGGCAAGGCAGATGTGTTCGTGCTGCGCACACGTGATGGTGGCGCAACCTGGCGCGCCTTCAAGGCAGGGCAGAACTCATGAGTACGAAGATGCTGATGATGTGTGGCGCGCAAGAAGCTGCGCCAAGCCAGGTGGTCTTCGAATCCACCACAACGGGCGGCTTTGATGGTTATAGCTGGACCGTCCCGGATGGTGTCACGCATGTTTGCGTTGCAGCTGTGTCGCCTGGGGGTAATGGGGGTGATTGGGGCGGCTCGACTGCGACAGGAGGCAAAGGTGGCGATTTTGGCTGGGCAAACGAAATCCCTGTTACTCCAGGCACAAAGATCATTGTCCAATTTTCATCCAGTGGGGCGCAGATCTACAGTCGCGTCTCGCTGCCGAACGGTGCTGGCGATCTCTACGTGTATGCGGGGCGGGCGAGCGTTAAATCGGGAGCGTTCAGTTCGGCCACGGTCTACAGCGGCGGCAGCAGTGCCTCGTACTCGTTCGGTGGTGGAGGCGGAGGCGCAGGTGGCTACACAGGTGCAGGCGGCGACGGACAGGGTAGCGGCAGCGGTACGGCGGGCGGGGGCGGCGCCGGAGGCGGAGGCGGGGGCGGGTATGGGGGAGGTGGCGTCGCCTTGAGAGGCCAAGGGCCGAACGGCACCTATTCAAGTGGTTTGCCCGGTGGAGGCGGGTCCGGCGGATCCGCTGGCATCGGCAAGAACGGCGGCAACTACGGTGGGGGCGGCGCTGGAGGTCGCAGCGGCAGCACGGATGGCGGTGTCGGTGGCAAGGGCGCTGTGCGCATCCTGTGGGGAGGTGGGCGCTCCTATCCAAATAACGCTGCGGACCTTTGAGGACACGACATGCACTATGTGAAGATTGAAAACGGCCAACCGGCCGGCCCAATCATTAATCAGCACCAACTTCGACAACAGCTGCCGGCGGGAATCTCGTTTCCAGTGGTGATTCCGGGCGAGCTGGCGGCCGAGTATGGTTTTGCTCCGGCGATGGATATGGCAAAGCCCACCGTCGGACTGCTCGAGTCCGTCCAGGATGCCGGCTTCAAGCTGGTTGACAGTACCTATTACCAGACTTGGTCGATCGCCATGGTTGGCTCACTGGAGGCGGCGCAGGCCATCGCCATCGAGGCGATCGAAGCGCTGGCCAAGAGCAAGCGCGATGCAGTGGTTTCCAACTACAGCCCGGCAGAGATGGCATCTTGGGGCATCAAGCGTTGGGAGGCGGTCACGTATCAGGATACACAAGACCCAAGCCGATCGCCGAATCTGGCGATGGAGGCGCAGGTGCGAGACATACCCTTGGTCGAGCTGGTGGCGAAGGTGTTGTCCAAAGCGGCGGCCTTGTCCAAACTTGAAGCCCGCATTGCGGGCACGTGTGGGCGAAAGCAGGACGCGGTGCGCGGTTGCACAAGCGTCGCGGAAGTCAAGGCACTTTGCGACGAGATTGAGGTGGGCTGGCCGGTGTGAGCTGGCGCTCGCAGCCGTTCTCCTCACAACTGTGGTCCCACAACATCCGGTGCACTGCGGAAAGCGCGGCCTGTTGTGTCGGGTATGGGGTATTAAATACCAGGGTGTAACCTCGGATGGGCCATTCGACGATCCAACCATTCGGCGTCCTTATCGCCTTCGCGTTTCGGAAGCTCTTTCTCACGTCCGTGTTGCTCCAATTCCTGCTGCCGTGTCTGCATGGGAGCAGTTTCGGCGCGAGGTATTACGGCACGCCATAGGTAACTGCTGGAATTGTCACCAAGGAATTGGAGAGGTAATCTCGCGAGCTGGTGTTGACGCCGACCACGACTAGCCTACAAAGAGCCAGGCAGCCGGGGGGAAGGAAGCCTGGCATTCGGGCAAAGCTCGAGGAGAGGACCCCGAACGCACTGACTGTAGTCCGACAGCCATAAGTTTCTGTGATGCAGATCACAAGCCGCTTCGTGCGGCTTTTTTTGTGCCCGCCGCGTGCGGGCTTTTTCATTTGACGGGGAATACATGCCGGATAACGCAAACCATGTCAGCCGGGAAGAGTTCGAGCAGCTGGTCGGTGAGGTGAAGGCCCTTAAGGAAAGCGTGGCGGAGAACACCGAGTGCACGCGCCGGACGGAAGCCAACACACAGGGACTGGTCGAGCTGTTCGATGCCCTCTCCGGTGGATTCAAGGTCATCGCCTGGCTTGGGCGGGCTGCAAAGCCAATCGGCTACATCGCGGGCGCGCTGGCGGCGGTCATTGGCTTGTGGACGGCCATCAAGGGAGGCGGAATCAAATGAGCAAGGCCAAATTGATCGCGCTGGTCGGCGCGCCAACGGCGGCTTGGCTGCTCGCCATCACGCCGCAGCTTGAGGGCAAGGTGCTGCGCGGATACAGGGACCCGATCGGCATTGTCACCGCTTGCTCGGGACACACGAAGACCGCCGTGCTTGGCAGGCCATACACGGAGGCCGAATGCGAAAAGCTGCTGGTCGATGATCTGATCGAGCATGCAGAGCCGGTGCTCGCTTGCACGCCGGGACTGAAGGGAAGGCCGTGGCAACTGGGGGCGGCCGTAAGCTTCGCGATCAACGTGGGCGCCGGTGCCTACTGCGGCAGCGCGACGGCGGCGCGGTTCAACGCCGGGAACTTCCGCGGGGCCTGCAGGGCGATGAACGAGAGTGACAGCGGACGGCCTCAATGGGTGACTGCAGGCGGTAAGGTTCTGCCCGGCTTGGTCAAACGTCGTGCGATTGAGCGCAGTGTTTGTGAAAGGGGGCTGCCATGAGGTCCGCGATCTACGCGGCACTGGGTGCGCTGGTGTTGGGGCTGGTGCTGGGCGTCTTCGGCACGGCGTCCTGGTACACCCCGCGCCTGGAGCTGGCCAGAAAGAGCCAGAAAGATGCCGAGGGGAAGCGGGATCTAGCCGTGGGGGCCAACAAACAGTGCTCGATCGACCTTGGCAAAGCCGACAAGGCTGTTAAGGATTTGAAGCAGGAAGCCGCTGAACGGGCCAGGCTGGCCGCATCCGCCGTGGCCGCAGCGGAAGAGCGGGCTGCGGTGTACGAGCGGCGGGCCGGCGCGCTGAGTCGCCGGCCGCCGACCAGGCCGAAAGACCTATGCGGCTCGCTCGACGAGCTGCTGACCGAGGCAATCAAGGAGCGGAGGATCGGACGATGAAGCGCATCTGCGAAATTTCGACAGGACAATGGGTTGGAGGACTGACGGCACTCGCGATGCTCGCTGGCTGCGCCAGCACGCCCGGGGTCATCACACAGACGCGCACCGTGGAGATACCCGTGGGCGTGCCCTGTCGGGTGCCGGTGATTGAGCGGCCAGCCTGGGCGCTTGACCAAGTGGATCCGGCCGCCGATGTCTACACGAAGGGGCAAGCCGCGCTCGTAGAGCTTGAGCAGCGCCGAGCTTACGAGCAAAAGCAGCAGGCGGCGATCGCCGCCTGCCAGTAGTCGCAAGACGGGGCGACCGACGCCGGTGTTGCAGCACCCGCGCCGGCCACCGAGTCACTGAATGTGCCAGTGAGCCCAGCCAAGGCCCCGCCACCTTTCCGGAAGGCGGGCTGATCATACCAAAAGGTGAAAGGCTGACCACAAATGGCAAATCCCATCATTCCATGGATCGGCGGCAAGCGCCGCCTCGCGGATACGCTACTTAAGCGCTTCCCGGCGCATGAGTGCTATGTCGAGGTGTTCGCTGGCGGTGCGGCGCTGTTCTTTCTCCGGCCGCCGGCGAGAGTGGAGGTGATCAACGATGTCAACGGCGAGTTGGTCAACCTCTATCGGGTGGTCCAGCATCACCTGGAAGAGTTCGTCCGGCAATTCAAATGGGCCCTGACGAGTCGCCAAGTCTTCGAATGGCTCAAAGTGACTGTCCCCGCTACGTTGACGGACATCCAACGCGCTGCTCGCTTCTACTATCTGCAGCAGGCATGCTTTGGCGGAAAAGTGGAGGGGCAAACCTTCGGGACTGCCACCACGACGCCGCCGGGCCTGAACTTGTTGCGCCTCGAGGAAAACCTTTCTGCGGCGCACCTGCGGCTGGCAGGGGCCTATGTCGAGAACCTCGACTGGGCCACTTGTGTGGCGCGATACGATCGACCCCACACGTTGTTCTACATGGACCCGCCGTATTGGCAGACCGAAGGCTATGGCGTGGCATTCCCACTGGCCGAGTATGAGCGGATCGCCCAACTGCTGCATGGCCTGAAAGGTAAGGCCATCGTAAGCCTGAATGACCATCCGGACATTCGTCGTATCTTTGGCGAGTTTGGAATGGAGACGCTGGAGATCGACTACACCGTCAGCGGCGGGAAGGGGGTGACGAGCCGAGAAGTGATCATCTATAGCTGGGACCACTCGGCGGAGCCGGCCGGCTTGTTCTAGCGCGACATGTCAAAAACGTGATGTGTGTTGCGATTTAACTTGCAGACTCTCGTCGTATGGGTTGTTGACCATCGATACGCAAGCCGGGAAATGCCTGTGCTGCCGCTTCTATTGCTTCGTGCTTGGAAGTGAAACCCTCGGTTAGAGCGACAATGAAATTGTCCGTCACCATGCGGACATACCATTCCCCATCATTCTCACGACTGATAACGACGAATGGCAAACCGGAATGGTTCTGGCTGTGAGCGGCGGCGCTGGCATTCATACGGCGGGGCGGCGTTTGGATGCCTTCAATGAAGGCAGAAGGAGAAAGGGGGCCGGCCCGTGAGCCAACCCCCTCCAACTACATGCTACAACTGACGATCCTTAGACCCAGACCAGGTCGCTGGTCGACAGGCTGCCCAGCTGGTTCGCCGCGCCCAGCAGCGCGACTTCGTGATCGGCCTGCACGAAGGCCTGCGCGCCGTTGTTCAGCGTGAAGTCGAGCGGGTTGAACGATTCGCCTTCGGTGTTGAACAGCAGTTGCAGGTCGGTGCCGTTGGCGTTGTAGTTGAACGAGCCGTCTTCGTTGTACGTGCCCACGCGGATCACCACGTTGACCGGATCCAGGCCGTCGCCGATGTAGTAAGCGAATGCCGGGAAGCCGTTGGCGCCAGGCGCGTTGGTCACGTAGAAGGCATAGTCCCCTGCGCTCAGCGGATTCGTCACGTCGACCAGGATGGTGTCCTCGGCAACCTTGAAGTCGGTGATGACGTCCTGCTTGGCAGCAGCGCCCGGGTCGGTCGACTTGCCTGCCTCGGCCAGGTGGTTCTGGTCGAAGTTGAAGTAGAACGAGTCCGCGCCCGCGCCGCCGGTCAGCACGTCCGAGTGCAGCCCGCCGGCGATGAAGTCATCGCCTGCGCCGCCGTCGATCTTGTCGTTGCCTTCGCCGCCGAACAGCTCGTCGTTGCCGGCTCCGCCGTTGATCACGTCGGCACCGCCGTTACCGAACAGCGTGTCGTTGCCGGCGCCACCGTTGAGCGTATCGGCGCTGTTTGAGGCGTAGACGCGATCATCATTGCCCGACCCGATGAAGGTGAAGGCTGCCGCGTCGGACGGATCTTCCATCACGATCGTCACGCCGCTGCCCTTCAGGGCCGATGCGTCGATGGTGGCGAAGTTGTTGTCCTCGAACGCGAAGCCGGTGACCTTGCCGGAACCCGACAGGATCAGCTTGCTGTCCGCGCCGGCCTGCTCGTCCAGATCCAGGCGGACCAGATTCGAGTAGTTCAGCTGGATGTTGGTGCCGTGCTCGCCCTGGCCATTTGCCGACACCGTATCGCTGGCGTCGCCGTCCACCGATGCGTCGGCAGCCACGTCGACCTTCATCAGGTTGACCGAGGCAGCCCGCAGCCAGTCGCCGCCTTCGAAGCCGCCGCGCAGGTGCATGTGGCCCGAAGCCGCGGCAGCAACGTCGATGCTGGTGATGGTGGCGCGCTTGTCGGCGTCGGCGGCATCGATGCCCCACGAGGTGAACTCGGTGCTGATGCCGGTGCTGAGCTTCACGGTTTCGAGGTCGCCGGCGGCACGGGAATCGCCCACGCGGCCGATCTCGATGTCGCTGTCGGTGGCGCCTTCCACGACCAGGTGCTGCAGGTTGGTCGCTTCATCCATCAGGCTTTCGAACTGGTTGCCCAGCGACAGGTCGCCCAGGCCGGTCGACTTGATGTTCAGGCGCTGCACGGTGTTGCCGTCGAGGATGACGCTGTCCGTGTAGTTGTTGCCATCGATGGTCAGGTTACCGGCGGAGTTGTTGGTGATCGACAGGTCGGTGGTGTAGCGGCCCGAGAACGAGTCGTCCACCTGCAGGCCGCGCGAAATCACCACGCTCTCGCTGCCGTTGTGGCTCAGCGCCACCTTGTCGGCGTTGATGACGCGGATGCCCGACGGATTGCCGGCGTTGCCGATCGCGCTGGTGGTGCCTTCGATGTTGATATCGAGCGTGGTCAGCGCCTGGCCGTCGTAGTCCACTTCGACGCCCTGCGCCAGGTTGCCCTGGATGTTCAGGGTCTTCAGCGTGCTGTCGAAGTTGTTGAAGTCGGCACGGCCGGTCGAGGCCTTCAGGTTGATGGTGGCCAGGTCGTTGATGTTGGTGCCGTCCAGGTGGACCGCGTTCAGGAACGTGGCATCCAGCGTCTCGACGCGGCTCATGGTCGGCGCGCGGTTGGCTTCGGCCACCGTGGCGTTGGCGTCGAACACGGCGACGACCTTGTCGGCACCGGCGCCGCCGTCGATCACGTCACCCGTGCGCAGCGAGTCACCGACGTTCAGCACGTCGTTGCCCGAGCCCAGCTTGACGTTCACCTTCTGGTCGGATTCCGAGATGTTCAGGTTCAGGTTGGCCAGCGCGCCCGAGGCGTCGATGGTGGTCAGGGACGAGTCCAGCGCGCCCTTGATGCCGAAGTTCAGGCCGGCCTGGCCGCCCTTGATGTTCAGCGTCTTGGTGCCGTCGCCGATCAGGTCGGTCAGGTTCGACTCGAAGCCAGCCTTGTCATCGTTGATGGTCAGGTTGATGGTCTCGACGTCGAAGCCGGCATCGGTGTTGATCTCCACCGTCGCGTTGACTTCCTTGACCGAGACGTTGGCTTCCTTGCCCTGGATCTGCTGGCCGTCGAAGTTCAGCGTGATCTTGTCTTCGGCCTGGATCGCGTCGACGAGGTCATACTGCGTGGCGGCGCCTTGCAGGTCTTCCAGGCTCACGTCACCCTTGACCTTCTCGACCACGACTTGCTGGATGTCGGTCCAGTTCTTGGTGGTGACGGCCACGTCGCCGGTCGGCTGGATGGTGACCTTGCTGGCACCGGCGATGGTGGTGCCGGAGTACAGATCCTGCTTGGCAGCCAGGCTCAGCACGACCTTGCCCGGGCCGGTGATCGAGTCGCCCTGGGTCAGGGTCTCGGTGCCGCCGGTCACGGTGTCGGCCGCGCCGAGCGTGATGGTGTCGATGGCGGTGGTCAGCACCTTGCTGCCCGGCTGCGGTGCCGGACCGGCGACGATCTTGTCGATCACGGCCTGCGGGTTGGAGCCTTCGCCAGGCTGGTCGACCGGCTTGAGCCAGTCGCGCGCCTGCTGGGCGGCCCAGTCGCCGCTGTACTTCAGGATTTCCGGGGTCGTGTTCAGCGCGGCGGTAAAGCCTTCGGCGGCTGCCAGCTTGGCGTCGACGGCGACCTTGTCGCTATCCTTCGCGCCGTTGACGATGTCCAGCGCGATGCTGGCCAGCGTGGCCTTGGGCGGGTTCGCTGCGAGCAGGCCGGTATAGAAGGCGAGGCCAGTCGGTTCGGCGTCACGGCCGAACATCTGCTGGTAGATCGCGTTGATCTTCTCGCCGTGGGTCTGGCCGCCATAGAGGGCGGTCGACTCGGCCGAGTTGCCGAAGGCATCGATGATCGCGTTCAGGTTGCCACCGACGCCGTCGAGCTTGGTGGCCCAGAATTCCAGGCCAGTGGGGTCGGCCGGGCGGCCGTAGTAGGCGATATAGACCTTCTGGACCTGATCGTAGTAGGCAGATGCTGCCATGGGGTTCTCCTAGGAGGTAAAGACTAGAGATCTGGATTTCCACCGGCCGTCTGCAGAAGGACGGCAGAACGAACTCCAGATCCCGCTTTGTTGCGGCCTTCACTAGCACGTGCTATTCGCGGTGCGGTCCGCGACACTCAAATTGACGTGTCGGGGCGAGTATCGGGAAATGACGGCTCCGCTTCCGTGATGGCGGCCACAAAACGGTGAATCCCCGTGCGTTGGCTAGTCGCAGTCGCGTGCAGACAACCTGGGATTGGCAGCAGGAAGGAAACTACGGCAAGAGGTCTTGAATCGAAATGCCGAATGCGTGGGCGGCGCGATGAAGGGTGGAAACGCGATGGTTTGAGCGACGCTCGAGTTCGCCAAATGCGTTCGGGGTGATGCCCATCCTGGCTGCAGCTGACGATTGCGTGAGACCGAGCTCAAGCCGCCAGGCTTTGACCATGGAAATCCCCTCGCGATTAGCGCGCTGTTTCACAGCGCGCCGAGAGCTTTTGTGAGGGCTTACCTGGGTGGGGGAAGCCGGGGCAGTTGCCAATGGCTTGCGCGATGCCTGCGGGTATGCCATCAGCAGATCCTTCTCTACCTCCAGGGCCGCGGATATCCGATTCCAGGCCTGGACACTGCCAGCGCGTTCGCCAAGTTCCATCATGCGCAAATAGCTGGCGCTGATGCCCGCGATCTGGGCCAAGCGGCGCTCAGTGACTTGCCGATAGACTCTCCATGCCCGCAGCATGGTATCGCCGGTTGCTAGGGCGAGGCGCACACGTAGCGGGAAGTGCGCTGCTTTGGTTGCGAGTGTGGCGTCAAGCGGATCAAACGCTCCCGCCAGAAGGGATTGCGTTGCATCCCATGTATCTGCCGGTATCAGCGCGAACCGCACCCCATTATGCTGGCAGTAGTCGGTTGTCGGCATTCCAGGCGATGCGGGACGAGCCAGGTCAACGAGAGCCGATGGTGGCAACCCAAGGGCATCTGCAAGACGTTGAACGACAGCAGCGGTCGCGGGACGATCGCCGTTCTCAATCAACTGGAGGTAGCTCTTGCTGATGTTGGCCTTCTCGGCAAGCTCCCTGATAAGTAGGCCGCGAGATTTCCGCCATGTGCGAATTCGAGAGTGGCCAGCCGCCGCAGCCACTTTTAGCAGCGTTGATTCCGAAGCTTTGCAGGCAGCCGCATCGGGCGCGCACTTTGCCAGCAGGCGTTCGCTGTACTCTGCAATGCAATCCCAAGTTTCAGCTGGGATGACCGCTAAGCGCTGACCGTCGCGCTCGATGTAGTGGACTTCGATCATGTTGCCCCAGAATGACTGCTCGCCGCACTAGCATAACGGGGTGAGCGAGAAGGCAGGGTGACGACAATCACAAGTGCGAGCGGAAGCGCAGCGGCTGTTGCGGGCATTGCCGCTTGTATAGTCCGGGACGATCGGTGGGTGGGGCGTGCCCCAATAGCGGTTAGAGTGGGCTTCTATTTCCTATCTGAAGGATCGGTGCCAAGGTCAATGTCGGCACCGATGTCTCGCATACGGCTGAGCACACGCTCCATCTCTTCGTCAGATAGCGCCAGGCGTGCGGCACCGAAGAACAGCATCTGCGGCGCCATCTCTCGCGGCTGAGCGCCGCCTGTGTATTTACGCCACTGCTGCCCACCGGCTACGCCAAACAGTTCGGCCATCTCTTCGCCAGTGCGACCGAGTTCGGCTTTCAGCCGCTGCAGATTTTCAGGGGAGGGGGGCGTGTATCGCATAGAAAAAACCCGCCTTTCCGGCGGGCCTTGGATCAGTTCAGAAAGAGCTTTGCGAAGCCGACCGCCGCTACGATCAGACCAGTGGCATACACCACCGGCATCCAGCGGTGCTCGCGGTTCAGCTTGGAGGCTTCGGCGTTGAGCTTCATGGTCTCGGCCATCAGCTTGCCGATCTCGGCTTCAGTCTTCAGGATGTCCAAGGTCTTTTCCATTTCGTCGTCCTTTCGGGATGTCGGGCGGCGCGGCGCGCTACCTCTGAGATTAATATTAGCACCAAAGGGGCTAATGTCAAAGACTTTTCTTCGGCCTCTTGAACCGCTCAGGCGAGACCGCCCCGGGCCGCTTTATTTTCAACCAGTCGGGAGAGCGCTCACCAGCCTGATAAGTCGAGCCGGCGCGTTTTCCAACCACCCCTTCCAATCCGAGCGTCAGCGCATGGCCGTACAACCAAGCGCCATCCTCGACGCTGTCCACATATAGCAGCCCCGGCGGCGGCTCGGTCAGCAGCCTCTGGAGCGCGGCCTTTCGCCGCTCCAGCGGCAGCGCTCTCAGATCCTTCCCCTTGCCGACCAGCAGGTCGAAGACGCAGTACGCCACCGAGTCGGCGCCCCGGTACCAGCCCTTGCGCCGTGCGCGTGAGTGGAGCCGCTCGAAGTCGCTCCGGCCGATGTCGTCCAGCACGCACACCTTCTGAACGGTACTCACTGTGAGTTGTTCGCCCTCACCACGCTGCGCCTCCGGGATTGACTGGGAGTTCCTAAGGTTGCTGTCGACGTGAACTCACAGTTTCAAGGATCCGCAGCACGATCAGGGAAACGCAAATTCGTTTGACCGCTCTACGCCGGTTGCTAATGTCTCTTGCCGACCCTTATTTGCCGGTCTAAGCCGCCCTGATCGCATGGCGGCTTAGAAACTGATGCGACCTGAAGTGCAGCAGAAATTTGGTATCGCCGTGGCGTGTGCATTTTTAGGCGTATTCTCGCGTTCCGCCAACAACCTCTAGGTCTTTAGTCCTCACAGTCGACAATATTGTGCTACAGTGATTCACGATTCACGATTCTTCAAGGCGGCGGCCTTGAAGCACGCGTAGCACTATGAAACACATGACGAATGTGGCGCGGGCAGCGTCTTGGAAAACCGCGAGTTCCCGTTCGGAGCGGTCAGAGCGCATTCGAAGCGCTCTATTGTCTGCCGCAGCCGAGGTGGTGGGCGAGGTGGGCTATGCGGAAGCTTCCGTAACAATGATCACGCAGCGTGCCGGGGTGGGCCAGGGCACGTTCTACAACTATTTCAAGTCGCGACAAGATTTGCTGGACTCCCTTCTTCCAGATCTTGGCGAGCAGATGCTCGACTACGTCCGCGATGAAGCTGTGGGCGGAAGCGGATTCCGTGATCTCGAGGAGAAGAGCTTCCGCGCCTTTTTCGGATTTCTTAAAAGTACTCCCCAGTTTCCCCGCATTCTGAATGAAGCGGAAAGCTTCGCCCCGGCAGGGTTTCAGAAGCACCTCGACAACGTATCGAAGCGGTACATCCGTTTCCTGCAGCGTTCCATGAAAAACGGTGAGTTGCAGGATTACTCGGAGGGTGAACTCGAAGTCGTTGCCTACATGTTGATGGCGGCCCGTAGCTATCTGTCTCAACGCTATATGTCCCCCGATGGCCGCAGCGTCGAACTTCCTCGTTTGGCAGCGGATGCCTATATGAAGTTTGTTCTCTACGGGCTTGTGGGGCGACCACCCGAAGAGAAATGACATTTCCCTTAAAGCGACTATATCTCTAAACGTTTCCGGAGTGCACATGGACAAAACGCTTCTATGGTCCCCAATCAAATTCCGTACTGTGGAGCTCAAGAACCGTGTTGTGATTTCGCCGATGTGCATGTACAGCGCGCAGGAGGGAATGGCAGATGACTTGCACCTTGTACATCTGGGCCGGTTTGCGCTAGGCGGCGCCGGTTTAGTGTTCGTGGAGGCTACGGCGGTCAGTGCGCAGGGGCGTATTACCCCCGGTTGTCTCGGTCTATGGTCTGACGAACAAGTCGCGCCGCTTAAACGCATTACAGATTTTGTGCATCGTTTCGATGCTGCAGTTGGCATCCAGCTCTCTCATAGCGGCGACAAGGGAGCGTCGCAGCGGCCCTGGGAGGGTGGGGGGCCATTGAGTGCTAGTGAGTCGGCTCACGCTGTCGAGCAAGGCTGGGCGACCGTTGGGGTGTCGGTCAGCGAGGAGGGCAATACAGCGTCTGACGCTCAACCTCTTACCGAGGCGGATCTGCATCAGATTATCAGTGAATTTGTGGCCAGCACGGAACGCGCCAACGCTGCAGGCTTTGACGTGCTGGAGCTCCATTGCGCGCACGGATACCTTTTGCACTCATTTCTATCGCCACTAAGTAACCATAGGTTGGATCGGTTTGGCGGTTCGCTGGAAAACCGCATGCGCTTTCCCCTGGAAGTCGTTGAGGCGGTGCGCAAGGTATGGCCTGCAAGCAAGCCTCTGTTCGTTCGTATATCGAGTGTAGACGGCCTGGATGCAGGGTGGGGTGTGGAAGACAGCGTGAGTTTTGCCACGGAACTGCGCAAGCTTGGAGTCGACGCCGTCGACTGTTCATCCGGGGGAATGGTCCTTCCCAAGGACAAGCAGCTAGTGGGTCGAACGCCCGGATATCATGTGCCGTACGCGCGTCGAATTCGTGAGGAAGTCGGGGTGCGGACCGTTGCGGTTGGACTGATTCGTGATCCGTCGCACGCGCAACAAGTCCTGGACGACGAGAGCGCTGACTTGATTGCGATTGCTCGCGAAGCTTTGTTCAACCCAAATTGGGCAAGCCATGCCGCCCTATTTGAGCAGGGTAATTCGGGATGGGAGGCTTGGGTTGAACAGCATGGCTGGTGGCTGAAGCGACGCGCCAGGCAGCAGGATGAGTCGTTCGAACATCTTGGGGCTATCGCGCGCAGTACAAGTAAGGATTAACGCCCCAGCCGGAAGCACCTGGCCACAGATGTCGAAATTGTCGCCAGGTGCGAAGCTGCTTCACATGACTATGCCGATGCGCGCGAATCCAGAATCTCGCGCGAAACAATTATCGGTAAGTGGCCGTCAGGAAGAAAGTTGGGCTCGTCTGCTCTCGTCACCTGGTAGGCATCGGTCTGTGTACCGGCGCGCATGTCGGCAGTTGACGCGAACCATGTGATCGCCAGCCCGTCATATGGCTGGCGAACAGGAGAGTACTCGGGGCGTGCGTGATTCTGCTCGTAGCGCCGGATGTACTCGATCTGTCTTGCGATCGGGCCGTGGACATCTTGCCAGTAGTCGAAGAAGTGCTTCGTTTCCATGCCCGGGCGCCGTGAAACAAACTCAACGTTCTTGACTGACGAGGGGGGTATTTCACCGTCCTTTGCCACATGGGCCGTCACAATCAGGACAGTCATTCGTTCCCGATCAATCAGATCGTCCGGGCGACGTGGGTCGCTCGCCTCTGTCTGCATCGCCAAGCTTGCGGCTTGTGCTTTCATGAGCGTCTGATACGTCCGCTCTTCCATCGCGTCGAATAGCAGTTCGCCCTTTGTGGGGTCGCTTCAGAAAACGGGTAGAGTCGAGATGTGACGCGGTGGCGTTAGGTTCTGCATATCAGTAGCCGCCCCTTTCGTTTGGCGGTGCCTCATTAGCCGAACCGTGGCTCCGTTTTCACATCCCGCTCATCGAACCGGACGTGCGCTACTAACGCATCCGGCTCTCGGACAGAACATCATGCCTTCGCCCACGGAAGGTTCTGCGGAAGCTTTGGCAGGCGGATGAGTCCAAGCTGCTGGTAGAGATACTCATCGGGGTAGCGCGCTACTCCCCCACTGCGCTGCTTGTGCTTCTTGCACAACCATCGGCGGAGCCGGTTTGTGGTGTACTTGTCGAGGAACCGATAGGCAGGAGTGACCGGGCCGAGGCTAAAGTAGTTGGCCCATCCGCCAAGTTTCTGATTCAGACGCTTCACCATTTCCCCGGCATCCATCCATGCCATGTTTCGGCCTGTCTGGATACGCACCGTTTCAGTCATGCGCTTTATGCTCTTTCGCGACGGTCGAGCGGCGATGTACGGCCGCCGAGTCTTGACCGAGTAGCGCCGACCAAAGGTGTACCCCAGGAAGTCGAACTCGCCATCCGGAAGGCGGCAAATCCGGGTCTTTTCTTCGTTCACCGTAAGCTTAAGCAGGCCCATCATCTGCCGCATGGCGGCGAGCGCCTTCTGGGCATTGCTGCCCTTACAGCAGATGACCAGATCGTCGGCATAATTGACGATCCGAGCACCAAGCCGCTGTTCCAAGCCAGCCTTCTTCCACCCCAAGATAAATCGTCGCATGTACAGATTGGACAGTAGGGGTGAGATCGGCGAGCCCTGCGGAATGCCCCGCTTGGTATCCCGATTGGACGTCGTGCGCTTCTTGCGACCTCGCTCATCCTCCTCTTCCACCGGGGCATCCAGCCAGAGCTTCACCAGATGCAGAACACGCCTATCAACAACCCGGCGTGCTACCGATTTCATGAGTTCGACGTGCGGGATCGTGTCGAAGTACCCGGACAGGTCGGCGTCCACAACATCCTTGTGGCCACTGGCCAGTAGCCCGTGTACCTCGCGCACAGCGCTTTGTGCACTCCGGTTTTGTCGGTAGGCATGCTGTTCTGGCGGCAGATCGGCCTCGAAGATTGGCTCCAAGACCAGCATCGCCGCCGTCTGACACACCCTTTCCGCCAGTCGCGGAATGCCAAGCGGCCTGAGTTTGCCGTTCGGCTTTGGAATATAGACCCTTCTTACCGCTTCCGGACGATACGTTCCATCCCGAAGCTGCTGCGCCAATTCCCCAAGCCATCGCTCCTGCCCATACTGCTCAACATCATCGAACGTCAGGCCGTCTACACCCGGTGCCCCCTTGTTGGCGCGGCAACACGCATAGGCGTGCCTTAGCACGTCCATTCGATAGATCTTGTCGTACAAGGCATAGAAGCGAAACTCGGGTTCTTCCTTCGCTTTCGCATGTAACGCCGTCCGTAGTCCCTGAACGCTAATCGGAGTTGCTAGGTTTCCCAATCTCCTGTCCTTTCCCACTTTCAACGTTGGTTCTGAACTGAGGCCCCTTTCCTCCACTGGCATTACCCAGCTTCCTCGGTAATACGGGCCTCTCCGCCACCCCTATGCGCCCGGCCTGTCCGTCACCGGCTTCCGGTTGGTCGTTGCGCTCGACCACGCACGGGGCTTCCCGTGTTGCATCGGTTTCCCTCTTGTATGCATGCTGTCGCCACTACCCCGGCGGAACCGCGGGGTGCATGTTTCGCTCTCTTCCCCCACGGTGGCAGCCTTCCCCGATATTCCGACGGGTCGGCTTCCGCATTGCGTCTTTCGAGGCCTGCTCAGCGTTCACTCACGTTACGGCCTGCATACTCGCCAAGTCACTTACATGACCCTCTACATCGAAGGCTTCAGCCGCTTCGTTACCTCCACGACTGCTCCGATTGCTACCGGCTGGAGCGAGAGTTGCCGGGCGGGATTCGCACCCGCTGAGAAACCGTGCCTTTGCACGGCGCACAAAATATTGCACGCTAAGCCATGGAAGCTCCCGGCCGAGCGCCGATTACCGAGCGGCGAAGGCTAGATTCATCTGGCGTGCCCGCTTGACCTCGTCGCTTTGCAGATAGATCGAGGTCGTGGCCACCGACGCGTGACGAAGGTTGTCGCGCACGCTGGTCAATTCCGCGCCGCGGGCCAGCGCGTGTGTGGCGTGGGTATGCCGCGTCCAGTGCGGGCTAGCCCGGCGCAGCTTTTCGGCCACTGATGGGTTGTCGGCGCCAATTACATCGGCGGCCTGGACAAAGAAGCGCCGCATCACGTGCCAGAGTCGGGTTCCGGTAATGCTGGCCTCGCTATCCTGTTCCAGGCTGGAGAGGAGCGGCGTCTTGGGATCCCAGTGGGCCGGCGTCACAGGAAGCCCCCGTTGCACGAGGTACTGGTCGAGCGCCGATCGCGCAAGAGGCGGAAGCGCCACTTTCCCGGGGCGACTGCCTTTGCCGATCAAGTGCAGCCAGTGGTCGTGGTGTGCATCGACGTGAATGTCGCCCAGGGTTGCAGCGACCAGCTCGCTGGCACGCAAGCCGGTCGCATAGGCGAAATCCAGGATGAATCGCAGGCGCTGGGCGGCCGAGGTATCCCAGTCATAGGACCATTCCAGGCCGTCCGCGATGGTACGCACCAGCAGCCATTCGCCCTCGGTAAATCCTCTGGACGTATCGAGGGCGGCAACGCGGGTGCGCCCACGTACCTTGATCCCGGCAAACGGATTGGCCAACACGTAGCGTTGCTCGATCAGCCAGCGGAACAGCGCACCTAGCACGGATAGCGCGTACGCCGTGGAGCGGGCTGACAGGCCGCCCGCGAAGGGGCGCCAGTCGGGCGCGTTACGGGCTCGCGGCGGCCCGACCCACCGCTCGCGCGGCGTCGGTCGCTTCAAGAAGGCGCGATAGGCGATCGCGTCTTCAGTCGTCAGGGATGACAGCGCACGACCGCGTTCGACAATTGCCCAAAGGATGAGCCGCTCGGCCTCCTTCCGGTAGGCGCGCAGCGTTGTGGGGGCCTCGTGCAAGGCGAGCCACGCCTGTACTGCCTCGTAGTCGTTGGAGGCGTCGAGCGTGCAGGCCTGCCGCGGAGCCCGGAAGCTCCCTCGCGAGCCGTCCACCTCGTGCGGCAGCCGCAGCCGCTCCCACGGAACCACTTCGCCCGGGCCAACCGAAGCTGCGACGACCAGCGCGCGCGCCCGCTCAGTCAGTTGCGGATGCGCGCCAAAGAAGCCCTCGATCTGCCGGGCGCTGGCCAGCCCTAATCCTGCGATCGCGCTCCACCAGCGACGCCGGCGCGGCACCCGTACGGTCAGGTCAGCCAGGGTCTGGATGCCGTGGGCGCGCAGCGCACGCGCGGCCCGGGGTGACAGCCAAAGCCCGATATCGTCCGTGACTTGGGGTTGCGGGACCGGAAGGGAGCGCAGGATTTCGATCGCGTGTCCCACGGCGCTCGCCTGCTGTTGCCGTTCGCTCATGGGATGCCGAAGCAGGTCAGCGAGGTCGGCGCGTTGGCGGTGCTGCGCGAACGCGATCAGTTGCCGACGGATTTGGCCCAGGATCCCGCGTGCCGACTGGCCGGGCGCCTTCGCATGGGCCAGATAGCGCTCCACCGCGGCGCGGGACGACAGGCCTGCGTACCACGCGCGCAGCGCGGCAAGCGCAGCCTCATCTGGAAAGCCGGGAGATATGCCGTCGACGGGATGCGGGGTCTGGCGCGTTTTCATGCCGGCCAGTTTACGCCGAAAATCCATCCATTACGATAAGAAGGATTATCGTAATAGAACGTATTAGACTGCTGATTTTTTTCCCGAAACTACCCTCGGAAGCCGGTGTCGTGCCCCCCAGAACCGCGGATTCCGAGCTATCGTGAACCACTGGCATGCCACGCCGCACCGTACTTTCCACCACCGAGCGGGAAAGCCTGCTCGCATTTCCCGACAGCAAAGACGAACTCATCCGTCACTACACGTTCAACGAGTCGGATCTTGCGCTGATCCGGCAGCGCCGGGGCGCCGCCAACCGGCTGGGGTTCGCGGTCCAGCTCTGCTGCATGCGCTATCCCGGCATCATGCTGGCAGCGGGCGAGGAGCCGCCGCAGGCATTGCTGCAGGTGGTGGCGCAGCAGTTGCGTATTGCGCCCTCGCATTGGCCAGACTATGGGCGGCGTGACCAGACCCGCAGAGAGCACCAGGCAGAACTGCAGGTGGTTCTGCAGGTGCGGCCGTTCACGATGGCGGACTACCGCACTGCCGTCGAGTCCCTGTCGGAGTTGGCCCAGCAAACCGACAAGGGCATTGTCCTCGCCACGGCATTGATTGAATACCTGCGCCAGCAATCGCTGCTACTGCCGAATTCGAATGTGATCGAGCGCATGTGCGCGGAAGCCATCACCCTCGCCACCCGTCGCATTTACCAGGTGTTGACCGAACCGCTCTCGGAGCACCACCGACAACAGCTCGACATGCTGCTGCAGCGTCGGCCAGACGGGCGTCTGACCTGGCTGGCCTGGCTGCGGCTCCCGCCGGGCAAGGCCAGTTCGCGCCAGATGCTGCAGCACATCGATCGCCTGAAGATGCTGCGCGCCATCGGACTGCCTGAGGGCATTGATCGTCTGGTCCACCAGAACCGGCTGCTCAAGATCGCCCGAGAGGGGGCCCAGATGACGCCGAACGACCTCGCCAAATTCGAACCGCGGCGCCGGCACGCGACGCTGACCGCCGTCGTGATCGAGGCCTGCGCGACGGTCACCGATGAAATCGTCGACTTGCATGACCGGATTCTGGGGCGACTGTTCAACTTTGCCAAGAAGAAGCACCGGGAGCAATTTCACCTGGCCGGCAAGTCGATCAATGACAAGATCCGGCAGTACTCGAAAATCGGTCGGGCCCTGCTGCAGGCGAAGGAATGCGGCGGCGACCCGTTCGAGGCCATCGAAGCGGTGATGCCGTGGCAGGTATTCACCAGGAGTGTCACCGAAGCCGAGCAACTGGCCCAGCCCGAGGCGTTCGACTTCCTTCACCTGGTCGGCGACCATTTCTCGACACTGCGCCGCTACGTGCCGGAATTCCTCGATATCCTGAAGCTGCGTGCCGCGCCGGCGGCCAAGGACGTGCTGGCAGCCATCGACACGATCCGGGTAATGAACCTTAACGATGCGCGCAAGGTGCCGGCCGACGCGCCAACCTCATTCATCAAGAAGCGCTGGGAACCCCTGGTGCTGGCCAAGAATGGCATCGATCGCCGGTACTATGAGTTGTGTGCGCTGTCCGAACTCCGGAACCGCCTGCGCTCCGGCGACATCTGGGTTCAGGGCTCGCGGCAGTTCAAGGATTTCGATGAGTATCTGTTGCCCGCCGAAAAGTTCGTCGCGCTCAGAGAAAGCCGTCTTTTGCCACTGCCCATCGCCACGGATTGCGAGCGCTACCTGAATGAGCGGCGCCGGTTGCTGGAACTGAAGCTGGCCACCGTCAACCGCTTGGCCGCCGCCAACAAGCTGCCAGATGCGATCATCACCGAATCCGGCCTGAAGATCTCGCCACTTGACGCCGCCGTCCCGATGGAAGCACAGACCCTGATCGACCAGACCGCGCTCATGCTGCCGCGCGTCAAGATCACGGAGCTGCTGATGGAGGTCGACGAGTGGACCGGCTTCACCCGCCATTTCACACACCTGAAGACAGGAGAGTCCGCCGGGGACAAGACCTTGTTGCTGACGACCATTCTCGCTGACGCCATCAACCTTGGGCTGACCAAGATGGCGGAATCCTGCCCGGGCACGACCTATGCCAAATTGTCCTGGCTGCAGGCTTGGCATATCCGCGACGAGACCTATTCGCAGGGGCTGGCGGACCTGGTCAACGCCCAGTCCGCCCATGCCTTTGCTTCCCATTGGGGCGATGGCACGACATCATCGTCGGACGGCCAGCGCTTCAAGGCAGGCGGCCGCGCGGAAAGCACCGGCCACATCAACCCCAAGTACGGCTCCGAGCCCGGCCGGATGATCTACACGCACATCTCGGACCAGTACGCGCCCTATCATTCCAAGCTGGTGAACGTCGGCGTCCGTGATTCGACCTACGTGCTCGACGGCCTGCTGTACCACGAGTCGGATCTGCGCATCCAGGAACACTATACGGATACCAACGGCTTCACCGACCACGTCTTTGCCTTGATGCATCTGCTCGGGTTCCGCTTCTCCCCACGCATTCGCGATCTCGCGGACTCGAAGCTGTACGTCCCCGACAATCCTGACGACTATCCGGCATTGGCGCCGATGATCGGTGGCGCGTACAAAGAGAAACTGATTCGCACGCACTGGGACGAGGTGCTGCGCCTCGCGACATCCATCCGCCAAGGTACGGTCACTGCGTCGCTGATGCTGCGTAAGCTCGGCAGCTACCCGCGACAGAATGGTCTGGCGGTCGCGCTTCGCGAACTCGGCCGCATCGAGCGGACGCTGTTCACGCTGGATTGGCTGCAGGACCTGGAACTGCGGCGCCGATCCCACGCTGGACTCAACAAGGGCGAGGCGCGCAATGCGCTCGCGCGATCGGTCTTCTTCTACCGGCTCGGCGAGATCCGCGATCGCAGCTTCGAGCAGCAGCGTTACCGCGCCAGCGGTCTGAACCTGGTCACCGCGGCCATCGTCCTGTGGAATACCGTCTATCTCGAGCGCGCAGTGCAGGCGCTGAAGGACCGCGACATGTCGGTCGATCCTGTCCTCTATTCGTACCTGTCACCGCTGGGCTGGGAGCACATCAACCTGACCGGCGATTATGTGTGGCGCAAGAGTCATAAATTGCAGCATGGGAAATTTCGGCCCCTACGACCGTTGGCAGAGCGCTAGCCAATTCTGTCGGCAGGCGATTGCACGCGCGATGGCGGCTCGTCAATACCCTGGAGGCCCAGCGTTGCGCCTCCGTCATGGCTTAGCGTGCAATATTTTGTGCGCCGTGCAAAGGCACGGTTTCTCAGCGGGTGCGAATCCCGCCCGGCAACTCTCGCTCCAGCCGGTAGCAATCGGAGCAGTCGTGGAGGTAACGAAGCGGCTGAAGCCTTCGATGTAGAGGGTCATGTAAGTGACTTGGCGAGTATGCAGGCCGTAACGTGAGTGAACGCTGAGCAGGCCTCGAAAGACGCAATGCGGAAGCCGACCCGTCGGAATATCGGGGAAGGCTGCCACCGTGGGGGAAGAGAGCGAAACATGCACCCCGCGGTTCCGCCGGGGTAGTGGCGACAGCATGCATACAAGAGGGAAACCGATGCAACACGGGAAGCCCCGTGCGTGGTCGAGCGCAACGACCAACCGGAAGCCGGTGACGGACAGGCCGGGCGCATAGGGGTGGCGGAGAGGCCCGTATTACCGAGGAAGCTGGGTAATGCCAGTGGAGGAAAGGGGCCTCAGTTCAGAACCAACGTTGAAAGTGGGAAAGGACAGGAGATTGGGAAACCTAGCAACTCCGATTAGCGTTCAGGGACTACGGACGGCGTTACATGCGAAAGCGAAGGAAGAACCCGAGTTTCGCTTCTATGCCTTGTACGACAAGATCTATCGAATGGACGTGCTAAGGCACGCCTATGCGTGTTGCCGCGCCAACAAGGGGGCACCGGGTGTAGACGGCCTGACGTTCGATGATGTTGAGCAGTATGGGCAGGAGCGATGGCTTGGGGAATTGGCGCAGCAGCTTCGGGATGGAACGTATCGTCCGGAAGCGGTAAGAAGGGTCTATATTCCAAAGCCGAACGGCAAACTCAGGCCGCTTGGCATTCCGCGACTGGCGGAAAGGGTGTGTCAGACGGCGGCGATGCTGGTCTTGGAGCCAATCTTCGAGGCCGATCTGCCGCCAGAACAGCATGCCTACCGACAAAACCGGAGTGCACAAAGCGCTGTGCGCGAGGTACACGGGCTACTGGCCAGTGGCCACAAGGATGTTGTGGACGCCGACCTGTCCGGGTACTTCGACACGATCCCGCACGTCGAACTCATGAAATCGGTAGCACGCCGGGTTGTTGATAGGCGTGTTCTGCATCTGGTGAAGCTCTGGCTGGATGCCCCGGTGGAAGAGGAGGATGAGCGAGGTCGCAAGAAGCGCACGACGTCCAATCGGGATACCAAGCGGGGCATTCCGCAGGGCTCGCCGATCTCACCCCTACTGTCCAATCTGTACATGCGACGATTTATCTTGGGGTGGAAGAAGGCTGGCTTGGAACAGCGGCTTGGTGCTCGGATCGTCAATTATGCCGACGATCTGGTCATCTGCTGTAAGGGCAGCAATGCCCAGAAGGCGCTCGCCGCCATGCGGCAGATGATGGGCCTGCTTAAGCTTACGGTGAACGAAGAAAAGACCCGGATTTGCCGCCTTCCGGATGGCGAGTTCGACTTCCTGGGGTACACCTTTGGTCGGCGCTACTCGGTCAAGACTCGGCGGCCGTACATCGCCGCTCGACCGTCGCGAAAGAGCATAAAGCGCATGACTGAAACGGTGCGTATCCAGACAGGCCGAAACATGGCATGGATGGATGCCGGGGAAATGGTGAAGCGTCTGAATCAGAAACTTGGCGGATGGGCCAACTACTTTAGCCTCGGCCCGGTCACTCCTGCCTATCGGTTCCTCGACAAGTACACCACAAACCGGCTCCGCCGATGGTTGTGCAAGAAGCACAAGCAGCGCAGTGGGGGAGTAGCGCGCTACCCCGATGAGTATCTCTACCAGCAGCTTGGACTCATCCGCCTGCCAAAGCTTCCGCAGAACCTTCCGTGGGCGAAGGCATGATGTTCTGTCCGAGAGCCGGATGCGTTAGTAGCGCACGTCCGGTTCGATGAGCGGGATGTGAAAACGGAGCCACGGTTCGGCTAATGAGGCACCGCCAAACGAAAGGGGCGGCTACTGATATGCAGAACCTAACGCCACCGCGTCACATCTCGACTCTACCGGTCTTCTGAAACGACCCCCAACGTCTCCCCACTGGCCCGATCATGAGCGCCAGCGTACGTGGCAAGCAGTTTGTACAAACACGAGGCCCGCCCAAAAAAAGGTGCCACTTTGGCACCATGGTGCTAAACTGCCGCGCCTGCATGCCGTGGCGTGCGCGCGACGTGGTGGAAAGTACGTGCCCTCTGATGAGCGCATTGTCAATCCGTCACGGAAAATGGGGGACTCGCGTATTGCTCTAAAGGAAGAACACATGGCAAAGCCTGCTCGCACCGATGACGCATCCGGGCGTGGTCGCATCACGGCCCGCTTAAGTGCGGAAAAACAAGAGATCTTGAGGTTGGCTGCTGATCTTTCAGACAGCACCCTTAACCAGTTCGTCGTGCAATCGGCGCTCAGTGCAGCCCAACAGGTGATTGAGAAGGCAGAGTTCATCCACGCTATCAAGCTGTCGATCGACGAGTCAAAGAAACTTTTTGCGCTGTTGGGCGAGCCAGCAACGCCCAGTGAATCCCAGAAACCGACAATCAAACGTGTGAGAACTTCAGAAAATTGATAAAGGTTCGGCCCTTAACCTCCCAGGACGATCGCAGCGCGTTTGACTGCAGTGTTGGCCCGATGAACGATTGGCTGCGTCAAACTGCGACGCAGCACGCGCAACAGAACCTCACCCGCACGTACGTTGCCGTCGATGACGGTGAGCCGGCGCGCCTCTTAGGGTACTACGCGCTTGCGGCGACGAGACTGCTGTTCGCGGGGATTTCCGAAAGACGTGCGGGCCAGGATGTGTCAGCCGTGCTCCTGACACGGCTTGCGGTCGATCGGCACGTCGTCCGTCAAGGCCTCGGCGGATACCTCCTAAGGCACGCCCTCCACGTAGTTCGCGATGCTTCACTGCGGACCGACGTGCAGTGTGTGCTGGCCAATGCTACCAGCTCGTCTGCGGCTGATTTCTATCAACACTTTGGATTCGAAGCGCTGGCAACGGATCGGCGACGTTTGATTCTGCCGATGAGGAGCATGGATGCGGTCTGCCAGCATGTTCGCGGATTCGAACCGATCTGATGTAACCACATCGGCTACCACTTCCGCCCGGGCTTTCAGTCGCCCACTTTCAAGTTCCAGTTGGACGAACGAAAGACTAGGCACAACGTACGGTACACAACAACAAGATTTCACATGGAAAAGAAAAAGGTTGCAGTTGTGATTGGCACCCGGCCTGAGGCCATCAAGATGGCTCCGGTCGTCAAAGCTCTGGCCAAATCGAGTCATCTGGCACCAGTGGTGATCGCCACCGCCCAGCACCGCGAAATGCTGGATCAAGTGCTGGAAATATTCGCGATCAAGCCAGACTTCGATCTGAACGTGATGCAGCCAAATCAAAGCTTGTCGGACCTTACCGCTCGCCTCATCAATGGCCTCGAACGAGTTGTCCGCGAATGCAAACCGGCTGCGCTGCTTGTACAAGGCGATACGACCAGCGTTCTCGCCGCATCGCTTGTTTCCTTTTATAACCGCATCCCGGTGGGGCACGTCGAAGCCGGCTTGCGCACCCGTGACATGCATAACCCGTTCCCGGAGGAAATGAATCGCGTTGTGACTGGACGGCTGACGCGGTGGCACTTTGCTCCCACCGAATCATCGCGCTCAAACCTGCTGGACGAAGGGTGTCTCCCCGATACCGTGTTCATGACGGGCAATACGGTCATCGACGCTCTCCTCGACGCCCGCAAGCATCCAAGTAAGGTGCCTCTTCGTCGCCCGCCTGGGCGCAAGATGATGCTGGTCACCACACATCGGCGCGAAAATTTCGGGGAGCCGCTTCAGCGTATCTGCGCGGCACTTCTGCGTTTGCTCGAACAGCACCCCACGCTGGATATCCTGTTCCCCGTACACCGCAACCCGAATGTCTCAGCGCCTGTGCGGGCACTACTTGGGCAGCACCCGCGAGTTACGCTCTGCGATCCGTTGGACTACCTCGCCTTCATTCCGGCGATGGAAGCGGCCGACCTCATTCTCAGCGACTCCGGCGGCGTCCAGGAAGAAGCGCCGGCGCTGGGCAAGCCGGTACTGGTTCTTCGCGAGGAAACCGAGCGGCCGGAAGCCGTCGCGTTTGGTGTGGCTGCGTTGGTCGGCTCCGGTACGGATCTCATCGTCGATCGGGTCACGGAGTTGCTGACTGACCAGGCCGCCTATCGCAGCATGGCCCGGGGCGCGTCGCCCTATGGCGACGGGCACGCTTCAGCCCGCATTGTCAACATTCTGGAAAAAGCGTTTCAGGCAGCAAACGCCACGACTGCTTCCGAGATTGCGGGTTGATGGCCTCATGAACCAGGTCCTCAACACTGTAAGCGCCGGCACAATGAGCGGCGCAGGGAAAAGGCTTGTCTACTTCTCGTCGGTTCCGTACCACAGTTACGCGCAGCGACCCCACTTCATGGTGACGGCTTTCGCCAATGCCGGCTACAGCGCTGTACTCTGGATAGACCCCTATCCGACACGTCTGCCGAAGCTGTCCGACCTGAAGCGGCTGCGCAACGCGAAGTCCGTTGTCGCGCATTCGGATGAACGGATCGAACTGCATCGCCCCGCGGCCCTGCCCGTTGAGCCGCTGCCACTCGGCAGCCTCCTCAACCAAATGCTGTGCTGGCGGCCGGTGCGACAACGTCTGCGCGAATTTGCCGCTGGCGGGCATTGCGTCATCGGGATTGGCCGACCCAGTGCGCTCGCGCTATGGGCTCTGAAAAACCTGCCGCACGAGCGCTCATTTGCCGACGTGCTCGACAACTTTCCAGCGTTCTATCGTGGCGTTTCCCGCCTGTCCATGAAGCGACGGCTCAAGGATGTTTGCAGGACCGTTACGGATGTCTTCTGTTCCTCCAATCAACTCGCGCTGGACATCCAGGCTGTCCGGCATGACGCGATCACTGTCCTGAACGGCTATCCAACCGATCACTTGCCACAGCCGTCGATCATGGCAACCCGAAAGTACGTCGGGTATCTCGGGACAATCGGCGAATGGTTCGACTGGCCCCTGGTCTGTGAAATTGCCCGGGCGCTGCCGGAAATCCCCGTGCGCCTGGTCGGTCCGGAGTTCGTGCCGCGTCCTGCAGATCTCCCCCCGAATATCGAGTTTCTCGGGGAACGTCCGTTCAACGAAATGGCCGATTTTGTTCGTGACTTTGCGGTTGGCCTGATTCCTTTCAAGCGCAACGAGCTAACCGACAGCGTTGATCCCATCAAGTTCTATGAATATCGCAGCCTAGGCGTGCCAGTCTGGTCGACAGACTTTGGCGAGATGCGGCTGCGCGACGCCAACGATGGGGTCAACAAAATACAGCGTGGCCAAGATTGGCGTGCGCTGTGGGACGAAGCCCGCGTGACTGTGGTTGAACCACACGCCATCGCCAGCTTCAAGGAAGCGGTCTCCTGGGCGAAACGTTTCGAACCCGTCCTGGAACGGGCTGCTTGGCCAAGCCCGGCGCACAAAGGCATGCCCGTCAGCTCTGACGGAGCTGCCCATGTTGTCCGAAAGCGCACCTCTGCCTGACAACGCTTCCTGCCGCGATTCTCACCGGCATATAACCTCTAGCAGAATCTCATGAAAGATAACGTCAACCCACATGAATCTCCCCCACTGCGCCCGCGCGCGATCCTGCGATCGTTGCGGGAGCAACGACGCCTGATCCTTGACCTGGCTAAACGGGAGGTCGCGGGCCGGTATCGCGGCTCGGCTCTGGGGCTGCTCTGGTCTTTCTTCAATCCACTCCTGATGCTGGCGGTCTATACCTTCGTGTTTTCGGTGGTTTTCAAGGCGCGCTGGACCAGCGGATCGGATTCAAAGACCGAATTCGCGCTGGTACTCTTTGCCGGCCTGATGGTCTTCAATCTGTTCGCCGAATGTGTTAACCGCGCGCCCGGTCTGGTATTGGGAAATGCGAACTACGTCAAGAAGGTAGTCTTCCCTCTCGAAATCCTGCCCTTCGTGGCTCTCGCTTCCGCCGCATTTCACATGCTGATCAGTCTCGGCGTGTGGCTCCTGTTTTATCTGATCTTCTTTGGCGTGCCACCGCTGACGGTAGTGCTGCTTCCTCTGGTGCTGCTGCCCCTTGCGCTGCTGACGCTCGGGGTGAGCTGGCTACTCGCCTCGCTCGGGGTTTATTTGCGCGATGTTACGCAAATCATAACCGTGATTACTGCTGTTTTGATGTTTCTTTCTCCAATTTTCTATTCCGTCTCATCGCTTCCCGCAGCCTATCGTCCTTTTCTTCAAGTGAACCCGTTGACGCTGACGATCGAACAGGCGCGCGACGTGATGATCTGGGGTAAAGCTCCGGACTGGGTGGTCTGGATCGGCTACCTCTTCATAACTTCGATGATTGCTTGGTTGGGCTTTGCGTGGTTCCAGAAAACGCGCAAGGGGTTCGCTGATGTCCTCTGAGATCGCGATCAAAATTGACCGACTTGCCAAGTGCTATCACATCTACGACAAGCCTCGAGACAGGCTGGTGCAGATGCTTTCGCGAGGCAAAAAGCAGTTCTACAAGGAATTCTGGGCGCTCCAGGATGTTTCCTTCGAGATCAAAAAAGGGGAGACGGTTGGCATCGTCGGGCGAAATGGCAGCGGGAAATCCACGTTGCTGCAGATGATCTGCGGCACCGTCACGCCTACCTCCGGGGAGGTCCGGACGAGTGGACGCGTGGCGGCCTTGCTTGAACTCGGCGCCGGATTCAATAGCGAATTCACGGGCCGCGAGAATGTGATGCTCAATGCCTCAATCCTCGGGTTTCCACGAGAGGAAATGGCGGCCCGGATGGAGCAGGTGCTAGCGTTCTCGGAACTGGGAGAGTTTCTCGACCAGCCGGTGAAGACCTATTCCAGCGGTATGTATTCCCGGTTGGCCTTCTCGATTGCGATTCACGTGGACCCGGATATCCTCATTGTCGATGAGGCGCTGGCAGTGGGTGATGCGCGCTTTGTTGCCAAATGCATGCGGCGCATCAAGGACATTCAGGAAAAGGGAGCCACCATCCTCTTCGTCAGCCACGACGTCGGATCCGTTCGCACGCTATGCGAAAGAGCGATATGGCTCGACAAGGGGCGCTTACTCGAACATGGCGACGTGTTCCCCGTCACCGGCCGGTATATGGAGTTCATGTTCAAGGACGAAGAGACCGCAGACGAAGCATTGCGGGCGGACATCACATCGCAGCGGGACTCGGGTGCCCTGGGAAATACGAGCGCCGATATTCGGAACGCCGGGTGCGCGGCAACCGAAGCTGGCACGCAATCTGAGATGGTCGCATCACCGCCAGTCGTGCCGGAATGCGTGCTCGATGCCCGCCCCGTCACCCACTGGGGGTCGCACAAGGGCACCATTCAAAGTGCCTCGGTGCGCGATGGCTATGGCAACCGCAAGGATGTCCTGCCCTGGGGCGACCGGTTGGAGATCGTGATCGACCTGCATGTACCAAAGACGATCTCGCGCGAGCACCTGAGCGTCGCCTTCTCTATCAAGGATCTGAAAGGCACTGACCTCATTGTGTCAACGACACATGATTTCGGCGGCAATGCCTTGCCTGATGACGAGCATTTCAGTGTCTCGTTCCAACTGACGAACCCGCTCGTGACGGGCAAGTATCTCTTGGTTGCGGCGGTGGAAAACCGCCAGCATCGCGACATCCACTACTACGAATATGTGGAGGGTGCGCACTACTTTTCGTCCCTCTCTGATCAACGGCTTTTTGGCATCTTTCAGCCAGCCATCGAGCAGAAAATACTGGTGAAATAAGTGAACACGCCCAAAATCATCAATTCCAACTCCTATTGGGACACCCGTTTCTCAGGGAACTGGGAGGACTTTGAAGGACCAAGGCAATCACGCTTTTTCGCGCGGATTGCCATTGAAGGCCTTCCGCAATGGCTGATGGATCAAATCAAGCGGCAGGGGCTCACGCTCGCCGACTGGGGCTGCGCCCAAGGCGATGGCACCGATGTCTGGGCCAGCTTTGTCCCTGCGGAGCAGGTTGCTGGCGTCGATTTCTCGTCCGTGGCCATCAGGCAAGCCGCCCAGCGCTACCCGACCGTTCGTTTTATCAACGCGGACTGGCTCGCAGGTTCCGATGCGCAGCACGAAACGTTTGATGTGATTTTCTCTTCCAATACGCTCGAACATTTTCACAGGCCGTATGATGTGTTAAAAACCATCTCCGGTCGCGCACGAAAGGCGATCGTGCTCGCGTTGCCGTACCGGGAATTCGATCGTATCGAAGAGCATTTCTTTTCGTTTTTCCCCGAAAACATTCCCTCGCAACTGGCCAACGGGTTCCGGCTAACCTGGTCAAAAGTTGTGGATTGCAGGTCCATGCAGGACACGCTTTGGGCGGGACATCAGATCATTCTGGTCTATGCAAACTCGGAATGGACAAGTGAACTCGCGCTTACGCTGAACGACTGTCACGTCGAGAAAGACGATGTCGCGACGCAGGTAAATATCCTCAAAAGTGAGGCAGCCGCGCGTAACGGGGAGATCGCTGACCTTGCGCGCACCCTTGAGCGGCGCGTCGACCAAATCGCTGATCTTACGCAGACCGTTGGGGAGCGACATGGGCAAATCGCTGATCTTACGCAGACCCTTGGGGAGCGACGCGGACAGATTGCTGATCTCACGCAGGCTCTTGAGAAGCAGCACGAGGAAATCGCGAGCCTCATGCAGGCCGTGGACGAGCGTAACAGCCAGATCACTCGCCTGACACAGGAGGTAAGCGAGCGCGATGCCCACCTTCACTCGGCGGACGCCTACAGGTACGACAAAGAAATCTACATTGCTCAGCTATTACAGGACATCAAGATGAGGAATAGCGGTCTGCTGGGTGTGGCCTGGAATACCAAACAAAGGCTAAAGCGCATCCCGCATTACGTGAATCGATCGCATCAACTGGTGGCTACCGGAGGCGCCCCGGCACTCATTCGGGCGGTCAAGGCAAAACTCCAGCGCAAGTGGTCCTCGCGGCTGGCTGCCCCCGGCTCTGTCTACTCCCCTTTGAATAATGGGATGCCGGTTGCGTCAGCTGATCACCGTCATTTCGCTCCCCTGCTGCAGGATGAGCTTGTTGTGATTACCGGCGTACCGTTTGACGATGTTGGCGGCGGACAGCGGGCGGCACAACTGTCTCGCTGCGCCTTGAAGACCGGTCGAAAGGTCATCTACATCTATATTTACCCGAAGTACGATTTCGCGACGGGCCAGCACAGCGAGTCCGACTTGGATGTTCCTGGCCTGACACACCTCTCCATAGACAGGATTGATCCCGCCAGCCTGCTTGATCGCATTTCGGAGCACGCCACCATCCTGCTGGAACTGCCGCATCCCAAAATCCTGCCGTTTCTCGAGGCCTGCAATGTCCGAGGGTTGCGCAGCGTGTTTGAGCTCATCGATGATTGGGAGACGAGTCTCGGTGGCGACTGGTTCAGCATGGAGACCTATCGCCAGTTCGTCGAAAAGGCGCCTGTGGTGGTCGGAACCGCCAAGCTGCTGGTGAAGCGATTGGTGGACCTGGGTCGCAAGGATGCCCTGTACCTCCCCAATGCGTCGAACGAGTACATTTTCGACAAATACAAGTCCTACGAACGTCCAGCGGACCTCCCGAAGCGAGGCAAGAAGACCGCGCTCTATTTTGGCTCGCTGTATGGCGAGTGGTTTGCGTGGGACTGGGTGATCGCTGCTGCCAATGCAAATCCGCATCTGGACGTCGTGCTGATCGGGGATAGCCCAGGGAAGGAGGGGCTACCGAAGAACATCCATTTCCTGGGATCAAAGAAAATCGATGAACTGCCAGGCTACCTGCAGCACTCGGACATGGCTCTGTTGCCTTTTGTCCCTGGCAAGATCTCAGACGCCGTGTCACCGATCAAGGTTTTCGAATATTTATTCATTGGCAAACCGGTGGTTTCCACTCGCCTTCCCGAAATCGTCGACTATCCGGGCGTCCATATTGCCGACACCCCCGAAGATTTTGCACGTCTCTGCAACAGATCGTATGACTCCGAGGCACTTGCACACGAAAATGACCGGTTTGTTTCCAAGAACAGCTGGTTTGGTCGCCTTGATCAGCTGGCCGGGGAGGAGACGAGCAAACGGTTTGCCTCGTCAGTCAGCGCGGTCATCCTGATCCATAACAATCGCAACATTATCGGGCGCTGCCTCGAGTCGCTACAGACTCATGGAAAATGCCTCCTGCGGGAAATTATCGTTGTTGACAACGCGAGTACGGATGGCGGTGCAGACTTTATCACTGAGAACTTCCCGGACGTCCGGGTAGTAGTTAACCCCGTCAACGGCTGTGCCTCCGGGAGAAATCTCGGTGCAAGTCTGGCGACAGGTAGGTATCTGGCGTTCTTCGATTCAGATCAGTGGTTTACCAGCTCGTCGTTCTTGGTCGAGGCACTGCAGATCCTCTCTCGAGACGCAAGCGTTGGCGTCGTAGGATGGGCGGCTGGGTGGTTCGATCGCACGCGTACCGATCTGGGCGGCATGATTGCCGACTATTGCCAAAATCGCGCGATGAACCAAGAGGCGTTGCTCAATGGCTATCGCGCCGACATCGGCTATCTGGGCACTGGCGGGTTTTTTTTTTTCCGAGATCTGTTTTCAATGCAACTGGTGGATTCGACGATTTTTACGATCCGACCTGTTTCGAAGACACCGACATGAGCTTCCAGATCAAAAGGCTCGGATTGAAGGTCTGCTATAGAGACCTGACAGGTATCCGGCATCAGCCGCATCAGACTACCAACGCCAACTCACAGGGTCGGAGCTACACCAAACTCTTTCTCAGAAACGGCGAGTATTTCAAGAAGAAGTGGGAGGCTCATCCCGAGTTCTTCCTTGACTATCCTGGGCACTAATGTGACGTCCTGTGAGCCCAGCGCACGTTTCTTGCGAAAGACGATGCACCAACGGGACGCCGCCTCAAGGTTGGGCGCCGCCTTCGTGAGCAGCATGACGGTTGTGGGTCTGAGCGAGTTGGGTCAATCCGGCTCAACTCGCGTAGAACGTACCTCTCACCGCTCGGCTGGGAGTACATCGACCTGACTGGCGACTAAATGTGTCGCAAAAAGCCACTGTCTGCAGGAAGGGAGATTCCGGCCGTTGCGGCCGCTTCCGGAAATGCGTTAGCGATGAGCCATGGGCCTGAGCCGGATTTTCAGACCATTCGGCTCCATGGCATTTCTGAAGCCCAAGCAACGGCGGGCGCCTCCGTCGAGGGGCTTAGCGTGCAATATTCTGTGCGCCGTGCAAAGGCACGGTTTCTCAGCGGGTGCGAATCCCGCCCGGCAACTCTCGCTCCAGCCGGTAGCAATCGGAGCAGTCGTGGAGGTAACGAAGCGGCTGAAGCCTTCGATGTAGAGGGTCATGTAAGTGACTTGGCGAGTATGCAGGCCGTAACGTGAGTGAACGCTGAGCAGGCCTCGAAAGACGCAATGCGGAAGCCGACCCGTCGGAATATCGGGGAAGGCTGCCACCGTGGGGGAAGAGAGCGAAACATGCACCCCGCGGTTCCGCCGGGGTAGTGGCGACAGCATGCATACAAGAGGGAAACCGATGCAACACGGGAAGCCCCGTGCGTGGTCGAGCGCAACGACCAACCGGAAGCCGGTGACGGACAGGCCGGGCGCATAGGGGTGGCGGAGAGGCCCGTATTACCGAGGAAGCTGGGTAATGCCAGTGGAGGAAAGGGGCCTCAGTTCAGAACCAACGTTGAAAGTGGGAAAGGACAGGAGATTGGGAAACCTAGCAACTCCGATTAGCGTTCAGGGACTACGGACGGCGTTACATGCGAAAGCGAAGGAAGAACCCGAGTTTCGCTTCTATGCCTTGTACGACAAGATCTATCGAATGGACGTGCTAAGGCACGCCTATGCGTGTTGCCGCGCCAACAAGGGGGCACCGGGTGTAGACGGCCTGACGTTCGATGATGTTGAGCAGTATGGGCAGGAGCGATGGCTTGGGGAATTGGCGCAGCAGCTTCGGGATGGAACGTATCGTCCGGAAGCGGTAAGAAGGGTCTATATTCCAAAGCCGAACGGCAAACTCAGGCCGCTTGGCATTCCGCGACTGGCGGAAAGGGTGTGTCAGACGGCGGCGATGCTGGTCTTGGAGCCAATCTTCGAGGCCGATCTGCCGCCAGAACAGCATGCCTACCGACAAAACCGGAGTGCACAAAGCGCTGTGCGCGAGGTACACGGGCTACTGGCCAGTGGCCACAAGGATGTTGTGGACGCCGACCTGTCCGGGTACTTCGACACGATCCCGCACGTCGAACTCATGAAATCGGTAGCACGCCGGGTTGTTGATAGGCGTGTTCTGCATCTGGTGAAGCTCTGGCTGGATGCCCCGGTGGAAGAGGAGGATGAGCGAGGTCGCAAGAAGCGCACGACGTCCAATCGGGATACCAAGCGGGGCATTCCGCAGGGCTCGCCGATCTCACCCCTACTGTCCAATCTGTACATGCGACGATTTATCTTGGGGTGGAAGAAGGCTGGCTTGGAACAGCGGCTTGGTGCTCGGATCGTCAATTATGCCGACGATCTGGTCATCTGCTGTAAGGGCAGCAATGCCCAGAAGGCGCTCGCCGCCATGCGGCAGATGATGGGCCTGCTTAAGCTTACGGTGAACGAAGAAAAGACCCGGATTTGCCGCCTTCCGGATGGCGAGTTCGACTTCCTGGGGTACACCTTTGGTCGGCGCTACTCGGTCAAGACTCGGCGGCCGTACATCGCCGCTCGACCGTCGCGAAAGAGCATAAAGCGCATGACTGAAACGGTGCGTATCCAGACAGGCCGAAACATGGCATGGATGGATGCCGGGGAAATGGTGAAGCGTCTGAATCAGAAACTTGGCGGATGGGCCAACTACTTTAGCCTCGGCCCGGTCACTCCTGCCTATCGGTTCCTCGACAAGTACACCACAAACCGGCTCCGCCGATGGTTGTGCAAGAAGCACAAGCAGCGCAGTGGGGGAGTAGCGCGCTACCCCGATGAGTATCTCTACCAGCAGCTTGGACTCATCCGCCTGCCAAAGCTTCCGCAGAACCTTCCGTGGGCGAAGGCATGATGTTCTGTCCGAGAGCCGGATGCGTTAGTAGCGCACGTCCGGTTCGATGAGCGGGATGTGAAAACGGAGCCACGGTTCGGCTAATGAGGCACCGCCAAACGAAAGGGGCGGCTACTGATATGCAGAACCTAACGCCACCGCGTCACATCTCGACTCTACCCGTTTTCTGAAGCGACCCCTTTGTGTACCCCTGCGCCAATGGCAGCGACAGGACATACCGCTCGCACCCGGGGGAGGTAGTGAACGTCTGCGCGAATGCTTGTATCCGCGTAAAGAAATCCGTGATCTGGATGTCCGCGCGGCGCTTATAAAGCGATACCACTTTGTACACTATTCGTCTCCTCTAAGTTCATTTCCGGGAAGCCTCCCCCGGACACCCAACAGCACAGTACATGAACAATGACTCGTTGTTCATGTACTGTAGTTGGCAATTGCCTATGGGTCAACATCGACGGCGGTAGCGCGTTGGGGTTTTCCCGCGGGTGTCATATCCGTCCTTGACGGGCGCCTGTTCTCATCACTAAGATTCAAACGTGAATAGTGGTTCATGAATCGTCGATCTCTGAAAATTAGAGATCGGCACAGAGCAAGTGGCCTGTTGGACAGCGGCGCCACATACAAACGGAGACAACTCATGATTCGACTGATCGGCAAGTCTCTTGCCATTTCCCTTCTTATGGTCGTCGCGCAGACGGCACCCGCTGCCGATTCCTCGCCGATTCGGATCGGGATGACATCGGCCATCACGGGGCCTTACAACGAGTATGGGGAAGGCAACAAACGCGGCGTTGAGCTCGCGGTCGCAGACTGGAATTCGCGTGGTGGCATCAACGGACGCAAAGTTGAACTGGCGACTGTGCTCGATGATCAACTTGTTCCCGACCGCGCCGTTCAGAACATGCGCAAGCTGCTGGATGACAAGTCGCTTGTCGCCATCATCGGGCCTGCTGGGAGTGGCCCCGCCCTGGCTGTCGTGGCGATGGCTGCCGCAGACGGACGACCCTTCATCAACCCGGTCGCGCAATCACCAGCGGTGACTTACCCGACAGGCGGCGCGCCGACACCGAACGTCTTTTCGCTCACGCTGCAGAACGATGTCGAAGCGCGTGTCATGGCGGGCTACGTCTCCAAGCGGTTCAAGAAGATCGGATTGATTCACGAAAGCACGGCTTATGGCGTCAGCGGCGCCGAACTCATCACCAAGGAGCTGAAGGCCGCCTCCGGAGGTCAAGTCATCGCAACCGAGTCGTATAACCAGCGCACCCAAGATATGACCGCGCAGATCGCGAAGCTGCAGCGCGCGGGCGCCGATGTCATCGTGTGCGTCGGCCTGGGCGCCGATCTCGCTGTGTTGCGGCGAACCATGGCGCGCATGAATATGGCCATTCCGCTCCTGGCATCGAACGGCGCGCTTTCCCTCCCATACCAAGAAGCTGCTGGCGATCTCGTTGTGGGTACGCGCGGCACGATGATTCGGGCGTTTGGCGAACCGCAACTGAATCCGAGTGCGGTCGCATTTGCCAACGCGTACAAGGCGAAATACGGCACCGACCGTTGGTGGGGTCTCGACAGCAGCCGTCCCCAGCTTTTCATGTCTCTTTCCGTGGCCAATGCCTACGACGCGGCAAACGTGCTGTTCGAAGGAATTCGACGCGCGAATTCGACTGACCCAGCGGCCATCAGCAAGTCGATTGAAGGTATCCAGAATCTCCGCGGTGTGAACGCGGTCTATTCCTTCTCGCCGAAACGGCACCATGCGATCGTGGAGAACGACATTGCCGTTTTCGAGTACGTAAAGACCGCGGCGAAGCCGCGCCTAGAGATGGCCAAAGACTAAGCCTGGCCTCCATAGGAGATTCTGATGGACTTCCTCCTTCAGCTTGTACTGGCCGGCGTGAGTGTCGGGGCGGCATACGCTCTGATCGCCATGGGTCTCTGCCTCACGTTCTGGACCACCAAAACGCTCAACTTTGGTCAGGGTTCCCTCCTGATGTTCGGTGCGGTGGCATTTACCGCGCTGGTGGGATATGGAACGCCTGCAACGCCGGCCTTCATCGCCGCTCTCGCCGTAGGAGGAGTCCTGATGGTTGTAGCCGAGAGGATCGCAATCCGGCCATTGCTGAAGCACGGCGATGGCATGGGATGGGCCGTTTCCACCCTTGGCTTTGGCTTCTTACTGCAGGGATTCGTCGCCAAGTACTTCGGCTCACAAGCGATTGCGGTGCCGACGCTCTGGCTCGATAGCTCCCAATACCTTCCTGTCGCCGGCGTGCAAGTTTCGGCCCAGTCAGTCCTGGTGCTTGGCGTAGCAGTTGCGTTGACGCTTGCGATGGAGTGGTTCCTTGGAGGTAGCGTTTGGGGGCGCGCCGTCCGAGCCGTGGCCCATGATCCCTCCGCTGCATCTGTTACCGGGATTCCGGTACGTCGCGTCATTGTCTTGTCCTTCATTGGCAGCGGTGTCCTGGCATGTCTCGCTGGTGTTCTGCTTGCTCAGATCAATGGCACTGTGGATCCGGGATTCGGATTCAACTTGATGGTTTCCGGTTTTGTGGCCGCGGTGCTAGGTGGAATGGGGAGCGTTCGAGGTGCCATGATCGGCGGTATCGCACTGGGGATCGTCGAAAAGCTCGTAGGGGGATATGTCTCGACGGCATTCGAGCACGCCATGGCTTTCGGCATTCTCATCATCATTCTCGTCGTGCGGCCAGAGGGATTATTCGGTCAGCGCGAGATCAACAAGGTTTGACTGCGAGCGACGCCATGAAGAAGCACCTTTCCTTTATTGGGCACCCGCTGACCAGCCTTGTGTTGATCGCCGCGCTCGCTATCACTGCCCAGTTCGTCGCCGAGTCGACGGTTCAGCTCTGGTCTTTCGTTCTCATCAACGTTCTTGTCGCCCAAAGCATCAATATTCTGACCGGTATCGCGGGGTTGATCTCGCTGGGACACGCAGCCTTTCTAGGTATTGGCGCTTATGCCAGCGCGCTTCTTGCCCGCAACGTCGGGGTGCCGCTGCCATTTGACGTGGTGATCGGCACCGTGGTGACAGCAGCCACAGGCTGGCTGCTTTCCTTCGCAGCCGGCAGGGTTCGAGAGACCTACCTGGCGATGATGACTCTCGGCTTCGGCATGATCGTCTATGAAGCAATTCGCGAGTGGACGGATGTGACGGGCGGGGTTGCAGGGTTCAGCGGCATACCCTCACCAGCCCTGAAGACCTTGAAGATTGCTGGTGTCGCGGTCGGGCCGGTCGGTTACTTCTATGTCTTACTTGCGACCACCGCCATAGTGGTATGGGTCCTTCACAACTACCTCACCAGCAGATTCGGGCGTGCGATGTTCGCAATTCACGCTTCGGAGGTGGCCGCGGGAAGCATTGGCGTGAACCGTGTCGGCACGAAGCGGGAGGCCTATATGGTTAGCGCCGCACTTATCGGCCTGGCCGGTGGTATGTACGCGCACCTCGTTGGCTATCTGGGCCCGGAGTCCTTCGGTCTGCATCGTTCCATCGAGGCGCTCGTTATGGCGGTGGTCGGTGGTCTCGGAACGCTCGCCGGCCCGATCCTGGGAGCAGTCGTCCTGACCTATCTGCCAGAGAAGCTTCAGTCGTTCTCCGAATGGCAGTTCATGGCATATGGACTGTTGCTGATGGTCTCGTTCGTCCTGATGCCGAAGGGCATCGCTGGCCTCCTCCTGCCGCGAAGCCGTTACATCAAAGATTCCGTGCAGAAGGTCGCGCACAGCTACCCCCGTGCACCGGAATCTTTGAGTGCGGTCGTGCAACGAAGCACCAACGCCGGTCCACTGCTGGAGGTCCAAGAAGTCGCGCTGAGCTTCCTTGGGGTCAAGGCACTGAACAAGGTGAGTCTGTCGATCGAACACGGTGAAATCATTGGACTCGTCGGGCCGAACGGCTCCGGCAAGAGTACGCTCGTTAATGTGATAAGTGGGCTCTACAAGCCGAATTCAGGAAAGGTCCAGTTCGAAGGCGAACAGATCTCGGGCCTGCCCGATCATCTCGTCGCACAGCGAGGCGTGCTGCGGACCTTCCAGGATCCGCGTCTGGTCAAGTCTTTCACCGTGCGCGAGAACGTAATTCTCGGTGCGCAACGCCTTTACCGGCATGGCAGGGCCGGAGCGACGTTCAACCTGAAATCCTCCCGATACGAAGAAGTTCAGATGTTGTTACAGGTTGATAAGGCCCTGGAGTTGGCTGGACTCACCTCGGTTGCGGATGCTGTCGTGAAGGACCTGCCATATGGCGATCAGCGTATGGTCGAACTCTGCCGCGTTCTGGTTGCGGATCCGCGAATCGTTCTGCTAGACGAGCCAGCCGCGGGCCTGTCGGAGCCGGAGCTTCAGAAGCTTGCCGAAGTTCTTCGCGCGCTAAAGCGACGTCATGTCGCCGTGGTGATCATCGAGCACCACATGGACTTCCTCGACGATCTCGTGGACCGCGTAGTGGTGCTCGAAAGTGGATCACTGATTTACCAAGGCGATATGAAGGGCATGTACACCAACGCCGCAGTAGTTGAAGCCTATCTCGGTACTCCGATGGAAGAGGAGGTCAACCATGCTTGAAGTCAAAGGGCTGACCGTCCGCTACGGTGCCATCACCGCGGTAAAGGAATGCGACGTGGTCGCATCCCCCGGAGCCATCACTGCGGTGCTTGGGGCAAACGGCGCGGGAAAGTCTTCGTTGATGAAGGCGATCTCTGGCCTGGTTCCCTGTGCCGAAGGGCAAGTGCTGCTAGATGGAAAAGATGTTACTGCGCTCCCGGCGCACGCACGGGCAAAACTCGGCATCGTGCATGCGATGGAAGGGCGTAGGTTGTTTCACCGTATGACGGTTGAGGAGAACTTGCGTCTGGCATGGGATTTCCGACGCAGCGAAAGGTCATTCTCCTCTGCTCTTGAACAGACCTATGCGCGCTTTCCCATCTTGAAGGAGAAGCGGTCGACACAGGCAGGCCTGATGTCGGGTGGGCAACAGCAAATGCTGATCTTGTCATCCGCGCTTGTACATCAGCCTCGCTGCCTGCTACTCGACGAGCCGTCGCTTGGCCTCGCTCCAGTAATCGTGCAGCAGATCTTCAATGTTATCCACGAAGTCAGCCAGGCCGGGACGACGATCGTCCTGTGCGAGCAAGTTGCAGCGCTGGCACTTCGCTTCGCGGAACGAGGTTATGTCCTGCGACGTGGGCGTGTGGTCCAACACGGGCGCGCCGCAGAGTTGGCAGCGGACAGCGGACTGTCGGCTGCCTATCTAGGTGGCTAGCACTTGAATGGCTCCGCTGACCACGGACGTGGACAGCAGAGACGACGCGTGAATTCAACTCGGACGGAAATCGTATGAGCAAAGTTAAGAATCCGGATGCGGAACTCGCCCTTCACCGGACTATGGTCCTGATCAGACGGGTAGAAGAATCGCTGATCAAGCTATTCTCTGATGGAGAAGTACCTGGGTTCATCCACCTCTCCCTCGGCCAGGAGGGAGTTGCCGCCGGTGTCATGTCCGCACTGCGCTCGGGCGACACCATGGCAACGACGCACCGTGGGCACGGTCACGTCCTCGCACGTGGCCTGGACCTGGACCTGTTTTTTAAGGAAATCATGGGGCGTGCAGGCGGCATCTGCGGCGGCCGTGGTGGCTCCATGCATGTGGCGGACATGCGCCTTGGCATCATTGGGGCGAACGGCATCGTTGGCGCCGGAATTCCCATTGCGCTCGGGAGCGCGCTGGGCCACTCGGTTCAGAAGCGAGGCAATGCTGCCGTAGTGTTCTTTGGTGACGGCGCCATGGCGGAAGGCGTTCTGCATGAAACGCTGAACATGGCTTCACTTTGGAAGCTGCCGCTTTTGCTGGTGTGTGAGAACAACGGGTGGTCGGAGTTCTCGCCGACGTCGCAGCAGTTCGCAGCAAAACTGAAGGACTTGGCCGCAGCCTTTGGACTTGCCTACGACCACGTTGATGGTGCCGATGTGAGCGCTGTGGCGCGAGCTAGCCAGAAGGCGATTCAGTACATCCGGGAAGGCCAGGGGGCCTATGTTCTCGAGTGCTCGACCCATCGTGTGCGCGGACACTACGAAGGCGATCCTCAAAAGTACCGAGATCCAGCAGAGTTGGAAGCCGGCGCGAAGCTGGACCCACTCGTACGATCGCGCACCGCCCTCCAAGTCGCCGGCGTAGCGCTGGAGGCAATCGAATCCATCGAGCACGAGGTGCAGCTAGCAGTGGAGGCGGCGATCGAAAGAGCCCGGGCCGATCGTTTGCCCACGTTCGAAGAAGCCTTTGGGGACGTATACACAGCCTCGGTCGAGGTCGCACCGGAGAGAGCAGCAGCATGAAATCCGCAAACGAAAAGAAGTACTTCCAGGCAGTCAACGAAGCCCTGCGCGACGCGATGCAGGCGGACGATTCGGTTGTGGTGCTCGGAGAAGATATCGCTGCGGCTGGTGGCTCCTTCAAGGTAACACGGGGCCTGCTCGAGGCGTTCGGTCCGGAGCGAGTACGGGACACGCCCATCTCGGAGGCAACAATCGCATCGATGTGTGTCGGGGCGGCAATGACCGGGCTCAAGCCGGTCGCCGAGATCATGTTCATGGATTTCGTGACCCTGACGATGGATGCACTGGTCAACCAGGCTGCCAAGGCGCGATTCATGTTTGGCGGCCGCAGTAGCGTGCCGATGGTACTGCGCACCCCGCACGGCGGCGGGCTGAGCGCAGGTCCTCAGCATTCCCAATGTCTCGAAGCGTGGTTTGCACACGTTCCCGGACTGAAGGTGGTGTGTCCCTCGACCCCAGGCGATGCGTACGGGTTGCTCAGGTCGTCGATCGAAGACCCGGATCCCGTCGTCTTCATTGAGCACAAGGCACTGTATGGGACCAAGGGCGAAGTTGATACGCAAACATCGATTCCCTTGGGGCGGGCCAGGGTGGCGCGGACGGGCTCTGACGTGACGATCGTCACGTATGGGGCAACCGTAGCGGTGTCGCTCGCGGCCGCCGAAGCACTGGCGCCGGAGGGCATTGATGTTGAGGTGATCGACCTGCGCACGCTTCAGCCCTGGGATCGCGAGGCTGTCTTCTCGTCCGTGGCCAAGACGCACCGGGCCGTCGTCGTGCATGAGGCAGTTCAAGCGTTCGGCGTCGGCGCCGAAATCGCCGCGAGCATTGCAGATGATGCATTCGATGACCTCGACGCGCCGGTGCTCCGCGTGGGCGCGCCGTTCATGCCGGTTCCCTTTGCAAAATCCCTGGAGAGCGGCTATGTCGTTGACGTCGACAAAGTCTCCCAGGCTGTGCGCCGGGTCGTCGCGTAATCCACCCCAACTTTACGAGAACGTACATCATGAGTGAATCCTCAATCTTGCTGGAAAAGCGTGGTGCAGTGGCTCTGTTGACGATCAACCGGCCGAAGACCCTTAACGCGCTGAACGTCCCCACGTTGCTTGAGATGGAGGCCGCGCTGACCTCACTCGAGAGCGACGATGAGGTGCGCGCGATCGTGATTACCGGGGCAGGCGAGAAAGCATTCGTGGCAGGCGGTGACATCGCCGACCTGGATAGCCGCAGGGGGCTCGCACACTACCAGGAGTTCGCGGAGGTAATTCATCGCGTGTTCCGTCGGTTCGAGGACTGCGACAAGCCGACAATTGCCGCGGTCAATGGATGGGCGCTGGGGGGCGGGACGGAACTGCTGCTGACGTTGGATATTCGGCTTGTCGCAGAGGAAGCCCGCTTAGGTCTCCCGGAAATTCTTCTCGGCTTGTTTCCCGGCGCCGGCGGCTCGCAGCGGATCCTGCGTCAGATTGCCCCTTGCCGTGCCAAGGAACTGATGTTCACCGGCGACCAGATCAGCGCAGCAGAGGCAGTGGCGTATGGCCTGTGCAACCGAGCGGTTCCCCGTGAGCAATTGCTGTCAGAAGCCCTGGCGTTGGCTGAGCGAATTGCTCAAAAGTCGCCGCTCACGTTGAAGCTGCTGAAGCGGAGCCTTCGCCAAGGCATCGAAATGCCGCTGGGTGCTGCGCTGGCCTATGAGCAAGCCATGATCGGGCTCGTACTCGATTCGGAGGATGCGCATCGGGGCTGCCGCGCCTTCCTGGAGAAGCAATCCCCGACGTTCAAGGGAGACTGATTGTGAGACAAGAGGTGTTGATGCCCAAGCTCGGTCTGACGATGACCGAGGGTGCGCTCGTGGAGTGGATGCTCTCGCCTGGATCCGAATTTCGAGTTGGTGACGGACTTTTCGTCGTCGAGACGGATAAGGTGGCGAACGAAATCTCCGCAGATGCCGATGGCAAACTGCTTGAGGTGATCGTGGGGCCGGGGGATATTGTGCCCGTAGGAACCGTTCTCGGCTACTTCGACGATGGCAAGGCTGGCGAGCAGGACGGAGCAACGGCCACGGCGGCTGTCCAGGCGGGTGAGCACGCCAAGCTAAATGGGGCAAGCACCCTGTCCGAACCCAAGGTCAATCCAAAAGACGAGAAGCGTGCTTCGCCCGCAGCGCAGCCAAGTCAGGCGGCGCGGGTTGTTGCCACACCGCTGGCTCGCCGTCTCGCTGCCGAGATGGGCGTCTCGTTGGCGTCCGTGAACGGTACCGGCCCGAGAGGCCGAATCAAGGCGGCAGACGTGAGAACGGCGGCATCCACGCTTGCCGAGGTAAGACGAACCGGCGAGACAGAACCAATGGAAGCGAAAGCCGATATTGGGGCTGCGAAATCGAGTGTGGTTCAACGTACGCGTCCGACGCCGACCCAACTCACGATCGCGCGGCGCTTGACTCAAGCGAAGCAGCAAGTGCCCCACTTCTATCTTTCTACGGAAGCGGAAGTGAGTGCCTTGATTGACTTGAGGCGCTCGCTGAATGACATCGCTGGGTATCCCAAGGTTACGCTGACCCATTTGCTCGTGTCTGCGGTTGCGCGCGCACTGAGCCAGATGCCTACCTTCAATCGTGTCTGGGAAGACGAGTCGATCATCGACTTTCCAACCGTCGACGTAGGTGTAGCGGTGAACACCGAACGGGGCTTGCTGGTGCCAGTCGTGCGCGACATTGGTTCTCGCTCCTTTCGGGAGATGGTGTTTGCGACTTCGGCGGCAATCGACAAGGCTCGAGGCGGCAAGCTGACCGGTGAGGATATGGCGGGAGGGGCAATCAGTATCTCCAACGCGGGGATGCACGATGTCACCTACATGACCTCCATTATCAACCCGGGGCAGTCCACGATTCTCGGCGTTGGCAGCGTCCGAGAGGTATTCCGGCCTGATGAGCAAGGGCAGCCGGCGCTGCGCAGGGAGATGGGTCTGGTGCTAGCGGCAGATCATCGATTGTTCGACGGCGTCAGTAGCCTGGCATTTCTCCAGGCCATTGTATCGGGCATCGAGAATCCCTTGGGCTTAGTTGCGTGAGGTGTACTGTGGAAAGCAACAACGACGTTTCCTTGAGTTTGCGTCTCGCGGAATTCGTCTGCTCGCTGAGCGTGCAGACGGTGCCAGTCGACGTTCTTGACAAGGCCCGCGCCTGCCTTCTTAACGGATTAGGAATGGCGCGTGGCTCGATGACGACGCCCTATACGTCCGTCGCTTGTGCCGCATTGAGCGAGTCGGCATCTCTTGGCGAGGAGTGCTGCGGTGCCACGCTTCTGGCGAATGGTCGGCGCTCTTCCGTCATTCATGCAGCATTGGCTAACGCAGCACTGTTTCATGGGCGAGCTCAGGAAGATACCTGTGGTGCCGCCCACATCGGTGCAATTGTCATTCCTCTGCTTGCGGCAATGCTCGAAGCGGAAAAGTGGCCGATCGCACGGCTTTTGCCAGCGCTGATCGCCGCCTACGAAGTCGGCGGGTTGATCGAGCAAGCATACTCTCCCATTACGACCGCAGCGGGCTTGAGAGCCTCACCGTTGTACGGAACCCTAGCGGCGGCGGCTGCGGCGGCCTATCTGATGGGACTGAATGTGCGGCAGACGTCTGCAGCGATTGCCAATGCCGCTTCCTTCACGGGTGGCCTGCTTCAGTCCTTTGAAGACGGGACCGATGAATGGCGGTACCAGGTCGGCACTGCAGCCATCCAGGGCTACATTGCCGCATCGTTGGCACGTGCGGGATCGGTCTCGTCGTCCCACGCGTTCGAGGGCCGCTTTGGCTTCGCCGTGGCTTTTGCGCGAACTACGTGTGATGTCGGGACCCTCGCAGCCAAACTGGGGCGTGAGTGGGCGACACATCGGGTCACGTTCAAGCCGTATCCCGTATGTGCATTCAACCAAACGCCCGTCATTGCCGCGCTGAAACTTCGAGAATCGCTCTCAGGACGCACCATCAAGGCAATCGAAGTCCGTATGAACCCCTTCGAGGCCGGGTACGCTGGTATGGATGCAACGGGGCCATTCCACAGCATCTCGGGGACGCTCATGAGTACTCCCTTCTGCGTTAGTACGACCTTGCTACATGGCGTACCGACGTACGCGCGGATGACGGACTATGAAGATAAGGAAGTCGCGCGGCTAATTTCCCGGACGACGCTTGTAGGGGATCCTGATGTAGACCGACTGTGCTGCGTGATCGAACTTCAGTTGGACGATGGCGACGTGATTCGGCATCGCCAGACGATGGCGGCATCGGACTACGCCTACGACTTCGATGATGTGTCGCGACTGGTATGTCGCGTTGGCGCAGAGACGTCGGTTCCTGAAGAGGCGTACAGCACTATCGGGGCTTTCGCGAAAGATCCCGAGTCCGTAGGTATTGCACGAGTTGTTGCCTGCTTCCTGCCGGCACAAGCAAAAGTGGAGGCGCAATGATGGCGGTCGACTATGACGTGATCGTAATTGGCGGTGGACCCGGCGGATACGTGGCGGCTATCCGTGCCGCCCAACGCGGCTTGCGAACGGCGCTAGTGGAGCGGGAGCACCTCGGCGGGATCTGCCTGAACTGGGGCTGCATACCTACGAAGTCTCTGCTTCATGCCGCGGAGGCCTGGCAGGCGCTGGGCGACTTGGATGCACTTGGAATTCATGCCGGCGATCGGTCGTTCGACCTAGGGAAGATGATCGGCCGCTCGAGGGAAGTCGCCGGGAAGCTCTCGCAAGGCGTGAAGCATTTGCTTCGTAAGCACCGGGTGGCTGTCGTCGATGGGCAGGCCAGGCTTGCTGAACTAGGGCGAGTTGTCGTGGAGTCTAGCAACGAGTCACGATCGATGACTGCGAAGCACGTGATTATTGCCACGGGCGCGCGCCCTCGCGATTTGCCCGGGTCCCCTGCAAACGGCACGACGATCTGGAACTATCGCAATGCACTATCCCCTTCGTCGCTCCCTGCATCGCTGGCGGTCGTAGGCGCAGGCGCAATCGGGATGGAGTTCGCAAGCTTCTACGCAGCCCTCGGTACTAAGGTGACTGTTATTGAGGCACAGGGCCGAGTGCTCCCGACGGAAGATGAGGAGATCTCGAAGCTTGTGGAGAAGGCCTACAGCAAGCGAGGCATTGAGTTTCTCGTCGGTGCGCGCATTGAATCAGTGGAGCAACGCGATGCTGAGCTCAACCTGGCGATTCGCGATGCACAAGCGCAGCGTACCTTGACACCCCAATGCATGTTGGTGTCCATCGGCGTTACGCCCAATACGGACGCGCTTGGTTTGGAGGCGATGGGCGTACTTAGTGACAACGGATTCATCAAGGTCGATGGTGTTGGTAGGACCTCGCGAGAGGGACTCTATGGCATTGGCGATGTGACGGGGGCGCCCTGCCTTGCACACAAGGCAATGCACGAGGCGCTGGCGTGTATTGACGCCATCGTTGATGGAGCTTCGGCGTCCTCGGGGCACGCGCCGACCATCCCTGCTTGTACCTATGGCCATCCGCAGACGGCGAGTGTCGGGTTGAGCGAGGATGCAGCCATAGCGCAGGGCCGTGAGGTGCGCGTGGGTCGCTTTCCCTTCCAGGGAAATGGCAAGGCCTTGGCAATTGGTGAGGCGGACGGTTTTATCAAGACCGTCTTCGACAAAGAATCAGGGGAACTGTTGGGCGCGCACATGGTAGGCCCTCATGTGACGGAGCTCGTGCACTCGCTGACCTTGGCAAAGGAGCTGGAGGCAACGGAAGCGGAGCTTATCCAAACGGTCTTCCCTCATCCAACGCTATCCGAGGCCATTCACGAGTCTGTACTGCAGGCGTTCGATCGCGCCATTCATATCTAACCGAGGCGTCCCTCCCGGAGAGGATGACGGCCAGGGTACCTTTAGTGATTCGAGGAGACGTATCATGGATTTTCAGCTCAATGACGAACAGTCGATGATGGTGGACAGCGCCCGCAAGGTAGCGGAGCGCTTCGGACTGGAGTACTGGCGCGAGATTGACGACAAGAAGGCGTTCCCGACCGAGTACTGGAAAGCAGTCTGCGAGGCGGGGCTCGGCGGCGCGGCGCTGCCGTCTGAATATGGCGGAAGCGACCTGGGTGTTCTGGATTTGGCGCTGATTATCGAAACCCTTTCCGCAGGCGGCGGTGGGTCGACCGTTGGCCAGCTCTTCATGATCAACCCGATCTTCGGTGGTGTTTCTATTTCGCGGTTCGGTACCGACGAAATGAAGAAGGAGTTGCTGCCCAAGCTGGTTGCTGGGGAAATCAACTTCTGTATGGCTCTGACTGAGCCGGACGCCGGCAGCAATTCGTTGGAGATCCGGACGTTCGCTCAAGAGGACGGCGATGGATGGATCCTTAACGGGCGCAAGATCTGGATTACCGCTGTGCCGGACGCGCAGAAGATGCTCGTGGTGGCACGTACCAAGAAGCTGGCGGACTCGAAATCCCGAACCGACGGCATCTCGATGTTCATGGTAGACGTAGAGCGTGATGGCCTGACGCACAGTGCCATCGACAAGGTTGGCACGCGGACACTCGCGTCCAGCAGCGTCTTCTTTGACAACGTGCGGGTACATCCGAATGAGCTGGTCGGTACCCTTCACGGCGGCTGGCGCGAACTGCTCGACGTTCTCAATACGGAGCGGATTGTGACGACCGCTGGCCTGGTCGGCACCGGCGACCTTGCGATCAAGTTGGCTGTTCAGTATGCGAACGATCGCAAGGTGTTCGGTGACAAGCCCATCAGTGCATATCAGGGGTTGCAGTTCCCGCTTGCGCAGTGTCATGCTGAAGTAGCAGCGGCACGTCTCCTGAATTACAAAGCGGCTGCCAATTTCGATGCCGGGTTGCCGTACAGCAGCGAAGCCAATGCCGCCAAGCTCCTGGCAGCGCAAGCTGTAGCGCGTACCACGGAACGCGCAATGCAAACGATGGGCGGGATGGGGTATGCGAAGGAATACCATGTAGAGCGGCTCTGGCGCGATTGCCGGCTTTTCCGCTTTGCCCCTATTTCCGAAGAGATGATCTTGAACTTCATCGCAGTGCATGAGCTGGGCATGCCGAAATCATACTAAGAAGGGGCGATCCGTTACACGGAGGAGACGAAATGATTTCGTTGAGTGCTGCAGTCGAATACCATGCAGGCGTTGCGCCCCAACGCCTCGCAGTTGTATATGGTGATCAACGTGTCACCTACGGTGAGCTGGCCGATCGCGTGAGGGCATGCGCGGGCTTGCTGCTTGAGCAAGGAATCAAACCTGGTGACATCGTCGCGCTGCTCATGAAGAACAGCGCCTCGTTCCTCGAGATCAGCTTGGCCGTTGGGCATATCGGTGCGGTATTTTTGCCTGTCAACTACCGCCTTGCTACGGATGAGGTGGAGTACATCCTGAGCCACGCAGGGACTAAGTTGCTTTTTGTCGATGCCGAGCTGACGGACCTCGCGGGCAGCTTCTGTCCCCGACTGGTAGTAGGGACTGCGGCACAGGCAGATTCGCGCGTCCTGGGTGGGGGAGCTTTACAGGCGTTACCGGAGCGTGCAGAGACTCCTGAAACGCTTTTTAGGCTCATGTACACATCCGGAACAACTGCGCGGCCCAAAGGGGTCATGCAGACCTACAGCAACTTTTACTGGAAGTCCCTGGATCACATCATTGCCCTCGGTCTGAGTCGGGACGACAAGTTGCTGGTCTGTGGACCTCTCTATCACGTTGGGGCCTACGATCTGCCCGGAGTCGCTGTGCTGGTAGTGGGGGGCATGCTTTGTATTCAGCGGGACTTTGATGCAGGGCAAGCACTCCAGGCAATCGCGAATGAGCAGCTTACGGGGGCTTGGTTGGCCCCGGTGATGCTTGGTCGGATGCTCGCGTGCGCCAAGACTGGTAAGTTCGACGTGTCGAGTCTACGCTGGGCCATTGGCGGCGGAGAGCGAACGCCTGAAGCACGAATCCACGATTTTGCGGAAGCCTTTCCGACGGCCCGCTACATCGATGCCTATGGGCTGACGGAGACCTGTTCGGGGGACACGATGATGGAACCTGGCAAGGAGTTGGAAAAAATCGGCTCCACTGGTCGCCCGCTACCGCATGTCGCGATCGAGATTCGCGCCGAAGATGGAGAGGTCCTCGGACCAGGTGAGCCCGGGGAGATTTGCATTCGGGGGCCGAAGGTGACACCGGGTTACTGGCGGGAGCCCGAGAGAACCGCTGCGGCCTTCTTCCCCGATGGGTGGTTTCGGACGGGGGACGTTGGTTATCTCGACAAGGATGGATTCCTTTACCTCACTGATCGCTTGAAGGACATGATCATCAGTGGCGGCGAGAACATTGCGTCCTCCGAAGTGGAGCGAGTTCTATATCTACTTCCGCAGGTTAGCGAAGCGGTCGCAATCGGACTGCCAGATGAGCGTTGGGGCGAGCAGGTGGTCGCCGTTGTGGTGCTGCGCCCGGGTATGACCCTGTCCGAGAAGGAGATGATGTCTCACTGCCGCTCCCTTCTGGCAGGCTTCAAGATTCCCAAGCGCTTGATCATCAGTGAAGCCTTGCCACGTACGCCTTCGGGGAAAGTTCTCAAACGTGTTCTGCGAGAACAGTGCGCACCGCCGGCGGGCGAGGCGAGCTGACTGCACCTCAGGATGATCGAGCGATGCTTGCATTTGGCGTTCGCCGGGGTTGCTCGCCGGCGGACGCACTGAGCCTTCACTTTAGCGGCTTTGCCGCACCCGTACGCACGCTGTTTCGGAGTTATGCCTTGTGCCCGAGCTAGGGCCGATCAGTATGCTCCGTCGCATCCATGCTTCTGGATTTTTCATCGCCGTGAGCTGCAATTTTTAGAATAAGAAGATATCTGAGGAGACCCACCATGAAGTCAGGCGTGTACGACTACATTGCTCAAGATCGAGTCATTTTCGGGGTCCCTGCCGCGCAGGCGGTCGCTGAGCAGGCTGCCGCCTTGAAAAAGTCGCGACTGCTTGTCGTTGCAAGCAAGACGCTTCACCGCGGAACCCCCGCTATACGGGAGATTGTGGACGCGCTGGGCGATCGATGCATCGGCGTCTACGACGAATGCGTCGAACATGTTCCGCGAGGTGCCGTTCTTTCATTGGCAAAGAGGATTCGGGACGAGCAGCCAGACCTCATTGTCACAGTGGGAGGCGGAACGCCCATGGACACTGTGAAAGTCGCTTTGGTCGCGCTGGCCGAGAATTGCCACGCCGAGCAGGACTTTGATCGCGTGCGGATCCAGGTTGATGCCGCAGGGAAGCGGATCGTGCCAAGCGTGGCGCCGCCACCCGTGCGACAAATTATCGTCCCGACTACGCTCTCAGGGGGCGAGTTCTCCATGCTTGCTGGTGCGACCGATCCGACCCGCCAGGTTAAGGATCTGTACACGGGCCGGTATATCGGGGGGCAGATCGTTATCCTTGATCCCAGCCTTACGGTACATACGCCCGATCGCTTGTGGCTGTCCACGGGAGTCCGTGCTATTGATCACGCGGTGGAAACGATCTGCTCAAGGACGGCGCAACCGCTAACCGATGCGACGAGCATCCATGCTTTGCGAATGCTGAGCCAGTCTCTTCGTACCAACCGACAAGTACCAACCGACCTCGACGCTCGATTGGCAAGCCAGCAAGGCGTCTGGCTTGCGACTATGGGTATCGGCCGGGTCGAATGGGGCGCCAGTCATGGCATTGGGCATCAACTTGGGGCAGTTGCGAACGTCCCTCATGGACATTGTTCGTGCGTGCTGCTTCCCAGCGTCCTTCGATGGAATGCGGAGACCAATGCAGATCGTCAGCATTTGATTGCGGAGGCGCTTGGGTCAAGCGACGACGCGCCCGATGCGGTCGCAACGCTAATTGCTGATCTCGGGCAACCGACGTGCTTGCAAGATGTCGGGGTTCGCAGGGACCAATTCGAGGCCATTGCTCGCGGCGCGATGCAAAACATGATGGTGCGAAGCAATCCTCGGGAAATTGCTTCCGTGGATGACATTCTCGCTATTTTGGAGATGGCCTGGTAAAGGTTTGAAACACCGCAGCCCGTCCCACTCGCGTGCGGCATCTGCATGAAATAGTCAGAGCTGATCAGAGGGTCTTTTGACATGGAGCACGGTAAGTGGAGCGTGCCAGCAGCAGGTGCCCGACTTGAGAAGCCCCAGGCGACCTTCTCCCTTCCTGACTTCGTCGCGAGCCGAAGTCGTTTAGGCGGTCACCTACTGCTGCTTTCGGTTGCCCTGCTCTGTGCTAACGGAGCCGCCTCTCTGCAATGAACCCTGAGGAGATATTGTGTTCCGACTTGATGGACAAACCATTCTGATTACAGGTGCCGCAGGTGGCATAGGCAAGCAAACTGCAGTTGTCTGCGCAACCCTCGGGGCAAATGTGGTGCTGGCGGACCGGCAGGCGCCCACGGACGTTGCAGATTTCCTGACTTCCCAAGGCTATGCTGCCGCAGCGGTCGTGTTCGATGTTACGGATCGTGTTGCCGTCGAGCGAGTGATCAATGGTCTTCCAAAAATCGATGCCGTTGTCGCGAATGCGGGCTACTGTCCTTGGGATGATTGGAATGAAGCTGGATGGGATGAGATCTTCAAGCAGGTCATCGATATCAACCTGCTCGGGTTGATGCATCTGACCCGGGCAGCGCTGGCAAGAATGGCGGAACTTGGCAAAGGCCGGATCGTAATCGTTTCTTCAGTGGCAGCCCGCGTTGGGGGGCTGGCGGCAAGCGCGCACTACGTTGCAGCGAAGGGCGGCACAAGCGCATTCGTCAAATGGCTCGCCAGGCGAGCTGCGCCTTTGGGCATTGCGGTCAACAGCGTTGCGCCCGGGGCCATCAGCACGCCGATGACGGACGGACAGACCTTCGATGTAGCCGGAATTCCGATGCGTCGCATGGGCGAGCCCCGTGAGATTGCCATGCCAATCGCCTTTCTTTGCTCGGAGGGGGCGAGTTACATGTGTGGGGCTACTCTTGACGTGAATGGTGGCGTCTATATGAACTAAGTCAGTAACGAGTGTCAGGTCGCTTCAATCTATCGGGGCAGTGGACCCTGGGCATTAGGTCAGGCGGGCGTTTACATCTCATCCAAGCTGTTTCGATAGGCTGAAGCGACCTACTCGTGCAATGAAATTCAAATCTTCGATACCAAGTTCGAAGCGATCGAAGAATGCTGAATCTCGTCGCTCGACAGAGGGAAAACCGTATCGTGCGCGATGGGGCTTGCCTTGTGCCACATCGACGAGTGTTCGCATCAGACGTTGTTCGCAGATGATGTGTGTCAAGGCGGAGCCTTCGTATAGCATCCTGGCGCTGAGCATGCTTTTTGAAATGCCGAACATCGCTGCTGCATAGGCGCGTGACCAGGCCGCGTCAGGCTCAGAAAACACCGCCATGGCGATTTTGAGTGTCAGGGGCCGGAGTGTCGGACCCAAGACCGACGCTCCGTTGGGGTCTACGGGTACGAGGGAAGGCGTGAGCAGCCTGACCGCACTTCCTCCCGTAGAGCCTACATACTTGCCAAATCCTATTCCAAAACTACGATAGGCTGAAATCCGCTTTCGCTCGCCTTCGGACAGGACGATGCTACGGCCCATCCGTTGCAAATGGCAATGGCCCGCGCAAGATTCGACATCCACGTCGAAAGGGAGGCAGAGGTTGACGAGTCGCATTACTTCGACGATTGCACGCGTCGCAATCCGCCGTAACTGGACCATGAGCGAGCAACCAGGTATCCCGCGTCGACGGGCAGGTTGACACCGGTAATGGAGGATGCCCAATCGGATGCAAGGAACAGCACTGCTCTGGCGATTTCATCGGCGGCCACAAGGCGACCGAGCGCTGAGGCGTGGGCCAGTTCGCCGCCATCAAGCGTGTGGGTCGAAAGGCCTTTCTCCAGAGCCGGTGTCATGGTGAAGCCAGGGGAAACGGTATTGACCCGCACCCCCTTCGGCCCCCACTCGCCCGCGAGGCACTCTGTAAGGTTGATCACGCCCGCCTTGGCCGGTGCATAAGAATGCAGAGGGCCGGAACACATGCCTGCCACAGATGCAATGTTGATGATGGAACCTTGGCCACGTCGTGCCATCTCCGCACCAAACGCCCTGCAACATAGATAAGTTCCGCGCAAATCAATGCGCGCAACCCGATCCCATTCCGATAGTGTCAATTCTTCCGGAGGTAAAGTCCGCTGCAGCACCCCTGCGCAATTCACGAGAATGTCGACATTGGGTACCAAACCGCCAATGCAATGGGCTGCGGCATCCACCGAAGCATCGTCGCCGACGTCAATGGACACGGGAAGCGCCCCAATTTCGTTGGCCGCGCGTTGGGCCGCTTCTTCGTCTCGATCGGCAATCACGACTTGGGCTCCCGCAGATGCAAGCAGCCTTGCGCATGCCAGACCGATCCCGCTCGCGCCGCCAGTCACAACGGCGGCTTTACCCTCGAGACTAAATTCCATTTCGCCACACTCCTCTGAATTGACTTCTTGTCTACCCGTGCCTCTGGCCTGCCCAACTCAGGCGCCGCAATTTCTAAAACGATGTCACGGCAGCCCACACTACGGGGTGAGGCAATAATATGATTGGTGAATCGGCGTTCATGTATGACAAAGGATAGTCACTGGCTCCTCTACACGTCAATCATAGTGAGATCGGTAGAAACCCTTGTCAGGGTCCTTCAGCTTGGCTTCACTGTCGTGATTGAGCGTCCTGTAAGGCCTATTCGCTAGCAAACATCGCATACGGAACGCCGGAAAAGCGCAAGGAAGGCAGCATCGCGCACTCGCGGAACGCATCGCGACAACGATGGTCAACAAAAAGCCCTGTCATAATCTGGCTACTGGATCACCACATTACTGATTATGAAGAAGGAAGAAACTGCTGACCTGGGAGACTGGCGGGATGCGGGCAGTCGCTCTGAGCGATCCGAACGCATTCGTGCAGCCCTATTGCGTGCTGCGGCGGAGGTGGTCGGCGAAGTTGGTTACAGCGACGCATCCATCACGATGATTACGCAACGCGCTGGCGTCGCTCAGGGTACCTTTTACAACTACTTCAAGACCCGGCAAGACATATTTGATGCGTTGCTGCCGGACATGGGTGAGAACATGCTGGGCTATGTTCGAGCCAAGGCGGCCGGGCCCAGTAATTTTGCCGAACTCGAAGAGCGCAGTTTTCGCGCATTCTTCTCGTTTCTGAAAGAGGCGCCCCAGTTTTCTAGGATTCTTAACGAAGCGGAGACGTTTGCACCGACCGCGTTTCAGACGCACCTCCAGAACGTGTCGCGTCGGTACATTAGGTTTTTGAAGCGCTCCCTGCAAGCGGGTGAGTTTCCAGAGTATTCTGAGGCCGATCTGGAAGCCGTGGCCTATATGCTGATGGCAGCCCGCAGTTACCTTTCGCAGCGCTATCGCTCCGACGACGGCGCCCGGGTGGAACTTCCAAGATCTGTTGTTAAGACGTACATGAAATTCGTCCTTTATGGTCTGCTCGGTCGTCCTCAGGCGGGAAGCAAGTAGGGAGTGCACCACCCATCAGAACTATGGTGGATCAGGGCTGCACTCCCTGCTTCACCAAAACAATCAGGTCTCTCCAGAGTGGTTAAATTGCGCGTTCACTCGACACGTGCTTTCCGTTTGGGAATGTCCGTAAGGTAAGTTGGAGGCGACGCTGACTTGTCTAGATCAATCGATGGGCCGATGGCCGGAACTGGCCGGCCTCGGCCGACCGGTTGGCCGTGGTCATGGTCATGGTCATGGTCATGGTCATGGTCATGGTCAGCAGTCTCTGGTCGACCCCACCTCAGCCGCACATACTCTGATTTCCCGATGGTCGATGTTGGCGCGATGCAGACCCTCATGCATCAAGCTAGTGGAGATATTCGCGGCAGGTCAGACAAACAACAGCCACGCACCGTAGGCAACGGCGAGCCACACGCACACGACCAGCGCCGCTCCCCAATAGCTCGTCGGCTTCTTTCCCTGTTCCTCCAGCCATCTATCGGCGTGGCTGCGACATTCCTTCAGTACCTCATCAGGTATCAAGCGAACTGCGAGCCAAATCAATCCGGGCAAGAGAAGAATGTCGTCGATGTAGCCGAGGACAGGAATGAAGTCGGGCACAAGATCAATTGGGCTCAAAGCATAGGCAACCACGAACATGCACAGCAACTTCGTCAAATTCGGCGTGCTTGGATTCTGGCAGGCGAACCAAAGAGTCACACCGTCGCGCTTGATGCATCGTGCCCAGGCTCGCAGCTTTTCGGACAGCCTCATACAAACTCAACCATTTGGAACCTATAGGCGCGTCATTCTATAGGTGAGCGGTTAGCCCGAGATTAAGTCATCGCCTCCGCCACTGTGGCGAGTAACGGCCGTTGTTGGGGCGAAGGCGACGTTGAGATGTCCAAACAAATTCAAGGGCGAGCGACGGTTCTTGGCCGAGAAGCGTTCAACAGCCGTGAGCTCCGTTTCCATCGAAGCTTTCTCTGGGCTCTCAATGCAGTACATTCTAGCTGAGCAACCGACGGCAATTCTAAGATAGTCGGATGTCCGCTGAGCTGCCGGATCGGGAGTGACACATTTTCCATCGCAACGGTGTTGCGGTCTACGGACCAGTTTGGCCAGCCCGAAGGTCTTTTAGCTGCTCAAGGAGCGTAAGGTTTAGGGAAGCGGCGTCAGCCAGTTCGGTGAGCAGCGTCGCCACCTCCTGTCTGAGCTCGCGTATCTGGGTGCGGGCTTTGACCAAATCAGCGTGCTTGCTGTCCCGTTGGGTACGCGTGCTTCGGCCGGCGATGCTCCGGATCTCCTCGGCGATATCGGGATAGACGTGATGGACCAGAGACGGATCCACACCGGCTTCCTCGGCAACGGCTTTGATGCTGACCCTGTGACCACTATTCTTGACCAGCAGCAACGCATTGCGCAAAGCAACCGCAGTGGTACCCTTGTCGCGTCGTCTGGATGCCTTCTTTTCGCTAGGTCCACTTCTGATTTCATTCATCTGTGCCCGCCTCCGTTACACCAAGCTCCTGAAGGACTTTGGACGATCTGGCAATCTCGCGGTTGGCACGCTGGGCAACAGCAGGACCGCAGTCTATCTTTGCAAGCTCTAGGTTTTGAAGGTGTATCGAACGCCAAGTCTCGCGATGGCTCTGGTCGATGACTGCCGAGCCGCAGTCGGCACACCTTGACGCCTCATAGAGACCCTCACCAACACATCCTCGCTGTTCCGCAAGACACCACCCGTGCCCTGTCGCCCGGATGTTCACATGCTCGGCTGTGTGCCTGAGGAGATTCTCCCGATCAGCGATTGGTATTGCCCTCGATTGCATGATCCTGCGACCCGCGCCTCCCGCGAGAGGGGCCTCATCATCGAACCAACTGGACATGATTTCAGTTTTGGCGGTGACTACTTCATCGAAGAACTCATCGTACAGCGACTCATCCTGAAGCGGGTTCGCCGCATAAAGCTGGGTCATGCTAATGGTGGAATGCTTGAACTGCCACTTCAAGAAGATCAGAGATCTGCGACCAAGACGGCTGTTGGCCACGTTCCAGGCAAAGGTTCGACGGCATTGGTGGTTTGCCATCTTCCAATCTACGCCGGCCGCTTTGGCAAGGACGTTCAACTGACCGACGCAGCTTCTCTGGCTCAGAACGCCTACACGAGAATGCGAACCTGGTGCATCACCGAACTTGCCGTCAAGCCGCAGGAACAGTTTGTCTCGCGAGGCACGTGCTTCGGCAAGGCGCTGGAGCACCCCGTTCTTGCTCGTGCCGTTGGGGACCTCTCTGTCTCCCAGTGACGTCTCCGCTAGCATGGTCTCGAGCCACTCAATCTCACGACGGAGGCGCTCTTGCAATGGCTCCGCGGCTCGCTGCAACACGGCAAGAGCTGCAATCAGTTCTGGTGGTGCCAGAAACTCAACGATTCCCTTGCCGGTCTTGTGTTCGACCGTTTCAACCCAGTGATAGGTGATGCCTTTTCGGACCTCGCTACGCCATCCGTCTCTACGTACCCCTGTCGCTTCGCTGTTTCGCATTCCAGTGCTGATCTGGAGCAGATAGAGCACTGCATCCCTTAGTTGGGTGAACCGCCGTTTCCATGTTGCAGCGACGTCGCCGTTGGAGGTGCGCATTTCCGCATCGGCAGCACGGACGATAGTCTCCGCGTAGTTGAACAGCAGAGCTTGCACTGATGGTGGGATGACGGGCGTCTTTCCACTCACTATCGCATTTCGTGATTTGTTTGCACCACAGAGTTGAAGAAGACTGGTGTTACCCCAGGGACTCAATCGCATCGGGCGTTCAACATCATCTCGAAACGCCCATACGAGATCGACGATTTGAAGTCGAAGGAAGATGGAATGAGATTCGAGCTTGCCTACCGTCCAGAGATGATCAATGTGGTCAGCCAGATGAATTGGCTTCAACTCTTCAAAGCTGCTTAGGCCTTGGGAGGATAAGTAACGCAACGTTCGGATTCCAGCCCGTGCGCAGCCAGTGAACGTGGCCCCCGAGGGGCGAGCCCAACCCTGTCGGCCGCGACGCAGCCACGTGTACAGGGCGGCCTTGGCGTCCAGAAGTAGGCATGATGGGATGTCCTGCGGCCACACGATGATCTTTTCACTGGCCACAGTGTTGAGCGTCTTGTACATGCTGCGCATGTCCCAGACCGCGTCTCCGAACCTGCTCACCACATGCTCATGACCAGCATCGTCGCTTACTGCCGTCACGACCGCTTGGTCTCGTTTTTCCGGCGGTAGTCCCGACACCGATAGAGGTTGCGCGGCGAGTAGTTCGAAGGCGCGGCGTGTGACCTGTGGAGGCAGTTTCACCACTGTCGAAGAAGATTCCTCAGAGAGCGCTTCCCATTTCGCACTCCTAGTCATTTGCACCTCCGGCGGTATGTAGATGGATCGCCGCTCGTCTGAGTTTTAGCCGCTCCGTTTGATACGCCCAGAATGGGTGAGGCTCACGGAGGGCCTTCTCCTTCGCTGCCGCGACGATGTTCTGACCGAAGGAGCGCTGACTCAGTTCGTCGATAAAGTTTGCTGCGCGGCGATGGAGATCTCTGACGTGATCAAGCTGAGCGTCTCCCGAGGATCCTTGTCCATAGGCCGCATCGAAGTAATCGAGTTCGGATATGATAAATGCTTGGTAGCTGAAGAGACGCCATAGGTCTGCAAGCTCGCCCGTAATTGCGAATGACGGGCAGAAGAGGCACATGACGAACAGATCGCAGTGGTTCGTTCCATCCTTCGGCGCCCGCGCGCCGTGCAGACTATCGGCGCAGCGACCAGTCGGTGTAACGGAATGCGCCCCGGACGCTGTGTCTTGTGAGATCGGGACGACCTGTTTTGGTGTTCCACCGCGAAGCAGCTCGCCCAGTTCCCTTTCGATAAACGTGGCCGCGTCTGCCTGCAGTTGCTCATCGATTCCGAGGTAGTTCGTGTCGGCCACCCTCGTTGTGTTACCCAACACTCCAGCGACAGCAATCGGATCGCCATCGCTTAAACGCCAGGCTCTCTTTGCCAGTGACGCGCGAAGTCGACTGATCGTGACTTTCAACGGACTGCCGTCATCTGCAACGATCATGCGCCTCGTCACCAGCTTCCTAATGTTCGCCACAAGAGTGGCATAAGCGAGGCATTTGATTTCGAATTGGTCTGCCGGCAGTGCGGATCGATATAGCCACACACGATCTTTCAGGTGATCTGGCGCTTGTGCCGCCAAATCCTTGCTGTCTGCGATCGCCTGCCGGAGTAAGCCGACGGCATCCATTGGAAGCGAAATCGACTCCGGCGTGGCGCGAGTGGCGCGCACATGAACCTGATGTCCTCGGTATTTGTATGTGCGCAACCCCATCACGCCCGGAACCAGGCCCGGCATCAGGGCGTCTCGTCTCATCTCGAGCAGAGGTGTGGGATTGCCCCCCGATCGCATCGCGATGACTAGGTATCTGACGGTCGCTATTTCAGATGGGTTCAAGGCGAAGCCGCCATGGCGCAAATCGATCAAATCTGCTTTGAGAGCGTCCGCAAGGCGCTGTTGCTCTCCATTGCTGAGGGGCTTGGTGCGAGTTTCGCCGTTCGCGGTTGGTATTGGGGCTTTGGGGAAGAAGCGGTCGATTTCCGGCGCATGAATCACCCCTTGATGGATCAGATGCCACAACATCTGCTTGGACGCCGCAAAGTAGCCACGAGCGGTATGTTTACTCCAACCCTCTGTTTTCCCTTGCAACTGCAGCCATTGTGCGTACTGTGCTACGTGAATCGGGGTCAGTTCCGAGGCACGACTAACCAAGGGCTTCGAGCGGCCATCGCAGAGGTACGAGAAGAAGTACCGCATCGATTGACCTACAAAACGAACCGTCGACGCTTGCCGGGAACCAGATGCAAGCATTGACAGCACGCCATCGACGCATGTCCACACCCAATCGTCGATGCCTCGGCCTAACCAGGACCGGTAGTCGATTGTCTTCGTTCCGATCAATCGCGCTTCGGCACCGAGGATTTCAGAGAGATCCAGAAGCGCCGACTTCCGTGTGAAGCGGCTTTTCTCGATAGCTGGGTCTGGCCGCGAAGTCCCCGCTGCAATGGCGTAGTTCTTCGCTCTAGGCACGTCGCAATCCTTCTTCGTCTTGATCGCTCGCGATGCCGAAGAGCTCGTCGAACTCGTGCTCGAGCGCGAGCACAAGACTACTTGCCAACTGGTTGACTTGGCGTAGGTAGATCATTGTTGTGTCGACGCTGCTGTGGCCGAGCCGGTCGCGCACGTACAACAAGGGTTCTCCGTGGAAATTCTGTTCCTTTCGAAGGCGCGCAAGGGTATGGACTGCATAGCTGTGGCGAAGCATGTGTGCGCGCACTCGAAACCCGACCTGTGCAGAGAGTCCTTTGAATGCCTCAGTTATGGCCGACCTGGTGTACGGCTTGCCATAGACGTTTAGCACCAGACACTCGACACGAGCGTCACCATTCGCAGAAAGCCTGTTTCGCTCGAACAGCGTGTACGAATACATGTTCTCCATGAGCGAGTAGGGGATATCCACGTCCCGGGGCTTGTTGAACTTGAGCCACATATCTCGCGGATCGAGCCTCACACGGATCATCTGGCTCGGCAGGCAGTCCGCGCGTGCTGCCGGATTGAAAACGTATTTGAGCGGGAAGGTTCGTGCCTCGCATGAGCGGAGGCCGACTCGGGCGGCCAAGTCGAAAAGCAGCATGGTGCTTGCATTCGCACGCGCGCAGCGGCACACCCTCAGTTGCTCCTTCGAGAGGAACTCTGGTAGCAGAGAGGGCTCCCTGATTAGAAGATCAGGACGACTGACGGTACTTGCATCGCTTCGCGCATGCGTCAGAAGGTCATTATGCGTGACCCGCCGAGTCGCCAAGTAGCCAAATGGCACCCCGTCGATGAGTCCATTTCTACCTGCCCATTCGTAGAACTCACAAACGATCCGGAGACGACCGTTCACCGTCTTCGGGCTAAGTTTCAGTTCAACGAGAGACCAGTTGCGGTATCTGGCCAGCGGGCTCTTGCCTGGCTCTCTGCACGGTTCGTCCCAGTCTAAACCGTTGGCGCCTAGAAACGAGAAGAAGTCCCATAGCCGGCGACCGTAGTCTTCCCATGTTAGTAAGCTTAGATGCTTTCCTTGCCCCAGAAGCTTCCACACAATAAAGTCTTGAACCGGCTGCAGCGGACGCATGTCATCGCCGACGATGATCGGAAGCCCTGGCCGCGGATAGCCTGCATATGTGAAGCTGGGAGTGCTGAACAGAAGTCGCATGGGTGCCGTCAGGGGGGCCGCCAAAGCTTCACGGCCCTTTTATTTAAGGCTAGGACTGTCAGTTCGGTAGTCGTGGGAGGTCGTCGCGCGCATCGATCCACCGCCGTCGAGAGAATTCCGGGTTGTCTGCAGCAGCTATCCCCAAGCTCTCTCCGATATTTTCCGCCTGAGGCCTGACGATATCAGAGAGAAGTAAACTCACAAACTACACCCAACAGAACAGACCTCGCCATCCAGGATGGAGCCGGCGGGGAGGGTGGCCAGCGATTCGACGAGCTCAGGAAACCAGGTGGTGGCGTTGGCCCCGTTGCGGGATTTCAGCCGGGGTGCGTCGCCGGTGGTGGCCAGCAGCCGGTAGCCGTCGTACTTGATCTCGAAGTGCCAGCCGGGCCCGCGCGGGATGGTCTTGCGCTCGCACAGGAGCATGGGCCGCAGCTCGGCAAGCGTTGGCGCCTGCGGCAGTCCGGCCATGATGGCTACCCGACGAAGTCGGCCGGATTGGCTTCCTCTGCGCGTAGGCGCACGCCGCCGGCCAGCGGCTGGATGTGCAGCTCGATGTTGTCGCGCCGAGCGCGAGCCCAGCCTGTGCTTATCGCGTCTTCAAGCGTAGGGAACAACTGACGCGGCTCAGAAGCGCCGTCTACTGCCCGTCGCGGCCATGGATCAGCAGCTCGACCTTGTCTTGCTTTGCCTTCTCGGTTCCTGCAGCGATCGCTTCTTCCTGGCTGGGGTAGTGCGTGGTCGCGCCATCGGTGCCTTCAACTGCGACCGCCCAGCCCTGGTCGCCGGCGGGCAGGACGTGGATATTTTTGCCTGGCATGGCTGTCTCCTGGCTGTTGATGAGGCCAGTCTGTGCCCGCCATGCAGCCGCCGCTATCAGGCGTCGTCCGACAAAAGAAAAGCCCTCGGCCGGGTGGCGAGGGCATCAAGTTGGGATGGGCGATCGCGGTGACGCCCGAAAAAATGTTTACAAACCGCCTGGCGTTATCGAACCCCACCAATTGGTGGTGTCGCTACGGTGCCACGCGAAGTCGCCAAAGCGCCTAAAGCGGCAGTTGAGCATCGGCTGTCAGCGGTGGCTGTTTCGCGCGCCTCATGATCGGCGCGGGCTCGGTCGCCATCGCCTCCGCCGGGAGGAGCGTCATGAAGGTTCGCGCGACTTCGGGGTCGCGGCACCCCAGCCATTCGTCCCACTGCTGCCGCGGCACGATCACCACCGACCGCTTTTCCTTGCCCGGGGCGTGCATCCGGTTCATCACGGGGTGCTTGTCCGCGTTGACGGTCAGCATGGTGAACGAGTAGGCGCCGTCGGGCCAGTCTCGCCACAGGCCCGCGATGCCGAAGGCTGGCTCGGCAGGCAGCCAGATCTTGTACCGGGTCGACTTGGGCCCGGCCTCATAGTTGGGCTCGTAGACCGCAGCGGCGGGAATCAGGCAGAGCTGGCTCTTCTTCCACGGTCCGCTGAACGTCCGCTTCTCACCGACCGTCTCGGATCTGGCGTTCATGGTGTCGTACGGACGAACACCCTGAGGGACGCGCGAGCGCGGCACCAGGCCGAAGCTCGCCAGCACGCTCTCGCGACGGCCGTCGCCATCCATGCGCACAATCGGCGCGGCATAGTCGGGCCAGGCCTCGGGCTTCCAATCCGCCGGTGGCGGCTCCACGCCGAAGATGTCACGCAGGATCTGGCGCTGGACGGGGGCGTAGTTGGTGCACATCCTGGTCTCCTATCCCTTGGCCGGGCCGGGTGCCTTCGGCCTTCTGGCGCTGGCTTCGCGCTTCTGCTCGGCTTCATGCTCCCTCATCCATTGCTGGGCGCCTTGCAGGTATGGCTCATTCGCTATTTCCTCGCGCAGGTAATGCAGCACCATATCTCGGTTGGTGCCACCGAGGTAGCCTGTGGGAGGGAAAAATGTCTGGAACTGCCAGGCGCGCCGGACAATATTCTGCAGGCGCTTAATTTCCCACAGCAAAGCGCGGACTTCGGGGGACCGATTTCGGGCCCACATGTCTCGCAGCTGATCGTCATCCAGAGGCGGCCGGAGGCGGGCGGAGTGTGGCTCGTTAATCATAGTCGCTATACTGTATGAATATACAGTATAGCGGTTGTGGCCGGACTTACTGGGAAACCTTGCCTCAGCCAGTCCTTCGTTTGAAATCCAGCAGCTTGCCCTTCTCCGCGACGTCGGCCGGGTCAAGGTTCGTATAGCGCTTCAGATTGCGCCAGTCCTTGTGGCCGGTGACGGCCGCCACCTCCGGAATGTCCCAGCCTGCCTCGAACAGCGAGCTGGTCGCCTCGTGGCGCAGATCGTGCAGATGGAGGTCGGCGATGTCCTTGGCATCGCAGGCCCATTTGAAGTACTTGCTGACCGTCCCTGGCAGGTAGGGGAAGATCCTGTTATCGGGCGACCCTCTGGGCTGCCTGTTGATGATGTCCAGGGCATCGCCGATGAGCGGCACGAGCTCGTCGTTGCCTTGCTTCTTGCGCGGATCCTTGCGATCGCGCACCAGGACGAGCGCGCGCTGCGCATCGAGGTCGTCCCAGGTGATCCGAAAGATCTCACCGCGGCGGAAGGCCGATTGCATGAGCACGCGAATGATGTCCTCGAGCGGCACCTTGTATTGGGGATTCTCACGCGACCAGGCAAAGATCGCTTGTAGCTCGGCCTGGGTAGGGCGGCGCTCCCGCCTGCCGCCGGGGCCGACCAGCTTGAGATGGTTCAGGGCCGGCCAGGCGTTCTTGACGATGTCGGGTATGGTGATGCCTTTGATGCTTGCCATGTGGCGCAGGACCGTCCCAAGCTTGGATATATCCATGCTGATGGTATAGGGACCGGCGCCGGCCAACTTGCGATGCTGAGCGAACTCGATCAGGTCCTGGGTCGTCAGGCGCGGCACCAGGTGTTGGCCCAGAGCGCTGGCCAGCTTGCGCAGCATGTACTCTTCGTTCGACTGTGGGGCCACTGGACGGCCAGACTCCTGGCGCACGTTGCGGTAGTCCGTAATCCAGTCGGCGACCGATCCTTGCGCCGCGGTGGCGGGCGTTTTCAGTCCGATTTCCGCTTCACGGGCCCAGGCTTGGGCCTCCGCCTTGGTGCGAAAGGTTTTTGATATACTCCGGCCCTGCTTCCGGATCTGGGCGCGCCAGCGTTCCCCGATCTTGAGGATCGACGCCATACGGTCTGTCTCCCTGTAGCAAATCTGTAGCACGCGGTGCGTGAGACAGGATGATATGAGGTGACATGGAGTGACAGTTGTGACGTCGGTCTCATTCCCGGAAACCCGCGCCAAATAAGGCGAAGCCGCTTCCGGCAAGGGTTCCCGGTCAATGGGAAGAATCTATCCCCTCGCCGTAGTTCAATGGATAGAACGAGCGCCTCCTAAGCGCTAGATACAGGTTCGATTCCTGTCGGCGGGACCACCGATTCTCATTTGGCAACTTCTGCCAAAATCCTTCCTCCCCGGTCATTCCAGGATTTTGCAGCGGCATTATCGTCTGCCGCATCTCGTCCTGCGCTGTTGCAAATCCGCCCTGTCGGACAAAATCCGATACCGGCCAGGGTGCCATCTGCAGATACTCGGTCCGTCAGTTTTGGAGCAGCCATGTCGGACGTTCACGTTTTGCGGATCGAGGGACTTCAGTGGGTGGTGGAGCGCGCGTGCGGCAGCGAGGGCCGCCTGCTGTTCCCCAGCCGGGAAGCGGCTATTGCGGCCGGCACGGCCAAGGCGGAGCAGGAGCGGGTCGACCTGATCGTCCACACGCGCGATGGCCGCATCGGCCGGCGTATTTCCTTTGGCCAGCAGGGGAAGAATCAGCGCGCGATGCTGGTCAATGCGCGCTCGTCTTCGAAAACAGCTGGATCACCGCCACCCCGGCAATAATCAGCCCGATCCCGACACAGGCCGCCAGGTCCGGCACCTGCCGGTACAACACCACCGCGATCAGCGATACCAGCACGATGCCCGCGCCGCTCCAGATCGCATAGGCGATGCCGACCGGGACGGTGCGCATCACCAGCATCAGCAGATAGAAGGCGGCGACGTAGCCGGTGACCACCAGCACGCTGGGCAGCAAGCGGGTAAAGCCCTGCGAGGCTTTCAGGCTGCTGGTGGCGATGACCTCGGCGACGATGGCGAGGGCGAGAAGCAAATATCCGTTCATGGCATGCAGAAGAGGCTGGCCGGCAATGGGCCTGAGCCGGCATCTTAGCGTCCCGCGCATGTTGCGCCAAAGCCGCGTCCCTCCGTCGCGGTGGTTGTGCGCGGCGGCAAGGGCGGGTTGAATGTGGCGCGCAGAACGATAAATAGGCGGGTCCACGCTGGCGCGCGGCAACAGGGTCGTCCAGGCAGTCGCGGTAGTTTTGCCTGACCAAGCCGGCACGAGATCACGATGCCGGCGGCGGGCACGGGGAAAGGGGAGCGGTATGCAACACACGGGCATCGACGGCGCGGCCGGGCCGGCAACAGCGGGGACATCGGGGACAGGGGACACGGCCATCGCGCCGGACGCGAATCCCTGGCAGGACACCATTGCGGCGGCGGACCACGCGCTGGAAGAGGCCACGCGCATCCAGCGCGGCGTGCAGCATAACCTGAAGCTGATGCAGGACGTGCGCGCGCTGCGTGAAGAGCTGCGCAAGGCCCATGCGGAGATCGACCGCTACCGCGGCATGCATGCCCGGGTGGTGGTGAGCCTGCGCCAGCTGGAGGAGGAGCACGCCGGCACGATGAGCCGGCTGCATGCCGACAACGAGATGCTGCGGGTGCGGCACCGGGTCTACCGGCTGCTGGCCGAGCACTACGCGCGCGTGGCGCTGCGGCTGGATCCGGACAGCTTCGCCGGGGATCGCGACCGCGTGCTGCAGCACATCCTGTTCCAGCGCCGCAAGGGCGTGCCGCCCGAAGAGATCGGCCTGTCCGACCTGGCTTTCCTGCTGCTGTAACCCCGCGCCGTGCCCGGGCTCAGGCTGCCCGGCGGCGCAGCACGTGGTAGGCGAGCATGCCGCCCACCACGCCCCAGAACGCCGAGCCGATGCCGGCCAGGGTCATGCCCGAGGCCGTGATCATGAAGGTCAGCAGGGCGGCTTCGCGCTCGGCCGGGATCTGCATGGCGACGGTCAGGCCGTTGGCGATCGAGCCCAGCAGCGCGAACGCGGTCACGCCCACCACCAGCGCTGGCGGGAAGGCGGCGAACAGTGCGGCGATGCTGGCGGCCAGCGTGCCCGCGACCAGGTAGCCGACGCCGCAGACCACGGCCGCGGTATAGCGGCGGTGGCGGTCCGGGTCGGCCTGCGGACCGGTACAGATCGCCGCGGTGATGGCCGCCAGGTTGATGCCGTGCGAGCCGAACGGCGCCAGCGCTGCCGAGGCCAGCCCGGTGACGGTGATCAGGCGCGAGGCCGGCACGTGGTAGCCATCGGCCTGCAGCACGGCCAGCCCGGGAATGTTCTGCGACGCCAGCGCGACGATGAACAGGGGGATCGCCAGGCTGATGAAGGCCGGCATCGAGAACGCGGGCGTGGTCCACACCGGCACCGCCAGTTCCAGCCGCACGCCCGAGAAATCGAGCTGCCTGAGCACGCCTGCCACCACCACGCCGGCCAGCAGCACCCCCGGCACCGCATAGGCCGGCCACAGCCGCCGCCCCAGCAGGAAGGCGGCGAACATCGCCAGCAGCAGCACGGTCTGGTGCTGCGCCTGCACGAACACGTCCACGCTGATGCGGAACAGGATGCCGGCCAGCAGCGCCGAGGCAATGCTGGCGGGCAGGGCGCGCATCAGTTTGTCGAACCAGCCGGTCATGCCGGCCGCGGTCATCAGCAAGGCGGCCAGCAGGAAGGCGCCGATCGCCTCGGCATAGGGCACGCCGGGCAGGCTGGCGATCAGCAGCGCCGCGCCGGGGGTGGACCACGCCACCACGATGGGCACGCGCAACGCCAGCGACAGGCCGATGGTGGTGATCCCCATGCCGATCGACAGCGCCCAGATCCACGACGAGATCTGCGCGTCGGTCAGGTGGGCCGCGTGTCCCGCCTGGATCATCAGCACCAGCGAACTGGTGTAGCCGGTCAGCGTCGCGACCAGCCCGGCGACGAGCGCCGACACGGACAGGTCGGAAAATTTGAGGGAGGCGGTGGTCATGGGGACGGGCAGCAGGCACTTTGGGTACGGCCGCCATCTTCGCATGAGTGGCGTGGCCGTACCAATCTGGCCCGGCTCCGCCCGGCCGCTACGCGGGGACCGCCGTTGACGGGGGCTTTCCCTTACGGACTTGTCCGACTGGAGCGGGGCGTGGGCGGTTGTTATGCTGGATTCGTGCCTTGCGAGCAGGGCACCGAGGAGAGACTCTTGGGCCCGCAGTGCGCGGGCCCTTCTTTTTGCCCGGCCGGCTTGCGCTGCCGGTCGTCTACAATGCGGGCTGCGCGCCGGGCGCGCCCGTGTCGCCGGCCCGTCCCTTCTTTCCTCGCGTCTCGTCTTCCTTCCCATGGCCCTGTTTTCCATTACCGACGCCCAGCTTGCCTTCGGGCACGTGGCCCTGCTCGATCACACCGACTTTTCGCTGGAGGCCGGCGAGCGCGTGGGGTTGATCGGGCGCAACGGCTCGGGCAAGTCCTCGCTGCTGAAGATCGTGGCCGGGCTGTCGGCGCCCGATGACGGGCTGATCGCCCGCCAGAGCGGCGTGACCAGCGCCTACGTGCCGCAGGAGCCGCAGTTCGAGCCCGGCATCACCGTGTTCGACGCAGTCTCGCAGGGCATGGGCGACGCGCACGACCTGCTGGTGCGCTACGAGGCCGCCGCCGACCGCGTTGCCGAGCACCACGACGACGAAGCGGCGCTGGCGGAGCTGCACCGGCTGCAGTCCGAGCTCGACGCCGCCGGCGCCTGGCAGCTGCGCACCCGCGTGGAAACCACGCTGGCGCGGCTGGGGCTGGATTCGCACACGCGCGTCGACGCGCTCTCGGGCGGCCTGCAGAAGCGTGTGGCGCTGGCGCAGGCGCTGGTGGCCGAGCCCGACATCCTGCTGCTGGACGAGCCCACCAACCACCTCGACGTCGAGGCGATCCGCTGGCTGGAAGACCTGCTGCTGCAGTTCCGCGGCAGCGTGCTGCTGATTACCCACGACCGCGCCTTCCTCGATCGCGTCGCCACCCGCATCGTCGAGCTGGACCGCGGGCGGCTGGTGTCCTTCCCCGGCAACTTCGCCGCCTACCAGGCGCGCAAGGCCGAGATGCTGGCTGCCGAGCAGGTCGAGCAGGCCAAGTTCGACAAGCTGCTGGCGCAGGAAGAGGTGTGGATCCGCAAGGGCGTGGAAGCGCGCCGCACCCGCAGCGTGTCGCGCATCCAGCGGCTGGTGGCGATGCGCAACGAACGCGCCGCGCGCCGCGAGGTGCAGGGTAATGTCAGGCTGGAGGTGTCGCAGGCTGACCGCTCCGGCAAGATCGTGGCCGAGCTGACCGACGTGAGCAAGGCGTATGGCGACAAGGTGGTGGTGCGCGACTTCACCGCCACCATCATGCGCGGCGACAAGGTCGGCCTGATCGGCCCCAACGGCGCCGGCAAGACCACGCTGCTTCGGCTGATCCTGGGCGAACTGGCGCCGGACAGCGGCACCGTGCGCAACGGCAGCAACCTGCAGGTGGCGTATTTCGACCAGATGCGCACCGCGCTGGACCTGGAGAAGTCGCTGGCCGACACCATCAGCCCGGGCAGCGACTGGGTCGAGGTCAACGGCCAGCGCAAGCACGTGATGAGCTACCTGGGCGACTTCCTGTTCGCGCCCGAGCGCGCGCGCTCGCCGGTCAAGTCGCTGTCGGGCGGGGAACGCAACCGGCTGCTGCTGGCGCGGCTGTTCGCGCGGCCGGCCAATGTGCTGGTGCTGGACGAGCCCACCAACGATCTCGACATCGACACGCTGGAGTTGTTGGAAGAGCTGCTGCAGGACTACGGCGGCACCGTGTTCCTGGTGTCGCACGACCGTGCCTTCCTCGACAACGTGGTGACCTCGACGCTGGCCGCCGAAGGCGATGGGGTCTGGCGCGAATCGGTGGGCGGTTATTCCGACTGGGTCGAGCAATCAGCGCGCAGCGCCGCGCTGCAGTCCGCGCGCAAGCCGGCGGAGCAGAAGGTGGCGGAGCCGGCCAAAGGCAAGGAGTCGCGCGAGGCGCGCGGGGCCAACCGGACGGTCAAGCTGTCGTACAAGGAGCAGCGCGAGCTGGATGGACTGCCCGAGCGCATCGCCGCGCTCGAGTCCGAGCAGAAGTCGATCTCGGCGCAGCTGGAGGACGGGTCGCTCTATGTCAGCGATGCCGGCAAGGCGGCGCAGCTGGGCACGCGGCACGACGAGATCGAGATGGAACTGCTGGAAGCGCTGGAGCGCTGGGAAGTGCTGGAGGCGAAGTCGAAGGGCGAGGGGGCCTGAGGCCTGAGGGTCCGGCACGCGCCGGACCTCACCCGCACCAGGCCAACACCATATTGGTAAGGTCGACCATAAACCCCGGTCGCAGGTAACCGACGAACCCAAGCGCCAGCACCCCGGCCAGCATCGCCAGCCCGGCTGCCTTCGCCATGCGCGCCTGGGCCGTGCCCATCACGCCGCCGCCGGCTGCGCCCGCACCACCGCCTGCTCGCGGATCGGCAGGTTGACCAGCGCCGCCAGCACTCCGAGCGCGATCGCGATCAGCCACACTGTGTTGTAGCCGCCGGTGCGGTCATACAGATAGCCCCCCAGCCACGCGCCGAGGAAACTGCCGATCTGGTGCGAGAAGAACACCACCCCCGACAGCATCGACAGGTATTTCACCCCGAACACCTGCGCGATGATGCCGTTGGTCAGCGGCACCGTCGATAGCCACAGGAAACCCATCACCGCCGCGAACACCCAGGTGCTGGCGACGGTCAGCGGCAGCAGCAGGTAGGCGGCGATCACCACCGAGCGCGCCAGGTAGATCGCCGCCAGCAGGTAGCGCTTGGGCAGGCGCTGGCCCATCGCGCCGGCGCTATAGGTGCCGAAGACATTGAACAGGCCGATCAGCGCCAGCGCCACCACCGCCACCTTGGGATCGGTCAGCCCCTGGTCTTTCAGGTACGGTGCCAGGTGCACGCCGATAAAGACCACCTGGAAGCCGCACACGAAGTAGCCCAGCGTCAGCAGCTGGAAGTTGCGGTTGCCGAAGGCTTCGCGGATGGCCTGGCCGATGGTCTGGTGGTGGCCGCCGGTTTGTGCGGCCTCGCGCGGCTCGCGCAGGGTCAGCGCCAGCGGCAGCATCACGCACGCCATCAGCGCCATCACGTACAGCGCGTTCTGCCAGCCCAGCCCGGAGATCAGCCCCTGTTCCACCGGGATCATCAGGAACTGGCCGAACGAGCCCGCCGCGGCGGCGATGCCCATGGCCCAGACCCGTTTTTCCGGGCTGGCGACGCGGCCGATCACGCCGTAGACGATGCTGTAGGTGGTGCCGGACTGGGCGATGCCGATCATCACCCCGGCGCCGGTGGCGAAGGCGGTGCCGCTGGTCGCCAGCGCCATCACCACCAGCCCGGCGACATACAGCGCCACGCCCAGCAGCATGATGCGCAGCGCGCCGAACTTGTCGGCCAGCGCCCCGGCGAAGGGCTGGCTGGCGCCCCACATCAGGTTCTGCAGCGCCAGCGCAAAGGCGAAGGTCTCGCGGTTCCAGCCGTGGGCTTGCGTGATCGGCAGGTTGAACAGGCCGAAGCCGTGCCGGATGCCCATCGAAAGCGTGACCAGCAGGCCACCGCACACAAGCACGGTGGTCAGGGAGAGTTGTCGGTTCTGCATGTCTTGGCTCGGTGTGCGGCGGCCGCGCCCAGGTGAGGCGGCGCCGACAGGATTGTCTGTGCTTGTTGTTTTACCGCGCCGGAACGGCCATCAGGCTGGCCGGGGCCGGGTGGTGGGGAGTTTACTCCGGCTCGGGAAAACGCGTACGGCGCCGCCCGCACTCGCGGCGCCCCGGCAAAAAGTGCCGGCGGCCCGGCAAGCCGGACCGGCGCGGGCCGCGGGGCAGGTGCGCTTTTTCTGCGGGAATGGCGTCGCGCGCTTCCATTACAATGCAGTGCCCGGTGCCCCGGCGCGTGCACAGTTGTGCGCCTCGCGGCAGCCGGGACCATCACTTTCGTAGCGACTCCATGGCGAGCAAAACCAGTCAGTACAGCGAATCTTCCATCCGGGTCCTGAAGGGCCTGGAGCCGGTCAAGCAGCGCCCCGGCATGTACACCCGGACCGACAACCCCCTGCATATCGTGCAGGAGGTGATCGACAATGCCTCGGACGAGGCCCTCGGCGGCCACGGCTCCGAGATCCTGGTGACCCTGCATCGCGACGGCAGCCTCAGCGTGGAAGACGACGGCCGCGGCATCCCGGTGGGCATCCACCCGGAAGAGGGCGTGCCCGTGGTCGAGATCGTCTTTACCCGGCTGCACGCCGGCGGCAAGTTCGACAAGGGCAAGGGCGGCGCCTATGCCTTCTCCGGCGGCCTGCACGGCGTCGGCGTGTCGGTGACCAATGCGCTGTCGACGCAGCTGGACGTGACCGTGTGGCGCGACGGCATGTGCTCGACGCTGACCTTCTCGGGCGGCGACGTGACCGTGCCGCTGGCCTCGCGCAAGCTCGAGCGCGGCGAGAAGAAGAACGGCACGCGCGTGCAGGTGTGGCCGGACGCCAAGTATTTCGATTCGGCCGCGATCCCGCTGGCCGAACTGCAGCGCCTGCTGCGCAGCAAGGCCGTGCTGCTGCCCGGGGTGAAGGTCACGCTGGTGACCGAAAAGACCGGCGAGCGCCAGACCTGGCAGTACGACCAGGGCCTGAAGGGCTACCTGGTCGAGGCGCTGGCGCAGGGCAGCGGCGCTGAACTGGTGATCCCGATGTTCGAGGGCGAGCACTTTGCCGACCCCGACGCCAATCCCGGCGAGGAAGGCTTTGCCGACGGCGAGGGCGCGTCGTGGGTGGTGGCCTGGACCGAGGACGGCGCGCCGGTGCGCGAGTCCTACGTCAACCTGATTCCCACGCCGGCCGGCGGCACGCATGAGTCCGGCCTGCGCGAAGGGCTGTTCCAGGCGGTCAAGAGCTTTATCGAGATGCATGCGCTGCAGCCCAAGGGCGTCAAGCTGATGAGCGAGGACGTGTTCGCGCGCGCCTCGTTCGTGCTGTCGGCCAAGGTGCTGGACCCGCAGTTCCAGGGCCAGATCAAGGAGCGCCTGAACAGCCGCGACGCGGTGCGGCTGGTGTCCACCTTCAGCCGCCCGGCGCTGGAGCTGTGGCTGAACCACCATGTCGAGTACGGCAAGAAGCTGGCCGAGCTGGTGATCCGCCAGGCCCAGGCGCGCACGCGCGCGGCGCAGAAGGTCGAGAAGAAGAAGGGCTCCGGCGTGGCCGTGCTGCCCGGCAAGCTGACCGACTGCGAGTCCACCGACGTGACCCGCAACGAGCTGTTCCTGGTCGAGGGCGACTCCGCCGGCGGCTCGGCCAAGATGGGCCGCGACAAGGAATTCCAGGCCATCCTGCCGCTGCGCGGCAAGGTGCTGAACACCTGGGAGACCGAGCGCGACCGCCTTTTCGCCAACAACGAGGTGCACGACATCGCCGTGGCGATCGGCGTGGACCCGCACGGCCCCAACGACGAGCCCGACCTGTCCAACCTGCGCTACGGCAAGATCTGCATCCTGTCCGACGCCGACGTCGACGGCGCGCATATCCAGGTGCTGCTGCTGACGCTGTTCTTCCGGCATTTCCCCAAGCTGATCGAGACCGGCAACGTCTATGTGGCGCGTCCGCCGCTGTTCCGCGTCGATGCCCCGGCGCGCGGCAAGAAGCCGGCGCAGAAGCTGTACGCGCTGGACGAAGGCGAGCTCGAGGCGATCCAGGACAAGCTGCTCAAGGACGGCGTCAAGGAAAACTCGTGGCAGATCTCGCGCTTCAAGGGCCTGGGCGAAATGAGCGCCGAGCAGCTGTGGGAAACCACCATGAACCCCGACACGCGGCGCCTGCTGCCCGTGATGCTGGGCGAATACGACCTGCCGCAGACCGTCGAGATGATGAACATGCTGATGGGCAAGGGCGAGGCCGCCCAGCGCCGCAGCTGGCTGGAAGAGAAGGGCAACGAGGTCGAGGCCGATATCTGATTGGGGAGCGCCGGCCGGCGATTGGGTAGATAATCGCCCAGTTCGCTTGCACGTCGTCCCCGCGGAAGCGGGGACCCGGCGACCTTGAAGACGCTGGATTCCCGCCTGCCCGGGAATGACAGTAGATTTTGGCAAGGTGCTCACCAGAAGGAACACACGATGACGATGAGACCCTCCGGCAAACTCAGGCGCAACCTGGCAGCCACGCTGCTGGCGCTGGCCGGGCTCGCCTGCGTGCCGGCGGCGCATGCCGAGCTGTGGGGCTTTATCGATGCCGACGGCGTGGCGCACTTCGCCGACCAGAAGCTCGACGCGCGCTACAAGCTGTTCATGAAGGACGGCGGCAGGCTCGACACCGGGCGCCTGGCCGCGCGGCAGGCGCAGGCGGCGCGAGGTGACATCGACCTCGACATCGACCTCGAGCAGCACAAGCTGTACCGCTACGTCCTCAACCATCCCAATATCAAGACCGTCGAGCCGCTGATCCACCAGATCGCCGGCAAGCAGGATGTCGATCCCGCGCTGGTCAAGGCGGTGATGGCGGTGGAGTCCGGCTTCAACCCGGCGGCGGTGTCGCCCAAGGGCGCGATCGGCCTGATGCAGGTGATTCCCGACACCGGCGCGCGCTTTGGCGTCAGCGCCGATGCGCGCCGCACCATCGAGCAGAAGCTGGCCGACCCGCGCACCAACATCACCGCCGGGGTGCGCTACCTGAGCTGGCTGATGCAGCAGTTTCCCGGCAACCTCGAGCTGGTGCTGGCCGCGTACAACGCCGGCGAGGGCGCGGTGCAGCGCTACAACAACCGCATCCCCCCTTATCCGGAGACGCGGCAGTATGTCAGCACCGTGCTGCAGTTCTACCGGCTGTACCAGCCGCAGCAGGGCGTGGTGCTAAAGCGCGCCAGCGCCGATGGCGACGGCGGCCCGCGCGTGAAGATGGTGCTCGGCGCGCGCCGGCCCATGCCCTGAGCGGCACCCAAGAATCACAAGCAACCGGTGCGCCGGCCGTCGAGGTCTAACGCGTGGCGCGCCGAATCCTTGCCTATCCATGGAACAACAAGACATCACGTTTCAACCTGAAGAGCCGGCCGATTCGCTGACGCTGGCCCGCTACGCCGAGCGCGCCTACCTCGACTACGCCGTCAGCGTGGTCAAGGGCCGCGCGCTGCCCGAGGTGGCCGACGGCCAGAAGCCGGTGCAGCGGCGCATCCTGTTTGCGATGCACGAGATGGGGCTGCGCGCCGACGCCAAGCCGGTCAAGTCCGCGCGCGTGGTCGGCGACGTGCTGGGCAAGTTCCACCCGCACGGCGACCAGTCCGCCTATGACGCGCTGGTGCGGCTGGCGCAGGACTTTTCGCTGCGCTACCCGCTGATCGACGGCCAGGGCAACTTCGGCTCGCGCGACGGCGACGGCGCCGCGGCGATGCGCTACACCGAAGCCCGCCTGACGCCGATCTCGCGGCTGCTGCTCGACGAGATCGACGAAGGCACGGTCGACTTCATACCCAACTACGACGGCTCGATGCAGGAGCCCAAGCTGCTGCCGGCGCGGCTGCCGTTCGTGCTGCTCAACGGCGCCTCGGGCATCGCGGTGGGCATGGCCACCGAGATCCCGCCGCACAACCTGCGCGAGGTCGCCGCCGCCACCGTGGCGATGATCCGCAACCCCAATATCGCGCTGGCCGAGCTGCTGGCGCTGATGCCGGGGCCCGACTATCCCGGCGGCGGCCAGATCATCTCGCCGGCGGCGGACATTGCCCAGATCTACGAGAACGGCCGCGGCAGCCTGAAGGTGCGCGCGCGCTGGACCATCGAGGAAATGGCGCGCGGCCAGTGGCAGCTGGTGGTGACCGAGCTGCCGCCGAACACCTCGGCGCAGAAGGTGCTGGAAGAGATCGAGGAAATCACCAATCCCAAGATCAAGACCGGCAAGAAGGCGCTGACGCCGGACCAGCAGCAGCTCAAGGCGACCGTGCTGGCGGTGCTCGACGCGGTGCGGGACGAGTCCGGCAAGGACGCGCCGGTGCGGCTGGTGTTCGAGCCCAAGAGCAAGAACATCGACCAGCAGGAGTTCATCCAGACGCTGCTGGCGCATACCAGCCTGGAATCCGGCGCGCCGATCAACCTGGTGATGATCGGCACCGACGGCCGTCCGCGCCAGAAGGGCCTGCGCGAGATCCTGGGCGAGTGGATCGCGTTCCGCTTCGATACCGTCACGCGCCGCACGCGCCATCGCCTGGGCAAGGTCGAGGACCGCATCCACATCCTCGAAGGCCGGATGCTGGTGCTGCTCAATATCGACGAGGTGATCCGCATCATCCGCGAGAGCGACGAGCCCAAGCCCGCGCTGATCGAGGCCTTCGGCCTGAGCGACCGCCAGGCCGAGGACATCCTGGAAATCCGCCTGCGCCAGCTGGCGCGCCTGGAAGCGATCCGGATCGAGAAGGAACTGAAGGAGCTGCGCGAGGAGCAGGCCGACCTGGACGTGCTGCTCAAGTCCGAGACCATGATGCGCCGTCGCATCATCAAGGAGATCGAGACCGACGCCAGGCAGTACAGCCCGGAAGACAAGGACCCGCGCCGCACGCTGATCCAGGAAGAGCGCCGCGCCGCGGCCGAGGTGCGCGTGATCGACGAGCCGGTGACGGTGGTGATGTCGCAGAAGGGCTGGGTGCGCACGCGCCAGGGCCATGGCCACGACCCGCAGCAGTTCACCTTCAAGGCGGGCGATGCGCTGTACAACACCTTCGACTGCCGCACCGTCGACGTGCTGCTGGTGTTCGGCACCAACGGCCGGGTCTATTCCGTGCCGGTCTCGAGCCTGCCGGGCGGGCGCGGCGACGGGGTGCCCATCACCACGCTGATCGAGCTGCAATCCGGCAGCCAGGTGGCGCATACCTTTGCCGGCAGCGCCAGCCAGCGCGTGCTGATCGCCACCGCGAGCGGCAACGGCTTCCAGACCACGGTCGGCGACATGACCGGCCGGCAGAAGGGCGGCAAGTCGTTCCTGACGCTGGACGGTGGCGACACCCCGCTGCCGCCCGCGCCGATCGGCGACGAGGCCACGCACGCGGCCTGCCTGTCCGGCAACGGCCGCCTGCTGCTGGTGGCGCTGGATGAAGTCAAGGTGCTGTCCGCCGGCGGGCGCGGCGTGATCCTGATGGAGCTGGAACCCAAGGAGAAGCTGCTGCAGGCGGTCGCCGTGGGCGCGCCCGGGCTGGTGCTGTCCGGCGCAGGCCGCGGCGGCAAGCCGTCGTCGCAGAAGCTGGCCGGGCAGTCGCTGCTGCCGTACGTGGGCAAGCGCGCGCGCAAGGGCAAGCCGCTCGAGGCGAAGCTGAAGGAACCGAGGATTGAGCCGGTGCGGGTGGAGGTGCCGGGCGGCAATTGAGTTACCGCTGGTTTGCTCCCCTCTCCCGCGTGCGGGAGAGGGGCAGGGGGTGAGGGCAGGCGCTGGCATACCGCAGCTCTGACTTCGAAGGCGCTCCCGCCCTCACCCCAACCCTCTCCCGCACGCGGGAGAGGGAGCCCCCAATCTGGCGGGCAACGTCTCAGTCGACCCCCACGAACCCTCCCGTCTGATGCGCCCACAGCCGCGCATACAGCCCCCCATGCGCGAGCAATTCCGCATGCGTGCCGCTTTCCACGATATGCCCGCGGTCCAGCACCACCAGCCGGTCCATCCGTGCGATGGTCGAGAGCCGGTGCGCGATCGCGATCACGGTCTTGTCCTGCATCAGCGTTTCCAGGCTTTCCTGGATCGCGGCTTCCACTTCGGAGTCCAGCGCGGAGGTGGCTTCGTCCAGGATCAGGATCGGCGCGTTCTTGAGCAGCACCCGCGCGATCGCGATGCGCTGGCGCTGGCCGCCTGACAGCTTGACGCCGCGCTCGCCGACCTGCGCCTCCAGCCCGGTGTTGCCGTGGGCATCAACCAGGTGCGGAATGAATCCGTCGGCGCGGGCGCGGTGCAGCGCGGCGGCGAGTTCGGCATCGGTGCTCGAGGGCTTGCCGTAGAGCAGGTTCTCGCGGATCGAGCGGTGCAGCAGCGAGGTGTCCTGCGTGACCATGCCGATCTGCGCGCGCAGGCTTTCCTGCGTCACCGTGGCGATGTCCTGGCCGTCGATCAGGATGCGGCCGCGCTCGACGTCGTAGAGCCGCAGCAGCAGGTTGACCAGCGTCGACTTGCCCGCGCCCGAAGGGCCGACCAGGCCGATCTTCTCGCCCGGCCGCACCGTCAGGTTGACGCCCTCGATCACGCCCGAGCCCTTGCCGTAGTGGAACCCGACCTGCTCGAAGCGGACCTCGCCATGCGTCACGCGCAGCGGCTGCGCGTTGGCGCGGTCGGTGACCTGGCGCGGCACCGCGATGGTCTTCATGCCGTCCTGCACCTGCCCGACGTTCTCGAAGATGCCGTTGACCACCCACATGATCCAGCCCGACATATTGTTGATGCGGATCACCAGCCCGGTGGTCAGCGCGATCGCGCCGGTGGTGACATGGCCGGTGCTCCACAGCCACACCGCCAGCCCGGTGGTGCCGGCGATCAGCGCGCCGTTCATCGCGGTGATGGTGACGTCCATGCCGCTGACCATGCGCCCGGCCTGCCGCGTCTTCTCGGTCTGCTCGGCCATGGCGTCGCGCGCGTAGTCTTCTTCCTGGCGGGTATGGGCGAACAGCTTGAGCGTGGTGATATTGGTGTAGCCGTCGACGATGCGCCCCATCAGCCGCGAGCGCGATTCGGTGGCGACCACCGAGCGCTGCTTGACGCGCGGCACGAAGTACAGCAGCGCGGCCACGTAGCAGACGATCCACAGCAGCAGCGGGATCATCAGGCGCCAGTCGGCCTGCGCGAACAGCACCAGCGAACTGACTGCGTAGATCGCCACGTGCCACAGTGCATCGACCGCCTGCACCGCGGAGTCGCGCAGCGAAAAGCCGGTCTGCATGATGCGCTGGGCGATGCGCCCGGCAAAGTCGTTCTGGAAGAACGACAGGCTCTGCTTGAGCACGTAGCGGTGGTTCTGCCAGCGGATCAGGTTGGACAGGCTGGGGCTGATCACCTGGTGCACCAGCACGTCGTGCAGGCCGAAGAAGATGGGCCGCAGCAGCACCGCCACCACTGCCATCCACACCAGCTCGTTGCGGTGGCGGCTGAAGAACTCGGCGCCGGGCGTGGTCTGCGCCATGTCGACCAGCCGGCCGAGGAAGCTGAACAGCGCCACCTCGATCAGCGCGCCGACCAGGCCCACCAGCAACAGCAGCACGAACACGCCCCAGACCTCGCGCAGGTACCAGGTGTAGAAGCGCAGAACCTGGCCCGGCGGCTCGCGGTCGGGCATATGGCGGAAGGGGTCGATCAGTCTTTCCAGGCGACGCAACATGGCAGGGTTCCCGTTGTGTGCCACGGCACGCCCGCTCGTCCTGGTGGGATGCCGGGCGCTTGCGGCGGATCAGACGCAACATGATACGCGCCTTGCCCAATGGAAAAGCCCCGCCAGGGGCGGGGCCTTGTCTGATACGCGCTGCGAAAAACGCCGCAGCCGCCGCAGCGTCAGGGGTGGTGGATCACCATATGCGTGAACGGCGGCACGTAGGCCTGCAGCGTCACGAACAGGCCCACCAGGACCGCCAGCACGATCGAGTGAAAGAACACGTAGCGCAGGATGTCGCCCTCGTGGCCGTACCACTTGGTCGCGGTCGAGGCGACCACGATCGACTGCGCGTCGATCATCTTGCCCATCACGCCGCCAGAGCTGTTGGCCGATGCCATCAGCACCGGCGACAGGCCCAACTGCTCGGCGGTGGTTTTCTGCAGGCCGCCGAACAGCACGTTCGAGGCGGTGTCCGAGCCGGTCAGCGCCACCCCCAGCCAGCCCAGCATGGTGCCGAACAGCGGGTAGAACACGCCGGTGTGCGCAAAGGCCAGGCCCAGCGTGGCATCGAGGCCCGAGTAGCGGGTCAGGTAGCCGACGCCGAACATGGCGCAGATGGTCAGCAGCGAGTAGCGCACCAGCTTGATGGTTTCCCAGTATTCCTTGAACAGCCGCGGCACCGAGTAGCCCATCAGCAGGCCGCCGGCGAGGGCCGAGACGAAGATGCCGGTGCCGGCCATCGACAGCACGTTGAAGTTGAACACCGCGCCTTCGATGACTTCCTTCGGCACCACCGGCGGCACCTTGACGATGGCCTTGTCGAGGCCCGGCACCGGGAATTTCCAGGCCCACAGGCTGTCCATCAGCTTCTTGAACTCGGGGATGCCCCAGACGAACACGAACACCGTCAGGATCACCCACGGCATCCACGCCTTGGCCACCGAGATCCCGGCCGACGCGGCACTGGCGCGTGCGTCGGCCTCGAGCGCCTCGGGGTGGTCGACCTTGGAGTCGTCGTGGCGGCCCAGGATCTTGGTCGAGGTCCAGATTTCCTTCGGATGCCAGACCTTCAGGAACAGCGTCAGCGCGCCCATCGACACCAGCGCGGCGATCACGTCCACCAGCCACGGGCCGTGGAAGTTCGACACCAGGTATTGCGGGATGGCGAAGCTCACGCCCGCCACCAGGATCGCCGGCCAGATCGCCAGCATGCCGCGGAAGCCGGCGAAGGCCCAGATCAGCCAGAACGGCACGATCACCGAGAAGAACGGCAGCTGCCGGCCGATCATTGCCGACAGGTCGAGCAGGTCCAGCCCGGTCACCGACGCCAGCCCGATGATCGGCGCGCCCAGCGCGCCGTACGCCACCGGCGCGGTGTTGGCGATCAGCGCCAGGCCCGAGGCCGCCAGCGGCGAGAAGCCCAGCCCGATCAGGATCGCGCCGGTCACGGCCACCGGCGTGCCGAAGCCCGCCGCGCCCTCGAAGAAGGCGCCGAAGCTGAACGCCACCAGCAGCAGCTGCAGGCGGCGGTCTTCGGTGATGCCGGAGATCGAGTTCTGCAAGACCTTGAACGATCCGTTCAGCGTGGTGAGCCGGTGCAGGAAGATGATGTTCAGCACGATCCAGCCGATGGGGAACAGCCCGGAGACGATGCCCAGCCCTGCGGCCTTGCCCGCCATCGCCGCCGGCATGCCGAACACGGTCGACGCCACCACGATGCCGATCAGCAGCGCCAGGCCCGCCGCCAGGTGCGCCTGCATATGAAAGAACGCCAGCGCTGCCAGCAGCACGGCGACGGGAATGCCCGCGGCAATGGTCGACAGCGCCATATTGCCTAGCGGGTCATAGACTTGACTCCACACGATCGAAATCCTCCTCTGGTTTGGCTCGGGCGCCCGGGCGATCTGCGTGCCCTGGAACTCCCGCATGCGCTTTGCACCGGCGTGCGGTGTCCGCCGCGCCGGCAAAGAACAAGGATTTTAAAAAAGTGCTCGCCGGCGCCCGCCGTACATCGCGTCATGATCGCGATGAGCCACATTCAGGGATCAGGGTTTGCCCGGAGGGCATGCGGGCGCACATGGGGCCCTTGCGGCACACCCGGCCAGAGTACTCTAAACGGCGCCCGTTGCAAAAGTCTGCAAGCCAGCCGTGCGCCCGCATGACTGGCGCTGGCGACGATTGCCGCTGGCTGGCGCGGCCGCGGCCATGGCGCCATACTGGCGGGCAGCGCGCCGGCATACCGCCGGCGCCATCACTCTTCCAGGCGAGGTTTCCCCATGACTGAATTCCTTCCGCCGTGGCCGTTGCTGACCGCCTTCGTGCTGGCCAGCCTGGCGCTGGCGATCACGCCGGGCCCGGCCGTGGTCTATATCGTCACGCGCACGCTGGCGCAGGGCCGGCAGGCCGGGCTGGCCTCGATCGGCGCGGTGGCGCTGGGCAACCTGGGCAATGCCATTGGCGCCTCGCTGGGGCTGGCGGTGCTGTTCTCGGTCTCGGCGCTGGCGTTCACGGTGGTCAAGTACGCCGGGGCGGCCTACCTGATCTGGCTTGGCATCCGCGCGCTGCGCGGTGGCGGCGCGGGCTCGGATGGCGGCACGCCGGAAGTGTCGCCGCGCAGCCTGCGCCAGGTGGTGCGCGATGGCTTCGTGGTGGCGCTGCTCAACCCCAAGACCGCGATCTTCTTCGCCGCCTTCCTGCCGCAGTTCATGAACCCGGCGGGCTCGGCGCTGGCGCAGAGCCTGGCGCTGGGCGTGGCCTTCGTGCTGATCGCCGCGACCACCGACGCCTGCTACGTGATGGCCGCCGCCGCGGTGATGCCGGCACTGCGCCGCGCCGGCCGGGCACGCGCGCTGGGCCGCTACCTGACCGGCGCGGCCTTTATCGGGCTGGGGGTGTTCACGGCGGCGTCGGGCTCGCGCGCGCCGAAGTAGCAGGGCGGGTGAAAAAACTGCCGCGGATCAGCGCAGCGGCAGTTCCAGGATGCCGCCCGCGGCGGGGCGGGCGCGCATGGCGTTGAGCCAGCGCTCCAGATCGGGGCGCGGCTGGTGCTGGCGCGGCAGTCCCATCCAGCGCGCGGCGCAGGCCAGCGAGATGTCGGCCATGGTGAAGCGATCGCCGCCGATGAACTCGCGCCCGGCCAGGGCCTGGTCGAGCAGCGCGGCCAGTGGCTCGGTGCGCTCGCACGAGGCCTCGATGGCGGCCGGGTCGCGCTCGGCTGCGGGCTTGCGCACCAGGTTCAGGAACGCGGTCACCATCGCCGGGCTGAAGGCGGTGGTCTGCCAGTCCATCCAGCGGTCGGCCGAGGCGCGCGCCTTGACGTCCTCGGGCCACAGCGTGCCCTCGCCGTAGCGCGCGCACAGGTAGCGCACGATCGCATTGGACTCCCACAGCACGAAGGGCTCGCCGCCGACATCCGTGCCGCGGAAATCCTCGATCACCGGGATCTGGCGGTTCGGGTTCAGGCGCACGTAGGCCTCGGTGTCGAGGTCGCCCTTGGTCACGCCGATATCGATGCGCTCATGGTCCAGGTGCAGCTCGCGCGCGCACCAGACCACCTTCTGCACGTTGATGGAGGAAAGCCGGCCCCAGATACGCAACATGTCGTCTCCCAAGTCAGGTGCGCCCGCGATTATCCGTTTATCCGTTGATCCGTTGATCCGTGGCGTCAGGCCGCGCGCGGCTGCCGTGCCGCGGCGATGGCTTCGCGGAACAGCTCGCCGAGGATGGCCACGCCCTGCTCGATGCGCTCCGCCGGCACCGTGACGAAGGCCAGGCGCAGCGTGTTGCGCCTGGGGTTGTTGGCGTAGAACGGCGCACCCGGCACGTAGGCGACGTTGCGCCTGACCGCTTCTTCCAGGATCACCATGCTGTCCAGCCCCTCGGGCAGCTCCATCCAGATGAACATGCCGCCTTCGGGCGCATTCCAGCTGACGCCCTCGGGCATGTGGCGCGCGAGAGCGTCCAGCATGGTCTGGCACTGCTTGCCGTAGAGCTCGCGGATGGTCGGGATATGGGTGTCGAGCAGGCCGTCGCGCACGGTCTCGTAGGCCACGCGCTGGGTAAAGGTGGGCGTGTGCAGGTCCGATGCCTGCTTGGCCTGGCACAGCTTGAAGTGCAGCTCGGGCGGGGCGATCACGTAGCCCAGGCGCATGCCGGGGGCCAGCACCTTCGAGAACGAGCCCATGTAGATCACGCCGTCGGGGTTCATCGACAGCAGGCTCGGCAGCTGGTCGCCGGTGTAGCTGAGCGCGCCGTACGGATCGTCCTCGACCAGCAGCACGCCCAGTTCCTGCGCGCGCGCCACCAGCGCCTGGCGGCGCTCCAGCGGCAGGCGGCGCCCGGTCGGGTTCTGGAAATTGGGCAGCGCGTACAGGAAGCGTGCGCCGGCGGTCAGCTCGGGCGTCAGCGCCTCGGGCAGCAGGCCCTTGTCGTCGCTCGGGATCGAGACGAATTCCGGCTCGAACAGCGAGAACGCCTGCAGCGCGCCGAGGTAGCTGGGGGTTTCCACCATCACCTTGCTGCCCGGGTCGATCATCACCTTGGCGATCAGGTCCAGCGCCTGCTGCGAGCCGGTGGTGATCAGCACGCGCTCGACCGACACGTCATGGCGCCGGGCGACGAACTCGCGCAGCGGCAGGTAGCCTTCGGTCGCGGCGTATTGCAGCGCCGCCTGCGGGTTGTCGGCGAACACGCGGGCCGTCGCGGCTTCCATCGCCGCTACCGGGAACGACGCCGGCGACGGCAGGCCGCCGGCGAACGAAATGACTTCCGGACGCTCGGTGACCTTCAGGATTTCGCGGATGGCCGAGCTGGTGAGTTGCTGCGCCCGGCGGGAAATGGCCCATTTCATGATGTGTCTCTTGTGGTCTGCGGTAATACGAGAGCGGCGCGGCAATGGCCGGCCGCCCGGTCAACGATACAGCTTCAGCCCTGCACTTCGGCGATCAGTTCGATCTCGACGCAGGCGCCCAGCGGCACCTGCGCCACCCCGAAGGCGCTGCGCGCGTGCTTGCCCTTGTCGCCGAAGACCTCGGCCAGCAGCTCGGAGGCGCCGTTGGTGACCAGGTGCTGCTCGGTGAAGTCGGTGGTCGAATTGACCAGGCTCATCACCTTGACGATGCGGGTGACGCGGTTCAGGTCGCCGACATGCGCATGCAGCGTCGCCAGCAGGTCGATGGCGACGGCGCGGGCGGCGGCCTTGCCGGTGTCGGTGTCGATGTCCTGGCCCAGCTTGCCGGTCCATACCTTGCCGTCCTTGCGCGCGATATGGCCGGACAGGAACACGGTGTTGCCGGTCTGCGCGGCCATCACGTAGGCGGCGGCGGGGGCGCTGACGGCCGGCAGTTCGATGCCGAGGCGGGCAAGGGTGTCGTAGACCGAGGTTTGGGACATGTAGGCTCCAGTCAGTGAATGCGTCCGGGAAGGATAGTCGAGGGTTCCGCGGCAGGTGCGGCTTGCTGCACGGCGGCGCGGCGGCCCAGCGCCACGACGGCAATCACCGCCACCGCGAAGGCGATGGTGGCAGCGTCGAGCGGCTCGGACAGGATCAGCGCGCCGCCCGCCAGCGTCAGGAACGGCTGCAGCAATTGTATCTGGCCGACGCGGGCCACGCCGCCTTTTGCCAGGCCGGCGTACCAGAAAAGAAAGCCGACGAACATCGAGAACACCGAAACATAGGCCATGCCGCCCCAGGCCCGCGGCGACGCCGCGGCGATCGCCGGCAGGTCGCGCAGCGTCAGCCAGGCCACCACCGGCACCAGCACCGGCAGCGATACCACCAGCGCCCAGCTGATGGTTTCCAGCCCGCCCAGCTCGCGCGACAGCTTGCCACCTTCGGCATAGCCAAGCGCGCCCAGCAGCACCGCGCCGAACAGGAACCAGTCGGCATGCTGCAGCCCGCCGGCGCCCTGCCATACGGCAAAGCCGACCACCAGCGCGCTGCCGGCCAGCGCCGACAGCCAGAACGCCGGCGACGGCCGCTCGCGCCCGAACCACGCGGCGAACACCGCGGTCGCGAGCGGCAGCAACCCGATCACGATGGCGCCGTGGCTGGCCGGCACCTCGCGCATCGCCAGCGAAGAAAACAGCGGAAAGCCCGCCACCACGCCCAGCGCGGTTACGGCCAGCCGCGCCCATTGGCCGCCGCGCGGGCGCCGGCCCGGGCGCAGCGCGCCGCGCCAGGCCAGCAGCGCCAGCGCCAGCAGCGCGGCCAGCACCGCCCGCGCCAGCGCGACGAAGATCGGGTCCAGTTCCGCCACCGCCATGCGCGTGAACGGCAGGGTCTGGCTGAAGATCGCCACGCCGATGAAGCCAAGCAGCATGCCGCCGGACGGCGGTGCGCAAGGCAAGGAAGCGGATGAGGGAGCGGGCATGATTGGCCTCTTGTGTTCTTGTGGTTCGATTCAATGCACGCCGGGGCGGGCGCCGACCGCAATCCACAGCGCCGTCAGCGCCAGCGCCGCGCCCATGGCGCGGTTGAACCAGCGCACGCGCTGGCCGTGCTGCAGCAATTGGCGCAGCGACGCGCCCACCGCGCCATAGACGCCGTTGCTGACAAAGCCCAGCACGCCGAATACGCCGCATACCAGCAGCACGCGCTGCACCGGCGACGCCGCGCCCGCCATGTACGACGCCGCCACCGCCAGCGCCAGCATCCACGCCTTGATATTCGCGTACTGCAGCGCCGCCGACTGCCACACGCTGAGCGGGCGCAGCACCTGCTTTTCGGCCAGCGCGGTACTGCGCGCGATCTTCCACGCCAGCCACAGCAGGTAGGCGACGCCGGCCGCGTGCACCGCGGCGGCCAGCGCCGGCTGGCCCAGCACCAGCGCGCCCACGCCCAGCGCGCACAGCGCCAGGATGCTGGCAAAGCCGAAGGCGACGCCGACGCAGTGCGGCAGCGTCGCGCGCAGGCCGAAGTTGGCGCCGGTCACCGCGGCGATGGTGGTGTTGGGCCCCGGCGTGAACAGGCCCACCGTCAGCAGCGTCAGCAGCGCCGCGAACTGCGCCGCACTCAGCCCGGTGAGCAGGTCCGTAATCAATGCGGAAGCGGTCATGCGAACGCCACCGCCACGCGCCGGTTGGTGCGGCTCTTCTTTTCGATCTTGGTCACCACCACCGCGCCGATCTCGCCGGTGTTGGCCACGTGCGTGCCGCCGCACGGCTGGCGGTCGACGCCGGGGATCTCGATGATGCGGATGCTGGCGGTACCCGCCGGCGGCGCGGCGCCGATGGTGCGCACCAGGTCGGGCTGCGCGGCCAGTTCCTGCGGCGTGATCAGCGTGGTGCGCACCGCGGTGTTGGCGCGGATCAGCGCGTTCAGGCGCTCGCTCAGGTCGGCCTTGTCGAGCGTGGATTCGGGCAGGTCGAAGTCGATGCGCGCACTGTCCGGCGAGATGCCGCAGCCGGTCACCGGCACCGGGATCAGCGAGCCCAGCAGGTGCAGGCAGGTGTGCAGCCGCATCAGCCGGTGGCGGCGGTCCCAGTCGATCGCCACGGTGACGCGCTCGCCGACGCGCGGCAGCGGCGCCCCGGCGGCCGGCATGTGCAGGATGCGGGTGCGGTCGTCGGCGTAGACCGTGTCGACGATCGCCACGGTGCGCCCGTCGGCCAGCGTCAGCGTGGCGGTGTCGCCGGCCTGGCCGCCGCTGCGCGCATAGCACACGGTCTCCTCGAGCTCGATACCGTCGGCGCTGGCGGCCACCACGGTGGCGGCGCAGTGGTCCAGGTACGGGTCTTCGTCGAAACGCTTGCGGGTGGCGGACATCGGGGGCTCCTCGGGTCTTGTGGTGGGAACGGCTAGCGCAGGGTGCGGATGCCCTGCGCGGTTTCGATCTCGGCAATCAGCCCGGGCGGGCCGTCGTCCTGCTCCACCGCGAGCAGGTGGTCGGCGCCCAGCCAGGCCAGCCCCTGGCGCAGCAGCTCGGCGCGCGGATGGCGCGCGCACAGCCGGCGCAGCGCCAGGTCCTGCCGCGGCAGGCTGGCGCCGGGGGCAGGGGCCACGTCCCACTGGATCAGGCTGGGCAGCGCGCCGTCGCCGGCGCTGCCGGCTTCGCCGGGCCAGGCCGGCAGGCTGCCGTCGGCGGGCACGGTGATGCGCCAGTGCAGGCTGCCGCGGCTCATCGGGATGACCGGGGCGATGCGTTCGGGATACTGCGCCTGCCAGCGGCTCAGGTCGGCGGGCCGTTCCACGCGCGCGGCCCAGTGCAGCAGGAACGGGCCGTCGCGCAGGCGCTGCCGGACCGCTTCGCTGTCCAGGCCGAACCAGCGCGGCCGTGCCGGCGCGGCGGCGGCCGGATCGACCGCGATCACTTCCAGGTAGATGCCGCCGAACAGGCCCAGCAGGCGGTTGTGCGTGCCCATGGCAGCATGCGCGCCGCCGCCCTCGGGCGCAATGCCCAGCACGCCGGCAACGTAATCCGTGCCGGCGTCGAGGTCAGGGGCGGCAACGACGAGGTGATCGAGGGCTAGCTTCATCTTGGCTTGATGGTAGACAAGGTACTCGGTACAGTACCGGTACAGTTGCACGGATCGTCTTCAGTACAGTTGCAGGAGCAGCACATGGATGCCCAACCCAGCAAGGGCGACGCCGGCGGCGACAGCGCCGCCGTGGCCCGCCAGAAGGATAGCCGAGGCGGCGCGCAAGCCCCGGGCGGCAACGCGCCGGCGCGCGCGCTGCAGCTGGTGCCGCCGTCCACGGAACGGCTGCCGGACCCGGTGCCGTCGGCGCAGATGACGCTGGTCGAGCAGCTGACCGAATGGGCGCGCATGCGCATCGACGAGCGCGTGTTCCGCGCCGGCATGCGCATGCCGTCGATCCGCCAGCTGGCGCAGGAGAAGGGCATATCGCGCTTTACCGTGGTCGAGGCCTACGAGCGGCTGGTGGCGCTGGGCTACCTGGAATCGCGGCGGGGCTCGGGCTTCTACGTGCGCGAGCGAGCTCCGGCCGCGCCGGCGGCGCCGGTCCCGCGCGATGCGCCGGCGGCGCGCAAGATCGACGTGACCTGGCTGCTGCGCAGCATGTTCCATACCGCCGAGGCGCACAAGGCGCCGGGGCTGGGCTTCCTGCCCAACGACTGGCTCGACGGCGAGCTGATCGCCAGCGCGCTGCGCGGCCTGGGCCGCCAGCCCGGCAACCACTTCCTCGCCAGCGGCACGCCGCAGGGCTTCCTGCCGCTGCGCCAGCAGCTGCGCACGCGCCTGGAAGAACTGGAGATCCGCGCCGGCGCCGAGCAGATCGTGCTGACCTCGGGCATCACCCAGGCGCTCGACCTGATCGCCCGGCTCTACCTGCAGCCCGGCGACGCGGTGCTGGTGGGCGACCCGGCGTGGTTCGTGATGTTCGGCCGCTTTGCCGCGCAGGGCGCGCAGGTGATCGGCGTGCCCTACACCGGCGAAGGGCCGGACCTGGAGGCGCTGGAGCGCATCGTGCAGGCGCGCCGGCCCAAGCTGTTCGTGATCAACTCGGTGCTGCACAACCCGACCGGCACCTCGCTGTCGGCGGCCAAGGCGTTCCAGCTGCTGCGCATGGCCGAGCAGTACGACTTCCTGATCGTCGAGGACGACATCTACTGCGACCTGTGCCCGCCCGGCCACGCCGCCACCCGCCTGGCCAGCCTGGACCAGCTGCGCCGGGTGATCTACCTGGGCAGCTTTTCCAAGACGCTGGCGGCCAACCTGCGCGTCGGCTTCGTCGCCGCGCATCCGGAGATGGCCGCGGCGCTGACCGACAGCAAGCTGCTGGCCGGGCTGGCCACGCCCGAGATCAACGAGCGCGTGCTGTACAAGGTGCTGACCGAAGGGCATTACCGCAAGCATGTCGAGCGCGTGCGCACCCGGCTCGACCGCGCCCGCGACGACACCCGGCGCGAGCTGGAGCGGCTGGGCCTGCGCCTGTTCCCGGGGCAGCATGCCGGCATGTACCTGTGGGCCGACACCGGCCGCGATTCGAATGCGATCACCACCGCCGGCCATGAAGAGGGCTACCTGTTCGCCCCCGGCAGCCTGTTTTCGCCGTCGCAGATGCCGTCGGGCTGGATGCGCTTCAACGTCGCCAGCAGCGGCGATCCCGACATGCTGCGCTTCCTGGCGCGGCAGCTCGAGCGGCTGTAGCCGGGCGCACGGCGCGCCCCCCGGGTCTTGAAAATGGCCCGGGCGTCCCTATTTTTGCCGGCACGGCCCCGGCGGCCACCCAACCCATCCAGATTCGCCTGTTTTCAAGAGGAGAACCATGACCGCACCGCACGAGACGATGAGCTTCCAGGCGGAAGTGAAGCAGCTGCTGCACCTGATGATCCACTCGCTGTACAGCAACAAGGAAATTTTCCTGCGCGAGCTGGTCTCGAATGCTTCGGACGCCACTGACAAGCTGCGCTTCGAGGCGATCGCGAATCCGTCCCTGCTCGAGAACGACGCCGACCTGGCCATCCGCATCGAGGCCGATGCCAAGGCGCGCACGCTGAAGATCACCGACAACGGCATCGGCATGAGCCGCGACGAGGCCATCCGCAACCTCGGCACCATCGCCCGCTCGGGCACCAAGGAATTCTTCCAGCAGCTGTCCGGCGACCAGCAGAAGGACGCGGCGCTGATCGGCCAGTTCGGCGTGGGCTTCTATTCGGCATTCATCGTCGCCGACAAGGTCACCGTGGAAACGCGCCGCGCCGGCCTGGGCGCGGAAGAGGCGGTGCGCTGGGAAAGCACCGGCGACGGCGAGTTCACCGTCGACGCGATCGCGCGCGCCGAGCGCGGCACCACCATCACGCTGCACCTGCGCGAGGGCGAGGACGACTTCCTGTCGGCGTGGCGCCTGAAGAGCATCATCCAGAAGTACTCGGACCATATCTCGCTGCCGATCCGCATGCCCAAGGAAGTGTGGGATGCGGAAGCCAGCAGCTACAAACGCACCGACGAGTGGGAGAGCGTCAACCAGGCCAGCGCGCTGTGGACCCGCGCCAAGTCCGACATCACCGACGAGCAGTACACCGCCTTCTACCAGCACATCGCACACGACAACGAGGCGCCGCTGGCGTGGACCCACAACCGCGTCGAGGGCCGCAGCGAATACACCCAGCTGCTGTACATCCCGGCGCGCGCGCCGTTCGACCTGTGGGACCGCAACCACAAGGCCGGTCTCAAGCTGTACGTCAAGCGCGTCTTCATCATGGACGACGCCGAGCAGCTGCTGCCGGGCTACCTGCGCTGGGTCAAGGGCGTGGTCGATTCCGCCGACCTGCCGCTTAATGTGTCGCGCGAGCTGCTGCAGGAAAGCCGCGACGTCAAGGCGATCCGCGAGGGCTGTACCAAGCGCGTGCTGTCGATGCTGGAAGCGCTGGCGGACAGCGAGGACGAAGCCGAGCGCGCCAAGTACGCCACCTTCTGGCAGCAGTTCGGCCAGGCGCTGAAGGAAGGCGCCGGTGAGGACCAGGCCAACCAGGAGCGCGTGGCCAAGCTGCTGCGCTTCGCCTCGACGCACAACGACACCGCCGAGCAGAACGTGGCGCTGGCCGCCTATGCCGGCCGCATGAAGGAAGGGCAGGACAAGATCTACTACGTCACGGCCGACACCTGGTCCGCCGCGAAGAACAGCCCGCACCTGGAAGTGTTCCGCAAGAAGGGCATCGAAGTGCTGCTGCTGACCGACCGTGTCGATGAATGGATGCTGTCGTTCCTGCGCGAGTTCGACGGCAAGGAGCTGGTGTCGGTGGCGCGCGGCGACCTCGACCTGGGCAAGCTCGCCGACGAAGCCGAGAAGGCCGAGCAGGAAAAGGCCGAGGCCGACTGGAAGGACGTGGTCGAGCGCGCCAGGACCGTACTGGCCGGCAAGGCCAAGGACGTGCGCGTGACGCTGCGCCTGACCGAGTCGGCATCGTGCCTGGTCTCGGACGAGGGCGACATGAGCGGCTACCTGCAGCGCCTGCTCAAGCAGGCCGGCCAGAAGGCGCCCGACGCCCAGCCGATCCTCGAGCTGAACCCCGAGCATGCGCTGGTGAAGAAGCTGCGTGACCTGCAAGGCGAGGAATCGGGAGAGGCCTTCAGCGACCGCCTGCAGGTGCTGTTCGACCAGGCGCTGCTGGCCGAGGGCGGCATGCTGGAAGATCCGGCCGCCTACGTGCAGCGCGTGAACAAGCTGCTGGCCTGACGAAGGCGATTCGGCCTTGCACATCGCTGGTTGGCTCCCCTCTCCCGCTTGCGGGAGAGGGGCCGGGGGAGAGGGCAGGCGCATGGCAAGCATCGTGACGCTGCACTCCGTGGAGGCTCCGGCCCTCTCCCCCGCCCGTCTCCCATAAATGGGAGAGGGGAGACAACAATCGCAGTTTTTGCTCGGCCTGCGTTGCTGCCATGCCCGACACCTCTACGCCTCAAACCGACCTCCACCAGGGCCTGCCCCCCGTCATCGACACCCACACCCGCGTGCTGGTGCTGGGCAGCTTTCCCGGTGCCGCGTCGCTGGCCGCGCGCCAGTATTACGCCCATCCGCGCAACCAGTTCTGGCCGCTGCTGGGCGCGCTGACCGGCGAGCCGCTGCCGGAACTGCCCTATGCCGAACGGCTGGTGCGGCTGCTGGCGCATCGCATCGGCGTGTGGGACGTGCTGGGCGCGTGCCAGCGCGAAGGCAGCCTGGACAGCAATATCCGCTATCCGCAGGCCAACGATTTCACGCGCCTGCGCGCACTGGCGCCGGCCCTTGTGCGCATCGGCTTCAATGGCGGCACCTCCGGCCGCTTTGCGCCACAGTTTGCCGCGCAGGGCTATGAGACCGTGGTGCTGCCATCGTCCAGCCCGGCGCATGCCGCGCGCAGCTTCGAGCAGAAGCTGGCGCTGTGGCGCAGCCTGCTGGACTGAGAGGCTTGTCGCCGCATTGCGTGTATGGAATCGGCCTGCCCGGAAGTGACGCGTTCCGGATTGTCGTGGGCCATCGCGCACCTATACTGGAATCGGGCTGGCCCATGATTCCAAACCGGGAGTATCGGCCGCTCCTTGTGCGCCTTGCGGGCTCGCACTTTCTGACGCATGGCGCGAATGCATCGGAAGTGAGTTGCCTGAGCCGGCAAAGTTGCAGGCAAGGAGGCAATCATGTTCAAGCATCTCCTGCTGGCGGTCGATGGCTCCGACCTGTCTGAATCGGCGTTCCGCAAGGCGCTCGCGCTGGCGCGCGACATGCGGGCGCGTACCACCGCGGTGCGCGTCTGTCCGAACTACCACGTGCTGACGTACCAGGTCGAGATGCTGGAGGACACGCGCGAAACCTACGTCAAGGAAGCCGCGGCGGGCGCCACGCAGTACCTGCGCGAGCGCGCCGAGGAAGCCAGCGCGGCGGGCGTGCCGTGCGACACCGCCTACGCCGTCAACGACCATCCCTACGAAGCCATCATCAAGACCGCCGAGGACAAGGGCTGCGACCTGATCGTGATGGCATCGCACGGGCGGCGCGGCATCCAGGGCATGCTGATCGGCAGCGAGACGCTGAAGGTGCTGACGCACAGCAAGATCCCGGTGCTGGTCTACCGCTAGCCCGGCGCCGCGCGCCAACCAGCGGGCCCCGGCAGGCACCGGTTGCGACACCGGCGCCGCCGGGGCCGCTTTTTTTCGCCGCGGTCTGGCGCTTCTGGCATCCTGAGGGCCTGTCCGCAACCCTGTTCCGCAGCCCTGTGCGGCGCCCGCGCCCGGCCCGCCGCCGCGCCTTTCTGTCACAATGCCGGCGGCTGGCGCGCCCGCCATGGTTTCAAAGGTGATCTCCCTATGCGTATCTTCGGCATCAGCATCCATATCATCGTCGCACTGTTCTTTGCCGTGCACGCGGTGCGCACGCACCAGAACATGTACTGGCTGCTGATCCTGTTCCTGTTCCCGGGGCTGGGCAGCCTGGTCTATTTCTTTGCGATCTTCCTGCCAGAGCTGCGCCAGTCGCGCGGGGCGCGCGCCGCCACGCGCGCCATCTCGCAGCTGGTCGACCCCAACCGCGCGGTGCGCGAGGCCCGCACCGACTTTGACCGCGCCCCGACCGTGGCGCACCGCATGCGCCTGGGCGCCGCGCTGCTCGAAGCCGGCGAGCCGGCCGAGGCGCTGCAGCACTACCAGGCCGCGGCCAACGGGCCGTTTGCCTCCGATCCGGCGCTGCTGCAAGGGCTGGCCCAGGCGCAGTTCGCCACCGGCGACGCGGCGGCGGCACTGGCGACGCTGGACAAGCTGTTCGCTGCCAGCCCGCATGCGCGCCAGCAGCCCGTGCCCGCCTTGCTGTATGCTCGCGCGCTGGCCGCCACCGGCGCGCCCGGCACGCGCGCCGCGTTCGAGCAGGCGCTGACCAGCGCCAGCGATGTCGCGCCGCGCTGCCTGTTCGCCGACTGGCTGGCAACGCAGTCCGACGCCGCCGACCGCGAACGCGCGCGCGAGCTCTATGCCGAAATCGTCCACGACGCCCGCCACTGGCCGCGCCATGCCCGCGAACACAACCGCGAGTGGCTGCAGCGCGCGCAGGCGGCGCTGGGCAAGTAAGGCGCGGGCCGGCACCCCGGTCCATGTATTCCCGACAATATGACCCTACTGAAACGCAAATCGATTGAAGCCGTGGCCTCGCGCCGTCCCGCCCGCGGCACCCGCACCCCCGGCCAGGCCCCTGCCCGCGAAGAAAAACGCATGACGCCGCGCTTTGCGCCGGTGACGTTCTCGGAAATGGAAGGGGTGCGCTACCTGCACTTCGGCACGGAATGGGTGCAGGGCGCGATGCGGCTGCGCAAGCCGGACGCGATCGAGCTCGAATACGCGCAGCAGATGATGGCCTGGCTGCTGTTCCTGTCGCCGTCGGTCGATGAATTCCACGTGGTGCAGCTGGGCCTGGGCGCCGCGGCGCTGACCAAGTTCTGCCATCGCCAGTTCCGCCGTGCGCGCGTGACCGCGGTCGAGCTGAATCCCGCCGTGATCGTCGCCGGGCGCAGCATGTTCGGGCTGCGCGAAGACGACGCGCGCCTGACCGTGCGCGAGCAGGACGCCTGGGACTACGTCATGGACGGCGCCCACGCCGGCGCCATCGATGTGCTGCAGGTCGACCTGTACGACGCCACCGCGCGCGGCCCGGTGCTCGACACCACCGCGTTCTACCGCGCCTGCCGCCGCACGCTGAAGGCCCCCGGCGTGATGACGATCAACCTGTTCGGCGACCACGACAGCTTTCCGAAGAACATCGAACGCATCTGCGATGCCTTCGACAACCGCGTGCTGGTGTTCCCGGAAGTGCATGACGGCAACATCATCGCACTGGCCTTCAACGGGCCGGAAATCGATGTGTCGTGGGCGGTGCTGGAAGCGCGCGCCGACGTGGTCGAGGACACCACCGGGCTGCCGGCGCGGGACTGGGTGCAGAAGCTGCGCGTGGCCAATGCGCGGCAGGAAGAGCGGCTGAGGATTTAAGCGCCTCTCTCCCGTATGCGGGAGAGAGGAGAAAGCCCTCGGCGCGCGGTCGTCCTCACTCCTTGTGAAAGAACTGCGCGAGCGACCACTCGTCGGTGCGCGCCTCGTACTTCAGCCCTTTCTTCATCGCCCACATCGCCAGCTGGCTGTGCGACGGAATGATGGCGTGGTCGGCCAGCGCGAACTTTGCCGCGGCGCGGGCATTTTCCTCGCGCGCCTTGTCGCTGCTGACCGTGGTCAGCGACTTCTCGATCAGCTGGTCCAACTGCGGGTTGCTGTACTTGCCCCAGTTCCAGGTGCCGTAGCCGGTCTTCGGGTTGGGCGTGCCGGTGATCGAGCGCAGCGCCACATCGGCGGCGGCCGAGCCCCAGCCCAGCATCTGGAAGGCGAACTCGCCCTGGCGCGCGCGCGTGAAGTAGGCCGCCACCGGCATGGTTTCGACTTTGGTCTGGATGCCGATGCGGGTCAGCATGCTGGCGGTGGCCTGCGCCACCGCGGCGTCGTTCAGGTAGCGGTTGTTGGTCGCGTGCAGCGTCAGGCCGAACCCGTCGGGGTAGCCGGCCGCGGCCAGCAGTTTCTTCGCGCCTTCCGGGTCATAGGCCTCGGGTTTGGTGCCGGGATGGCCGAAAATCTGCGGCGACACGATCGACGATGCCGGCACCGCCAGCCCCTCCATGATGCGGCTGACGATGGCGTCGCGGTTCAGCGCCTTGCTGACCGCGGCGCGCACGCGCGCGTCCTTGAACGGGTTCTTGCCCAGCGGCTTGCCGGCCTTGTCGGTGACGAAGGGCGGGTTGTCGCGCGACTGGTCCATTTGCCAGAACACGGTGCGCCACGACACCTGCTGCTCGATCCTGAACTTCGGATTTTGCTTGAGCCGGGCGACGTCGGCCGACGGCACGCTCTCGATCACGTCGACATCGCCCGCCAGCAGCGCCGCGCTGCGCGCGCCGTTGTCGGTGATGATGCGGAACAGCGCGCGGTCCCACTCGGGTTTCGGGCCCCAGTAGTTCGGATTGCGCTCCATCACGATCTCCTGGCCGCGCGCAAAGCGCACGAACCTGAACGGGCCGGTGCCGATCATGGCCTTGCCGGAGTCGAAATCGTTCTGCGTCAGCGTGGCCGCGACCTTCTTCGGCATGATCGGCACGCTGTTCAGGTCGTTGGCCAGGTTGGCGTAGTTGGGCACGCTCATGGTCAGGCGCACGGTGAGCGGGTCCGGCGTGTCGATGCGGGCGATCGGCTTGGTGTAGCTGGTGAACGAGCCCGGGCTGTTGACCAGCTTCTCCGGACGCTCCAGCGACGCCTTCACGTCTTCGCTGGTAAAGGGCGAGCCGTCGTGCCACTTCACGTTGGGACGCAGCTTGATCTCCCAGGTGATGGCGTTGACCGGCTTCCACGACAGCGCCAGGCCCGGGATGTAGCGGGCGTTCTTGTCCATGAAGACGAGCGACTCGAACACATGCAGGGCGATGGCGTTGTTGGGGCCGGCGTTGTTCCAGTGCGGGTCCATCGACGTGACGTCGGCCGCCAGGCTGATGCGCAGGTCTTCGGCATGCGCGGCGCCGGCCGGCAGCAGGGTGAAGGCGGCGCTGCCGAAGACGAGCGCCGTGGCGGCACGCAGCACCGCGCGGCGCGCAGGGTTGGCACGGCGGCGCGGCGGATGTTGCGGCGGCAGGGCGTTGAGGGTGGGCATCGGGCAGGCTCCTCGTACGGGTCCGCGCGGTCGCGGACGGGTTCTCAGGCGGGTTTGTCCCGCATTGTGCCGCTAAAGTGGCATGGTTGCAGCTTTGCCGGCAAGGCTGCCCGGTAAAATGCGTCCATGTTCGCCAATTCCCGCACCATCGTCTCGGCGCAGTCCGATGTCCATGAACACCTGGCCGCGCGCGTCGCGCGCCACCTCGCCGAGCCGTTCCGCAAGCCCATCGGCGAACCCAGCCGGCGCGAGCTGGCCGCGGCGCTGCAGCGCTGGCAGCAGGCCGGCGGCGCGCCGCTGATCCTCGATGCCGGCTGCGGCGTCGGCGAAAGCACGCTGCGCCTGGCCACGCAGTTCCCCGGCCATTTCGTCATCGGCGTCGACCAGTCCGAAAAGCGCCTGGCCGCCGGCAAGGACTGGTGGGGCGATGCGCCGATGCCGGCCAATTTCTGCTGGGCCCGCGCCGACCTGGTCGATGTCTGGCGCCTGCTGCAGGCGGAGGCGGTGCCGGTGGCGCGCCACTATGTGCTGTACCCGAACCCGTGGCCGAAAATCGGCCACCTCGGGCGGCGCTGGCAAGGGCACGCGGTGTTCCCGGCGCTGGCGGCGTGCGGCGATTACCTGGAGTGCCGCAGCAACTGGCGCATCTATATCGACGAGTTCGCGCAGGCGCTGGAACTGGCGGGGCGGCCGGCGCGGGTCGAGGCCTGGGCGCCGGCGCAGCCGATGACGCCGTTCGAGCGCAAGTACGCGGCCTCCGGCCATGGCTTGTGGCGCTGCGTCAGCGAGCGGCAGCCGGGCTGAACGGCCAATAAAAACGGCCCGCAGCGCGGGCCGTTTCGCTGTCTGGCTTGCTGCCAGCGCGTCTTAGTGGAACAGCGGCTGCTGCGTCGGCGCGTCCTCGGGCAGCTCGGCGTGGACGATCTCGCCATTGCGGTCGGCGTACAGCGGCGTGCCGCAGTCTTCGCAATATTCCGGATCGAACAGCGCGGCGTGGCGGAAGATGTCCTCGACGCCGGCATTGCGCAGTTCCTCGCAGATCTGCTCGAGCGGATTGCCTTTCTCGTCGGCATCGACCTCGCCGGCCTCGCGGCCGTAGACCGGCCAGACAATGCCGTAGATCACATCCTTCTCGCCGCGCATGGTGAAGCCGACGCGGTATTCCTCGACCACTTCCTCGCCGAACGCGGCCACCACCGCGGCCAGCTGGCCCGCGGAGATGTCCAGCGTGCCGCACAGGTAGTTGACGGCGGCGCGCACGGTCAGCGGGCGGATGCTCTTGTCGGATTCGCGGCAGGACAGGAAGAACGCGTCCGGCAGCAGCAGCTCGAACTCGCAGCCCGGCAGCAGCAGCGCCACCGAAGGCTGCACCTGGCTGCGCCATTGTTCCAGGCAGGTCGAGCGCTCGGCATGATGGTCCTTGGCGTCTTCCTGCCAGCGGAACAGCGCCTGCTCGCGCGGCGCCACCACCACGGCCAGCAGGTAGCGCGGGTCGGCCAGGATCGGCGCGGTCTCGGGCAGGTCGCGCAGGTCGACCTTGGGCACTGCGCCGGCCAGGGCGGCCGCGGCCAGCTTGTGCGTCAGCGCAAAGGTGTCGCTGTGCGTGCGCGGCAGCTGGTCGATGCTGTACAGGTAGGGCGACAGCGCGACCTTGGTGCCGTTGGCAAGCACATGTGCCTGCAGGTGCACCGCCAGCGTCTGCGCCAGTTCCGGCTTGAGCGCGCCGGACGGGATCGCGTAGCGGGTGTGCGCCAGGATCGGCGCGGCGATCAGCAGCGCGTCATAGTGCTGGCCGTCGACCTCGATCGAGGCGGATTCGGCCAGCGTCTCGGCCTGCTCGGCGAGCACGTCGGAGGCGTCGGCATTGTGCTTGAACAGGTGCTCCAGCGCCGCGTCGAGCGCGGTCTGGCTACCGTTCTTCAGCAGGCGGCCAAGGCGCTGCGAAAGCCGCCGCTCCCAGTATCCGTCCTCCATGCGGCTGCCCGAAGCGTCGAGGGCGAGCGCATCGGCCACCAGACGCTCGGCGTCGGGAGAGAGTCGCGGGGAAGCCTTGGGGCGAAAACCTGCCATAGAAAGAAACCGTCCGTTTTTTGCGTAAAACGGTATTCTACTCGCTGCGTTGACAGGGAGACCGCTATATGCGTGCGGTCGATGTGGACGCCGCTGCCTGCGCGGCGATTATTTCTCGGCCGGGGCGGACGCCGCGGACGCTGCCGGGGCTGCGGACGCGTGGCTTTCGACGCTGTGCGACTCGCCGGAAATGGAAACGTCGCTGCCGCCCTTGGTCAGCAGGTAGAGGGCCGCGCCGGCGACCACGATGAATGCGATGAGGATCTTGACCATGGTGTCTCCTGGTTCTGGGTGATGCCGGGGTCCGGCTTGCGGTGGTTCGGCCGCGTTCTTGTGCGACACAGTTTGACAGCCATGGCTTGCGTCAAACTTACACGCGCCGGGGCGACGCTGCAGGTGATGCCCGGGGCGCAAGCGCCAATGAAAAACGCCGCCTGGCCGCGCCCCGGTAAAGGGGCAGGGCAGGCGGCGTCGATGACGCGGTCGGCGCTCAGGCGGCGAGCAGCTGGCGCAGCACGAACGGCAGGATGCCGCCGTGGTTGTAGTAGTCGACCTCGATCGGCGTATCGATGCGCAGCAGCACCGGCACGCGCTGCACGTCGCCGTTGGCGCGCCTGATCACCAGCACCACGTCCTGCTGCGGCTTCAGGTCGCCCTCGATGCCTTCGATGTCGAAGGTCTCGTTACCGGTGATGCCGAGCGTCTGGGCGCTGTCGGCGCCCTTGAACTGCAGCGGCAGCACGCCCATGCCGACCAGGTTGGAGCGGTGGATGCGCTCGAAACTGCGCGCAATCACGGCCTTCACGCCCAGCAGCTGCGTGCCCTTGGCGGCCCAGTCGCGCGACGAGCCGGTGCCGTACTCCTCGCCGCCGAACACCACCGTGGGCGTGCCCTCGGCGACATACTTCATCGCCGCGTCGTAGATCGACATCTGCTCGCCGCTGGGCTGGTGGATGGTGATGCCGCCTTCCACGCGCGCGCCGTCCGCCGTCGGCGGGATCATCAGGTTCTTGATGCGCACGTTGGCGAAGGTGCCGCGCATCATCACCTCATGGTTGCCGCGGCGCGAGCCGTAGCTGTTGAAGTCGGCCTTGAGCACGCCGTGCGACAGCAGGTACTTGCCCGCCGGCGAGGTGTCCTTGATCGAGCCTGCCGGCGAGATATGGTCGGTGGTCACCGAATCGCCGAAGATCCCCAGCGCGCGCGCGCCGCGCACGCTCGCCGAGGCCGCTGACGGCTCCATGCTGAAGTCCTGGAAGAAAGGCGGTTCGGCGATATAGGTGGAGCGGGGCCAGTCGTAGACCTGGCCCTTGGTGCCCTGGATCGCGCCCCACAGCTTGCTCGGTTTCTTGACCTGCTCGTAGTTGCCCTTGAAGGTCTTGGCGTCCATCGCGTACTTCATCAGCGCGTGGATCTCGTCGGAGCTCGGCCAGATGTCGCCCAGCCAGATGTCGCGGCCGTCCTTGCCCTTGCCGACCGGCTCGGTCATCAGGTCGCGCGTGACGTTGCCGGCGATGGCATAGGCCACCACCAGCGGCGGCGAGGCCAGGAAGTTGGCGCGGATATTGGGGTGGATGCGTGCCTCGAAATTGCGGTTGCCCGACAGCACCGCGGCCGCGACCAGGTCGTTGCTGGTGATGGCTTCGTTAAGTTCCGGCGTCAGGTCGCCGGCATTGCCGATGCAGGTGGTGCAGCCGTAGGCAGTCACGCCGAAGCCCAGCTTTTCCAGGTACGGCAGCAGGCCCGCGGCCTTCAGGTATTCGGTGACCACGCGGCTGCCCGGCGCCAGCGAGGTCTTGATATGCGGCGCCACGCTCAGGCCGGCTTCCACTGCCTTCTTGGCCAGCAGGCCGGCGCCCAGCAGCACGCTGGGATTGGAGGTGTTGGTGCACGAGGTGATGGCGGCGATCAGCACGTCGCCGTTGCGGACTTCGATGCCGTCGGCGGTGCTGTAGCTGCGGTTCAGCTCGGCGGCATCCTTGTTGAAGCCGTTCTCGGCCACCGGCTTGCTGAACAGCGAGGCAAAGGTGCTCTTGACGTTGCCGATCTCGATGCGGTCCTGCGGGCGCTTCGGGCCCGCCAGCGACGGCGCCACCGTGGCCAGGTCCAGCGTCACCACCTTGCTGTAGTCGATCTCGCCGGCGCGGGGGATGCCGAACATGTTCTGCGCGCGGAAATAGCCCTCGAACGCGGCGATTTCCTCGTCGGTGCGGCCGGTGCCGCGGAAGTACTCGATGGTCTTCTCGTCCACCGGGAAGAAGCCCATGGTGGCGCCGTACTCGGGCGCCATATTGCCGATGGTGGCACGGTCGGGCAGGGCCAGGCTGGCGGTGCCTTCGCCGAAGAACTCGACGAACTTGCCCACCACCTTTTCCTTGCGCAGCATCTCGGTGATGGTCAGCACCAGGTCCGTGGCGGTCACGCCTTCGCGCAGCCGGCCCTTCAGTTCCACGCCGACCACGTCCGGCGTCAGGAAGTACACCGGCTGGCCCAGCATGCCGGCCTCGGCCTCGATGCCGCCGACGCCCCAGCCGACCACGCCGATGCCGTTGATCATGGTGGTGTGCGAATCGGTGCCGACCAGCGTGTCAGGGTAATAGACGCCGTCCTTGCGGTGCACGCCGCGCGCCAGGTATTCGAGGTTGACCTGGTGCACGATGCCGAAACCCGGCTGCACCACGCCGAAGGTATCGAAGGCCTGCATGCCCCACTTCATGAACTGGTAGCGCTCGTTGTTGCGCTGGAATTCCAGCTGCATGTTCAGGTCCAGCGCCTTCTTTTCGCGGAAGTGGTCGATCTGTACCGAGTGGTCGACCACCAGGTCGACCGGCACCAGCGGCTCGATCTGCTTGGGGTTCTTGCCCATCTTCTCGGCGACGTTGCGCATCGCCGCCAGGTCGGCCAGCAGCGGCACCCCGGTGAAGTCCTGCAAGACCACGCGTGCCACCACGAACGGGATCTCGTCGACGCGCTCGGCATTGGGCTTCCAGCCGGCCAGCTGGCGCACGTGTTCCTCGGTGACCTTCTTGCCGTCGCAGTTGCGCAGCACCGATTCCAGCACCACGCGGATCGACACCGGCAGGCGGCCGATGTCCAGGTCCAGGGCCTCGCCCAGCTGGGGCAGGGAGTAATACTGGCCCTTGCCGGAAGAGCCGATGCTGAATTCTTTTAGCGTGTTCTTGAGGTTGTGGGGCATTGCCGTACTCCGATCGAAGGATGATGCGATGGCATTGGCTCGGACCTGAATCGAGACCCCGGTGCGCTGCCACGGCGTTTGACCGCGGTCCGAGGCAGGCAGCGCACTGCAACTGCATACTCTAACCGGGGTGCGGCTTGACCGCCACCCGGCACGGCAAGGAAAAAGGGCGCTGGCGGCCGCAAGTCAGCGGCCGCCAGCGCCCCGGTACGGCTTACTGCCTCGGCGCGGCGGTTTGCTGGGTGCTTCCCGGCTGGATCGTCTGGCCGTCCGGCGGGGTGACCAGCAGCGGGGTCGTGGCCGGCGCGCGCAGGCCGCCGGCCTGGGTCGGGGCCGCGGCGCCGGCCTGCATGGCGGCGCTCTGGCAGTCGTCGGCAAGGCGCTGGCCCAGGTTCTTGTTGAACAGCATGGCCTTGCTCGGGATCACCACCAGGTCCAGGCCGGTGCGGGCGTCGTAGTAACGGTCGGCGCCGGTCACGGTGGCCTGGCGCGGCAGCTTGTAGTCGCGGCCTTGCCAGTGCACGGTCAGGATTTCATCGCGCAGCATGTCGCCGGCGATATACAGGCTGTTGCCCAGCTCGCACTGCCACTTCTCGCCGCTCGGGGCCACCGCCGCGGCGGTGCCGGCCGCGGCGGCCGCGCCGGCGGCGGCCTTCTTCTTGGTCGACGACTTCTTCTTGGTGGTGGTCTTCTTGGCCGGTTCCTGCGCCATCACGGCGGTGGCGGTGGTCAGGCTGAAGGCGCCGATGCAGGCGGCCAGGACAAGATGTTTCATTTTGTGAGTGCCTTTCGGATACTGGAATCGAGTTATGGTCATGTGCCCGGCAGGCGGGCGGCGCTGGGATCATTGCCGCCGCTATTCTCTACGATTTGGCCGGGGCGGCGTAGTGCTCTGGGCTTTGGTTACATAATCCGGCGCCGCTGTTGGGCCGGCTGCACTTGCGCCGGCTTCACTTGGCTCGGCTTCACTTGCGCTTGCCGATCGGCACAAACTTCAGGTTTTCCGGCCCGGTGTAGTTGGCGCTGGGGCGGATGATCTTGTTGTCCATGCGCTGCTCGATGATATGCGCGGCCCAGCCCGAGGTGCGCGCAATCACGAACAGCGGCGTGAACATCGCGGTGGGCACGCCCATCATGTGGTAGCTGACCGCGCTGAACCAGTCCAGGTTGGGGAACATCTTCTTGATGTCCCACATCACCGTTTCCAGGCGCTCGGCGATGTCGAACATCTTCATCGAGCCGGCGTCCTTCGACAGCCGCTTCGCCACTTCCTTGATCACCTGGTTGCGCGGGTCGCCGGTGGTGTACACCGGGTGGCCGAAGCCGATCACGACTTCCTTGTTCTCGACGCGGCGGGTGATGTCGGCCTGGGCCTCGTCCGGGTTGTCGTAGCGCTTCTGGATCTCGAACGCGACCTCGTTGGCGCCGCCGTGCTTGGGGCCGCGCAGCGCGCCGATCGCGCCGGCGATCGACGAGTACATGTCGGAACCGGTGCCGGCGATCACGCGCGCGGCGAAGGTCGACGCGTTGAACTCGTGCTCGGCGTACAGGTTGAGCGAGGTGTTCATGGCGCGCTCCCACAGCGCCGACGGCTTCTCGCCGTGCAGCAGGTGCAGGAAGTGGCCGCCGATCGAGTCGTCGTCGGTTTCCACCTCGATGCGGCGGCCGTTGTGGCTGGAGTGGTACCAGTACAGCAGCATCGAGCCGAGGCTGGCCATCAGGCGGTCGGCGATGTCGCGTGCGCCCGGGGTGTTGTGGTCTTCCTTCTCCGGCAGCACCGTGCCCAGCACCGACACGCCGGTGCGCATCACGTCCATCGGGTGCGCGCTGGCGGGCACCCATTCCAGCGCCGCCTTGACGTTGGCGGGCAGGCCGCGCAGGCTCTTGAGCTTGGCCTTGTAGGCGGCCAGCTCGGACCTGGTCGGCAGCTTGCCGTGCACCAGCAGGTGGGCGGTTTCCTCGAACTCGCAGGTCTCGGCGATATCGAGGATGTCGTAGCCGCGGTAGTGCAGGTCGTTGCCGGTACGGCCGACGGTGCACAGCGCGGTGTTGCCGGCGGTCACGCCCGACAGCGCGACGGATTTCTTGGCCCGCGGCGCGGCCGGCGCGCTAGTCCCGGTGCCGGGTGCGGGGTCGAGCGTGGGGTCGGTCGCGGCAAGCTTCGAGGCAGGCATCCGTGTCTCCTTGGGCACTGCGGATGATGATGATGGGATCGATTGGGTGGGTCTGGAACCGGCCTCAGCCGAAGAACAGCGCTTCCACGTTGGCCGGCAGCGGCGTGCCGGTGGCCTGCGCGCGCTGCAGCAGCGACCAGTAATAGCGGTAGCTGGCGCGGTCGTGCAGCTGCCCTTCATGGCGGATCGGCGCCCAGTTGTTTTCATGCGCGGCCAGCAGGATCTGGCTGGCGGCGCCGATCTCGTCGGCGCCGGGGCGGAACGCCGCCACGATCGGCGCGATCTGGCCCGGATGGATGCTCCACTTGCGCAGGTAGCCGAATTCGCAGCGCGCGCGCAGCGCATCGTCGCCGGCGCGCTGCGGCGCCTGCACGTCGGTGCTGACGTTGTGCGACGGCACCTTGCCGTGGCGGTGGCAGGCGGCGGAAATCTCCAGCATGGCGCGGCGCACCAGCGGGTGCTCGAACTGCTGCGGCGAGCGCATGGCCTCGCCGGGAATCGCGCCGTGGTGGGCCGAGACAAAGTCCATCAGCCCGAAGCTCAGGCATTCCACCTGCACCAGCGCGGCGATATCGAAGGCCTGCTCCAGCGCGGCATGGGTTTCGATCAGCACATGGATCGGGATATGGCGGGCAATGCCGGCGCTGCGCGCGACCTGGTTGACATGGTCGGTCACGCGCGCGACCTCGACCACGTCGGTAACCTTGGGCACCACCACATAGGCCAGCCGCGCCCCGGCGGCGCGCACCAGCACGTCGACGTCCTGGCGCCAGCTGGGATGGGCCGGGTCATGGATGCGCACGCCCACGCGGTTGTGGGCATTGAGCGGGCTGTTGACCAGCCGCGCGCACAGTTCGGCGTGCTCGCGCTCATGGCCCACGGCGGCGCCGTCCTCGCAGTCGAAGGTGATGTCGAAGACCGGGCCAAGCTCTTGTTGCAGGGCCAGCGACTTGCGCATCAGCTTTTCGCTGCCCGCGTAATGGTCACACACCGGCAGCTGGACCGGGATGGCTTCGCCCTGGAACAAGACCTCGGAAGGATGCACGTGGATTCGGAAAGTTGAAGTTGGCGGACAGGGCAGGGCGCCTGGGCGCTGCCTATGAAAAAACCGGGGTCCGCGCCGATTCTTGAATCGTTGCGGAACCCCGGTCTTTCGTCGAGCGTTCGGAAGATCAGCCCAGCAGATGCTGCACGCCGGCCTTTTCTTCTTCCAGTTCCTTCAGGGTGATGTTGATCTTCTCCTGGCTGTAGGCGTCGATCTCCAGACCCTTGACGATTTCGTACTTGCCGTTGGCGGTGGTCACCGGGTAGCCGAACATGGTGTCGGCCGGGATGCCGTACTCACCGTTGGACGGGATGCCCATGGTGACGACCTTGCCGTTGCTGCCCAGCACCCAGTCGCGCACGTGGTCGATGGCGGCATTGGCGGCCGAGGCGGCCGACGACAGGCCACGCGCCTCGATGATGGCGGCGCCGCGCTTGCCGACGGTCGGCAGGAACACGTCGTTGTTCCATACCGGGTCGTTGATCAGGTCCTTGACGCTCTGGCCGTCGACGGTGGCGTAGCGGTAGTCGGCGTACATGGTCGGGCTGTGGTTGCCCCATACGAACAGCTTCTCGATCGACGACACCGGCTTGCCGGTCTTGGCGGCGATCTGCGACAGCGCGCGGTTGTGGTCCAGGCGCAGCATCGCGGTGAAGTTCTCGCGCGGCAGGTTCGGGGCCGACTTCATGGCGATGTAGGCGTTGGTGTTGGCCGGGTTGCCGACCACCAGCACCTTGACATTGCGGCTGGCGACTTCGTCCAGCGCCTTGCCCTGCACCGTGAAGATCTGGGCATTGGCTTCGAGCAGGTCCTTGCGCTCCATGCCCTTGCTGCGCGGACGGGCGCCCACCAGCAGGGCCACGTCGGCGTCCTTGAAAGCAACCTTGGGGTCATCGGTGATGACCACGCCGGCCAGCAGCGGGAACGCGCAGTCTTCCAGTTCCATCACCACGCCCTTGACGGCTTGCTGGGCTTGCGGGAGGTCGAGCAGTTGGAGGATGACCGGCTGGTCTTTGCCCAGCATGTCGCCGTTGGCGATGCGGAACAGCAGGGAGTAGCCGATCTGGCCAGCGGCGCCGGTCACTGCGACGCGCATTGGGGCTTTAGCCATGAGTAAATCTCCAAACGATAGAAGGGGGAATGCCGGTCGGTGGCGCGCCGGCGCCATGCAGGGGCGCGCGGTGTGTCACCGGGTGCTGGTTGTCGCCACAGCGGGGAGCGGCCGTCCGCCGGAGCCAGTTGGCGGGGCCGGTGGGGGAGAGCCACAACGGGTCATGGTGATGCAACAAGGCGTTAGTCTACTGCGAAGCGAGGCGCCATTTCCAGACCGTGCCGCCGCGGGCGCGGTACATTTCCGTCCTGGGGCGGCAGCTGGCGTGCCTGGGGGCGGGCGCTCGCGGGCGTGGACCAGCGCGAGTGTAGGCCCGGCCTCTCCATCCTGTCAATTCATATGTCTTATATAAGACATAAGACAATTAACGTAAGGCTGGACGTTACTCGCCCTTTTGTGGTGAAATCGCGCTATGTCCTCCCTGCCTACGTCCCTGACCGGCGCGGCCACACCCGGCGCGCAGGAATCTGGCGCCGCCACGCCTGGCGCCGGGACGCAGCCGCTTTCGCCGCCAGCGCCGGCCGCCGCGCCGCAGGCCGCCCCGCAAACTGGTGCCGCTTCAGGTGCCTCTCCTGGTCCCGCTCCCGGTCTGCAGTCAGTGCCATCGCCCACGTTCAGCCCGCTTTACCAGCAGATCAAGGCGCTGATCACGCGCAGCCTGCAATCCGGCGAATGGAAGCCGGGCGAGATGATTCCCAGCGAGATGGAGCTGGCGTCGCGCTACAAGGTCAGCCAGGGCACGGTGCGCAAGGCCATCGACGAACTCGCCGCCGAGAACCTGGTGGCGCGCCGCCAGGGCAAGGGCACCTTCGTGACCACGCACCATGAAGACGTGGTCAAGTTCCGTTTCCTGCGCCTCGTCCCGGACGAGGGCGAACCCCATTACGGCGCCAGCCGCGTGCTCGAATGCAAGCGCCTGCGCGCCCCAGCCGAAATCGCGCGGCTGCTCGATATCCGCACCGGCGACAGCGTGGTGCAGATCCGCCGCGTGCTGACTTTCTCCGGCGAGTCGACCGTGCTGGACGAAATCTGGCTGCTCGGCGCCAACTTCAAGGGCCTGACCGCGGAAAAGCTGACCGAGTGGAAAGGCCCCATGTATGCATTGTTCGAGGCCGAATTCGGTACGCGCATGATTCGCGCCTCGGAAAAAATCCGCGCCGTGCCCGCCGACGAGACCGCCGCCGAGCTGCTGTCCGTGCCGGTGGGCGCGCCGCTGCTGTCGGTCGAGCGCGTGTCCTACACCTATGGCGACCGCCCCGTGGAAGTGCGCCGTGGGCTCTACGTCACCACCCGGCACTATTACCAGAACGACCTGAGCTGAAATGACGGCGCCGCGCCAGGTGCGCGCGCGCCGATTATTGTGGGCCTGGCCATGGTATTTGCCGGCGGTTGCGCGACGCGCTGGTTGTCGCGTGAAGTGGCGCGCTGGATGTGCGAAGTGTGCGATTGTCGGGCGGCGCTTGTCGGGCCGTGATAGCAGAAAATTATTGGTGCAGCGCGCAACAAAGGCGCTAAAATCTCATGGATTTGCCCTAATGCATCCCGTTGCATGCAGGCAATGGCAGTTTCGTTTCTTTGTTTACCGCTAATGGGGTCTCGCATGGCTGAAGCCGTCAAACAAGCCAGGCCGGAGTTCCGGAATATCGGTATTTCGCAGATCGCGAAATACCGGTTGCCCTGGGCCGGCAAGGTATCCATCCTGCATCGCGTGAGCGGTGCACTGATGTTCCTCCTCCTTCCCTTCGTCCTGTATCTGTTTGAGCAGAGCATCACCTCCGAACTGAGCTTCGCAAAGTTCTCGGCCCTTCTGTCCGGCGGCTTTGTCAAGCTGGTTGTGCTGGCCCTGATCTGGGGTTATCTGCATCACTTCTGCGCCGGCATCCGCTTCCTGCTGCTGGACGTGCACGTTGGTGTCTCCAAGCCCGCCTCGGCCAAGTCTGCCGTCAGCGTGCTGGTTGTCAGCCTGCTGCTCACCCTGATTTTCGGCCTGAAGCTGTTCGGCCTGTTCTGAGGAGAATCAAGGTGGCAAATAACAATATCGGTCCCAAGCGTCTTGTCGTCGGTGCACACTACGGCCTGAAAGACTGGCTCGCGCAACGCGTCACCGCCGTGGTCATGGTGGTCTTCACCGTGATCCTGGCGATTGCCTTCCTGCTGTCGAACGGCGCTTCGTATGAAGCGTGGGCAGGGCTCTTCGCCAACCAGTGGATGAAGATCATCACGTTCCTGACCATCCTGTCGTTGCTGTATCACGCCTGGATCGGCGTGCGCGATATCTGGATGGACTATGTGAAGCCGATGGCGGTGCGCCTCGTGCTGCAAGTTCTTACGATTCTGTGGCTCGTCGGTTGCGCGGGCTACGCTGCTCAGATTCTCTGGAGGGTGTAATAAATGGTCGCAGTCAAGACTGGATTGCCGCGTCGCCGCTTTGACGTGGTCATCGTCGGTGCTGGCGGCGCCGGGATGCGCGCATCCCTCCAGCTCGCGGAAGCCGGCCTGAATGTGGCCGTGCTGTCCAAGGTGTTCCCGACCCGCTCGCACACCGTGGCGGCGCAGGGCGGCATCGGTGCCTCGCTCGGCAACATGAGCGAGGACAACTGGCACTATCACTTCTACGACACCATCAAGGGCTCGGACTGGCTGGGTGACCAGGACGCGATCGAGTTCATGTGCCGGGAAGCGCCGAAGGTCGTTTACGAGCTCGAGCACTTCGGCATGCCGTTCGACCGCAACCCCGACGGCACCATCTACCAGCGTCCGTTCGGCGGCCACACCGCCAACTACGGTGAAAAGCCGGTGCAGCGCGCCTGCGCCGCGGCCGACCGTACCGGCCACGCGCTGCTGCATACGCTGTACCAGCGCAACGTGCGCGCCAAGACCCACTTCTTCGTCGAATGGATGGCGCTGGACCTGATCCGCGACCAGGACGGCGACGTGCTGGGCGTGACCGCGCTGGAAATGGAAACCGGCGAGGTCTACATCCTCGAGGCCAAGACCACGCTGTTCGCGACCGGCGGCGCCGGCCGCATCTACGCCGCTTCCACCAACGCCTTCATCAACACCGGTGACGGCCTGGGCATGGCCGCACGCGCGGGCGTGCCGCTGGAAGACATGGAGTTCTGGCAGTTCCACCCGACCGGCGTGGCCGGCGCGGGCGTGCTGATCACCGAAGGCGTGCGCGGCGAGGGCGGTATCCTGCGCAACAAGGACGGCGAGCGCTTCATGGAGCGCTACGCCCCCACGCTGAAGGACCTGGCGCCGCGCGACTTCGTGTCGCGCTCGATGGACCAGGAAATCAAGGAAGGCCGCGGCTGCGGCCCGAACGGCGACTACGTGCTGCTCGACCTGACCCACGTCGGCGCCGAGACCATCATGAAGCGCCTGCCGTCGATCCGCGAGATCGGCCTGAAGTTCGCCAACGTCGACGCGATCAAGGAACCGATCCCGGTGGTCCCGACCATCCACTACCAGATGGGCGGCATTCCGACCAACTACCACGGCCAGGTGGTGGTGCCGAAGAACGGCAACCCGAACGAGGTCGTCAACGGCTTCTACGCGATCGGCGAATGCTCGTGCGTGTCGGTGCACGGCGCCAACCGCCTGGGCACCAACTCGCTGCTCGACCTGGTGGTGTTCGGCCGCGCCGCCGGCAACCACATCATCGCGCAGAGCCTGAAGCAGAAGGAGCACAAGCCGCTGCCGGCCGATGCCGCCGACCGCGCGCTGTCGCGCCTGGCCAAGCTGCAGGCCTCGTCGTCGGGCGAGTACACGCAGGACGTCGCCAACGACATCCGCAAGAACATGCAGTCGCATGCCGGCGTGTTCCGTACCCAGAAGCTGATGGACGAAGGCGTCGAGCGCATCCTGGAAGTGGCGCAGCGTGCTGACAATATCCACCTGAAGGACAAGTCCAAGGTCTTCAACACCGCGCTGGTGGAAGCCCTGGAAGTGGCCAACCTGGTGGAAGTGGCCAAGGCCACCATGATCTCGGCCGCGGCGCGCAAGGAATCGCGCGGTGCCCACGCGCACAGCGACTTCCCCAACCGCGACGACCAGAACTGGCTCAAGCACACGCTGTTCTACAGCGAAGGCAACCGCCTCGACTACAAGCCGGTGAAGATGGAGCCGCTGACGGTGGAAAGCGTGCCGCCGAAGGCCCGTACGTTCTGAGCACCGCATCGTAGAGACAACAGGACCCACAGAAATGAAGCGTATTTTCGAAGTCTACCGCTACGATCCGGACAAGGATGCAGCGCCGCGCATGCAGACCTACGAGGTCGAGCTGGACGGCCACGAGCGCATGCTGCTGGACGCGCTGGTGAAGCTGAAGAAGCTGGACGAGACCATCTCGTTCCGCCGTTCGTGCCGCGAAGGCGTGTGCGGCTCGGACGCGATGAACATCAACGGCAAGAACGGCCTGGCGTGCCTGACCAACATGCGCGAGCTGCCGGACCGCATCGTGCTGCGTCCGCTGCCCGGCCTGCCGGTGGTGCGCGACCTGATCGTCGACATGACGAACTTCTTCAAGCAGTACAACTCGATCAAGCCGTTCCTGATCAACGACGAGCCGCCGCCCGAGAAAGAGCGCCTGCAGTCGCCGGAAGAGCGTGACGAGCTGGATGGCCTGTACGAGTGCATTCTGTGCGCCAGCTGCTCGACCTCGTGCCCGTCGTTCTGGTGGAATCCGGACAAGTTCGTCGGCCCGGCCGGCCTGCTGCAGGCTTACCGCTTTATCGCGGACAGCCGCGACCAGGCCACCAGCGAGCGTCTGGACAACCTGAACGACCCGTACCGCCTGTTCCGCTGCCACAGCATCATGAACTGCGTCGACGTGTGCCCGAAGGGTCTGAACCCGACCAAGGCCATCGGCAAGATCAAGGAGCTGATGGTCCGCCGCGCGGTGTGATCCAGCGGCTGTCCAAGTAGTAAGCGGCGCGTCAGCCAGAGCGGCTATATCTGGCGGGCGCGCCGAAAGTAGGAAGCCATGACTGAGAGTCCTGCCACCACCTTCTCCCATCAGGCCGATCCGCACAAGCGCGCCCGGTTGCGCTGGCGTGCCCGCCGCGGTCTGCTGGAGAACGACATCATCGTCGAACGTTTCTTCAACCGTTACGAGGAGAGCCTGTCCGACGAGGATGTGGCTGCGCTGAGCCAGCTGTTCGAGCTCAGCGACAACGAGTTGATGGACCTGCTCCTTGCGCGCAAGGAACTGGACGGTGAGCTCGACACGCCCCCGATGCAGCGAGTCATCGCCCTGCTGCGTACGGTCTGAGTTTTGGTCAACATTATTATTCACAGCATTTGAAGGATCCGACATGACGCCGTCCGATGTGAAAGCCACGCTATCGTTCTCCGATGGTTCCCCCAGCGTTGAGCTGCCGATCTACAAGGGTACGGTTGGCCCGGACGTGATCGACATTCGCAAGCTGTACGGACAAACCGGTAAGTTCACCTACGACCCCGGTTTCATGTCGACGGCTTCGTGCAATTCCAAGATCACCTATATCGACGGCGACAAGGGCGAGCTGCTGTACCGCGGCTACCCGATCGAGCAGCTGGCGCAGAAGTGCGACCACCTCGAGACCTGCTACCTGCTGCTGAAGGGCGAGCTGCCCAACGCCAAGCAGAAGGAAGAATTCGTCGGCCATGTGATGAACCACACCATGGTCCACGAGCAGATGCAGTTCTTCATGCGCGGCTTCCGCCGCGATGCACACCCGATGGCCGTGCTGACCGGCATGGTCGGCGCCATGAGCGCGTTCTACCACGACGCCATGGACATCGACGATCCGCACCAGCGCGAGATCTCGGCCATCCGCCTGATCGCCAAGATGCCGACACTGGTGGCGATGGCGTACAAGTACAACATCGGCCAGCCGTACATCTACCCGCAGAACGACCTGTCCTACTCGGGCAACTTCATGCGCATGATGTTCGCCACGCCGTGCGCCCCGTACACCGTGAACCCGGTGCTGGAGCGTGCGCTGGACCGCATCTTCATCCTGCACGCCGACCACGAGCAGAACGCGTCGACCTCGACCGTGCGCCTGGCCGGTTCGTCGGGCACCAACCCGTTCGCGGCGATCGCCGCGGGCGTGGCCTGCCTGTGGGGCCCGGCCCACGGCGGCGCCAACGAAGCCGCGCTGAAGATGCTGGAAGAAATCGGCAGCGTCGACAACATCAACGAGTTCATCAAGCAGGTCAAGGACAAGAACTCAGGCGTGCGCCTGATGGGCTTCGGCCACCGCGTGTACAAGAACTACGATCCGCGCGCCAAGCTGATGCGCGAAACCTGCCATGAAGTGCTGAACGAGCTGGGCCTGCACAACGACCCGCTGTTCAAGCTGGCCATGGAGCTGGAAAAGATCGCGCTGGAAGACGAGTACTTCGTCAGCCGCAAGCTGTACCCGAACGTCGACTTCTACTCGGGCATCGTGCAGCGCGCGCTGGGCATCCCGACCTCGCTGTTCACCTGCATCTTCGCGCTGGCCCGCACCCCGGGCTGGATCTCGCAGTGGGAAGAGATGATCACCGATCCGGAATACAAGATCGGCCGTCCGCGCCAGCTGTTCGTCGGCGCCGCCACCCGCGACGTGCCGGAAGTGGCCAAGCGCTAAGCTGTCCCGCGCGCTGCGCAGTGCAGCAATTCCAGACGCCCCGGCCCCGCCGGGGCGTTTGTCTTTGTGGGCCGGGCGCGGTTGTGCAGCGCGGCGCCGGCAAGGGCAGAAAATTGCACCCCGAATGGTCCCGGGCGCAATTCGTGGAGGATTGTGTCGCGTTTTCCCAAATCGGTTCCGCATAAATTGTGCGATAGTCGCGTGCGGCAGGAAATTTGACCCTATAATGCGGGCTGCTTTGCCGACGGCAGCCGGGCCACCCTTCCGGCATGCGGTGCGGCAAGCGGGGCAGGCGAATCGCTTGCGCAATAGAGAACGCATCAACGTTGTCTTTCCGAACCTTGGTCCCCATACCTCAGCGGGACTGACACTTGCCGGGCCCCGCATACGCTGTCTCTTCCTTGCAGGCCCGACTTCCGCGTCTCGGGTGCCGCTTCTGCAAATCCCGATCCCAGTCGTCCGCGGGTGTTGTTCGATTGCGCAGGTCATGCCGTTTCTGCCCGGATGACCCAAACATAAATCGAGGAGCTCCTGATGACGCTGTCCCGTCTTTCCACCATTTCGCTGGCTGCCATGCTGGCTACCTTTGGCGCCGCCGCCAACGCCGAAACCGTGAAGATCGCCATTGCCGGCCCGATGAGCGGTTCGGTGGCGCAGTATGGCGACATGGTCAAGGCCGGTGCGCTGACCGCCGTCGAACAGATCAATGCAGCCGGCGGCGCCGGCGGCAACAAGTTCGAGGTGGTGCTGATGGACGACGCCTGCGAGCCCAAGCAGGCCGTGGCGGTGGCCAACAAGATCGTCAGCCAGAACATCAAGTACGTGATCGGCCACGTGTGCTCGGGCTCGACCATCCCGGCCTCGGACATCTACGAAAACGAAGGCATCGTGATGGTTACGCCGTCGGCCACCGCGCCGCAGCTGACCGAGACCAAGAAGCGCAACTTCATCTTCCGCACCATCGGCCGCGACGACCAGCAGGGCCCGGCCGCCGCGCAATACATCATCGGCAAGGTCAAGCCGAAGAAGGTCGCGGTGCTGCACGACAAGCAGTCGTACGGCCAGGGCATCGCCAGCTCGGTGAAGAAGGACCTGGAAGCCGCCAAGATTCCGGTGGCCGTGTTCGAAGGCATCAACGCCGGCGACTCGGACTACTCGGCCGTGATCACCAAGCTCAAGTCGCAGGGCGTGGACTTCGTCTACTTCGGCGGCTACCACCCGGAAATGGGCCTGCTGCTGCGCCAGGCGCGCGAGCAGGGCGTGAAGGCCACCTTCATGGGTCCCGAGGGCGTGGGCAACAAGGACGTGACCGCGATCGCCGGCCCGTCGTCGGAAGGCATGCTGGTGACGCTGCCGGCCGACTTCTCGGCCGATCCGGCCAACGCCGGCCTGGTCAAGGCCTTTGCCGACAAGAAGCGCGACGCCAACGGTCCGTTCCAGATGCCGGCCTATGCCGCGGTCAAGATCATCGGCGACGCCATCGCCGGCGCCAAGAGCACCGATCCCACCAAGGTCGCGGCGTACATGCACAAGAACGCCTTCACCACCCCCATCGGCAAGGTCGAGTACGACGCCAAGGGCGACCTGAAGTCCTTCAAGTTCGTGGTCTACACCTGGCACAAGGACGCCAGCAAGACCGCCGCGAACTGAGGCGCTTGCTCTCCCGACGGGTGGCTCCCCTCTCCCGCTTGCGGGAGAGGGGCAGGGGGTGAGGGCAGGCGGGTCAAAGGCTGAGGCCGGCGGGTTAAAACCGTTGGCCCCGCTTGATGTGGCTCCCCGCTAGCCCACCCCTCACCCCGGCCCTCTCCCCATGAGGGGAGAGGGAGAACACCTTGCTTTGGCAAGTTCGAATGGTTTGGGCGCACCCCGCCTGGGCCAGTTCCGGCGCCTACGAGGCTTCCCCAATGAATGAATTCCTTCCACAGTTCACCCAGCAGCTGGTCAACGGCCTGACGCTGGGTGCGATCTATGCGCTGATCGCCATCGGCTACACAATGGTCTACGGCATCATCGGCATGATCAATTTCGCGCACGGCGAGATTTACATGATCGGCGCCTATGTCGGCCTGGTCACGCTCACCGCCATCGGCGCCCAGGCAGGCTACCCGCTGCCGCTGGTGCTCGGCGCCGCCTTGCTGGTGTCGGTGCTGGTCACCGGCGTCTACGGCTATGCGGTCGAGCGGGTGGCATACCGCCCCTTGCGCGGCGGGCCGCGGCTGGTGCCGCTGATCTCGGCCATCGGCATGTCGATCTTCCTGCAGAACTATGTCCAGATCGGGCAGGGCGCGCGCGATGTGTCGGTGCCGGTGCTGATCTCGGGCGCCATCGAGTTCCAGATGGGCGGCGACTTCACCGTGACGGTGCCGTACTCGCGCCTGCTGATCGTCGGCGTGACGCTGGCGCTGATGGTGGCGCTGACGCTGTTTATCGGCCGCTCGCGCATGGGCCGCGCCTGCCGCGCCTGCGCCGAGGACATGCGCATGGCCAACCTGCTGGGCATCGACACCAACAAGGTGATCTCGTTCACCTTCGTGCTGGGCGCGATGCTGGCGGCGGTGGGCGGCGTGCTGATCGGGCTGACCATCGGCAAGCTCAATCCCTTCATCGGCTTCATTGCCGGCATCAAGGCCTTTACCGCGGCGGTGCTGGGCGGCATCGGCAGCATCCCGGGCGCGATGCTCGGCGGCGTGCTGCTGGGCCTGGCGGAAACCTTCGCCTCGGGCTACATGCCGGCCGAATACAAGGACGTGGTCGCTTTCAGCCTGCTGGTGCTGGTGCTGCTGTTCCGTCCGACTGGGCTGCTGGGCAAGCCCGATGTCGAAAAGGTCTGAGGGGAGGGTGAGACCATGACCAACAACGTTTCCGCAATGCCGGCGGCAAAGGCCGCCGCGCGCGGCGCCACGCCGGGCCAGTCGCTCAAGAACGCGATCACGGCGGCGGTGGTGACCGCCATCCTGACCATTCCCATCCTTGGCCTGCAGCTCAAGCTGGAAGGCTACAAGGTGGTGCTGGAACCGCACTGGCGGCCGGTGTGGCTGGCCGTGGCGGCGGTGTTCCTGTTCCAGCTGTTCAAGCCGGTGCTGTCGCGCGCCGGCAGCGCGGTGCGCCTGCCGGCGCTGCCGCAGCTGGGTGCGCAACAGCAGCGCGTGGCGGTGTGGGTGCTGCTGGCGGTGGGGCTGGTGTGGCCGTTCTTCGGCTCGCGCGGCGCCGTCGACGTGGCCACGCTGGCGCTGATCTACGTGATCCTGGGCCTCGGCCTCAACATCGTGGTGGGCTATGCCGGCCTGCTCGACCTGGGCTATGTCGGTTTCTATGCGGTGGGCGGCTACACCTACGCGCTGCTGAACCAGTACTTCGGCCTGAGCTTCTGGGAATGCCTGCCGATCGCGGCGGCGCTGTCGGCGGGCTTCGGTTTCCTGCTCGGCTTCCCGGTGCTGCGGCTGCGCGGCGACTACCTGGCGATCGTCACGCTCGGTTTTGGCGAGATCATCCGCTTGCTGCTGAACAACCTGACCAGCCTGACCGGCGGCCCGGACGGCGTCTCGGGCATTCCCAAGCCCAGCGTGTTCGGCTTCGAGATGGCGCGCAGCGCCAGCGTCGAGGGCACGCGCACCTTCCACGAGCTGATCGGCCTGGACTACGCCAGCCAGCACATGGTGATCTTCCTCTACCTGATCGCGCTGCTGCTGGTCGGCTTCACGCTGTTCGTCACCAGCCGCCTGATCCGCATGCCGATGGGCCGCGCCTGGGAAGCGCTGCGCGAGGATGAGATCGCGTGCCGCTCGCTGGGCCTGAACCCGACCCGCATCAAGCTGTCGGCGTTCACGCTGGGGGCATCGTTCGCCGGCCTGGGCGGCGCGTTCTTCGCCGCGCGCCAGGGCCTGGTCAATCCGGAATCGTTCACCTTTATCGAATCGGCGCTGGTGCTGGCCGTGGTGGTGCTGGGCGGCATGGGCTCGCAGCTGGGCGTGATCCTGGCGGCGATCCTGCTGACGGTGCTGCCCGAAGTGGCGCGCGGCTTTGCCGAATACCGCATGCTGATCTTCGGCCTGGTGATGGTGCTGATGATGATGTGGCGTCCGCAGGGCCTGCTGCCCGCGAGCCGCCCGCACGTGGAGCTGCCCCGATGAATGCGCCAATGAATGCTTCGATCAATACATCGGCCGAACTGCTGCGGGTGTCGGGCCTGCAGATGCGCTTCGGCGGCCTGCTGGCCGTCGACGGCATCGACTTCGATGTGCGCAAGGACGAGGTCTTCGCCATCATCGGCCCGAACGGCGCCGGCAAGACCACGGTGTTCAACTGCGTCGGCGGCTTCTACAAGCCGACCGCGGGCGACGTCACGCTCGATGGCCATGCCATCGCCGGCCTGCCCAGCCACATGGTGGCGCGCAAGGGGCTGGTGCGCACGTTCCAGAACATCCGCCTGTTCAAGAACCTGACCGTGGTCGAGAACCTGATGGTGGCGCAACACCTGCAGGTGCAGTCCGGCATCCTGCGCGGGCTGTTCGCGACCCCGGCCTACCGCCGCGCCGAGCGCGAGGCGCTGCAGCGCGCCGCGCAGTGGCTGGAGCGCATGGGCCTGACCAGCGTCGCCAACCGCGAGGCGGGCACGCTCTCGTACGGCCACCAGCGCCGGCTCGAGATCGCGCGCTGCATGATCACCCGGCCGCGCCTGCTGATGCTGGACGAGCCCGCCGCCGGCCTGAACCCCCAGGAAAAGCTCGAGCTGTCGCAGTTGATCGACCAGTTGCGCAAGGAGTTCGGCATTGCCGTGCTGCTGATCGAGCACGACATGAGCCTGGTGATGGGCGTGTCCGACCGCATCCTGGTGATGGAGCACGGCAAGCCGATCGTGATCGGCAAGCCCGATGAAGTGCGCAACGACCCGCGCGTGATCAAGGCCTACCTGGGAGAGGACTGATGCTGAAGCTGGAACAGGTCCATACCCACTATGGCGCCGTCGAGGCGCTGTCGGGCGTATCGATCGAAGTCAACAAGGGGGAGATCGTCACCCTGATCGGCAGCAACGGCGCCGGCAAGACGACGCTGATGATGACCGTGTGCGGCACGCCGCGCGCCTCGAGCGGGCGCGTGCTGTTCGAAGGGCAGGACATCACCCATCGCTCGACCCACGAGATCATGCGCCTTGGCATGGCGATCTCGCCCGAGGGCCGGCGCGTGTTCCCGAGCCTGACGGTGCTGGAAAACCTGAAGATGGGCGCGTTCTTCGCCAGGCGCGATGAAATTGAGGCGGGCATCGAGCACGTGTTCAAGCTGTTCCCCCGCCTGAACCAGCGCGCCGGCCAGCGCGCCGGCACCATGTCGGGCGGCGAGCAGCAGATGCTGGCGATCGGCCGCGCGCTGATGAGCCGGCCGCGCCTGCTGCTGCTGGACGAGCCCACGCTCGGCCTGGCGCCGCTGATCATCGCGCAGATCTTCGACATCATCCGCACCATTCGTGACGAGGGCGTCACCGTGTTCCTGGTCGAGCAGAACGCCAACAAGGCGCTGCAGGTGGCGGACCGGGGCTATGTGCTGGAGACCGGCAAGGTGGTGCTGGCGGATAGCGGCGCAAACTTGCTGGCCAACGACCGGATCAAGGCCGCCTACCTCGGCGGCTGACGAAGCCGCCCAAAACGCAAAAGAGGAGAGCGGTTTTGGGTGCTCCCAAGCCGCCCGGGCTAGCCCAAGCAAGGTGTTCTCCCTCTCCCCTCATGGGGAGAGGGCCGGGGTGAGGGGTGGGCTAGCTAGGTACCAAACTGAGCGAAGCCTTCGGTTTTAACCCACGGGCGTCAGCCTTTGAAGCGCCGGCCCTCACCCCCGGCCCCTCTCCCGCCACGCGGGAGAGGGGAGCTTGCTGCCGGCTTCTGAAGCCATCAAGTCGGCCTTTTCGCCATCCGCGAAATCCCCCTTTCGCCAATCACATTACATTTCCACCCCGACCCGGCCCGGCCCGGGGCCTGAGCGGTGGCATAATCGATTGCCAAGTCAAGCATCGCAGCAACGCTTGAAATAACGCTCGCTTCAGGCGGCTTCCGGCGCGATCTTCATCATCGCGGTCCGGCTCGTCACCGCGACCGAAGCGGACAACCACCCCTGCAAACTACTGCGCGGTCCCCGCGGTCCGGCCTGCCAAGGCGCGGTCAGCGGTCCCGCCATCGCATCATGGCCAAGACGCTCTACGACAAACTCTGGGATGACCACACCGTCCACGTCGAGGAAGACGGCACCACGCTGCTCTATATCGACCGCCACCTGCTGCATGAAGTGACCAGCCCGCAGGCGTTCGAGGGCCTGAAGCTGGCAGAGCGTCCGGTGTGGCGCATCAGCGCCAACCTGGCGGTGTCGGACCACAACGTGCCGACCACCGACCGCAGCCAGGGCATTGCCGATCCGGTGTCGAAGCTGCAGGTCGATACGCTCGATGCCAACTGCGACAGCTACGGCATTACCCAGTTCAAGATGAACGACCACCGCCAGGGCATCGTGCACGTGATCGGGCCGGAGCAGGGCGCGACGCTGCCGGGCATGACCGTGGTGTGCGGCGACTCGCATACCAGCACCCACGGCGCCTTCGGCGCGCTGGCGCACGGCATCGGCACCTCGGAAGTCGAGCACGTGCTGGCCACGCAGACGCTGCTGGGCAAGAAGGCGAAGAACATGCTGGTCCGGGTGGAAGGCAAGCTGCCGCGCGGCTGCACCGCCAAGGACATCGTGCTGGCCGTGATCGGCAAGATCGGCACCGCCGGCGGCACCGGCTACACCATCGAGTTTGCCGGCTCGGCCATCCGCGACCTGACCATGGAAGGCCGCATGACGGTCTGCAATATGGCGATCGAGGCCGGTGCGCGCGCCGGCCTGGTGGCGGTCGACGATGTCACGCTCGAATACGTCAAGGGCCGTCCGTACGCGCCGCAGGGCGTGGAGTGGGAGCAGGCGGTTAGCTACTGGCGCACGCTGCATTCGGATCCCGGTGCGCATTTCGACCAGGTGGTCGAGCTGCGCGCCGAAGACGTGCGCCCGCAGGTGACCTGGGGTACCTCGCCGGAAATGGTGATCAGCATCGAAGACCGCGTGCCGGACCCGGACAAGGAAAAGGACCCGAACAAGCGCAACGCGATGGAGCGCGCGCTGGAATACATGGGCCTGCAGCCCAACGTGCCGGTCGAAAGCATCAGCATCGACAAGGTCTTCATCGGTTCCTGCACCAACAGCCGCATCGAAGACATGCGCGCCGCCGCGTGGGTGGTGCAGAAGCTGGGCCGCAAGGTTGCATCGAACGTCAAGCTGGCGATGGTGGTGCCGGGCTCGGGCCTGGTCAAGGAACAGGCCGAGCGCGAAGGCCTGGACCAGATCTTCAAGGCCGCCGGCTTTGAATGGCGCGAGCCGGGCTGCTCGATGTGCCTGGCGATGAATGCCGACCGCCTCGATGCCGGCGAGCGCTGCGCCTCGACGTCGAACCGCAACTTCGAAGGCCGCCAGGGCGCGGGCGGGCGCACCCACCTGGTCAGCCCGGCGATGGCCGCGGCCGCTGCCATCGAGGGCCACTTCGTCGATATCCGCAAGCTGGGCTGAACCAGCAAGGAAAGAGCACCATGGAAAAGTTCACCGTACACAACGGCCTGGTCGCGCCGCTCGACCGCGAGAACGTCGATACCGACGCCATCATCCCGAAGCAGTTCCTGAAGTCGATCAAGCGCACCGGCTTCGGTCCCAACCTGTTCGACGAGTGGCGCTACAAGGATGTGGGCGAGCCCGGCATGGACAACAGCAAGCGTCCGCTGAACCCGGACTTCGTGCTGAACCAGCCGCGCTACCAGGGCGCGTCGATCCTGCTGGCACGCCGCAACTTCGGCTGCGGCAGCTCGCGCGAGCACGCGCCGTGGGCGCTGACGCAGTACGGCTTCCGCGCCGTGATCGCGCCCAGCTTCGCCGACATCTTCTTCAACAACTGCTACAAGAACGGGCTGCTGCCGGTGGTGCTGAGCGAGCAGCAGGTCGAGCACCTGTTCAACGAGACCAACGCGTTCAACGGCTACCAGCTCACCATCGACCTCGACAAGCAGGTGGTGCTGACGCCGTCGGGACAGGGCTACGAGTTCGACATCGCCCCGTTCCGCAAGTACTGCATGCTGAACGGCTTCGACGATATCGGCCTGACCCTGCGCCATGCCGACAAGATCAAGGCCTTCGAGGCCGAGCGCGTGGCAAAGATGCCGTGGCTGAACAACCGCCTGGTCGGATAAGGCTCTACGAGGAAAGACAACAATGAAGATCGCAGTCCTGCCGGGTGACGGCATCGGTCCCGAAATCGTTGCAGAGGCCGTCAAGGTCCTGAACGCGCTCGACGAGAAGTTCGAACTGGAAACCGCGCCGGTGGGCGGCGCCGGCTACGAGGCCGAAGGCCATCCGCTGCCGGAGAACACGCTCAAGCTGGCCAAGGAGGCCGACGCCATCCTGTTCGGCGCCGTCGGCGACTGGAAGTACGACAGCCTGGAGCGCGCGCTGCGCCCCGAGCAGGCCATCCTGGGCCTGCGCAAGCACCTGCAGCTGTTCGCCAACTTCCGCCCGGCGATCTGCTATCCGGAACTGACCGGCGCCTCGAGCCTGAAGCCCGAACTGGTGGCCGGCCTCGACATCCTGATCGTGCGCGAACTGAACGGCGACATCTACTTCGGCCAGCCGCGCGGCCTGCGCGAAGCGCCGGACGGCCTGTTCCAGGGCGCGCGCGAAGCCTTCGACACCATGCGCTACAGCGAGCCGGAAATCCGCCGCATCGCGCATGTGGCGTTCCAGGCCGCGGCCAAGCGCGGCAAGAAGCTGTGCAGCGTCGACAAGGCCAACGTGCTCGAGACCTTCCAGTTCTGGAAGGACATCGTGATCGACGTCAGCAAGGAATATCCGGAGGTCGAGCTGTCGCACATGTACGTCGACAACGCCGCCATGCAACTGGTCAAGGCGCCCAAGAGCTTCGACGTGATCGTCACCGGCAATATGTTCGGCGACATCCTGTCGGACGAGGCCGCGATGCTGACCGGCTCGATCGGCATGCTGCCGTCGGCGTCGCTCGATGCCAACAACAAGGGCCTGTACGAGCCCTCGCACGGCTCGGCGCCGGACATCGCCGGCAAGGGCATCGCCAATCCGCTGGCCACTATCCTGTCGGCGGCGATGATGCTGCGCTACTCGCTGAACAAGGCCGAGCAGGCCGACCGCATCGAGAACGCCGTCAAGAAGGTGCTGGCCCAGGGCTACCGCACCGGCGATATCCTGACGCCGGGCTGCAAGCAGGTGGGCACCAGCGAGATGGGTGAGGCTGTGCTGGCGGCACTGTAAGTCACACGCAAGCCACGCGCAAAAAGGGCACCGCAATCGCGGTGCCCCGCGTTTTATTTGTCCCCAATTTGCACGCTGCGGCAGCGCCGCAAAATCGTGTAGACTCTGCCGATGGCCCGATTTTCCCAGTCCACCCTGACTGCTGTTGTCGCCCTGACCGCTACCCGCGGCCCGGTTGGCACGATTTCGCTCGGCCAGACCGCAACGACGATTAAAACCATTATTAAAACCGCGATCGCCTAGATCCGTTCGTCGTGCCTGCCCGTCTTCCCCGCGCAGCCACGCCGGGCGAGGAAAATGGCGGGGAAGTAAAAATCACATCCGAGGTAAATCATGATTGTAGGTCTCGTCGGTTGGCGGGGAATGGTCGGCAGCGTCCTGATGCAGCGCATGCAGGAAGAGCGTGATTTCGACCATATCGAGCCCGTCTTCTTCAGCACGTCCAACGCCGGCGGCAAGGCGCCCGCCATGGCCAAGAACGAAACCACGCTCAAGGATGCCAACGACATCGAGGCACTGAAGAAGTGCGACGTGGTGCTGACCGCCCAGGGCGGCGACTACACCAACGAGGTCTTCCCCAAGCTGCGCGCGGCGGGCTGGAAGGGCTACTGGATCGACGCGGCGTCGTCGCTGCGGATGAAGGACGATGCCATCATCGTGCTCGATCCGGTCAACCAGGGTGTGATCAAGGATGCGCTGTCCAAGGGCGTCAAGAATTTCATCGGCGGCAACTGCACCGTCAGCTGCATGCTGATGGGCCTGGGCGGCCTGTTCCAGGCCGACCTGATCGAGTGGATGACCTCGATGACGTACCAGGCGGCTTCGGGCGGCGGCGCGCAGCACATGCGCGAACTGCTGACCCAGTTCGGCACGCTCAACGCCTCGGTCAAGCCGCTGCTGGACAACCCGGCGTCGGCCATCCTGGAAATCGACCGCCAGATCCTGTCGACCCAGCACGGCCTGTCGGCTGAGGAAACCAAGCAGTTCGGCGTGCCGCTGGCCGGCAACCTGATCCCCTGGATCGACAAGGACCTGGGCAACGGGCAGTCCAAGGAAGAGTGGAAGGGCGGCGCCGAGACCAACAAGATCCTGGGCCGCGGCGAGGGCTTCCTGGGTGCGACCGGCGCCACGCCGATCGCCGTCGACGGCCTGTGCGTGCGCATCGGCGCGATGCGCTGCCACTCGCAGGCGCTGACCATCAAGCTGCGCAAGGATGTGCCGCTGGACGAGATCGAAGGCATGCTCGCCGCGCACAACCCGTGGGCCAAGGTGGTGCCGAATACGCGCGAAGCCAGCATGACCGGCCTGACCCCCGCGGCCGTGACCGGCACGCTGACCATCCCGGTCGGCCGCCTGCGCAAGATGCAGATGGGCGGCGAGTACCTGTCGGCCTTCACCGTCGGCGACCAGCTGCTGTGGGGCGCGGCCGAGCCGCTGCGCCGCATGCTGCGTATCCTGATCGAGTCCTGATCGCAGGCCGCCGCCTGTGGCCTGGTTGCGCCCGTTGCAGCCAGGCAACAGATTGCAGCGCTTTGCTTACGACGCCGCGCCCACGCGCGGCGTTGTTGTATCCGGGCGCCTATTTTGCTGGGCGATGCGTCACAATACGCCGGCATGCGCCCCGGGCCCGCAGGGACGGGCGCCTGCGCGCAGGCTGGCAAAGGGGCCGTTCAGAATGCCCCGCCGGCCGGGCGGACCTGGTGTATGGGGTTGGTTTGTCGGGGTCGGTTTGTCGATTCAAATCGCTACTAAAACATAACGGAGCACAAGGTGAGTGTGAGCCAACATCGCCGGAAAGATGCGCCTACTGCCCGTCAGCGCTGGTCAACGCTGGCCGTCACGGCACTCGGCCTGCTGCTTGCGCAGCCGGCCGCGTATGCCGCGGGGTTCGGGCAATTGCGGGTTCAGTCGAATCTGGGGCAGCCGCTGCAGGCTGAGATCGACATCAGCGGGGTCACCTCCGAAGAAGCGGCGGGGCTCAGCGTCAGGCTGGCGCCGCCGGGCGCCTATGCCGCGGCCGGGCTGACCTATCTGCCAAGCGTCGGCAACCTGCGCCTGGAACTGGAGCGCCGCGCCAACGGCAGCTACGTGGCACGGGTCCGTTCCAGCCAGCCGATCAGCGAGCCCTTCGTCGATATCCTGGTCGACATGAGCTGGGCCAGCGGCAAGGTCTCGCGCGCCTACACCTTCCTGCTCGACCCCGCCGGGGCCAGGGCATCCAGCCAGACTTTCTCGCCGGCACCGGTGGTGCAGGCCGCCACGCCCGACGCACCGGCCGCGCCGGCACCTGCCGCCGCGCCACCCGCGCCGGCGCAGCAGGCCGCGCCCAGCGCCGATGTGGAGCCGGCCCGGCCGGCCGCACCGGCCCGTCCCTCGCGCCAGAGCGCCCGGCGCGCCGCGGCGACGCCGGCCGCAGGCACCGACATGGCCCCCGGCGGCGGCTATACCGTGCAGCGCGGCGACACGCTCTATGGCATCGCCGGCGAAGCCGTGCAGGGCCAGGAATCGGTCTCGCTGGACCAGATGCTGGTGGCGCTCTACCGCAACAATCCCAACGCCTTTATCGGCGGCAACATGAACCGGCTGCGTAGCGGCGCGGTGCTGCAGGTGCCGACCCAGCAGCAGGCGCAGGCGGTCACGCCCAGGGCGGCGCGCCGCGAAGTGGTGGCGCGCACGCAGGGCTTCGACGCCTACCGCAGCCGGCTGGCCAGCGCCGCCGCGGCCAAATCGGTCGAGCCCGACAGCGGCCGCCAGCAGTCCGGCAACGTGACCGCGCGCGTGCAGGAGCAGGCGGCGCCGAGCGACGGCCCGCGCGATGAACTGAAGCTGAGCAAGGCCGCGCGTGGCGCGCAGGCCGACGCCGCGGCCAAGGCCGAAGCCGAGGTCGCGCGCGAGCGCCAGCTGAAGGAAGCCGAGGCGCGCCTGGCGCAGCTGCAAAAGAATGTCGGCGACATGCAGAAGCTGCTCGAGCTGAAGAACGCCGAGATCGCCAAGCTCAACCAGGCCAACCAATCCGCGCTGGCCGACAAGGAAAAGGCCGCCGCCGCCGCCAGGGCGGCTGCCGCCGCGCCTGCCGTGGTGCCGGCCGAGCCGCCCAAGGCCGACGCCGTGGGGGCGACCGCCGCGGCCGCTGCCACCGCTGCCGCGATCGCGAATGCGGCAAGCACGCCTGCCGCGCCGGCGGCCGGCGCCAGTGCCGCGGCCGCCGTGGCGCCGGCGGCAGCCTCCGCCGTGGCCGCGGTCCCCGCGTCGCAGCCTGGCGCCGACGTGGCCGCCAACGCGACGCAGGGTGCCGCATCGACGCCTGCGGCCAAGCCTGTGCCGCCGGTGGTGGCGCAGCCCGAGCCGGTGCCCGAGCCGTCGTTCCTCGATGGCCTGCTGGCCAACCCCATGCTGCTGCCGGGCGGCGGCCTGGTGGTGGCGCTGCTGGGCGTGTACGCCATCTATCGCCGCCGCCAGAAGCAGAAGGAGGGCGAGGCCACCGGCTTCGGCGACAGCATCCTGTCGCAGGAAAGCACCGTCATGGCCGGCGCCAACTCGCTGTTCGGCACCGCCGGTGGCCAGAGCGTCGACACCTCGCAGCACAGCGTGTTCGGCGCCGACTTCCGCATCGGCAACAACACCCCGGAAGCCAACGAAGTCGACCCGATCGCCGAGGCCGAGGTCTATATCGCCTACGGGCGCGATGTGCAGGCAGAGGAAATCCTGCGCGAAGCCCTGGAGAAACACCCGGAGCAGCAGCCGGTACGGCTCAAGCTCCTGGAGATTTACAGCAACAGACAGGATGTGGAAGGGTTCCGCGTGATTGCAGAGGAAATGTTCGCCCAGACCGGCGGACACGGAGCGGAATGGCTGAAGGCCGCGGAAATGGGGCGCGCGCTGGAGCCCGGCAACGCGCTGTTCATGGTGGTGACGCCGGAGGCTGCGGGCCCCGACACGGCATCGCCGGCGACCGACCAGTGGCGCACGCAGGATCCGTCGCAGAATCCCGCCTCGATCGCGCGGCTGGAGCCGTCGCTGGGTGACCTGTCGCTGCCGCTGGATGCCTTCCCGGCACCGGCTGCCGGTGACCCCATCGTCGCGCCGGCCTCGGCGGCGATGGTGTTCGACGCCGAGACGCCGCAGCCAGGCGAGGCGGTGCGCCTCGACATGGGCCTGCCGGGCGCCGATCCGCTCGCCGACGACGACGTGCCGACCCTCGACACGCCGACCCGCGGCCGCCCGCTGGAGTTCGACATGTCCGGGCTGTCGCTGGACCTGGGCAGCGCGCCGCAAGGCAATGTCGCCGTCCCCGCCGCGCTCGACGAGGCCTCGGTGCCGCTTCCCGCCACCACCATGCTGCGCGACGGCAAGCTGGCCGAGCCGATCGACCTGTCGCGGGTAGCGCCCGACACCGCCGGCGGCCTGGGCCAGAGCGTGTCGCCGAGCACGCTGTCGACCGACGGCATGGACGGCGGGCGCGACATGCAGATCAAGCTGGACCTGGCGCGCGCCTATATCGAGATCGGCGACAAGGAAGGGGCGCGCGAACTGCTTCAGGAAGTGGTCGAGCAGTCGCAGGACCCGTTGCAGGCCGAGGCCCGCTCGCTGCTGCTGGAAGTGGCCTGAGCTATCATTGGCGGTCCGGCCGCGGCACGCGCTGCCGCGGCCCGAAGCGATGCGCCGGAAGCGTCCCTTCCGGCGCATTTGCGTTTTCGGCGCGCATAACTGGCGCACATAGCCGGCACACATAGCCGGCGCGCCGCCATGCTTTTTCCCCTGACATGAACCGCATCGCCCTTGGCCTGCACTACGACGGCGCCGCCTTTTCCGGGTGGCAGTCGCAGCCGCACCGCAATACCGTCCAGGACCACCTCGAAGACGCCATCGAGCGCTTTGCCGGCGTGCGCCTGCCGACCACGGTGGCGGGGCGCACCGATACCGGCGTGCACGCGCTGGGCCAGGTGATCCACCTGGATACCGAACTGGCGCGCGAGCCTTTTTCCTGGGTGCGCGGCGTCAACGCCTTCCTGCCGCCGTCGATCGCACTGCAGTGGGCGCTGCCGGTCGACGATGGCTTCCATGCCCGCTTCCTGGCGTACGAGCGCATGTATTACTACGCGCTCTACACCGGTCCGCACCGGGTGCCGCTGGTGCATGGCCGCGCCGGCTACCAGATGCTGCCGCCGGGGCAACGGCTCGACGTGGACGCCATGCGCGAGGCCGCGGCGCACCTGATCGGCGAGCACGACTTTTCCGCGTTCCGCGCCGCCGAATGCCAGGCCAGGTCGCCGGTCAAGACCATGTACGACGTCACCATCCGCGACGACGGCAACTGGGTGTTCCTGCGCTTCCGCGCCAGCGCCTTCCTGCACCACATGGTGCGCAACCTGATGGGCTGCCTGGTGGCGGTGGGGCGCGGGCGCTACCCGCCGCAGTGGCTGGCGCAGGTGCTGGCCGGACGCGACCGCAAGCTGGCGGCGCCGACCTTCATGCCGGATGGCCTCTACCTGGTCGGGGTCAAGTATCCTGATGCTTACCCGATCCCCGCGGCCGACCCGTCCGCGAGCCTGTTCCATGGAGTGTTCGATGACGCAGCCTGAGGGCAGTGCGGCGCACCTGCCGCAGCGAACCCGCATCAAGATCTGCGGCCTGACCCGCGAGGACGACGTGCGCGCCGCCGTCGACGCCGGCGCGGACGCGATCGGGCTGGTGTTCTACCCGAAGAGCCCGCGCTTCGTCGACGTGGCAAAAGCCGCGGCGCTGGCCGAGGCCGCCGGGCCGTTCGTCACGGTGACGGGCCTGTTCGTCAACGCCGATCTCGAAGACATCGCCCACGTCGCCGAGCGGGTGCCGCTGACGCTGCTGCAGCTGCACGGCGACGAAACCCCGCAGTTCTGCACCCAGGCCGCCCAGCGCTGCGCGTTGCCGTTCCTGCGCGCTGCCCGTGTCCGCGCGGGCCTCGATTTGGTAGAATTCGCCGATCAATACCGTGATGCCGCTGCCTTGCTGCTCGATGCCTTCGTCGAAGGCTATGGCGGTGGCGGCCACGTCTTCGACTGGACCCTGATTCCTCCGGCATGGCTTCCGCCCAATCCCCCGGTTATGGCAACCGGCAACCCGAACGCAAGCGGCGCTCCTCGCATCGTTTTGAGTGGTGGGTTGAACGCGCAAAACGTCGCTGGCGCGATTGAACGCGTGCGCCCCTACGCCGTCGATGTCAGCAGCGGGGTAGAGGCCGCCAGGGGCGTGAAGGACCACGCCCGCATTGCCGAGTTCGTGCGCGCTGTCCGCAGCGCCAGCGCAGGATGAGCCGGGTCGAAGCCCGATCCCTTCCGCACACCGCGCCCGCCGCTCCCGAGCGGGCATCGCGCACCCAGTCAACCAGGCGAGCCCTGCCGAGCGAGGCAAGGCCGCTGTTCCGAAGAGCCTAGACATGTACGACCTGCCCGATTCCCGCGGCCATTTCGGCCCCTATGGCGGCACCTTCGTGTCCGAAACGCTGGTGCACGCGCTCGATGAGCTGCGCGACGCCTATGCGCACTACCAGAAGGATCCCGAGTTCGACGCCGAATTCCGCCGCGAGCTGAAGCACTTCGTCGGCCGCCCGTCGCCGATCTACCACGCGCAGCGCTGGAGCGAGACGCTCGGCGGCGCGCAGATCTACTTCAAGCGCGAGGACCTGAACCACACCGGCGCGCACAAGATCAACAACGTCATCGGCCAGGCGCTGCTGGCCAGGCGCATGGGCAAGCCGCGCGTGATCGCCGAGACCGGGGCAGGGCAGCACGGCGTGGCCACCGCCACCATCGCCGCACGCTTCGGCATGGAGTGCGTGGTGTATATGGGCGCCGAGGACGTCAAGCGCCAGGCCGCCAACGTCTACCGCATGAAGCTGCTGGGCGCGACCGTGGTGCCGGTGGAAAGCGGCTCGCGCACGCTCAAGGACGCGCTCAACGAAGCCATGCGCGACTGGGTCACCAACGTCGAGAACACCTTCTACATCATCGGCACCGTGGCCGGCCCGCACCCGTACCCGATGATGGTGCGCGACTTCCAGTGCGTGATCGGCGAGGAAGCCAAGGTGCAGATGCCCGAAATGACCGGGCGCCAGCCGGACGCGGTGATCGCCTGTGTCGGCGGCGGCTCCAATGCCATGGGCATCTTCTACCCGTATATCGAGCACAACGATGTGCAGCTGATCGGCGTCGAAGCCGCCGGCGACGGGCTCGACACCGGCCGCCACGCAGCCTCGCTGACCGGCGGCACGCCGGGCGTGCTGCACGGCAACCGCACCTACCTGCTGCAGGACGACAACGGCCAGATCATCGAGACCCATTCGGTGTCGGCCGGCCTGGACTACCCGGGCGTCGGTCCCGAGCATGCCTGGCTCAAGGACAGTGGCCGCGCGCAGTATGTGCCGGTCACCGACGAGGAAGCGCTCAAGGCCTTCCACGACTGCTGCCGCATCGAGGGCATCATCCCGGCGCTGGAATCGAGCCATGCCATCGCCTATGCCTGCAAGCTGGCGCCGACGCTGCCCAAGGACAAGCTGCTGCTGGTGAACCTGTCCGGCCGCGGCGACAAGGACATGCATACCGTCGCCGAGCGCGCGGGGCTCAAGCTCTGATGCGCGCGCTGCCTCCGACCGGACTTGCCGTGGGCGGCGCCGGCGCGCCGGATGCTGCCGGCGCGCCCGACTCCGCCCCCCTGCGCCTGTTCCAGGAAGACATGTTCGACGGCATTGCGCGCCTGCCGGACGGCTCGGTCGACCTGATCGTCGCCGATCCGCCGTACGGGCTGGGCAAGGACTACGGCAACGATTCCGACCTGCTGTCGGGCCAGGCCTACCTGGACTGGTCCGAGCGCTGGATGGACGCGGTGGTGCCCAAGCTCGCGCCCAGGGGCACGCTCTACCTGTTCTGCACGTGGCAGTACTCGCCGGAGCTGTTCGTGATGCTGAAGCGGCGCCTGACCATGATCAACGAGATCATCTGGGATCGCCGCGTGCCCAGCATGGGCGGCACCACGCGCAAGTTCTCGTCGGTGCACGACAACATCGGCTTCTTTGCCAGGGCGCGCGATTACTACTTCGATCTCGACCCGGTGCGCATCCCGTACGACCCCGAAACCAAGAAGGCGCGCAGCCGGCCGCGTTTCGAGGGCAAGAAGTGGCTGGAGGTGGGCTACAACCCGAAGGACCTGTGGAGCGTTTCGCGCATCCACCGCCAGGACCCGGAGCGCGCCAACCACCCGACGCAGAAGCCGCTGGAGATCGTCGAGCGCATGGTGCTGTCGAGCTGCCCGCCCGGGGGGCTGGTGCTGGATCCGTTCGCCGGCAGCGGCACCACCGCGGTGGCCTGCCTGCGCCACGGCCGGCGCTTTGTCGGCTACGAGATCAACCCCGAGTACGTGCAGGTGGCGTGCGGGCGCGTGGCTGCGGCCGCCGAGGCCATGCCCGCGCTCGAGCCCGATGGTGCCGCAAGCCTCGCCACCCCAACCCTGGCCGCCGCCAACGACGATGTCTCGCCGGCGCCGCGGCCTCACCTGATTCCCTGAATATGTCCCGTATCCAGAAGACGTTCGCGGCGCTGGCCGCGCAGCAGAAGAAGGGCCTGATTCCGTTTATCACCGCCGGCGATCCCGAGCCCGGCCTGACCGTGGCGCTGATGCACGCGCTGGTGGCGGGCGGCGCCGACGTGATCGAGCTGGGCGTGCCGTTCTCCGACCCGATGGCCGACGGCCCGGTGATCCAGCGCGCCTCCGAACGCGCGCTGGCGCAGGGCGTGTCGCTCACGCAGGTGCTGCAGTGGGTGCGCGAATTCCGCCAGACCAATGCGGACACGCCGGTGGTGCTGATGGGCTACGCCAACCCGATCGAGCGCATGGGCGAGGCGGCCTTCGCCCAGGCCGCCAGCGCGGCCGGCGTCGACGGCGTGCTGGTGGTCGACTATCCGCCCGAGGAGTGCGAGTCGTTCGCCGGGCTGATGCGCGACCACGACATGGACCCGATCTTCCTGCTGGCGCCGACCTCGACCGATGCGCGCATCGAGGCGGTGGCGCGCGTCGCCAGCGGCTACCTGTACTACGTCTCGCTCAAGGGCGTGACCGGCTCGGCCGCGATCGACCTCGACAGCGTGGCGGCGCGCCTGCCGCTGATCAAGCAGCACGCCAACCTGCCGGTGGGGGTGGGCTTCGGCATCCGCGACGCGCAGACCGCGCGCGCGATCGGCAGCGTGGCCGATGCCGTGGTGATCGGCAGCCGGCTGGTGCAGTTGCTGGAAGACACCCCGCGCGAGCAGGCGGTGGCGGCGCTGCAATCGTTCATCGCCGAAATTCGCCAGGCGCTCGACGCCTGAAGTGATTCATTGCTGGCCTGGGGCGACGTGAGGCGTGCTTTATCGTGCGCAATCCGCGCGTTGCGCTTCGAGCTCACCGGGCCGGCATGGTAAATTCGCGGGTTGATTCCCTGCCTTCCGCCAACCGGCGCCCCGACCACGGGCCTGCCGGCGGAGCGCAGTCATCCGAAAGGAGCTTTCATGAGCTGGTTGGATAAACTCCTGCCCCCCAAGATTCAACAGACCGACCCCAGCACCCGCAAGGGCATCCCCGAGGGGTTGTGGGTCAAGTGCCCGTCGTGCGAGTCCACCCTGTACCGGACCGACGTCGAGGCCAACCTGCACGTCTGCCCCAAGTGCGACCACCATATGCGCATCAGCGCGCGCGCGCGCCTGGATGCGCTGCTCGACGCCGAAGGCCGCTACGAGATCGGCCAGGAGATCGTGCCGGTCGACGCGCTCAAGTTCAAGGATTCCAAGAAGTACCCGGACCGCATCAAGGCCGCCATGGACGAGACCGGCGAGACCGATGCCATGGTGGTGATGGGCGGTGCCATCCACACCATCCCGGTGGTGGCGAGCTGCTTCGAGTTCGAGTTCATGGGCGGCTCGATGGGCTCGGTGGTGGGCGAGCGCTTCGTGCGCGGCGCGCAGGCCGCGCTCGAGCAGAAGGTGCCGTTCATCTGCTTTACCGCGACCGGCGGCGCGCGCATGCAGGAAAGCCTGCTGTCGCTGCTGCAGATGGCCAAGACCACCGCGATGCTGAACCAGCTGAGCGCGGCCAAGCTGCCGTTCATCAGCGTGCTGACCGACCCGACCATGGGCGGCGTGTCGGCCTCGTTCGCCTTCCTGGGCGACGTGGTGATCGCCGAGCCCAAGGCGCTGATCGGCTTCGCCGGCCCGCGCGTGATCGAGCAGACCGTGCGCGAGAAGCTGCCGGAAGGCTTCCAGCGCTCGGAATTCCTGCTGACCAAGGGCGCCGTCGACATGATCGTCGACCGCCGCAAGATGCGCGCCGAACTGGCGCAACTGCTGGCGCTGCTGCAAAAGCAGCCGGCCGACGCGGTGGCATAACGCCGCCCATAATGCCGCCCATAACGCGGTACCGAAGGCGCGGGTGGTTGACGCGCCTTTCGCCTTTTCTGGACGGGCGCGGCGCTGCCCCTTGACTTTGCGCCCGCCTGCCCGAATCTGGTAGCAAACGCTTCCAACGCTTCCCTCGCACACCCGAAATGCCTGTCTTCCACACGCTCCCCGAATGGCTCGCCCATCTCGAAACCGCCCACCCCGTGGGCATCGACATGGGCCTGACGCGCATCACGCGCGTGAAGGAAGCCCTCGGGCTGCGCATCGACGCCGCGGTCTTCACCGTGGGCGGCACAAACGGCAAGGGCTCGACCTGCGCCATGCTCGAGCGCATCCTGCTGGAAGCCGGCTACAAGGTGGGCTGCCATACCTCGCCGCACCTGATCTCGTTCAACGAGCGCGCGCGCCTGAACGGCGAGATCGCCACCGACGCGCAGCTGCTGCCGCACTTCGAGGCGGTCGAGCATGCGCGCAACAGCTTTGCCGACCCGGTCAGCCTGACCTACTTCGAGTTCACCACGCTGGCGATCCTCCATTTCTTCGCCGCGTCCGGGCTAGACGCGATCGTCCTTGAAGTCGGACTGGGCGGCCGCCTCGATGCCACCAATGTGATCGATACCGACTGCGCCATCATCACCAGCGTCGACATCGACCATACACAGTACCTGGGCAACACCCGCGAGGAAATCGGCTTCGAGAAGGCCGGCATCTTCCGCCCGGGCGTGCCGGCGATCTGCGGCGACCCGGTGCCGCCCAAGTCGCTGCTGGCGCACGCCGAAGCGGTCGGCGCCGAACTGTGGCTGGTGGGGCGCGACTACCATTTCCAGGCCGCCAAGGGCCAGGAGCGCCAGCAATGGGACTGGAGCGGCGGCGGGCGCAAGCTCAACGGCCTGGGCTACCCGGCACTGCGCGGCGCCAACCAGCTGCTGAACGCGTCGGCGGCGCTGGCGGCGCTGCAGGCGCTGCGCGAACGCCTGCCGGTGAGCGCGCAGGAAGTGCGCAACGGCCTGGCCTTCGTCGAGCTGCCGGGCCGGTTCCAGGTGCTGCCGGGCCGTCCGGCCGTGATCCTCGACGTGGCGCACAATCCGCATGCGGCGGCGACGCTGGGGCAGAACCTCGAGAACATGGGCTTCTTCCGCTACACCTACGCGGTGTTCGGCGCGATGCAGGACAAGGACATCGCCGGCGTGCTGCAGCATGTGGCCGACAAGGTCGACCACTGGTGCCTGTGCGACCTGCCCACCGAACGCGCGGCCAGCGCCGCGGACCTGCTCGGCAAGCTCGAGGCAGGGGGCTTCCAGCCCGGCCCGGATGCGACCGCGGCCTGCTTTTCCAGCCCCGAGGCGGCTTTCCGCGACGCCATCGAGCGTGCCACCGAGAATGATAGAATTCTGGTCTTCGGATCGTTCTATACCGTCGCCGGCGTGATGGCCTACCGTGCCACGCAGGCTAACTGAAGCGGGCGTGCCGGCGCGCACCGTGCTGGCAACCCCGGCGGCCTTGGCCGATCACTGAGCGGCAAACGCAACGAGCGGCCTACCGGGCCTTATCACCGCGTATCACCGAACCAATCTATGGGCCTGCTTTCGCTGTTTTCCTCCCGCAAGGGCAACGACCCGGCACCCGAGCGTGCCCGGCGCCAGCGCGCCGATACGGGTGCGGGCATCGCCTCGTCGCGCCGCCTCGCCGACGAGTATGCCGACGACACGCTGGACCCTGAATTCCCGCAGAAGCAGCGCGCGCGCCGCCGGCTGATCGGCGCCGTGGTGCTGATGGTGGCCGCGGTGATCGTGCTGCCGATCGTATTCGAGACCAAGCCGCGGCCGGTGTCCGACGACGTCTCGGTCAAGGTCGCCAATGGCGTCACCAGTTCGCAGAAGCCGCGCGTCGAGCCGCGCAAGGCCGATCCGCTGCCGCCCGCGCCTGCCGCAGCGGCGTCCCGCAACGATGCCGCCGCGCTCGATGCCGGCGAGGAAATCGTCAATGCGCCGAAGGCTGCTGCTGCCGCTGCCGACAAGCCTGCACAGCGGACCGAAGCCAAGCCCGAGACGAAGCCTGAAACCAAAGCCGAGGCCAAGACCGGCAGCGGCAAGTACCTGATCCTGATCGGCGCGTTTTCTTCCGAAGAGCGCGCCAAGGGGTGGCTGGCCAAGCTCAAGGCGAGCAAGGTGCCGGCCTATGTCGAAAGGAAGGTGCTGGCCGATGGCGAGCGCATCCTGCTGCGTGCCGGTCCGTTCAACGACCGCGACGCCGCCGATGCCGCCGACAAGCGCGTGCGCGCCGTGGGGCTGACCTCGAAGGTCGTGGAACAGTAAGGGCGCCGCGGCCGGCGCATGTGCGCGGCCGCCAGCAACGATGCAGCCGACTTTCTTCGACTATGCCGTGGTCTTCATCCTGCTGGCCTCGGGCCTGCTGGGCGTGCTGCGCGGGCTGGTGCGCGAGGTGCTGTCGCTGATCGGCTGGGTGGTGGCGTTCTGGGTGGCATTCCGCTACGGCGCGGTGGCCGCGGGCTGGATGCCGGAATCGCTGCCGGGCGGCGAGCTGGCACGCCATGCGCTGGGCTTCGTGGTGCTGCTGATCGGCACCGTGCTGGGGGCCTCGCTGGCCGGCATGGTGGTCGGCCAATTGCTGGAGAGCACCGGCCTCAAGCCTGCCGACCGCGGCCTGGGACTGGTGTTCGGCCTGCTGCGCGGCGTGCTGCTGGTGATGGTGATGGTGACGCTGGCCAGCCTGACGAAACTGCCGGAAGAACCGTTCTGGCGCGATGCGGTGAGCCGCCCGTATGTGATGCAGGCCATGGAATCGATCAAGCCATGGCTGCCGCCGGAGCTGGCGAAGTACGTGAAGACATAAGGCCGGGCATGTCGCGCGGCTGGTAGTAACGCAGGCCTTCGGGCCCGGAGGATCCCGGGCCGGGCTGCGCCCCCTGAATCAAAGCCTTTCCTGGGAGCTTGGCATGTGCGGTATCGTCGGTGTGGTGTCATCCACGCCCGTCAACCAACTGATTTACGACAGCCTGCTGTTGTTGCAACACCGCGGACAGGATGCTGCCGGCATCGCCACCGCCAACGGCAGTACCTTCCACATGCACAAGGCCAACGGCCTGGTGCGCGATGTCTTCCGCACCCGCAACATGCGCGGCCTGCCGGGCACGGCGGGCATCGGCCAGGTGCGCTACCCGACCGCCGGCTCGGCGTCGAGCGAGGAAGAGGCGCAGCCGTTCTACGTCAACGCCCCCTACGGCATCATCCTGGCGCATAACGGCAACCTGACCAACTGGCAGCAGCTGCGCGAGGAAATGTTCCGCCGCGACCGCCGCCACATCAACACGCATTCGGATACCGAAGTGCTGCTGAACGTGCTGGCCGACGAGCTGCAGCGCGCCAGCAACGGCATGGCGCTCGATCCGGACATGATCTTCAAGGCCGTCGCGGGCATGCACCGGCGCGTGCGCGGCTCGTACGCGGTCGCGGCGCAGATCGCCGGCTACGGCATGCTCGCGGTGCGCGACCCGTTCGGCATCCGCCCGCTGTGCCTGGGCAGCGTCGAGACCCCCACCGGCAAGGAATGGATGGTGGCGTCGGAATCTGTGGCGCTGGAAGGCATCGGCTACAAGTTCGAGCGCGACGTGGCGGCGGGCGAGGCCATCTTCATCGACCTCGACGGCAAGCTCTACAGCAAGCAGTGCGCCGACAACCCGCTGCTGACGCCGTGCATCTTCGAGTACGTCTACCTGGCTCGCCCGGATTCGTGCATCGACGGCGTGCCGGTCTACGACGCGCGCCTGCGCATGGGCGACTACCTGGCCGAGAAGATCCGCCAGGAAGTGTCGGCCGGCGATATCGACGTGGTCATGCCGATCCCGGATTCCAGCCGCCCGGCCGCGATGCAGGTGGCCAACCGCCTGGGCGTCAATTACCGCGAAGGCTTCTTCAAGAACCGCTATGTCGGCCGCACTTTCATCATGCCGGGCCAGGCGGTGCGCAAGAAGTCGGTGCGCCAGAAGCTCAACGCCATGGGCGTCGAGTTCAAGGGCAAGAACGTGCTGATCGTCGACGACTCGATCGTGCGCGGCACCACCTCGTTCGAGATCGTGCAGATGGCGCGCGACGCCGGCGCCAACAAGGTGATCTTCGCCTCGGCCGCGCCGCCGGTGAAGTTCCCCAACGTGTACGGCATCGACATGCCGACCCGCAGCGAACTGGTCGCGCATGGCCGCACGCACGAAGAGATCGCCAAGATCATCGGCGCCGACAAGCTGGTGTACCAGGACGTCGAAGCGATGAAGCAGGCGGTGCGCGACATCAACCCGGCGCTGAAGGACTTCGACGCGTCGTGCTTCGACGGCCGCTACATCACCGGCGATATCGACGAGGCCTACCTGGACCGCCTGGAAACCGCGCGCAGCCAGGCCGACCGCGACGGCACCGGTGGTGACACCGAGCGCTCGCAGCTGCACCTGCAGCGCTCCGGCGGCAACGAGTAAGCCCCGCCACCGCGTTGGCGCGCGTTGACGAATGCGATGCCCGGCCGTAACATGGCCGGGCGTCGATTTGACAGTCAGCTTGCGGACGCGGGTACAGCCCGAAACAGCTAAAGAGATGGTGGCCAGCAACGATTCCCGCTGCGCAGCGCCTTGCCGGCGCGGCCAGGCCCGGAAGCCGGCCGCCACAGCCTGAAGCCCACGGCCATACGCACACGCAGGACAGCAAGCCCGTCGATCCGACCAACCGATCGCACGGGCTTTTTTCATGGCCGCGCGCCGTCCGCCGGGCGGCGCGCAGCTTGTCGCAACCATCGCCTTCGCGCGGGTACGACCGCGCCACCAGCATGAACCAACCGCTCAATCCCGAATCTCTCGGCATCGATACCCTCGGCGTGCGCGCCGGCACGCTGCGCAGCGAGTTCATGGAGCACTCCGAGGCCATGTACCTGACCTCGAGCTTCTGCTTCAACAGCGCCGCCGAGGCCGCCGAGCGCTTTCTCAATTCGGAAGAAGGCTTCACGTACTCGCGCTTTACCAATCCCACCGTGTCGATGTTCCAGTCGCGCCTGGCCGCGCTGGAAGGGGCGCAGGCCTGCATGGCGACCGCCTCGGGCATGAGCGCGATCCTGTCGGTGGTGCTGTCGTCGATGCAGGCCGGCGACCACCTGGTCAGCTCGCGCGCGATCTTCGGCTCGACCATGACGCTGTTCAGCAATATCTTCGGCAAGTTCGGCGTCGAGACCACCTTCGTCGATCCCACCGACCTGCAAGCGTGGCGCGCGGCGGTGCGTCCGAACACGAAGCTGTTCTTCCTGGAAACGCCGTCCAACCCGCTGACCGAAGTCGCCGACATCGCGGCCGTGGCCGACATCGCCCACGATGCCAAGGCGCTGCTGGTGGTCGACAACTGCTTCTGCTCGCCGGCGCTGCAGCAGCCGATGAAGTTCGGCGCCGACATCGTGGTGCACTCCGCCACCAAGCATATCGACGGCCAGGGCCGCGTGCTGGGCGGCGCGGTGCTGGGCTCGCACGACTTCATCATGGGCAAGGTATTCCCGTTCGTGCGCACCGCCGGGCCGACGCTGTCCGCATTCAATGCATGGGTGCTGCTCAAGGGCATGGAGACGCTGGCGATCCGCATGGAGCGCCATTCGGCCAGCGCGCTGGCGCTGGCGCAGTTCCTGGAATCGCATCCGGCGGTGGCGCGTGTGTTCCACCCGGCGCTGCCATCGCATCCGCAGCACCAGGTCGCCATGCGCCAGCAAAGCGGCGGCGGCGCGATCGTGTCGTTCGAGCTCAAGGGCGCAACGCCCGAGCAGCAGCGCGCCAATGCCTGGCGCGTGATCGACAACACCCGGCTGTGCTCGATCACCGGCAACCTGGGCGACACCCGCACCACCATCACGCACCCGTACACCACCACGCATGCGCGCGTCAGCCCCGAGGCCAAGGCAGCCGCGGGCGTGGGCGAAGGGCTGATCCGGCTGGCGGTGGGGCTGGAGTCGGTCGAGGACCTGAAGGCCGACCTGCTGCGCGGCCTGGGCGACTGAGGCGCTACTCTGCCGCCGCGACCACCGGCGCCGGTTCTTGCGGGGCCGGGTCTTGAGATGGCTGCGCTTGCGGTGCCGGCGCTTGCGGTGCGGGCTCATCGCCGCCGGCCATCGCCTTTACGCCGGCGGCGGTGACGTCGTAGGTGGCGCCGACCGCGGTCGAGGCCACGCTGACCGCGGCCGAGCCCACCGTCGCCACCGTCGATACCGCGGCGCTGCCGACCGCCACGGTGGCGCCGATCACCATGCAGCCGGACAGCGACGCGACGGTGCAGGCGGCCGCCAGCCTCAGCGCGATGCGCGGCAGGGTGGCAGTGGTCTGGCTATCGTTGCGCCGGTGGCGACGCAAGCGGGGAAATAAAGACTGCATGGAACTCGTAGTAGTAGTTGAGGCTGGCATCGGGCCGGGTCAGCGCAGCAGCCGGCGGCGCAGCAGCACCAGGCACACCACCAGCGCGATGACCGCATAGGCGGCCAGCACCGCCAGGTGCAGGCCGGCGCCGTCGACCGGGCGGCCCAGCATCAGCGGCCGGATCAGCGCCACGGCGTGCGCCAGCGGCAGCGCCTTGGCGGCGGCCTGCACGCCTTCGGGCAGCTGTTCCAGCGGGAAGAACACGCCCGACAGCAGCAGCATCGGCGTCATCACCAGGGTCTGGTAGAACATGAAAAAGTCGTAGCTGGGCGCCAGCGCGGTGACGATCATCGCCAGCGCGGCGAAGGCGATCCCGGCCAGCACGATCACCGGCAGCGCCAGCAGCGCCCCCGGCATCTGCGCATAGCCGAGCGCGCCCGCCACCAGCATGATGGCCAGCCCCGACAGCACCGCCTTGCTGGCGGCCCAGGCAATCTCGCCCAGCACCACGTCGCCCAGCGTCAGCGGCGCATGCATGATCGCTTCCCAGGTGCGCTGCACATGCATGCGCGAGAATGCCGAATACATCGACTCGAAGCTGGCCGACATCATCACGCTGGACGCGGTGGTGCCGGCCGCCAGGAAGGCGATATACGACACCCCGTCGACCTGGCCAACCATCAGCCCGAGCCCGAGGCCGAGGCCGAACAGGTAGATCATCGGGTCGGCCAGGTTGCCGATCATCGACGGAATCGCCAGCTTCTTCCACACCATGTAGTTGCGGTACCAGACCATCATCCAGTTGCGCAGGTTGCGCGGCAGCAGCGGCTGCGGATAGGTCTGGCGCGCCGCCATGGCGGCGGCGGGGGAGGCATCGGTGGCGTCCGCGCGCGGGTCCTGTTCGCTCATGTCGTCCCTTGGTTCAGTCCCGCATCTCGCGTCCGGTCAGCTTGAGGAACACGTCCTCGAGGTTGGCCGGGCGGCGCAGGTAGCGCACGCCGCTCCTGCCGTGCAGCGCCGCCAGCAGCGGGGCGGGCTCGCGCACGTAGCAGAACAGCGTCTCGCCGCTCATTTCGGTGCGCTGCGCCAGCGGCGTCAGCGTGCCGCGCAGCGTCTCCAGTTCATCGCCATAGACCTCGACCACGTCGCAGCCGATCTGGCTGTCGATCAGCTCGTGCGGCTTGCCTTCGGCGATCTTGCGGCCGCCGTCGATCACGCACAGGTAGTTGCACAGCCGTTCGGCTTCTTCCATGAAGTGCGTGGTCAGCAGGATGGTCTTGCCGCTGGCCATCAGCGACTTCAGCCGCTCCCAGATCAGGTGGCGCGCCTGCGGGTCGAGGCCGGTGGTGGGCTCGTCCATCACCAGCAGGTCCGGGTCGTTGATCAGCGCGCGCGCCACCGTCAGGCGCCGGCGCATGCCGCCGGAGAGGTCGCGCACCTGCGCGTCGGCGCGGTTTTCCAGCCGCGCGAATTCCAGCAGCTTCGGCACGCGGCGCTCGATCTCGGCCGACGACAGCCCGAAGTAGCGGCCGAAGATGCGCAGGTTCTCGATCACCGAGAAGTCCGGATCGAGATTGTCGAACTGCGGCACCACGCCCACGCGCATGCGCGCCTGCGGCGCCCGCTCGGGGATGGGCTCGCCGCACAGCGTCAGCGTGCCCGCCAGCGGCGTGGTCAGGCCCAGCAGCAGCCGCAGCGTGGTGGTCTTGCCGGCGCCGTTGGGGCCTAGCAGGCCGAAGCACTGGCCGCGGAAAACCTGCAGGTCGAGGTCGTCGACCACGACCGTGTCGCCGTATTGCTTGCGCACCTTGCGCAACTCTAGGATGGCAGTCAAGACAGGGTCCGGTGTGGCGCCGCAACGGCGCAATATCCGCCATTATGCCGGTCATCCGCGCCGGCCTCGGTTGGCGCGTTGCAGCAGGCGCGGGCCCCGGCGCACAGGCATAAAAAAAACCGCCAGCGAACTGGCGGTTTTTCTTGCCTGGCGGGGCCAGGCGGCGAAGCGTACCGGAATCAGTACATCTTCTTCGGCAGCATCTGCATGCGCAGGCGCTTGCGCAGGCGTGCTTCGGCGGCCTTCTTCTTGCGCTTGCGCTCGGTCGTCGGCTTCTCGTAAGCGGTACGGCTCTTGAGTTCAACGATCAGGCCAGTCTGCAGAATGGCACGACGGAAACGCCGCATTGCAACTTCAACGGGCTCACCGGGTTTCAAGACGATCTTAGTCAATTCAGTCCTTTAGGGGATTGCCGCCGGGGCGGCTGGTTCACACGGGGGGAAACTGCGGTCGCCGGAGCGACTGGTATTGCACGCCGGGCCGATGCCCTGGTGCGCCCCCGCGAACCTGAAAGATGTGGACGTTTCAGTCCGTGCAACCAGTGTCAGGGGTGATAGCGCCAGGTCCAAAGATAACTGGAGCCTGACAGTACCGGTTTCCATGAATGCTATACGCCCGTAACTATGGCATGTATACGACGGCGCTGTCAAGAATGCAGTGCAACGTACGCGCGTCGGCCGGGGCTGGAAGTTATCGCGAGGCCACTCCAAATGCGCTGCGGCGTCCGTGCCGGGCCGCGAGCCGTCTTTATACCGTTTTTACAGCCGTAGCGGGCCTTTCTACCCCGTTTTTATCCCCGCATCCCTAATCTGGGTGACGTCTGCCACTCACGATTCTGCTCGTCATGGATGCGATATTCCTGCTCGTTCTGATTGCCTTCGGCGCCGCCAGCGTCGCCCTGGTCGCGCTGTGCGCATGGCTGTGCGGCCCGGTGCGGCCGGTTTCCACCCTGGACCGGCCGCAGCCGGATGCCGCCACCGGCGGAGACCGCTGATGGACTGGACCGAACTGCTGGCCGGCGCGCTTGCCGTGGCCATCTTCCTCTACCTGCTGATTGCACTGTGCCGTCCGGAGAAGTTCTGATGCCGACCGATTTCCCGGGCCTGCTGGCCCTTTACCTGGCCATCCTGCTGGCCCTTGCGCCATTGCTGGGCCGCTACCTGCGCCGCGCGGTCGAAGACGACGGCTACCGCCTGACCGGCTGGGGCCGGCCGCTCGAGCGCGCGCTGTACCGGCTTGCCGGCGTGCAGCCTGGCGCGCAGATGGGCTGGCGGCGCTATGCGCTCGCCGTGCTCGCCTTCAACCTGCTCGGCGCGGTGGCGGTCTATGCGCTGCAGCGCCTGCAGGGCTGGCTGCCGCTAAATCCGCAGGGCTTCGGCGCGGTGTCGCCGGACTCGGCCTTCAACACCGCCGTCAGCTTCGTCGCCAATACCAACTGGCAGGGCTATGCCGGCGAATCGACCATGAGCTACCTGACGCAGATGCTGGCGCTGACGGTGCAGAACTTTGTCTCGGCGGCTACCGGCATCGCGGTAGTGTTCGCGCTGATCCGCGGCTTCGCGCGCCAGCGCGCGGACGGCATCGGCAACTTCTGGGTCGACCTGACGCGTATCACGCTGTACGTGCTGGTGCCGCTGGCCTCGGCCATTGCGCTGATGCTGGCGAGCCAGGGCGTGATCCAGAATTTCAGCGGCTATCGCGACGCCGCGCTGCTGCGTCCGGTCGCCTACAGCCAGCCGGTGGCGGACGCCGCCGGCAATCCGGTCACCGATGCGCACGGCCAGGCGCTGACCCGTGCGGCCACGGCGCACACGCAGACGCTGCCAATGGGGCCGGTGGCCTCGCAGGAAGCGATCAAGATGCTGGGCACCAACGGCGGCGGCTTCTTCAATGCCAACTCCGCGCATCCGTACGAGAACCCGACCGCGCTGTCCAACCTGATCGAGATGCTGGCGATCTTCCTGATCCCCGCCGCGCTGTGCTTCACCTTCGGGGAGATGGTGCGGGACCGCCGGCAAGGCGTGGCGGTGCTGGCGGCGATGACGCTGCTGTTCGTGGCCATGGCGTGCCTGGCCGCGCTCGCCGAGCAGCGTGCCGGGACGGTGCTGTCCGCGCTGCCGCTGGACCACGCGGGCTCCGCGCTGCAGGCGGGCGGCAATATGGAAGGCAAGGAAACGCGCTTCGGCGTGGCCGCCTCCGCGCTGTTCGCGGCGATCACCACGGCGGCGTCGTGCGGCGCGGTCAATGCCATGCACGATTCCTTCACCGCGCTGGGCGGCATGGTGCCGAGGCTGCTGATGCAGCTGGGCGAGGTGGTGTTCGGCGGGGTCGGCTCCGGCCTGTACGGCATGCTGGTCTATGCGGTGCTGGCGGTGTTTATCGCCGGCCTGATGATCGGCCGCACGCCGGAATACCTCGGCAAGAAGATCGAGGCCTTCGAGATGAAGATGACCGTGATCGTGATCCTGGTCACGCCGCTGCTGGTGCTGCTGGGCACGGCGGTGGCGGTGATGGCGGGCGCGGGCCGCGCGGGCGTGCTCAACCCCGGCACGCACGGTTTTTCCGAGATCCTGTACGCGCTGTCTTCGGCCGCCAACAACAACGGCAGCGCGTTCGCGGGCCTGTCGGCCAACACCCCGTTCTACAACACGCTGCTGGCCGCGGCGATGTGGTTCGGCCGCTTCTGGGTCGTGATCCCGGTGCTGGCGCTGGCGGGATCGCTGGCGGCCAAGCCGGCGCTGCCTGCCACCGGCGGCACCATGCCCACGCACGGCGCGCTGTTCGTGGTGCTGCTGGCCGGCTCCGTGCTGATGGTGGGCGCGCTGACCTATGTCCCGGCGCTGGCGCTGGGGCCGGTCGCCGAACACCTGCAAGGCGTGCTGGCCGGCGCTGCGCGCTGATCCCCGTCCCCGACGAATCGCCACTCGCGAACCTGTTTCCATGATGCAACCCGATACCCTTAGCACGCGGCCCCAGGCCGCCCCGGAGCGCGCCGAGGACGGCGCCGCCCATGATCATCCCCACGACCCCGCGCGCACGCCGCGCCGGCTGCTGTCGCCCGAACTGGTGCGCCCCGCGCTGCTCGCGGCGCTGCGCAAGCTGTCGCCGCGCGAGCAGCTGCGCAACCCGGTGATGTTCGTGGTCTATGCCGGCGCCATCCTGACCACGCTGCTGGCGCTGCGCGCGCTGGTCGCGCCGCCGCCGCATGCCACCGAGAGCGCCGGCTTTATCGTCGCGGTCACGGTCTGGCTGTGGGTCACCGTGCTGTTTGCCAACTTTGCCGAGGCCCTGGCCGAAGGCCGCAGCCGGCAGCAGGCCGCATCGCTGCGCGGGCTCAAGCGCAGCGCGAGCGCGCGCGTGCTGACCGAGGGCCGCCGCGACGGCGCCGTGCAGGTGCGTCCGGCCACCACGCTGCGCCGCGGCGACGTGGTGCTGGTCGAGGCCGGCGACATGATCCCCGGCGACGGCGAGGTGATCGAAGGCGTGGCCTCGGTCGACGAAAGCGCCATCACCGGCGAATCGGCTCCGGTGATCCGCGAATCCGGCGGCGATTTCTCGTCGGTCACCGGCGGCACGCGCGTGCTGTCCGACTGGATCGTGGTGCGCATCACCACCAATCCCGGCGAGAGCTTTATCGACCGGATGATCTCGATGGTCGAAGGCGCGCGGCGCCAGAAGACGCCCAACGAGCTGGCGCTGACGATCCTGCTGGTCGGGCTGTCGATGGTGCTGCTGCTGGCCACGGCCACGCTGCTGCCGTTTTCCGCCTACAGCGTGCGGGCGACGGGCGCGGGGCTGCCGGTCACCGTGACCGTGCTGGTGGCGCTGCTGGTGTGCCTGATCCCGACCACCATCGGCGGGCTGCTGTCGGCGATCGGCGTGGCCGGCATGAGCCGCATGATGGCGGCCAACGTGATCGCCACCTCGGGGCGCGCGGTGGAAGCGGCCGGCGACGTCGACGTGCTGCTGCTCGACAAGACCGGCACGATCACGCTGGGCAACCGCCAGGCCGCGCGGATGCTGCCGGCGCCGGGTGTGAGCGAACGCCAGCTGGCGGCCGCAGCGTGGCTGTCGTCGCTGGCCGATGAAACCCCCGAGGGCCGCAGCATCGTGGCGCTGGCGCGCCAGCAGGCCGGCGCCGACGCCCCGGGCATGGGCGCGGCGCGGCCGGTGTTCGTGCCGTTCAGCGCGCAGACGCGCATGAGCGGCGTCGACCTCGACGACGGCGCGTCGCGGCGCAGCGTGCGCAAGGGTGCGGCCGACGCGGTGCGCCGCTACGTGGCCGGGCATGCGGGCAAGTTCCCGGATGCGGTCACGCACGCGGTCGAGGACGTGGCGCGGGCCGGCAGCACGCCGCTGGTGGTGGCCGAGCTGGCCGGGACCGAGGTGCGCGTGCTGGGCGTGGTGGAGCTGAAGGACACGGTCAAGCGCGGCATCCGCGAGCGCTTCGGCGAACTGCGCCGCATGGGCATCCGCACCGTGATGATCACCGGCGACAACCGGCTGACCGCCGCCGCGATCGCCGCCGAGGCGGGCGTCGACGACTTCCTCGCCGAGGCCACGCCCGAAGCCAAGCTTGCGCTGATCCGCCAGTACCAGGCCGAAGGGCGGCTGGTGGCGATGACCGGCGACGGCACCAACGATGCCCCGGCGCTGGCGCAGGCCGACGTCGCGGTCGCCATGAACAGCGGCACGCAGGCCGCGCGCGAGGCCGGCAACATGGTCGACCTCGACAGCAACCCGACCAAGCTGATCGAGATCGTCGGCATCGGCAAGCAGATGCTGATGACCCGCGGCGCGCTCACCACCTTCAGCGTGGCCAACGACCTGGCCAAGTATTTCGCGATCATTCCCGCGGCCTTCGCCACCACCTATCCGCAGCTGGGCCTGCTCAACGTGATGGGGCTGGCCACGCCGGCATCGGCAATCCTGTCGGCGGTGATCTTCAACGCGCTGATCATCGTGGTGCTGATCCCGCTGGCGCTGCGCGGCGTGCGCTATCGCGCGCTCGGCGCCGCCGCGCTGCTGCGCCGCAACCTGCTGGTGTACGGGCTGGGCGGCATCGCGGTGCCGTTTGCCGGCATCAAGCTGATCGACCTGGGCCTGGCCGCCATGGGCTGGGCCTGATCCGACCCGATCCAAACAATCTTCGGAGCAACCATGTCCAATCCAATCACTGCCGACACCGCGCACGCTGCGCCCACTGCGCAAACCGAAGGGCAGGGCGGCCTGCTGCGCCCGGCGCTGGTGATCCTGCTGGCGCTGTCGCTGCTGACCGGCCTGCTGTACCCCGCGGCGATCACCATGATTGCCGGCGCGGCCTTTCCGCACCAGGCGGCCGGCTCGCTGATCGTGCGCGACGGCAAGGTGCTGGGATCCGAGCTGATCGGCCAGCCGTTCTCCGCGCCCGGCGACTTCTGGGGCCGGCCCTCGGCGACCGCGCCGATGCCTTATAACGGCGGGGCCTCCGGCGGCTCCAACCTGGGGCCGTCGAACCCGGCGCTGGCCGACGCGGCCCGCGTGCGCATCGAGGCGCTGCGCGCGGCCGATCCCGGCAACACCGCGCCGGTGCCGGTAGACCTGGTGACCGCCTCCGGCAGCGGCCTGGACCCGCATATCAGCGTGGCCGCGGCCGAGTACCAGGCGGCACGCGTGGCGCGGGCGCGGGGTTTGCCGCTCGCGCAGGTGCGCGCGCTGATCGCCGCGCATACCGACAAGCCGCTGCTGCCGGTGCTGGGCGAGGCCGGCGTCAACGTGCTGCGGCTGAACCTGGCACTGGATGCGCTGCCGGCGCGCTGAAGGGACGGACCACGCGGCGGGCCACGCGCCAGCCTGCATGGCACAATCTGGCTGCGTTCACCCTGCCGCAACGTGAGCGCGTCCACCATGCCCGCGCGCCCAGCCGACGACCTCCGCCCCGATCCCGACCACCTGCTGCAACGCCTGCAGGCCGACGGCGAACGCGCCGCGCGCGGACGCCTGCGCATCTACTTCGGCGCCTCGGCCGGCGTCGGCAAGACCTTTGCCATGCTGGCGGCGGCGCGCGCGCTGCGCGAGCAGGGCGGCGATGTCGTCGTGGGTGTGGTCGAAAGCCATGGCCGCGCCGAGACCGAGGCGCTTGCCGAAGGCCTCGAGCAGCTGCCGCGGCGCGTGCTCGAGCACCGCGGCCGTGCGCTGCAGGAATTCGATCTCGATGCCGCGCTGGCGCGCCGGCCGGCGCTGGTGCTGGTCGACGAACTGGCCCACAGCAACGCGCCCGGCAGCCGCCATCCCAAGCGCTGGCAGGACATCGCCGAGCTGCGCTCGGCCGGCATCGACGTCTGGACCACCGTCAACGTCCAGCACCTCGACAGCCTGAACCAGGCGGTGGCCGGCATCACCGGCATCCGCGTGCGCGAGACCGTGCCTGACGCGGTCTTCGACGAGGCCGACGAAGTGGTGTTGGTCGACCTGCCCGCCGACGAGCTGCTGCGCCGGCTGCGCGAAGGCCGGGTGTACGTGCCCGAACAGGCCCGCCACGCGGTGCAGCACTTCTTCCGCAAGGGCAACCTGATCGCGCTGCGCGAGCTGGCGCTGCGCCGCACCGCCGACCGCGTCGACGACGATGTGCGTGCCTACCGCCAGCAGGCGTCGATCGAGCCGGTGTGGCGCACGCGCGAAGCGGTGCTGGCCTGCATCGGCCACGGCAGCGATGCCGCGCAGGTGGTGCGCAGCGCGCGCCGGCTGGCGGCGCAGCTCGATTGCGACTGCCATGTGGTGACGGTGTCGGTGCCGCGGCTGGCGCCGGTGCCGGACCCGCTGCGCGCGCAGCTGGACGAGGCCATGCGGCTGGCCGAGTCGCTGGGCGCGCGCACCGAGACCCTGGCCGGCAGCGACATGGTGGCGGCGGTGGCCGGCTATGTGCGGCGGCACAACCTGACCAAGGTCCTGATCGGTCGCACCCCGGCGCGCTGGCGTGACCGCGGCGGTGCGCTGCCCGGCCGCCTGCATGCCTGGCTGGCGCAGCTGCTGTCGCCGTGGCTGGGCGCGCGCGCCTGGCTGTTCGGGCGCAGCAGCTTTGCCGATGCGCTGGCGGCCGCGTGCCCGGAGGTCGACGTGATCCGCGTCGCCGCCGATGCGGTCCGGCATGACGCGCCCGATGCCGCCCGCGGTGCGCATGGCATCGACCTGCAAGCTGAAGAGGCGCGTCCGGCACAGTGGCCCGGCCTGTTGTGGGCGGTGGCCTGGTGCGCCGGCGCCACCGCGCTGTCGGCGCTGGCGCGGCCATGGTTCGACCTGGTCAATATCGCCATGCTGTTCCTGCTGGCGGTGGCGGGGGTGGCGCTGCGCCACGGACGCACCGCCGGCGCCTTCGCAGCGCTGCTGGCAGTGGGCGCGTTCGACTTCTTCTTCGTGCCGCCGCAGCTGTCGTTCGCGGTCAGCGACGTGCAATACCTGGTGACCTTCCTGGTGATGCTGGCGGTGGGGCTGGTGATCGGGCAGCTCACCGCCGGGCTGCGCGAGCAGGCGCGCGTGTCGGTCCAGCGCGAGACCGATGCGCGCACGCTGTACGAGCTGGCGCGCGAACTGTCGGCGGCGCTGACCGATGCGCAGATCGTCGCCATCGGCAGCCGCTTCCTGCGTGCGGCCTTCGACGCGCGTGCGGCATTCTTCCTGGCCGGCCCGCAAGGGCGGCTGCTGCCAGCCGCTACCGATGCCGAGAGCAATGCGCAAGCCGGCGTCGCGGCGCAGAGCGACGCCATCGACCATGTGCTGGCGCAATGGGTATTCGACCACGGCCAGCCGGCCGGCACCGGCACCGACACGCTGCCGGCCGGCACGGTGCTGTACTTGCCGCTGAAAGCGCCGATGCAGGTGCGCGGCGTGCTCGCGGTCGAGCCGCGCGCCTGGCGTGCCTTTGCGCAGCCGGCGCTGCGGCGCCAGGCCGATGTCTTTGCCACGCTGATCGCGATCGCGCTGGAGCGGCTGCATTACGTCGAGGTCGCGCAGCAGGCCCTGCTGACGATGGAATCGGAGCGCCTGCGCAGTTCGCTGCTGGCGGCGGTGTCGCACGACCTGCGCACGCCGCTGACCAGCCTGATCGGCATGGCCGAGACCCTGCAGCGCGGCACGCCGCCGCTGGCGCCGGGCGTGGCCGAAACGGTCGGTGCCATGCGCGACCAGGCGCGGCGCATGCATGCGATGGTGGCCAACCTGCTCGACATGGCCCGGCTGCAGGGCCCCAACGTGGCGCTGCGCAAGACCTGGCAGTCGTTCGAAGAGCTGGCCGGCGCGGCGCTGGCGTCGCTGCGCGATGCGCTGGCGCGGCACCGCGTGGTGGTGGCCGGCCTGTCGGCGCTGCCGCTGGTGGAATGCGACGGCGTGCTGATCGAGCGCGTGCTGTGCAACCTGCTCGAGAACGCCGCCAAGTACACCGCGCCGGGCACCGAGATCCGGCTGCGTGGCGAGGTCAGCGAAGCGTCGGTGCACCTGATGGTCGAGGACAACGGCCCTGGCGTGCCGGCCGCGATGGCGCGCCAGGTGTTCGAGAAATTCACGCGTGGCGAGCGCGAATCTGCCACCAGCGGCGTCGGCCTGGGGCTGGCCGTGTGCGAGGCGATCGTGCAGGCGCACGGCGGCAGCATCCGGGTCGAGCCGGTGCATCCGCAGGCGCAGGGCGAGGGGACAGGCGCGCGCTTCGTGGTCTCGCTGCCGCGCGGCACCCCGCCGGTGCTGGAACCCGAAGCGGCCGGCGTGCCGGCCTGAACCCGCCAATCTTGCAAGGAAGCAACGCGTCATGCCATTCGAGTTTTCGCCCACGGTGCTGCTGGTGGAAGACGAGCCCCATATCCGCCGCTTCGTGCGCGCGGCGCTGCAAGACGAGGGCTGCACCGTGCACGAGGCCGATACGCTGCAGCGCGGCCTGATCGAGGCCGGCACGCGCCAGCCCGACCTGGTGATCCTGGACCTGGGCCTGCCCGACGGCGACGGCGTGTCGATGATCGGCGAGCTGCGCACCTGGACCGAGGTGCCGGTGCTGGTGCTGTCGGCGCGCACCGACGAGACCGAGAAGATCCGCGCGCTCGACGCCGGCGCCGACGACTACCTGACCAAGCCCTTCGGCGTGGGCGAGCTGGTGGCGCGGCTGCGTGTGCTGTTGCGCCGGCATGCGCGCGCCGGCGCGCAGGGGCGGGCGCAGGTGGCGTTCGGTGAGGTCGCGGTTGACCTCGCCAGCCGGCAGGTCACGCGCGGGGGAGAGGCGGTGCACCTGACCCCGATCGAATACCGTCTGCTGGCGGTGCTGCTGGCGCACCGCGGCAAGGTCATGACGCACCGCGAGCTGCTGCGCGAAGTATGGGGGCCGTCCCATGCCGACAGCAGCCACTACCTGCGCGTCTACATGGGCCACCTGCGCCACAAGCTGGAGGCCGACCCGGCCCAGCCGGCGTGGTTGCTGACCGAGGTCGGCGTCGGTTATCGCTTCGCCGGCTGAACGCCGCAAGCCACTTCACATCATCCGTTTCAGGTCGACCACGCGCCGCGTGAGGGCAGCGCTCGTCCATGCCGTCCGCTCCCGGTAAACCCGCACACGCGTCGAAATCGTTTGACGGCAAAATTCATGTGTATAAACTATTATTCATAAACATGAATTCAGGCAGGAGACCCGCATGCCGGACCAACCCGTGTATTTCATCTCGACCGACGAGGTCGAGGGCTACCACCCCGCCAACCATGTCGGCACGCTCAACCGCCGGCTGATCGCGCCCGAGACGGTCGGCTCGCGCCACCTGGAAGTGATCCACGGCACCATCGAGAAGGGCAAGGGCGCGCTGCCGCACGCGCATCCCGGCATCGAACAGGTCTGTTACGTGCTGGAAGGACGCGCCATTGCCGAGGTCGGAGGCCAGCGCAGGGAGCTCGGTCCGGGCGACTGCTGCTTCTTCCCACCGGACCAGATGCACGTCTTCACGGTGGTCAGCGACGAGCCCGCGAAGATTCTGGTGATCTATTCACCGCCTTACGAGGAATCCCCTGAACGCGTGATACGGCCCGCCTGACCGGCGGCGGTCACGGGCAGGGCACAAAACTACAGGAGACAACCACCGTGAAGTCCTTCAAGAACGCTTTTGCCGGCCTGGTGCTGGGTTGCAGCGCGGCGCTGGCTGCCACCCCGGTGCTGGCCGCCGATGAATTCCCCGCCAAGCCGCTGCGCCTGGTGGTGCCGTTTGCCGCCGGCAGCGGCACCGATGCGGTGGCGCGCCTTACCGCGAAGTACCTGGGCGAGTCGCTGCAACAGCCGGTGGTGGTCGACAATAAGCCCGGTGCCAACGGCACCATCGCCGCGGAGTTCGTCGCCAAGGCGCCCGCCGACGGCTATACGCTGTTCATGACCACCAACACCACGCATTCGGCCAACCCGTCGCTGATGAAGCAGTTGCGCTATGACCCGGTCAAGGATTTCACGCCGATCTCGCGCATGGGCAACCTGCCGTTCATGCTGGTGGTCAACCCGGCGCTGCCGGTCAAGACGCTGCGCGAGTTCGTCGACTACGCCAAGGCGCATCCGGGCCTGACCTATGCCAGCGGCAACAGCACCGGCATCGTCTCGGGCGCGACGCTGTCGAAGATGGCGGGGCTGAAGATGCTGCACGTGCCGTACAAGAGCACGCCGCCGGCGATGACCGACGTGATGGGCGGCCAGGTGCAGGCGATGTTCGTCGACTTCGCCGCCGGCATCGCCAACGTGCGCGCCGGCAAGCTGCGCGCGCTGGCGGTCACCACCGCGCAGCGCAGCGCGCTGCTGCCCGACCTGCCGCCGCTGGCAAGCGTGCCGGAACTGAAGGGCTTCGACGTGACCTCGTGGAACGGCGTGTTCGCGCCGGCCGGGGTGCCGGCCCCGGTGGTCGAGCGCCTGAACCGCGAGCTGGTGGCGATCGCCACCAGCAAGCAGCATGCGGCGCAGTTCCACGCGCTCGGCTTCGAGCCGTTCGGCAGCACGCCGGCCGAGCTCAACCAGTTTGTCGTAGCCGAATTGCAGAAGTGGGCGCGGCTGGTGAAGGACGCGGGCATCCAGCCGGAATAAGACACCATCGAACCGACAACGACAGCAAGCAGGTAACGCGATGAATTTCGATCTCTCCGAAGAACAGGCCTCCATCGTCGAGGCGGTGCAGCAGGTCTGCGCGCAGTTCGACATGGAATACTGGGACCGCCTCGACAAGTCCGGCACTTATCCGCACGAGTTCTACCAGACGCTGTGCGAAGGCGGCTGGCTCGGCGTGGCCATGCCCGAGGCCTTCGGCGGTGCGGGGCTGGGCATCCTGGAAGCGGCGCTGGTGATGCAGACCATCTCGCAGTCGGGCGCGGGCATGACCGGCGCGTCGGCGGTGCACATGAACGTGTTCGGCCTGAACCCGGTGGTGGTGTTCGGCACCGACGCGCAGAAGGGCCGCTTCCTGCCGCCGCTGATCGCCGGCCAGGAGAAGGCCTGCTTCGGCGTGACCGAGCCCGACGCCGGGCTCGACACCACCAAGCTCAAGACCTTTGCGCGGAAGGTGCCGGGCGGCTATTCGGTGAGCGGGCGCAAGATCTGGATTTCCACCGCGCAGGTGGCCGACCGCATGCTGCTGCTGGCCCGCACCACGCCGCTGGAGTCGGTGAAGAAATCGACCGAGGGGCTGTCGCTGTTCTATACCAAAGTCGACCGCAGCAAGATCGAGATCCGCGAGATCGACAAGATGGGCCGCGCCGCCGTCGACACCAACATGCTGTTCATCGACGACCTGTTCATCCCCGACGAGGACCGCATCGGCGAAGAGGGCAAGGGCTTCGAGTACATCCTGCACGGGCTCAACCCGGAGCGCATCCTGATCGCGGCCGAGGCCATCGGGCTGGGCCGCGCGGCGCTGGCCATCGCCACGCAGTACGCCAAGGAACGCGTGGTGTTCGGCCGCCCCATCGGCATGAACCAGGGCGTGCAGCATCCGCTGGCGCAGGCCTGGATGCAGCTGGAGTCGGCCAACCTGATGATGCTCAAGGCCGCGGCGCGCTACGACGCGGGCCAGTCGTGCGGGGCCGAGGCCAATGCCGCCAAGTACCTCGCCGCCGAGGCCGGCCACAATGCCTGCCAGACCGCGATCCTGACGCTGGGCGGCATGGGCTATTCGCGCGAATACCGCGTCGAGCGGCTGCTGCGCGAGTCGTATATCCCGCGCATCGCGCCGGTCAGCCCGCAGCTGATCCTGTGCTTTATCGCCGAGCGCGTGCTGGGCTTGCCCAAGTCGTACTGAGCGGGAGCGACGATGCAAGACAAGGCAGCGCAGGGCAGTGTGCCGACCGGGCCGCTGGCCGGGATCCGCGTGATCGACATGACCTCGGTGGCGATGGGGCCGTATGCCACGCAGATCCTTGGCGACATGGGCGCCGAGGTGATCAAGGTCGAGCCGCCGGCCGGCGATGTGTTCCGCCATGCCGAGCCGGCGCGGCACGCCGCCATGGGCGCGAGCTTCCTCAACCTGAACCGCAACAAGCGGTTCGTGGTGCTGGACGTGAAGCAGCCCGACGACCTGGCGGCGCTGAAGACGCTGATCGCCGGCGCCGATGTCTTTGTCTCGAACGTGCGGCCGCAGTCGTTGCGCAAGCTCGGGCTCGACTATGCCTCGCTGTGCGCCGACCATCCGCGGCTGATCTACTGCGGCGCCTATGGCTATTCGGAGTCGGGGCCGTACGCCGGCGCGCCCGCGTTCGACGACATCATCCAGGCCCGCAGCGGCATGGCGCAGTTCCAGGGCGCCAACTCGAACGAAGGGCCGCAGTACGTCAACACCATCCTCGCCGACAAGGTCGCCGGGCTGACCGTGGCCTACGCGATTCCGATGGCGCTATATGAGCGCGAGCGTTCCGGCCGCGGCCAGGCCATCGAGGTGCCGATGTTCGAGACGCTGGTGTCGTTCCTGGCGACCGAGCAACTGGCCGGGCAGACCTTCGTGCCGCCGCTCGGGCCGGCCGGCTATCCGCGCGTGATGTCGCTGCACCGCAAGCCGTACCGCACCCGCGACGGGCATATCGCGCTGCTGCCGTACACCAGCGCGCAATGGCAGCGCTTCTTCGATGTCTCCGGCCATGCACCGCTGGCCAGCGATCCGCGCTACGCGACGCCGGCCGCGCGCAGCGCCAATATCGACGCGCTCTATGCCACGCTGGCCGAGATCGTCGCGCAGCGCTCCACCGCCGAATGGCTGGCGCTGCTGCGCGATGCCGACATCCCGCACAGCGAGGTGCCGCACTTCGACAGCCTTGCCGACGACCCGCACCTGCGCGCCACCGGCATGATGTTCGAGTACGACCATCCGAGCGAAGGGCGCCTGCGCGGCGTGGGCATTCCCACGCGCTTCTCGCGCACGCCCGGCAATATCCGCAGCTGGCCGCAGGCCTTGCCGCGGGCGGGAAACCCGGAGGACTGACCCGCGCTACTGCCGCGTACAATCCCGCCCAACGGATACTGAAGTCGAGGAAGCCAAACGATGGCAGCAAACGAAGCGGCGGAGAAGTCCGGTTACGGCAGCGTCAAGACGGCGCTGCGCGTGATCGAGATCATGGAAATCTATGCGCGCGAAGGCCGCTCGCTGACGCTGACCGAGCTGGCCAAGCTGCTGGGCGCGCCGATGTCGAGCTGCCTGGGGCTGATCCGCACGCTGGCGTCGCTGGGCTATCTCTACGAAACCGGCCGCCGCCAGGGCTACTACCCGACGCGTCGGCTGCTCGACATCGCGCAGCGCATCGCGCGCAATGACCCGTTGCTGGAGCGCGTGCAGCCGGTGCTGGAATCGCTGCGCGACACCACCGGCGAGACCGTGGTGTTCGGCAAGCTGCAGGAGGACGGGCGCGTGCTGTACCTTGAGGTGCGCGAGTCAGCCAACCCGGTGCGCTATATCGCCGCGCCGGGAGAGCTGCGCGACGCGCATGTCAATTCGATCGGCCGCGCCATCCTCGGCACCATGACCATGGAAAGCCGCGCGGAACTGCTGGCCGGCGTTTCCTTTGCGTCGCGCACCGGCCGCACGGTGGACTCGCTGCGGGTATTCGAGGCGGCGATGCAGCAATGGCAGGCGCAGGGGTGGTACCCGAATTTCGGCGAGTCGTTCCCCGACCTGGGGGCCATCGCGATGCCGGTATCGCTCGGCGGCGTTGTCTACGGGATGTCGGTGGCTGGGCCGCTGCATCGGGTCGAAGCCAATGCCGAGGCGATCGTCGTGGCGCTGAAGGCCGCAAGCGCTGCGCTGCAGGGGTAAGATGAAGGGCGGGGCGCTGCGGCAGCCCCGGACCAAAGCCGTTCGCGACCCGCAAATGCGGCCCACGAATGCGGCCCACGAATGCGACCCACAAACGAAAAAGCCCGGTGCGTTTGCACCGGGCTTCCGTATCGGTTGGCTCCCCGACCTGGGCTCGAACCAGGGACCTGCGGATTAACAGTCCGTCGCTCTACCGACTGAGCTATCGGGGAACAGCTGAGAAAGAAATTATAGCCAGTTTCTCTTTTCTTCGTCAACACCCTTTCGACATTTAGTTCCTGGGGTGCGGGGAAGGCTGGCTTGCTGCCTGGCGTGCGATCCAGAAGGCTGGATGCCGGCTTTGCGGCCGTGGGCGCCGAACAGCGAGGCCGCATTATAGCGACGCTTGCGGCTTTGTGCCAGAAAAAAACCGCCTCGCGGCGGCTTTTTTCTGCGGGGACCAACAGCTGGTCAGTCGAACACCGGCGATTCCACGCCCAGCACCTTGTGCAGCTTCGGCGAGGTGGTGGTGTACTGCATGTGGATCTTCTTCTCGGGGAAGATATACGGGGCAGCACCGAACGCGGCCAGCGCGGCCTCGTGGAAGCCCGACAGGATCAGCTTCTTCTTGCCGGGATAGGTGTTGATATCGCCGACCGCGAAGATGCCGGGGATATTGGTCTGGAATTTCTCCGTATCCACCTTGATCTGCTTGCGTTCCAGGTCCAGGCCCCATTCGGCGATCGGGCCCAGCTTGGGCGACAGCCCGAAGAACACCAGCAGGTCGTCGAGCGGCAGGCGGCGGGTCACGCCGTCGGCACCGCTCACCTTGATCTCGGTGAGCACGCCGTCCTTCTCTTCATAGCCGCTGATCTGGCCGACCAGGAACTGCATTTCCATCTGCTCGCACAGTTCCTTCATCTTGGCGACCGACGCGGGGGCGGCGCGGAAGCCGTCGCGGCGGTGGATCATCACCACCGACTCGGCCTTGCCGACCAGGTCCAGGGTCCAGTCCAGCGCCGAGTCGCCGCCGCCGACGATCACCAGGTTGCGACCGTGGAAGCGGCTCGGGTCCTTGACGCGGTAGAACAGCTGCTTGCCGTCGAACTTGTCGATGCCATCGACCTTCAGCGTGCGCGGCTGGAACGAGCCCACGCCGGCGGCGATGAAGATGGTCTTGGTGATGAAGCGCGTGCCGAGCGAGGTCTCGACGAAGAAGCGGCCGTCTTCACGGCGCTCGACCACGGAGACTTCCTGGCCCAGGTGGAAGGTGGGCTCGAACGGCTCGATCTGCTTGAGCAGGTTATCGGTCAGCTCCTGGCCGGTGCAGCTGGGCACGGCCGGGATGTCGTAGATGGGTTTGTCCGGATACAGCTCGACGCACTGGCCGCCAACGACCTTCAGGGAATCGATCACGTGGGCCTTGATTTCGAGCAGGCCCAGTTCGAACACCTGGAACAGACCGACCGGGCCGGCACCGACGATCAGCGCGTCGATTTCCAGCGGCTGGCCGCCTGCGGGGCTACCGCCCTCGACCTGCCTGGTCGCGTCGGCAACGGGATTTGGAATGCTCAAGTCCATATTCGTCCTGATACGTTGGTTGGGCACGCGGGTGCCCGGCATTGCGGAAAGCGCGTGGGGACGGCTTTCTTTGCTGCCCGGTGCGCTCAGCGCTCCAGGTACTGCAGCTTGTCGGTGGCGTCCTTCCACTCCTCGGCCTCGGCCAGCGGGGCCTTGGTCTTGGTGATGGAGGGCCAGGCGCGGGCCAGCTCGGCGTTCAGCTCGATGAACTGCTGCTGGTCGCCCGGCACGTCTTCCTCGGCGTAGATGGCGTTCACCGGGCATTCGGCCACGCACACGGCGCAGTCGATGCACTCATCCGGGTCGATGGCCAGGAAGTTCGGGCCTTCGCGGAAACAATCGACCGGACACACGTCAACGCAGTCTGTGTAGCGGCAACGGATGCAGGATTCGGTGACAACGTGAGTCATTTCGGTTCCAGGAAAACGGGTCGGCTTTTAATGGGAAACTGTGGGGCCGCTTCTTGCCGGCGAGACGCGCCGCCTCCATCACATGGGAGTGCCCGCTTGCCGCAGGGCAGCATGGGCTGGGCGAGCGCCGGCCGAGGCCTTTCGGAAACCGATATTGTAGCCGAGCCTTCTGGCAAGGATAGTCGGTCTATATAGCCGGATCAGATAGTTTTCTTATTTCTTTATGTACTTTTGACTTAACGCATGGTGGCCGGCTCTTGCCTTTGTCTGGTCGACGGCATGCCGCGCGGCAGCACCCGGCCAGCCGGCAGCGCACAGACTTCAGGTAGCATGGCGTTCTGACCCGGCATCGCCGTCTGGCCCGTTATGATCATCCAGTCTCTGCTCGACACCGACCTGTACAAATTCACGATGATGCAGGTGGTGCTGCATCAGTTTCCGCAGGCACAAGTGGAATACCGCTTCAAGTGCCGCAACGCGGGCATCGATCTGACCCCGTATATCGACGAGATCCGCGCCGAGGTGGCGCACCTGTGCCAGCTGCGCTTCACCGAGGAAGAGCTGGCCTACCTGCGCGGCCTGCGCTTTATCAAGAGCGATTTCGTCGATTTTCTCGGGCTGTTCCACCTGAACGAGAAATATGTCTCGGTGCGCCCGTCGCCGCAGGGCAACGGCGAGATCGAGATTTCCATCACCGGTCCGTGGCTGCACACCATCCTGTTCGAGGTACCGGTGCTGGCGATCGTCAACGAAGTCTATTTCCGCCGCACCCAGCCCCAGCCCGACCTGGCCGAGGGCCGCCGCCGGCTTGAAACCAAGCTGGCGCTGCTGAAGACGCCCGAGCTGGCCGATTGCGTCATCGCCGACTACGGCACGCGCCGGCGCTTCTCGCGCGACTGGCAGGAAGAGGTGCTGCTGACCATGCGGCGCCTGCTGGGCCCGCAGCTGGCCGGCACCAGCAATGTCCACTTCGCGCGCCTGCACAATATGGTGCCGCTGGGCACGATGGCGCATGAGTACCTGCAGGCCTGCCAGGCGCTGGGGCCGCGGCTGCGCGATTCGCAGGTGTTTGCGCTGGAGCGCTGGGCGCGCGAGTACCGCGGCGACCTGGGCATCGCGCTGTCGGATACCTATGGCTTCGACGCCTTCCTGCGCGACTTCGACCTGTATTTCTGCAAGCTCTTCGACGGCGTGCGCCACGACTCCGGCGACCCGGTGCTGTGGGGCGAGCGCATGGTGGCCCACTATGCCGCCAACCGTGTCGACCCGCGCACCAAGACGCTGATCTTCAGCGACAGCCTCGACATCCCGCGCGTGATCGAGCTGTACCAGCGCTTCCACGGCCGCTGCCGGCTGGCGTTCGGGGTCGGCACCAACCTGACCAACGACCTGGGCTACACGCCGCTGCAGATCGTGCTGAAGATGGTGCGCTGTAACGGGCAGCCGGTGGCCAAGCTGTCGGACACGCCGGAAAAGACCATGTGCGACGATCCCGGCTACCTGGCCTACCTGCGCCAGGTGTATTCGGTGCAGCCCGCCGCGTAGCAGGTTTTGGCACGGCGCGCCGCTGTATCGCCCCTATAATCGCCGCATCGCGCCCTTGCGCATTGTCATCCCAGCCAGGCCCCATGGAAACCAACGACGCCCGCGACCGCATCTTTGCCCGTATCCGAGCCGCCCAGGGCAGGCCGGCCCGGCCAAGCGCGGGCGAGCGCAGCGCCGTCGCCGACTACCTGGCGCGCCACCCGCAGGGCCCGCGTCCGGTCGCCGCGCCCGACCTGGCCGAAGCCTTCCTGGCGCAGGCGCAGCGCATGGCCTCGACCGTCGACCGCGTCGCGACCCTGGCCGATGTGCCCGCCGCTACGGTGCGCTATCTGGACAGCCTGGCCCTGGTGCGGCGCGCGGTCGCGTGGGATGAATTCGGCCCGTTGCCGTGGCAGGACGCAGGGCTGGCGGTTGAGTGCCGCCCGCCGCTGCGCGATGCCGTCGCCGACCGCGAGCATGGCGACCTGGTCGGCATCACCGGCTGCTTCTGCGCGATTGCCGAGACCGGCTCGCTGATGCTGCTGTCCGGCCCCGCCACCTTCGCCTCGGCCGCGCTGCTGCCCGAGACCCATGTCGCGGTGGTGCCGCGCTCGCGCATCGTCGCCGGACTGGAAGATGCGTTTGCGCTGGTGCGCAGCGAGCGCGGCCAGCTGCCGCGCGCCACCAACATCATCAGCGGTCCGTCGCGCACCGGCGATATCGAGCAGACCATCGTGCTGGGCGCGCACGGTCCGTACCGCGTGCATGTGATCCTGGTCGACGCGGCCTGATCCGCGTGGCGCGAAACCGGCGCGCCGCAATCCGAAAATGCACGCCGCACGGGTAAGCGCGGCAAGGGCTTGCATTACACTTGCAGGCTTGCCCGCGCGCTCTGGCATCGCGCCGCGCGCGCCCATGACCGCTGCATTGTTCGAGGAGATCCTGCCTGATGCGACGTGCCCCCGTGCTGTTGCCACTGCTGGCCATGCTGGCCGCCTTTCCCGCCGCAGGCCATGCCGCCGATCTCGACGGCGCGTCGCTGTCGCCGCTGTGGGGGCTGCCCTTTGCCGGCATCCTGCTGTCGATCGCGCTGTGGCCGCTGCTGGGGCCGAAGTTCTGGCACCACCATTACGGCAAGATCGCCGCCGGCTGGGGGCTGCTGTTCCTGCTGCCGTTCGCGTTCGTGTTCGGCGCGCATGCCGCCGCCGTCAGCGCCGTGCACGCGCTGCTGGCCGAGTACATTCCCTTCATCGCGCTGATCACCACGCTCTATATCGTGGCCGGCGGCATCTGCGTGCGCGGCAACCTGCACGGCACGCCGGGGCTCAATACCGGCATCCTGGCGCTGGGCACGTTCCTGGCCAGCTTCATGGGCACCACCGGCGCGGCCATGCTGCTGATCCGGCCGCTGCTGCGCGCCAATGACAACCGCCGCCACGTGGCGCACGTGGTGGTGTTCTTTATCTTCCTGGTGGCCAACGCCGGCGGCTCGCTGACGCCGCTGGGCGACCCGCCGCTGTTCCTTGGCTTCCTGAAGGGCGTGGACTTTTTCTGGACCCTGCGCAACATCTTCCCGGAAACGCTCTTTATCTGCGCGGCGCTGCTGCTGATGTTCTACCTGGTCGACCGGCACTACTACCGCAACAAGGAAGAGCAGCTGCCGGTCGATCCCACCCCGGATTCGGGCGGCATCGCGATCGAAGGCAAGTTCAACTTCGTGCTGCTGCTGGCCGTGGTCAGCCTGGTGCTGATGAGCGGGCTGTGGAAACCGGGGATCTCGTTTGACATTCTCGGTACCGAGGTGCCGCTGCAGGCCGCGGTGCGCGACGGGCTGCTGGTAGTGGTGGCGGTGGTGTCGCTGCTGGTCACGCCTCAAGCGGCGCGGATTGGCAATGAATTCAACTGGGAGCCCATTCTCGAGGTCGGCAAGCTGTTCGCCGGCATCTTCCTGACCATCATTCCGGTCATCGCCATGCTGAAGGCGGGGACCGACGGTGCTTTCTCCGGAGTGATCCGCGCGGTCAGCGACGCCAACGGCCAGCCGGTCGACAGCATGTATTTCTGGGCGACCGGCGTGCTGTCCTCGTTCCTCGACAACGCGCCGACCTACCTGGTGTTCTTCAATACCGCCGGTGGCGACCCCGCCACGCTGATGACGCGCGATGCCTCGACGCTGGCCGCGATCTCGGCCGGGGCGGTGTTCATGGGCGCCAACACCTATATTGGCAATGCGCCCAACCTGATGGTCAAGGCCATCGCCGAAAACCGCGGCGTGCGCATGCCGAGCTTCTTCGGCTACATGCTGTATTCGGGCATTTTCCTGGTGCCGCTGTTCGTCATCATGACCTTCCTCTTCTTCCATATCTGATGCCATGAAGCCGTCCGTCCTGGTCACCCGCGCCATCTATCCCGAGGTCATCGCGCACCTGGCGCAGTATTTCGATGTCGACGACAACCAGCAGGACGCGGTGCTCGACGCCGCCGCGCTGAAGGCGCGGCTGGCGGGCAAGGCCGGCGTGCTGGCCAACGCCGCCGACCGCATCGACGCCGGCGTCATTGCCGGGCTGCCGGCGTTGCGCGCGGTGTGCAACATGGCGGTCGGCTACAACAACCTGGACCTGCCGGCGCTGACCGCCGCGGGCATCGTCGCCACCAATACGCCCGACGTGCTGACGGAGACCACCGCCGATTTCGGCTGGGCCCTGCTGATGGCGACCGCGCGCCGCGTCACCGAGGCCGAGCACTACCTGCGCGCCGGCAAGTGGCAGCGCTGGAGCTACGACATGCTGGTCGGCATGGACCTGTACGGCAGCACGCTGGGCATCCTCGGCATGGGCCGCATCGGCCAGGCGCTGGCGCGGCGCGCGGGCGGGTTTGGCATGAACGTGCTGTACCACAACCGCAGCCAGCTGCCGGCCGAGACCGAGCGCGCGCTCAACGCCCGCTATGTCGGCAAGGAAGACCTGCTGCGCCAGTCCGACCACCTGCTGCTGGTGCTGCCGTACGGGCCGCAGAGCCACCACGCCATCGGCGCCGCCGAGCTGGCGCTGATGAAGCCCACCGCGACGCTGGTGAACCTTGCGCGTGGCGGCATCGTCGACGATGCCGCGCTGGCGCAGGCGCTGCGCGACCAGCGCATCTTCGGCGCCGGGCTGGATGTGTTCGAGGGCGAGCCATCGGTCCATCCGGACCTGCTGACGGTGCCCAACGTCGTGCTGACGCCGCATATCGCCAGCGCGTCCGAGAAAACCCGCCGCGCCATGGCCATGCTCGCGGCCGACAACCTGATCGCGGCGCTCGACCAGGGCCCGCAGGCCGGCCATCCGCCCACCGTGATCAACCCTGAAGTGATGGCGCATCGCCGCTGAGGTTTTCGCATGACCCTGATCCAGTTCCTGACGCTGGCCGCGGCGCTGCTCGCGGTCGTGCTGCTGGTGATCGTGTTGCTGCGCCAGCAGGCCGGGTCATCCGGCGCCGGCATTGCGCGGCAGCTCGACGAGATGCGGCTGGAGCAGGCACGCGGCATGGAGCGGCTGGAGCGCGAGCTGCGCACCGAGGTGGCCGAGGCCGCGCGCGGCAGCCGCGGCGAGTCGGCGCAGCAGATGCTGCGCTTCCAGCAGGCGCTGTCGTCGCAGCTGACCGGCATCGCCACGCTGCAGAACAACCAGATCGACACCTTCGCGCAGCAGCTGGCCAAGCTGACCGAGACCAACACCCAGCAACTGGAACAGGTGCGCCAGCACCTGATGCTGCAATCGCAGCAGGCGCGCGACGAGCAGGCCGGCACGCTGCGCCGCTTCGGCGACGGCCTGCAGCAGCAGCTGGCGCAGCTGTCCGAGGCCAACGAGCGGCGCCTGGCCGAGGTCCGCGCGACGCTGGAGCAGAAGCTGCAGGACATCGAGGCCAACAACGCGGCCAAGTTGGAGGAAATGCGCCGCACCGTCGACGAGAAGCTGCACGCGACGCTGGAGCAGCGGCTGGGCGAATCGTTCCGGCTGGTGTCGGACCGCCTCGAGCAGGTGCATCGCGGCCTGGGCGAAATGCAGGTGCTGGCGCAGGGCGTGGGCGACCTGAAGAAGGTGCTGACCAACGTGAAGTCGCGCGGCACCTGGGGCGAGGTGCAGCTGGAGATGCTGCTGGAGCAGATGCTGACGCCGGAGCAGTACGGCAAGAATGTCGAGACCGTGCGCAACTCGGGTGCGCGCGTGGAATTTGCCATCCGCCTGCCCGGCAAGGCGGCGGGCGCGGACTCTGCGCCGGTCTGGCTGCCGGTCGATGCGAAGTTTCCCAAGGAACAGTACGAGCGGCTGGTCGACGCACAGGAGCGCGGCGATCCCGACGGCGTGCTCGCGTTCGGCCGCGAACTGGAAGTGGCGCTGCGGCGCGAGGCCCAGACCATCGCCGAAAAATACCTGGCACCGCCGCAGACCACGGACTTTGCCATCCTGTTCCTGCCGACAGAAGGGCTGTATGCCGAAGTGCTACGCCGCCCCGGCCTGACCGACCAGCTGCAGCGCGACTATCGCGTGACCGTGGCTGGCCCGACCACGCTGACCGCGCTGCTGAACAGCCTGCAGATGGGCTTCCGCACGCTGGCGCTGGAAAAGCGCTCGAGCGAGGTGTGGGAAGTGCTGGGCGCGGTCAAGACCGAGTTCGGCAAGTTCGGCGACGTGCTGGCCAAGACCCGCGATACGCTGGAGCGTGCCGCGCGCAATATCGAACAGGCGGAAGTGCGCACGCGCCAGATGGCGCGCAAGCTGCGCACGGTGGAAGCGCTGCCGGGCGAGGCAGCGCAGCAGCTGCTCGGCCTCGGCCTGGAAGCGGCGGCGGATGGCACGCCGGAAAATGCCAGTAACGCGGAAAACAGCCAGGCCTGAGCGCGCGGCAGGGCAGGTGGGGAGAAGCTGGAAAGGCGGCCGGCGTGGCGACCGGCCGTGACTGGCGGTGTGCCGTTCAGCGGTCTTCTTCGGGGGACAGCTCGCGCACGTGGACTTCGATGCCGCCGAAGCGGGCGGCGACCCAGTTGTAGGCCTTGCAGGCCAGCCACAGCAGGCCGAAGCCGATCAGCGCATTGAGGATGATCGCGCTGAAGACCGTGATCGCCGGCAGGTCACCATAGCGGACGAAGGTGACGAACAGGCCCAGCGACACAATCGGCAACGAGAAGCACAGGTAGACCAGCACCAGCGCGCGGGCGGTCTTGACGGGGTGGAGGTACGCAATCTCCTGATTCATGACGGGGGATACTCGAATGTTTCTGAATCGTGCGCCAAGTGTAGCGATTGGCCGATGCCAAGCATAGCCCGGCGGCCGCGGGGCAGCCGAAAGCCCGGCGGCAACGGTGCCGCGGCGACAAATGTGCGGCACAAAAACGACACATTGCTACGCTCGTGTAGCGAATGGTTGCGCGCAGCCCCCGCCGTGCCGCTCAAACCAGCCCGTCGAACAGCATTACCTCGACCGCGTCGCCGGCCTTGACCGAGTCCTGCTCGTGGCCGAGCACGATAAAGCAGTTGGCCTCGCTCATCGAGCGCAGCACGCCGGAGCCCTGCTGGCCGGTGATGCGCACTTCCCACTCGCCGTCGGCGGCGCGCGCCAGGATGCCGCGCTGGTACTCGGTGCGCCCCGGCTTCTTGCGGATCGCCTGCGCGCTGCGCACGCGCAGCAGCGGCAGCGGCGGCACCGTCGCGCCCATCAGCCGGTGCAGCGCCGCACGCACGAAATGGTAGAAGGTGACCATCACCGCCACCGGATTGCCGGGCAGGCCAAACAGCAGGGCCGAGTGCGCGCCCGTGCCGTCGGCCTGGATGCGCCCGAAGGCCATCGGCCGGCCCGGGCGCATGGCGATCTTCCAGAACGTGACATCGCCCAGGCGCGCCATGATCTGCTTGGTGTAGTCGGCCTCGCCGACCGAGACCCCGCCCGAGGTGATGACCGCGTCGGCGCTCTCGCAGGCGGTGCGGAAAGCGGCTTCGAGCGACTCGGGATCGTCGCGCACCACGCCCATGTCGAGCAGGTCCACGTTCATCCGGCGCAGCATGCCGTGCAGCGTGTAGCGGTTGGAGTCGTAGACGCAGCCGGGATCGAGCGGCTCGCCGATCGAGCGCAGTTCATCTCCAGTGGAGAAGAACGCCACGCGCAGGCGCCTGCGCACGTGCACCTCGGCCACGCCCAGCGACGCCAGCAGGCCGAGATCGGCCGGCTGCAGGATGCGACCGGCCTGCAGCGCGGCCTGGCCGCGCGCCAGGTCCTCGCCGCGCAGGCGCCGGTTGTCGCCGATACGGACGCAGTCCGCAGCAAAGCGGATGCGCGCGCCGCCGGCGACGGTTTCGACGAATTCCTGCGGCACCACCGTATCGCAGCCGGCCGGCATCACCGCGCCGGTCATGATGCGCACCGCCTGCACCGCGGTGGGGGCCAGCGCGCCGGCGCCGCCGGCCAGCGCGCTGCCGATCACCTCGAGCTCGACCGTGGCGGTCTGCGCCGCGGCCAGGGCCGCACCATGGAAGGCGTAACCGTCCATCGCCGAGTTGTCGTGCGCGGGCACGTCGATGGTCGAGACGATGTCCTCGGCCAGCACCCGGTCCAGCGCACTGCGGATCGGCAGCTGCTCGATGCCGCGCACCGGCTCGACCACCTCGCCGATGATGCGGTTGGCCTGGTCCACCGGCAGCGCGGTGGGATCGTAGTCGGACAGGCAGGAAATGACGGATTGCAGGGATGGCATGGCGGCTCGGCAGGGATTCAGCGCGTTTCGTGCGCGCGCAGTTCGTCCAGGGTGTTGATATTGGCAAAGGCCGCGGCGTCATCGAACAACACTTCAGCCAGCCGGTGCGAGGCGGCCCAGGTCTCTATCTTGCGGCCGCCACCGGAAAGATAAGCGACCAGGCTATCGAGCGCACTGACCGGCATCAGGCAGAACACCGGCTGGGTCTGGCGCCGGCCGTCCTGGTCCAGCGTCACCGGAATCGCCAGCTCGGCACCCTCGGCCTCGATCGCCTGCGCCAGGCGCGCCACCAGGTCGGTGGGCAGGAACGGCGAATCGCACGGCGCCGTCACCATCCACGGGGTCGTGCACTGTTCCAGTCCGGCCAGCATCCCGGCGAGCGGCCCGGCAAAGTCGGGCACGCTGTCGGTGTAGACCGGCACGCCGAAGGACTCATAGGCGGCCAGGTTGCGGTTGGCGTTGATCATCAGCCCGCCCACCTGCGGTGTCAGCCGCATCATCGTGTGCATGGCCATCGGCGTGCCCTGCAGCGGCTGCAGGCCCTTGTCGGTGCCGCCCATGCGGCTGCCCCTGCCGCCTGCGAGGATCAGGCCGGTGATGTCGTCGCGTGCAATCATGGAGTCGTGGTGCGGCGGGTTCAGCCGCCGATATAGGACATCTCGATCTTGCGCTCGGCGCGCCTGGCGCGCACGGCCGGGTCGCTGCGCTGCTCGGAATAGTTGTCGGTGCGGCCCTGCCATACCTGCGCGATCGCGTTGGAGATTTCCAGGTCGCTGTAGCCGCCGCGCAGCAGCGCGCGCAGGTCGAAGCCCTCGGTGGCGAACAGGCACAGGTAGAGCCGGCCTTCGGTGGACAAGCGGATGCGGCTGCAGTCGCCGCAGAAGGCGTGGGTGACGCTGGAGATCACGCCAACCTCTCCGGCGCCGTCGCGGTAGCGCCAGCGTTCGGCGGTTTCGCCGGCATAGTTGGCCTGCACCGGCTCGAGCGGGAATTCGGCGTCGATGCGCTTCACCACCTCGGCCGATGGCAGCACTTCGTCCATCTGCCAGTGGTTGCTGGCGCCGACGTCCATGAACTCGATGAAGCGCAGGATGATGCCGCTGTGGCGGAAGTGGCGTGCCATCGGCACGATTTCCTGGTCGTTGGTGCCGCGCTTGACCACCATGTTGACCTTGATCGGCGCCAGGCCCACGGCGTGCGCGGTCTCGATGCCGCGCAGCACATCGGCGACGGCGAAGTCGACGTCATTCATGCGGCGGAAGGTGGCGTCGTCGATCGCGTCCAGGCTGACGCTGACCCGCGTCAGGCCCGCGTCGCGCAGCGCGCGCGCCTTGCGCGCCAGCAGCGAGGCGTTGGTGGTCAGGGTCAGGTCCAGCGGCTTGCCCGACACGGTCTCGATCTTCGCCAGCATCTCGACCAGGTGCTCGATGTTCTTGCGCAGCAGCGGCTCGCCGCCGGTCAGGCGGATCTTCTCGACGCCGTGGGCAACGAACAGGCGCGCGGTGCGCTCGATCTCTTCGAAGCTCAGCAGCTCGGAATGCGGCAGGAAGGTGTAGTCCTTGTCGAACACCTCCTTGGGCATGCAGTAGACGCAGCGGAAGTTGCAGCGGTCCGTCACCGAGATGCGCAGGTCATGCAGGGGCCGGCCGCGGCGGTCGGCCACCAGGCCGGTAGGCGCAACCAGGTTGCCGGGAATGCTGGGCGTCATCGAGCGGTAGCGATGGTCGCGCAGGTCGAAAATCGGGATGACGGATTCGGTCATGGCCTGTGGGTGGCACGGCGTCCGGGGAGCGGCACGGCAACGCAAGCGGCGATGTGGCGCGGGCGCTCGGGGGACCGGAAGCATTCTGCTGCCATTCTAGCCGAGGCCGGGGCGGGGCATCCGCATCCCGCGGTGATGACGGGGATTCACCGCGACCGCCGCCCATGAAAAAAAGGGACGGCCAGGCCGTCCCCTTGTTGCTTTGGCTGCAGCGCAGCGGCGTCGCTTACTGCTGCGATGCCATCTGCACTTCGCGGCTGCCGGTTTCCACCAGGATCATCGGACCCTGGGGCAGCGGCGGCAGCGGCTTGCGCTCGCGCGGCACGCGCGGGGCGGGCACGATGCGGGCGGCGGCTTCCTGGGCCGAGCGCAGCTTGTCGCTGTCGGTATGGACCCATTGCAGGCCGGCGGTGGCCAGCATCGGCTCCAGGTTTTCCAGCGATGCCGGCGCTGCTGCGGCGGCCGGGGCAGGGGCCGGGACCGAAGCGACCGGCTCGGCCGCCGCAGCGGTTGCCACGACCGGTGCCGGCACGGGCTCCGGTGCGGGTACCGCGGCGGGCGCAGCGGCCGGCACCACCGGCGCAGCGGTTTCGACTGCGGCGTTGATGGCAGGCTCGGCGACGGCTTCGGCGGCGACGGCCTCGGTGACCGCCATGGCCACCGGCGCGACAGCTTCTGCAGGTTCAGCGGCTTGCGCGGCCACCGGCTGAGCAGCCGGGGCGGCCTCCGCCGCCGGGGCCAGCGTCACCTCTGCCGGCACCGCGATGCGGACGGCTTCGACGGCTTCGGGTGCGGCTTGCGCGGCCACGGCTGCCTGCGGCGCAGGCTCGGCCGGCGCGCCGGCTTCGGTGCTGGCCGGGGCGAAGCCGTCGGCGGCGGCGCCTTCGCCTTCACCCGCCACGCCTTGCACCGACTCGTCGCGTTCGCGGCGATAGCGGTTGCGGCCACGGCGGTTGCGGCGGCGGCGTTCTTCGCCGTCGGCGGTCTCAGCGCTTTCGGCGACACCTTCGGCGCCTTCTGGCAGTTCGGCGCGGGCCTGGGTGTCTTCGGTCAGGGCCTGCGGCAGCACGCCCAGGGCCTGGGCGGCAGCGATGGCTTCCGGCTGCGGCGCTTCGCCGGCTTCGGCTTCGCGCAGCTCGCTGCGCTCGCGCTGGCGTTCGCGCTGGCGCTCGCGGCGTTCCTGGTTGCGGTCGCGGCGGCCTTCCTGGCGCGCCTCGGCGCGTTCGCCCTGGGCACGCTCGGCGGACACGGCCTCGGCCTGGCGCGCCACGGCCGGCGCTGCCTGGCCTTCACCTTGCTGGCGCGGCTGGCGGCCCTGGCGTTCGCCACGGCCCTCGCGCTGCTCGCCGCGCTCTGCGGCCTGGCGTTCGCCACGCTCGCCGCGTTCTGTCCGTTCGGTACGTTCACCGCGCTCGGCACGTTCACCGCGCTGGCCACGGCCCTGGCGCTCGCCACGCTCCGTACGTTCGCCACGCTCGCCACGTTCGGCGCGCTCGCCACGCTGGCCGCGGCCTTCGCCACGCGGACCGCGTTCACGGCGGCCCTCGGCGCTGCGGGCTTCCGCGGCGGCTGCGGGCTTGGCCGGCTCCACCACCGGCGGCGTGGCCGGACGCGCACCGAACAGGCCCTTCAGCCAGGCGATAAAGCCGCCCGCTTCCACCGGCTTGGTGGCCGGCACGGGCGGCGCCACCGGAGCGGCTTCCGGGCGCGGCGCGCGCTCGGGGCGCGGCACCGAGACCGGGGCGGGCTGCTCGGGCGTGATGCCCTTGACCGCGGCTTCCTGGCGCGGCTTGGCTTCTTCCTTGCGGCGGCTGCTGTAGCTGGTGTCGGCTTCCAGTTCCTTGGCGGCGGCCTCGGCCATCTTGTAGCTGGCGGTGCTGTCTTCCAGGCGCGGGTCGTCGTGGCGCAGGCGCTCCAGCTTGTAGTGCGGCGTTTCCAGGTGCTTGTTGGGAATCAGCAGCACGTTGACCTTGAAGCGCAGCTCGATCAGGTTGATCTCCTGGCGCTTCTCGTTCAGCAGGAAGGCGGCGACCTCCACCGGCACCTGGCAGTGGATGGCGGCGGTGTTTTCCTTCATCGCCTCTTCCTGGATGATGCGCAGCACCTGCAGGGCGGACGATTCGGTATCGCGGATATGGCCGGTGCCGTTGCAGCGCGGGCAGGTGATGTGCGAGCCCTCGGACAGCGACGGGCGCAGGCGCTGGCGCGACAGCTCCATCAGGCCGAAGCGGCTGATCTTGCCCATCTGCACGCGCGCGCGGTCGTGGCGCAGCGCGTCCTTCAGGCGCGTTTCCACGTCCTTCTGGGCCTTGCCCGACTCCATGTCGATGAAGTCGATCACGATCAGGCCGCCCAGGTCGCGCAGGCGCAGCTGGCGGGCGATCTCGTCGGCGGCCTCGAGGTTGGTGCGCAGCGCGGTTTCCTCGATGTCGGCGCCCTTGGTGGCGCGCGCCGAGTTCACGTCGACCGAGACCAGCGCCTCGGTGTGGTCGATCACGATGGCGCCGCCCGACGGCAGCATCACCATGCGCGAGTAGGCCGATTCGATCTGGTGCTCGATCTGGAAGCGCGAGAACAGGGGCACATCATCCCGGTACTTCTTCACGCGGTTCATGTTGTCAGGCATCACCACGCTCATGAAGGCGCGGGCCTGTTCGTAGATTTCGTCGGTGTCGATCAGGATCTCGCCGATATCCGGCTGGAAGTAGTCGCGGATGGCGCGGATCACCAGGCTGGATTCCAGGTAGATCAGCAGCGGCGCCTTGTTGTCGCCGGCGGCGCCGTCGATGGCCTTCCACAGTTGCAGCAGGTAGTTCAGGTCCCACTGCAGTTCCTCGGCCGAGCGGCCGATGCCGGCGGTGCGGGCGATGATGCTCATGCCTTCCGGCACGGTCAGCTGCGCCATGGTCTCGCGCAGCTCCTGGCGGTCTTCGCCCTCGATGCGGCGCGACACGCCGCCGCCGCGCGGGTTGTTCGGCATCAGCACCAGGTAGCGGCCGGCCAGAGAAATAAAGGTGGTCAGGGCCGCGCCCTTGTTGCCGCGCTCTTCCTTCTCGACCTGGACGATCAGTTCCTGGCCTTCATGCAGGGCGTCCTGGATGCGCGCATTGCGCACGTCGATGCCTTCCTTGAAGAAGGCGCGCGCGACTTCCTTGAACGGCAGGAAGCCGTGGCGCTCTTCGCCGTAATTGACGAAGCAGGCTTCCAGCGAAGGTTCGATGCGGGTGATGACACCCTTGTAGATGTTGCCCTTGCGCTGTTCGCGCCCGGCAGTCTCGATGTCGATATCGATCAGCTTCTGACCGTCGACGATGGCGACGCGCAATTCCTCCTGTTGCGTCGCGTTGAACAGCATGCGTTTCATCGCAATACCTCACTCCAGTGTCGCGGGTGGCACCGTCTGGGCGGTGTCCGCGGCGATCCATGGAGCACGCGAGGGAGCGAGCGAGGCGCGAGAATTGCCGGAAAGCGCCGCTGCGCAACACATGCGAGCGGCTGGGCGCGGGTGAAAGAGAGCGATGACGTCGGGGTAACGACCGCAGGGCAGGAGAGCACACCGGAGGCTGCTCTTGCGCAGACACCGGGCGCATTCCCGTGCCGGAGGCGATGCTTGGCGCCGGCGCAACCAGCACCGGCGGCATCGCGGCCGGCCGCGGAAGGCCTAGACGCGTCAAAGAGCAAATTTTTCGGACACGGCATGGTTGCCGTTGCTGCCTGACTTCTCCTGGCGGGCGCACCTACTACTTCTTGGAGTTCTGCGACCGGGCGCCGGTAATTTCCAGTCAGGCGGCAGGTCAACCTGCCGGCCGGCACCGTTTCCCGGTGCGGGCGGGACTTCTCTCACCGAAGCGGATGCCGGCTGCGGCATCCGCCTTTAAATTCTGTTTTACCTGAACACTCATTTCCCACGTCACCGCCTGCCCGTGCCGAAGCCACCTTTGGGCGACTTCCTGCATGCCGGCGGCACCGTGCGTGCTGCTTTTTTGCTGCCATTTGCCCGTCTGGCGCTTGGCGTAACGCGATTTGCGGGAGACGGGCGGGGTCGACGGCAACCCCAAGTGTAGAATGCGAAAAATCGAATAAAACTCGAAGATCCATCGCTTACACAGGTCTTGCGCTGCCGGCCACGAGCCGGAACAGCGAGGAAATTATATTGAAAATGAATGAGTTACGCCATCAAATTGAAAAGGCTGCCGAAGCTGCGCCGGCCAGCCCACAGGTGGCGTATGTCACGATTGACGAAGGTTCCGAAGGCCAGCGCATCGACAACTTCCTGCTGAAAGTGGCCAAGGGGGTACCCAAGAGCCATATTTACCGGGTGCTGCGTTCGGGCGAGGTTCGCGTCAACAAGGGGCGTATCGACGCGACTTACCGCCTGCAGTCCGGTGATGTGGTGCGCATTCCGCCGATGCGGGTGGCGAGTGCGGCGCAATCCGGCGCGGCGCCGGTGCCGGCCGGGGAATTCCCGGTGCTGTTCGAAGACGCGCACCTGCTGGTCATCAACAAGCCCGCCGGCGTCGCCGTGCATGGCGGCTCGGGCGTTGCCTTCGGCGTGATCGAACAGCTGCGCCGGTCGCGGCCGCAGGCCAAGTTCCTGGAGCTGGTGCACCGGCTCGACCGCGAGACCTCGGGCATCCTGGTGCTGGCGAAGAAGCGCTCGGCGCTGGTCCACCTGCATGAGCAGATTCGCGGCAACACCATGGACAAGCGCTATTTCGCCTGCGTCGCCGGCGAATTCGTCAACGCACGCCAGCACGTGAAGCTGCCGCTATATAAATACAGCACGCCCGACGGCGAGCGCCGGGTGCGGGTCCAGGCCGACGGGCTGGCCTCGCATACCGTATTCAACCGAATCGAGGCCTTCCAGGGTTTCACGCTGCTGGAGGCGGAACTGAAGACCGGCCGCACGCACCAGATCCGCGTCCACCTGGCGCATTCGGGCTTTCCCATCGTCGGCGACGAAAAATACGGCGATTTCTCGCTGAACAAGTCGCTGGCGCGTTCCGGCGCCCGGCCGGGCATCAAGCGCATGTTCCTGCACGCGCACCGGCTGGTGTTTATCCATCCGGCGACCGGCGAGCCGCTCTCCGTGGAGGCGCCCCTGCCCGACGAGTGCGTCGGATTCCTGCAACAATTGCGTGAACTGCACGCCCCGGAGTAGGGTAGTGCCTCAAACGCCACAAGGACTTCCATGGCCAGGCAACAATTTGACCTGATCGTTTTCGACTGGGACGGGACGCTGATGGACTCGACCCCGACCATCGCCAAGTGCATCCAGCTTGCCAGCCGGGACCTGGGCCTGCCGGTGCCGGACGACAGCGCCGCCAGCCATGTGATCGGGCTGGGGCTGAAGGATGCGCTGTCGTACGCGGTGCCGACGCTGGACCCAGCCGACTATCCGAGGCTGGCCGAGCGCTACCGCTACCATTTCCTGACCCGCGACGCCGATCTGGTGCTGTTCGACGGCGTGCGCGAAATGCTCGAGACGCTGCGCGGCGAGCACTATTTCCTTGGCGTGGCCACCGGCAAGACCCGCGTCGGCCTGCAGCGCGCGCTGGCAGCCAGCGGCCTGACCGCGCTGTTCGATGCCACGCGCTGCGCCGACGAGACCTTCTCCAAGCCGCACCCGGCCATGCTGCACGAACTGACGCGCGAGCTGGGCCAGGACGTGGAGCGCACCGTAATGATCGGCGACACCACCCACGACCTGCAGATGGCGGCCAATGCCGGCGCCAAGGGCCTGGGAGTCTGTTACGGGGCGCATCCGGCCGAGTCGCTGCGCGCGATGGCGCCGGTGCACTGCGCCAGTTCGATCGCGGACCTGACCGAGTGGCTGCTGGCCCATGCCTGACGCGGTCTCCGGCCAGGCGCCGGTGCGGCTGTGCGCCGCCGATGCCTTGCAGGAGCGCGGGCTCGGCGTGCGCTTCTCGGTGGCGCTAGACCGGCGCGAGATCGGCGCCTTTGTGGTGCGTTTCGATGGCGTTGCCCACGCCTACCTGAATCAGTGCGCGCACGTGCCGATGGAGCTGGACTGGCAGGAGGGCCGGTTCTTCGATGCCTCGGGCCTATACTTGATGTGCGCCACTCATGGCGCGGTATACGCGCCGGATAGCGGCGAGTGCGTCGGCGGCCCTTGCCGCGGGGCCGCGCTGGCCAAGCTGCAGGTCGAGGAACGCGATGGCCAGGTCTACTGGCTGCCGCGGGCCCCGTACCGCGCGCCCGAGCCCTCCGGCGGCGCCTGAATGGATTTCCACGAGCGATTTGCATGACAGAACAACAGAAGCCGCCCTCGGATGAACCCAACGAACCGGGGCAGCCGGACCCGCGCAAGCCCGCCGGCGAGGCCGGATCTGCCCCTGTGCCCGAATCCGAGCGCCTGGTAACCGCGCCGCGCGCCGATTACCCGCTGGAAGACGAACTACGCGCCGGCGATGACGCCGCGCGGCGCGAAGCGCGCGAGCGCAAGGCGCGGCTGGCCGGCGCCACCGGCGGTGCGCAGGTGGGCGGGCAGGCGAGCGGAGGCTGGGAGCGCGATGTGCTGGAAAAGGTGCTGACCGCCTCGCTGCGCGAGCAGCGCGCGGCGCGCCGCTGGCGCATCTTCTTCCGGCTGGTGACCCTGGGGCTGCTGGCGCTGATCCTGTTCGCGGTATTCGACTTCAAGGGCGACGGCACCATCAGCGCTTCGGGCCGCCACACCGCGATGGTCACGCTGGACGGCGAAATCGCCGCCGGCACGCCGGCGAGCGCCGAAGCGATCAACGCCTCGCTGCAGGCCGCCTTTGCCGACGGCAACGCCGCCGGCGTGATCCTGAAGATCAATTCGCCCGGTGGCTCGCCCGTGCAGGCCGGCATCATCAACGACGAGATCCACCGGCTGCGCGACCTCTACCCGTCCAAGCCGCTGTATGTGGTGGTCGAGGAAATCTGTGCGTCCGGCGGCTATTACGTGGCGGCGGCGGCCGACAAGATCTATGTCGACAAGGCCAGCATCGTCGGCTCGATCGGCGTGCTGATGGACGGCTTTGGCTTTACCGGACTGATGGACAAGCTGGGCGTGGAGCGCCGGCTCTATACCTCGGGCGCCAACAAGGGCATGCTCGATCCGTTCTCGCCGCAGGTGCCGCAGCAAAAGGCCTTTGCCGAAGCCATGCTCAAGCAGATCCACCAGCAGTTCATCGACGTGGTCAAGGAAGGCCGCGGCGACCGGCTCAAGGACGACCCGGAACTGTTCTCCGGCCTGTTCTGGTCGGGCGAGCGCAGCGTGGCGCTGGGGCTGGCCGACGGCCTGGGCAGTGCCGAGTACGTGGCGCGCGACCTGTTCAAGGCCGAGGACATCGTCGACTACACGGTCAAGGAGAACATTGCCGAACGTGTGGCCAAGCGCTTTGGCGCGGCCGTGGGCACCGCGGCGATGAAGACCATGCTGTGGAGCACCGGCATGCAGGGCATGCGCTGAAGCCTGCCGCGGCAGCGCATAAACAAAGGGGGCGCAAGCGCCCCCTTTGTCATTTCCGTGCCGTTGTTTGCCCTAGAGCGCGAGCAGCGAGAAGATCGCCGGGCGCTTGTGCAGCGCGATCCGCTCCGGGCGCCAGTCCGACAGCGGCAGCGTGACAATGGTCTCGCCGGGCAGGGTCAGGTCCACCGCCACCGACAGCAGCGTGGTGCCGGCGCAGTGCTGGCGCATGGCCTCCAGCAGCGCGCCGTTGCGGTACGGCGTTTCGATGAAGACCTGGGTCTGGCTGGCCTTGCGCGAGCGCTGTTCCAGTTCGCGCAGCCGCTGCGCGCGCTCGTTGGCATCGACCGGCAGGTAGCCGTTGAAGGCAAAGCTCTGGCCGTTCAGGCCCGAGCCCATCACCGCCAGCAGGATCGAACTGGGCCCCACCAGCGGCCGCACGCGGATGCCGCGCGCATGCGCCAGCCGCACCAGGTCGGCGCCCGGATCGGCCACCGCCGGTACGCCGGCTTCCGACAGCAGGCCGCCGTCGCGGCCGGCCTGCAGCGGCGCCAGCAGCGCTGCCAGGGCGTCGGCGCGCGTATTGACGTTCAGTTCCCGGATCTCGATCTGCTGGATCGGGCGCGCCAGCGGCGCGGTTTCGCTCAATTTCTTCAGGAAGGCGCGCGCGGTCTTGGCGTTCTCGGCGACGAGGTAGTCCAGCCCGGCGGCGATCTGCTGTACGCCGGCCGGGATCACGTCGGCCAGCGGGTCGGCTTCGTCGCGCTTGCCGAGGGTATTGGGAATCAGGTAGAGGGTGCCGCTCATCGTGGGTAGGTGCGGTGGATGCGGATCATGCGCAAAGGAGGGGGTAGCCGGCGTGGCGCAGCATGCCGGTCAGCGCGATCAGCGGCAGGCCGACCAGCGCGGTGGGATCGTCGGACTCGACCCGCGCCAGCAGCGTGATGCCGAGTCCTTCGGACTTGGCGCTGCCGGCCACGTCGTAGGGGCGCTCCAGCTGCAGGTAGGTTTCGATTTCGGCGTCGCTGAGGTCGCGCATCGTCACGCGGGTTTGCACGTCGGCCAGCTGCGCGGTCCCTGTGCGGGAATCCAGCAGGCACAGTGCCGAGTGAAAGGTCGCGGTGCGGCCACGCATGCGGCGCAGCTGCGCCACGGCGTTGTCGTGCGTGCCCGGCTTGCCCATCTGGGCGCCGTCCAGCGTCAGTACCTGGTCCGAGCCGATCACCAGGGCGCCGGGGTGGCGCGCCGCGATGGCCTCGGCCTTGCGTTGCGACAGCCGCAGCGCCGTGGCTTCGGGCGCTTCGCCGGCAAGGGGCGTTTCGTCGATGTCCGGCACCGCGACTTCGAAGGGAATGCGAAGCCGCGCCAGCAGTTCGCGGCGGTAAGGGGAGCCGGAGCCGAGGATCAGCCGGGGGCGTGGGTCTGGAGACATAAGTAATAGAATCAGGCAGGAAGCCCGTGTGGCTTCCGGAGCAAGGCCTTTGACCTCGGGAAGGTTTACACCGTATAATCGCGCGTTTAGCCGCATCCGCACCCGGGCGCAGTGCCGCCAATGTGCGCGGCCCGCAATCCGTCAGGTAGGGAATGTGGCGAACCCGTCATTGATTTGCGACAGGAGCCACGCACATGACCCAGCCGACCGACCTGCGCGCGCTTGACCTCTTCGCCATGTGCCGAAAGGGTGAAAGCCTGGCCGGCGACGTGGCGGTGCGGGATTTGCCGCGCATCTTAGCCGAGACCGCCGCGCAAGCGCCAGCCTCGGCACCCGATGAGACCTTCGCCTATACGGCCACCGGCTTCGCGCGCGAAGAGGCGGCCGAGCCCGGCGCCCCGGTGGCGCAGCGGCTGTTTCTTGACGTGACGGTGCAGGGCCGGATGTGGCTGGATTGCCAGCGCTGCCTGGCACCCTATGCCCAGCCGATCGACACGGCGACGCGTTTCGAGGTGGTGGAAAGCGAAGCAGCGGCCGACGCCGCGCCGATGGACGACGACGAAGTCGACGTGATCGCCGGCTCGAAGCGGTTCTCGCTGCTGGAACTGATAGAAGATGAAGTGCTGCTGGCGTTGCCGGTGGCACCCAAGCATGACGTCTGCCCGAGCGTGCACGAAAGCCTCGTGACCGGATCGGACGGCGAGGCCCAGCCTGAAGCTGAGCCTGAGGAAGAAAAGCGGCCTTCGCCCTTCGCGGCGCTGGCCGGCCTGAAGACCCGGCACTGAAGCCGCAGCGCGCGGCCTGCAGGGTCTTGCAGGTGAATCTGAAGCATCCGGCCGGGCCCCGGCTACGCCTTGGGCGGGATGCCTGTGTTAATATTGAAAAATTCTCGAAGGAGTCATCATGGCTGTTCAACAGAACAAGAAGTCGCCGTCCAAGCGCGGCATGCACCGTTCGCACGACCACCTGTCGGCCGCGCCGCTGGCAGTCGAGCCGACCACCGGCGAAACCCACCTGCGCCACCACGTGAGCCCGAACGGCTACTACCGTGGCCGCAAGGTCATCAAGACCAAGAACGACTGATAGCTTCGCTTGGCGTGACGTTGCGTCTCGCTCGCGCATGCCTGTGGGTCGGACAATAATCGGTCAGACACAAAAAAGCGGCAAGATCGTTGCCGCTTTTTTGTTGGGCGCTCGGGATTCCCGCCGGGCGTGGCGTGCGCCGCCGCGCTATCCGTACCAGGAACAATGACGATCAAAATCGCTATCGACTGCATGGGCGGCGATCACGGGGTTTCCGTGACGGTGCCCGCGGCGATCAGTTTTCTTTCCCGCCACGACGATGCCGAGATGGTGCTGGTCGGCTTGCCCGACGCCATCCGGGCGCAGCTGAAGAAGCTGCACGCGCTGGACCATCCGCGCGTCAGCATCGTCGAGGCCACCGAGGTCATCACCATGGATGACCCGGTCGAGGTGGCACTGCGCAAGAAGCGCGACTCCTCGATGCGCGTTGCCGTTACCCAGGTCAAGGAAGGCCTCGCCGGCGCCTGCATCTCCGCCGGCAACACCGGCGCGCTGATGGCGGTATCGCGCTACGTGCTGAAGACGCTCGAGGGCATCGAGCGGCCGGCCATCGCCACCACCATTCCCAACGAGCAGGGCTGGGGCACCACGGTGCTGGACCTCGGCGCCAACGCCGACTGCGAGCCCGAGCACCTGCTGCAGTTCGCGCGCATGGCCGAGGCCATGGTGGCCGTCGTCGATCACAAGGAACACCCCACGGTGGGCCTGCTGAACATCGGCGAGGAGGTCATCAAGGGCAACGAGGTGGTCAAGCGCGCCGGCGAACTGCTGCGCGCCTCGGAGCTGAATTTCTACGGCAACGTGGAAGGCAACGACATCTTCAAGGGCACCACCGACATCGTGGTCTGCGACGGCTTCGTCGGCAATGTGGCGCTCAAGAGCACCGAGGGCCTGGCCAAGATGATCGGCAGCATGATCAAGGAAGAATTCACCCGCTCGTGGTTCACCAAGCTGCTGGCCGCGGTCGCCATGCCGGTGCTGTCGCGGCTGGCCAAGCGGCTCGACCCGGCGCGCTACAACGGCGCCTCGCTGCTGGGCCTGCGCGGGCTGGTGATCAAGAGCCACGGTTCGGCCGATGCCCATTCTTTTGAGTGGGCCATCAAACGCGGGTATGATGCCGCCAAGAATGGCGTGATCGCCCGTATCACCCGGGCCTTTGCCGATAAATCCAGCGCCGCAGGCGGTGCCCAGCCCGCCCCGGAGACAGAGGCGCCTGGCGCGCATCCCAGCCCCCACGTCGCCTGAGCGCCACCGCGCGCCGGTCGAGCGTGCCGGCGGGCCATACGATCCGACAATACATGACCAAGTACGCAAAAATCATCGGTACCGGGAGCTACCTGCCTCCGCGGCGCGTGACCAACCATGAGCTGGCGGCGCAGCTTGCCGAAAAAGGCATCGAGACCAGCGACGAGTGGATCGTCTCGCGCAGCGGCATCTCGGCGCGCCACTGGGCCGAACCCGATGTGACCAGCAGCACGCTGGCGGTCAAGGCCGCCGAGCAGGCCATCGAGGCGGCCGGCATCGACCGGCAGGACATCGACCTGATCATCGTCGCCACCTCGACGCCGGACTTCGTGTTTCCCAGCACCGCTTGCATGGTGCAGGAAAAGCTGGGCATCACCAACCATTGCCCGGCCTTCGACCTGCAGGCGGTGTGCTCCGGCTTTGTGTACGCACTGGCCACTGCCGACAAGTTCATCCGCAGCGGCTCGCACCGCAATGTGCTGGTGATCGGCACCGAAGTGTTCTCGCGCATCCTCGACTTCAACGACCGCACCACCTGCGTGCTGTTCGGCGACGGTGCCGGCGCGGTGGTGCTGTCGGCGTCCGACGAGCCCGGCATCCTGTCCAGCGCCATGCATTCGGACGGCAGCCATGTCGACATCCTGTGCGTGCCGGGCAATGTCGCCGGCGGCAACATCACCGGCAACCCGTTCCTGCACATGGACGGCCAGGCGGTGTTCAAGCTCGCCGTGAACGTGCTCGACAAGGTGGCGCGCGAAGCCATGGAAGCCGCCAGCGTGTCGCCCGACCAGGTCGACTGGCTGATTCCGCACCAGGCCAATATCCGCATCATGCAGGGCACGGCCAGGAAACTGGGCCTGCCGGCCGAGCGCATGGTCGCCACCGTGCACGAGCACGGCAACACCTCGGCCGCGTCGATCCCGCTGGCGCTGGACGTCGCCGTGCGCGACGGCCGCATCCGCCCGGGCCACACCGTGCTGATGGAAGGCGTGGGCGGCGGCTTCACCTGGGGCGCAGTGCTGCTGCGCATGTAATACGCGGCCGGTGCCGGGCGTGCCGCGCAGGCACGACTTGCCGCGCGCCGGCCCCCGATTTCTTGTTAGGGTTTCCATCCGATGAAATTCGCTTTCGTATTTCCCGGCCAGGGTTCGCAGTCGGTCGGCATGCTCAATGCCTTCGCCGACAACGCCGTGGTGCGCGCCACCGTGGAAGAAGCCTCGGCCGCGCTCGGCCAGGATCTCGGCCGCCTGATCGCCGAAGGCCCTGCCGAAGAACTGAACCTGACCACCAATACGCAGCCGGTGATGCTGACCGCCGCCGTGGCGATCTACCGCGCCTGGCTCGATGCCGGTGGCCCGGCGCCGGCGCTGGTGGCTGGCCACAGCCTGGGCGAGTACTCCGCGCTGGTGGCCGCCGGCGTGATCCCGTTTGCCGATGCCGTACCGCTGGTGCGTTTCCGCGCGCAGGCGATGCAGGAGGCCGTGCCGGTGGGCGAGGGCGGCATGGCCGCAATCCTCGGCCTGTCGGATGACGACGTGCGCGCCGCGTGCGCCGAAGCGTCGGCCGCCGGCGTGGTCGAGGCCGTCAACTTCAACGCCCCGTCGCAGGTGGTGATCGCCGGCCACAAGGGCGCGGTCGAGAAGGCCTGCGAAATCGCCAAGGCCAAGGGCGCCAAGCGCGCGCTGCCGCTGCCGGTGTCGGCACCGTTCCACTCGTCGCTGCTCAAGCCGGCTTCCGACCGCCTGCGCGAGCGCATGGCAGGCCTGGCTTTTGCGGCGCCGTCGATCCCGCTGGTGAACAACGTCGACGTCGCCATCGTCAACGATCCGGAAGCGATCAAGGATGCGCTGGTGCGCCAGGCCGCCGCGCCGGTGCGCTGGGTCGAGTGCGTGCAGAAGATGGCCGCCGAAGGCATCACCCACGTGATCGAATGCGGTCCGGGCAAGGTGCTGGCCGGCATGACCAAGCGCATCGACGGCAACCTGAGCGGCGGCGCGATCTTCGATCCGGCCTCGCTGCAGGACACGCTGGCGCTGCTGAAGTAAGCAACAGGACAACCGCATGACCAAACTACTCGACAACCAGGTCGCGCTGGTCACCGGCGCCTCGCGCGGCATCGGCCGCGCCATCGCGCTGGAACTGGCCCGGCAGGGCGCCACCGTGATCGGCACCGCGACCAGCGAAGCCGGCGCGGCCGGCATTACCGACTACCTCGGCGCCGAAGGGCTGAAGGGCAAGGGCGCCGTGCTCAACGTCAACGACGCTGCTGCCTGCGACGCGCTCATCGACGAGATCGTCAAGAGCCACGGCGGCATCGGCGTGCTGGTCAACAATGCCGGCATCACGCAGGACCAGCTGGCGATGCGGATGAAGGACGAGGACTGGCTGGCCGTGATCCAGACCAACCTGACCTCGGTGTTCCGCCTGTCGCGTGCGGTGCTGCGCCCGATGATGAAGGCGCGCCAGGGCCGCATCATCAACATCACCTCGGTGGTGGGCTCGGTCGGCAATCCCGGCCAGATGAACTACTCCGCGGCCAAGGCCGGCGTGGCCGGCATGACCCGCTCGCTGGCCGCCGAGATCGGCAGCCGCAACGTGACCGTCAACTGCGTCGCGCCGGGCTTTATCGATACCGACATGACCAAGGCGCTTTCCGAAGAGCAGCATGCTGCGCTCAAGACGCAGATCCCGCTCGGCCGCCTCGGGCAGCCCGAGGATATCGCCAATGCGGTCGCCTTCCTGGCGGGTCCGCAAGCTGCCTACATCACCGGCACCACGCTGCATGTGAACGGCGGGATGTACATGAATTAATGGTTTTCCGGCGCGCTTTTTCGGCCCAGAAGCCGGAAGAAGCTGCCGGAAGTCGTAGTTTTCCGAACCAATCGGGCGCGATTCTTGCAAAGCTTGGCAGGCAGCATTTCTGTTGTCCCAAACCTGCTAAAATGCGCCCACTTTTTGTCGAACTTCCCTGGAGGGTTACATGGACAATATCGAACAACGCGTCAAGAAAATCGTGGCAGAACAGCTTGGCGTGGCCGAGGCAGACATCAAGAACGAATCCTCGTTCGTGAACGATCTCGGTGCGGACTCGCTGGACACGGTTGAACTCGTGATGGCGTTGGAAGATGAATTCGGCATGGAAATTCCTGATGAGGAAGCCGAAAAGATCACGACCGTGCAACAGGCTATCGACTACGCCACCGCGCACGTCAAGGCCTAAGCCCGTCGTCTCTGCATTCCGAGCCACAGAAGGCAGGTGGGCGGGCCGTTGCGGCCGCGCCCCGCTGTTTTCTGTGGCTTTCGTCTGTTCGAAGAAGCAGAATGGAATGAGCTTCGCCGCGCGGCCCGCTGGGCCGGCGGCGGGCAACTCCGCGTTCCGTTCCCGTTTCACGCACCCGTAGGAAAACATAGTGAGCCGTCGTCGCGTCGTCGTCACTGGGCTTGGCCTTGTGTCTCCGGTCGGAAACACGGTTGCCGAAGGCTGGGCCAACCTGGTAGCCGGCAAGTCCGGCATCGCCACCATCACCAAATTCGATCACTCCGCGCTGTCCGTGCACTTCGCCGGCGAGGTGAAGGGTTTCAATGCCGAGGACTACATCCCGGCCAAGGAAGCCCGCAACATGGATACGTTTATCCATTACGGCATCGCGGCCGGGACGCAGGCGCTGAAGGACAGCGGCCTGGAAGTGACCGATGCCAATGCCGAGCGCATCGGCGTGCTGGTCGGCTCGGGCATCGGCGGCCTGCCGATGATCGAGGACACCCATGCCGTGCTGAGCGAGCGGGGTCCGCGCCGGATTTCGCCGTTCTTCGTGCCCGGTTCGATCATCAACATGATCGCCGGCCACCTGTCGATTATCCACGGCATCAAGGGCCCGAACCTGGCCGCCGTGACGGCATGCACCACCGGCCTGCACAGCATCGGCCTGGCCGCCCGCCTGATCCAGGCCGGCGATGCCGACGCCATGCTCGCGGGCGGCGCCGAATCGACCGTGTCACCGCTGGGCATCGGCGGCTTCGCCGCCGCGCGCGCGCTGTCGACCCGCAACGATGATCCGGCAGCGGCCTCGCGTCCGTGGGACAAGGACCGCGACGGCTTCGTGCTGGGCGAGGGCGCGGGCGTGATGATGCTGGAAGAGTACGAGTCGGCCAAGGCGCGCGGCGCCCGCATCTATGCCGAGCTGATCGGCTTCGGCATGAGCGGCGACGCCTATCATATGACCGCACCGAACATGGACGGCCCGCGCCGCTGCATGGTCAATGCGCTCAAGGATGCCGGCATCAACACCGACCAGGTGCACTACCTGAACGCGCACGGCACCTCCACGCCGCTGGGCGACAAGAACGAGTCCGATGCGATCAAGGCCGCATTCGGCGACCAGGCCTACAAGATGGTGGTGAACTCGACCAAGTCGATGACCGGCCACCTGCTGGGCGGCGCCGGCGGCCTGGAATCGGTCTTCACCGTGCTGGCGCTGCACCACCAGGTCTCGCCGCCGACGATCAACCTCGACAACCAGGATCCCGAGTGCGACCTGGACTACGTGGCCAACACGGCGCGCGAGATGAAGATCGACGTGGCGGTGAAGAACAACTTCGGTTTCGGCGGCACCAACGGCACGCTTGTTTTCCGCCGCGCCTGATCCGTGGTTGAGGCGGGCCCTCAAGGGGTCCCTTAATGGGTTCCTGAAGGGGCTGCGCCATGGCAGGGTCCACCCGCTGGGGTGGGCCCTGTTCATGTTTTGTGCCGGCGAATTGCTGGCGCTCGCGCTGCTGGCGCGGGCGCTAGCCGACGCCATCGCCGGCAGCCAGGCCGGATTGCTGTGGTGGCACCTCGCCGCGGGCATGGGCCTGGCGCTGGCCGCCGTGGCGACACTGCGCGCGTGGCCGGCATGGTGGCGCGGCCTGCGCTGGACCTGTACGGCCGTGCAGGACGCCGACGCCGAAGGACCCCTGCGACTCTGGCTGGAAGCACCGGCCGGTGCGCGGCGCGAGGCCGTCGTGCGGCAGTGCTGGCAGATCGGTAGCGCCACGGTGGTGTGCCTTGCCCCCGGCGATCCTGCCGTGCCCGGCGTCATTCTTCTCCCCTGGCAGGCGGCCGGCCCCGAACTGGCGCGCTGGCTGCGACGGTCCGCGCGAGTTGCACTGCGGGTGCAACCGGATGCCGGGTCAGGGAACGATTTTGTTAGCTTGCGGTCACAGGATGCGCGTTGCTTCACCGGGCGGGCTGAGAATCGTAGGTAAAATACAACGTTTGTCGTGACGACCAAACCAAGAGATACACTGCAGGTGAGCCATACGTGAGCGAACGCGAAGCCGATCAGCTCCTAGTTGAACGCGTCCAGCAGGGCGACAAGCGGGCCTTTGAACTTCTGGTGACCAAATACCATCGGAAGATCATTCGCCTGATTTCGCGCCTGGTCAGGGATCCCGCTGAAGTCGAGGATGTGGCGCAGGATGCCTTCATCAAGGCATACCGCGCCTTGCCCCAGTTCCGCGGGGAGTCGGCCTTCTACACGTGGCTGTACCGGATCGCCGTCAACACCGCCAAGAACTACCTGGCCACCCAGGGCCGCCGCCCGGAAGCGTCCAGCGATATCGATGCGGAAGAGGCTGAAACTTTTGCGGACGGTGAACAACTAAGGGATATCAATACGCCGGAGTCGATGCTCCACACGCGCCAGGTCGCCGAGACGGTGAACCGCGCGATGGAAGCACTTCCGGAAGAATTGCGGACCGCCATCACGCTGCGCGAGATCGAGGGCCTCAGCTACGAGGAAATCGCCGAAGCGATGGGATGCCCGATCGGCACGGTGCGCTCGCGGATCTTCCGTGCGCGCGAGGCGATTGCCGAACGCTTGCGGCCGCTGCTGGGAACGGCAGAGGGCAAGCGATGGTAAGTGGCGGTTGCGGTTGTAGAGAAGAATGTCGTGCGGCCAGCGTTGCAGCCTATTCCTGCATCGATAAGCGACAGCAGTAACGGGATTATCGGTGTTCAATGGAATGTCTTGGGGTGGGAAATGGGTCAGGCTCATAAGCAGTCGGTTCATGTAGTGGAAGCAGCGGAGCAGATCTCCGTATTGATGGATGGCGAACTGGCGCCGCACGAAGTCGATGCCGTGCTCGATCTCGCGAAGAGCGAGGCCGGCATTTCGGACTGGACCACATACCAGTTGATCGGCGACGCGCTGCGCTCCGAAGACCTGACGCAGGCGGGCTCCACCGCCGATTTCCTCTCGCGTTTCTCCGCGCGCCTGGAAGCCGAGCCGCACGTGCTGGTGCCGGCGGTGGCGCAGGCCAGCGCCCGCCATCGCCTGCTGGTCAGGCCGTCGTGGGTGCGCCGCGTGATGCCGGGCACCGCGATCGCCGCCGCCGTGGCCGCGGTCAGCTGGGTGGTGGTGCCGCAGTTGCGCGGACCGGTCACGGTCGGAACGCCTGACGCCGTGGTGGCCCGTGCCGAGCAGCCGGCCGCCGGCCAGGCCGCCGGCGTCGTCACCGTCGCTGCGGACGCGCCGCAGATGATCCGCGACCCGCGCCTGGACGAATACCTGCGTGCGCATCGCACTTCAGTGGCAACGGATGCTTTCGTGCCGACCATGCGCACGGTTGCCAACGGTGCAAACTTCACTCAGGAAAATACGCAGGAATAATGCCGGACATGCATAAAGGAGGTTCGTCCGCCTATGTAGCGGGCGCGCAGAGAATTAGGGCCCTGCGTAGGTCCTTTTTTCTGGCCTTGTGTCTGAGCGCTGCAGCGGCCACCGCGCAGCCCGCGGACAATACGCTGAACCGACGCGACGCCACTGCCTGGCTCAACAAGATCCATAAAGCCGCACAGCGCGAGAACTATGTCGGCACGCTGATCTATCAGCGCGGCAGCGTCATGCACGCCTCGCGGATCCAGCATTACAGCGACCTCGTCCACAACGAATACGAGCGGCTGGAAACCCTCGACGGCAAGCCGCGCGAAGTGCTGCGGCAGAACGACGTGGTGCACAGCCTGATCCCCGAAGCCAAGCTGGTGGTGGTGGAAAAGCAGGAAGCCAAGGACCGCTTCCCGGCGCTGCTCGCCACCAACAAGAACGATGTGCTGGACCTGTACGACATGCGCAAGATGCCCGCCGAGCGCGTGGCCGGCATGGAGTGCGAGGTCTTTGCGCTGGAACCGCACGATGCCGCGCGCTACGCGGTGCGCCTGTGGGCGGAGAAAAACTCCGGCCTGCTGATGCGCGCGCAGACCATCGGCGACGGCGGCAAGGTGCTGGAGCAGGTGGCGTTCTCGCAGGTGCAGATCGGCGTGCCGTCCGAGAAGCAGCGCATCCTTGGCGCGATCAAGAATGCCAGCAACTGGAATCACTATGAGGTGACCTACCAGCCCACCAACATCGCCGACGAGGGTTGGACGATCGCGGTGCCGCTCAAGGGCTTCCAGAAGATCCGCGAGGTGCGCCGCCCGCTCGGCGAGCTGCGCGCGCCCAACCCGGGCAATGCCCGCGGGCAGGTGTTCGAAGTGCTGCAGGTCGTCTACAGCGACGGGCTGACCGGCCTGTCGGTCTTCATTGAGCCGGTTTCCGAGCAACGTGCGCGCCGCGAAGGCGTGGCCGCGCTCGGCGCGACCCAGGTCGTGGTGCGCCGGGTTGCCGATTTCTGGATCACCGTGGTGGGCGAGGTGCCGGCGAGCACCGCGCGCCAGTTTGCGACGGCCGTAGAGTACCGTCCGCCCAAGACGGTACACTGAGCGTGAGCAGGTGCGGCCGGCGCCCGGATTTCATCCGGGGCCGGCTCCATGAAACCTGCGCAGGGGTCCCCGCCACGGGATCACATCCAGTCGGTTTTTCTTCTTTTCGCTGCATCCCGGGAGTTGTCGATGATGTTCAGATCTCCAGCCCTGGCGCGGGCCGTGGTCATGGCTGCCATGATGCTGCTCGGCCCGACCGTTGCCGAAGTCAGCCACGCCCAGGCCGCTGCCTCCAATTACAACCTGCCTGACTTCACCGACCTGGTGGAGAAGGCCAGCCCGGCCGTGGTCAATATCCGCACCACCGAACTGGTGCGCCAGCGCGGCGTGCCGGGCGGCGACGACGAGATGGCCGAGTTCTTCCGCCGCTTCTTCGGCGTGCCGATGCCCGGCGCCCCGGCACCCGGCACTCCGCCGCGCCGCGGCCAGCCGCCGCAGCAGGAAGAGCAGAGCCGCGGCGTGGGCTCGGGCTTCATCATCAGCCAGGACGGCTATGTGATGACCAACGCGCACGTGGTCGCCGACGCCGAGACCATCTACGTGACGCTGCCGGACAAGCGCGAATTCAAGGCCAAGCTGATCGGCTCCGACAAGCGCACCGACGTGGCGCTGCTCAAGGTCGAGGCCAGCGGGCTGCCGCGTCTGCCGCTGGGCGATTCCAACAAGGTCCGCGCCGGCGAGTGGGTGCTGGCGATCGGCTCGCCGTTCGGGCTGGACAACAGCGTGACCGCCGGCATCGTCTCGGCCAAGGGCCGCGACACCGGCGACTACCTGCCGTTTATCCAGACCGACGTGGCGGTCAATCCCGGCAACTCCGGCGGGCCGCTGATCAACCTGCGCGGCGAAGTGATCGGCATCAACTCGCAGATCTACAGCCGCAGCGGCGGCTACATGGGGATCTCGTTCGCGATCCCGATCGACGAGGCCATGCGCGTGTCGGAGCAGCTCAAGTCCTCCGGGCGCGTGACGCGCGGCCGCATTGCCGTGGCGATCGGCGACGTCACCAAGGAAGTCGCCGATTCGCTGGGCCTGGGCCGTGCGCGCGGCGCGCTGGTCGGCAGCGTCGAGCCGGGCGGTCCTGCCGAAAAGGCCGGCATCGAGGCGGGCGACATCATCCTGAAGTTCAACGGCCGCGATATCGAGCGCGCCTCGGACCTGCCGCGCATGGTCGGCGAGACCAAGCCAGGCACGCGCGTGCCGCTGCAGCTGTGGCGCAAGGGCGCGACCCGCGAGGTCAGCATCACCGTCACCGAGCTGGAGCCGGATGGCAAGGCCCGCGCCCGCAGCGGGGCGACGCCGAAGGACGACAGCGCGCCGCAGGCCGGCAAGCCCAACGCGCTGGGGCTGGTGGTCAGCGACCTGCCCGAGGCGCGCCTGAAGGAGCTCAAGCTCAAGTCCGGCGTCGAGGTCGAAGTGGCCGACGGCCCGGCGTTGCGTGCCGGCATCCGTCCGGGCGACATCATCCTGCGCCTGGGCGACACCGACGTGACCAACGCGCGCCAGTTCAACGAGCTGGTGCGCGGCCTGGACAAGAGCCGGATCGCCGCGGTGTTCGTGCGGCGCGGCGACGCCACCCAGGTGCTGACGCTGCGACCCGGCGCCGCCTCGGCGCGCTGACCTCGCCATGGCCGCCACGCCCGCGCTGACGCTGTACGGCCGGGCGTACTGCCATCTTTGCGAAGACATGAAAGTCGCGCTGGAGCCGCTCCGGCGCGATTTTTCTTTCGTCCTGCATGAGGTCGATGTCGACGCCGATGCCGCGCTCGAGGCGCGCTTCGGCGAGCTGGTGCCGGTGCTGATGCCCGGCGCGCCCGCGGACTTGCCGCCGGATGCCGCGCCCCTTTGCCACTATTTCCTTGATGAAGCCGCGACAAGGGTCTGGCTTGCCGCACATGGCGCCGCGCGCACCGGGCGCTGAACGCCGCCGGCATCTGCGCCACGCCGCCATATGACGACCCGGAAGTCATTGAAAATCCGGTAAAATTGCGGATTGGCACAAAAAATTGCGCCCCCGAACCCGCGGTACGTCCGCGCCCGCCTTGCGGCGCGCGGCGCCGGGCCGCTCCACTGCTTGTTGCCGCCCGGGCTGTCAGCCGGCGCTTCCCTGAACACTAGATGGACCATATCCGTAATTTCTCGATCATTGCCCACATCGACCATGGGAAGTCCACCCTGGCCGACCGGATCATTCAGCTTTGCGGAGGGCTGTCGGATCGGGAGATGGAAGCGCAGGTTCTCGATTCGATGGATATCGAAAAAGAGCGCGGCATCACCATCAAGGCGCAGACCGCCGCGCTGAGCTACAAGGCGCGCGACGGCCAGGTCTACAACCTGAACCTGATCGACACCCCGGGACACGTCGATTTCAGCTATGAAGTCAGCCGCTCGCTGTCCGCCTGCGAAGGCGCGCTGCTGGTGGTCGATGCCTCGCAGGGCGTCGAGGCCCAGACCGTGGCCAACTGCTACACCGCGATCGAGCTGGGTGTGGAGGTGGTGCCGGTGCTGAACAAGATCGACCTGCCGCAGGCCGACCCGGACAGCGCGATCCAGGAGATCGAGGACGTCATCGGCATCGACGCGCAGGACGCCACGCCGTGCTCGGCCAAGACCGGCCAGGGCGTGCAGGACGTGATCGAGGCGCTGATCGCCAAGGTGCCGCCGCCCAAGGGCGACGCCGACGCGCCGCTGCAGGCGCTGATCATCGACTCGTGGTTCGACAACTACGTCGGCGTGGTGATGCTGGTGCGCGTGGTCAACGGCACGCTGCGAACCAAGGACAAGGTGCTGCTGATGGCCACCGGCGCGCAGCACCTGGTCGAGCAGGTGGGCGTGTTCACGCCCAAGTCGATCCAGCGCGACGCGCTGACCGCGGGCCAGGTGGGCTTCGTCATCGCCGGCATCAAGGAACTGAAGGCCGCCAAGGTCGGCGACACCATCACCACCGTGCAGCGCAAGGCCGAAGCGCCGCTGCCCGGCTTCAAGGAAGTCAAGCCGCAGGTGTTCGCCGGCCTGTATCCGGTCGAGGCCAACCAGTACGAGGCGCTGCGCGAATCGCTGGAAAAGCTGCGCCTGAACGACGCCTCGCTGATGTTCGAGCCCGAAGTGTCGCAGGCGCTGGGCTTCGGCTTCCGCTGCGGCTTCCTTGGCCTGCTGCACATGGAAATCGTGCAGGAGCGCCTGGAGCGCGAGTTCGACATGGACCTGATCACCACCGCGCCGACGGTGGTGTACCAGGTGCAGATGCGCGACGGCTCCACCGTGACCGTGGAAAACCCGGCCAAGATGCCGGACCCGAGCAAGATCGACGCGATCCTGGAGCCGATCGTCACCGTCAACCTGTACATGCCGCAGGAGTATGTCGGCTCGGTGATCACGCTGTGCACGCAGAAGCGCGGCACGCAGATCAATATGAGCTACCACGGCAAGCAGGTGCAGCTGACCTACGAAATCCCGATGGCGGAAATCGTGCTCGATTTCTTCGACCGCCTGAAGTCGGTGTCGCGCGGCTATGCGTCGATGGATTACGAGTTCAAGGAATATCGCCCGTCCGACGTGGTCAAGGTCGATATCCTGATCAACAGCGACAAGGTCGATGCGCTGTCGGTGATCGTGCACCGCTCCAATTCGCAATACCGCGGCCGCGAAGTCGCGGCCAAGATGCGCGAGATCATTCCGCGCCAGATGTACGACGTGGCGATCCAGGCCGCGATCGGCTCGAATATCATCGCGCGTGAAAACGTCAAGGCGCTGCGCAAGAACGTGCTGGCCAAGTGCTACGGCGGCGATATCTCGCGCAAGAAGAAGCTGCTGGAAAAGCAGAAGGCGGGCAAGAAGCGGATGAAGCAGGTCGGTACCGTCGAGATTCCGCAAGAGGCCTTCCTGGCCATCCTGCAGGTCGACGACAAATAATTGCCGCGCGCAGGGCAGGGGCAGGGCCATGCCCGGCAGCCTTGCCGGCGTGGTGACAGAACAGGCTGTACCAGGATTTCCAAGAACCAGAAGCCGTCATGAATTTTGCACTGATCCTTTTTGTGCTGGTGGTGATCACGGGCGTGGCGTGGGTGGCCGACAAGCTCGTGTTCGAGCGGCAGCGCCGCTCTTCGGCGCGGCTCGCGCTGGCCGAATTCGATTCGCAGCAGGGCCGCCTGCAGGGCAGCTTCGGCACCGCCGATGCCGAAGCCACGCGCAAGCGCCTGGCCGAGGAAAAGCTGCGCCAGCCGTGGTGGCTGGAATATTCGGCCAGCTTCTTCCCGGTGATCCTGGCGGTGTTCGTGCTGCGTTCGTTCGTGGTCGAGCCGTTCAGGATCCCGTCCGGCTCGATGATCCCGACGCTGCTGATCGGCGATTTCATCCTCGTCAACAAGTACGAGTACGGCATCCGCCTGCCGGTGGTGAACAAGAAGATTATGGACATGGGCGAGCCCCAGCGCGGCGACGTGATGGTGTTCCGCTACCCGAAGGACCCGTCGCTCGATTACATCAAGCGCGTGATCGGCGTGCCCGGCGATGTGGTGCAGTACGCCAACAAGCGCCTGACGGTCAACGGCAAGCCGGCCGAATACACCGCGCTGCCGGACTTCCTCGACGAAGAGCGCCTGGCCTATTCGCGCCATTTCCGCGAAAAGCTGCCCGGCGGCGTCGAGCATGGCATCCTGAACGACGCCGACCGCCCGGCCTTTATCGCCGGCGCGGACCCGGATTTTCCGTACCGGGACAACTGCACCTACAATCAACAGGGTGTGACTTGCAAGGTACCTGCAGGTCACTATTTCGTCATGGGCGACAACCGCGACAACAGCCTCGATTCCCGTTACTGGGGTTTCGTGCCGGACCAGAATATCGTCGGCAAGGCGTTCGTGATCTGGATGAACCTGGGCAATTTCGGACGCGTGGGATCGTTTAAATAAGCATCTGGCGCGGCGCAAGAACACTCAACAAAACGAGGGCAGGCGCGATGGGTCGATTTGGGAAGGTGGGGGCAGCAAACCATCCGGCAAGGCGCCGGGGCGGCGCCGGCGGGTTTTCCGTATGGACGCTGCTGGTGATCGTGGTATTCGTGGTCGGCGTGGCCTTGCCGGCCGTGCGCGCGATCCCGAGCCTGGTGGAATATTTTTCGGTCAAGCGCGCCGCCGGCTACGCCAAGCAGCGCGCCGCCAATAAACGTGAAGTGGTCGAATTCTTCGAGAAGCAGGCCGCCATCGATCGCATTACCGCGGTCAAGGGCGAGGACCTGCTGATCCGGGAAGACGATAACGGCACCATCCAGTCGGTCGATTTTTCGTACCGCACCGAGGTGCCTGTCTACGGACCCCTGAGCCTGTTGATTACCTATTCAGGAACGCAGCACTGATATGAACCTCGACGCCTTGCAGCAACGACTCGGCTACCGATTCAGCAAGCCCGAATTGCTGCAACAGGCGCTGACGCACCGCAGCCACAGCGCCCAGCACAACGAACGCCTGGAATTCCTCGGCGACTCGGTGCTCAACTGCGCCGTGGCCGATATGCTCTATGGCATGTTCGGCAAGCTCGACGAGGGCGACCTGTCGCGGGTGCGGGCCAACCTGGTCAAGCAGCAGGCGCTGTATGAAATCGCCCAGATGCTGCAGCTGTCCGACACCCTGCGCCTGGGAGAGGGCGAGCTGAAGAGCGGCGGCTTCCGCCGGCCGTCGATCCTGGCCGATGCGCTCGAGGCCATCGTCGGCGCGGTGTTCCTCGACGCCGGCTTCGACGCCGCGCGCGCGCTGATCCGCAAGCTCTATATCCCGATCCTGGAGCAGGTCGATCCGCGCACGCTGGGCAAGGATGCCAAGACCCTGCTGCAGGAATACCTGCAGGGCCACAAGATTGCCCTGCCGCAATATAACGTAATCGCCACACACGGTGCCGCGCACAGCCAGCAGTTTGAAGTCGAGTGCACTGTGCCTAAACTGGAAGTCCGGGTGTTCGGCACCGGCGCGTCGCGGCGCGCCGCCGAGCAGGCCGCCGCCAAGCTGGCGCTGGATGAAGTCCAGAAGCTGGTGCCGCAGCTGCTCAAGCGCAGCCGCGCCGAGCGTACCGGCAAGACCCGCAAGCAACCCCAGCCGCAGGACCCGCAGCTGTCTCTCAGGTTGAAGGAATGACCGAATCTACCCATCCGCAGCAAGACGCGGCGGATACCACGGCCGCGGCGTTCCGCTGCGGCACCGTGGCCATCGTCGGCCGCCCCAACGTGGGCAAGTCCACGCTGATGAACGCGCTGGTCGGCCAGAAGATCAGCATCACCTCGCGCAAGGCGCAGACCACGCGGCATCGCATCGTCGGCATCCAGACCACCGATGACGCGCAGTATGTGTTCGTCGACACGCCGGGCTTCCAGACCCGCCACGCCAGCGCGCTGAACCGTTCGCTGAACCGCGCGGTCACGTCCACGCTGTCGTCGGTGGACCTGGTGCTGTTCGTGGTCGAGGCCGGCTACTACGGCGCCGACGACGAGAAGGTGCTGTCGCTGCTGCCGAAGAACACGCCGGTGCTGCTGGTGGCCAACAAGCTCGACCGCATCGGCGAGAACCGCTCGGAAGTGATGATGCCCTTCCTGGAAAAGATGGGGCAGCTGTTCCCGTTCCGCGAAGTGGTGCCGATGTCGGCCAAGACCCGCGACCATATCGCGCGGCTGTTCGAGATCATCCGGCCTTACCTGCCGGAGGGCGAGCCGATGTACGACGCCGACGCCATGACCGACCGCAGCGAGCGCTTCCTGGCTTCGGAAATCATCCGCGAGAAGGTGTTCCGCTGGACCGGCGACGAGCTGCCGTACACCAGCACCGTGATCATCGACAAGTTCGAGACCGAAGGGCGCCTGCGCCGCGTCTTTGCCACCATCCTGGTCGAGCGCGATGCGCACAAGGCCATGATCATCGGCAACAAGGGCAGCAAGCTCAAGCAGATCTCGACCGAGGCGCGCCTGGACATGGAAAAGCTGTTCGACGGCAAGGTCTACCTGGAAATGTGGATCAAGGTGAAGAGCGGCTGGGCCGACAACGAAGCCGGCCTGCGCGCATACGGCTACGAGTGAGCCCGGCAACGGTCCCGACGCCCAACCCGACAGCGAGCCCCCAGCGAGCGCCCCGTGAGCAAGACCGCTGACATTGCGCGCGCGCCTGCGCCCAAGGCGCGGCGCGCCGACCCCGTGGTCGACGAGGCCGCCGAACTGCTCGACAGCGGCGCGCTGCCCGGCATGGCCGACGCCGCGGCGCGCGCGATGATGGATCGCGCCATGCGCATCGTGCCGGCGCGGCCTGAATCGCGCGTGGCCGAGCAGCCGGGCTTCGTGCTGCACGCCTGGCCCTACCGCGAGACCAGCCTGATCCTGGACCTGTTCACGCGCGACTACGGCCGCATCTCGATGGTGGCAAAGGGCGCCAAGCGCCCGCACTCGGCGCTGCGCGCGGTGCTGCAGCACTTCCATCCGGTCTCGGTGTCATGGAGCGGCCGCGGCGAGGTCAAGACCCTGACCAAGGCCGAGTGGGTCGGCGGCATGCCGCCGCTGGCCGGCGATGCGCTGCTGTCGGCGTTCTACCTGAACGAACTGCTGATGCGCTTCTGCCCGCGCGAGGACGCGCATCCGGTGCTGTTCCGCCATTACCTGTCGACGCTGACGCGGCTGGCGCATGGCGAGCCGGCCGGGCTGGTGCTGCGCGGCTTCGAGCGCGTGCTGCTGCAGGAAACCGGTTTCGCGGTCGCGTTCGACCAGTGCCTGAGCACCGGTGAGCGGGTGCTGCCTGGCCTCGATTACGTCTACCAGCCCGAGCGCGGGGTGCGCCGGGCCCAGCCGAGCGATCCGTCGACGTGGCCGGTGGTGTCGGGCCAGACCCTGCTGGACATGGCGCAGGACGACTACAGCCGCGCGCAGACCGCCGCGCAAAGCCGCGCGCTGATGCGGTTCCTGCTGCATTATTATCTGCAAGGCGCGCCGCTGAAGACGCGCCAGATACTGATCGACCTGCAGTATCTGTGACCGTATCTGTGACCGACAAGAACCTCCGACTTACTCCTGCACCTGCTCGCATGATCTTCCACGCAAATCCGGGCGTCATCGACCTTGGCGTCAATATCGACCACGTGGCCACGCTGCGCAACGCGCGCGGCACGGTGTACCCCGATCCCATTCGCGCCGCGCTGCTGGCAGAGCAGGCCGGCGCCGACCTGATCACGCTGCACCTGCGCGAAGACCGCCGCCATATCCGCGATGCCGACGTGCGCGCGCTGCGCCCGCAACTGGCCACGCGCATGAACCTGGAATGCGCGATCACGCAGGAGATGCTCGACATCGCCTGCGAGATCCGCCCGCAGGACGTGTGCCTGGTGCCTGAGCGCCGCGAAGAGGTGACCACCGAAGGCGGGCTGGACGTGGCCGGGCGCTTCGAGCAGGTCAGGGCCGCGTGCGCGCAGCTGGCCGGCGCCGGCATCCGCGTGTCGCTGTTCATCGATCCGGACGTGGACCAGATCGCCGCGGCCGCGGCCTGCGGCGCGCCCGTGATCGAGCTGCACACCGGCCGCTATGCCGACGCGCATACCCCTGACGAGCAGGCAAGCGAGTTCCGCCGCATCGCCGATGGCGCCGATGCCGGGCAGAAGCACGGCCTGGTGGTCAATGCCGGCCACGGGCTGCACTACACCAACGTGCAGCCGATCGCGGCGCTGCCGGGCATCAAGGAACTGAACATCGGCCACGCCATCGTCGCGCATGCGGTATTCGCAGGCTGGGAGAATGCGGTGCGCGAGATGAAGGCGATCATGGTGGCCGCGCGCCTGGGCACGCAATATCCTGCCGCGAGCACCCCGGCGTGATTTACGGCCTCGGCACCGACATCATCCAGATCGCCCGCGTGCAGGGCGTGATGACGCGCACCAGCGGCCGTTTCGCCGAAAAGGTGCTGGGCCCCGACGAGCTGGCCAAGTACCATGCGCGCAAGGCGCGTTCGGAAAAGCGCGGCCTGGCGTTCCTGGCGACGCGCTTCGCGGCCAAGGAGGCGTTCTCCAAGGCGATCGGCCTGGGCATGCGCTGGCCGATGACGTGGCGCGCGATGGAGCTGATGAACCTGCCGTCCGGCGAGCCCACCGCGGTGTGCCATGGCGAACTGGCTGCGTGGCTGGCGGAACGCGGGCTGGTCGTGCGGGTCAGTGTCAGTGACGAACATGATTACGCAGTCGCCTTCGCCATTGCCGAGCGCAGCGGCGCGGCGGCGTCTCAACCTGCAGCCTTGTGAACCCAACCCCCTCCATGTCCAAGAAGAATTCCGGCAAGCGGCCGGGCCCGGTGGTCCTCGATGTCGTCGGCAAGCAGCTCGACGCGGAAGACGCGCGCCGCATCGCGCATCCGCTTACCGGCGGCGTGATCCTGTTCGCGCGCAATTTCGAGTCGCGCGCGCAGCTGCAGGCGCTGACCCGCGCGATCCGCGCGGTGCGCGACGACGTGCTGATCTGCATCGACCATGAAGGCGGCCGCGTGCAGCGCTGCAAGACCGACGGCTTTACCCACCTGCCGGCGATGCACCGCCTGGGCGAGCTGTGGGAACGCGACGTGCTGGCCGCGACCAAGGCGGCGGTCGCGTGCGGCTACGTGCTGGCCGCCGAGCTGCGCGCCTGCGATATCGACCTGAGCTTTACCCCGGTGCTGGACCTCGACTACGGCCGCAGCGCCGTGATCGGCGACCGCGCCTTCCACGCCGACCCGCGCGTGGTGTCGATGCTGGCCGGCCACCTGAACCACGGCCTGCTGCTGGCGGGCATGAGCAACTGCGGCAAGCACTTTCCCGGCCACGGCTACGTCGAGGCGGATTCGCACGTGGCGATCCCGGTCGACGAACGCACGCTGGACCAGATCCTGGGCCAGGACGCGCGCCCGTATGAGTGGCTGGGGCTGTCGCTGTCGTCGGTGATGCCGGCGCACGTGATCTATCCCAAGGTCGATCCCAGCCCGGCCGGCTTCTCGCGCTACTGGCTGCAGGACGTGCTGCGCGCGCAGCTGGGCTTCGAGGGCGTGATCTTCAGCGATGACCTCAGCATGGAAGGCGCCAGCGTCGCCGGCACCGTCACCGAGGCCGCGCGCGCCGCGCTCGGCGCGGGCTGCGACATGGTGCTGATCTGCAACCATCCCGACCGCGCCGACCAGTTGCTGAGCGAGCTCGACGTCGAGATCGACAAGCCCTCGCAGCGCCGCATCCGCAAGCTGTTCGCGCGCCGCAAGCCGCTGGACTGGAACAAGCTGCAGCAGCAGGGCGAGTACCGCGCCGCGCTGCGCACGCTGAAGGAACACGAGCTGATCGCCTGAACGCGTGCGGCGGCGCGTCGTGCGCAAACAAAAATGGCAGCCGAGGCTGCCATTTTTTATTGCGCGCCCCGCGCTGGAGCGGGGCCAGACCAGCGCCTTAGTTGGCGCGGCTGCGGTATTCGCCGGTGCGGGTGTCGATTTCGATCTTGTCGCCGATGTTGCAGAACAGCGGCACTTGCAGCTCGAAGCCGGTGTTGATCTTGGCGCCCTTGAGCACCTTGCCCGACGAGGTGTCGCCCTTGACGGCCGGCTCGGTGTAGACGATTTCGCGGACCAGCGTGGTCGGCATTTCGACCGAGATGGCCTTGTCGTTGTAGAACACGACTTCAACGTTCATGCCGTCCTCGAGGTAGTTCAGCGAGTCACCCATGCTGTCCTTCTCGACTTCGTACTGGTTGTAGTCGGCGTCCATGAACACGTACATCGGGTCAGCGAAGTACGAGTAGGTGCATTCGCGGCGCTCGAGCACCACCACTTCGAACTTGTCGTCGGCCTTGAACACCGATTCGCCCGGTGCGTCCGTCAGCAGGTTCTTGTACTTCATCTTGACCACAGCGGCGTTGCGGCCCGACTTGTTGTACTCGGCCTTCTGCACGACCATCGGATCGCCGCCGATCATGAACACGTTACCGACGCGGAGTTCCTGTGCGATTTTCATCTGAACTGATTTCCTGAAAAATAAAGTCTAGGAATTTGGAATGGCGAAGGCGCGCTGCCGGCGTGCCCGCGGTAAGCCCGCGAGAGCCCGGATCCACGCGCTCGCGACCCCGTGCCCAGCTTGCTTTAGGCCATTGCCCCGCGTGGTGGTTCACGCCCGGCAAGACCCTGGTTCTCCGGCCCGGTCGCCATTTGGATCAACCGGTTATTTTACCTGATTTTCGCAAAACGCCACCAGGTTGGCGGCAAGGTCGCCTGGATGCTGCAAGCGCCGCTCCCAGCGCGGCGCGATCGCCGCAAGTGCCGGCATCTGCGCGCGCAGGCGCGGCCAGTCCGGCGCATTGCCGTAGCCGTTCCAGGCGTGCCAGAAATCGGCGAGCGCCGCCGCCGCGTCCGCTGCCACGCCGCTCTGCGCGAACAGTTCCAGCCAGGCATCGAGCTTGACCCGGTGGGCCTCGTCGTCCTGGGGATAGATGTGCCAGACCAGCGGACGCGCCGCCCACTGCGCGCGCACGAAAGAGTCCTCGCCGCGCACGAAGTTGAGGTCGCAGGCCCATAGCAGTTCGTCATAGTGTTCCTGCCGCACGAAGGGAATGGCCTGCACGCACAGGCTGCCGCGCGCGACCGGTCGGTGTGGCTCCAGCGGGGCGCCGAGCCACTCCGCCACCTGGCTGGCCGCCAAGCCGGCGGGCACCAGGCAATGGACGGCCTCGCTGCCGTCGCGCCATTGCTCCAGCAGTGCCGGCAGCGCCGGGTTGCGGTAGGCGAACAGGCTCACGCGCAGCGCATCGGTCAGCGGCGTCACGCCCAGCCGGTGCCACAGTGATGCCTGCGCCGCCGCGCCGTCGAGGAATGCGGCACGCTGCGCGCCCAGCATCGATTCACGCAGCAGCCCGCCGGTGCCGGGCTCGAAGCCGGGAAAGAAGAAGTGCTTGACCAACGGCAGGCGCGGATGGGGCGAGGGCATCGCATGATGTTCGCGCACCCACGCTTCGGCGCTCAGGTACTCCAGGTTGATCCACGCGGGGTTGGGGGCGCGCGCCGCCATGCGCTCGAGGAACGCCGGCGGCAGGTGGCAGGCGAAGGCTTCGATGACGGCATCGTGCGGCATTGCGCCGGCGGTGCCGTCCGCTTCACCGTCCGCGGCGGACGGATGCCACGGGCGGATTTCCACGCCGGCGAGGTGCTGGACCGCCGCGGCGGTGTCGAGCTCCGGCGCCAGCCGCGCGAAGCTGGCGAGGTCGTCGACCCACAGCCGCACCGCGTGCCCGTGCTCCTGCGCCAGCTGGCGGGCCAGCCGCCAGCAGACGCCGATGTCGCCGAAGTTGTCGATCACGGTGCAGAAGATGTCCCAGGAGCGGATAGGCATGAGTGGTGGCGGTCGGCGGGGCGCGCGGTTGAATTGCTCTAAACTTGCGATTTTAGAGGCCGCGCGGCATTGACGTGCGCCGGCCCGCAGCGGTCACCGTCCCCACATGTCAGACCAGCAACCCGATTCCCCGACACCCGCCGACGAGGCGCCGGCCGAGCCCTTCGATGCCCGCCCGGTGATCTCGCAACTGCCCGGCTTGCCTGGCGTCTACCGTTATTTCGACGCGAACGGCAACGTGCTCTACGTGGGCAAGGCGCGCGACCTGAAGAAGCGGGTGGCGAGCTACTTCAACAAGACCCAGCTGTCGCCGCGCATCGCGATGATGGTATCGCGCATCGCGCGCATCGAGACCACGGTGGTGCGCACCGAGGCCGAGGCGCTGCTGCTCGAGAACAACCTGATCAAGGCGCTGGCGCCGCGCTACAACATCCTTTTCCGCGACGACAAGTCGTACCCGTTCCTGAAGCTGACCGGGCACCGCTTCCCGCGCATGGCGTACTACCGCGGCGCGACCGACCGCAAGCACCAGTACTTCGGCCCGTTCCCGAGCGCCTATGCGGTGCGCGAGAGCATGCAGATCCTGCAGAAGGTGTTCCAGCTGCGCACCTGCGAGGACACCGTCTTCAACAACCGCACGCGGCCGTGCCTGCTGCACCAGATCCACCGCTGCACCGGGCCGTGCGTCAATGCCATCAGCGAGGACGACTACGCGCGCGATGTCGCCAACGCGGCGCGCTTCCTGCAAGGCCGGCAGAGCGAGGTGCTGGAGGGCCTGCAGGGCAAGATGGAGCAGCACGCCGAGCGGCTGGAATTCGAGCAGGCGGCAGCGGTGCGCGACCAGATCGCGGCGCTGTCGACCGTGCTAAAGCGCCAGGCGGTGGAAGAGGTGGGCGGGCAGGCGCGCGACATCGACGTGCTGGCCGTCGCGGTCGAGGGCGGCCGCGCCTGCGTCAACCTGGCGATGGTGCGCGGCGGGCGCCACCTGGGCGACAAGGCCTACTTCCCGGCGCATGCGGATGAGGCGGCGATGATCGTCGAGGACGCGGACGAGCGCGCCGAGGAGGGCGCCGACGAGGCCACCGAGGAGGCCACCGAGGAGGCCACCGACGAGTCTGGCGCCGCGGCCGCCTCGTTGCCGCTGACGGTGGATCGCATCGCCACGCGCGTGCTGTCGGCCTTCATGGTGCAGCACTACCTGGAGCAGCCGGCGCCGCCCATCGTCGTGGTCAGCCATGTGCCGGACGACGGCGCGGTGCTCGAGGCGCTGGCGCTGCACGCCGGGCGCAAGGTCACGCTGGTGCGCCAGCCGCAGGGCCAGCGCAGGATCTGGCTGGAGATGGCGCAGCAGGGCGCGGCGCTGGCACTGTCGCGCCGGCTGGCCGAGCAGGGCAGCCAGGAAGCGCGCACGCGCGCGCTGGCCGAAACCATCGGGCTGGACCTGGAAGACCTGGCGCTGCTGCGGGTCGAGTGCTTCGACATCAGCCATACCGCCGGTGAAGCGACGCAGGCGTCGTGCGTGGTGTACCACCACCACGACATGCAGAACAGCGAATACCGGCGCTATAACATCCAGGACATCATCCCGGGCGACGACTACGCGGCGATGCGCCAGGTGCTGACGCGGCGCTACCAGAAGCTGGTCGAGCAGATCCAGGAAGACGGCGGCACGGAAGGTGGCATGGAAGGCGGCAGCGAGGCCGCGGCGCTGGTGCCGCAGATCGTGCTGATCGACGGCGGCAAGGGCCAGGTCGAGGTGGCGCGGCAGGTGTTCGAGGAGCTGGGCCTGGATGTCGGCCTGCTGGTCGGCGTGGCCAAGGGCGAGGGCCGCAAGGTGGGGCTGGAGACGCTGGTGTTCGCCGATGGCCGCCCGGCGCTGGAACTGGGCCAGGGCAGTGCGGCGCTGATGCTGGTGGCACAGATCCGCGACGAGGCGCACCGCTTTGCCATCACCGGCATGCGCGCGCGCCGCGCCAAGACGCGCACTACCTCGCGGCTGGAAGAGATCGAGGGCATCGGCGCGCGCCGGCGCCAGAAGCTGCTGACCCGCTTCGGCGGCTTGCGAGGCGTGATGGCTGCCAGCATCGACGAACTGGCCAGCGTCGAGGGCATTTCGCGCGGGCTTGCCGAGGAAATCTACCGGCAGCTGCACTGAGTGCGCCGGCCCTGGCCGACGGCGGGCCGGCGTGCCAATCGCCGTGCCAATCGCCGGAAATGCTCGATTGGCCCCGAAATCGGCGACAATCGCAGGATTGGTTACCGTCCCCCCCGCCGTCCGAGTTCCATGCCCTTCAATATCCCGATCCTGCTGACCTGGCTTCGCGTCGCCATGATTCCACTGGTGGTAGGGGTCTTCTATCTGCCCGACGCCTGGCTGCCGATGCATACCAAGAACCTGACCGCGGCGGCGTTCTTCATCATCGCCGCGGTGACGGATTGGCTGGACGGCTTCCTCGCGCGGCGCTGGAACCAGACCTCGTCGTTCGGCGCGTTCCTGGACCCGGTCGCCGACAAGCTGATGGTGACCGCGGCGCTGCTGTCGCTGCTGGCGCTGGACCGGGTCACCGACCTGATCGCGCTGGTCATCATCGGGCGCGAGATCACCATTTCGGCGCTGCGCGAGTGGATGGCGCAGATCGGCGCGTCCAAGAGCGTCGCGGTGAATTTCCTCGGCAAGCTCAAGACCACCGTACAGATGGTCGCGATTCCGCTGCTGCTGTTCAGCGACCGCCTGTTCGGCTTCGATGCCCATTTGCTCGGCACCTGGATGATCTATGTCGCCGCGGTGCTGACGCTGTGGTCGATGATCTACTACATGAAGCTGGCGTGGCCGCAGATCCGCGAACGCAGCAACGTGGTGGCGCGCGCAGGCGCGCCCAAATGAAAAGAAAATCGAAAAAGTGGTTGACGGGGAGGGCAGTTCTTTGCATAATCTCATTCTCGTTGCTGACGACGCAAACGAAAGCAGCGAGATAAGGTGGGTTTAGCGCAAGATGTTGTGAGATATCGGCGTGTTGCAGCATAAAACGCCTTTGATTCGATTTCAGTAGTGCCCTGCGGGAGTAGCTCAGTTGGTAGAGCGCAACCTTGCCAAGGTTGAGGTCGCGAGTTCGAGACTCGTCTCCCGCTCCAGGTCAAATCAGGTCCGGCAGCGTGGTCATCGCGGTGCGGGGCTGGCAGTCAAAGTTGTATGCGGGAGTAGCTCAGTTGGTAGAGCGCAACCTTGCCAAGGTTGAGGTCGCGAGTTCGAGACTCGTCTCCCGCTCCAATCCCCAAAGGGAAGCCACGCTTCCCTTTTTGTTTGGGTTGAAGCGCCGCACAGCGGCATGCCGCATCGAAGCGCTGCGGCAGCCGCGGCTGAATGCGGATACAATCCAGCAGCACGTCACCTGGCGGGGTGGCAGAGTGGTTATGCAGCGGCCTGCAAAGCCGTGTACGCCGGTTCGATTCCGACCTCCGCCTCCAGTTGCAAGCAGAACGGCGCCTTTTGGCGCCGTTTTTTGTTTTCGCGGCCGCTTTCATGGCCCGGCTGCGCCGCCCGGACGTGGCGGGCATGTTACATTACTCCTGTCGTACGCTTTTCGGGGGGCTCCGCGGCTTGGCTCGCGGGGCAGCATGTCAATCGCCATCCCCGATCCGTGACGCGCCGCCGGCGTGTCCGGGGCCGCTGCGGCATTTCCCGTTCTTCCCCGTTCCGATGCTGCTGCCGAGGGTTGTGGCGACTGTCCCGCGCTGACCGCTGGTGCGCGCCGGATGCGCTGTGCCACTCGCCAGGGCAAGGGAGCGGGTTAGCCGTTCAGCCCCTGACACGAGGAACCCCGCACGCATGCATCACGCCACCCCGCTTATCAGTACCATCGTCGGCGGTATCGTCCTGGCCTTTATCCTTGGCGCGGTCGCCAGCCGGCTGCGCCTGCCGCCGTTGATCGGCTACCTGTGCGCGGGCATCGTGGTGGGGCCGCATACCCCCGGCTACACCGCCGACCAGGCGCTGGCGCCGGAACTGGCCGAGCTGGGCGTGATCCTGCTGATGTTCGGCGTGGGCCTGCATTTCTCGATCAAGGACCTGATGGCGGTCAAGCGCATCGCCATTCCGGGCGCGGTGGTGCAGATCGGCATCGCCACGCTGATGGGCATGCTGGTGTCGTGGGGCTTCGGCTGGTCGTGGGGGCAGGGGCTGGTGTACGGGCTGGCGCTGTCGGTGGCCAGCACCGTGGTGCTGCTCAAGGCACTGCAGGAGCGCGACCTGGTGGAATCGCCGCAGGGGCGCATCGCCGTCGGCTGGCTGATCGTCGAAGACCTGGCGATGGTGCTGGCGCTGGTGCTGCTGCCGGCGATGGCGGGCCTGCTGGCCGGCGCGGGCGCGGCTGCCGGCGAGGCCGGCCCGGGCACGGGCGAGGTGGTGCTGGCGATCTTCGCCACGCTGGGCAAGGTGGCGGCGTTCGTCGCGGTGATGCTGGTGATCGGCCGCCGCTTTATCCCGTGGATGCTCGAGCGCATCGTCTGGACCGGCAACCGCGAGATGTTCCGCCTGGGCGTGCTGGCGACGGCGCTGGGCGTGGCCTATGGCGCCTATGCGCTGTTCGGCGTGTCGTTTGCGCTGGGCGCGTTCTTCGCGGGCATGGTGCTGGCGGAATCCGAATTCAGCCATCGCGCCGCCGAGGAATCGCTGCCGCTGCGCGATGCCTTCGCCGTGCTGTTCTTCGTTTCGGTGGGCATGCTGTTCGACCCGATGGTGCTGGTGAACGACCCCTGGGGCGTGCTGGCGACCGTGTTTATCATCGTGGTTGGCAAGTCGCTGGCGGCGCTCGGCATCGTGCGCGCCTTCGGGCATTCGGGGCAGACCGGCATGACCATTGCCGTCAGCCTGGCGCAGATCGGCGAGTTCTCGTTCATCCTCGCCAGCCTGGGCGTCTATCTGAAGATCCTGCCGGAGCGCGGCCAGGCGCTGATCCTGGCCGGCGCGCTGCTGTCGATCATGCTCAATCCCGTGCTGTTCCACATGCTCGACCTGTACACTGCGCGCCGCGGCCGCGGCGCCGATCCCCAGCCGGCCTGAGGGGTATTCCGGCGGGGCACCGTTCAGGCGCCGATGCGCGGCGCCATGGTGCGCAGGTATTCGGTGAATGCCAGCAGCCCCTGGGTCGGGAACTTGTCCTGGTGCACCACCAGTTGCAGCGGGCGCACAATGCGCGGCAGGCCGTCGCGGATCGCCACCAGCGTGCCGCGCTCCAGTTCGTCGCGCACCACATGCAGCGACAGGCAGCTGACGCCAAAGCCGCTCATCACCGCGCGCTTGATGGCCTCGGCATTGCCCAGTTCCAGCGCGAAGCGCAGCTCCCCGAGCAGCGGCACCAGCCGCTCCTCGATCACCTCGCGCGTGCCCGAGCCGGGCTCGCGCACGATCCACTCGGCATCGCGCAGGGCGACCAGGTCATGCGGCGCCGCGGCCAGCGGATGGGACGGGCCGACGATCACCACCATCTCGTCGTCGCACCAGCGCACGCTGCGCAGGTCGCGTTCATGGCTGGCGCCTTCGACCAGGCCGATATCGGCTTCGAACTGCAGCAGCGACTGCAGCACCTCGCGGGTATTGCCAATGCGCAGGTCCAGCGTGCACGGGCCGCTGCGCGAGTGGCGGAAGCCCGCCAGCAGCGGCGGCAGCATATAGCTGCCGATGGTGTTGCTGGCGGCGATGCGCAGCTGGACCCCGGTCTGGGTGGCAAAACGCTCCAGCTCCTGCGCCTGGTCCAGCAGCGACAGCGCGCGCGGAAAAAATTGCCGACCGGTCTCATTGATGCTGAGACGGCGCGCGATGCGGTCGAACAGCGGGCTGTCCAGCGCGCGCTCCAGCTCCGCCAGCGACGCGCTGACCGCTGACTGCGACATCGCCAGCGCCTGGGCTGCCGCCATGGTGCTGCCATGCTGAGCCACCGCGACAAAGACGGACAACTGGCGCAGCGTCAGGCGCAGCGGGCGCTGCTCCGGCCGCGGCGCGGCTGGCGGGTGGGGGTGGAGGTCCATATCGAAAATATCAATAACGCATAACGATATTACCCGTTTTACGGGTTAGGTGGGCGCCATTACGCTTGAGTCACTAAAGCACACCAACCCGAGCCTGCCATGTCTTCCGTCTCCAGCCCCCGCACCACTCCGGTCACCGCGCCAACTGCCGCGGCGGCCTTGCCGCCGCCCTGGTCGCAGCGCTTGCTGACGCTGCTGCCGCTGGGCGGCATCGCCTGGCTGGCGATTGCGCTGGCCGAGCATCCGGCGGTATCGCGCTACGGGCTCAGCGCGCTGACGCTGGCCATGTGCGCCGGCATGGTCGCGGCCAATACGCTGCCGCGCCATTGGCTGGCGCCGCTGGCCCCCGGCATGCAGGTAGCGCGGCACTATCTGCTGCGGCTGGGCGTGGCGTTGTACGGGCTGCGCCTGACCTTCGCCTCGATCGTCGCGCTGGGCCTGCCGGGCATCGCCGTGCCGCTGACCATGCTGGTCGCCACGCTGCTGTTCGGTACCTGGGTCGGCACAAGTTTCTTCGGGCTGAGCCGCCGCGAGGCGATCCTGGTCAGTTCCGGCAGCGCCATCTGCGGCGCCGCCGCGGCCATCGCGGTGTCGTCGGTGGTGCGCACCGACGACAAGCAGACTGCGGTGGCAGTGGCGACGGTGGTGCTGTTCGGCACCGTCGGCATGCTGCTCTATCCCTACCTGTACGAACTGGCCACGGGCCACTGGCACTGGGCCGTCAGCGAGCGCATGTTCGGCATCTTCACCGGGGCGACGCTGCACGAGGTGGCGCAGGTGATCGCCGCCGGCAAGATGATCAGCGAGCCGACCGCCGACGCCGCCGTGGTGGCCAAGATGGTGCGCGTGCTGGCCCTGGGCCCGCTGCTGCTGGTGATGGCGCTGTGGCCGCAGGGCGGCTCGCAAGCGGCCGAGTCGGGCTCCGGCGCCGGCGCCGGCCGCCTGCGCGGCATCATGAAGTCGGTGCCGTGGTTCGCGGTGGGCTTTGTCGCGGTGATGGCGGTGAACTCGGCCGGGGCCGTGCCCGCTGCCTGGAAGGCGCCGCTGATCGCGCTGGACAACTGGCTGCTGGCCTGCGCGATGCTGGCGATCGGCCTGCACACCCGCATCGGCGACCTGGTGCGCGCCGGCCGCAAGCCGCTGGCGCTGGCAGGGGTGCTGTTCGTGTTCCTGATCGGGGTAGGGGCGCTGATGTGCTACGCCATGGCGTGACGGCGTCAGCCGGGCGCCGAGGGGAAAGGGGGCGATGGCCCCCTTTTTGTTTTACTGCACGGATGCGGCAGCCGTCAGAGCGACCAGCGGCTCGCAGCGGTCGCCGCCATGCAAAGGCTGTCGACCGGAATTGGTGCCCGAGGCCGGAATCGAACCGGCACGCCTTGCGGCGAGGGATTTTCTTCCCACTTCGGCTTTCGCCGCCAGCGCGGACGCTGTTCGTGGTCTGGAGCACGCCTTCACCATAGCCTCGCGGCCGTAGGTGCCCGCCGTCTGCTCTCTACACCTTCCCGGCCATGCGGTCGGGCTTGGCTCGGCGTTGGCTCGGATACGATGGATCCAGGGCGTTCGCCGACTTTGACGGGCGTCACTTCGGGCGTTTCCCCCCGAAGGCTCAAATTTTCAAGTCCCTTGTGTCTACCGATTTCACCACTCGGGCGCGAGCGCTGCGTCTGGATTCCTGTTGCTGCAGCGCGCGGCAAGCCCGATATTGTGGTGGCTGCGCATCGCGGATGCAAGCTGCGGCTTAGATCGAAGGGCGGGACGCCAACACGCCGAGCCCCTCAGACCAGCCTCGCGCGAAAAGTGACGACACTGTTACGGCTGGTAACAATGTCGTGTGCGCCGTTGCACCTGGAAATTTCCGAACCCCTACAATACCAGTTACGAGAAATCCCACTTTGAGAGGCGGATATGAAACGTTGGTGGCTTGCAGCATTCGGTATTGCCGCCGGGTTGGCGTCTGGCGCAGCCATGGCCCATGTCAGCGTTGGCGTGTCCGTCGGCGTTCCGGGCGTGGTGATCGGTGCGCCGGCGTATTATCCGCCCGCTCCGGCCTACTATGGTCCGCCGCCCGTCGTGGTGGCACCGGCTCCGGTCTATTACGGTCCGCCGCCGGTGGTGGTTCGCCCGCGCCCGGTCTACTACGGTCCTGGCTATTACGGTCCGCCGCGCTATTACGGCGGTCACCGCGGCTACTATGGCCCGCCGGGCTATCACCGCGGCCACGGGCATGGTCACGGTCACGGCAGGTGGCGCGACTGATCTTCGATCCGCTTTGTCCTGAAGGAAAGGGCCCGCTTGCGGGCCCTTTCCTTTTGGCGCTGCATTGCGACATAACGATGCCGGGCTGGTTCCGGGCTTTCTGGCGCAATTTGATCGAGGTCAAAATATTTGAACAGACTGCTCAAAGCATCACCTGCATCTGCGTAAGGGTTTTCCCTAAACTACTTGTGTGACATCGCGATGACGCTGATTTATCTGGCGTGCGATGCCGTGACCAACCAAGAAGCAAGGGGAATCTCATGAAGATCAAACAAGCCGTGATTGCCGCCGCCGCACTGGCGTTCCTGGGCACTGCGTCCACCGCCTCGTTCGCCGCGGTCGGCAAGGTCGACCCGTATCTCGACGGCGCCAAGGTCGGCGCAGTCGACCCGTACACCGATGGCGCCAAGGTCGGCAAGCCCGACCCGTTCACCGATGGCGCGCGCGTCGGCAAGACCGACCCGTATACCGATGGCGCCAGGATCGGCAAGCCGGATCCGTTCACCGATGGTGCCTGAGCGCACTGCTGCAATCCTCGCATGATCGATGGCCCGCTCGCGGGCCATTTTGCCGTGGTGGGTACCGTGCGGGGGGGGGGGCACGGCGGGTCGCCTGCCATGACGGTGGCACAGGTGCGGCGCTATACTTCGGCCTCAATCCAAATCAATGACCAGGAGAGTGGCATGCAGCAAAAGACGGTTCTGACGGCAGACGACGTGAAGAAGATCATGGCCGCAGCGGAAACCGAGGCAAAGAACCATCACTGGGCCGTGTCGATCGTCGTGGTCGACGACGGCGGCCATATGCTGGCCATGCAGCGCCTGGACGGCGCCGCGCCGATCTCGGCCTATATCGCCGGCGAGAAGGCCCGTACCTCGGCGCTGGGCCGCCGTGAGTCGAAGGTCTACGAAGACATGATCAACAACGGCCGCTACTCGTTCATGACCGCGCCGGTGCTGCAGGGCATGCTGGAGGGCGGCGTGCCCATCGTCTGCAACGAGCAGGTGGTCGGCGCCGTCGGCGTGTCCGGCGTGAAGTCGACCGAGGACGCGCAGGTCGCGCGTGCCGGCATCGCCGCGCTGGGCCTGTAAGGCAAGCGCCGGCGCTGGCGCCGGCGCATGAAAAAGCCCCGCAGGCACGGCCTGCGGGGCGGCATAAAAGAGGGCATGGCTGGGTACGGCCGGCCTGGCGTGGGGTCTGACTCCCGCCCGCGGCACGCATACCTGGCTACTGCCCAACACCTCGTTCCGAGGTGGTCCCCACAAAAGTCTTTACTGCCACGTTCGTGGCGTCCGCGCCTGGCGCGGGTTTCGAATCGCTAACCCTGGCTGTCTTCTTGCGGAATCGCCGCGGGGCCGAGTCATTTGGTCAGGATCAGCTTCCCATAGCGCGTCACGCGCAGCGTATAGACCTCGCCGTTGTGCAGGATCGGCAGCGTGCTGGCACCGCGCATGATCGCGTCCAGCGCCACCGGCTCGCCGGCGGGCGCCGAGCTCAGGCTGTCGCGCACCAGCGCTTCCAGGCGCGCCGGTAGGGCGGCCACGGCGGACTTGACCGAGGCGATCGCCGACGGCGCGGTCTTGGCGCCGGCGTCCCGGCGCGGCTGCGCGGCCACGTCGACGCGGCGCAGCGACAGGCGGCGGCGGGTGACTTCACGGGGTTGCGACAGTGGCAGGGAAAGAGTGCTCATCATCTGGCTCCGTTCTGCGATAGGAGAGTAAGGGGAGTGCGATCCGGGGCGGCGATGCCGCGCCTGGCGCAGTCGATGGAAGAATATTAAATGAGAATTGTTATCATTACAATAGTCTCTCGCTAAGATTCAGGCAACGACTACGTCGCGGTGGCGCGGCGCGGGCAGACGTTTGTATGCAAGCGGCCGGCACCATGACAAAAGGGCACCCGAAGGTGCCCTTTGTCGTTCCCAGCAGCGCCCGCAGGCGCCGGCTTGCTGCCTACTGCTTGGGCTCGGTGATGAAGCCGATCTTGCCCAGCCCGCCATGTTGCGCGGCGGCCATGACTTCTGCCACGCGCTCGTAGCGCACTTCGCGGTCGGCGCGCAGATGCAGCTCAGGCTGCGGCTGCTGCTGCGCGGCCAGCGCGATATTGCTTTCCAGCGTGGCCTGGTCGACTTCCTGCTGGTTCCAGAAGACCTTGCCGCTTGCATCGATCGAGACGTTGATGTTCTGCGGCTTGGGGTCGTTCGGCGTGTTGGTGGCGCGCGGCAGGTCGATCTTCACCGCGTGGTTGATCACGGGGATGGTGATGATGAAGATGATCAGCAGCACCAGCATGACGTCGACCAGCGGCGTCATGTTGATTTCGCTCATCACCTCGTCGTCGTCCCCTTCGAGAGTGCCGAATGCCATGATGACTTCCTTGCTTGCGGTTTAGCGCTGTGCCGCGGCCAGGCGCACGGTGCCGTCCTCGGCGCGGGCGCCGGTGGGGCGCACGCGCGCGCCGGTGACGAAGTAGGCGTGCAGGTCGTGGGCAAAGCGGTTGAGCTTCGAGATCACCGACTTGTTGCCGCGGGTGAGGGCGTTATAGCCCAGCACGGCGGGGATTGCCACGGCCAGGCCGAAGGCGGTCATGATCAGCGCCTCGCCCACCGGGCCGGCAACCTTGTCGATGGTCGGCACGCCCGAGGCGCCGATGCCGATCAGCGCGTGGTAGATGCCCCACACGGTGCCGAACAGGCCGACGAACGGCGCGGTCGAGCCCACCGAGGCCAGCACCGCCAGGCCCGATTGCATGCGCGCCACCGATTCATCGATGGAGCTTTTCAGCGAGCGGGTCAGCCAGTCGGAGATATCCATCACGTCGTGCAGCTGCGGCTGGCTGGCGCGGTGGTGCTGGGCGGCTTCCTTGCCGGCGATGGCGAGCGTGCGGAACGGGTTGGCATCGCCGGCGCCCAGGGTTTCCAGCGCGTGGTCGAAATCGTCCGAGTGCCAGAAGCGCTTTTCCGCGCCTTGCGCCATCTTCTTCAGGCGCACCAGATCCCACGCCTTGGTCAGGATCACGATCCATGAGGCGAGCGACATGATCAGCAGAATGATGGCGGTCGCACGCATGACGAAGTCGCCTTGCGACCAGAGGTGGGTGAGTCCGAGGTCCTGCATGTGTTGGTTTCCTGGTGAGTTCGCTTGGTTTAGGTCAGATCAGAGATCGGAAATCCGGGGCGGTCAGTTCAGCTCGAAGCCGATCGGCTGCTGCGCCGTGACGGCGACGGCGCGGCCGTTGTCCATATAGGGCTTGCAGCGCATCGCCTGCACGGCGTCGACCGCGGCCTGGTCAAGGCGCGACGAGCCGCTCGACGACACCACGGCGGTCTTGACGACCTTGCCGCTTTCATCGGTGGTCAGCCGCACCACGGTCTTGCCGGTCTCGCCCATGCGGCGCGACTGGGAAGGATACTTCGGTTGCGGCGGCGTGCACTGGATTTCGCCGATGCCGACCGCGCGCGGCGCGGCCGACACCGGTGCCGGGGCGGGCTCGGGCGGTGCCGGGGGCGCCGGCGGGGCAGGCGGCGCTTCAGGTGCCGAAGGCGTCGGCGGCAGGTCGGCGACCGGCTGCGGTGCCGGCCTGGGCTGCGGCGGCGTTGGCTTGGGCGTGGTCACCTTGACCTGCTTGGGCGGGGTTTCCTGCTTGGGCTTCGGCTTGGGTGGCTCGGGCGGGGCCTCCTGCTTGGGCGGTTCGAGCGGAATGATGCGCGCGATGATTTCCGGCGCGATCACGGCCTCGGTGAGCTTGCGGCCCAGGCCGCTCTGGATCAGGTAAAGCAGGCCGACGTGGAACAGCAGGACGGCGAGCGTAATCTTTAAGAAGCGTTGGTCGAACATGTGTCAACAACAAAAGTCTGCCGGCGGCGACACCTTGGCGGCCGTGCGCCGTCACTTGCGGTAGAACAGGATCAGCGAGATGCCGCAACCGACCAGCAGGCTAAGCAGCAATTCCATGATAAACGCTCCTTCAACTGGGTTGACGTGGGAGCGCCACTCTGGGGCAGCGTGTCAGCGGGTGAGTATAAACGATAATGATTCTTATTTGTTGTGATTTGTGCGCCGCAACTGGAATTTTCCGCCCTCGCGCGTTATACCGGCAAGTCCCGGTAGCAAATTGGAAGGGGGCCAAACACGGTTGAGTCATGCGCGTGGACACGCCATCGCTGCGCGCGCGTTTGGTGCCCCAGGCCACCCTGGCCCGCGCCGGCCGCGCACGGGCGCGCCCGCAGGGCGGGAAAGCGCGCTAGCATAGAAAGACACTGCAGACGTGGCGGTGCGCCTGTCGCGGCCCGCCATTGCGCATCGCGCGCTCGGGGACCCGTTCATGGACTTCACACGTTTTGCTGAAGATGACCGATCGACGCTGCTGCGCTCCATGCCGGGAGCATCGTCCAGCTCGGCGCTGGACTGGATGTGCGCGCAGTTCGCCTTGCGCGTGGTCTGCGCGCTGGGCCCGCGCTTCAACCTGCGCAGCAATATCAACGATGTCCTGACCGTCAGCGCGCAGGAGATGGTGTGGCCGTATGGCGTGGTGCTGCGGGTGCAGCGCTTCCTGGCCGCGCGCTGCGCCGACATGCCCGCCTGGAAGGGCGCGGCGCGCCTGACCCCCGAAGAATTCCTCGACCGCCACGGTCAGTGGAACAGCGCCTTCGACGAAAGCGCGCTGTTCTATTACCTCGACGAGTACGTCAAGCACCACGCCAAGGACATGTTCGCGGTGTTCGACGCGTCGGCCGCGGCCATCGCCCAGCGGCTCGAGGGCGAGCGCGTGCTGCTGGTGCGCAATATCGACATGCTCAGCCACGTGCTGGACCTGCCCGACCATGAGCGCAAGCTGCTGCTGTATGCCGCGCTGGCCAAGTACAAGCGCGACCTGCGCGCGGTGATGGTCGACTGCAAGGTCGCGCACAGCCAGGAGGCGTTCCAGATCCTGGCCGGCCTGACCGGCGCCGGTGCGGCCGACGTGGCGGCGTCGCTGCGGCCGGGCTCGCGGCTGGAGACGCTCAACCTGATCGAGCAGCCGCTGCCCGAAAACAGCGTGACCGACCTGGGCGACCTGATGCGGCTGTCGGACCGGCTGCTGCACGTGCTGCTCGGCAACTACGCCAACGAGGCCGAGATGATGGCGGTCTTCACCCGCCCGGCCGCGCCGCCCACGCTGACCACCGCCGACTATCCGCATGTGGAGACCGATGCGCGCTACCTGCGCGCGCTGCTGGCCAATGCCACGCAGCAGCACGCCAGCGGCGTCAACGTGCTGATCTACGGTCCGCCCGGCACCGGCAAGACCGAATTCGCGCGGCTGCTGGCGCGCGAGGCCGGCTGCGAGCTGTATGAGGTCGATTGCCTTGATCGCGACGGCAACAGCCTGTCGGGCAAGGACCGCTACCGCTCGCTGCAGGTGTCGCAGGCGTTCCTGCGCGGGCGCGCCCATACCGCGCTGCTGTTCGATGAAGTCGAAGACGTGTTCCCGGGCAGTGCGCGCGAGCTGATGAGCCTGTTCGGCCAGGAGGACACGCGCGCGTCGGTCAACGGCAAGGCCTGGGTCAACCAGACGCTGGAGCAGAACCCGGTGCCGGTGATCTGGATTTCCAATTCGATCCGGCAGATCGACCCGGCCTACCTGCGCCGCTTCCAGTTCCACCTGGAGCTGAAGATTCCGCCGCCGCTGGTGCGCGAAAACATCATCCGCAAGCACCTGGGCGGGCTCGACGTCAGCGATGCCTTTATCACCGGGCTGGCCGCGCGCAAGACGCTGACGCCGGCGCAGGTGCAATCGGCGGCGCGCTTTGTCGAACTGGCGCGGCCGCATCTGGAAGACCCGGTGGAAGAACCGGTGGAGGCGCTGATCCTGCGCCAGCTCGAACATGCCGACCGCGCCATGGGCCTGCGCCCCGAGGCCGAGGCGCGCCCGGTGGTCACGCACTACCGGCTCGAGAACCTGCACCTCGAGACCCGCTACGATGTGGTCAAGATAGTGGACGCGCTGAGCGTGCGCCAGCGCGGCACGTTGTGCTTCTATGGCCCGCCGGGCACCGGCAAGACCGCGCTGGCCGAGCATATCGCGGCCGAGCTGGACCTGCCGCTGATGATCCGGCGCGCCTCGGACCTGATGAGCAAGTATGTGGGCGAGACCGAGCAGCAGATCGCCGCGATGTTCGCGCGCGCGGAAGAGGACGGCGCGGTGCTGCTGCTGGACGAGGCCGACAGCTTCATGCAGAGCCGCCAGCAGGCGGTGCGCAATTACGAGATATCAGAGGTCAACGAGATGCTGCAGGGCATGGAGCGCTTCAACGGCATCTTCATCTGCACCACCAACCTGTTCGACCGCATCGACGAGGCCGCGCTGCGCCGCTTCTCGTTCAAGATCCGCTTCCTGGCGCTCAAGCCGGCGCAACGCGTGGCGATGTTTGTCGACGAGGCGCTCGACGGCGACGCCGCTGGCCTGACCGATGCCATGCGCGCGGACCTGGCCGCGATGGACTGCCTGACGCCTGGCGACTTTGCCACGGTCAAGCGCCAGTGCGTACTGCTGGGCGAGGCGCTGACGCCTGATGAATTCCTGGCGCAGCTGCGCCAGGAGCATGCGATCAAGCCCGAGGTGCGCGAGCACCGGCCGCTGGGCTTCCTGCGCTGAGCGAAGGGTAACCGAGGGGCTAACGGAGGGGCTAACCGCGGGCGCCGGTCAGAACGCCGGCGCCGGCTCGATCACCACGGTCTCCGCAGCGGCTTGCCGCTGCAGCAGCGCGGCCACCATCGCGCGCAGGTGCGCGGCATCCTTGGTCGAGACAAAGCGGTCATTCCCCGCGGCATCGGGCGGCGCGGCGAGCGCATGCTCGTCGAGCTTGCGCGCCAGCTGGCGCGCGACCGCGATGCCGGTATCGACCAGCGCCAGCCGATCGCCAGCGACGGCGCGGATGGCGCCTGCCAGGAAAGGGTAGTGGGTGCAGCCCAGCACCAGGGTATCGGCGCCGGCCTCCAGCATTGGCGTGAGATAGGCTTCCAGGCGCTCGCGCACGGCGGGCCCGTCGGTCTGGCCTTGCTCGACCAGCGTCACCAGCCCTAGCCCCGCCTGGCACAGGAAGCGGCTTTCACCGTCCAGCGATGCCAGCAGCCGCGCAAACTTCGCGCTCTTGAGCGTATTGGCGGTCGCGAGCACGCCGACCACCTTGCTGCGGCTGGCCGCGGCGGCGGGCTTCAGGCCGGGTTCGACGCCGATGATCGGCACCGGCAGGCGCTCGCGCAGCAAGGCCACGGCATGGCCCGTGGCGGTGTTGCAGGCGATCACCAGCGCCTTGCAGCCCTGGCCGATCATCCACTCGCAGGCCTGCAGCGTGCGCGCTTCGACAAAGCGTTCGGGCTTTTCGCCGTAGGGCGCGTACTTCGAGTCGGCAAGGTACAGCAGCGGCTCGTGCGGCAGCAGCGCGCGGATCTCGCGCAGCACCGACAGGCCGCCGAGGCCGGAATCGAAGACGCCGATGGGTGCGGGGTTCACGGGATGCGAGGATGACAGGAAACAGTGCAGAAAAAAGCCGGGTCGGAACCCGGCTTTTCGAGTGCGACGGCAGATTCTACCGTCTCGGCGCGTGGCTGCTTACAGCGCGGCGACCGGAATCTTGCCGATCTTCGCCTGCCATTCCGCCGGGCCGGTCTTGTGCACCGAGGTGCCTTCGCTGTCCACGGCCACCGTCACCGGCATGTCCTTGACCTCGAACTCGTAGATCGCTTCCATGCCCAGGTCTTCGAAGCCGACCACCTTTGCCTGCTTGATCGCCTTGGCCACCAGGTAGGCGGCGCCGCCCACGGCCATCAGGTAGGCCGACTTGTGTTTCTTGATGGCCTCGATCGCCACCGGGCCGCGCTCGGCCTTGCCGATCATCGAGATCAGGCCGGTCTCGGCCAGCATCATCTCGGTGAACTTGTCCATGCGCGTGGCGGTGGTGGGGCCGGCCGGGCCGACCGCCTCGTCGCGCACCGGATCGACCGGGCCGACGTAGTAGATCACGCGGTTCTTGAAGTCCACCGGCAGCTTCTCGCCCTTGGCCAGCATGTCGGCGATGCGCTTGTGCGCGGCGTCGCGGCCGGTCAGCATCTTGCCGTTGAGCAGCAGGGTCTGGCCCGGCTTCCACGAGGCCACTTCCTCCGGCGTCAGCGTGTCCAGGTCGACGCGCTTGGAGGTCTCGGTGTTCGGCGCCCACTCGACCTTCGGCCATTGCGACAGGTCCGGCGCTTCCAGCCTGGCCGGGCCGCTGCCGTCGAGCGTGAAGTGCACGTGGCGGGTGGCGGCGCAGTTCGGGATCATCGCCACCGGCTTGGACGCGGCGTGCGTCGGGCAGGCCATGATCTTGACGTCGAGCACGGTGGCCAGGCCGCCCAGGCCCTGCGCGCCGATGCCCAGCGCATTGACCTTCTCGTAGAGCTCGACGCGCAGTTCCTCGACCCAGTCCTTCGGGCCGCGCGCGATGATATCCTGGATGTCGATGGATTCCATCAGCGATTCCTTGGCCATCACCATCGCCTTCTCGGCGGTGCCGCCGATGCCGATGCCCAGCATGCCCGGCGGGCACCAGCCGGCGCCCATGGTCGGCACGGTCTTCAGCACCCAGTCGACGATCGAGTCCGACGGGTTCAGCATCACGAACTTGGACTTGTTCTCCGAGCCGCCGCCCTTGGCCGCGACCTGGATGTCGACGGTGTTGCCCGGCACCACTTCATAGTGGATCACGGCCGGGGTGTTGTCCTTGGTGTTCTTGCGGCCGCCTTCGGGCGGGCTGACGATCGACGCGCGCAGCACGTTGTCGGGGTGCGTGTAGCCGCGGCGCACACCCTCGTTGATCATGTCGGTCAGGCCCATGGTGGCGCCGTCCCAACGGACGTCCATGCCCACCTTGACGAAGACCGTGACGATGCCGGTGTCCTGGCAGATCGGGCGCTTGCCCTCCGCGCACATGCGGCTGTTGGTCAGGATCTGCGCGATCGCGTCCTTGGCCGCCGGGCTCTGCTCCAGCTCATAGGCGCGGCCCAGGCTGGTGATGTAGTCCATCGGGTGGTAGTAGCTGATGTACTGCAGGGAGTCGGCGACGCTCTGGATGAGGTCTTCTTGCTTGATGACGGTCATTTTGTGGGGTGGGCAGCGGTGAAACACAGCCCGAAATCATACACTGAGCGGCGGCGCTCTGCCCGGCTGCATACATCCGTCCACAGCCGGTAATGTGCGGCAAACGCCGCTGCCGGCGATCGCGCCAGCCCAAAAGCAAAAACCGCGGCACATGGCCGCGGTCGTTGGCGAAGCAAGCAGGTTGACCGTGTGGGTCGCGCTCAATGCTTGGCGTGCGCGCCGGCGGGGTGGGTGACCATGCGGTCCACCCATGCCATCGCCACAGCCGACAGCAGGAACGCAAGGTGGATCGCCACCTGCCACATGATGGTATGGGTCGAGCGCTGCTCGGCGTCGATGAAGGTCTTGAGCAGGTGGATCGACGAGATCCCGATCAGTGCCATCGACAGCTTGACCTTCAGCACGCCGGCGTTGACGTGGTCGAGCCATTCGGGCTCGTCGGGATGGTTGTCGATGCCAAGCCGCGAGACGAAGGTCTCGTAGCCGCCGACGATCACCATGATCAGCAGGTTGGAGATCATCACCACGTCGATCAGCCCCAGCACCACCAGCATGATCTTGTTCTCGTCGAACTCGGTCACATGGGCGAGCAGATGCCAGACTTCGATCAGGAAATGGTAGACGTAGACGCCCTGGGCCACGATCAGGCCCAGGTACAGCGGCAGCTGCAGCCAGCGCGACGCGAAGATGATGCTGGGGATCGGCCGCAGGGTCTGGGGCTGCTGCTCGGGAATCGGGTTGGAAGCCATGGCGGGGCGGGGTCGGCGGAGTTGAAAATCGGCGTGGATTGTACCAAGCGACCATGGCAACGCTGTGTTACCAGCGGTAACCGCGGCCACGGTGCAGCGCTCAGGCCCGCGCCTCCGGCTCGGCGCCGGCTGCCTTGCCGCGCCAGGCGCCGCGCGCGATCCGGCCCGGCCAGCTGGCCAGCACGATCCCCGCCAGCACGCATGCCAGCGCCACGCCGTGCGGCCAGCCCGGCTGCTCGCCCAGGAAGACGATGCCGTAGGTGGCCGCGGCCACCGGCAGCACCGAGGTGAAGACCCCGGCCAGCTGCGCCGGCACATGGCGGATGCCCTTCATCCACAGCCAGAACGAGAACACGCTGGCCGACAGCGCATACCACAGCACCATCAGCCAGGTCTGCGCCGGCACCGCGGCGGCGTCGAAGTTCAGCAGCGGCACCAGGCCCAGCGGCAGCATCAGCAGCCCGCCGATCAGGTGCGTGTAGGCGCAGATCTCGATCGCGGCCAGCGTCTGCGTGAGCCGGCGCGACAGGATTACGTAGATCGACTCGCACACCACCGCACCCATGATCATCAGGTTGCCCAGCCAGGCCTGGCCACCTGCGCCGGTGCCGTGGGAATCGCCGCGCGCGATGTGGAGCACGGCGATGCCGGCCACCGCCAGCAGCACCGACACCACCGTGCGCCGCGACAGCCGTTCGCGCAGCAGCAGCCAGGACAGCAGCGCCACGGTGGCGGGGATGGTGCTGGTGATCACGCCCGCGGCCATGGCGCTGGTCAGGCGCACGCCGTTGAGCATCAGCAGCGTAAACAGGAAGGTGCCGAAGAACGCCTGCAGGAACAGGTTCAGCCATTCCCCGCGCGAGACCCGGCGCATGCGCGCGGGCCGGTACCACGGCGCCAGGCAGACGATGGCGATGACAAAGCGCAGCAGCGCGAACAGCAGCACCGGCACATGCGCGATGATCGACTTGCCGAGCCCGACGTTGCTGCCGACCAGCGCCATCGAGGCAATCAGGAACAGCACGTAAACGGGAGCGAAAACAGGAGCGTTGGCGGGCACGGGAACTTGCCTTGGGGAGGTTCCGGTCGACAGGCCGGCGGGGTGCGCGGGCACGTGTCCGCGCTGGTCGGTGCGGCGCCGCGCGGCAAGGGCCGGCGTCGCATTCAGGTATCAGGCTGGCGGCATTATAGCTGTGCTAGCCTAATGGAGAAGGCTGCACTTTCGCGGCGCGCCCCCGATTCTTCCCGCTGCAATGCAACACGTTGCAGCGCCTGATCCTGCCGGCCGCAGGGATTTATCGTCAGGTTTAAGTAAGCCGTCGGGCGTAACGTGGCAGCCAAAGCCAGTCCAAAATCAGGAGACGAGTCCATGTCCGCCATCGAATCGGTGATGCACGAGCATCGCGTGTTCAACCCGCCCGAGGCCTTTGCCAGCCAGGCCGCCATCCCCAGCATGGACGCCTACCGCGCGCTGTGCGACGAGGCCGAGCGCGACTACGAGGGCTTCTGGGCCCGCTACGCGCGCGAGCTGCTGCACTGGAACAAGCCCTTCACCAAGGTGCTGGACGAGAGCAACGCGCCGTTCTACAAGTGGTTCGAGGACGGCGAGCTCAACGCCTCGTACAACTGCCTGGACCGCAACCTGCAGAACGGCAATGCCGACAAGGTCGCGATCGTGTTCGAGGCGGATGATGGCACCGTCAGCCGCGTCACCTACCGCGAGCTGCATGCCAAGGTGTGCCGCTTCGCCAACGGGCTGAAGTCGCTCGGCATCAGGAAGGGCGACCGCGTGGTGATCTACATGCCGATGTCGGTCGAGGGCGTGGTGGCGATGCAGGCCTGCGCGCGCCTGGGCGCGACGCACTCGGTGGTGTTCGGCGGCTTCTCGGCCAAGTCGCTGCAGGAGCGGCTGGTCGACGTGGGCGCGGTGGCGCTGATCACCGCCGACGAGCAGATGCGCGGCGGCAAGGCGCTGCCGCTCAAGGCCATCTCCGACGACGCGCTGGCGCTGGGCGGCTGCGAGGCGGTCAAGAACGTGATCGTCTATCGCCGCACAGGTGGCAATGTCGCTTGGACCGAAGGCCGCGACCGCTGGCTCGACGAAGTCTGCGCCAACCAGCCCGATACCTGCGAGGCCGAGCCCGTCGGCGCCGAGCATCCGCTGTTCGTGCTGTACACCTCGGGCTCCACCGGCAAGCCCAAGGGCGTGCAGCACAGCACCGGGGGCTACCTGCTGTGGGCGCTGATGACGATGAAGTGGTCGTTCGACATCAAGCCCGACGACCTGTTCTGGTGTACCGCCGACATCGGCTGGGTCACCGGCCATACCTATATCGCCTATGGCCCGCTGGCCGCCGGCGCCACCCAGGTGGTGTTCGAGGGCGTGCCGACCTACCCGAACGCGGGCCGCTTCTGGGACATGATCGCGCGCCACAAGGTCAGCATCTTCTACACCGCGCCGACCGCGATCCGCTCGCTGATCAAGGCCGCCGAGGCCGATGAAAAAATCCATCCGAAGCAGTACGACCTGTCCAGCCTGCGCCTGCTCGGCACGGTCGGCGAGCCGATCAACCCCGAGGCGTGGATGTGGTACTACAAGAACGTCGGCAACGAGAACTGCCCGATCGTCGACACCTTCTGGCAGACCGAGACCGGCGGCCACATGATCACGCCGCTGCCGGGCGCGACGCCGCTGGTGCCGGGCTCGTGCACGCTGCCGCTGCCGGGCATCATGGCCGCCATCGTCGACGAGACCGGACACGATGTGCCCAACGGCAGCGGCGGCATCCTGGTGGTCAAGCGCCCGTGGCCGGCGATGATCCGCACCATCTGGGGCGATCCCGAACGCTTCAAGAAGAGCTACTTCCCGGAAGAGCTGGGCGGCAAGCTCTACCTGGCCGGCGACGGCTCGATCCGCGACAAGGACACCGGCTACTTCACCATCATGGGCCGCATCGACGACGTGCTGAACGTGTCGGGCCACCGCATGGGGACCATGGAGATCGAGTCGGCGCTGGTGGCCAACCCGCTGGTGGCCGAAGCCGCGGTGGTGGGCCGCCCGGACGACATGACCGGCGAAGCGATCTGCGCCTTCGTCGTGCTCAAGCGCGCGCGCCCGAGTGGCGACGAGGCCGTGCAGATCGCGACCGAGCTGCGCAACTGGGTCGGCAAGGAAATCGGCCCGATCGCCAAGCCCAAGGACATCCGCTTCGGCGACAACCTGCCCAAGACGCGCTCGGGCAAGATCATGCGCCGCCTGCTGCGGTCGCTGGCCAAGGGCGAGGAGATTACGCAGGACACCTCGACGCTGGAGAATCCGGCCATCCTCGAGCAGCTGAAGCAGGCGCAGTAATCCGCCGGTGATCCGGCACGCCGGAGCCGAGCCCTGAACCCGCCGCCGCGCACCCGCGCGCCGGCGGGTTTGTTACGATAGCTTCCCACCGACACGGACTGTCCCCTCATGCCCGAAGCCCAGTCGCGCTTTCGCCGACGGTTGCTGCTCTACTACGGCCTGTTCACGCTGGGGCTGTTCGGCTTCGTGGGGATGATGGGATTGCTGGAGCGCTCCAACGCCGATGCGCTGTGGCTGGGCTACGTCTTCCTGTTCATCACCATCGCGATCTATGCCTGCATCGGGCTGATCTGCCGCACCTCGGACCTCAACGAGTACTACGTCGCATCGCGGCGCGTGCCGGCGATGTTCAACGGCATGGCGATTGCGGCCGACTGGATGAGCGCGGCATCGTTCATCGGCCTGGCCGGCATCCTGTTTGCCTCGGGCTACGAAGGGCTGGCCTATGTGATGGGGTGGACCGGCGGCTATTGCCTGGTGGCCTTCCTGCTGGCGCCCTACCTGCGCAAGTACGGCGGCTATACCATCCCCGATTTCCTCGCCGCGCGCTACGGCAACGGCAAGCCCGGCGGCAACCTGCCGGTGCGCGCGATCGCGGTGCTGGCCGCCTCGCTTTGCTCCTTCGTCTACCTGGTGGCGCAGATCCAGGGCGTGGGGCTGGTGGTGACGCGTTTTATCGGCGTCGAGTTTGCCGTCGGCATCTTCTTCGGGCTGGCGGGCATCCTGGTCTGCTCGTTCCTGGGCGGCATGCGCGCGGTCACGTGGACGCAGGTGGCGCAGTACATCATGATGATCGTGGCGTTCCTGGTCACGGTGTCGATGATTGCGTGGAAACACCACCAGGAACCGCTGCCGCAACTGAGCTACGGCACGCTGCTGACGCAGCTGGATGCGCGCGAACGGCAGCTGGAGCGCGAACCGGCCGAGCAGGCGGTGCGCGACTACTACCGGCAGCAGGCGATCCTGCTGCAGGAGCGCATCGCCCGGCTGCCCAAGTCTTTCGCGCAGGAACGCGACGCGCTCGACGCGCGCCTGCAGGACCTGCGCGCCCGCAATGCGCCGCTGCGCGAGATCAAGGCGCTCGAGCGCGAACGGCTGGAATTCCCGCGCGATGCCGCCGCCGCGCAGCAGCAGTGGCACCAGCAACGCGAAGAGGCGCTGGCCCGCAGCCGCCATTCGATATCGTCCACCGAACCTTATCCGGCGGCATCGGAGCAGGAGCGCAAGACCAAGCGCCTCAATTTCGTGCTGCTGGTGTTCTGCCTGATGGTGGGCACCGCCAGCCTGCCGCACATCCTGACGCGGCTCTACACCACGCCCTCGGTCAGGGAAACGCGCAACTCCGTGGCCTGGGCGGTGTTCTGCATCGCCTTGCTTTATGTCTCGGCACCCACGCTCGCCGCGCTGGTGAAATACGAGTTCTTCGAGCACCTGGTCGGCACCCCGTACGCCGACCTGCCGCAGTGGGTGGTGCAATGGCGCAAGGTCGATCCACCGGTGTTCGGCATTCGCGACGTCAACGGCGACGGCATCGTGCAATGGGCCGAGATCCTGCTGCAGCCCGACATGATCGTGCTCGCCGCCCCGGAAATCGCCGGCCTGCCGTACGTCATCTCCGGGCTGATCGCCGCCGGCGCACTGGCGGCCGCACTGTCGACCGCCGACGGCCTGCTGCTGACCATCGCCAACGCGCTCTCGCACGACGTTTTCTATCACATGGTCGACCGCCAGGCGAGCCACCAGCGGCGCGTCACCACCGCCAAGATTGTGCTGCTGGCCGTGGCGCTGTTCGCCTCGTACGTCACATCGCTGCGGCCCGGCAATATCCTGTTCCTGGTCGGCGCCGCCTTCTCGCTGGCGGCGTCCAGCTTCTTCCCGGTGCTGATCCTCGGCATCTTCTGGCGCCGCACCACCGCCGCCGGCGCCGTCGCCGGCATGGTCGCCGGACTCGGTGTGGCGGTGTACTACATCTTCGTCAACTACCCCTTCTTCACGCGCATGACCGGCATCTTCGGCAACCGCTGGTTCGGCGTCGACCCCATCGCCTCAGGCGCCTTCGGAGTCCCGGCCGGCTTCGCGGTCGCGATCGTGGTCAGCCTGCTGACGCCGCGCAACGCGCCGGTGATCGACCGGCTGGTGACCTACCTGCGCAAGGGGTAGGGCAGGTTAGGGTGGGGTGGTCACGAGGTACTGGATTCGACGGGCAACTCTGCTATAATCGCGGACTTCCCGGAGAGATGGATGAGTGGTTTAAGTCGCACGCCTGGAAAGCGTGTATGGGTTAATAGCCCATCGGGGGTTCGAATCCCCCTCTCTCCGCCAGAACACTGCGCAAGACCATGCAAAGCCGCCCATTTTCCGGGCGGCTTTTTGTTTGCTGGCGATCAGCGGCTTGGGGCGACTCTGCGCAGGGGCTTGCGATTCACCCCGTCCCGGTTATGCTCTCGCCCCATGACCAAACTCACCGTCCGTTTCGAAATCCGCCCCGCCTTGCCCTCCGACGCGCAAGCCGTGGAAGCGATCCTGATCGACACCTACCTCGGCACCTGGAAGCCGCAACTGACGCCGGCCGCAGCCGCCGCCTTCGAGCAGCAAGGCAAGACCCGCAGTTACGTCGAAGCACGTTTGCAGGAATTCCATGTTGCCTGCGTGAACGGGGTGCCGGCCGCGATGGTGGATTGGGAAAACAATTTCATCTGGGCCCTGCATGTCGGCCGGGCCTGGCAACGGATGGGGCTGGGCGGGGCGCTGCTGGCGCATGCGGAAGCCGCGATGGCCCGCGCCGGGCATCGCGAGGCGAGGCTGGAGACGGATACGTTCAACCAGCAGAGCCGCGCCTTCTATCGGCGCCATGGCTATGCCGAGATCGATTTCTATCCGGATGAAAGCTGGGACAGCGGCTTTACCACGGTGCTGCTGTCCAAGGCGCTGGGGCCAGCCTGAGCACAGGCGACGGGCGCCTTGCCGGACTCATGCGTAGATTGCATGACCTTGCCGGGCGGCCCGTGAAAGAATCGGGCATCTCTTTCGAACTGCCCCCAGGCATCCCATGTCCGACCCCATCGTCCATCTCAACGGCACCCTGACCCCGCTCTCCGAAGCCCGCATCCCCGTGCTGGACCGCGGCTTTATCTTCGGCGACGGCATTTACGAGGTGATCCCGTACTACCACGGCAAGCCTTTCCGCGGCGCGCAGCATCTGGCGCGGCTGCACCGGAGCCTGGAGGGCATCGGCATTCCCGACCCGTACAGCGCCGCGCAGTGGCTGGAGCGGGTCGGCGAGGTGGTCAAGGCCAACGGCCTGTCGGATCAACTGGTCTATATCCAGGTGACCCGCGGCGTGGCCAGGCGCACGCATGCGTTCCCGAAGGAGGTGGTGCCGACGGTGCTGATCATGACCAATCCGATGGCGCTGCCGTCGGCGCAGATGGTCGAGCAAGGGGTTGCGTGCGTGACCATGGAGGACCGGCGCTGGCTGAATTGCCAGATCAAGTCGACCTCGCTGCTTGGCAACGTGCTGGCGGCGCAGCACGCGGTGGAGCAGGGCGTGACCGAGGCGATCCAGTTCCGCGACGGCTGGCTGACCGAGGCGTCGGCGTCCAATGTGTGGGTGGTGCGCGATGGCCGCGTGTCGGCGCCGCCCAAGGACAACCTGATCCTGGAGGGCATCCGCTACGGCTTCATGGAGGAAATCTGCGAGGCGATGGGGATTGCGCTGGAGTCGCGCCGGATCGCCAGGGACGAAGTCTTTGCCGCCGATGAGGTGCTGCTGTCTTCGGCCAGCAAGGAATTGCTGCCGGTGGTCAGCATCGATGGCCGTCCGATCGGCAAGGGCGTGCCGGGGCCGGTGTTCGCGCGCCTGTACGCCGCTTACCAGGCGGCCAAGGCGGCGCTGTAAGCGGCTGCAAGGGTCTCCCGGCGCGTGCTAGCATGCGTTGGGATTCAGCCAGGAGTCAGTCATGGCCAAGCGCGAGCGCGGCCGGCGTGCCTTGCAGGACGAGGTCGGCCGGCGTATCCAGCAGATCGATGAAATCGAAGACGGTGCCAGGATCCGCGTGCCGTCACCGCAGCCCCATCCGCGCGACGCGCGCGGGCGCAACTGGGACATGGCCTTCGACAACCTGCACGGCTATGCCGCCAGCGTGCGCGCGGTGGTCGACAAGGTGCGCGACGAGTTCGACCTGAACGAGGCGCTGGAGAACCGCGCGCCCAACCCCTTCGGCGACTGAGCCGGCGCGCCGATCTACCGCTAGTCCACCGAAACGATGATGGCGACGCGCCGGTTCTCGGCGCGTCCCGCGGCGGTGCGGTTGTCCGCCACCGGGCGGGTCTTGCCCAGCCCGCGTACTTCGATATTGTCCCGCGCAAAGCCGGCATCGGCCAGCAGCCTGGCCACGGCCTCGGCGCGCCGCACCGACAGCGACTGGTTGTACTCCGCCGCGCCGGCGTCATCGGTATGGCCGTCCACGCGCAGGCGCTCGATGCCCACGCCGCTCAGCGCGCGGCCGAGGCGCTGCACATTGGCGGCGCGCTCGCCTTCGATCAGGTCCTCGTTGAAGCCGAACAGCACCTTGTCGGTGAGGCCAAGTTCCCAACCCTCGCCGGTCTGCACAAAGCCCTCGTGCTGCAGTACCGCTACCTGTGCCGGCGACAGCCGGCCGGCGGGCGGCGTGGTCTGGCAGCCGGCCAGCGCCAGGGTGGCCAGTGCCGCGGCCGCCAGCCAGGACTTCCATCTGGTTGGGTGTTTTGTCGAAGGACTGCTTGCAAACATGTGGATTCTCACTGCTTGAGGTCGAGGCGCGGCTCGGTGCGCGGCTCGGTGCGCGGACCCGCGCGCGGTTCCAGGCGTGGCTCGGCGCTTTGCCAGATGCCGCCGGAGCGCCGCTTGGCGCCGTACATGGCGGCGTCGGCGGCGTGCAGCAAGGCCTGGCTGCCTTGGGCGTGGACCGGGAAGACCGCGAGCCCGATGCTGAGCGAAGCCTGCACCGAGCTGCCGTCGGGCAAGTCGATGGGGCAGGCCATCGCCTGCAGGATATGCTCGGCGATCTGGATCGCATCGGCGGGCGCGCGCAGCGCGGTGGCCAGCACCGCGAACTCGTCGCCGCCGATGCGCGCCACCGTGTCGCGGCCGCGCAGGGTGGCGCGGATGCGCTGGGCCACCGCGACCAGCACCGCGTCGCCGGCGGCATGGCCGTGGCGATCGTTGACGTGCTTGAAATCGTCGCTGTCCAGGTACAGCACCGCGGCATATTCGTCGTTGGCGGCGGCGTGGCGCACCGCGTGCTCCAGCGCTTCGACGAAGGCGGCGCGGTTCAGCAGCCCGGTCAGGGCATCGTGGTTAGCGCGGTGGGCGAGCGAGCGGTTTTCATGCTGCATCTGGTTCTGCCAGGTCTGCAGCTCGTCGAGCAGGCCGTTGAAGTCTTCGCTGAGGGCATTGAGCTCGGCGATGCTGGCGGGCGGCGTGCGCTGCGCGAAATCGCGCTGCGAACGCACCGCGTGCGCCACCCGCATCAGGTTGCGCAACGGCTCGATGATCTGCACCAGCAGCCGGCTGGCCAGGTAGTGGGCGCCGACCGCGGTCAGCAGCAGGCAGGCCAGCAGCCCCAGCGCGCCCTGCAGCAGGAAGTGCAGCAGGTTGCGCGGGTCGCCGCTGACGCGCAGCATGCCCACCTGCTGGGCCTGGTGCAGGATGGACTGCTCGACCGCATCGGTGCCCAGCCATTCGACCAGCGCGTGGCGCAGGCCGGTCAGCGGCGCCTGACCGGGGCGCTGCCATACCGCCAGCACATGGTGGTCGCGGTCATAGACGGTGGCGCGGGCGATGTCTTCCGAGGCTGCGATCGCGGCCAGCGTCTCCGCGGTGGCGGCCTGGTCGCGGAACACCACCGGCGCTTCCAGCGTATAGGCGATCGAGCGCGCCACCAGCCGCACGTTGTGGTCGGCGTAGACGCGCAGCGCGGTGACGCCGATCGCGGTCAGCGCCAGGCCGGCGGTGCATACCGCGATCAGCGCCACGCCCAGGTGGATGCGGCGCAGCACGCTGTAGAGGGTGGGGCGCGCGCCTTGCCTGCGCACCGGCTGGCGCGGGCTCATGACGGCGCTCCCTTGCGGCGGCCGAGCTGCAGCACGCCGGGGTGCATATGCACGCCGCTGCGGGCGAGGGTATCGAGGTTGACGCGGAACGAGACCTGGTTGTCGCGGATGTTGAGGCAGAACATGCTGCCCACCTCGCATTCGAAGTCTTCCTCGGCGATGACCAGCACCGGGCGGCCGGTCAGCTCGGCCGACAGGCGCTTGCGGCGCGGTTCGTTCATGGTGCCCACGTACAGCGCATCGCACGCCGGGTGCAGCATGTCGGCCAGCACGTCGACCTGGCGGGTCTGCACGGTGCGGCCATTGGCGAGCGTGCCGCCTTCCCTGAGCCGGGCCGCATAGCGGCTGGCGTGATCGACGCACAGCCGTACCGGATCGCGCTCCACCGGCCAGCGCGCATAGCCGAGCAGGCTGATGACCACGCGCGCGACCAGGTCGGCCCGTTGCGGCGCGGGCTGCGCGGTGACCGCCGGGGGCAGCATGGCCGGCAGCACTGCCAGCGTCACCGCCAGCAACAGCGCGGTCACGCCGCGGCGCAGCAGCGGTCGTGCACGGGCAGCGGGCGGGGTCGGCGGGGGGCTGGCTGGGGCAGGCGCCATGGTCTGGAACGAAGGGGGCGGGGCGGCCGGTTGCGGTGTGGTGGTCTGGCCGCGCGTATTGTCTGGGGCCGGGTTCGGGGCAGTCAAGCGTCCGGCCTTGCGGTGGATCGGGCGAAAACGGGCGACACGAGCGGGGATCTTGCGAAGACCGGCTCGTGGCGCGGCGTGATACGAAATGTTTATCGGCGTCGCTGTCGTTTTCCTGAACCCCGCCGTGACGCTGTGGGGCGCATGCCAGGCTTCGCCGTGGCGCACACAACACTTAGAATGTGGCCATCGCCCCAACTTGTCCAACTCGCCCCCTGCCGCCATGATCGCCGATCCGCTTCTCCGCCTGCTGCACCTGACCGGCGTCGCCGTCTGGGTCGGCGGCATGTTCTTCGCCTACCTATGCCTGCGGCCGGTGGCCGGCAGCGTGCTCGAGCCGCCGCCGCGCCTGCGCCTGTGGCGCGGCGTGTTTGCCCGGTTCTTCCCATGGGTGTGGGCGTCGGTGGCGGCGATCCTGCTGAGCGGTGGCGCGATGATGGCGGCAACGGGCATGGCGGGCGCACCACGCAACTGGCACCTGATGCTGGGCATCGGCCTCGTCATGGCCGGCATCTTCTGCTACGTGTGGTTCGGTCCCTACCGGGTGCTGGGCCGGGCCGTCGATGCGCAGGACTGGCCAGCCGCGGGTGCCGCCCTGAACCGCATCCGGCAGGCGGTAGGGACCAACCTCGTGCTGGGTCTGGCCAATATCGCCGTGGCGACGCTGGGCCGCTGGCTCGCCTGAGCGGATCCGCGCGACGCCGGGATCCGGCGCGACTTGTCACAACCACGCAAACGGAGAGCTGCTATGCGCGTCCTCGCATGTGTTGCCGTCGTTGGTCTGGCCGTGGCGGCCATCCCCGTCGCCGCCGCGGAAAATGGCACGCAGAATGGCGGCCTGAGCGCCGACTATGAGCGCTGCATGGACAAGGCCGTTTCGACCGTCGACATGCTTAACTGCGCCGCGCTGGAGTCGCGGGTGCAGGATACGGCGTTGAACCGCGCTTACCAGTCGCTGCTGCGGCGGCTGGAGGCGCCGCGCACCGGGCAGTTGCGGGTGGCGCAGCGGGCCTGGCTGGAGTACCGCCAGGCCAATTGCGCCTATGTGTCCAATCCTGCCGGCGGCAGCGCGGCGCGCGTGGCCGGCGCGTCGTGCCTGCTGGAGATGACCGCCGCGCGCGTGCGCGAATTGCGCGCCTTCGCCACCGAGGCCGCCGGCCGGTGAGCTGGCGGGCCTTGTGCTAGAGTTGCCTGACCCCTGTGCTGCGGCACGTCTCAACCGGAGATGGATCATGGCAAACGAATCGCGCCACAACCTCAAGGCTTTCGTGCAGACCGCACCCCAGTCGGGGCGCTATGTGTGGGTCATCGCGCTGGTGGATTTCAGCGCGCAGCAGGTCAGGCGCGCGATCGTGTCGGACGATACCTTCACCACCGCGGACGCCGCGCGCGTTGCCGGCGAGGCCCAGCTCAAGGCGATGGCCGAGGATCACTAGCCCCGCGTGCGACCGGCGCGCCACCATTTACCACGGTGACGCCGGCCGCCCCTGCCATGCTACGATCCCCGCCATGACAACCGCGCCCGCGCGGCGCATTGGCAGCGGATTCCGGAGGTAGCGATGGCAAGGCACGTCTTCACGCGCGCGCAGTATCTCGACATCCTCAACGACAGCCTGCGCAAGCATCCCGGCTGGCAGCCCGGCATGGCCTTCGTGTTCCTGCCGCCCGGCGCCGATGCCAGCCAGGCCACGGCGGTGGGCTGCACCGGCCCGATGGACGCGATACCGGTCTATGCGGAAATCCAGCGGGTGGCGGCCGAACTGATCGAAGTCAGCGACGCATGATGCCGCCGGAGCGGCCGCCGCGGGTGCGTACAATACCGCCCTCTACAGACTTTCGGATATTGCCGTGAAGAAAACGGACCTGGAAAAAAACAAGGGCCTGAAGATCGCCAACAGCCTGAAGCAGGCGGCGGCAGCGCGGGGCGGCATTCCCGGCGCCGCACAGCGCCCGGACCGGCGCGAGCAGCGCCGGCTGGACCAGGAGCAGGGCCTGGTGCCGTTCGCATGCAAGCTCGACGGCGCCCTGGTGAAGCGCCTGCAGGCGCTGGCCGCGGATCACCCGGGCGGCATGACCGGCCTGCTCAATGAAGTGCTGCCGCGCGCGTTGCCGCAGGATCCGGGCCAGGCCTGAGCGCTGCACGGCGGCCGTGCCGCCGCTGCACGGTGGTCGTATCAGTCGTCTTCCTCTTCGTCGAGGAACTCGCGGCGCAGCATCCAGTTGGCGATGGCTTCGTCGCAGATGCGCTTGAGTTTCTGCTTGTCCGGCATCTTGTCGAACAGCTGGAAATTGACCAGCGCCATGCCGGCATCGGTGATGTAGAACATGCGGCTCGGGTCGTCATCGTGGACGATGCGGCCGTCGATGGCGTCTTCTTCGCTTTCGGCCGGCATGTCCTCCAGCTCGACCACGCGGCAGGTGAAGCGCGGGCTGCGGGTGTGGGTCAGGTACTCGAATTCGTCGTGCATGACCTCGCCGCCCTTGCCCGCGATCACGGCGAAGCCCCAGATAAAGCGGGGCATCGGCAGATCGGACAGATCTTCAATCTCGTCCATGGTGTTCTCCCTGATTCAATCCCCGCATTATCGCCCGGAACGGCGCGGCTTCCAAAGACGGCGCGGTGCGGCCGTGCCGCCGTGCCGCCGTGCCTGTTACGACCCGGCCTTGCAATCGGCCAGCACCGGCGCGGCGTTCTCCGCCTGCATCAGGTCGCGCAGCGTGCCTGACTCGCCCTTGGTCCACCATTCGTAGCGGCCGCCGACATAGCGCGCCCCGGACGCCGCCACCGTGCTGACCGCCAGCACCGGCTTGCCGTCGATGCGGAACACCGCGGCCTGGTTGTCCTGGCTGTTGAAATAGCGCACCGTCAGCGTCTTGCCGCCGTCGCACTGGTAGCGCATGGTGCGCACTTCGGGAAAGCGCACGCCGTCGATGCCGGGCGCGCGGGCGGCCTGGGCCGTGGCGCTGGCGCAGACGAAGGCGAGCAAGGCAACGATGCGGGTGCGGGACAGGATCAAATGCCTGGGCATGGTGTGTCGGTTCGAAATTTGAGGTTCAGGTGGATGGCGTATCGGGGCAGCGCCGCTGCGCCACGCGATCAGCCGAGCATGTAGCCGGCGGCGAGCGTGCGGAAGCTTTCCACCTCGCGCGCCTGCCAGGCTGCATCCTCGTCGAGCTCTTCGGCCAGGATCGCGGCCACCGCCGGTGCGGCGTCGACGGCGGCGCGGGCGTCCAGGAACAGCGCGCGGTTGCGGCGCGCCAGCACGTCCTCGACCCGGCGCGCCAGTTCATGCCGGGCGGCAAAGCGCACATGGGCTTCGGTCAGCCCCGAGGCGCCGGCGAGCATGCGGTCGTGTCCCGGCAGCGCGCGCAGCAGGGCCAGCTCGTTGCCGTAGTAGCGGTCGGGCGAGCCCGAATCCGGCGGCGGCAGGTCGGCCGGCAAGCCGGTGGCACCGTGCAGCGGCAGCTCGGCGGTCACGCAGGGCGCGGCGCGCACCATCTGGCGCTGGATCGCGGTCTCGATCACGTCTTCGGCCATCTTGCGGTAGGTGGTCCATTTGCCGCCGGTGACGGTGATCAGCCCGGCCCGGGACACCAGGATCGTATGTTCGCGCGACAGCGACGCGGTCGAGGCCTCGCCGGTGGCCCGCACCAGCGGCCGCAGGCCGGCCCAGACGCTGGTGACGTCGGCGCGGGTGGGGTCCCTGGCCAGGTAGCGCGACGCCGTTTCCAGGATGAAATCGACATCGTCGGCGCCGGCATCGGGCTCCAGCGGCAGGTCGCGGCGCGGCGTGTCGGTGGTGCCGACGATGGTGTGCCCGTTCCAGGGCACCACGAACAGCACCCGTCCGTCATCGGTCTTGGGGATCAGGATGGCGCGCTCGCCCGGCAGGAAGCTGCGCGGCAGCGTCAGGTGCACGCCCTGGCTGGGCGCGACCATGGTGCGCGCATGACCGTCTTCCATCTGGCGGATGGCGTCGACCCACACGCCGGTGGCATTGATCACGCAGTCGGCGCGCAGCCGGAAGGTGGCGCCGCCGAGCACGTCCTGCACCGTCACGCCGCTGATCACGCCGCCTTGCTGGCTCAGCCCGGTCGCTCGCATGTAGTTGAGCGCGGTGCCGCCGACATCGAACAGCGTCCGCATCAGCGCCACCGCCAGCCGCGCATCGTCGAACTGGCCGTCGAAGTAAAGGTTGCCGCCGCGCAGCGGGCGCCCGCCGACGTGTTCGGCGAGGTTGGGCGCGGCCGCCAGCACCTCGCGGTGGTTCAGCCAGCGGCTGCCGGACAGGTTGAGGCTGCCGGCCAGCATGTCGTAGAGCTTGAGGCCGATGCCGTAGAAGGGCTGGTCGAACATCTGGTAGGCCGGCACCACGAAGCCCAGCGGCCACACCAGGTGCGGCGCGTTGCGCGCCAGCAGGCCGCGCTCGTGCAGTGCCTCGCGCACCAGGCCGATATTTCCCTGCGCCAGGTAGCGCACGCCGCCGTGCACCAGCTTGGTGGCCTTGCTCGAGGTGCCCTTGGCAAAGTCGGCGGCTTCGACCAGCAGCGTGCGGTAGCCGCGCGAGGCGGCATCGACCGCCGTGCCCAGGCCGGTGGCGCCGCCGCCGATGACGATCACGTCCCAGCGCGGCTCGCGCTCCAGGGTGGCGAGCAGGGCGGCGCGGCCGGGCGGCTGGATCGGAGTGGGAAGGCTGTGCATGACGCTGGTGTGTGGTGTTGGCTGGCTGGATTGTTCGGGTTGTACGGACGTGGCGCTGGACGGGTTTGATCGATGCTCAGCCGTGTTCTGCGCCGGCATCGTCCTCGCGCGCCCAGTCGCGCGCGCGCTCGACCGCGCGGTGCCAGCGCGCGAGCCGGTGGCCGCGCTGGTCGGCCGACAGGTTGGGCTCGAAGCGCCGCTCCACCTGCCATTGCTGCGCGATCTGCACCGGGTCGCTCCAGTAGCCGGTGGCCAGGCCCGCCAGGTAGGCGGCGCCCAGCGCGGTGGTCTCGGTCACGCGCGGCCGTACCACCGGGGTGCCGAGCAGGTCGGCCTGCATCTGCATCAGCAGGTCGCTGCGCGATGCGCCGCCGTCCACGCGCAGCTCGGCCAGCGCGATGCCGGCGTCCTTCTGCATGGCCTCGAGCACGTCCACGCTTTGCAGCGCGATCGATTCCAGCGCCGCGCGCGCGATCTGCGGCCGGCCGGTGCCGCGCGTCATGCCGACCAGCGTGCCGCGCGCAAACGCGTCCCAGTGCGGCGCGCCGAGCCCGGCAAAGGCCGGCACCAGCACCACGCCGCCGCTGTCGTCGCACTGGCGCGCCAGCGCCTCGGCCTCGGGCGCGCTCTGGATGATCTTGAGGCCGTCGCGCAGCCACTGGATGGTGGCGCCGCCCATGAACACGCCGCCCTCCAGGCAATACTGGGTCTGGCCGCGGTACTGCCAGCCGATGGTAGTCAGCAGCCGGTTGCGCGACGTGACCGGCTGCGCGCCGGTATTCATCAGCAGGAAGCAGCCGGTGCCGTAGGTGTTCTTGGCCATGCCCGGCACCAGGCAGGCCTGGCCGAAGGTGGCGGCCTGCTGGTCGCCGGCGATGCCGGCAATCGGGATCGGCATGCCGAACAGCCGCGCCGCGGTGCGCGCGACCTCGCCGCTGGAGGGCACCACCTCGGGCAGCAGCGCGTGCGGGATGTCGAGCAGCGCCAGCAGCGCGTCGTCCCACTCGAAGCGGTGGATGTTGAACAGCATCGTGCGCGACGCGTTGGAGACGTCGGTGACATGGCGCGCGCCGTCGGTCAGCTGCCAGATCAGCCAGCTGTCGACGGTGCCGAAGGCCAGTTCGCCGCGCTGCGCGCGCTCGCGCGCGCCTTCGATGTTGTCGAGCATCCAGCGCAGCTTGGTGCCGGAAAAATAGGCATCGATGACCAGGCCGGTCTTCTCGCGGAACAGCTCGCCGTGGCCGGCGGCCTGCAGCGCCTCGCACATCGGCGCGGTGCGGCGGTCCTGCCAGACCAGCGCGCGGCCGACCGGCTCGCCAGTCTTGCGGTCCCACAGCACGGTGGTCTCGCGCTGGTTGGTGATGCCGATGGCGCGCACCTGCGCGGCGCCGATGCCGGCGTCGGCCAGCACCGTGTGCGCCACCGCCAGCTGCGACTGCCAGATCTCGTAGGGATCGTGCTCGACGTGGCCGGGATGTGGGTAATATTGGCGGAACTCGCGCTGCGCCAGGCGCACCACATTGCCGGCATGATCGAACAGGATGGCGCGCGAGCTGCTGGTGCCCTGGTCGAGCGCCAGCACGTATTGCGGCTCGGCGGGAAGATGGGACGGGGCAGGGCGCTGCGCCTGCGCGGCGGGCTGGTTCATGCGTTCGATCCTGACATTGACAAGGCGCGCCGGCGCGGCCGGTGCATGGAATCCTGATGGCTGAAACCTCTTCTTTGCCGGCGGCCGGGGCCACGGCACGGATCGCCGCCTCGCTGGCGGCGCGCAGCGGCTTCGATGCCGCCACGAAGCTGCGCCTGATGGCCGACGGCCGCCAGGTCGGCTGGCTGCCGCGCACGCATGCCAGCATCCTGCGCGGTACCGACATCGGCCTTGGCGCCGTGCTGGGCCCGGAACAGGCGCTCGGCGATGGCTCCGTGGCGGTGGCCTTGCTGCCCGGCTGCGACGATTTTGAAGCGCGCAGCACCGCGCTGCAGGCGCTGGCGCGCCAGCTGGCCGACGCCGGCCATGTGCGCGGCTGGCGCGACGAGCTGTTCGCCGTCACCGCCGCGCTCGACGCGCCCGCGGTCGCGGTGGTGGAGCGCGCCGCGGCGCGCTTTCTGGGGCTGCTGACCTTTGCTTCGCACATGAACGGCATCGTCGACGGTGCCGCGGGCGACCCGCCGGCGCTGTGGATCTCGCGCCGCAGCCCGGCCAAGGCCGTCGACCCCGGCATGTGGGACAACCTGGTGGCAGGCGGCATGCCCCACGGCAGCGATCCGCTGGCGACGCTGGTGCGCGAGTGCGCGGAAGAGTCCGGCATCCCGCCCGAACTGGCGCGGCGCGTGCAGGCGCACGGCATGATCGAGGTGCTGCGCGACCTGCCCGAAGGCGTGCAGTGGGAGCAGGTCCATGTCTACGACCTGCTGCTGCCGCCGGACTTCATTCCGCACAACCAGGATGGCGAGGTCAGCGAGCACCGGCGCGTCGAGTTGGCGCCATTGCTTGCTATCATGTCGGCCGGCGCCATGACGGTCGATGCGACACTGGTGACGCTGGATGCCCTTGCACGGCGTGGCTGGCTCGATGCCGGCGATCACGACTGAGCCGCCGCAGGGTCCATCGACGCTTGTCCCGGTATTGCTTGCCATATTCACCGTTGCACTGACCGAGCCCCCCTGGCTTTCCCGGCCCTGCGCCGCGCCACCCAGACAGAACCACACACCATGAGCAACACCGGATTCATCCTGACCCTCTCGTGCCCCGACCAGCCGGGCATCGTCCACGCTGTCTCGGGCCTGCTGTTCCAGCACGGCTGCAATATCGTCGATTCCGACCAGTACGGGGACGAGTACGCCGGCCGCTTCTTCATGCGCGTGCATTTCACCCCGGCCGCCGGGGGTCCCGACCTGACCACGCTGAAGGCAGCGTTCGCGCCGGTGGGCGACCAGTTCGGCATGCAGTGGGAGCTGAACGACGCCGCGGTGAAGCCGCGCGTGATGATCATGGTGTCGAAGATCGGCCACTGCCTGAACGACCTGCTGTTCCGTGCCAAGGCGGGCGGCCTGCCGGTGGAGATCGCGGCCATCGTCTCGAACCACCGCGACTTCTACCAGCTGGCGGCGTCGTACGACGTGCCGTTCTTCCACCTGCCGCTGATGAACGCGTCGGCGGAGCAGAAGGCCGCGCAGGAAGCGCGTGTGTTCGACGTGGTGCAGGAGCAGAAGATCGACCTGGTGGTGCTGGCGCGCTACATGCAGGTGCTGTCGGACGACCTGTGCCGCAAGCTGGCCGGCCGCGCGATCAATATCCACCATTCGTTCCTGCCCAGCTTCAAGGGCGCCAAGCCGTACTACCAGGCGCACGACCGCGGCGTGAAGCTGATCGGCGCCACCGCGCACTACGTCACCGCCGACCTGGACGAAGGCCCGATCATCGAGCAGGAGATCGAGCGCGTTGACCACAGCATGGACCCCGACCAGCTCACCGCCGTCGGCCGCGACGTCGAATGCGTGGCGCTGGCGCGCGCGGTCAAGTGGCATGCCGAACACCGCATCCTGCTGAACGGCCACAAGACCGTGGTGTTCAAGTAATCCTTCTCTCCGGCCCGGGTTTGCTCCCCTCTCCTGCTCGCGGGAGAGGGGCCGGGGGAGAGGGCAGGCCTGCGCCAGAACCAACGCGCCAGGCACTGCCGGCACGCGCAGCCGCCCCACTGCCGACACGGCAGCAGCAGGGCTTGTCCCGCACTCACTCCCGCTCTGCCACCACACACTTCACCCCACTGTCGGCCAGGATCTGGTCGAACGGCGCCGCCAGCGGCGCGTCGGTGAACAGCCGGTCCACCTGCGACACATGCGCCAGCTCGACCATGGCCTGGCGGTTGAACTTGCTGGCGTCCGCCGCCAGCCAGACCTCGCGTGAATGCTCGATGATGGTCCGCGCCACCTTGACCTCGCGGAAGTCATAGTCGCGCAGCGTGCCGTCGGCCTCGATGCCCGAGATGCCGATCAACCCGATATCGACCTTGAACTGCTGGATGAACTCCACCGTGGCCTCGCCGACGATGCCGCGGTCGCGCGAGCGCAGCACGCCGCCGGCGACGATGACTTCGCAATCGGGATTGTCGGCCAGGATATTGGCCACGTGCAGGTTGTTGGTGATTACGCGCAGGCCGCGGTGGTGCACCAGCGCGCGCGCAATCTCTTCCACCGTGGTGCCGATGTTCAGGATCAGCGAGCAGCCTTCGGGCACCGCCGCCGCCACCGCGCGCGCGATGCGCGCCTTGCCCTCGGCGTTGAGCACCTGCCGCTGCCGGTAGGCGATGTTCTCGGTGGTGGAGTCTTCCACCCGCACCCCGCCATGGAAGCGCGCCAGCATGCCGTTTTCGGCCAGCATGTTGACATCGCGGCGCACCGTCTGGAGCGTGACGCCGAACTTGCGCGCAAGTTCGTCGATGGAGGCAAAGCCCTGGGTGCGGACTTCTTCGAGCAGGGCCGTCTGGCGGGGATTGAGGGTCATGCGGGGATTCTAGTTCAAACACAAACGAAAACAAAATGATGCGGTGCACTATTGTTTTATGTTCGTTTTGTTGCTAAAACGAGCGTGAAGCCAAGATTGGTGCGCCTGCATCGAACGCAAGCCGTATGTCGGCAGCGTCATCGGCGGGCAGCATATCGAACATGGAGACCGGATGCAGCTACGTTTGGAAAGCGTCGCACAGCAGGCAGGTTCGCAGGCGTATCTCTATCCGATGACGCTGGCCCCGGTCCCGGGCGCGGTCACCATCCTGCTGGGCGCGACGCAGGCGGGCAAGACTTCGCTGATGCGGGTCATGGCGGGGCTCGACCGGCCCAGCGCCGGGCGCGTGCTGGTCGACGGCGACGACGTCACCGGCATGCCGGTGCGCGAGCGCAATGTGTCGATGGTCTACCAGCAGTTCATCAACTACCCGTCGCTCAGGGTGTTCGACAACATCGCCTCGCCGCTGCGGCTGCGGCGCAAGGCTGCGGCCGGCGAGATCGCCGCGCGCGTGCGCGAGCTGGCGGCCCGGCTGCATATCGACCACCTGCTGGAGCGCTATCCGGCCGAGCTGTCCGGCGGCCAGCAGCAGCGCGTGGCGCTGGCCCGCGCGCTGGCCAAGGAAGCGCCGCTGATGCTGCTGGACGAGCCGCTGGTCAACCTGGACTACAAGCTGCGCGAGGAGCTGCGCGAAGAGCTGACCCAGCTGTTCGCGCACGGCGACGCCACCGTAATCTACGCCACCACCGAGCCCGGCGAGGCGCTGCTGCTGGGCGGGCACACCGCGGTGCTCGACGCGGGCGAACTGCTGCAGTACGGCCCGACGCCGCAGGTCTTCCACTATCCCGATTCGCTGCGCGTGGCGCGCGCCTTCAACGATCCGCCGATGAACCTGGTCGAGGGCCGGCTTGATGGCGGCCGCGTCGCGCTGGCCGGCGGGATCGAGGTGCCGGTGCCCGGCGTGGCGGCGCCCGATGGTCCGGTTACGCTGGGCGTGCGCGCCTCGGCCTTGCGCCTGGCAGGGGAGGCTGGCGCAGTCGGGGTGCCGGGCCGGGTGGCGCTGGCCGAGTTGTCGGGGTCGGACACCTTTGTCCACGCCGATACCGCGGTCGGCAACCTGGTGGCGCAGTTCGCGGGCGTGCTCGACCTGCAGCTGGGCGCGCCGGTGACGCTGCACCTGCTGCCCGAACAGCTCTACCTGTTCGACGCCGACGGCCGCCGCATCCATGCGCCGCGCCGGCCCGGCGGGCTCGCGGCGGAAGTGCCGGGCGGCGCGGCAGCGGCAACGGCGGGGGGCTGAGATGGCACGCATCGACCTGGACCTGGCGCACTCGTACGTGCCCCATCCGCGCACCGACGAAGAGTATGCGCTGCTGCCGCTGCGCTTCACCTTTGAAGACGGCGGCGCCTATGCGTTGCTCGGCCCGTCCGGCTGCGGCAAGACCACGCTGCTGAACTGCATTTCCGGGCTGCTGCGCCCGTCGCACGGCACCATCGCCTTCGACGGCCGCGACGTCACCGGCGCCACGCCGCAGGCGCGCAATATCGCCCAGGTGTTCCAGTTCCCGGTGATCTACGACACCATGACCGTCGGCGAAAACCTGGCGTTCCCGCTGCGCAACCGCGGCGTGCCCGAGGCGCAGGTGCGCGAGCGGGTCGGGCGCGTCGCCGAGATGCTCGACCTGTCGTCGACGCTCGGGCGTCGCGCCAGCGGCCTGGCCGCCGATGCCAAGCAGAAGATCTCGCTCGGGCGCGGACTGGTGCGCCAGGACGTGTCGGCGATCCTGTTCGACGAGCCGCTGACGGTGATCGACCCGCAGCTCAAATGGCAGCTGCGGCGCAAGCTCAAGGAGATCCACCACGAGTTTCGCCTGACGCTGATCTACGTCACTCACGACCAGACCGAGGCGCTGACCTTTGCCGACCAGGTGGTGGTGATGTCGCGCGGCAAGGCGGTGCAGGTCGGGCCGGCCGACGCGCTGTTCGAGCGGCCCGCGCATACCTTCGTCGGGCACTTTATCGGCTCGCCGGGCATGAACTTCCTGTCCGGGCAATGGCGCGACGGCGCCATCGACGTGGCCGGGCGGCGCTATATGCCGCCGCTGTCGCCGCCGGTGGAAGCGGCGCTGCGCGCGGCCGGCAGCTTCCGCATCGGGGTGCGACCCGAATACCTGCAGCTGGCGCCGGAGCGCGACGCGCAGGCGGTGCCGGTGCAGGTGCAGCGCGCGCAGGATATTGGCACCTACTGGCTGCTGACGGGCATGGTGCACGAGGCGGGCGCGCAGGCCGGCACGCTGCGCGCGCGCCTGGGCACCGAGGCCGCCGGCCTGCGCGCGGGTGACACCGCGTGGCTGTCGGTGTTCAACCGGCATACCTGCTACTACGTCAACGAGGAGCTGGTGGCATGAAGCCCGTCAACCAGAAGGCCTGGCTGCTGGTATTGCCGGTGGTGGTGTGCGTGGCGTTCTCCGCCATCCTGCCGCTGATGACCATCGTCAATTACTCGGTGCAGGACATCATCTCGCCGGAGCGGCGCGTGTTCGTCGGCACCGAGTGGTTCCGTACCGTGCTGCGCGACGGCGAGCTGCACGACGCGCTGCTGCGCCAGCTCGGCTTCTCGCTGGCGGTGCTGCTGGTGGAGATCCCGCTCGGCATCCTGCTCGCGTTGTCGATGCCGGCGCGGGGCTGGAAGGCGTCGGCGGTGCTGGTGATCATCGCGCTGTCGCTGCTGATCCCGTGGAACGTGGTCGGCACCATCTGGCAGATCTTCGGGCGTACCGACATCGGCCTGCTCGGCGCCGCGCTGGCGGGGCTGGGCTTTGACTACAACTACACCGGCAGCGCCTTCGACGCCTGGATCACGGTGCTGGTGATGGACGTCTGGCACTGGACCCCGCTGGTGGCGCTGCTGTGCTACGCCGGCCTGCGCGCGATCCCCGACGCCTACTACCAGGCCGCGCAGATCGACGGCGCCTCGCGCCTGGCGGTGTTCCGCTATATCCAGCTGCCCAAGCTGCGCGGCGTGTTGATGATCGCGGTGCTGCTGCGCTTCATGGACAGCTTCATGATCTACACCGAGCCGTTCGTGCTGACCGGCGGCGGCCCCGGCAACGCGACGACGTTCCTGTCGCAATACCTGACGCAGAAGGCGGTGGGCCAGTTCGACCTGGGCCCGGCGGCGGCGTTCTCCATCGTCTATTTCCTGATCATCCTGCTCATGTGTTTCATCCTCTACAACTGGATGCAGCGCGCGGGCACCGCCGCCAGCGAGGACATGCCCCATGGCTGAGATCTCTTCGGCAGTCCCTGCGGTGGTCCCCGCCGCGATCCCCGCGCGGGCCAGCCGCGCCGCGTGGTGGCGAGCCGGCTTCCTGCTGGCCTACCTGGTGTTCGCGATCGTGCCGATCTACTGGATGGTCAACATGTCGTTCAAGACCAACGAAGAAATCGTCTCGACGCTGTCGCTGTGGCCGGGCCAGTTCACGCTGGAGCACTACAAGACCATCTTCACCGATCCGTCGTGGTATTCGGGCTACATCAACTCGATGATCTACGTGGCGATGAACACCGTGATCTCGATCGGCGTGGCGCTGCCGGCCGCCTACGCCTTCTCGCGCTACCAGTTCATCGGCGACAAGCACGTGTTCTTCTGGCTGCTGACCAACCGCATGACGCCGCCGGCGGTGTTCCTGCTGCCGTTCTTCCAGCTCTACAGCACCATCGGGCTGATGGATACGCACCTGGGCGTGGCGCTGGCGCACCTGGTCTTCAACGTGCCGCTGGCGGTGTGGATCCTCGAGGGCTTCATGTCGGGCGTGCCGCGCGAGATCGATGAGACCGCCTATGTCGACGGCTACTCGTTCCCGCGCTTCTTCCTGACCATCTTCCTGCCGCTGATCAAGGCCGGGGTGGGCGTGGCCGCGTTCTTCTGCTTTATGTTCAGCTGGGTCGAGCTGCTGCTGGCACGCACGCTGACCTCGGTCAACGCCAAGCCCATTGTCGCCACCATGACGCGCACGGTGTCGGCATCGGGCATGGACTGGGGCGTGCTGGCCGCGGCCGGCGTGCTGACCATCGTTCCCGGCGGCATCGTGATCTGGTTCGTTCGGCACTACATCGCGAAGGGCTTCGCGATGGGCCGCGTTTAATGCAAGCCTTCTGACCCAAGCCTTCGCAAGGAGACGGCGCCAATGCTGAGCTGGATGGTATGGACCACACCGGTGGCGGTGTTCTTTGGCTGCATCGTGGTGATGCTGATCGGCATGACGATCCTCGAGATCCGCTCGCCGTCGGTGTTGCGCAAGGGTTTCCTGCCGATCGCCACCACCCGCGGCGACCGGCTCTTCATCGGGCTGATGTGCGCGGCGTGGATCAACCTGGCGTGGGTCGGGCTGGGCGATAAGGTCGCCGCCTGGCTGGCGCTGCCGGAAGAGCCGTCGGTGTGGATCAGCTTCGTGGCGTCGATGCTGGTGCTGGCGCTGATCCTGCGCAAGGGCTAGCGCCGCGCCGGGCGGCAAGGACCCACAAGCAATAGCGGGAAACGCGGCTTCTCCCCACCCCGGGGCCGCCACCCAGACCAGAACCGGGGCAGGGGATTCTTGAGGAGACACCGATGAAAATGCACGTGACGTTGGGGATGTCAGCTCTTGCCTGCGCGGCCGCGCTGGCTTGCGGTTCCGCCTGGGCCGGCGAAGCGGAAGCGAAGAAGTGGATCGACAACGAGTTCCAGCCTTCGTCGCTGTCCAAGGACAAGCAGGCCGCCGAAATGAAGTGGTTCATCGACGCCGCCGCCAAACTGAAGGCCAAGGGCGTCACGCAGATCAACGTGGTGTCGGAGACCATCACCACGCACGAGTACGAATCCAAGACCCTGGCCAAGGCGTTCGAGGAAATCACCGGCATCAAGGTCAACCACGACCTGATCCAGGAAGGCGATGTGGTCGAGAAGCTGCAGACCTCGATGCAGTCCGGCAAGTCGATCTACGACGGCTGGATCTCCGACTCCGACCTGATCGGCACGCACTACCGCTACGGCTCGATCCTGCCGCTGACCGACTACATGAACGGCGCCGGCAAGGAATGGACCAATCCCGGGCTGGATGTGAAGGACTTCATCGGCACCAAGTTCACCACCGCGCCGGACGGCAAGCTGTACCAGCTGCCCGACCAGCAGTTCGCCAACCTGTACTGGTTCCGCGCCGACTGGTTCGCGCGCAAGGACCTGCAGGACAAGTTCAAGGCCAAGTACGGCTACGACCTGGGCGTGCCGACCAACTGGTCCGCCTATGAGGACATCGCCAACTTCTTCACCAACGACGTCAAGGAAATCGACGGCAAGAAGGTCTACGGCCATATGGACTACGGCAAGAAGGACCCCTCGCTGGGCTGGCGCTTCACCGACGCCTGGCTGTCGATGGCCGGCACCGCCGACAAGGGCCTGCCCAACGGCATGCCGGTGGACGAGTGGGGCATCCGCGTGGCCGAGGACAAGTGCACGCCGGTCGGCGCCTCGGTGGCGCGCGGCGGCGCCACCAACAGCCCGGCGGCGGTCTATGCGCTGACCAAGTACATCGACTGGATGAAGAAGTACGCCCCGCCGCAGGCGATGGGCATGACTTTCTCCGAGGCCGGCCCGGTGCCGGCGCAGGGCCAGGTGGCGCAGCAGATCTTCTGGTACACGGCCTTTACCGCCGACATGACCAAGAAGGGGCTGCCGGTCGTCAACGCCGACGGCTCGCCCAAGTGGCGCATGGCGCCGTCGCCGTATGGCCCGTACTGGAAGCAGGGCATGCAGAACGGCTACCAGGACGTGGGCTCGTGGACCTTCTTCAAGAACACCGACCCCAACAAGCTGGCCGGCGCCTGGCTGTACGCACAGTTCGTGACCTCGAAGACGGTATCGCTGAAAAAGTCGCTGACCGGGCTCACCTTTATCCGGGACAGCGACATCCATCACGACTACCTGACCAAGAACGCGGCCAAGTATGGCGGCCTGGTCGAGTTCTACCGCAGCCCCGCGCGCGTGGCGTGGACCCCGACCGGCACCAACGTGCCGGATTATCCGAAGCTGGCCCAGCTGTGGTGGAAGAACGTGGCCACCGCGGTGACCGGCGAGAAGACGCCGCAAGCCGCGATGGACACCCTCGCCGAAGAGATGGACCAGGTCATGGCGCGGCTGCAGCGCGCCGGCATGAGCCACTGCGCGCCCAAGCTGAACGCGAAGGGCGATCCGGGCAAGTGGCTGTCCAGCGACCACGCGCCATGGAAGAAGCTCGCCAACGAGAAACCGAAGGGCGAGACCATTCCGTACGACAAGCTGCTGCAGGCGTGGAAGGAAGGGCAGGTGCGGTGAGCGGGCTGAATGACCCATTGGGTGCTCCTTCTCCCGCTTGCGGGAGAGGGAGCAACCCCCCGCATTCATTCCGTCGGCGCTAGCCTTCCTGCGACGCCAGCCCCGCCGGCTCTGCCGTATCGGCCGACTGCGCGGCATAGCGCGCCTTGCCATGCCGCTTGGCTTCATACAGCGCCATGTCGGCGTGCAGGAACAGCTCGCTCACGGTCATGGCGTGCCTTGCATCGCGCAGCGCTGCGCCGACGCTGGCCGATGCCGCCAGCGTGTGGCCATCGATCACGAACGGCATGCGCGCGGCCTGCACGATGGTGTTGGCCACCGACGCCATGGCATGGCGGTCGGCAATGCCGTCAAGGATCACCGCGAACTCGTCGCCACCGATGCGTGCGACCGCATCGCCCTTTCGTACGCAGGCGCGCAGGCGCTGCGCGAACGCCACCAGCAGCTGGTCGCCGATCGGGTGGCCGTGGGTGTCGTTGACCGCCTTGAAGTCGTCCAGGTCGACCAGCAGCAGCGCCAGCGGGCACGCGCTGGTGCCGGTGCGTGCCATGGCTTCGGCCAGGCGCCGGTCGAAGCCCTTGCGGTTGAGCAGGCCGGTCAGGTAGTCGGACACGGTTTGTGCTTCCAGGCTGCGCAGTTTCTCGCGCTCGTGCGTGACGTTGCGCCCGAACATGTGCAGACCGACCACGGTGTCCTGGGCATCGTTCCACGCCGGCTGGCAGGTGATCTCGATGCATTCGGTGCCGTCCGCGCTTTCGCGGGTAAAGGTCACGGCCTGGCCGGAGCCGGCTTGCTGCAGGTATGGCTGGCAGGCCAGGTATTCCTGCGTGCCCCACAGTTCGCGCAGCGATAGCCCCACGATCTGCTGCGCCGGCACGCCGTAGCGCCGTGCATACGCCTCGTTGACGAAGACGTAGCGCTGCTGCATGTCGATGAACGAGATAAAGTCCGGCACATGGTTGGCAATCGCCTCGATGCGCTTCTCGCTGGCGGCGGCACGGTCCTTGGCGGCCTGCAGCGCGGCCTCGCGCTCCGACAGCCGGGCCACCACCTCGGCAAAGCTCGACGCCAGTTCGCCGATCTCGTCGGCACGGCCGACCGGCAGGTCCGCCACCGCTGCCGGGTCGGTGCCGAGCCGGCGCACCGCGCGGTGCAGCCGCTGCAGCGGCGCCAGCAGCCGCCACATCACCAGCCACATCAGCCCGGCCGCGATCACCATGGTGATCGCCCCCATCACCAGAGTCCGCTTGCGCACCTTGAGCAGCGGCGCATAGGCCTCGGCCGCGGGCAGCACCGCCACCACCTCCCAGCCGTTGGCGGCCAGCAGGTAGCGTGCGACGATCGGCTGGGTCGGCGTCAGGCTTTCCAGCAGCGCGGGCGGCTGCTCGGCGCCGCAGGCTTCGCCGATGGCGCGCGCCGGCGCCAGCACGCGCGAGATGTCGGGATGCATCGCATAGCGGGGGTTGGGGCCGGCGGACACCAGGCAGAAGCTGCCGGTGGTGCCCACCCGGCTGTGCGACAGCTCGCGCAGGAAGTTGCTGTCCGCCAGGTTCAGCACACCGCCGACCACGCCGCGCAGTTCGCCGGCGGGCCCCAGCATCGGCACCGCCAGCACCACGCCCGGTGCATCGGTCTGCCTGCCCTGGATCAGGTCCGACACCGCGAACGACTGGCCGCGCAGGACATCGCGGAAATAGTCGCGGTCGTTGACGCGCAGGCGCACGCCATCCGGCACGGCGGTGCTGAACGTCAGTTCGCCATCGGGCGACGCCAGGAACACGGCATTGAAGGTTTCGGGAATTTCCACCAGCCCTTGCGCCGCCCTGCGCAAATCGGCCGGTTTGGCGCCCTGGAGCGCGGAGAACTGGCGTGCCACCCGGTGCAGCACGGCGGCGCGGCCCTGCAGCTTTTCATCGAGCTGCTCGGCGACCATCTCGACCAGCGTGTCCTGCTGCGCCTGCAGCAGGTTCTTCAGGCTGTCATAGGCGTAGTACTGGGCGTAGAGCGCGCGCAGCACGATGATCAGCGTCACCACCCCCGCCGTGGCCAACGCCATCCGATACTTCAAAGAGTGCTGCATGATTGACTTCTTTCTTGTGCGCACTGACCCGGTGTTCCCGTCCATCGACCCGCTCGCGAGTGGAATCGCCAGCTTGGTGATGTGAAAAGTAGATTAGCAGAAGTCAAGCGGCATTTCGAAACTGTTTGCAACAGCAACAGGGTGCAATTGCGGCAAAGTGGGGCGCTTTCGGAAAGGGCGGGGAATTAATGCGGAAATGAAAAAAGCCAGCGCGAGGCTGGCTTTTTGAAACTGGTGGGTGGTACAGGGATTGAACCTGTGACCCCTGCCGTGTGAAGGCAGTGCTCTACCGCTGAGCTAACCACCCCTGTCTGCGCCGTCGTTGGCGTTGTATCGTTGCCGTCGTGCAGCAGAGAAATGAGATTATGCAGAGGTTCCTGTATCTTGTAAAGCCCTTTTTTGAATTTTCTTACGCGGCCAGCGTCCCCGGGGCTTCGGCAGGATCGTCCTGCCAGACCGTCTTGCCGCCGCTGGCCTTGTCCAGTCCCTTCAGCAGGGCCAGGTGGGCTTGCTGTTCCTCGGCCGTGGCGCGCAGCACCGGCAAGGCCAGCGTGGACAGGTCGGCGGCGGTGACCACGCCGCCCTGGCCGGTGCCGCTGTCGAGCGTGTCGATCACCAGCGAATCCTGGCCGCGCGTCATCGCCAGGTAGACCTCGGCCAGCAGTTCGGCGTCCAGCAGTGCGCCGTGCAGCGTGCGGTGGGCATTGCTGATGCCGAGGCGCTCGCACAGCGCATCCAGCGAGTTGCGCTTGCCCGGGAACATCTGGCGGGCTTCGCGCAAGGTATCGATCACGTTGCCGACATGCTGGCGGAACGGCGGCAGGCCCAGCAGCTGGAATTCCATGTCGAGGAAGCCCAGGTCGAACTGCGCGTTGTGGATGATCAGCTCGGCGTCCTGCACGAACTCGCGGATGTCGTGGACGACCTCGGCGAAGCGCGGCTTGTCGGCCAGGAACTCGACGGTGATGCCGTGCACCGCGATCGCGCCCTCGTCGATATCGCGCTCGGGGTTGACGTAGAAGTGCAGGTGGCGTCCCGTCAGGCGGCGGTTCATCAGCTCGACGCAGCCGATTTCGATCAGGCGGTCGCCAGTGGCGGCATTCAGGCCGGTGGTTTCGGTATCGAGAACGATTTGTCGCATGGCGGGCATTCTAGCGGAGCGGGGCGGGCGTTCCGCGCTTGTTGTTGGTGGTGCTGCAGGTTGCGGTCAGCGGCCGATCGATTCGACGCCGCGGTTGGCGAGCGCGTCGGCGCGCTCGTTGCCGGGGTGGCCGTTGTGGCCGCGCACCCAGTGCCAGGAGATCTGGTGCGGCTGCGCCAGGGTGTCCAGCGCCTGCCACAGGTCGGCATTCTTGACCGGCTTCTTGTCGGCGGTCTTCCAGCCGCGCGCCTTCCAGCCGGGCAGCCATTCGCTGATGCCTTTCTGCACGTACTGGGAATCGGTATAGACGCGCACCACGCAGGGCCGCTTGAGCGCGCGCAGCGCTTCGATCACCGCGGTCATTTCCATGCGGTTGTTGGTGGTGTTCGGCTCGCCGCCGAACAGCTCTTTCTCGCTGGTGCCGGCGACCAGCACTGCGCCCCAGCCGCCGCGGCCGGGATTGCCCTTGCAGGCGCCGTCGGAGTAGATCGTGACTTCTTGCATGTGATTCCGTGGTGGCCGCCCGCGGGTCGGGCGGCGCATTGAAAGCCGATAGGGCAGGGCGCGCGCGGCCGCACCGCGTCAGCGTTGCTTGCCCGGGGTCTTGCCGTGGGTGCCGGTGGGCGTGGCCACCGGGGCCGACACCGGCGCCAGCGCCGGCTTGGTCTTCCACGCGGGTCCGACCAGGCGGATATTGCGCACGCGCTTGATCGCCGAAATCATATAGACCGCGCCGAAGATCGGCCACCAGCGGTCGCCGGCCTTTTCCATGAAGGCGGCGCGCTGCAGCCAGCGGTCGGTGCGGTACGGCGGGCAATAGCAGCCGAAGCGGCCGCGGATGATATCGAAGCCGAGCAGCTTGAGCCAGTCCTTGATGCGCACGAAGCCGATCTGCTGCGCGTCGGTCGGCAGGAACGGCGTGGCCCCGAGCCGGTTCATGCTCTGGCGCGCGCCCCACAGGCTCATCGGGTTGAAGCAGGTCACCACCACGCGGCCCTCGGGCATCAGCACCCGCGAGACTTCGCGCAGCACTTCGTGCGGGTCTTCGGCGAACTCCAGGATGTGGGGCAGGGTGACCAGGTCGAGGCTCTGGGTGTCGAACGGCAGTTCGTCGAAGCGGCACAGCAGCTGGCGCGCGTCCGGATGTGCGGCGCGGGGCCCGTGCGGGCCGCTGGACGGGTCCAGCGCCAGCGCCGAGAACGGCATCCGGTTCTCGCGCAGGGTGTCGATATAGGGCAGTCCCAGCTGGACCGCGTGATAGCCGAAGATGTCGGCCACGGTCCGGTCGTACTGCTGCGCCTCCCAGCGCAGCATGTACTCGCCGGGCGGCGAGGCCAGCCAGTCTTCCCAGCTTACAATCGGGTGATTGGGACGATTGGACATAGGAGCATGCGCATGTTGAAGGTTGAGCCGATCCCGGCGTTCCAGGATAACTATATCTGGGCCATCCACGACGGGCACTGCGCCGCCGTGGTCGATCCTGGCGAGGCCGCGCCGGTGGAGCGCTTCCTGGCGCAAAGCGGTCTGGCTCTGGGCGCTATTGTAATCACCCATCACCACGGCGATCACCAGGGCGGCGTGGCCGAGCTGCTGGCGGCGCATCCGCGCGCGCCGTCGGGCGAAGCGCTGCCGGTGCTGGGGCCGGCGGGCGAGCGTATCGGCGGGCGCACCCGGGCGCTGCGCGAGGGCGACGTGGCGACGCTCGAGGCGCCGGCGCTGACGCTGCGCGTACTGGACGTGCCCGGCCACACCGCCGGCCATATCGCCTACGTTGCGGACCTGGGCGAAGCCGGCCCGGCAGTGTTCTGCGGCGATACCCTGTTCGCCAGCGGCTGCGGGCGCCTGTTCGAAGGCACGCCGGCGCAGATGCTGGCGTCGCTCGACAAGCTGGCCGCGCTGCCCGGCGACACCCGCGTCTATTGCGCGCACGAATACACGCGCAGCAATGTGCGCTTCGCGCGCGCGGTGGAGCCCGGCAATGCCGCGCTCGAGGCGTGGGAGCAACGCGTCGAGGCGCTGCGCGCCGCGGACCGGCCGACGCTGCCGACCACCATCGCGCATGAGCGCCAGGTCAACCCGTTCCTGCGCTCGCGCGAACCGGCGGTGCGTGCCGCGCTGTCGGCGCACGGCGGAACCACCACGGGCGATGCGCAAGCGTTCGGTGCGCTGCGCGGCTGGAAAGACAATTTCCGCTGACCTGCCACCAGCCCGCCATGCCTTGCGGCACAAGGCACGGCGGCGGTCGGGCGGATACTGTCTATGTGGAAAATCTGATTGACGCGATACGCGGTTTTTTTTAGCATCACGCAACCTTTTAGCGTCACGATTTGAGAACTTAATGAAAATTGGTCGATTACTGGCGGTGGTCGCGTGCGCCGCGCTGCTTGCAGCGTGCGCCAGCACCCCCACGCCGCCTGAAGGCGCCGACGGTGCCGCGACCGCCCAGACTGCCAAGCGGGACCCGCTCAACACCCTCAGCGACAAGTCCGCGCTCTCTTCCACTTCCACCATCAATGTCGACCAGGGCGGCCTGGACTGGCTGCGCGGCCCGTCCAACGATATCTGGGACCGCATCCGGCGCGGCTTTGCCATGACGGACCTGGAGGGCACGCTGGTCGACGACCGCACCCAGTGGTATGCGCAGCGGCCGGAATACATGGAACGGATGGTCGGGCGCTCGAGCCGCTACCTCTATCACATCGTCGAGGAGCTGGAGCAGCGCAAGATGCCGACCGAGCTGGCGCTGCTGCCGTTCGTCGAGAGCGCGTTCAATCCGCAGGCGCAGTCCACCGCCAAGGCGGCCGGGATGTGGCAGTTCATTCCGAGCACGGGCAAGTCGTACAACCTGAAGCAGAACATGTTCCGCGACGAGCGCCGCGACGTGCTGGCCTCGACCGACGCCGCGCTCGACTACCTGGCGCGGCTCTACGACATGTTCGGCGACTGGCACCTGGCGCTGGCGGCGTATAACTGGGGCGAGGGCGCGGTGTCGCGCGCGATCGCGCGCAACCAGGCGCGCGGGCTGCCGACCGACTACGCCAGCCTGCCGATGCCCAACGAGACCCGCTACTACGTGCCCAAGCTGCAGGCGGTCAAGAACATCATCGCCAACCCGGCCGCGTACGGCGTCAAGCTGCCCGAGATCCCGGACCACCCGTACTTCGTCACGGTCACCACCTCGCGCGATATCGACGTCAACCTGGCCGCCAAGCTGGCCGACATGTCGGTGGAGGAGTTCAAGGCGCTGAACCCGTCGTTCAACCGCCCGGTGATCCTGGGCGCGTCGAACCCGCAGATCCTGCTGCCGTTCGATAACGCCGAGCGCTTCCAGTACAACCTGAACACCTATCGCGGCGGGCTGTCGAGCTGGGCCGCGGTGACGGTGGACAGCCGCGAGCGCGTGGAATCGCTGGCGGCGCGGCTGAATGTCGATGCCGACACGCTGCGCGAGATCAACAGCATCCCCAAGGGCATGCGCCTGAAGGCGGGCTCGACCGTGATGATCCCGCGCTCGGGCCGGCATGACCAGGACATCAGCGCTACGCTTGCCGACAGCGCCATGCTGGCGATGGAGCCCGACCTGCCTGATGCGCGCCGCGTGGTGGTGCGCGCCGGCCGGCGCGATACCGTGACCTCGGTGGCGCGGCGCTATGGCGTCTCGGCCGGGCAGGTGCAGTCGTGGAACAAGCTCTCCGGCACCAAGCTGGTGGCCGGGCAGAGCCTGGTGCTGATGGTGCCGGTGCGTGGCGCCGGGGCGGTGCGCGCGGCCCGTGCCGAACGCGCGGACCGGGCCGAGCGCGCCGAGCGGGCCGAGCGCAGCACACAGGCCAGTCGCAAGGAACCGTCCGGCAAGGCCGGCAAGGCCGGCAAGGTGGTGCGGGTCTCCGCCAAGGGCAAGGGCGAGGCGCGCCAGCGCGTGGTGGTCGAGGCCTCGCCGCGACGCGCCGGCAAGGCGCCGGCCGTGGCCAAGGTGTCGGCCAAGACCACCACCAAGGCCAGCGCCAAGGGCGTCAAGGCACGCTGACTTGGGGTGCGCCGACTTCGGGCGCGATGCATGCCGGCGCGACGCCGGGACAGCAAAAGGGGCGATGCCGGCGGCACGCCCCTTTTTTCATGTGCCGGCGCCGCCCCGTGCGACAGCGCGCGGAAACCGGGGCCACGAGCGCCCGGGCCGGTGGCAAACTACGGGCATATCACAACGACCGCAGACGCGGAGGAGACAGACATGACGGCAAGCCATGCCGTGCATGCCCGTTCGCTGGCCGACCCCGAGGGGTTCTGGGCCGAACAGGCGGCACGCATCGACTGGGAAACCCCGTTCAGCCAGGTGCTCGACAACAGCCGCGCACCCTTCACGCGCTGGTTCGTCGGCGGGCGTACCAACCTGTGCCACAACGCGGTCGACCGCCACCTGGCGGCCCGCGCCAGCCAGCCGGCGCTGCACTGGGTCTCGACCGAGACCGACCAGGCCCGCAGCTACACCTATGCCGAGCTGCACGACGAGGTCAGCCGCATGGCCGCGATCCTGCAGCAACTGGGCGTGCAGCGGGGCGACCGCGTGCTGATCTATATGCCGATGATCCCCGAAGCCGCCTTCGCCATGCTGGCGTGCGCGCGCATCGGCGCGATCCATTCGGTGGTGTTCGGCGGCTTTGCCTCGGTCAGCCTGGCCGCGCGCATCGAGGATGCCCGGCCGCGCGTGGTGGTCAGCGCCGACGCCGGTTCGCGCGCGGGCAAGGTGGTGCCGTACAAGCCGCTGCTGGACGAGGCCATCCGGCTTTCATCGCACCAGCCCGGGAAGGTGTTGCTGGTCGACCGGCAACTGGCGGACATGCCCCGCACCGAAGGGCGCGACGAAGACTACGCGGCGTGGCGCGAGCGCGTCGCCGGCGTGCAGGTGCCGTGCGTGTGGCTGGAGTCAAGCGAGCCGTCCTATGTGCTCTATACCTCGGGCACCACCGGCAAGCCCAAGGGCGTGCAGCGCGATACCGGCGGCTATGCGGTGGCGCTGGCCACGTCGATGGAATACATCTTCTGCGGCAAGGCCGGCGACACCATGTTCACCGCGTCGGATATCGGCTGGGTGGTGGGGCACAGCTATATCGTCTGCGGCCCGCTGCTGGCCGGCATGGCCACGCTGATGTACGAGGGCACGCCGATCCGGCCCGACGGCGGCATCTTGTGGCGCCTGGTCGAGCAATACCGCGTCAACCTGATGTTCAGCGCCCCGACCGCGATCCGCGTGCTGAAGAAGCAGGACCCGGCCTGGCTGACGCGCTACGACCTGTCGAGCCTGCGCCTGCTGTTCCTGGCCGGCGAGCCGCTCGACGAGCCGACCGCGCGCTGGATCCAGGACGGCCTGGGCAAGCCGGTGGTCGACAACTACTGGCAGACCGAATCCGGCTGGCCCATCATCGCGATCCAGCGCGGCCTCGAGGCGCTGCCGCCCAAGCTGGGCTCGCCCGGCGTGCCGGCCTACGGCTACGACCTGAAGATCGTCGACGAGAACACCGGCGCGGAATGCCCGCCCGGGCAGAAGGGCGTGGTCGCGATCGACGGCCCGCTGCCGCCGGGATGCATGAGCACGATCTGGGGCGACGATGACCGCTTCGTGCGCACCTACTGGCAGGCGGTGCCGAACCGGCTGTGCTATTCGACCTTCGACTGGGGCGTGCGCGACGCCGACGGCTACGTCTTTATCCTGGGCCGCACCGACGACGTGATCAACGTCGCCGGCCACCGGCTGGGCACGCGCGAGATCGAGGAAAGCCTGTCGTCCAGCGCCGCGGTGGCCGAGGTGGCCGTGGTGGGCGTGCAGGACGCGCTCAAGGGGCAGGTGGCGATGGCGTTCTGCATCGCCCGCGACCCGGCGCGCACCGCCACGCCGCAGGCGCGGCTGGCGCTGGAGGGCGAGCTGATGAAGACGGTCGAGCAGCAACTGGGCGCGGTGGCGCGTCCGGCGCGAGTGTTGTTCGTCAATGCGCTGCCGAAGACGCGTTCCGGCAAGCTGCTGCGGCGTGCGATGCAGGCCGTGGCCGAGGGCCGCGACCCGGGCGACCTGACGACGATCGAAGATCCGGGCGCGCTGGAACAGTTGCAGGCCGCGTTGAAGGGCTAGTGGGACAGGGCGATGGGGGTGCCGCGCGCGGCATACCGCATCGCCGCCTTGCCATCGGTCGTGATGCAGTCTAATATTTGAAGCATAAAATATTTAATCATGATCTAGATGGCGGTGTAGTCCGGGATCGTGCGCGATATGCGGCGCGCCCGGCACAGCCGGCAGGAGGCAACAGATGCGTGTGCTTTGTATTGGCGGAGGCCCCGCCGGCCTGTACTTCGGCCTGCTGATGAAGCTGCAGGAACCGGCCAACGAGGTCATCGTGGTCGAGCGCAACCGGCCCTACGATACCTTCGGCTGGGGCGTGGTGTTCTCGGACGCCACCATGGACAACCTGAAGCAGGCCGACCCGGCCAGCGCCGCCGAGATCAACGCCGCCTTCAACCACTGGGACGATATCGACATCCATATCGGCGGGCGCACCATCCGCTCGGGCGGGCATGGCTTTATCGGCATCGGCCGCAAGCGCCTGCTGAACATCCTGCAGGCGCGCTGCGAAGCGCTCGGGGTGAAGCTGGTGTTCGAGACCGATGTGTCCGACGACCAGGCGCTGGCGATGCAATACCAGGCTGACCTGGTGATCGCGTCGGACGGCTTGAACAGCCGCATCCGCACCCGCTATGCCGACACCTTCCGGCCGGATATCGATACGCGCCAGTGCCGCTTTGTCTGGCTGGGCACGCACAAGCTGTTCGACGCCTTCACCTTCGCCTTCGAAAAAACCGAGCACGGCTGGTTCCAGGCGCATGCCTACCGCTTCGACGACAACACCTCGACCTTTATCGTCGAGACGCCGGAAGCGGTCTGGCGTGCCGCCGGCATTGAGCAGATGAGCCAGGAAGAGGGCGTGGCGTATTGCGAGAAGCTGTTCGCGCGCTACCTCGACGGCAACAAGCTGATCAGCAACGCGGCGCACCTGCGCGGCTCGGCGATCTGGATCCGCTTCCCGCGCGTGATCTGCCGGCAATGGGTGCACTGGAACACCTTGCCCGACGGCCGCCGCGTGCCGGTGGTGCTGATGGGCGATGCCGCGCACACCGCGCATTTCTCGATCGGCTCGGGTACCAAGCTGGCGCTCGAGGATGCCATCGACCTGGCCGAGGAGATCCGTGGCAGCGGCCACGACGGCCTGCCCGATGCGCTGGCGCGCTACGAAGCCACGCGCGGCGTGGAAGTGCTGAAGATCCAGAACGCCGCGCGCAACTCGACCGAGTGGTTCGAGAACGTCGAGCGCTATGCCGGCAGCCTGCCGCCCGAGCAGTTCGCCTATTCGCTGCTGACACGTTCGCAGCGGATCTCGCATGAAAACCTGCGCGTGCGCGATGCCGGCTATGTCGCGCAGTTCGAGCACTGGCTGGCGCAGCAGGCCGGGGTGCCGGCCGACAGCCTGAAGCTGCAGGCGCAGCAGCCGCTGCCGCCGATGTTCACGCCGTTCCGTCTGCGCGGCGTCACGCTGAAGAACCGTGTGGTGGTGTCGCCAATGGCGATGTATTCCTGCACCGACGGCGTGCCCGGCGACTTCCACCTGGTGCACCTGGGCGCGCGCGCGCTCGGCGGCGCCGGCATGGTGGTGGCGGAGATGACCTGCGTGTCGCCCGATGCCCGCATCACGCCGGGCTGCCCGGGCCTGTGGAACGACACGCAGCGCGACGCCTGGAAGCGCATCGTCGATTTCGTGCACGCCAACAGCGATGCGCGCATCGCCATGCAGATCGGCCACGCGGGCCGCAAGGGCTCGACCCAGCTCGGCTGGGAGGCGATGGACCATCCGCTGCCGCAGGGCAACTGGCCGGTGATCTCGGCGTCGCCGCTGCCTTACCTGCCGGGCGAATCGCAGACCCCGCGTGAGATGACGCGCGCCGACATGGACCGCGTGCGCGACGATTTCGTCGCCAGCGCGCGGCGGGCGGCCGAGGCCGGCTTCGACTGGCTCGAGCTGCACTGCGCGCACGGCTATCTGCTGTCGAGCTTTATCTCGCCGCTGACCAATACGCGCGACGACGAATACGGCGGTTCGCTGGCCGCGCGGCTGCGCTATCCGCTGGAAGTGTTCGAAGCCGTGCGCGCGGTGTGGCCGCAGGACAAGCCGATGTCGGTGCGCATTTCCGCGCATGACTGGGTCGACGGCGGCATCACACCCGATGACGCGGTGGAGATTGCGCGTGCGTTCAAGGCCGCGGGCGCCGACATGATCGACTGCTCGTCGGGCCAGGTCAGCCCTGACCAGGCGCCGGTCTACGGCCGCATGTACCAGACCCCGTTCGCGGACCGCATTCGCAACGAGGCCGGCATCGCCACCATCGCGGTGGGCGCCATCTTCGAAGCGGACCACGTCGACTCGATCATCGCCGCCGGTCGCGCCGACCTGTGCGCGATCGCACGGCCGCACCTGGCCAACCCGGCGTGGACGCTGCAGGAAGCCGCGCGCATCGGCTATCGCGACATCGCCTGGCCCAGGCAGTACCTGGCAGGCAAGCGGCAACTGGAAACCAATCTCGAACGCGCCGCGGCGCAGGAGAAGCAGGCATGAGCGCCAGCACGGCAACACTGGCCGGCCGGCACGCGCTGGTCACCGGCGGCGGGCGCGGCATCGGCGCGGCGATCGCACGGCGGCTGCTGGCCGATGGCGCCAGCGTCACGCTGCTGGGGCGCGATGCCGCCACGCTGCAGGCGACGGTGCAGGCGCTGCGCGGGCAGGCGCCGGCGGGTGCGATGGTCGCGCACGTCACGGCCGACATTGCCGATGCCGACAGCGTGGCGCGCGCCTTTACCGCGGCCACGGAACAGGCCGGCCCGGTCGCGATGCTGGTCAACAACGCCGGGCAGGCGCACAGCGCACCGTTCCTGAAGACCGATGCCGAGCTATGGCAGCGCATGCTCGACGTCAACCTGACCGGCACCTTCCTGTGCACGCAGGCGGCGCTGCCGGCGATGCTCGACGCGGGCTGGGGGCGCATCGTCAACGTCGCCAGCACCGCGGGGCTGATCGGCTATGGCTATGTCAGCGCCTACTGCGCGGCCAAGCACGGCGTGATCGGCCTGACCCGCGCGCTGGCGCTGGAAACCGCGGCCAGGGGCGTGACCGTCAACGCGGTCTGCCCGGGCTATACCGAAACCGACATCGTGCGCGACGCGGTCGCCAATATCGTCGGCAAGACCGGCCGCAGCGAAGAACAGGCGCGCGCCGAACTGGCCGCGCGCAATCCGCAGCGCCGGCTGGTGCAGCCCGAGGAAGTGGCCGACGCAGTGGCCTGGCTGTGCCAGCCGTCCGCGGCGGCGATTACCGGGCAGGCGATCCCCGTCGCCGGCGGCGAAGTGATGGCGGGCTGAACTGACTGCAGCAGACAACGAGAGAACCCATGACAGAGATCGCACTCGACATGCGCCACCACAAGCGCAGCTTCGCCGGCTACCAGCCCCAGCATTTCCTGTGGTCGGTGTCCGCCGACGGCAAGGTCGGCACCGTGACGCTGAACCGGCCCGAACGCAAGAACCCGCTGACCTTCGACTCCTACGCCGAGCTGCGCGACCTGTTCCGCGGCCTGTGCTACGCCAGCGACATCAAGGCCGTGGTGGTGACCGGCGCCGGTGGCAACTATTGCTCGGGCGGCGACGTGCACGAGATCATCGGCCCGCTGACGCGCATGTCGATGCCGGAACTGCTCGACTTCACGCGCATGACCGGCGACCTGGTCAAGGCAATGCGCGCGTGCCCGCAGCCGGTGGTGAGCGCGGTCGACGGCATCTGCGCCGGCGCCGGCGCGATGATGGCGCTGGCTTCCGACATGCGGCTGGGCACGGCGCAGGCCAAGACCGCTTTTCTGTTCACGCGCGTCGGCCTGGCCGGTGCCGACATGGGCGCATGCACGCTGCTGCCGCGCGTGATCGGGCAGGGCCGTGCCAGCGAGCTGCTGTACACGGGCCGCTCGATGAGCGCGGAGGAAGGGCTGCAGTGGGGCTTCTTCAACGCGCTGCATCCGTCCGAAGCAGTGCTGGCGCAGGCGCAGGCGCTGGCCGCGCAACTGGCCGCCGGCCCCACCTTCGCCCACGGCGTGACCAAGAAGCTGCTGCACCAGGAATGGAACATGGGCCTGGACGAAGCCATCGAGGCCGAGGCCGAGGCGCAGGCGATCTGCATGCAGACGCGCGATTTCCGCCGCGCCTACGAGGCCTTCGTCGCCAAGACCAGGCCGGTGTTCGAAGGGGACTGAGCCGCCATGTCCGACAAGACCTACCTCGATCTGCCGCTGTTCGACGACACCCACCGCGCGCTGGAGCGCGAACTCGACGCATGGTGCGGGCAACACCTGCGGGTCGACCACAGCGACACCGACGCCGCCTGCCGCGCGCTGGTGCGGCAGCTGGGCGAGGCCGGCTGGCTGCGCTACTGCGTGCCGGCCGCGCATGGCGGCGCGCTGCCGGCGCTGGATTCGCGCTCGCTGTGCCTGCTGCGCGAGACGCTGGCGCGCCATGACGGCCTGGCCGATTTCGCCTTTGCCATGCAGGGGCTGGGCTCCGGCGCGATTTCGCTGGCGGGCAGCGATGCGCTGCGTGCGCGCTACCTGCCGCGCGTGGCGCGCGGCGAGGCGATCGCGGCGTTCGCGCTGTCGGAACCCGATGCCGGCTCGGATGTTGCCGCGATGCAATGCAGCGCCAGGTTGTCCGAAGACGGTAGCCACTATGTGGTCGATGGCGCCAAGACCTGGATCTCGAACGGCGGCATCGCCGACTTCTACTGCGTGTTCGTGCGCACCGGCGAGGCCCCGGGCGCGCGCGGCATCACCGCGCTGGTGGTCGACGCCGACACCCCGGGCCTGACCATTGCCGAACGCATCGACGTGATGGCACCGCATCCGCTGGCGACGCTGCGCTTCGACCAGTGCCGCGTGCCGGTGGGCAACCGGCTGGGCGAGGCGGGGCAGGGCTTCAAGGTGGCGATGATGACGCTCGATATCTTCCGCGCTTCGGTGGCGGCGGCGGCGCTGGGCTTCGGCCGCGCCGCGCTGGACGATGCGCTGGCGCGTGCCCGCACGCGGCCGATGTTCGGCGGCGTGCTGGCCGACCTGCAGCTGACCCAGGCCGCGATCGGCGACATGGCCACCGCCATCGACGCCGCGGCGCTGCTGACCTACCGCGCGGCCTGGCTGCGCGATGTCAAGGGGCAGCGCACCACGCGCGAGGCGGCCATGGCCAAGATGGTCGCCACCGAGAACGCGCAGCAGGTGATCGACCGCGCGGTGCAGATGTTCGGCGGCCTTGGCGTCAAGGTCGGCACGCGCGTGGAAAGCCTGTACCGCGAGATCCGCTCGCTGCGGATCTATGAAGGCGCCACCGAAGTGCAGAAGCTGATCATCGCGCGCGAGACGCTGGCCGGGCAGCAGGCCTGAGGCCGGACCGCGCGCCCCCGCGCCACCCGCGAACTGCCGTACCGATACAGAGCAGACAGGAGACAAGCCATGGCGACCACAGCCCACCTCGACACCTTCGCGCGGGACCGCCTGCCGCCGCAGGACCAGTGGCCGGTGTTCCGTTTCAATGCCGATACCGACTACCCCGAGCGCATCAATGCCGCGGTGGAGCTGGTCGACCGCCACGTGTGCGAAGGACGCGGCGAGCGCATCGCCATCCGCCATCGTCGCGACGGTCGCGACGGCGGCATCGAGACCGTGACCTATGCACAGCTCGCCGCGCTGGTGAACCGCATCGCCCATGTGCTGGTCGAGGACATGCGGCTGGTCCCCGGCAACCGTGTGCTGCTGCGCGGCCCCAACAACCTGATGATGGCGGCCAGCTGGCTGGCCACGCTGAAGGCCGGGCTGGTGGCGGTGCCGACCATGCCGCTGCTGCGCGCCAGGGAACTCAAGCAGATCATCGACAAGGCTCAGGTGACCGCGGCGCTGTGCGATGTGCGCCTGCGCGACGAGCTCGACGCCAACCAGCAGGCCGGCGGCGAATGCCATTGCCCGAGCCTGGCGCAGACGCTGCATTTCAACGGCGCAGGCGAGGGCTCGCTGGAAGCGGCGCTGGCCGGCAAGCCGGACACCTTCGACGCCTGCGACACCGCCAGCGACGATGTCTGCCTGATCGCCTTTACCAGCGGCACCACCGGCCAGCCCAAGGGCACCATGCATTTCCACCGCGACGTGCTGGCCATGTGCGATTTGTTCCCGCGCCATGTGCTGCGCTCCGCGCCTGACGATATCTTCTGCGGTACGCCGCCGATCGCCTTTACCTTCGGGCTGGGCGGCATGCTGTGCTTCCCGTTGCGCATCGGCGCCAGCACGGTGCTGGCGGAGAAACTCACGCCCGAAACGCTGCTCGAGCTGATCCACGACTTCCGCGCCACCATCGTCTTCACCGCGCCCACCTTCTACCGGCAGATGGCGACGCTGGCGCCGCGCTTCGATATCTCCAGCCTGCGCCACAGCGTGTCGGCCGGCGAGGCGCTGCCCGACGCCACGCGGCAGAGCTGGAAGGCCGCCACCGGCATCGAGATGACCGATGGCATCGGCGGCACCGAGATGATGCACATCTTTATCTCGAGCGCCGGCGCCGAGGTCAGGCCAGGCGCGATCGGCAAGGTGGTGCCTGGCTACGTGGCGCAGATCGTCGACGAGGAGATGCGGCCGCTGCCGCCGGGCCAGGTCGGCAAGCTCGCGGTGCAGGGCCCCACCGGCTGCCGCTACCTGGACGACCCGCGCCAGGCCAACTATGTGAAGGCCGGCTGGAACCTGCCGGGCGATACCTTCGTCGCCGACGCGGACGGCTATTACTTCTACCAGGCGCGCTCCGACGACATGATCATCTCGGCCGGCTACAACATCGCCGGGCCGGAGGTGGAGAGCGCGCTGATGCAGCACGAGGCGGTGGCCGAATGCGGCGTGGTCGGCGCGCCCGACGACGGCCGCGGCCAGGTGGTGATGGCGTACGTGGTGCTGCGCGAGGGCGTGGCCGCCGACGACGCCACCCGCACCGCGCTGCAGGACCACGTCAAGCGCCAGATCGCGCCGTACAAGTATCCGCGCCGCATCGAGTTCGTGCCGGCGCTGCCGCGCACCGAGACCGGCAAGCTGCAGCGCTTCCGGCTGCGCCAGATGGCGGAGCAGGGACCGGGCGCGGGCAATGGCGGCAAGCCGCAGCAGGGGCAGCCATGAGCGACGTGTTCCGCAATACCGTGCTGGTGCGCTTCAAGCACTGCGATGCCGCCGGAATCGTGTTCTACCCGCGCTACTTCGAGATGCTCAACGACCTGATCGAGGACTGGTTCGGCGAGGCGCTGGGCTGGCCCTTCGATGCCATGCACGGCGAGGGCCGCGCCGGCGTGCCGACCGCCGAGCTGGAATGCCGCTTCCTGGCGCCGAGCCGGCTGGGCGAGGTGCTGACTCGCGAATTGCGCGTGCTGAAGCTGGGCCAGTCCAGCTTCACGCTGGCGATCCGCTTTGCCGGCCCGCATGACGACACCCGCATGGAAGTGACGCAACGGCTGGTCTGCGTCGATACCGGCGCAATCGCGCCGCAGCCGCTGCCCGAAGCCGTGCGCGAGGCCATGGCGCGCTACCTGGTCGCCGCGGCCTGAACCCGGATTTCGATCCATCCGTATTCCATCCAACATACCAAGCAACCACAGGGAAACGACATGAAGATCCTGCAGCCGCCCGACTGGGCGCCGCCGCGCGGCTACGCCAACGGCATGATGACCGAGATGCAGGCCGGCAGCCGGCTGCTGTTCATCAGCGGCCAGATCGGCTGGAACAGCCAGTGCGAATTCGAGACCGACGACTTCGGCCTGCAGGTGGCGCAGACGCTGCGCAACGTGGTCGCGGTGCTGGCGGCCGGCGATGCGCGGCCCGAACATATCGCGCGCATGACCTGGTATGTGAAGGACAAGGCCGAATATGTCGGCGCCTATGGGGCGATCGGCGAACATTACCGCGCCATCATCGGCCGCCACTTCCCGGCGATGACGGCGGTCGAAGTCGCCGACCTGGTCGAGCCGCGCGCCAAGGTCGAAATCGAAGTCACCGCGGTGGTGCCGCCGCCGCGGTAATCCACCGGCGGCAGGTGCAACCGCACATGCGGGAACGGGCAGCGCGGCCGCCGCCGGCGCGGCGGGATTGCCGCCTGCCGCGCGCAAGTCCTTGAAAACTTGAGAAATTGGGCGGCTCGGGATATAATTCGAAAGTTTCGCTTTCAGAACCCTTCACCCTAGCGCCTACCGCTTTCCACCTTCCGCCGCCCCCATCCGCGCCGCCATTGCCGTCTGCATCAGATGTGACGCAATTAGCATGCCGCGACCGGATCCGACCGCATCGGCGCAATGCCGCTGCCGCCGTCACGGATCCAGCCTGGGAGGCACGAGGCGTCGATTGGTCGGTCACGGGGTGAGTCCAGCAGGAGCCTACCCGTGTTACCGTCTTTTCCGTCCGCCATTCTCGCGCTAGCAGACGGCACGGTCTTTCGTGGCTATTCCATTGGCGCTTCCGGCCATACCATCGGCGAAGTGGTGTTCAACACCGCCATCACCGGTTACCAGGAAATCCTCACCGACCCGAGCTATTCGCGGCAGATCGTCACGCTGACGTATCCGCATATCGGCAACTACGGTGTCAATCCTGAGGATGTCGAAGCCACGAAAGTCCATGCCGCCGGCCTGATCATCAAGGATCTGCCGATCCTGGCCTCCAACTTCCGCAAGGAACACACCCTGGCCCACTACCTGAAGCAGGAAAAGGTGGTGGCCATCGCCGGCATCGATACACGCAAGCTGACGCGTATCCTGCGCGAGAAGGGTGCCCAGAACGGCTGCATCCTGGCCGGCGAGGACAACGTGCAGAAGGCCATCGACCTGGCGCGCTCGTTCCCCGGCCTGGCCGGCATGGACCTGGCCAAGGTGGTGTCGGTCAAGGAACCGTACGAGTGGACCCAGTCCGAATGGAAGCTGGGCGAGGGCTACGGCAAGCAGCAGCAGCCGCAGTTCCACGTGGTCGCCTATGACTACGGCGTCAAGTACAACATCCTGCGCATGCTGGCCGAGCGCGGCTGCAAGGTCACGGTGCTGCCGGCGCAGGCGAGCGCGGCCGACGCGCTGGCGCTGAATCCGGACGGCGTGTTCCTGTCCAACGGCCCCGGCGACCCCGAGCCGTGCGACTACGCCATCGCCGCCACGCGCGAATTCATCGAGCGCGGCATCCCGACCTTCGGCATCTGCCTGGGCCACCAGATCATGGCCCTGGCGGTCGGCGCCAAGACCCTGAAGATGAAGTTCGGCCACCACGGCGCCAACCATCCGGTCAAGGACCTGGACGACGGCCGCGTGGTGATCACGTCGCAGAACCACGGTTTCGCGGTCGACGCCGACACGCTGCCGGCGAACGTGCGCGTCACGCACAAGTCGCTGTTCGACGGTTCGCTGCAGGGTTTCGCGCTGACCGACAAGCCGGCGTTCTGCTTCCAGGGACACCCGGAAGCGTCGCCCGGCCCGAACGACGTGGCTTACCTGTTCGACCGCTTCATCCAGCTGATGACCGACGCGCGCAAATAAGCGCGCGGGCACAGCGAGAGAGATACCGGGACATCCCATGAACGCCTTCATGCATACCGCTTTCGGCATCACCGACTTCTGGACCTATGTGCTGGGCACGATCTTCATCGTGCTGCTGCCGGGGCCGAACTCGATGTACGTGCTGTCGGTGGCGGCGCAGCGCGGCGTGCGCGCTGGCTACAAGGGCGCGTGCGGGGTGTTCCTGGGCGACGCGGTGCTGATGGTGCTGTCGGCGGCGGGCGTGGCCTCGCTGCTCAAGGCCAGCCCGGCGCTGTTCTACGTGGTGAAGTACGTCGGCGCGGCCTACCTGGCGTGGATCGGCTTCAACATGCTGCGCGGCGCGCTGCGCAGCTGGGCTGCGCGCGGCGAAGCCGCCGGCGCGGCGGTGGTGCCGGCGGCATCGACGGACCAGTCCGACCCGTTCCGCAAGGCGCTGCTGATCAGCCTGCTGAACCCGAAGGCGATCCTGTTCTTCATCTCGTTCTTCATCCAGTTCGTCGACCCGGCCTTCGCTTACCCGGTGCTGTCGTTCGGCGTGCTGGGGCTGGTGTGCCAGATCTGCAGCTTTGCCTACCTGACCACGATCATCTTCGTGGGCGCGAAGCTGGCCGAGGCGTTCCGGCGCCGCCGCCGGCTGTCGGCCGGCATGGCCAGCGGGGTAGGGGCGATGTTCATCGGCTTCGGCGCCAAGCTGGCCACGGCCACGATGAACTGAGCCAGACCACATTTTCGAATCCGGACGGATTCCCTGATTACCGGCGCGGTCCGCAGGCAAGGCGGACCGGCCCATAAAGAGAGCGTGCAATGCCAAAACGCACAGACATCAAGAGCATCCTGATCATCGGCGCGGGCCCCATCATCATCGGCCAGGCGTGCGAGTTCGACTATTCCGGCGCCCAGGCCTGCAAGGCCCTGCGCGAGGAAGGCTTCAAGGTCATCCTGGTCAACTCCAACCCGGCGACCATCATGACCGATCCCGCCACGGCCGATGTGACCTACATCGAGCCGATCACCTGGGAAGTGGTCGAACGCATCATCGAGAAGGAGCGCCCGGATGCGATCCTGCCGACCATGGGCGGCCAGACCGCGCTGAACTGCGCGCTCGACCTGCACCGCCATGGCGTGCTGGACAAGTACAAGGTGGAACTGATCGGCGCGTCGCCCGAAGCCATCGACAAGGCCGAGGATCGCCAGAAGTTCAAGGACGCGATGACCAAGATCGGCCTGGGCTCGGCCAAGTCCGGCATCGCCCACTCGATGGACGAGGCCGTGGCCGTGCAGGCCCACATCGCCCAGGAGACCGGCACCAGCGGCTACCCGATCGTGATCCGCCCGTCGTTCACGCTGGGCGGCACCGGCGGCGGCATCGCCTACAACCGCGAAGAGTTCGAAGAGATCTGCAAGCGCGGCCTGGACCTGTCGCCGACGCGCGAGCTGCTGATCGAGGAATCGCTGCTGGGCTGGAAAGAGTACGAGATGGAAGTGGTCCGCGACAAGCAGGACAACTGCATCATCATCTGCTCGATCGAGAACCTGGACCCGATGGGCATCCACACCGGCGACTCGATCACCGTCGCCCCGGCGCAGACCCTGACCGACAAGGAATACCAGATCCTGCGCAACGCCTCGCTGGCGGTGCTGCGCGAGATCGGCGTCGATACCGGCGGCTCCAACGTGCAGTTCTCGATCAACCCGAAGGACGGTCGCATGATCGTCATCGAGATGAACCCGCGCGTGTCGCGCTCGTCGGCGCTGGCGTCCAAGGCCACCGGCTTCCCGATCGCCAAGGTCGCGGCCAAGCTGGCGGTGGGCTATACGCTGGACGAGCTGAAGAACGAGATCACCGGCGGTGCCACCCCGGCGTCGTTCGAGCCCTCGATCGACTACGTGGTCACCAAGGTGCCGCGCTTCGCCTTCGAGAAATTCCCGCAGGCCGACAGCCACCTGACCACCCAGATGAAGTCGGTGGGCGAGGTCATGGCGATGGGCCGCACCTTCCAGGAGTCGTTCCAAAAGGCCCTGCGCGGGCTGGAAGTGGGCGTCGACGGCCTGGACGAGAAGTCCACCGACCGCGACGAGATCGTCGAGGAGATCGGCGAGCCGGGCCCGGACCGCATCTGGTACGTGGGCGACGCGTTCCGCCTTGGCATGTCGCTGGAAGAGGTCTATCACGAGACCGCCATCGATCCGTGGTTCCTGGCCCAGATCGAGGACATCGTCCGCACCGAAGGGCTGGTCAAGTCGCGCACGCTCGATAGCCTGTCGACCGCCGAACTGCGCTTCCTGAAGCAGAAGGGCTTCTCCGACCGCCGCCTGGCGCGGCTGCTGAAGACCGACGCCAAGGCCGTGCGCGCGGCGCGCATCGCCCAGAACGTGCGCCCGGTCTACAAGCGCGTCGACACCTGCGCGGCCGAATTCGCCACCAACACCGCCTACATGTACTCGACCTACGAGGCCGAGCATGGCGAGTGCGAGGCCGCGCCGACCGACAAGAAGAAGATCATGGTGCTGGGCGGCGGCCCGAACCGGATCGGTCAGGGCATCGAGTTCGACTACTGCTGTGTGCACGCTGCGCTGGCGCTGCGCGAAGACGGGTACGAGACCATCATGGTCAACTGCAACCCGGAAACCGTGTCGACCGACTATGACACCTCGGACCGCCTGTACTTCGAGCCGCTGACGCTGGAAGACGTGCTCGAGATCGTCGACAAGGAAAAGCCGGTCGGCGTGATCGTGCAGTACGGCGGCCAGACCCCGCTGAAGCTGGCGCTGGACCTGGAGCGCAACGGCGTGCCCATCATCGGCACCAGCCCCGACATGATCGACGCGGCCGAAGACCGCGAGCGCTTCCAGAAGCTGCTGCAGGACCTGGGCCTGCGCCAGCCGCCCAACCGCACCGCGCGTGCCGAGGACGAAGCGCTGCGCCTGGCCGAGGAAATCGGCTATCCGCTGGTGGTGCGCCCGTCGTACGTGCTGGGCGGCCGCGCCATGGAAATCGTGCATGAGCCGCGCGACCTCGAGCGCTACATGCGCGAGGCGGTCAAGGTCTCGAACGATTCCCCGGTGCTGCTCGACCGCTTCCTGAACGACGCCATCGAATGCGATGTCGACGCCCTGTGCGACGGCAAGCGCGTCTTTATCGGCGGCGTGATGGAGCACATCGAGCAGGCCGGCGTGCACTCGGGCGACTCCGCCTGCTCGCTGCCGCCGTACTCGCTGTCTGCAGAAACCGTGGCCGAGCTGAAGCGCCAGACCGCGGCCATGGCCCGCGCACTGAACGTGGTCGGCCTGATGAACGTGCAGTTCGCGATCCAGCAGAACAACGGTGTCGACACCGTCTACGTGCTCGAAGTGAACCCGCGCGCCTCGCGCACCGTGCCGTACGTGTCCAAGGCCACCGGCATGCAGCTGGCCAAGATCGCGGCGCGCTGCATGGCGGGCCAGTCGCTGGACGAGCAGGGCATTGCCGACGAGGTCATCCCGCCGTACTACAGCGTCAAGGAGGCGGTGTTCCCGTTCAACAAGTTCCCGGGCGTCGATCCGGTCCTCGGACCTGAAATGCGCTCGACCGGCGAAGTGATGGGCGTGGGCAAGAGCTTCGGCGAGGCCCTGTTCAAGAGCCAGCTGGCCGCGGGCTCGCGCCTGCCGGAAAAGGGCGCCGTGCTGATCACCGTCAAGGACAGCGACAAGCCGCGTGCCGTGGCCGTGGCCCGCATGCTGCACGACATGGGTTACCCGATCGTTGCCACGCGCGGCACCGCCTCGGCGATCGAGGCCGCCGGCATCCCGGTCAAGGTGGTCAACAAGGTCAAGGACGGCCGTCCGCATATCGTCGACATGATCAAGAACGGCGAGCTGGCGCTGGTGTTCACCACCGTGGACGAAACCCGCGGCGCGATCGCCGATTCGCGCTCGATCCGGATCTCGGCGCTGGCCCACCGCATTCCTTACTACACCACCATTGCCGGCGCGCGCGCCGCGGTGGAAGGCCTGAAGCACATGCAGAGCCTGGAGGTCTACGACCTGCAGGGCCTGCATGCCTCGCTGGCCTGATGCCGTCAAGGTAACCAGGCAACACATGGCAACCGGGCCGGCCGCATTGCGGCGGTCGCGCCCGGGAAGCCCGCCGCAGTTGCTGCCGGCGGGCTTCCTGGCCTAAACTACGTCAAATTCGTCGATCGAACCGGCGTGTCCGCGTTCGGTCCTGTCTGAAAGCCGCGGTTGAGCGGAAGTGCCCTGGCGGGGTTTGCCGGGGATGGCTCCAGCTCCGCTGCGGCTCATTTTTTTGTTGAACCAAGACATGAGCACCATTCCGATTACCAAGCGTGGCGCAGAGCTCCTGAAGGAAGAGCTGCAGCGCCTCAAGGCTGTCGAGCGTCCGGCGGTGATCAATGCCATCTCCGAAGCGCGCGCCCAGGGCGACCTGTCTGAAAACGCCGAGTACGACGCCGCCAAGGAAAAGCAGGCCTTTATCGAAGGCCGCATCCTGGAAGTGGAGGCCAAGCTGTCGGCCGCGCAGATCATCGACCCGACCCAGCTCGATACCGACGGCCGCATCGTCTTCGGCGCGACCGTCGACCTGGAAGACCTGGAGTCCGGCAATCCGGTCAGCTACCAGATCGTCGGCGACGACGAGGCCGACCTCGAGGCCGGCAAGATCTCGGTCAGCTCGCCGATTGCGCGCGCGCTGATCGGCAAGTTCGAAGGCGACGTCGCCACCGTGCTGGCCCCGGGCGGCGAGCGCGAGTACGAAGTCATTACGGTTCGCTACATCTGATGCCGGCCCGGCCGGCGGGCTTTATGCCCGCGCCGGCCACCGGAAAGGCCGGCTTGTGTTCTCCACTTCCTATAACAACCTGCCCCCGCTGCCGCACCGCATCTTCCTGCTGCTGACGGTGGTGTGGGCGGGCAGCCTGTGGACCGTGGGCTACATGGTGGCGCCGACGCTGTTCTCGGTGCTGCCCAGCCGCGAGATGGCGGGCATGATCGCCGGGCACCTGTTCCATACCGAAGCCATCGTCGGCGTGACCATCGGCGTGCTGCAGCTGGTGCTGTGCAATGTGATGATCCGGCGCGGCGCGCAGCGCTACCGCGGTTTGCGCTGGCTGGTGCTGGGCATGCTGTGCTGCGTGCTGGTCGGCTACTTCGGCACCCAGCCGTTTATGGGCAGCCTGAAGGAAAAGGCGCTGGCGCTGGGCGTGGGGGTGTCGGAATCGCCGTACAAGGCGCAATTCGGCATGCTGCACGGCGTGTCCAGCGCCTTCTACCTGCTGCAAAGCCTGCTGGCGCTGGCGCTGGTGTGGCGCGCTTCGGCGCCGCGTTCGGCGGGCGAGTGAGCCCGGCAGCGGGCCGCCTGGCGGCGCCCGCTCGGGTCCTCCCCGGCGGGGTTTAGCCCAGGGATTTCTTCTTCTGGCTGGTGGGGCGCGCGCGCGCGCGCTTCACGTTGCCGCCGGCGGTGACACGCTCATTGCCGAGCACCGTAACTTCCTTGCGGGTCGGACGGCGGTTGGGCGCGGCGCTGGGCTTCTTCACCGTTACCGTGCGCGGGGCGGCGCCGCCGCGGCGCGCGGGCGTGTGCCGGCCGAGGTCTTCGGCCTGGTTCTCCTTCAGGCGGGCTTCGCCCGGACGCCAGACCACCAGCAGCTTGCCGATATGCTGGATCGGCGCGGCGTGGAGCTGGTCGCAGATTTCTTCGTAGATGGCGATGCGGGCTTCGCGGTCGTCGCCGAACACGCGGATCTTGATCAGGTCGTGCGCGGCCAGGCTGCGGTCGATTTCGGCCAGCACGGCGCGGGTCAGGCCTTCGGCGCCGACCATCACGACCGGGTTCAGGGCATGGGCACGGGAGCGCAGGTCGGAGCGCTGGGCGGGGACGAGTTGTAGAGCGGGCATAGATTGGCGCCGGATAAGGCGCTTGAAATATTGATAGAGCGCTTGGCGCTGGTAATCGGGCGCTGCCGCCCGCGCCGGTCGCGACGCGACGGACGGGAACAGGCTGCCGGCGGCCGCCGGTCGGCGGCAAGCCGGGATGCGGATTGGCGCGTATTATCCGTCAATCCGGCACTGTCGGGCAGCAAAATCATCAAAACAGTAGGAAAACCTGCGCCGCCGGCCCGACCGGCGCGCGCGGGCAGGGAACAGGCTGGTATCTGGCATGGCAAAGAACAAGTTCAACCACTCGTGGCTGCACGACCACATCAACGATCCGTACGTGAAAATGGCGCAGCGCGAGGGCTACCGCGCCCGCGCGGCCTACAAGCTCAAGGAGATCGACGAGCAGGACAAGCTGATCCGCCCGGGCCAGGTCATCGTCGACCTGGGCGCGGCGCCCGGCAGCTGGAGCCAGTACGCGCGCAACAAGCTGGCCGACTCGCCGCGGGCCAAGGACGGCAGGATCGACGGCGCGGTCGTGGCGATCGACCTGCTGCCGATGGAGCCTGTCGCCGACGTCACTTTCATCCAGGGCGACTTCCGCGAGGAATCGGTCTTCCGCGAGCTCGAAAGTGTGGTGCTGGACGCTTCGGGCGGCAACAAGATCGACCTTGTTTTGTCCGACATGGCCCCCAACTTGTCCGGTGTAGCCTCCGCCGACGCCGCCCGGATCGAGTACCTGTGCGACCTGGCGCTTGAATTTGCGCAGGCTCACCTGAAGCCGGAGGGAGCATTGCTGGTAAAGTGTTTCCACGGGAGCGGCTACAGCCAGATCGTGGAAAAGTTCAAACGGCAGTTCAAAGTGGTCGCGAAGCGCAAGCCCAAGGCGTCGCGCGACAAGTCTTCCGAAACCTTTATCCTTGGGCGCTACCTGAAGACAGTGGATTGACCGATCTCGATACGAGCCAGGGCGGAAGAAGAAATGTAGAGGGAAAACCCCTCACCCGGTGCTATCGGCATCATAGTTTCTCTGTTTCCCCTCGAGGGCGGGGGCTGCATTACAATGCAGCTATCCGTTGGCAAGGCAATTGCAAAGGAGTTCGGCCTTGAATAACAACCTGTTTCAAAAGGCGGCAATCTGGCTCGTGATCGCGCTGGTGTTGTTTACCGTCTTCAAGCAGTTCGACAAGCCCCGTGCGCAGGACAGCGTCACCTATTCGCAGTTCATGGATGACGCCAAGAACGGCAAGGTGTCGCGTGTCGACGTGCAGGGCCGCAACCTGGTGGTCTCGCCCAAGGAAGGGGCCAAGTACACCATCATCTCGCCGGGCGACATCTGGATGGTCGGCGACCTGATGAAGTACGGCGTGCAGGTCACCGGCAAGGCGGACGACGAACCCAACGTGCTGGTCCAGGCCCTGTATTACCTCGGGCCGACCCTGCTGATCATCGTGTTCTGGTTCTACATGATGCGTCAGATGCAGGGTGGCGGAAAAGGCGGCGCATTCTCATTCGGCAAGTCGCGTGCGCGGCTGATCGACGAGAACCAGAACGCCGTCACGTTCCAGGACGTGGCCGGCTGCGACGAGTCCAAGGAAGAAGTGGTCGAACTGGTCGACTTCCTCAAGGATCCGCAGAAGTTCCAGAAGCTGGGCGGCCGCATCCCGCGCGGCGTGCTGCTGGTCGGCCCTCCGGGCACCGGCAAGACGCTGCTGGCGCGCGCCATCGCCGGCGAGGCCAAGGTGCCGTTCTTCAGCATCTCGGGTTCCGACTTCGTGGAAATGTTCGTCGGCGTGGGCGCGGCGCGTGTGCGCGACATGTTCGAGAATGCCAAGAAGCAGGCCCCCTGCATCGTGTTCATCGATGAAATCGACGCGGTCGGCCGCCATCGTGGCGCCGGCATGGGCGGCGGCAACGATGAGCGCGAGCAGACCCTGAACCAGATGCTGGTCGAGATGGACGGCTTCGAGGCCAACTCGGGCGTGATCGTGATCGCCGCGACCAACCGTGCCGACGTGCTCGACAAGGCGCTGCTGCGTCCGGGCCGTTTCGACCGCCAGGTCTACGTGGGCCTGCCGGACATCCGCGGCCGCGAGCAGATCCTGAAGGTCCATATGCGCAAGGTGCCGATCGGCAACGACGTCGATGCCTCGGTGATCGCGCGCGGCACCCCGGGCTTCTCGGGCGCCGACCTGGCCAACCTGGTCAACGAGGCCGCGCTGTTTGCCGCCCGCCGCAACAAGCGCGTGGTCGACATGCAGGACTTCGAGGACGCCAAGGACAAGATCTACATGGGTCCGGAGCGCAAGTCGACGGTGATGCGCGAGGAAGAGCGCCGCGCCACGGCTTACCACGAGTCCGGCCATGCGGTGGTGGCCAAGCTGCTGCCCAAGGCCGACCCGGTGCACAAGGTCACCATCATGCCGCGCGGCTGGGCGCTGGGCGTGACCTGGCAGCTGCCGGAGCATGACAAGTATTCGAAGTACAAGGACAGCATGCTGGAAGAGGTCGCCATCCTGTTCGGCGGCCGCGCGGCGGAAGAGGTCTTCCTCAACGCCATGAGCACCGGCGCTTCCAACGACTTCGAGCGCGCCACCAAGATCGCGCGCGACATGGTGACCCGCTTCGGCATGAGCGATTCGCTGGGCGCGATGGTCTATGTCGATACCGAGCAGGACGGCATGTTCGGCAAGCTGTCGTCGAAGACCGTGTCGGAAGCCACGCAGCAGAAGGTCGACGCCGAGATCCGCCGCATCATCGACGAGCAATACGCGCTGGCCAAGCGCCTGCTCGAAGAGAACCGCGACAAGGTCGAGGCCATGACCAACGCGCTGATGGAATGGGAAACCATCGATGCCGACCAGGTCAACGACATCATGGCCGGCAAGCCGCCGCGTCCGCCGCGCAGCGCGTCGGGCCCGAACGGTGGCGGCAGCACGCCTTCGGGCGGCTCGCCGGTGGCGCCGACCAACGCGCCCGCCACGGCCTGACCCGGCGCTCGTCCCGCTGACGACGCTGTAGCGATGGCTGTGTAGTGCCTCCCCCTGAAGCCGGTGCCTGGTGCACCGGCTTTTCCTTTTTGCGCGGCCGAGCCGCGCGCATCGCCTAAGCCTTCCTACCTTGCAGCAGACCACTCAGACCCGGCACTTCCAGTGCGGCCGTTTCCGCTTTGCCCTGGACCAGCGTCCGCTGGTGATGGGCATTCTCAACGTCACGCCGGATTCCTTTTCCGACGGCGGCCAGCACGCCAGCCGCAATGCAGCGCTGCGCCATGCCGAGCAGATGATTGCCGAGGGCGTCGACATCATCGATATCGGCGGGGAATCGAGCCGGCCCGGTTCGGCGGCGCTGCCGCTGGCGGACGAGCTGGCGCGCGTGATACCCGTGGTGGAAGCGCTGCGCGACTGCGGCAAGCCGCTGTCGATCGACACCTACAAGCCCGAGGTCATGCGCGCCGCGCTTGCGGCCGGAGCCGATCTCATCAACGATATCTGGGGCCTGCGCATGCCGGGCGCGGTCGAGGCGGTGGCGGGCGGTCAGGCGGGGCTGTGCGTGATGCATATGCAGCGCGATCCGCAGACCATGCAGGAAGACCCGCACTACGACGATGTGGTCGCCGAAGTCGCGCAGTTCCTGGCCGGGCGCGTCGCCGAGCTGCGCGCCGCCGGGATCGACGATGCCCGGATCTGCCTCGATCCGGGATTTGGCTTCGGCAAGACACCGGATCATAATTTGCGCCTGCTCGGGCAGTTGCCGAAGCTGGCGCTCGACGGCCTGCCGGTGCTGGCGGGCATCTCGCGCAAGTCCACGCTGGGCGCCATCCTGGGCGGCCGGCCGCCGCAGCAGCGCATCGCCGCCAGCATTGCGGCGGCGGTCTGTGCGGTGGAGCGCGGTGCGTGGATCGTGCGCGTGCATGATGTGCAGCAGACCGTCGATGCCGTGAAGACCTGGTGGGCCGTGCGCAACGAATCCGTCGGCGCGGGCTGAGCCGGGCGCCGACACCGGTCGGCGCCACCAGGACAAAACACAAAAGAGAAAGGGAAACAAGGAATGACACGCAAGTATTTCGGGACCGATGGCGTGCGGGGCAAGGTCGGCGATGCGCCGATCACGCCGGACTTCGTGATGCGGCTGGGCCATGCCGCGGGCAAGGTGCTGGCGCACGGCGCCAGGACCGGGCAGGGCAAGCCGACCGTGCTGATCGGCAAGGACACGCGCATTTCGGGCTATATGCTGGAAGCCGCGCTGGAAGCCGGCTTTACCTCGGCGGGCGTGCATGTGCTGCTGACCGGCCCGCTGCCGACCCCCGGCATCGCCTACCTGACGCGGGCGCTGCGGCTGTCGGCCGGCGTGGTGATCTCGGCCAGCCACAATCCTTACTACGACAACGGCATCAAGTTCTTCTCGGCCAGCGGCGACAAGCTGCCCGACGCGGTCGAGGCGGCGATCGAAGCGGCGCTCGACGAGCCCATGGTGTGTGCCCCGTCCGACGACCTGGGGCGCGCCCGCCGCATCGACGATGCCGCCGGCCGCTATATCGAATTCTGCAAGAGCACCTTCCCGTACGAGCAGGACCTGCATGGCCTGAAGCTGGTGGTCGACTGCGCCCATGGCGCGGCCTATCACATCGCGCCGCCGGTGTTCCATGAGCTCGGCGCCGACGTGGTCGCCATCGGCAACCAGCCGAACGGCCGCAATATCAACGCCGGCTACGGCGCGACCGCGCCGGAAAAGCTGATCGAGGCGGTCAAGGCCAACGGCGCGGACCTGGGCCTGGCTTTCGATGGCGATGCGGACCGGCTGCAGGTGGTCGATGCCGATGGCCGGCTCTACAACGGCGACGAACTGCTGTATCTGATCGTGCGCGACCGCCAGGCCGCGGGCCAGGCGGTACCCGGCGCGGTCGGCACGCTGATGACCAATATGGCGGTGGAACTGGCGCTCAAGCGCGAGGGGGTCGAGTTCGTGCGCGCCAAGGTGGGCGACCGCTATGTGCTGGAGGAGCTGAACAAGCGCAATTGGACCCTGGGCGGCGAGGGCTCCGGCCACTTGCTGTGCCTGGATCGCCACAGCACCGGCGACGGCATCGTCTCCGCATTGCAGGTGCTGGGCGCACTGCGCCGCAGCGGCAAGACGCTGGCGCAACTGCTCGATGGCGTGAAGCTGTTCCCGCAGACGCTGATCAATGTGCGCGTGCAGAAGGGCTTCGACTGGCAGACCCATGCCGGCCTGCAGGCGGCGCGTGCCGCGGTGGAACCGGAACTGGAAGGCCGCGGCCGGGTACTGATCCGCGCCTCGGGCACCGAGCCCGTGGTGCGCGTGATGGTCGAGGCGGAGCAGGCCGAGATGGCCGAGCGCGCGGCCAGGAAGCTGGCGGACGCGCTGGGTGCCTGATAGCGCCCATCCACGAAACGAACGCCGGGGTCGCCCCGGCGTTTTTTTGGCCCTTTGTGCAATTAACCGCCGTCATATTCCGCTCACGGGAAGGCGGGACCATCCCGTCATTACCTTGCTGCAGGCCAGTTTCAAGAAGATTTGAAGATGTCACGGAATTGTCATACAGGCAGCATAAAGTTCGTCTTGTCAAAAATTTGTCATTCCCAACCAATGTTCTCTGGAGGACATATGAAGCTGGTCAAGACTGCCGTGGCAGGCATCGTTTCGATGGTGGTGGCGGGTACTGCGTTCGCGGCGGAAATTACCGGTGCAGGCGCTTCCTTCCCGGCGCCCGTGTATTCCAAGTGGGCCGACGCATATAACAAGGCAACGGGCAACAAGGTCAACTATCAATCCATCGGCTCGTCGGGCGGCATCAAGCAGATCGGTGCCAAGACGGTCGATTTCGGCGCCTCGGACGCGCCGCTGAAGGACGAGGACCTGAACAAGCAGGGCCTGGTCCAGTTCCCGACCGTGATCGGCGGCGTGGTGCCGGTGATCAACCTGCAGGGCGTGAAGCCGGGCGAGCTGACCATCACCGGCGAGGTGCTGGCCAACATCTACCTGGGCAAGATCAAGAAGTGGGATGATCCCGCCATCAAGGCGCTGAACCCGCAAGCCAAGCTGCCGAGCCAGGACATCCTGCCGGTGCGCCGTGCCGACGGTTCGGGCACCACCTTCATCTTCACCAACTACCTGTCCAAGGTCAGCGCTGACTGGAAGGGCACGGTGGGCGAGGGCACCACGGTCAACTGGCCGGGCGGCGGCACCGGCGGCAAGGGCAACGAGGGCGTGGCCGCCTTCGTGCAGCGCCTGAACGGCGCCATCGGCTATGTCGAGTACGCCTACGCCAAGCAGAACAAGATGACCCACGTGAACATGAAGAACGCGTCGGGTGCCGTGGTCAAGCCGGGTGACGACGCCTTCAAGGCCGCCGCCGCCGGCGCGGACTGGAGCAAGAGCTACTACCAGATCCTGACCAACCAGCCGGGCAAGGACGCCTGGCCGATCGCCGGCGCCACCTTCATCCTGGTGCACAAGAACCAGGAAAAGCCGGGGCAGGGCACCGAAGTGCTGAAGTTCTTCGACTGGGCCTACAAGAGCGGCGCCAACATGGCCGCCGAACTCGACTACGTGCCGCTGCCGGAGAACGTGGTCAACCAGATCCGTTCGACCTGGAAGACCAGCGTCAAGGACGCTTCGGGCAAGGCGCTGTACTGATCTGACGGCATCGCCGGCCGCGCGCGAGCGCGGCGGCGGTGGCCGGGCAGCCCGAAACCGGCCCGGCCACCGCGCTCGCGCCCAGGCGCGAGCGGCGATCCACCCCTGAATTCCCGACATGGCGACTATCCCCTCCGACACCCGCAACGTCCAGCCCCCGAGCCGCATGGGCGACATCCTGTTCGGCGGCCTGACGCGGGGCGCCGCGATCGTGACGCTGCTGCTGCTGGGCGGCATCATCGTCTCGCTCGCGATCAGCGCCTGGCCCTCGATCGAGGCCTTCGGCGCGCGCTTCCTGTGGTCCTCGGAGTGGGATCCTCCCGCCGATGTCTATGGTGCGCTGGTGCCCATCTACGGCACCATCGTGACCTCGCTGATCGCATTGATCATCGCGGTGCCGGTCAGCTTCGGCATCGCCCTGTTCCTGACCGAGCTGTCGCCGGCCTGGCTGCGCCGCCCGCTCGGCACCGCCATCGAACTGCTGGCCGCGGTGCCGTCGATCGTCTACGGCATGTGGGGCCTGCTCGTGTTCGCGCCGATCTTCGGCGAGTATTTCCAGAAGCCCCTGGCCGCCACGGTGGGCCAGCTGCCGGTGATCGGCAAGCTGTTCCAGGGCGCGCCGCTGGGCATCGGCCTGCTGTGCGCGGGCGTGATCCTGGCGATCATGATCATTCCGTACATCGCCTCGGTGATGCGCGACGTGTTCGAAGTCACCCCGGTGCTGCTCAAGGAATCGGCCTACGGCGTCGGCTGCACCACCTGGGAAGTGATGTGGAACGTGGTGCTGCCCTACACCCGCGCCGGCGTGATCGGCGGCGTGATGCTGGGCCTGGGCCGCGCGCTGGGCGAGACCATGGCCGTCACCTTCGTGATCGGCAATACCAACCTGCTGGACAGCGCCTCGCTGTTCTCGCCGGGCAACAGCATCACCTCGGCGCTCGCCAACGAGTTCGCCGAAGCCGGCGCCGGCCTGCATACCGCCGCGCTGATGGAGTTGGGCCTGATCCTGTTCTTCATCACCTTCGTGGTGCTGGCGCTGTCCAAGCTGTTGCTGCTGCGACTGGCCAAGAATGAGGGCGCAAAATGAGCCAAATGACCCAAGCGAGCCAGGCCATGTCTTCCGTATCGATCCCCGCCGTCCATGCCGATGCCGATGCCGTGCGCGCGCGTCTGCAGGGCCGCCGCCGCCGCGTCAACCTGTACGCGCTGACCGCCTCGCTGGTGGCAATGGGCTTCGGCCTGTTCTGGCTGGCGTGGATCCTGTGGACCACCGTCACGCTGGGCGTCGGCGGGCTGTCGCTGGACCTGTTCACGCAGATGACGCCGGCCCCCAATACCGCCGGCGGCGGCCTCGCCAATGCCATCTTCGGCAGCTTCGTGATGGTCGGCATGGCCACGCTGTTCGGCACGCCGCTGGGCATCCTGGCGGGCATCTACCTGGCCGAGTACGGCAAGAGCTCGCCGCTGGCCAGCTTTATCCGCTTTATCAACGACATCCTGCTGTCGGCACCGTCGATCGTGATCGGCCTGTTCGTCTACGCGCTGGTGGTGACCCGCATGGGCCACTTCTCGGGCTGGGCCGGCATCTGCGCGCTGGCGCTGCTGCAGGTGCCGATCGTGGTGCGCACCACCGAGAACATGCTGAACCTGGTGCCCAACGCGCTGCGCGAGGCCGCCTTCGCCCTGGGCACGCCCAAGTGGAAGATGGTGCTATCGATCACGGTGAAGTCATCGTACGCGGGAATTGTGACCGGCGTATTGCTGGCGGTGGCCCGTATCGCCGGCGAAACCGCGCCGCTGCTGTTCACCGCATTGTCTAACCAGTTCTGGACCACCGACCTGAACAAGCCGATGGCCAACCTGCCGGTGACCATCTTCCGCTTCGCCATGAGCCCGTTCACCGAATGGCAGCAACTGGCCTGGGCGGGTGTGTTCCTGATTACGATCGGCGTGCTGGCCCTGAATATCCTGGCGCGCATCCTGTTCAAGAAATAAGCGGCGCGCCCGTCATCCGGACCGCCCCAAGACTGCAAGCGAGAAAACGCAATGACCTCCACCGTCATCGACATTCCCGATTCGGTTCGCGCCAAGATCGACGTGCGCAACCTGAACTTCTACTACGGCCAGTTCCATGCCCTGAAGAACATCAACATGTCGATCCCGGACCGCAAGGTCACGGCCTTCATCGGCCCGTCGGGATGCGGCAAGTCGACGCTGCTGCGTACCTTCAACAAGATGTACGCGCTCTATCCCGAGCAGCGCGCCGAGGGCGAGATCAACATGGACGGCGACAACCTGCTGACCGCCAAGCAGGATATCGCGCTCTTGCGCGCCAAGGTCGGCATGGTGTTCCAGAAGCCGACGCCGTTCCCGATGTCGATCTATGACAACATCGCCTTCGGCGTGCGCCTGTTCGAGAAGCTGTCGCGCTCGGAAATGGACGACCGCGTGGAGTGGGCGCTGACCAAGGCGGCGCTGTGGAACGAGGCCAAGGACAAGCTGCACCAGTCGGGCTACGGCCTGTCCGGCGGCCAGCAGCAGCGCCTGTGCATCGCGCGCGGCATCGCCATCCGTCCCGAGGTGCTGCTGCTGGACGAGCCGTGCTCGGCGCTGGACCCGATTTCCACCGGCCGCATCGAAGAGCTGATCGCCGAGCTGAAGGACGAGTACACCGTGGTGATCGTCACGCACAACATGCAGCAGGCGGCGCGCTGCTCGGACTACACCGCCTACATGTACCTGGGCGAACTGATCGAGTTCGGCGAGACCGAGAAGATCTTCATCAAGCCGCACCGCAAGGAAACGGAAGACTACATCACCGGCCGCTTCGGCTGACAGGCAGGGCAGGGACTAGCATATCCATAAGCGCCCAGGAGAATCCCATGACTGACAAGCACCTGTCGACCCAGTTCGACGCAGACCTCAACGCCATCAACACCAAGCTGCTGCAGATGGGCGGGCTGGTGGAGTCGCAGATCGAGCTGGCCATGCGCGCGCTGACCGACTTCGACGCCGAGATCGCCGACCAGGTGATCGCGCGCGAGATCCAGCTCAACGCGCTGGAAGTCGAGATCGATGCCGATTGCGGCAACATCATCGCCCGGCGCCAGCCGACCGCGCGCGACCTGCGCCTGGTGATGGCCATTTCCAAGACCATCACCAACCTCGAGCGCGCCGGCGACGAGGCCGAGAAAATCGCCAAGCGCACCAAGCACATCATGGAAGACGCGTCGGCGCACAGCATCAACTACGCCGAGGTCAAGCTCTCGGGCGAGATGGCGATCGCGCTGCTGCGCCAGGCGCTCGACGCCTTTGCCCGGCTGGATACGGTCGCGGCGGCGCGCATCGTCAAGGACGACAAGGCCATCGACGAGGAATTCCGCGGCTTCGTGCGCAAGCTGATCACGTACATGATGGAAGACCCGCGCACGATCTCGGTCGCGCTCGATTTCCTGTTCATCGCCAAGGCGGTCGAGCGCATCGGCGATCACGCCAAGAACATCGCGGAATTTATCATTTACATTGTCAAGGGGACGGACGTCCGCCATGTCTCGCGCGAGGACATGGAGCGCGAAGCGCTGAGCTGAGATCAGCCGCCCACGGAGAACCATACACATGCCAAGCAGTATTCTCGTTGTCGAAGACGAACCGGCGATCGCCGAACTGATCGCCGTGAACCTGCAGCACGCGGGGCATTATCCGATCCGGGCCTATAACGCCGAGCAGGCGCTGTCGCTGATGAGCGATGTGCTGCCCGACCTGGTGCTGCTCGACTGGATGCTCCCGGGCAAGTCAGGCGCGAACTTCGCCAAGGAGTTGCGCGCCAACGACCGCACCCGCCAGATCCCCATCATCATGCTGACCGCCCGCGGCGAGGAGCAGGACAAGGTGATGGGGCTCGAAGCCGGCGCCGACGACTACGTCACCAAGCCGTTCTCGCCCAAGGAACTGCTGGCGCGGATCAAGGCCGTGCTGCGCCGCCGCGCGCCGCAGCTGACCGACGACGTGGTGGCAATCAACGGCCTGCGTCTCGACCCCGCCACGCACCGCGTCACCGGCCAGGACGAGAGCGGCCCGATCAAGCTGGACCTGGGTCCCACCGAGTTCCGCCTGCTGCACTTCCTGATGACGCATCCCGAGCGCGTGCACAGCCGCTCGCAACTGCTCGACCAGGTCTGGGGCGACCACGTCTTCGTCGAGGAGCGCACCGTCGACGTCCATATCAAGCGCCTGCGCGCCGCGCTGACGCCGGGCGGCTACAGCAACATGATCGAAACCGTGCGCGGCAGCGGCTACCGGCTGGCGCGCACACCTGGCGCCTGAACCGCCGCACGGGTCTCGAGCCGCTGGCAGGGCGCGGCGAAATCGTGGCACACTCCGTCGCAACCCTGCAGGCAGCCGTTTCCGTGGCTGGCTGCGAGCCTGAACCCTGCGCATGAATGTCATCTGGGCCCGTTCCGCGGCCATTCTGATCAGCCTGCTGGTGCTGTCCGCCGGCGTCTACCTGGTCGCCGGACCGGTGCCGGCGCTGGCGCTGGCCTGCGTTTCATTGCTCGGGCTGCTGTTCTACTACCTGTACCAGATCAACCGGCTGTGGAAGGTGCTGGACGCGCCCGTCTACGGCGAGATCCCCAGCGCGCTCGGCCTGTGGGGCGAGGTCTATTACCGCCTGCACCGGCTGGTCAAGCGCTGGCGCACCCAGGTGCTGCAGGTGGAGCAGCAGCACACGCGCTTTATCCAGGCGATCCAGGCCTCGCCCAACGGCGTGCTGATGCTCGATGACGCCGACCAGATCGAGTGGTGCAACGACGTCGCCGAGGAGCATTTCGGCCTGAACGCGCGGCGCGATGTGCGCCAGCGCATTACCCACCTGATCCGCCGGCCCGAGTTCGTCCACTACCTGACGCGCCAGCAGTTCGACGACCCGCTGGTGATGCGCGACATGGGCGAGCACAAGCACAGCGCGATCGCGGTGCAGATCCTGCCGTATGGCGACAACCGCAAGCTGGTGATCACGCAGGACATCACCAAGCTGGAAAACACCGAGGCGATGCGGCGCGACTTCGTCGCCAATGTCTCGCACGAACTGAAGACTCCGCTGACGGTGCTGACCGGCTTCCTCGAGACCGTGCGCGACCTGCCGGTGTCGGAAGAGGACCGGCGCCGCTACATCGACATGATGCTGGCCCAGTCGGTGCGCATGCAGAGCATCGTCGAAGACCTGCTGGCGCTGGCCAAGCTGGAAAGCGATGCGCAGCCGCCGGGCCACGACGTGGTGCCGATCCGCGCCATGGTCGCGCACCTGATGCACGACGCCGAGGCGCTGTCGCAGGGCCGGCACCACGTTGCGGCCGAGATCGACCCGACCGTGGGCATGCGCGGCGCCGAGACGGAACTGATGTCGGCGCTGGGCAACCTGGTGTCGAACGCGGTGCGCTACACGCCGGAAGGCGGGCGCATCACCATGCGGCTGGCGTGGGAAGACGGCCACGCGGTGTTCTCGGTGGCCGATACCGGCCTGGGCATCGCGGCCGAGCATATCCCCCGGCTGACCGAGCGCTTCTACCGCGTCGACCGCAGCCGCTCGCGCGATACCGGCGGCACCGGCCTTGGGTTGGCGATCGTCAAGCACGTGCTGTCGCGCCACCATGCCGAGTTGCGCGTCACCAGCGAAGAGGGCCGGGGCAGCGTGTTCCGCGTGGTGTTCCCCCTCGAGCGCAGCCTGCGCTCCGCTGCCGCCAGCGCCGACAGCCCGGTGGCGGGCGCGGGTCCTGCCGTAACGCCGCAGGCACCGGATAGCCCCCGGCGCGCGGCCTGAATCCCAAAGCAAAAAGACCCGCCGCGGCGGGTTTCTGTTTGCCTGCGCACTGCATTCAGGGTGTGCCGCCGAACATCACCAGCAGATCGTTCTGGCTGACGTGCGGATGCTTGGAGCGCGTCTGGCTGCGCACGTAGTTGCCATCCGACTGCATGATCCACGCGGAGGCATTGTCGCGCAGATGGACCTGCAGGCTCTCCTTGATGACCCGCGCCTTCAGCGCCTTGTCCAGCACCGGGAACGCGACTTCGACGCGGCGGAACAGGTTGCGGTCCATCCAGTCGGCGCTGGACAGGTAGAGCACCTCCTCGCCGGCGGAGTGGAAGTAATAGACGCGGTGGTGTTCGAGGAAGCGCCCGATGATCGAGCGCACCGAGATGTTCTCGGACATGCCCGGCACGCCCGGCATCAGCGCGCACACGCCGCGCACGATCAGGTCGATCTTCACGCCGGCGCGCGAGGCCTTGTACAGCTCGTCGATGATCGACGGTTCCAGCAGCGCATTCATCTTGGCGATGATTCGTGCCGGCTTGCCGGCGCGCGCGTTGCGGGCCTCGGCGCGGATATGGTCGACCAGGTTGCTCTGCATGGTGAACGGCGACTGCCACAGGTGGTTCAGCCGGATCGTGCCGGCGGTACCGGTCAGCAGCTGGAACACATGGTGCACGTCTTCGCAGATGGCCTCGTCGGCGGTCAGCAGCCCGAAGTCGGTATAGAGCCGGGCCGTGCGCGGGTGGTAGTTGCCGGTGCCCAGGTGGGCATAGCGGCGCAGCTTGACCTGCTTGGCCTTGGGCCCCGTGGGCTCGCGCCGCACGATCAGCAGCATCTTGGCGTGGCACTTGTGCCCGACCACGCCGTAGATCACGTGCGCGCCGGCGGACTCGAGCCGCTCGGCCCAGTTGATATTGGTTTCCTCGTCGAAGCGCGCCAGCAGTTCCACCACCACCGTCACTTCCTTGCCGTTGCGCGCCGCGGTCATCAGCGCTTCCATCACCAGCGATTCGTTGCCGGTGCGGTAGACGGTCTGCTTGATCGCGACCACGTTGGGATCGGCCGCGGCCAGCTGCAGCAGGTCGAGCACCGAGCTGAAGCTCTCGTACGGATGGTGCAGCAGCACGTCCTGCTGGCGCATCACGTCGAACATCGACGCGCCGCCGGCAAAGGCCTTGACCGGCGCGGGAACATACGGCGGAAACTTGAGCCCGGGCCGGTCGACCATGTCGGGGATCTGCATCAGCCGCACCAGGTTGACCGGACCGGAGACGCGGTACAGGTCCTGTTCGGCCAGCCCCGATTCCAGCAGCAGCCGTCGCGCCAGCGGCGCCGGCGTATCCGACGAGATTTCCAGCCGCACCGTGTCGCCGAAATGGCGCGCGGGCAGTTCGCCCTGCAGCGCTTCGCGCAGGTCGGTGATGTCGTCTTCCGAGACGAACAGGTCCGAGTTGCGCGTGACGCGGAACTGGTAGCAGCCATGCACGGCGATGGCCGGGAACAGCTCGTGCACGAAGCCCTGCATGAACGACGACAGCATGACGAAGCCGTACGGATAGCCCGACAGCTTCTCCGGCATCTTGACCACGCGCGGCAGCGCGCGCGGCGCCTGCACGATGGCGAGATCCGCATCGCGCCCGAAGGCGTCCTTGCCCGACAGCTCCACCACGAAGTTCAGGCTCTTGTTGAGCACGCGCGGGAAGGGGTGGGCCGGGTCCAGTGCGATCGGAGTCAGCACCGGCGCCAGTTCGCGCTGGAAGAACTCGCGCGCCCATTCACGCTGGGCGTCGGTCCAGGTGGTGGTCAGGTGGAAAAAGACCCCTTCTTTTTCAAGTAGTGGAAAAATGGTGTTCTGCAGCATGTCATACTGCGAGGCCACAAGCCGTTGCGTGCGCTCGGTGACAAGCTGGTAGGTCTGCTGGAAGGAAAGGCCATCCGGCGTCAGGCCAGAGGCATTGTCGCGCATCTGTTCCTTCAGGCCCGCCATGCGGATTTCAAAGAACTCGTCCAGGTTGCTGGACACGATGCAGATGAACTTGAGCCGTTCCAGCAGCGGGACTTTCGGGTCCGCGGCTTGCGCCAGCACGCGGGCATTGAATTCCAGGATGCCCAGTTCGCGATTGAGCAGCGTACTGGACGGAGTCGTCGACATGGTCATGACCTTCTTTTGGTAATGTGGCGACTTTTTCATAGAATCGTGTCACTTTCATGACAGTTTGATTTTGTCATGATGCGGACATGACCACGACATATTTTCTCCGGGCGCGAATCGCGGCGGATCCAGGCACCAGCGTGTCCCCGCCGCGCTTCGCAACGCCAACGCGAACCTGCCCTCCAAGCACACGATGAACAACACTCCACGCCTGCTGGCCGCCGTCGACATGGGCTCGAACAGCTTCCGCCTGATGATCGGGCGGGTGGACGAAACTCCAACGGCCAACGGCCCGGCCAGCCAGATCTTCCAGGTCGACGCGCTGCGCGAGCCGGTGCGGCTGGCGGCCGGGCTGACCCCCGACAAATACCTGGACCAGCCCGCACGGCGGCGCGGCATCGATGCGCTGCGGCGCTTCGGCGACCGCCTGCGCGAGTTCGCGCCGGGGCAGGTGCGCGCCGTCGCCACCAATACGCTGCGGGTCGCAAAGAACGCGTCCGATTTCCTGATCGAGGCCGAAGGCGCGCTGGGCTTTCCGATCGAAGTGATCGCCGGGCGCGAGGAGGCGCGGCTGATCTACCTGGGCGCCTCGCACGATGCGCCGGCCTGCCAGGGCAACCGCCTGGTGGTCGATATCGGCGGCGGCTCGACCGAATTCATCATCGGCAACGGCTACCAGTCCAAGCTGATGGAAAGCCTGTATATCGGCTGCGTGTCGCACAGCCGCCAGTTCTTCCCCAGCGGCAATGTCGACGACTACGCGATGAAGCAGGCCGAGCTGGCGGCGCGCCGCGAGATCCAGGTGCTGGTGCGCCAGTACCGCGCCGCGGGCTGGGAGCAGGCGGTGGGCTCGTCGGGCACCGCGCGCGCGCTGGCCGAGCTGATCGAGCTCAACGGCATGAACGACAGCAACGCCGAGCACGGCATCACGCGCGAAGGGCTGGAGCGCCTGAAGCGTGCGCTGATCAAGGCCGAGAACACCAATCGCGTCAAGCTGACCGGCCTCAAGCCGGATCGCATCCCGGTGCTGCCGGGCGGCTTGTCGATCATGCTTGGCGTATTTGCCGAACTCGATATCGATCGCATGGACGTGACCGACGGCGCGCTGCGGCTGGGCGTGCTGTACGACCTGCTCGGACGCAGCCACCATGAGGACATGCGCACGGTCACGGTGGACCAGTTCATGCGCCGCTACGGTGTCGACCGCGCGCAGGCCGGCCGCGTGCGACGCACCGCGCAGACGCTGCTGTCACAGTTCCCGGATCCGGCCAACGAACGGCGCGAGGACAACCTGGCGCTGCTGGGCTGGGCCGCCAGCCTGCACGAGATCGGCATGTCGATCTCGCACAGCGGCTACCACAAGCATTCCGCCTATATCGCCACGCATGCCGACATGCCGGGCTTTTCCAAGACCGACCAGGCGCGGCTGGCGACGCTGCTGCTGGGCCATGCGGGCAAGCTGGGCAAGCTGTCGGGCAGCGGCAAGTTCGTCGACTGGCGCATGCTGTTCAGCCTGCGCCTGGCCTTTGTGCTGTGCCGGCGCCGCTCGGACGTGGCGCTGCCGGACATCCGCGTTACGCAGCTGGCCGAAGCGCTGGACGAAGGCTTCACCGTGCGCCTGCCGAAGGCGTGGATCGACGCCAATCCGCTGATCGAATACAGCCTGGCGCAGGAAGCCGACGAATGGCAGCGCATCGGCAAGCGCTACAAGGTGATCTACGACTGAGAGGGAGCGGTCGGCCGGCCGCCGATGTGGCGGCCGTGACCGGAGGGGCTTTCGGGCGGCGGGGCGCCGCTCAGGCAGCGTTGTTCAGGCCCAGGAAGTGGCGGGCGTAGCGCGGGTTCATGTCGTTCACGCGCAGCAGCGTGAGGAAGTCCGCCACGTTGAAGTCCGGGTCCCAGGCAGGCTGGCCGCAGATCTTCGCGCCCAGGCGCAGGTAGCCCTTGATCAGCGCGGGCGGCTCGACCGCCAGCTGCTGATTCAGGTCTTCCACCGGCAGCGGCAGGCGCGGGAAGGCGTGGTACTCGATCGGTGCCAGCGAGCGCTCGCTGAACAGCCGGTGCAGGCTGGCCGCGTAGTGGCCGCCGTCGCTCATCGGCACGCTGGCGCAGCCCAGCATCGACTCGATGCCCCAGCGCTGCAGGTACTCGCCCAGCCCGCCCCACAGCGCCATGATGACGCTGCCGGAGCGGTAGTCGCGGTGCACGCACGAGCGGCCCAGTTCCAGCATCTTGGGGCGCAGGTGCGACAGGCGCACCAGGTCGAATTCCGATTCCGCGTAGAGGCAGCCCAAGCGCTTGGCCTGGTGCGGCGGCAGCACGCGGTAGGTGCCGACCACGCGCAGCGTGGTCATGTCGCGCACGATCAGGTGGTCGCAGTAGGCATCGAACATGTCGATGTCCAGTTCGGGCACGGAAGACTTCAGGCGCGCGCCCATTTCTTCGGCAAAGACCTTGTAGCGCAGGCGCTGGGCCTCGACTACTTCATCCTGGTGGCGCGCCCACGCCACGCTGAGAACAGGCGACTCATGTGCCGGTGTATCCGATGGGCGATGAAGACGCCTCCGCGCCGTCTGGCCGCCGAGGCCATTGGGCAGAGAGTCGAAGAGCGGCTGGGTAGGCGTCGGCAGATCTCGCATCAGTATGTCCTTTTGGTGACGAAACTGTTGCGATGCAATGTAGTGAGGGCCGGTGACAATGCCGTGACCCGGCGATGACGGTTGCGTGACTTCGACGGCCGGGCCGGTCCGGGATGACTTCAGGGGCACGCCGGTCGGTGCCGCACTCCGGCCGGTCTCAGAGGAATTCGGGGTTGATGACCGCGCGCAGCACCGTCTGGGCCTCGCTTTCGCGGGTACGGCCGGTCAGCCACCAGACGCCGCCCTTGCGCACGCTCCAGTCCATTTCGGTGCCGGCCAGCAGCAGGCTGGCGACGCGGCCGATCCACGGCTGATGGCCGACCACCACCACGTGCTCGGCGCGCTCCGGCCATTCGACCGCGGCCAGCACCGCGCTGACATCGGCGCCGGGCGCCAGCGCATCGAGGATTTGCGCGTCGCCGGTCAGCGCCGCTGCGGTTTCGCGAGCGCGCACGGCGGGGCTGCACAGGATACGGGTATCGGCTGGCAGGTGGGCCCGCAACCATTTGGCCGAGGCCTCGGCCTGCTTGCGGCCGCGGCGCGTCAGCGGGCGCTGCAGGTCGGCATGGCGGCTAAGGCTGAGGGCGTCGGGCAGGTCTTCGGCTTCGGCATGGCGCCACAGGATCAGGTTCATGTCGGACGGGGCAATGAGCGTGCTTCGAGTATGGTGAAGCGGCCCGACCGGCGCAAGCGCGGCACAAACATAAGCGGGCTGCCGGTCAGGGCAGCCCGCAAGTGTCTCCGGGCGCGGTGTCAGCGGCGTGACAGCGCGTCGGCGCAATACAGCGGCGGCGCCGATGGCAATGCGTTGCCATCGGCGCCGTCGGGAAACTCAGGACTTGTGGCGGAAGTTGATGCGCCCCTTGGTCAGGTCGTAGGGCGACATTTCCAGGGTCACGCGGTCGCCGGCCAGGATGCGGATGCGGTGCTTCTGCATCTTGCCCGAAGCGTATGCCCAGATCTCGACGCCGTTTTCCAGCGTGACACGATAGCGGTTGTCAGGCAGGGCTTCCGACACCACGCCGCCAAATTCAATGAGTTCTTCCTTAGCCAATCTGTCTTCCTTTTCGGCAGCCCGCGAAGGCTGCATGGTTACGTTTTCAAAAAATCTGTTCGGTTCGCCCGCAGCGTTGCCCAATCGCGCCTGAGGCGGTCGGGGGCAGGGCGCGCATGCTGCGGCGGGTCGCGCCTGCATGACCGGATCAATCGGCGGCGTCAGCGGTGTCGCCCTGCGGGCGCGGATTGCTTGGGGCGAAAACCTGGTCGCTGACAGCCGGAGAGGCCGTGTGCTTCGCGGAGCAGGCGGGCAGGTGTACCCGGTGGTTCGCCAGTTCGGTGTCGTCGCGGATGGCCCGCGCCGGCGGCTGCTGTGCGCTCGCTGGTGTGCATTCGCGAGAGCGCGCTGGTGAGAACGCCCGGTTACAGGGATGCTCGGACACCCCGGGGGCTACTGCGACATTGTATCACGTACGCGGATGCAGCATTGCCGGCGCGTCGGTTGCACCCGCCTCTGGTCAGGCGCAACAAAATGGCGATAAAGGCGCAAACCGGGTCGCGGTCCGCTTGGTATTTGAGCCATATGAGCTAGAACTAACGCGTACGGCCATGCCAGGCCGGATCTCGCAAGGAGACTGCCATGGAACTCCATCTGGAATCGCACCGCTATGTCCGCTGCCGCCCCGACTGGCGCGCCGCGGTGCTGGCGGGGCTGATTGCGGGCGCGGTCTACATGGTGCTGGAATTGCTGACCGCGCGCTTTCTGCTGTACCAGGGCGCCTGGGGCACCGTAAAGATGGTCGCCGCGATCATCCTGGGCCGCGAGGCGCTGTCGGCCGATGCCTTCAACTGGACCATCGTGCTGGCCGCGGGCACGGTGCATTTTGCCTTGTCGATCATCCTGGCGGCGGCGCTGGCGCTGATCCTGTCGTCGTTCCGGCTCGACACCAGTCTGGGGCTGGCCTCGGTGGTCGGCATCGTGTTCGGCGTGGTGGTGTATCTGGTCAACTTCTATGTGTTCGCGCGCTACATGAACTGGTTCGACGAAGCGCGCGGCTGGGAGAGCCTGTTCGCGCATGCGCTGTTCGGGCTGGTCGCGGCCGATGTGTACTGCAACCTGGAGCGGCGGCGCGCCGCGCCGGAGGCCCAGCCCTCCGCCTGAACCGTTTAGCCCATCTGGCTGATATGACGATTAACGCGCTCGCACTACGCTAGAGGCAAACGATCATAGCGGCTGGCGCACAGCGGTTTCGCGCACAGCCACACCGGAGTGCCCATGCGGGTCGCAATCGTCAGTACCGAAACCACCGGGCTCACGCCAGCCGATGAGCCCGTCAGCATCGGCTTGCTGCTGGTCGAGGTGTCGCCGCGCGCCGGCGGCCTGCTGCGCGAAGTGGCGGAGTACTACGGTTCGCAGGAGCCGACCGTGCCGATCAGCGCGGCGGCCACCGATATCCACGGCCTGACCGCCGACATGCTGCGCGGGCGCCGCTTCGACCTCGGCGCCATCCGCGCCATCGTCGACGAGGCCGAGGTGCTGGTGGCCCACGGCGCCGCCTTCAACGCCAGGATGCTGGAGAAAGTGCTGCCCGGCATCCAGCACAAGCGCTGGCGCTGCTCGGTGCGGCAGGTGCGCTGGTCCCAGTATTTCCACGCCGCCAACCACAAGCTCGATACGCTGTGCGAGCACCTGAATATCTTCCGCCCCCGGCCCCAGGTGGCTTTGGATGATTGCCTGGCGTTGTCCAAGCTGCTGTTCCGGCCGATCGGCACCACCCAGCAGGCGACGCCGATGGGCTTCCTGCTTGCCGAAGCCGATTTCGCCATGAGCCCCGTCCCGCCTGCCGGCAGCGCGCCGGCTGCGCCGCCCGCTGCGACGCCGGCTTCTGAGGCAGCGTCTTCATGGCTGCCGCAAGTCGAAGCCAGCCAGCATGGCCCCGGGCGGGGGCTGGTGATGGCGGCGGTGATACTGATGCTGTTCGCCGGCGCGGTAATCTGGCCGGACTTGTTCCCGTGGTGACAGGCGTTGCATGCGCCGCATGCCGTAGCCGCCTGGCGCAGGCGCGCCGGAAAAACAACGAGAAAACAAAGAAAAAACGGCCCGGATCTTCTGATCCAGGCCGTTGTTTCCGCTGGGTATTTCTGGTCGGAGCGATAGGATTCGAACCTACGACCCTCTGATCCCAAATCAGATGCGCTACCAGGCTGCGCTACGCTCCGAAGCCGGCCATTGTAGCCGCGTGAGCGAGCCACGGTCAACGTGCGTCGATGCCGGCGGGTTCAGGCTGTCCGGGCGGGCCGGCCGCGCGCGCCGGATGCTCCCCCTTCTGGCGGGGGCGCTTTGTCTTGACTTGGGTTTGCGCGCTGCGATAATCCGCACACCGCTCCAGTCCGACCGGCGTGCTGTTGGGAACGCCCGGTTTTGCGTAGTTCCTTCCGGACTGACCTGATCACCACAACAAGAACGGCGCTCCCTGCCTGGGCGAGCGGCTCGGTCTGCCTGCGTTCGCCGGATGGCGGCACGGGCGGCCTGCAACAGGAGATGCGGCATTCGATAACAACGATCCGGCACAGGATCGGCAAAGAAGCAGGGAAGCGCGGCGGCACGCGGAGCGCCGCTGCTTGCCTTGGACGGGAATAAAGATGTTTCAGTCGCACGTGGTTGTGCTCATCGCGGGGCTGTTTGCCTTGCAGATGGCGGTGGTTTGCGTGGTGTTGCGCCGGTCGTCGGGCATGGAGCGCAGCGGCCTGACATCCTGGGCGCTGGGCAGCGTGCTGGCGGCCTTTGCCGCGGCGCTGGCGGCGGTGCAGGCGTTGCGGCCGATGTGGCTGGTGCCGGAATCGACCGACCTGGCGCTGCTCGCCGCGCTTTCGGTGATGGCCGTGGGCGCGCGGCACTTTGCGCAACGGCCGGGCCGTGGCGCGGGCCTGCTCGGGCTGAACCTGGCGGCCGCGGCAGCGGTGGCCTGGGGCGACCTGGCCCCGCGCTACCTGGCCACGGCGGTGGCGCTGCCCGATCTGGCCCCGGTGCTGAGCGCCTGCCATATCGTGCTGCTGCTGGATCTCGCGCGCAGCGTGGTGCCGGCGGTGCCGGCCAAGCGCGGCACCGGCCGGCTGGCGGCGTGGTCGCTGGCGGCGATCACCATCGCCGCGGCGGCCATCAATGCCTGGACCGTGCTGCGGCCGCTGGCGGCGATGGCGCAGGGCGGCGCCTGGCCGCGGCCGATGCCGTGGGATGGCGAGCTGGCCATCTTCAATGTCTTCGCCCTGGTCGGGGTGTCGGTCAGCTTTGCGCTGATGGCGCACGACCGGCTGCGCCGCATGCTGGAACGGCGCGCGCGGCACGACGACCTGACCGATGTGCTGCTGCGCGGCGCGTTCTGGGAGGAACTGGAGGCCGCCTGCGTGCAGGCCGAGCGGCAGCGCAAGCCGATGACGGTCGCGTTTGTCGATCTCGATCACTTCAAGGCGATCAACGATGTCTATGGCCACCTGGCCGGCGACAGCGTGCTGCGGCACTTTGCCGGGCTGCTGCGCAGGACGCTCGGACACGGCGACCTGGCGGGGCGGCTGGGCGGCGAGGAATTCGCCATCGTGATGCCGGATACTGCGCTGGAAACCGGCCGGCTCGCGTGCCTGCGGCTGGCCACGGCGGTGCGCGCCACGCCGTGCCCGTCGGAACCCGATCCGATTGCATATACCGTCAGCATCGGCGTGGCCGCGCGCCAGCCCGGCGAGGGCGCCGATGCGCTGATGCGCCGCGCCGATCGCGCGCTGTATGACGCCAAGCTGAAGGGACGCAACTGCGTGTCGCTGCACCCGGCGGGCGATGCCACGGAATCGGCCGTGGAATTGGCCGCGGAATCTGCGGTGGAGTCTGCCACGGGTTCCGCCGGCGCCGGCCGCTACGTCACGCGCGGCCAGCCGCGCGCGGCGTCCTGAGGCGCATCGCTTGTCACCGCGGCCGGGCGCTGCGGTAGAATGCACGCCTTCGCGTCCTTAGCTCAGTTGGATAGAGCACTCGCCTTCTAAGCGAGCGGTCAGAGGTTCGAATCCTCTAGGACGCGCCAAGGCCCCCCACCAGGCGCTGCCAAGGCGCCATCACCCGGCCCGCTGTCGCCGCGGCCATCCCGGCCAATCACATTGCATGGTTGCTTCGGCCCGTGCCGTTGTCGGCGGATCCGTGCCGGCGTCGGCAAGGTTGGCGGTTTTGCCGCACAATACGGCCTGCGCGCCGCACAGGAGCACGCTGGATCGATCAGAGGCGAGGACTACCTCGCCCGTCAGCGGGCGGCATTTCGTTGAACCCTGCAAATCCTGTACATGGCCGCCCCACATGCACAATCCGCCGCGGATCCTGGCCGCGGCGCCGACGCTTCCCTGTCTTCCCGCGATCACAAGCCCTCCGGCCGGCTGCCCCTGCTGGCGCTAGGCGTCGGCAGCTTTGCCATCGGCACCGGCGAGTTCGTCATCATGGGCCTGCTGCCCGACGCCGCGACCGACCTCGGCATCTCGATCCCGCAAGCCGGCCACCTGATCAGCGCCTATGCGCTCGGCGTGGTGGTCGGCGCGCCGCTGCTGGCGGTGCTGGGCGCGCGCTGGCCGCGGCGCAACCTGCTGATCGCGCTGATGGCGGTGTTTGCCGCCGGCAATCTCGCCAGCGCGCTGGCGCCGTCGTACCTGTCGATGATGGTGGCGCGCCTGCTCACGGGCTTTCCGCACGGCACGTACTTCGGCGTCGCGGCGCTGGTCGCGGCCAGCCTGGTGCCGCGCGAGCGGCGCGCGCAGGCGGTGGGGCTGGTAATGCTGGGCCTGACCACCGCCACGCTGGTCGGCGTGCCGATCGCGGCCGCGGTCGGTACCTGGTTGGGCTGGCGCTCGGCCTTCGTGATCGTGGGCGCGCTCGGCGCGCTGACAGCGCTGCTGGTCTGGCGCTGGGTGCCGTTCGTGCCGGCCGACCGGCGTGCCAGCCCGCTGCGCGAGCTGTCCGCGCTCGGGCGCAAGCAGGTGTGGCTGACGCTGGGTATCGGCGCGATCGGGTTTGGCGGCATGTTCGCGGTGTTCAGCTATATCAAGCCGACCATGCTGGAGCTGGCGCATATGCCGGCGGCCGGCATCCCGGTGGTGCTGGCGCTGTTCGGCATCGGCATGGTGGCGGGCAACCTGGCCGGCGCCAGGCTGGCCGACAAGGCGCTGATGCCTACGGTGGGCGGCGTGCTGGTGTGGACCGCGCTGGTGCTGGGCGCCTTTACCTTTACCGCGTCGCACGCCTGGCTCGCAGCGTTCAACGTGCTGCTGGTCGGCACCGCGGTGGCGCTGGGTCCGGCGCTGCAGATTCGGCTGATGGACGTTGCCGGCGACGCGCAGACGCTGGCGGCGGCGCTCAACCATTCGGCCTTCAACCTGGCCAATGCGCTGGGCGCCTGGCTGGGCGGGCTGACCATCGCCGCCGGCTTCGGCTGGGAGTCGACCGGCTGGGTCGGCCTGCTGCTGGCGCTGGGCGGGCTGGTGGTCTATGCCTGGTCGATGCTGAGCATGGCACGGCGCGTTCCCGCCGCGGCGTAGCACGCCGGCGCGCGCGCCTCATCCGAATCACGAAGCAAAAAGGGGGTGCCAGATCGGCACCCCCTTTTTTATTCGCGTGTTGCCGGCGCCGGATTTACTCGGCGTCAGCCACGCTTGCGCCGACCACGTTGAAGCCGCCGTCGACATAGGTGATCTCACCCGTCACGCCGCTGGCCAGGTCGGACAGCAGGAAGGCGGCGACGTTGCCGACTTCTTCGATGGTGACATTGCGGCGCAGCGGTGCCGCTTGCTCGAAATGGCCGAGCAGCTTGCCGAAGCCCTTGATGCCGGAAGCGGCCAGGGTCTTGATCGGGCCGGCCGAGATGCCGTTGGCACGGATGCCGCGCGGGCCGACCGACGAGGCCAGGTAGCGCACGCTGGCTTCGAGCGAGGCCTTGGCCAGGCCCATGGTGTTGTAGTTGGGAACCACGCGCTCGGCGCCCAGGTAAGTCAGCGTCAGCAGCGAGGCCTTGTCCGACAGCAGCGGCAGGGCGGCCTTGGCCAGTGCCGGGAAGCTGTACGCGGAGATGTCGTGCGCGATGCGGAAGCCTTCGCGCGACAGGCCGTCGAGGAAATCGCCGGCGATCGCTTCACGCGGTGCGAAGCCGATCGAATGCACCAGGCCGTCGAACTTTTCCCAGCGCTGGCCGAGCGCGGCGAAGGTGGCGGCAATCTGCTCGTCGCTGCCGACGTCGCATTCGAAAACCAGGTCGCTGCCGAATTCCTTGGCAAAGTCGCTGATCCGGTCCTTGAACCGTTCGCCGACGTAGGTGAAGGCCAGTTCGGCGCCTTCGCGCTTGCACGCCGAGGCAATGCCATAGGCGATCGAGCGGTTCGAAAGCAAGCCGGTGATCAGGATCCGCTTACCTGCCAGAAATCCCATAAATTCTCCAAGGTGGTGTATCAGGCACGCTTCGTGCGTCCGCCGTGCGGCCGTGCGGGTGCCGGGCTGTCGTGCGGCCCTTTTATTGCGCCGCGCAGAGGGAATGTCCGGATGGCTGGGGCCACCCCGGACGCATGTAAAATTGTCTCATACTTGGCCCGGCCGCAGAACGCCGGGCCCTACAGGTGACAGTGGAGGAATCCAACAGGATGCCTATTCAAGCACGTTGGCCGCTTCAGGCGGCATGGCAGTGCTTCCGGCGGGATGCAGTACTGCGTGGTTGGGCGGCAATGAAGCTGGCACTGGCGCTGGCGGCGGGGGTCTCGCTCTTTTCTGATCCGGCATGGGCGGCGCATGGCTTTGCGCTGCATGGGGACCTCAAGTACCAGCCGAATTTCTCGCACTTCGAATACGCCAATCCCAACGCGCCGGTCGGCGGCACGCTGACGCTCGCCAATCCTGACCGGCGCACCAGTTTCGACAAGTTCAACCCGTTCACGCTGAAGGGCACCTCGGCCCCGGGCCTGAACGCGCTGATGTTCGAGTCGCTGCTGATCAGCAGCGCCGACGAAAGCGCCAGCGCCTACGGCCTGCTGGCCGAGGACGTCACGGTGGCGCCGGACGAGTTGTCGGTCACCTTCACCATCCGTCCGCAGGCGCGCTTTTCCAATGGCGATCCGGTGCTGGCCTCGGACGTCAAGTACTCCTACGACATGCTGATGAGCAAGGCCTCGAGCCCGGGCTACCGCAGCATGTGTACCGACGTGAAGGCGGTGGTCGTGACCGGCGAGCGCACCGTGCGCTTCGATTTCAAGCAGCGCAACCGCGAGCTGCCGCTGATCGTCGGCTCGCTGCCGGTGTTCTCGCGCAAGTGGACCGCCAAGGTTCCGTTCGAGAAGCTGACCTTCGAGCCGCCGGTGGCCAGCGGCCCTTACCTGATCGAGCGCTTCGACGCCGGCCGCGGCATCATCTTCCAGCGCGACCCGAAGTACTGGGGCAAGGACCTCGCGGTGCGGCGCGGCACCTTCAACTTCGCGCGCGTGGTCTACCGTCTGTACAAGGACGAGACCGCGCGGCTCGAGGCCTTCAAGGCCGGCGAGTTCGACGCCATCGTCGAATACAAGGCCAAGAACTGGGCCAAGAGCTACCAGGGCACGCGCTTTCGCAACGGCGAACTGCTCAAGACCGAATTCCCGCATCGCAACGGTGCCGGCATGCAGGGCTATGTCATGAACCTGCGCAAGCCGGTGTTCCAGGACGTGCGCGTGCGCCAGGCGCTGATCCTCGCGCTGGATTTCGAATGGCTCAACCGGCAGCTGTTCTACGGCGCCTACAAGCGGCTGGACAGCTGGTTCTCCAACAGCGAGCTGTCGGCCAGCTCCACCTTCGACGGCCGTCCCGGTCCCGGCGAACTGCAACTTCTCGAGCCGCTGCGCGCGCAGCTGCCGCCAGAGGTGTTCGGCCCCGACGTGGTCCAGCCCAGCACCGCGCCGCCGCGCTCGCTGCGCGACAACCTGCGCCTGGCGCGGCGCCTGCTGGCCCAGGCCGGCTGGACCTATACCGACGGCGCGCTGCGCAACGCCAAGGGCGAGCCGCTGGTGTTCGAGTTCCTCGACGATGGCGGCGCCATGAGCCGGGTGATCACCACCTACGTGCGCAACCTCGAGAAGCTTGGCATCCAGGTGCACCAGCGCACCACGGATTTCGCGCTGTACCAGAAGCGGCTCGAAGACTTCGACTTCGACATGGTGTCGATCCGCTTCCCCGATTCGCAAAGCCCGGGCAATGAACTGCGCGACCGCTTCTCCAGCGAGGCCGCCGGCACGCCGGGCTCGGACAACCTGTTTGGGCTGAAGTCGCCGGTGGTCGACAAGCTGGTCGACAACGTGCTGCGCGCCGATACCCGGCAGGAGCTGGTCACCGCCGGCCGTGCGCTCGACCGGGTGCTGATGCACGGCTATTACATCGTGCCGAACTGGTACAGCGCGTCGCACCGGGTCTCATACCGCAAGACCCTGGCGTACCCGGAGCGGCTGCCGTATTTCTACACGGCGGAAGGCTGGATCCTCAGCCACTGGTGGCGCACCGACCTGCAGGCGCAAGCCCGCTGAGGCGCTCAGGCGCTGGCGGCTTCAGCGCGGACAAGGAAAAAGACGGCCCCCATGCTTGCCTATCTGCTCAAACGCATCCTGCTGATGATCCCGACGCTGGTCGGGGTCATCACGCTGACCTTTGTCGTGATCCAGTTCGTGCCGGGCGGCCCGGTCGAACAGATGATGATGGAGCTGAAAGGGCGCGGCGGCGCCGGCGAAGCCAGCGGCGGCGGCGCCGAATACCGCGGGCGGCGCGGCGTCGACCCGGACAAGATCAAGGAGATCCAGGCCCTCTACGGCTTCGACAAGCCGCCGCTCGAGCGCTACTTCCTGATGCTCAAGCGCTTTGCCCAGTTCGACCTGGGCCAGAGTTATTTCCAGCACCGCAGCGTGTGGGAGCTGGTCAAGTCCAAGCTACCGGTATCGGTCAGCCTGGGCTTGTGGACCTTCTTCCTGACCTACCTGGTATCGGTGCCGCTCGGCATCTCCAAGGCGATCCGGGCGGGCAGCCGCTTCGACGTGGTGACCAGCGTCATCGTGCTGGTCGGCTATGCCATTCCCGGTTTCGTGCTGGGCGTGCTGCTGCTGGTGGTGTTCGGCGGCGGCACCTTCGTGCAGTGGTTCCCGCTGCGCGGGCTGACTTCCGACAACTGGGAGCAGCTGTCGCTGATGGGCAAGGTGATGGACTACCTGTGGCACCTGGTGCTGCCGATCACGGCGTCGGTGGTGGGCAGCTTCGCGGTGGTGACCATGCTGACCAAGAACGCCTTCCTCGAGGAAATCCGCAAGCAGTACGTGCTGACCGCGCGCGCCAAGGGCCTGGGCGAGCGCCGGGTGCTGTGGAAGCATGTGTTCCGCAACGCGCTGATCCCGCTGGTGACCGGCTTCCCGGCGGCATTCATCGGCGCCTTCTTCACCGGCTCGCTGCTGATCGAGACGCTGTTCTCGCTCGACGGGCTGGGCCTGCTGTCGTATGAGGCGGTGCTGCGGCGCGACTATCCGGTGGTGCTGGGCACGCTCTACCTGTTCACGCTGATCGGGCTGGTCACGCGCCTGATCTCCGACGTCTGCTACGTGCTGGTGGACCCGCGCATCCATTTCGAGGGCTTGCACCGATGAAACCGTTCTCGCACGCGGCGCCCAACGGCCTGCCGCATTCGCCTTCGCCGCGCCAGCGCGCCTGGCAGCGCTTTCGCCGCAACCGGCGTGGCTACTGGAGCCTGGTGATCTTCGTCGTCATCTTCGTGCTCAGCCTGGGCGCCGAGTTGCTGTCGAGCAACCGGCCGCTGGTGGTGCACTACAAGGGCGAATGGTATTTCCCCATCGTCAAGGTCTATCCCGAGACCACCTTCGACGGCGATTTCGCCACGCCGGCCGATTACCTGGACCCGTATATCCGCGACCGCATCACCACCAACGGCAATTTCGCGGTGTTTCCGCTGAACCGGTATTCGTATGACTCGCTCAACTACTTCGCCAAGGAACCGAACCCGGCGCCGCCTTCGGCAGAGAACTGGCTGGGAACCGACGACCGCGGTCGCGACGTGCTGGCGCGGCTGCTGTATGGCTTTCGCGTGTCGGTGCTGTTCGCGCTGGCGCTGACGGTGATCGGGGTGCTGGTCGGCACGTTGACCGGGGCGCTGATGGGCTTCTTCGGCGGGCGCTTCGATCTGTTCTCGCAACGCGCCATCGAGATCTGGAGCTCGATGCCCGAGCTTTACCTGCTGATCATCTTCGCCTCGATCTTCGAGCCCAGCCTGGCGCTGCTGATCATCCTGCTGTCGCTGTTCGGCTGGATGGGGCTGTCCGACTACGTGCGCGCCGAGTTCTACCGCAACCGCTCGCTCGACTACGTCAAGGCCGCGCGCGCGCTGGGCTTGTCCAACGTGCAGATCATGTGGCGCCATATCCTGCCCAACAGCCTGACCCCGGTGATCACCTTCCTGCCATTCCGCATGAGCGCGGCCATCCTGGCGCTGACCAGCCTCGACTTCCTCGGCCTGGGCGTGCCGCCCACCACGCCCAGCCTGGGCGAGCTGCTGGCGCAGGGCAAGGCCAATCTCGACGCGTGGTGGATCTCGCTGTCGACCTTCGCGGTGCTGGTGGTGACGCTGCTGCTGCTGACCTTTATGGGCGACGCGCTGCGCGATGCCTTCGATACCCGGCTGGGCCTGGCCGCGCTGCGCGGCCGCGTCGAACCCAAGGTTCCCGCAGGCGCGCCCACCGGTGCGGCACCGGAGGCCACGCCATGACCGCGGTGTCGCCGATGACCTTGCCGGACCTGGAGCCGGCACCGATGCCCGCGCCAGGGACCACGCTGATGTGCGTCGACAAGCTGTCGGTCACCTTCGGCCATGGCGAGCATGCCACCCGCGCGGTGCGCGACGTCAGCTTCGACCTGCGTGCCGGCGAGCGCTATGCGCTGGTGGGCGAGTCGGGTTCGGGCAAGACCGTGACGGCGCTGGCCATGCTGCGGCTGGTGGAAGACGCCTACTACGATGGCGCGATCCGTTTCGAGGGCAAGAACCTGCTCGAGGTCTCCGACCGCGAGATGCGTGCGATCCGCGGCGCCGAGATCGCGATGATCTTCCAGGAACCGATGACCGCGCTGAACCCGCTGTACACCATCGGCAATCAGATCGTCGAAACCCTGGCGCTGCACGAAGGCCTCGACCGCCGCGCCGCGCGCGAGCGCGCCATCGCGCTGCTCGAGCGCACCGGCATCAGCGATGCCGCGCATCGCTTCGACAGCTTCCCGCACCAGCTGTCAGGCGGCCAGCGCCAGCGCGCCATGATCGCGATGGCGCTGGCGTGCCGGCCCAAGCTGCTGCTGGCCGATGAGCCGACCACGGCGCTGGATGTCACCATCCGCGCGCAGATCCTCGACCTGCTGCGCGACCTGCAGGCCGAGTTCGGCATGGCGGTGATGCTGATCACCCATGACCTCAACCTGGTGCGCGCCTTCGCGCAACGGGTCGGCGTGATGGAGAAGGGCGTGCTGGTGGAAACCGGCGACACCGCCAGCGTGTTCGCGTCGCCACAGCACCCCTATACCCGCAAGCTGATCGACAGCCGCCCGCGGCGCGAGGTGCTGCCGCTGGTGCCGCTGGCGCCGGTGCTGCTCGAGGCGAACAAGCTGGGCGTCAGCTATGCGCGCAAGCGCCGCGGCCTGGCCGGGTGGTTCGGCAAGGACCAGTTTGCGGCGGTCAAGGATGTCGACTTCCAGCTGCGCGAGGGCGAGACCCTGGGCATCGTCGGCGAGTCCGGCTCGGGCAAGACCACGCTGGCGCATACCGTGCTGGCGCTGCAGCGCAAGAGCGCCGGCACCATCCATTTCCTGGGCCGCAGCTTCGACACCGCTACGCGCGACGATCGCCGCAAGCTGCGCGCGCGCATGCAGGTAGTGTTCCAGGACCCGTTCGGCTCGCTGGCGCCGCGCATGACCATCGAGCAGATCGTCGGCGAAGGGCTGGCGCTGCACCAGCCCGGGCTGTCGCGCGAGGCCACGCGCCAGCGCGTGATCGAGGCGCTGCGCGAGGTCGGCCTCGACCGCACCGCGCTGGGCCGCTATCCGCACGAGTTCTCGGGCGGACAGCGCCAGCGCATCGCCATCGCCCGCGTGCTGATCCTCAAGCCCCAGATACTGGTGCTGGACGAGCCCACCTCGGCGCTGGACGTGTCGATCCAGCAGCAGGTGCTGGCGCTGCTGTCCCAGCTGCAGCACAAGTACAACCTCAGCTATCTCTTCATCAGCCACGACCTGGCGGTGATCCGAGCCATGGCGCACCGGGTCATCGTGATGAAGGCCGGCGAGGTGGTCGAGTCGGGCGACACCGAAGTGGTGCTGGGGGCACCGCAACATCCCTATACGCGCAAGCTGATGGCGGCGGCGCAGGTCGGTGCGGCGTGATCCGGTAAGGCTTTCTGTTGCACTGCGGTGACAGTTCCCGAGCATGCCGGCTAGCATCGAACCATGGGATTAATCCGATAAAGAAGATGCGAAAACCGGTCTATATCGTTGATTCGGAAGCCAAATCCGCCGAATTTGTAACGAACTTTGACATGTGAATGACAACCCTTTACCATCCCGCCAGAACTAGTTTTGGGGGTGGTGCGTCCGGCGCATTTGCCTGTGCCGCGCACGCTTGCGGTGCGGCAGCCGATACGACGGCCTGGCGCGAAGGTTGCGTAAGGCTTGCCCCTGTAGTTCACACGATGATCGCCCGACGTCACTGAAACGTTCGCGCGACATCCACCCAATACCCAGCTGCCCCGGACCTTGTGCCGGGGCTTGCTTTGGAACGATCAACAGGAGAACCAATGCAGCGATCGGTGCTTCATTCCCTGGCGCGCGCCGCCGTCGGATTTGCCCTTGCCTGCGGTGCGACTGTGTCGAATGGAGTGCTGGCGGATACGGTATTCAAGGATGCCGACACCCGTATCGAATCCGCGGCCCAGGCCGTGGATGCGCATCCGGAAGGCAAGCGCGGCTTGCTGTCGTCGGTGGTGAATTCCACCAGCAACGTTGCCAGCAAGGCTGGCGACCTGGTCATGAACGCGCTGGGCCTGATCGGCGTGCGTTACCGCTTCGGCGGCAATACGCCCGAGTCCGGTCTGGACTGCAGCGGCTTCGTCCGCTACGTGTTCCATGACACCTTCGGCTTCATGCTGCCGCGCCGCTCCGTCGAAATCAGCCGCGTCGGCACCACCGTGGCGACCAGCGACCTGCGTCCGGGCGACCTGGTGTTCTTCAACACCATGCGCCAGACCTTCTCGCATGTCGGCATCTATATCGGCGACAACAAGTTCGTGCACGCGCCGTCCACCGGCAGCAAGATCCGCGTCGACGACATGCGCGCGGCCTATTGGGTGACCCGCTACAACGGCGCGCGCCGCATCGACGACGGCAAGGAGCGCAGTGCCGAGGGCCTGGACGGCATGGTCGAGACGCTCAAGCGCTACGATCCCAAGGCGGCCCGCGCGTCGCTGTACGGCGGCTGACGGCTGAGGACGCGCCAAACAGGAAAGGACTGCTGCGGCAGTCCTTTTTGTTTTCCGAAGAGCAGCGGCTACTACTGCGCCGCCACCTTGGCGGCCGGCGCCAAGCGGGCCTGTTCCAGCCGCTGCCGCAGCGTTGCCATGACCGCCGCGGTGGCCTGTTCGCCCGCCAGCACGGCGCGGTTGCGCGCGTTGAAGTCGCTGCCGCCCATATCGGGCAGCTGCGGCCGGATCACCACGTCGGCGCGCGCCAGCGCCATCTTGTTGATCGACTGTCCCATGATCGCGGTGGTCTGCAGCAGTACGCCGCTCTGGCCGGCGTGCTGCTGCGCCGACGGGTCGGCCGAGATATTGACCGCAATGACAAAGTCCGCGCCCATGCTGCGCGCGGAATCCACCGGCACCGGTTCGACCAGGCCGCCGTCGACATAGTCGTGCCCCTGGATCGAGACCGGCTGGAACACGCCCGGCACGCTGCTGGAAGCGCGCACGGCCTGGCCCGTGTTGCCGCGGCGGAACAGGATCTTGTCGCCGCTCTTGAGGTCGGTGGCGACGATGCCGAGCGGCAGCTTCATGGCTTCGATGGGGCGGTTCTGCACCAGGCGGTTGACGTAGTTCTGCAGCGCCTCGCCCTTGAGCCAGCCGCCGAAGCGGGTGCCGAACGGCAGCGCCCAGTCGGCGATCGCGGCCTCGTCCATGGTCAAGGCCAGCTTGTTCAGCTCGAAGCCATTGAGCCCGCTCGCGTACAGCGCCGCCACCACCGCGCCGGCGCTGGTGCCGGTGACCAGGTCGGCGCGGATGCCCTGGGCCTCGAGCGCCTTGATCACGCCGATATGGGCAAAGCCGCGCGCGGCGCCGCCGCCCAGCGCCAGGCCGATCTTGACGGGCCGCGGCGTGGGCGGGGAGGGCGGTGTGGTCGCGACCGGAGGCGCGGGGCGCGGGCCGAAGGCGCAGCCCGCCAGCAGGGCGGCGGCGGAGATGCCGAGAAAATGACGTCGTTGCATGCAGCGGGGATCGGTAGCAAGGTGGGACCGGCGGCGGCGATGCGATGCGGGTGCTTCTCGATCCACGTTCGCATCGCTCGGCCTGGCTGCCGGCCACAGCTCAGACCGGCGCAAGCATAAATGATTCCGCGCGGCGCCGGTGCGCGCAATGGGCCGGGCGAGGGCGAGGCCAGGCAATACGCGTTGGTATAATGCAGGGCCCGCACATACACCAGCCTGCGCGCCACCGCGCGCGGGCTTTCTTGTTTTTCCCCTGACCATGACTCAACGCGTCCGCACCCGCTTTGCGCCGAGCCCGACCGGCTTTATTCATCTCGGCAACATCCGCTCCGCGCTCTATCCCTGGGCCTTTGCCCGCCGCATGCAGGGCGACTTCATCCTGCGTATCGAGGACACCGACGTCGAGCGCTCGTCGCAGGAAGCGGTCGACGTGATCCTCGAAAGCATGGCCTGGCTGGAACTGGATATCGACGAGGGGCCGTTCTACCAGATGCAGCGCATGGACCGCTATCGCGAGGTGGTGGCGCAGATGGTCGAGGCCGGTCTGGCCTATCGCTGCTACATGAGCACGGCGGAACTGGACGCGCTGCGCGAAGCCCAGCGCGAGCGCGGCGAAAAGCCGCGCTACAACGGCTTCTGGCGGCCCGAGCCGGGCAAGGTGCTGCCCGAACCGCCGGCCGGCGTGGACCCGGTGATCCGCTTCCGGAACCCCATCGGCGGCAGCGTGGTGTGGGACGACGCGGTCAAGGGCCGCATCGAGATTTCCAACGACGAGCTCGACGACCTGGTGATCGCGCGTCCCGACGGCACGCCCACCTACAACTTCTGCGTGGTGGTGGACGATCTCGACATGCAGATCACCCACGTGATCCGCGGCGACGACCACGTCAACAACACGCCGCGCCAGATCAACATCATCCGCGCGCTGGGCGGCACGCCGCCGGTCTATGCGCACCTGCCGACCGTGCTCAACGAGCAGGGCGAGAAGATGAGCAAGCGCCATGGCGCGATGAGCGTGACCGGGTACCGCGACGAGGGCTACCTGCCGGAGGCGGTTCTGAACTACCTGGCGCGGCTGGGCTGGGCCCACGGCGATGCCGAGATCTTCTCGCGCGAGCAGTTCGTCGAATGGTTCGACCTGGAGCACCTGGGCAAGTCGCCGGCCCAGTACAACCCCGAGAAGCTCGCCTGGCTCAACAACCACTACATCAAGGTCGGCGACAACCAGCGCCTGGCCACGCTGACGCAGCCCTTTATCGAGGCGCTGGGCGGCAGGGTGGAAGGGGCCGACCTGGTTGGCGTGGTTGCGCTGGTGAAGGACCGCGCCAACACGCTGAAGGAAGTCGCGCAGGCCGCGCTGCTGTTCTATCGCGGCGAGCCGCAGGCCGATGCCGCGCTCAAGGCGGAACATCTGACCCCGGAGATCCAGCCGGCGCTGGCGGCACTGTCGGCCCGGCTGGCGGCGCTGCCGGCGTGGACCCGCGCAGAGATCAGCGCCGCCTTCAAGGCCGTGCTGGCCGAGTTCGGGCTGAAGATGCCCAAGCTGGCCATGCCGGTACGGCTGCTGGTGGCGGGGCAGTTGCAGACGCCGAGCATCGATGCGGTGCTGGAGCTGTTCGGGCGCGACACGGTGCTGCGCCGCCTGGCCGCCGCGGCCTGAGCGCTGCCTGAAAAGACGCAAAAAAAGTCCGCGCCGGGGCTTGCGCTTCGGCCAGGACTTGCGCATAATCTCGTTCTCCCTGCAGCGCGGCAGCTACAAAGCGACCAAGCGGGCCGGCGGATCCGCAAGGATCTTCGTTATCTCTGAACGGATTATTGAAGTGCGGAGCAGGCGAAAAAAGCTGAAACGGGAACTTGCAAAGATTAATGATTGATATATAATCTTGGCTTCGCTTGAAACGGTAGTTAATTCAGGCGAAAATGCAGCAAGTTGCAGTAAATGGAAGTACCATGGGGCTATAGCTCAGCTGGGAGAGCGCTTGCATGGCATGCAAGAGGTCAGCGGTTCGATCCCGCTTAGCTCCACCAAGATTCAGGTTCCAGCCAGGCAGTACCGGTTGGTGCCAGACGGAACGTGTTGAAAGACAAGTTTCTGTCCCCTTCGTCTAGAGGCCTAGGACATCACCCTTTCACGGTGAGTACAGGGGTTCGAATCCCCTAGGGGACGCCAACACAGCCGGGCGTAATCAGACGTCCAGCATGTCGTCTCAAGCAGGAGCTTGAGCCGGCAGCCGACTAAGGAGGGGTAGTTCAGTCGGTTAGAATACCGGCCTGTCACGCCGGGGGTCGCGGGTTCCAGTCCCGTCCACTCCGCCAAAACTAGACCCGCATGGTGTAACCGCCATGCGGGTTTTCCTTTTGGGTGAGGGATTATGTTCTGAATCGCGGTAAATGCAATAAGATATGTTGCATTCGTTGCCGAAATCGCTATATAAACCTGTCTTCGCTGCAAACGCTGCGTAAGCGTGGCGGTGGAAGAATCCAGCAGTAACCGTCCAGAGTACCGGATACGGGGCTATAGCTCAGCTGGGAGAGCGCTTGCATGGCATGCAAGAGGTCAGCGGTTCGATCCCGCTTAGCTCCACCAAGATTCAGGTTCCAGCCAGGCAGTACCGGTTGGTGCCAGACGGAACGTGTTGAAAGACAAGTTTCTGACCCCTTCGTCTAGAGGTCTAGGACATCACCCTTTCACGGTGAGTACAGGGGTTCGAATCCCCTAGGGGACGCCAACACAGCCGGGCGTAATCAGACGTCCAGCATGTCGTCTCAAGCAGGAGCTTGAGCCGGCAGCCGACTAAGGAGGGGTAGTTCAGTCGGTTAGAATACCGGCCTGTCACGCCGGGGGTCGCGGGTTCGAGTCCCGTCCACCCCGCCAATTTTGAAAAGCCCGCGCAAGCGGGCTTTTTCTTTTGTACGGAGTGGAGCGAGCCGCGTGCGCGGCTCGCGGCGGGACGAGAAGGGCTGCGCCTGCAGGCGCAGCAGCGGCCTGCGGCACGTAGGCGAGTCCCGTCCACTCCGCCAATTTGAAAAGCCCGCGCAAGCGGGCTTTTTCTTTTCCACTCCTCGACTCAGTTTTCCGAATCCCTGCTGACCCGGCTGAAATACCGCACCAGCAGCGCGCCTGCAATACCCAGGCTGATGCTGTTGGCCAGCCAGAAGCCGCTCGCGCCGCGCGTGAAGGCCGGCATGCCGTCGATCAGGCCAAAGCCCAGCACGTAACCGCCGCCCAGCCCGATGCCCCACAGCGAGCCGGCGTAGATCACGGTCGGGATCAGTGCGATCTTGTACGCGCGCAGGATAAAGGCCGTCATCACCTGCACCGCGTCGAAGGCCTGGTAGAACGCCACGAACAGCACCAGCGGCAGCGCCGCGGCGACCACCGCGGGATCGCTGGCATAGGCGTCGAGCACGGGCTTGCGCAGCAGCCACAGCAGCGCGCCGGTCAGCACTGCCAGCACCACCGCCATGCGGATGCCGCGCCAGGCAAGGCGGCTGGCGCCAGCCCGGTCGCGCGCGCCGAGATGCTGCGCCACCAGCGTCGAGGTCGCAATCCCAAGCGACAGCGGCAGCATGTACGCCACGGCGCCAAGGTTGGCGATGATCTGGTGGCCGGCGAGCGTCACCGTGCCCAGGCGCGTGATGAAGATCGACATCAGCGTGAACGACGTGATCTCGATCAGGTAGGTCAATCCCATCGGCACGCCCAGCCGCAACAGCGCGCGCAGCGGCGCGGCCGCGGGCCAGCTCCAGGTGTCGAAGATGCGCAGCGCATGGTAGGCGCTGCCATAACGCAGGATCAGCACTCCGGCGATGCACCAGGTCCAGCTGATCAGCGTCGACGCCAGGCCGCAGCCGGGGCCGCCCATCGCCGGCACGCCCAGGCCGCCGTGGATGAACCAGGCGTTGAGCGGCACCTTCAGCGCCAGCCCCGCGACCTGCAGCACCGTCACCATGATCGGCCGCGACAGCGCATTGTTCAGCGCCGAGTAAATGCGGAAGGCCAATGCCGCCGGCAGGCCGAAGGCGCCGAAATGCAGGTAGGCGGTGGCCTTCTCGACCAGTTCCGGCGGCGCCTTGGCGAAGGCCAGCAGCGGACCGGGAAACGCCAGCAGCAGCACGCCAGGCAGCGCCAGCGCCGCGCCCAGCCAGGCGGCCTGTCGCACTTCCGCACCGATTGCCTCGAGGCGGCCGGCACCATAGAGCTGGCCGGCGATGGGCGACAGTGCCTGCAGCACGCCCATCAGGCTGATATAGATGGTCACGTAGATCGACCCGCCCAGGCCCACGGCGGCGAGGTCGGTGGCGGATGCGCGCCCGGCCATCACGGTATCGATCACGCCGAAGGCGATCACGGCGAGTTGCCCGGCCAGCACCGGGGCGGCCAGGCTGGCAATGCGACGAAGGTCTTGGAACAGTGTCATTGAGGGCTCGGCAGGGGGGGCGGACTGGAAGTCCAGCCCCGCAGCCGCCTGCGGCCGGAATGGTTCGTGGGCGCGTCAGGCGCTGCGGTATGTGTCAGGTGCTTCGGCCAGAGATGGCTATCAGCGAATAGCCGGTCAGGGCTGGCGCGGCAGCCGGCGTCGCGGCAGGTCGGGGCGCGGGTGGACCGCGCGTGCGGTATCGACCAGGCGGTACATGCGGAAGCGCTCGTCGCGGTCGGCCGGGCGCCGGCCTTCCCAGATCAGCCGCCACTCGAAGTGCGAGATATTGCCCGGCTCGCCGTAGTCGACCGAATCGTGGCGCAGCAGCACGTCGCAGCCGTCGTTGGGGCCGCCGAAGCGGATATGGCCGAAGTAGGCGAACGATGCCAGCTGCGCATCGCCCATGCGGATCGGCTGCACGCACTGGTAGGCCGGCGGCAGCGCCATCGATGCCGCCTGGGCCACGTCGCGATAAGTCTTGCCGTAGTTGATCGACGGCAGCCACAGCGTCATCGCCATCACCCACATCAGCGTGGTGCCGGCCGCGGAAATCACCACCGGGCGCCAGATCTGCTTGGGCGCGCGCGACAGGCGCCAGCGCACGATCAGCACCCAGGCCAGCGTCGCCGCCAGCGCAAACACCACCGCGGCGATGGTGAATTCATGCTGGTAGCCAGGCAGCTGGCGGAACACGTTGCGCGCGATGCGCGGCGGCCAGCCGGTGGTCTTGGCGATCCACATAAACCAGACCGTGCCGCCGAAGATGGTGAAGAACAGCAGCGCGAACCAGTCGATGGCGTTGATCACGCCGCGCGCCAGCGTCGGCAGCGCAAAGGCGGCCAGCACCGCCATCGGCGGCAACAGCAGGATGAACTGCACGTCGCCGGCACTGCGCTGCAAAAACAGCAGCACCAGCACCGGCAGCAGCAGCGCCAGCGGCGCCGCGACATGGGGCGCCCGGCGCATGCCGGTCCAGGCGATCCAGGCCCAGCCCGCGATCGGCCACACCGGCCACGTGTACAGGAACAGGTTGCGCATGTTGAAGCCGAACGTCGCCATATTGGGCGAGCCGTAGCTGCGGCGGTCATAGCGCGACCATTCGCGGATAAAGGTCACGGCCTCGTTGCGGTCGGCCGCGCCGAAATAGGCGGCCGCCAGCCATGCCGCCACGATCAGCAGCGCCAGCGGAATCGCAACCGCGGCAAGGCGCCGCCATGGCAGCGGCTTGCACACCAGCGCGCACACCGCCGTGCCGAACAGCAGCGCCAGCGCCAGCAGCGGTCCGCTCGCCAGCGTCAGGCCGCCCAGCGCGGCGCCATAGATCAGGCTGCCCTGGGTGGGCTTGTCGAGGCTGCGCACCATGCCGTACAGCGCCAGCGCGATGAACGCGACCTGGCCGACCTGCGGCGTGGTCTCGTGCCCGCGCATGGCCAGGCCCACGCAGGCGAGGAAGATCAGCAGCGCGCCGTCGGCCAGCGTGCGGCCGTAGTCGCGCGCATTGGGCTGGCCGCCGAAGGCATAGGCAAAGGGCTGGACCTCATCGCGCCGGCCCAGCAGGTAGGTGGTGTACCAGATGCAGGCGCAGGTGGCGAAGAAGAACAACGCCGTCGCCAGCCGCGCCGCGTCGGTCGCGCCCAGCCAGCCGCCGAAGCCGCGGATCATCAGCGCGCCGATCCAGAACACCAGCGGGCCGTCCTCGCTGTACGGGCGGCCGACGATGTTGGGCATCAGCCAGTCGTGGGTGCTGCCGGTGGCGAGCTGCCACATCACGCCAAAGCCGGCGGCGTCCTCGTTCTTCCAGGGGTCGCGCCCGAACAGGCCGACCAGGCCGTAGATGATGCAGATGGCCAGCAGCAGCGCGCGCGGCAGGGCGCCGGTGGCGGCTGCGGTCAACTGGACGGGTGAGGTGTTGGCTTGACGCATCGATGCTCAGGTCGGGCCGTGGCGCCATGGCGCGAAGGCCACAGTATCGCGCATGCAGTGGCCGCGTGGCCGTGGCATGGCGTGGAAGCCTCACGGAATGTGGGGGTAAGTCCGAATAGCAGGTAGTGCCGGCCGGGCTGCGAGGGCCGACAGGGCTTGCCTGTGCGGCGCTACGGCACAAATGCAAAGAGGCAGCCGATGCTGCCTCTTTGCTGGTTCGCGCTCGCCCGGAACTTGTCCGCGGCTGGCGCGAAGCGGGGTCGCTGAAAGCGATTACTTCGCAGCCTTGCCCAGCTTGTTGCCGAACTTCTGGCGGAACTTTTCCACGCGGCCGGCGGTGTCCATGATCTTCTGGGTGCCGGTGTAGAACGGGTGCGATTCCGACGAGACTTCGATCTTGGCCAGCGGGTATTCCTTGCCGTCCTTCACGATCGTGTCCTTGGTCTGGATGGTCGAGCGGGTGATGAAGCTGAAGTCGCTGGACATGTCCTGGAACACGACTTCGCGGTAATTCGGGTGAATGCCTTCTTTCATGATGAGTCCTTTCTGGTTGGGTAGCCAGTCCGTTGCAATCCGCGGTTCTCCGTCAGCGGAGAAGGCATGGCGCGGCCACGAACGAACCACTTGCCGATTACGGGCAAACCGGGATTATGGCAGAAAAACAAATACTTGGGGAAGGGCGTAAGGGCACCGGTCCAACAAAGTGTTGCGGCCAAAAAGCGACGCGTATTTCACATTGCGGCGGGGTCCTGCCGATAGAACATCGCCAAGGACTGGTAAACGGCCGGCCAATGCCGTGCCAGCCCGACCGGCTCGACAAAAAATGCCTCCGAAGTCACCGCAAAGAACTCGCTGGGGGCCTCGCTACCGTACGGATCGATGATGCGCAGCGCCGCCGGCAAGCGCTCCGGGTGCTCCCAGTCGGCTTCGTCGCGCGCATCCCAGGCTTCGGCGAAGCGGTCGTACTCGGTCAGGAAGGTCTCGGCCCAGGCCTCGGCGTCGACCTCGGGATGCAGCACGCGCGAGAACGCCGGCACGCCGTCGGGCTCGCCGTCAAGCATGTCGAGCTTGTGGGCGAATTCGTGGATGACCACGTTGTAGGTGTCCGCCGGCAGTTCGTGGTCGCTGTCGATCCCCGCCCCGGGGCTGTGCACGTCGGGCCAGGACAGGATCACCGGTCCGTGCTCCCACGCTTCGCCGCTGGCTTCCTCGACCACGCCGTGGACCAGGCCGATCTCATCCTGCACGGTTCGCCGGATGATGAACTCGCCCGGGTAGAGCACGATGCCATGCCAGCCGCGATACCACGGCAACCCCAGCTTCAGGATCGGCACGCAGGCCTGCACCGCGACGCTGACCACCATGTCGTCGTCCAGCGGCAGGTCGTGCGCGGTGGAATATTCCTTCTCGGCGATGAACAGCGTGGCCAGCTCGCGCAGCGCCGCCAGGTCGGCGCTGCCGTAGCGCTGCACGAACGGCAGCGTGGCCACGGTGCGCGACCAGAGCGCGTCGGGGATGGCGTAGTGCTCGAGCTTGCGGGCGCGCGAGCGCGAGCGCAGGAATGTGGTCAGTTTGCCCAGCATGACATCGTCGAAAAACAAAAAAGGCGTGCCGCGGCACGCCTTCCTGTCTGCGTTGCGGCACCGCCGCAGCGAGGCTCAGCCGCCTCGGCGCATCATATCGAAAAACTCTGCGTTGTTCTTCGTGGCCTTCATCTTGTCCATGATGAATTCCATCGCCTGCACTTCGTCCATGTCCGAGATGAACTTGCGCAGCACCCAGATCTTCTGCAGGATGTCCGGCTTGATCAGCAGCTCTTCGCGGCGCGTGCCGGACTTGTTCAGGTTGATCGACGGATAGACGCGCTTTTCGGCCAGGCGGCGTTCCAGGTGCACTTCCATGTTGCCGGTGCCCTTGAACTCTTCGTAGATCACGTCGTCCATGCGGCTGCCGGTCTCGATCAGCGCGGTGGCGATGATGGTCAGCGAACCGCCTTCCTCCAGGTTGCGCGCGGCGCCGAAGAAGCGCTTGGGGCGCTGCAGCGCGTTGGCGTCGACACCGCCGGTCAGCACCTTGCCCGACGCCGGCACCACCGTGTTGTAGGCACGCGCCAGGCGGGTGATCGAGTCCAGCAGGATCACCACGTCGCGCTTCAGCTCGACCAGGCGCTTGGCTTTCTCGATCACCATTTCGGCGACCTGCACGTGGCGGATGGCGGGTTCGTCGAAGGTGGAGGCCACCACTTCGCCGCGCACCGAGCGCTGCATCTCGGTCACTTCTTCCGGACGCTCGTCGATCAGCAGCACGAACAGGTCGGCTTCGGGATGATTGTTGGCGATCGCGTGTGCAATGTGTTGCAGCATCACGGTCTTGCCCGACTTGGGCGACGCCACCAGCAGCGCGCGCTGGCCGCGGCCGATCGGCGCGATCATGTCGATGATGCGGCCGGTGATGTTTTCTTCCGCCTTGATGTCGCGTTCGAGCGTGAGCGGCCGGTTCGGATGCAGCGGCGTCAGGTTCTCGAACATGATGCGGTTCTTGACCGCTTCGGGCGCCTGCCCGTTGACCTTGTCCACCTTCACCAGCGCGAAATAGCGTTCGCCGTCCTTGGGCGTGCGCACCTCGCCCTCGATCGAATCGCCGGTGTGCAGGTTGAAGCGGCGGATCTGCGACGGGCTGATGTAGATGTCGTCGGTGCTGGCCAGGTACGAGGTCTCGGGCGAGCGCAGGAAACCGAAGCCGTCGGGCAGAACTTCCAGGGTGCCGTCTCCGTAGATGGTTTCGCCCATCTTGGCGCGCTTCTTCAGGATCGCAAACATCAGTTCTTGTTTGCGCATCCGCTGTGCGTTGTCGATCTCGAGCGTAGCCGCCATTTCGAGAAGCGCAGACACGTGAAGCGATTTGAGTTCTGTCAGGTGCATAGACGAGGGGTACAGATGGGCCCGGACGGGCGAGACGTAAAGGAAGGGGGAGAAAATGAGCGAACGCTCGGGGAGTTGTTGATGGCATCTTAGCACAATCCGACCGGCGCGCCAGGGTGTGGCGCACGCACGTCGGATCGTGACGAAACCGGGACCGCGGGTCGGGTCCCGGCGCGCAGCTTACAGGTTGCCGTCGAGGAAGGCAGTCAGTTGCGACTTGGACAGCGCGCCGACCTTCTGGGCCGCGACCGCGCCGTTCTTGAACAGGATCAGCGTCGGGATGCCGCGGATGCCGAACTTGGCCGGCACCTGCTGGTTTTCATCGACATTGATCTTGGCGACCTGCAGCTTGTCGCCGTAGTCCTTGGCGACTTCGTCCAGGATCGGCGCGATCATCTTGCAGGGGCCGCACCATTCCGCCCAGAAATCGAGCAGGACGGGCTTGTCGGACTGGAGGACGTCAGCGTCGAACGAGGCGTCGCTCACATACTTGATTTGTTCGCTCATGGCGGAAAACCTCTGGTTTCGCTCTGTTTATGTTGAAGGCGGGACGGCCGAACCGTTACCTTACACGAGATTGCGCGGACCCGTCGGGCCGCCTCTTTACGCCTGAAGCAGGCGGTGGAGGCCGCTACCGCGCCCGGTGCTGCCGATATGTTACCAGTTTGCCGATTTTCAAGACCGGCCGACGGCACCTCCGGCAACGCTGCGGCAGCAAGGCATAAATGGCATTGCGGGGACCGCAAACAATGCCGTCATTCTGGTGCAAAGGTTTAATTCATTGAAATGCTTATTTTCAATGGCGGCGAGAGATTTGACCAATCGCCGCGCCCGGGCAATGATGGGTGCCATGCAACGCACTTGCGCGCGCCGGGGTGCCGGATGCGTGCGGCGTGCGCGTAGAATAGAAGCGGTCCGCACGCCGCCCGCCGGGCGACCCGCGGCGCACCATCCATGTATCCGCGCCCCCTGACCAGGTCACCGACATGAACACCGATCCCCGCAAGCCTTCGCAGCCCGAGTCCGGCCAGGCGCCGGACGTCGACCACCTGAGCGATGCGCTGGACCATCTCAGCAGCGCCGTGGAGACCAACAGCATCGCCAGCGGCGCCGCGCGCGGGCTGGTCTACAGCATCATCGAAACGCTCGGCACGCTGGTGGGCGACCCCGACCTGCCCGAGCATGCGCGCTCGGGCTACGAAGGGCTGCTCGAAACCGCGCGCGAGATCCGCGCCCGCCTGGAAGGCGGACCTGACTGAAGCGGCGCGGCCTGTCCCGGTACCGCGGTGCCTGCGCCGCCGGACGTGCCGGCCGGCGGTGCGTTATTTTTGCCATTCCTTGCTGCCTGATTCGTTCCAACCCGACGCCGTTTCCGCATCCTTGCGGCCAACGCCCCAATGACGGCCCATGACGTCGCTGAGCTTTCGCCCCGGTCCTGATTTTCTCGAGCAGGCAGCCACCGCTGCCTGGTATTTCCTCGACCGCTGCGGCGCGCCCGAGGCGGACGCGCACGTGGTGGTGCCGACCGCCGCGCAGATTCCGGGCGTGCGCCAGGCGCTCGACGCCGCGGCACGTGCGTCCGGCCGGCCGCGGCTGTTGCCGCGCGTGCTGACGCTGGGCCACTGGCTGCTCGACCTGCCGCCCGAGGGCGCGCCGGTGCGCAGCCCGGCCGCGCGCCTGCTCGCGGTGCAGCAGGCGGTGCGCGGGCAGGACTGGCTGCGCCGGGCCTTCGGCGCGCAGAACGAAACCGCGGCATGGGGCCTGTCGCAGACACTGCTGGCGATCTGCGACGAGCTCAGCGCGCGCTGGCTCGAAGACGCCGCCATCCGCGATGACGACGAGGTCGACGGCGACGATCGCTCGGGCCTGCTGCAGGGCGCGCTGGCGCGGACCTATGCGCATCTGTCGGAGCGGTTCCTGGGCGAGGAAGCCCGCATCGTGCTGGCGTTCTGGCAGGCGCTGTCCGGGCCCGACGATCCGCTGCCGGCGAAGCGCCGCGCGCTGCGCGAACTGTCGCAGCAGCTGCGCGGCCCGGTGGTCTGGATTGCGCCGACCCCGCCCACGCCGCTCGAGGCCGCGTTCCTGCGCGATGCCGCCGAGCTGGTGCCGGTGCTGCAGGTGGGCTATGACTGGAGCGGGCAGGATCAGGGCGAGGCCGGCTGGTACCACGCGCTGCTGGCATTGTGGCCGGAAGCCAGGATCGCCGGCGACGATGAGGCCGCGCTCCATGCGACCTCGCCGGCGATGCCCGCGCTGCCGCCGCAGCGCCCGTCGGTGCGTGTCATCGGCTGTGCCCGCTTCGAGGATGAAGCTGCCGCCGCGGCCGCACAACTGGTGGAATGGCTCAATGCGGGCCGCCGCCAGGTGGCACTGGTCGCGCACGACCGCGTGGTGGCACGCCGCGCACGCGCGCTGCTGGCGCGCGCCGGCGCGCCGGTGCGCGACGAGACCGGCTGGAAGCTGTCGACCACGCGCGCCGCCGCCGCGCTGATGCGCTGGTTCGACCTGCTGGTGCGCGATGGCGATACCGCGGCGCTGCTGGACTTGCTCAAGAGCCCGTTCTGCCTGCCCGATATGGCCGCGCGCGGCGCGGCCATCGCGCTGCTCGAGCGCCAGGTGCGGCGCGAGGGCATTACCGGCGGCTGGGCACGGCTGCGCCAGCTGTTCGCGCACGCGCCGGCCAACACGCAGCAGGCCACCGAGGACGACGAGGATGCCGACCAGGCGCCGCGCCGCGCGGCCCATGCGCTGATCGCCGTGCTTGCCGACGAGGCCGCGCGCTGGCCGCGCGGTTTCGCCCAGCATCCGCTGGCGACCTGGCTGGAGCGGCTCGACGGCATGCTCGATGGCCTCGGCATGCGCGCCGCGCTGGCCGCGGACGACGCCGGCAGCCAGCTGCTCGATGCGCTGGCGCGGCTGCAGGAACTGCCGCGCGACGAGACCGGCGGCCATGCCACGCTGTCGCAGGGCGAGTTCCGCGCGATGCTGTCGGCGCTGCTGGAATCGGTTGCCTACAAGGAGCCGTCGGCCAGCGGGGCCGCGCGCATCACCATCCTGCCGCTGAACGGCGCGCGCATGCGCCGCTTCGAGGGCGTGGTGATCGTCGGCTGCGACGACGCGCAGCTTCCTTCAAGCGCCGCCGAGCTGATGTTCTTCTCCAACCAGATGCGGCGCGAGCTGGACCTGGAAGACCGCGAGGCACGCTTTGCGCAACAGGCGCGCGACCTCGCCGAGGTACTGCTGAACAACGACGACGTGGTGCTGACCTGGCAGCGCTACGGCAGCCGCGGCGAGCCGCACCACGTGTCGGGCTGGATCGAGCGGCTGGCGGCGTGCTGCGCGCGCGCCGGGGTCAGCATCGAAGGCGCCGCCGCGCCGCAGGCGCACGAGACCTTCGCCGATGTGCGCGGCATGCCGGCCCCCGCGGCCGAGCCGGCGCTGGTGCCGGTGCGCTGGAGCGCGCAGGCGTACAACGCGCTGCGGCGCTGCCCGTACCAGTTCTTCGCCGGCCGCATGTTGGGCCTGGCGGGACTGGAAGTGGTCAGCGACGAGCTCGAGAAGCGCGACATCGGCGAGACCCTGCACCGTGTGCTGCTGATCTACCACAATGAGGTGCAGGCGCGGCGCGAGCGCGGCGAGACGCTGTCCGAAGACCAGCGCCTGGCGCGCCTGGGCGAGATCTCCGACGAGGTCTTCGGCGCGCTGATGGCCGAGGACGGCAACGCCATTGCCTACTACCGGCGCTGGCGCGAGGTATTGCCGTCGTATGTCGCGTGGCAGTCCGCGCGCGAGGCCGAGGGCTGGTTCTGGCGCGGCGGCGAGCTCGACGCCGGCATCGACCTGCCGATGCCGGACGGCCAGCCGCTGCGCCTGACCGGGCGCATCGACCGGCTCGACCAGGGGCCCGGCGGCGCGCACGCCGTGCTCGACTACAAGACCCAGAGCGCCACGCGCCTGAAGCGCAAGCTGGCCGAGGTCGAGGAAGACTGCCAGCTGCCGTTCTACGGCCTGCTGCGCGCCGATGCCGCGGCCGGCAGCTGGGTTTCACTAGAAGGGGCGCGCGACGGCGCGCCGGCGGCGCAGCGCGAGGTCGGCCTGCCGGATTTCGAGGCCGCCGTCACCTGGCTGGAACGCCAGATGCGCGACGACGTGATGCGCCTGCGCCAGGGCGCCAGGCTGCCGGCCTTCGGCGATGCCTCGGCGTGCGTCTATTGCACCGCCCGCGGCCTGTGCCGCAAGGGCTTCTGGGACTCCACCGCCGTGCCGGCGCTGACATCATGACGCCTCACGATCTGCACGAGGTCCAGCCTTACCAGCGCGACGGCGCGCCGGTTTCCGAAGCCGAATTCACGCGCGCGGCCTGCGATCCGGCGCGTTCGGTGGTGGTCGAAGCCTGCGCCGGCAGCGGCAAGACCTGGCTGCTGGTGGCGCGGCTGGTGCGCCTGCTGCTGGCCGGCGCGGCGCCGCACGAGATCCTGGCGATCACCTTCACGCGCAAGGCCGCCGAAGAAATGCGTGACCGCCTGCTCGAGGTGCTGGCGCAGCTGTCGCGCGACAGCGATGACGACGTGATCGCCGCGCTGGTGCAGCGCGGCCTGTCGGCCGAAGCTGCGCGCGAGGCGCTGCCGCGCGCGCGCCGGCTGCATGCGCAGGTGCTGGCGGCACCGGGGCGCATGGCGATCGACACCTTCCACGGCTGGTTCGGCACGCTGCTGCGCGGCGCGCCGCTGGCGTCGGGCATCGTGCCGGGCGCGGCGCTGCGCGAGGATGCGCTGCGCATGAAGCGCGAGGCCTGGGCCCCCGTATGGCGCGCGCTGGCCACGCCGCCTTACGCCGAGCTGCGCGCCGCGTGGGAAACGCTGGTCGATACCGTCGGCGACTTCCAGGCGCGCGCGCTGCTCGACGCGATGTTCCATGCCCGCAGCGAATGGTGGGCGATGCAGGAGGGCGGCGATCCGCTGCAGGCGCTGTCCGATTGCCTGGGCGAGGACGCGCAGGGCGACGTGTTGCTGCAGGCCCTGGCCGACGAAGGCTGGCGCGATGCCTGCGAAGCGCTGGCGGCGCGCCTGGGCGCGGCCGGCAAGAGCGAGCAGGCCCACGCCGGCCGCATCACCGAGGCGCTGATGGCGATCGCCGCCTGGCGCGAGGCCGGCGCCACGCCGGGCAAGCCCGCCGAACGCGTGTTCGCGCAGCTGCGCGCCGCGTTCTTCACCGCCACGGGCGGGCCGCGCTCGCTGCGGCGCACCGCGGCGCTGGCCCGGGCCGCGGGCGGCGAAGGCATGGTCGATGCGCTGCTGGACGAGCATGCCGCGATCTGCGCGATGCTCGACGACATCAGCGCGCGCTGCTGCGAAGCCGCGGTGCTGGCGGTCAACCAGGCCCTGTTCCGTATCGGCGATGCGCTGCTGACGCGCTACCAGCAGCACAAGGACGAGCAGCGCGCGATGGACTTCGCCGACCTCGAATGGCAGGCAGCGCGGCTGATGGCGGACGAGGAGACCGCGACCTACCTGCAGGTGCGGCTCGATGCGCGCTACCGCCACCTGCTGCTCGACGAATTCCAGGACACCAACCCGCTGCAATGGCGCATCCTGCAGGGCTGGCTGGCCGGCTACGCGGGGCTGGGCGAGCGCCCGACGGTGTTCCTGGTGGGCGATCCCAAGCAATCGATCTACCGTTTCCGCCGCGCCGATGCCAGGCTCTTCGGCGCCGCCGGCGAGATGCTGCGCGACGCGTTCGGCGCCACCGTGCTGCGCACCAACCGGACCCGGCGCAACCGCGCCGAAGTGCTGGACTGGGTCAATGCCGTGTTCGACAGCGCGCGCGCCGAGGGCCGCTATCCGCTGTACTCGACCCAGACCACGGCGCTGGGTGGCTGCGGCGGGCCGGTGTGGCTGCTGCCGCTGGTGGAGCCCGATGACGCCGGTGAAAGCGCGGCAGACGATGCGGACGACGCACCGGCGCAAGGCGCATCCGCGCATCGCGACACGCTCCTGCAGCCGCGGCGGCAGGCCGGCGATTCGCTGCGGCTGGAAGAGGGGCGACGCGTGGCGGCGTGGCTGCGGCTGGTGCGCGAGACCGTGCCGGTGCACGAAGGCAATACCCAGCGGCCCGCGCGCTGGAGCGACATGCACCTGCTGGTGCGCCGAAGGACCCATCTGGCCGACTATGAGCGTGCGCTGCGCGAGGCCGGCATCCCATGCCTGAGCCCGCGCCGCGGCGGCCTGCTGGCCACGCTCGAGGCGCTCGACCTGTCGGCGCTGCTGGCGTTCCTGATGACGCCCGAGTCGGACCTGGACCTGGCGCACGTATTGAAGAGCCCGCTGGTGGGCGCGACCGACGACGACTTGCTGGCCCTTGCGCAAATGGAAGGCGAGGGCGGCTGGTGGGCGCGCCTCGAGGCTCAAGGATTGCCGGCGCAGGTCTCCGACGCGCTGCGCGAGGGCGTGCCGCGGCTGCGGCAGTGGCTGCGCATCGCGCCGCACCAGCCGGTGCATGACCTGATCGACCAGATCTTCCACGGCGGCGAGGTGCGGCGGCGCTACGCCGAGGCCGCGCCGCCGGATATCCGCGAGCAGGTGCTGGCCAACCTCGACGCCTTCCTGAAGCTGTCGCTCGACCTAGACGGCGGGCGCTATCCGAGCCTGCCGAAGTTTATCGACGAGCTGCAGGAAATCCGCCGCGGCGACGAAGGCGAAAGCCCCGACGAAGGCGGCATGGGCGAGGGCGCCGAAGACCTCGAGCCGGCTGAAGACGATCCGGCCTATGCCGGCCTCGACGCGGTCCATATCCTGACCGTGCACGCCGCCAAGGGACTGGAAGCGCCGTTCGTGGTGCTGCTCGATGCCAACCACAGCGAGCCGGCCGCGGACCGCGGCGGCATCCTGGTCGACTGGCCGCCGTCGTCGCCGGTGCCGCGCCATTTCTCCGCATACGGCAAGCGCAGCGAGCGCGGGCTGGCGCGCGCGCCGCTGTTCGAAGCCGAGGCGGCGCTGGGCGAGCGCGAGAACTGGAACCTGCTGTACGTGGCCATGACGCGCGCGCAACAGGGGCTGCTGGTCAGCGGCGTCAAGGGCCGCGCCAGCCGCGCCAGTGCGGGCGACGGCAATGCCGAGATCGCCGGCAGCTGGTATGTGCGGCTGCAGGCCGCGGGCGTCGGCGAAATGGTGCCGGCTTACCCGGATGCCCAGGGCGATGCGTCCGAGGCGCAAGCACTGCTGCCCGCGCGACTGAGCGAGCCGGTGCGCTACACCGACTTCCGGCTGCGCTACCGCGATGCCGTCGATGATCCGCGCCAGGCAGGCTTTGCCGACGACGATGCCGAGGGGGAAGACGAGTCCGACGGCATCGTCTTCAACGCCGCAGCGGCGCGCCATGGCGAACTGGTGCACGCGCTGCTGGAACGCCTGACGCGCTATCCCGACGCCTTTGCCGGCGTGCCCGCGATCGATACGGTATTGCGGTGGTTCCCGCTGACCGGCGCGCACACCGCGGCGGCACGGTCGGCCTGGCGGCAACAGGTGGAAGAGGCGCTGGCTGCAGTGGCGGCGATGCTGCAGGCGCCGGCGCTGGCGCCGCTGCTGGCCGCGGGCGAGGCGCGCAGCGCGCGCAACGAGGTCGAACTGTACGACGCGCGCGGCCGGCTGCTGCGTATCGACCGGCTGGTCGAATTCGACGACCGCGTCGTCGTCATCGACTACAAGCTGCGCCTGCTGCCGCAGGAGCACGCCGCCTATCGCGCGCAGCTGGGCCGCTACACGGCGGCGATCGCGCCGATGTTCCCGGGCAAGCGCATCGAGGCGGGCGTGGCCACCGCCGAGGGCGAATGGATTCCCGCCGAGCATCTGGCGCCGCAGGTTCCGCAGCAAGGCTCGCTGTTCTGAAGGCCGGCGCGCGCGCCGGCAAGGGCAGCGCATGGGTGCAAATCGGCGCAAAATGGGGCGCATGGCGCGCGCGATGATGGCACGGCTGTACTAAAGTGACAGGGACTGCGCTGCAAGCCGCTGGCGCGCGATAGACCGGCTAAAGGGACAAAGGGAAAAAGGGAAGGGGTACTGCGGAAGGGAAGTGTGAGGTGGACGAGCCTGACCCTCGGCACTGGCGGAAAACGGCTGTGGCTGCTTCGTTCCCGACCTGACCAGGTTGACCGCGCCACCATGCGAGGAGGCCCGTCCGAGCGGCATTGTACCCCAGAGCGCGGGCGCGCGCAGGATTTGCATCGAATGCCCTTGGCAGGCGCGGGTCATTGCCCGCGCCATGGCGCCGGGTTGATCTGGCGCAGGCAATGCGTGCCGCGCTGGCCCGACCATTCACCAACCCGCACACGTGGTGAGCCAATACATGAACGCAAACGACCAGATCATTCGCGGCGCGCTGGCGCCGCAGGAAATCTCCACCGAAGTCCTGCTCGAGAAATACGCCAAGGGCGAAGAGCGCAGCATCGCCGATGTCAGGCAGCGCGTGGCGCGCGCGCTGGCGCAGGCCGAGCCCGAGGACCAGCGCGAAGCCTGGAGCGCGCGCTTCCTGTGGGCGCAGGAAAACGGCTTCGTGCCGGCCGGGCGCATCAATTCGGCGGCGGGCACCGGCATCCAGGCCACGCTGATCAACTGCTTCGTGCAGCCGGTGGGCGATTCGGTGTCGGAGCCGCGCGACGGCCGCCCCAGCATCTACACCGCGGTGGCGCAGGCCGCCGAAACCATGCGCCGCGGCGGCGGCGTCGGCTATGACTTCTCCGCGATCCGTCCGGCCGGCGCGCTGGTGCGCGCCACGCATTCGCGCGCCTCGGGACCGGTGTCGTTCATGAAGGTGTTCGACGCCTCGTGCGCCACGGTGGAATCGGCCGGCGCGCGCCGCGGCGCGCAGATGGGCGTGCTGCGCTGCGACCATCCCGATATCGAGAGCTTTATCCACGCCAAGGACAAGGGCGAGCTCAGCAACTTCAATATCTCCATCGGCGTCACCGACGACTTCATGCAGGCGGTGCAGGCCGACGCCGAGGTCGAGCTGGTGCACGAGGCCGAGCCGGGCGCCGACATGATCGCCGCCGGCGCGTACCGCCGCGACGACGGGCAGTGGGTGTACCGGCGCGTGCCGGCGCGCAACCTGTGGGACCAGGTCATGCAGGCCACCTACGACCATGCCGAGCCAGGCATCCTGTTCCTGTCGCAGATCAACGCCGACAACAACCTCTATTACTGCGAGCGCATCGAGGCCACCAATCCCTGCGCCGAGCAGCCGCTGCCGTCCTATGGCTGCTGCTGCCTGGGCTCGATCAACCTGACCCGCTTCGTGCGCCAGCCGTTCACGCCGCAGGCCGCATTCGACTTCGACGCCTTTGCCGAGGTAGTACGCGTGGCCACGCGCATGCTCGACAACGTGCTCGACGTGACCTTCTGGCCGTTGCCCGAACAGCAGGCCGAGGCCCACGCCAAGCGCCGCGTCGGGCTGGGCTTCCTCGGGCTGGGCAGCGCGCTGGTGATGCTGGGCCTGCGCTACGACACCGAGCCGGCGCGGCGGCTGGCGGCGCGGATCTCGGAACGCATGCGCGACGAGGCCTACCTGGCATCGACCGAACTGGCGGCGCAGAAGGGCGCCTTTCCGCTGTTCGATGCCGGCGCCTACCTGCAGAGCGGCTTTGCCAGCCGGCTGCCCGAGCCGGTGCGCGAGGCCATTGGCCGCCATGGGCTGCGCAACTCGCACCTGCTGTCGATCGCGCCCACCGGCACCATCACGCTGGCCTTTGCCGACAATGCTTCCAATGGCATCGAACCGGCCTTCTCGTGGACCTACAACCGCAAGAAGCGCATGCCGGACAACAGCTACCGCAGCTTCGAGGTGGCGGACCATGCGTGGCGGCTCTACCGTCACATGGGGGCCGACATGGCGCAGCTGCCGGACGCGTTCGTGACCGCGCTGCAGATGTCGGCGCTGGACCATATGCGGATGCTGGAAGCGGTGCAGCCGTATATCGACACCAGCATCAGCAAGACCGTCAACGTGCCGGAGGACTATCCGTACGAAGCCTTCCGCAACCTGTACCTGGAGGCCTGGAAGGCCGGCCTGAAGGGGTTGGCCACCTATCGGCCGAATTCGGTGCTGGGCGCGGTGCTTTCGGTCGAGGCGCCCGCCTCGCCCGCCGCCCCGGCCGTGCCCGCGGCCGACGACAACCCGCTGGTGCGCCCGTTCGGCAGCCGGCCGGTGGGCGACCTGGAAGGGGTGACCTCCAAGGTCGAATACCTGACCTACGAGGGCCACAAGACCGTCTACCTGACCGTCAACTTCATGCGCGTCGCCGGCGTCGTCGACGGCAAGCCGGTCGAGATCGAGCGCCCGGTGGAGTTCTTCATGCCGGCGGGCCAGCGCAGCGAGGGCCAGCAATGGATCACCTCGACCATGCGGCTGCTGTCGATGGTGGCGCGCTCGGGCGGCTCGGTGGCCAAGGCGCTGGCCGACATGCGCAACGTGGTGTGGGACAAGGGCACGGTGCGCTACGGCACGCTGGTGCGCCAGGACGGCACCGAGGTGCCGCGCTTCCATGACTCCGAGGTCGCGGCGCTGGGCTATGCGCTGCAGCGCATCCTGATCAAGCGCGGCTTCCTCGATGCCGACGGCGGCCAGGTGCCGGTGGCGGCGCTGGCGGCAAGGCTGGCGCAGCGCGACGGCGGCGCGCTGGCGCTGGCGGACGGGGCGGACCTTGCCGGGCCCGCCAGCGCGGCGCCGGGCACGCCCGGCATGGGCACCGGCAAGCCGTGTCCCGAGTGTGGCGCGCACGCCCTGCACAAGGTCGACGGCTGCGCCAAATGCGCCAATTGCGGCTACGTGGGCGAGTGCGGCTGAGGCGCTCCCCGGGGCGGCCGGAGCGGGGCCGCCTTTTGCTACAATCGCCGCCATGAGTTATCAAGTTCTAGCGCGCAAATGGCGCCCCAGGGATTTCACCACGCTGGTCGGCCAGGAGCACGTGGTGCGCGCGCTCACGCACGCGCTGGAACAACAGCGGCTGCACCACGCCTACCTGTTCACCGGCACGCGCGGGGTCGGCAAGACCACGCTGTCGCGGATCCTGGCCAAGGCCCTGAACTGCACCGGCCCTGACGGCAGCGGCGGCATCACCGCCGAGCCGTGCGGGCAGTGCAAGGCCTGCCAGGAAATCGACAGCGGCCGCTTCGTCGACTACATCGAGATGGACGCCGCCTCCAACCGCGGCGTCGACGAGATGGCGCAGCTGCTCGACAAGGCCGTCTACGCTCCCACCGCCGGGCGCTTCAAGGTCTACATGATCGACGAAGTGCACATGCTGACCAACCACGCCTTCAACGCCATGCTGAAGACGCTGGAAGAGCCGCCCGGGCACGTCAAGTTCATCCTCGCCACCACCGACCCGCAGAAGATCCCGGTCACGGTGCTGTCGCGCTGCCTGCAGTTCAACCTGAAGCAGATGCCGCCGGGGCATATCGTCTCGCACCTGGACCATATCCTGGCGCAGGAAGGCATCGCCCACGACGGCAACGCGCTGCGGCTGCTGGCCCAGGCCGCGCATGGCTCGATGCGCGATGCGCTGTCGCTGACCGACCAGGCCATCGCCTACAGCGCCGGGCAGGTGTCCGAGGAAGCCGTGCGCGGCATGCTGGGCGCGATCGACCAGGGCTACCTGGTGCAGCTGCTCGATGCGCTCGCCGCCGAGGACGGTGCCGCCATGCTGGTGATCGCCGATGCCATGGCCGACCGCAGCCTGTCGTTCGCCGGCGCGCTGCAGGACCTGGGTTCGCTGCTGCACAAGGTGGCGCTGGCGCAGGCCGTGCCGGCGTCGGTGCAGGACGAATGGCCCGAAGCCGACGAGGTGCGGCGCCTGGCCGGCGTGTTCGATGCGCAGGAAGTGCAGCTGTTCTACCAGATCGCCAACCTGGGCCGCAGCGAACTGGCGCTGGCGCCGGACGAATACGCCGGCTTCACCATGACGCTGCTGCGCATGCTGGCATTCCGGCCGTCGTCCGAACCGGCCGCCACGGCCGGGCAGGGCGGCGGCGCAGCGCCCGCGCGCGCGCGCAATGCCGGCATGCCGGCGGCGGCGCGACCGGCCGAGGCACGCCAGGCGGCGCCTGCCGCCGCTGCGCCGGTTGCCCCGGCCGTGCCCGCTGCAGCCATGACCGATTCCCCGCCGGTGTCAGCCCCGGTGTCATCCATGGCTGCGCCAGCCGCGCCCGTGGCCGAGCCCGCCGCTGCGCCAGCGGCCGCGCCTGCCGCCGCGGACCCCGCGCCGGCGCGCGCGGCAGGCGGCGCCATGTCGCCTGCAGCCGCGGCGCTGGCCGCCGCACGCCAGGCCTCCGCGGCTCGCGGCGGCGCCCGCAAGGCGCCGGTGCCGGCCGTGCCCGCCGCACCGGCGGCTCCGGCCGCTGCGCAGCGGCCGCCGGCACAACCGTTACGCGCCCCCGCGGCCGCAGCCGCGAGCCGTCCCGCTGCGGTACCGGCCCCGGTTGCGGCCCTGGCAGCGGCCCCGGCAGCGGCTCCTATTTCGCGGCCGGCGGCGCCGCAGCCGCCCGCACCGGCGGCAGCGCCCCCGGCACGCCCCGTGGCCGCCAAACCGCAGCAAGAATCCGTGCCGCCGTGGGAAGTCGCCGGTGGCAGCGATGTGCCGCCGTGGGAAGAACTGCCGCCCGACCTGCCGGTGATCGGCCCCTATGACAGCGATCCGGGCTACAACGACTACGGTTTCAGCGAACCCGCAGCGCGCGCCGCGGCGCCGCGCAACGCCTCGCGCGCGGCGCCTTCGCAGCCGCGCGATATCGCGCCCGCACGCGAGCCCGCTGCCATTGCGCCGGCCCCCGCCGCGCCCGAGTCCGCCAAATTCGTCGCGCCGCGCCCGCCCGCCGCGGGCGAGGACGGCACCCCGCCGGTCTTCACCGGCGACTGGCCGGTGCTGGCCGCCGGCCTGCCGCTGAAGGGCCTGGCGCAGCAGCTGGCGTACCAGAGCGAACTGACGCAGGTGGTGGGGCGCACCTTCCACCTGCGCATCCCGGTCGCGGCGCTGGGCGAGAACGGCGTCGCCGAGCGCCTGCAGCAGGCGCTCGGTGACCACTTTGGCGAGCCGGTGCGCGTGGTCTGCGAAGTCGGCGGGGTCACGGTCACCGCCGCCGCCGCCGACGCCGAGGCCCGTGCCGAACGCCAGCGCCAGGCCGAGGCCGCGATCGAGGCCGACCCGTTCGTGCAGGGCCTGCTGCGCGACTTCGGCGGCCAGATCGTGCCAGGCTCGATCCAGCCGCGCGCCGCCTGAGCGGCGGCCAGGCTGGCGTTACCGAATTTCCGTCACCGAACTCTTACCGAATCCAGGAGCATTCCATCATGATGAAAGGTCAACTCGCCGGGCTGATGAAGCAGGCCCAGCAGATGCAGGAAAACATGAAGAAGATGCAGGAGCAGCTGGCCCTGATCGAGGTCGAGGGCCAGTCCGGCGCCGGTCTCGTCAAGGTGGTCATGACCTGCAAGAACGACGTCAAGCGCGTCACCATCGACCCCAGCCTGCTGGCCGAGGGCGAGGACAAGGACCTGCTCGAAGACCTGGTCGCCGCGGCCTTCAACGACGCCGTGCGCAAGGCCGAGGCCACCACCCAGGAAAAGATGGGCTCGATGACCTCGGGCCTGCCGCTGCCCCCGGGCTTCAAGCTGCCGTTCTAAGGCCATTGTGAAAGCGTCGTCGCCGACTTCGCTGCAGGCGCTGGTCGAGGCGCTGCGGGTGCTGCCCGGCGTCGGGCCCAAGTCCGCCCAGCGCATGGCCTACCACCTGCTGCAGCACGACCGCGAGGGCGCGCGCAAGCTGGGCGATGCGCTGCGCGGCGCGGCGGACCATATCCGCCACTGCCAGCGCTGCAACACCTTCACCGAGCAGGAGATCTGCGAGACCTGCCTGGACGACCGCCGCGACGCCTCGGTGCTGTGCGTGGTCGAAACGCCGGCCGACCAGGTCATGATCGAGCAGACCCTGACCTACCGCGGCAAGTATTTCGTGCTGATGGGCCGGCTCTCGCCGCTCGACGGCATCGGCCCGCGCGAGATCCACCTGGACCGGCTGCTGGCGCGCGCCACCGAGCCCGAGCTGGGCGGCCCGGTCGGCGAAGTCATCGTCGCCACCAATTTCACCAGCGAAGGCGAGGCCACCGCGCACTACATCGGCGAGATGCTCAAGGCGCGCGGGCTCAAGGTGTCGCGCCTGGCGCGCGGCGTGCCGGTGGGCGGCGAGCTCGAGTATGTCGATGCCGGCACCATCGCCCGCGCGGTGATGGACCGCCGCAACCTCTGAGCACGATCGCGCGGGGCTGAACCTCCCGCGTGCCCGCGTGCCGATTACCGGAATTCTCCGCCTCCTGCCTCATGAACCTGGCCCGCTTCGATCTCGTCACGCTTGGCTTGTTCGTTGCCGTAGCCCGGCAGGGCAGCATCTCGGCCGGCGCGCGCCAGTCGCACCTGGCGGTGGCGGCGGCGAGCAAGCGCATTTCGGACCTCGAGACCGCGGTCGGCGCGCCGCTGTTCTTCCGTCATGCCGCCGGCGTGCAGCTGACCGAGGCCGGCCAGGCCTGCTTCCACCATGCGCTGACCATCCTGCAGGATGTCGAGCGCATGGCCGGCGTGATGTCGGACTATGCCTCCGGCGTGCGGGGGCAGGTGCGCGTATGCGCCAACACCTCGGCGATCACGCAGTTCCTGCCCGATGACCTGGCCTCGTTCATGCAGCGCCATCCGACCATCCGCATCGAGCTGGAAGAGCAGAACTCGCGCGACATCGTTGCGGCGCTGGTAGAGAACCGCGCCGACGTCGGCATCTTTGCCGACCGCACGCCCGCCGCCGGGCTGATGACGGTCGAATACCGCCAGGACGAGCTGGTCATCATCACCCCGCCCAACCATCCGCTGGCCGCGCGCGGCCCGGTGCATTACGCCGACACGCTCGAATTCGACTTCGTCAGCCTGCCGCAGGAAACCTCGCTGGCCGCGCGCCTGCTGGAGGAGAGCAGCCGGCTCGACCGGCCGTTCCGGCTGCGGATCCAGGTGCGCAGCTTCGACGCCATGTGCCGCATGGTGATGGCCGGGCTGGGCGTGGGCGTGCTGCCGCGCATCGCGGCCGAGCCGCATGTCAAGTCGATGGGGCTGTCGCTGGTGACGCTGCAGGACGCCTGGGCGCGTCGCTCGCTGCTGATCGGGTTGCGCGACCCGGCCGGGCTGACGGTCTCGGCGCGGCTGCTGATCACCCACCTGTGCGGGGACCGGGCGCCGTTCTAGCTCGCCCGTGCGCAGGCTCCATAGAACCTTTCGCGTTCCAAGAAAGCCCGCTTCTCCGATTGCCGATTCCTGGCCGGGCCCGCGCTGGGGCAAACTCCGTCCGAACGCAATGTATGGCATGCCAGTCAATGGCGCTGCCGCACTGCAACAAGACTGCCGCATCGCACGGAGACACCCATGGCGCAACAGATCCTTGAGGGCATTCGCGTCCTCGAACTCGGACAACTCATCGCCGGCCCCTTTGCTGCCAAGACCCTGGCCGACTTTGGCGCCCACATCATCAAGGTCGAGCCGCCCGGGCAGGGCGACCCGCTGCGCAAATGGCGCATGCTTCATGAGGGCACCTCGGTGTGGTGGGAGGCGCAGTCGCGCAACAAGGAATCGGTCTGCATCGACCTGCGCCAGCCGGAGGGCCAGGCGCTGGTGCGCAAGCTCGCCGCCGAGGCCGATGTGCTGATCGAGAATTTCCGCCCCGGCACCATGGAGAAGTGGGGCCTGGGCTGGGACGTGCTGCATGCCGACAACCCGCGCCTGATCATGCTGCGCGTGTCGGGCTACGGCCAGACCGGCCCGAAGAAGGACGAGCCCGGCTTTGCCGCGGTGGCCGAGGCCATGGCCGGCTTGCGCCACCTGACCGGCGAGCCCGGCCGCGCGCCGGTGCGCGCCGGCCTGTCGCTGGGCGACACCATCGCCGGCCTGCACGGCGCCATGGGCGTGCTGCTGGCGCTGTACCAGCGCGATGCGCGCGGCGGCGAGGGGCAGGTGATCGACGTGGCGCTGTACGAGTCGCTGTTCAACCTGAGCGAAAGCCTGCTGCCGGAATACTCGGCCTTCGGCGCGGTGCGCCAGCCCGCCGGCGGCGCGCTGCCGGGGATCGCGCCGTCCAATGCCTATCCCTGCGCCAGCGGCGAATACGTGCTGGTGGCGGCCAACGGCGATGCCATCTTCAAGCGCATGATGCTCGCCATCGGCCGCGCCGACCTGGCCGACGATCCCGCGCTGGAGCGCAACGACGGCCGCGTCGCGCGCGTCGACGAGATCGATGCCGCGATTGCCGCATGGACCCGCACGCAGACGGTGGAGTCGGCGCTGGCGGTGCTGCGCGACGCGCAGGTGCCGTCGGGCCGCATCTATACCGTCAAGGACATCGCCGAAGACCCGCACTACCGCGCCCGCGGCGTGATCGAGTCAGTAACCTCGGCCGGCGGCCTGACCGTGGAAGTGCCGGGCGTGGTGCCCAAGCTGTCGGCCAGCCCCGGCGCCATCCATGACCGCGCGCCGGCGCTGGGCGAGCATACCGATGCAGTGCTGAAGCAGGCCGGCTTCGACGACGCCGCCATCGCCGACCTGCGCGCGCGCAAGGTGATCGCATGAGCGCCGCCGCCAACCCGTTGCGCGGCCCGGCCCGCGTCGAGATCAATGAAGTCGCGCCGCGCGACGGCCTGCAGATCGAGCCGGTGGTGGTGCCGACCGATGCCAAGGTGGCCTTCGTCGATGCGCTGTCGGCCTGCGGCTTCGCGCGCATCGAGGCCACCTCGTTCACCTCGGCCCGCGCCATTCCCGCGCTGGCCGATGCCGAGGCGCTGATGCACCGCATGCGGCGCCAGCCGGGGGTGCGCTACACCGCGCTGGTGCCCAACCTGCGCGGGCTGGAACGCGCGCTGTCGTGCCGGCCCGACGAAGTGAACCTGGTGATGTCGGCCAGCGAGACCCACAACCGCGCCAACCTCCGCATGACGCGCGCGCAGTCGCGGCAGCAGCTGCTGGCGATGATTGCCGAGGCAGGCGCGGCCGGCGTGCCGGTCAACGTGTCGCTGTCGACGGTATTCGGCTGCCCGTTCGAAGGCGAGGTCGATGTCGCCGAGGTGATGGCGCTGGCCAGCGCCTTTGCCGACGCCGGCGCGGCCGGCATCACGCTGTGCGATACCACCGGCATGGCCTATCCCAACCAGGTCGCGGCGCTGTGCCAGGCCTTCCAGGCCGCGCTGCCCGCCACTGGTTTGACCATCCACCTGCACAACACCCGCGGCATGGGCCTGGCCAATGCCGTGGCGGCCTGGCAGACCGGCGTGACGCGCTTCGACGCGGCCGCCGGCGGCCTGGGCGGGTGCCCTTATGCGCCCGGTGCCAGCGGCAACGTCAGCACCGAAGACCTGGTCCACATGTTCGACTGCATGGGCGTGCAGACCGGCGTCGACCTGGGCGCGCTGCTCGACGTGGTCGCCGGCATGCCGGAACTGGTCGGGCGCGACCTCAAGAGCCAGCTGCTGAGCGCGGGGCCGCGCCTGCGCACGCACCAGGCGCCGGCCTGGCTGGCAGAGCATTTTGCCGGGCAGGCGTAGCCCTGCACGCGCACCACGACAACGTATCCACAAGACCAAACGGAGACCCTCATGAAGCAAGCCCTTCAACACCAGCCAGCCATGCCCGCACGGCGCAAGGCCGTGGCCGCGACGCTGGCCGCAATCGGCACGGCATGGTTCGCCCCGGCGGTATTGGCACAGGACGGCAGCTATCCCGCCCGGCCGGTAACGCTGGTGGTATCGGCCGCGGCCGGCGGCACCACTGACCTGGCCGCGCGCATGATTGCCGAGCCGCTGTCCAAGGCGCTCGGCCAGCCGGTGGTGGTCGACAACCGTCCCGGCGGCAACGGCGGCATCGCCGCCAGCCTGGTCGCGCGCGCCAAGCCCGACGGCTACACGCTGATGCTGCAGTACTCCGGCTTCCACGTGATCACGCCGCTGCTGGTGAAGAACCTGTCGTGGGATCCGGTCAAGGACTTTGCCCCGGTGGCCAATATCCTGTCGGCGCCGCAGGTGCTGGTGGTTCGCCCGAGCCTGCCGGTCAAGTCGCTGAAGGAACTGGTGGCCTACGCCAAGGCCAACCCGGACAAGCTCAACTACGCCTCGTCGGGCAACGGTTCGCTGCAGCACGTGTCGACCGAGCTGCTGAACCAGATGGCCGGCACCAAGATCACGCACGTGCCGTACAAGGGCACCGGCCCGGCCATGACCGACCTGCTGGGCGGCTCGGTCGACCTGACCATCACCACGCCGCCGCCGCTGATGGGCCATATCGCCGCCGGCAAGCTGCGTCCGCTGGTGGTGACCAGCAAGACCCGCCTGCCCAGCCTGAAGGACGTGCCGTCGGCGCCCGAGGCCGGCTACCCCGACCTCGACGTGTCGTCGTGGTTTGCGATGTACGCGCCGGCGGGAACGCCCAAGCCGGTGGTCGACAAGCTGACCGGCGAGATCGACAAGATCATGCGCACCGAGGCCTTCCGCAAGAAGGCCGAGGAACTGGGCGCCGAGGCCAAGTACATGAATCCGCAGCAGCTGGCGCAATACCAGAAGGCCGAGCTGGCGCGCTGGGCCAAGGTGATCAAGTCCGCCGACATCCACGCGGAATGACGCCAGCGCTGCGGCAAGGTGATCGAAAGGTAAGGGCGCTAAGCTGGCGGGTTTGCTAGGTATAGATACCGATGCGGCGCACCGCGCCGGCCGGTAGCATGGCAATTTGCCGCAACGCGGCGCCCCCCTTTCAAGCGCTCGTTGCCGCGGCGCCAGTCCACACGGGTAGGAGATCTCGCATGTATAACAAGAAATTCTGGAAGCAATTCCTGATCGCGCTGGCGCTGTTCCTGGCCGGCTGGTTCACCTTCGGCCATGCCCTGGCACAGGGCAAGCCCGAGAAGTCCAAGGTCACCATCGCGGTGGGCGGCAAGAACCTGTTCTATTACCTGCCGCTGACCATCGCCGAGCGCCTCGGCTACTTCAAGGAAGAAGGGCTGGAGGTCGAGATCGTCGACTTCGCCGGCGGCGCCAAGGCACTGCAGGCGGTGGTGGGCGGCAGCGCCGACGTGGTCTCGGGCGCCTACGAGCACACCATCAACCTGCAGGCCAAGGGCCAGCGCTACCAGGAATTCGTGCTGCAGGGCCGCGCCCCGCAGATCGTGCTGGTGGTGTCGAACAAGACCATGCCCAACTTCAAGTCGGTCGCCGACCTGAAGGGCAAGAAGATCGGCGTGACCGCGCCGGGCTCGTCGACCAACATGATGGCCAACTTCGTGCTGGCCAAGCATGGCCTGAAGCCGTCGGACGTGTCGTTCATCGGCGTCGGTGCCAGCGCCGGGGCGGTGGCGGCGATGCGTTCGGGCCAGATCGATGCCATGGCCAACCTCGACCCGGTGGTGTCGATGCTGACGCAGAAGAACGAAGTGCGCATCGCCTCGGACACCCGCACGCTCAAGGACACCCAGGCGGTGTTCGGCGGCAACATGCCGTCGGGCTGCCTGTACGCGTCGCAGGCCTTCATCCAGCAGAACCCCAACACCACGCAGGCGCTGACCAACGCCATGGTGCGCGCACTCAAGTGGCTGCAGAAGGCGGGCCCGTCCGACATCGTCAAGACCGTGCCGGAAAGCTACCTGCTGGGCGACCGCGCGCTGTACCTGGCCGCATGGGACAAGGTCAAGGAAGCGATCTCGCCGGACGGCACCATGCCGGCCGACGGCCCGCGCACAGCGCTCAACGCGCTGGGCCAGTTCGACGCCGAACTGAAGGGCAAGTCGATCAAGCTGGAAGAGACCTACACCAACGCGTTCGTGCAGAAGGCCAACGCCAAGTACAAGTAATTTTCCTGCCGTCGACGCCATCGGCCCGCTGCCCGCAGCGGGCCTTTGCTTTGCGGCAGCGACGGCTTGTCCATCATCACCCGCCCGCGCCGCTGCCTGCGCCGCCATGGCGGGTACGAGACGGTTCATCATGAGCATTCCCGCACTTTCACTCGACCAGGTCACCTGCACCTTTGTCTCGCGCGATGACCGCAGCCAGCGCTATACCGCGGTCAAGGACGTCACGCTGTCGATCCAGCCCGGCGAATTCGTATCGGTGGTCGGTCCCACCGGCTGCGGCAAGTCGACGCTGCTGAATGTCGGCGCCGGCCTGCTGGAGCCTTCCAGCGGCGAGGTGCGCGTGTTCGGCGAGCCGCTGCGCGGCATCAACCGGCGCGCCGGCTACATGTTCCAGACCGAGGCGCTGATGCCGTGGCGCAGCGCGCTCGACAACGTCGTCGCCGGCCTGGAGTTCCGCGGCACCGCGCGCGCCGAGGCGGTGCAGCAGGGCGAGGAATGGCTGCGCCGGGTGGGCCTGGGCGGGTTTGGCGACCGCTACCCGCACCAGCTTTCGGGCGGCATGCGCAAGCGCGTGGCGCTGGCGCAGACGCTGGTGCTGGACCCGGACATCATCCTGATGGACGAACCGTTCTCCGCGCTCGACATCCAGACCCGCCAGCTGATGGAGAACGAGGTGCTGGAGCTGTGGGCCGCCAAGCGCAAGGCGGTGCTCTTCATCACCCACGACCTGGACGAGGCCATCGCCATGAGCGACCGCGTGGTGGTGCTGTCGGCCGGCCCCGGCACGCATCCGATCGGCGAGTTCGCGATCGACCTGCCGCGCCCGCGCGACGTCGCCGAGATCCGCAACCATCCGCGCTTCGTCGAGCTGCACGCCGCGATCTGGGACGTGCTGCGCGAGGAAGTGCTCAAGGGCTACGCCCAGCAGCGCAAGGTCGCCTGAACCGTTTCGACCTGCATCCCCATTCAAAACAAGAACTGAATCCCGATGGCATTCCGTACTGATTCCAAGGGCATGCTGCGCGTGTGGCAGCTGCTCGTGCTGGTGGTGATCCTCGGCGTGTGGCACGTGGCCACGCGCTCGCAGCAGGTCGCCTTTTTCTTTGGCGAGCCGCTGATGGTGGCGCAACGCATCTGGAACTGGTTTATCGTCGAGCGCGATATCTACCTGCACCTGGGCGTGACCCTGATCGAGACCGTGCTGGCGTTCGGCATCGGCACGGTCGCGGGGCTGGGCGTCGGCCTGTGGCTGGCGCTGAGCCCGCTGACCTCGGCCATTCTCGATCCCTACGTCAAGGCCATGAACTCGATGCCGCGCGTGATCCTGGCGCCGATCTTCGCGGTCTGGTTCGGGCTGGGCATCTGGTCGAAGGTGGCGCTGGCGGTGACGCTGGTGTTTTTCATCGTCTTCTTCAACGTCTACCAGGGCGTCAAGGAAGTGAGCCCGGTGGTGCTGGCCAATGCGCGCATGCTGGGCGCCAATCAGAAGCAGCTGCTGCGCCATGTCTACCTGCCGAGCGCGACCAGCTGGGTGTTCTCGTCGCTGCATACCTCGGTAGGCCTGGCCTTCGTCGGCGCGGTGGTGGGCGAATACCTGGGCTCGGCGCGCGGCGTGGGCTACCTGATCCTGCAGGCCGAGGGCACCTTCGACATCAATACCGTGTTCGCCGGCATCGTGGTACTGACCGCGTTTGCGCTGGTGCTGGACTGGATGGTCGGCATCGGCGAGAAGCGGCTGATGAAGTGGCAGCCGAAGAGCGGGGAGACGGAGAAGCTTTGACTTTCCGCTTCGGCGGTGGTTGCTCCCCTCTCCAGCAAGCTGCGGGAGAGGGAGTACACAGTCGGTCAAGGACAAGCCCTGGCGCCGAACCTGACCGACACCATCAGTCCGCCACCCGGCGTTTCGCCAAGGTCCACCGTCGCGCCATGCAGCCGCGCGATCTCGCGCACGATCGACAGGCCCAGGCCGGTGCCTTCCACCGCCTGCCCGCTGGCGCCGCGATAGAAGCGCCGGAACACCGCCTCGCGTTCGGCCGGCGCAATGCCGGGGCCGTTGTCGATGACCTGCAGCTGCGCCATCCCATCCTCACCCGCCACGCGCACCGTCACCATTGCGCCGCGCCCGGCATAGCGGATCGCGTTGTCGATCAGGTTGCCGGTCAGCTCCTGCAGCAGCTCGGGCTGTCCGGCGATCTGCGCCGCACCCTCCCGCTCGAAACCCAGGTCGACTCCGGCGCCGTGCGCCACCGGCGCCCACTCCAGCGCCACCGCCTGCGCCAGCGTATCCAGCCGCAGCGGCTTCAGCGCCGGCTCGTAGCCGGCATCGGGCTCCAGCCGCGATAGCGACAGCAACTGCTGCACGCCCCTGGACGCGTGCCGCACGGTGCCGTGCAGCACGCGCATATGCTCGCGCACGCGTTCGCGGTCGCGTTCGCGCAGCGCCAGTTCGGACTGCGCCTGGATGATTGCCAGCGGGGTCTTGAGCTGGTGCGCGGCATCGGCAAAGAAGCGCTTGCGCGCCAGCACCATGCCGTGCAGCCGCGCCATGTACTGGTTCAGCGCCCGCACCAGCGGCTTCATCTCGGCCGGCAGGCCTTTCTGCTCGATCGGGTCGAGCTGCGTGCCGCGCCCCGCCACCGTGTCGGAAAGCCGGTGCAGCGGGCGCAGGCCGCGCCGCACGCCGAGCCAGACGATGCCCAGCGCCAGCGTCACCAGCATCAGTTCCTGCAGCAGCGAGCCGATCAGGATGTCGCGTGCCAGCAGCTGGCGCGGCTCGATGGTCTCGCCCACCAGCACCCACACCAGCCGCGTGCGCGCCGCGCCGACGTCGCGCACTGGCAGCGGCTGCGCGGCCATGCGCAGGGGCTGGTCGCGGAACAAGGTGTCGTAGAACACGGTGCGGTACAGCTGCAGCGGTGCGTCGGCCGGCATCGGCAGGTCGTCGTAGCCGGTGACGGTGGTGCCGTCGTCGGCGCGGATGCGGTAGAAAATGCGCGGGCCGGCCTGGCCGTCGAACAGCTCGAGCGCGAGGTTGGGCAGGTCGACCGCGAGCCGTCCCTCGTGCAGCCGGATGCCTTCGCGCATCGCGCGCAGCGATGCCTCCAGCGTGCGGTCGAAGGCGGTATGCGCGGCCGACATCGCGCGCTGGTAGGTCAGCCAGGCATCGAAGGCCAGCAATCCCATCAGCGGCAGCAGCAGCCACAGCGACAACTGCAGCCGCAGGCTGGGTGCCGGGCGCGGCCGCTTCATGCCGCCGGCCGCGCTTCGAGCAGGTAGCCCAGGCCGCGCAGCGTGACGATGGCGACGCCGCTGCCGTCGAGCTTCTTGCGCAGCCGGTGCACGTAGATCTCGATCGCGTCCGGATTGACCGATTCGTCGATGCCGAAGATCTTCTCCGACAGCGCGCCCTTGTTGACCGCGCGGCCATCGCGCAGCAGCAGCACCTCGAGCACGGCGCGCTCGCGCCCGGTCAGCGCCAGCAGCTGGCCGTGCAGCAGGAAGGCGCGGCTGATGCTGTCGTAGTGCAGCGGGCCGAAGGCGATCTGCGTGCTGTCATGGCCATGGGCGCGACGGATCAGCGCGCGGGCGCGCGCTTCCAGCTCGGACAGGTCGAACGGCTTGGCCAGGTAGTCGTCGGCGCCCAGGTCCAGGCCGCGCACACGGTCCTCGACCGAGCCGTGCGCGGTCAGGATCAGCACCGGCAGCGGATTGCGCCGCTGGCGCAGGCGGCGCAGCACTTCCAGACCATCCAGGCCGGGCAGGCCCAGGTCCAGGATCAGCAGCGCGTAGTCCTGCGTGCTCAGCAGCGTGTCCGCGCTGTGGCCGTCGTGCATGCAGTCGACCGTGAAGCCGGCCTGGCCCAGGGCCTGGCTGAGCGAACTGGCCAGCATCACATTGTCTTCGGCAAGCAGGATACGCATGGGGCAGGGCGGGCAGGGCGGCAGCACGGCAGAGCGGCTGCGACAGCAAAAAACGGCAAAGGCCAGACTGATACAGCGAACCGCGCCGGCTTAGAAGCTAGGGAAACCACTGATCCCGCGGCGGCGCCATGGCCGCGAAAAGCCTGCCCTTCGAAAGCGAACTGAAAGTGCGCGTCACCTACCATCCCGCCGCTGACGATTACCACAACAAGCACAAGGAAGGAGATGGCAATGAAGCGTACGGCAATGGCGTTGGCCGCGATGGGCCTGGCGGCCGCGGGGTCGGCATCCGCGCAATCGAACGTGACCCTGTACGGGCTGGTCGACGCGGGCATCGAATATGTCAGCCATGCCGGGCCGGACGGCTCGGCGGTCAAGCTGACCTCGGGCGGCAAGAACACCTCGCGCTGGGGCATCCGCGGCAGCGAAGACCTGGGCGGCGGCCTGAAGGCGATCTTCAACCTCGAAAGCGGCATCGCCATCGACACCGGCCGGCTCGACACCGACAACACGCTGTTCGACCGCCGCGCCACCGTGGGCCTGTCGAGCCGCTACGGCCAGGTGGTGCTGGGCCGCACCTTCACCACCACCTACGACTTCATGCTGCCGTTCGACCCGATGGGCTATGCGCCGGCGTATTCGTGGGCGACGTCGTCGACCGCCACCGGCGGGCGCAAGGACGGATTGTTCTCGCGCGCATCCAATGCCATCCGCTACGACGGCAGCTTCGGCGGCCTGAAGCTCGGCGCGACGGTGGCGCTGGGCGAAGTGGCGGGGGACTTCAAGAGCTCGTCCAAGTACGCGCTGGGCGCCGGCTACAACGCCGGCAAGTTCGCCGCCGCCGCGACCTGGGACCGCCAGAACGGCGCCGGCACCAGCACCACGCCCGCCGACGCCACCGACTACATCCAGGGCATCCATGCCGGCGCCAGCTATGACTTCGGCGACCTGAAGCTGTTTGCCGGCTACCGCAACTACAAGCGCAGCTTCACCACCGGCGCGGCCAGCCAGCGCAGCGACATGTACTGGGGCGGCGCCAGCTACGCCTTCACGCCGGCGTTCACGCTGTACGGCGCGGTCTACAAGCAGAACATCAAGGGCGGCAACGATGCCGACCCGATCCTGTTCTCGCTGCGCGGGCAGTACGCGCTGTCCAAGCGCACGCTGGCCTACCTGTCAGTGGGCTACGCGAAGGCGCGCAATGGCCAGGACGTCAGCGTGTCGCGCGACCTGGTCGGCTTTGCCAGCAACCAGACCGGCGTCATGGCCGGCCTGCAGCATCGCTTCTGATAGGGAACTTGCGGAAAACGGCCGGGCCGGGGGCTGGCTGTTTTGGGAACTGCCCGTTGGCCCGCGCCGGGGTGTGCGCAATCGGGACAACAGGCAGCTTGGGGCGGATTGCCTCGCATGGCGCAGGGTGTAGCCGCACCGCCTGCGCCTTATTTTTTTGGCGCCGTCACGGCACGATCACGATCTTGCCGGTGACCTTGCGCGCTTCCATGTCCTTGAGCGCCTGCGCGGCCTGCTCCAGCGGATAGCGCGCCGAGATATGCGGGCGGATCTTGCCTTCCTTCATCCAGCCCAGCATCTGCGCCATGTTGGCCTGGTTGGCCTTGGGCTCGCGCCGCACGAAATCGCCCCAGAACACGCCCACCAGCGACGCGCCCTTGAGCAGCGCCAGGTTGAGCGGCAGCCTGGGGATCTCGCCATTGGCGAAGCCCACCACCAGGTAGCGGCCGCGCCAGCCGATCGAGCGGAACGCCGGTTCGGCATAGATGCCGCCGACCGGGTCGTAGATCACGTCCGGGCCCTTGCCGTCGGTCAGCGCCTTGATGCGCTCGCGCAGGTCTTCGGTGCTGTAGTTGATCAAGGCGTCGGCACCGTGCTGCCTGCACACTTCGAGCTTTTCGTCGGTCGACGCCGCCGCGATCACGCGCGCGCCGATGGCCTTGCCGATCTCGATCGCTGCGAGGCCGACGCCGCCGGCCGCGCCCAGCACCAGCATGGTCTGGCCCGCCTTCAGCTCGCCGCGGTCGATCACCGCGTGGTGCGAGGTGCCGTAGGTCAGCGTGAAGGCCGCCGCGGTCTCGAAGTCGATGCCGGGCGGCATCGGCACCACCGACGCCGCCGGCGCCCTGGCCTGGCTGGCGAAAGCGCCATTGCCCAGGTAGGCGATGACTTTGTCGCCGGGCTTGACGTGGGTGACGCCTTCGCCCACCGCCTTGACCACGCCGGCCAGCTCCGAACCGGGCGTGAACGGCAGTTCGGGCTTGGCCTGGTACTTGTTCTGGATGATCAGCACATCCGGGAAGTTGACCGCGGCCGCCTTGACGTCGATGACCACTTCGCCCTTGCCGGGCACCAGGTCGGGCAGGGTTTCGAGGGTCAGCGAATCGGGCGGACCCCAGGCTTTGCACAATACGGCTTTCATCTTGTCTCCGGTGGTGTGGTTGGCATGCCGCGCCAGTCAAGCTTACGCGGGCCGGCGGGGCAAGTGTAGCGCAGGAATAGCACGGTCGTTCTGTTTCATGCGGAAGGCGTGGAGGCGGTCATTTGCCGCCTGCATACAGTGCCGGCGCCGCCGCCGCGGATGGCCGGATCGGGCGGCGCGCGGGCCGCTTGCGCGCCTGCGCTCAGGTACAATCGCGGCATGCATATCCTTCTCGCCAACGACGACGGTTATCTCGCGCCGGGACTGGCCGTTTTGCATGCTGCGCTCGCGCCGCTGGGCCGGATCACGGTCATCGCGCCGGAGCAGAACCATAGCGGCGCTTCCAATTCCCTGACCCTGCAGCGCCCGCTGTCGATCTACGAAGCGCGCGAAGGCGTGCAAAAAGGTTTTCGCTTCGTCAACGGCACGCCCACCGATTGCGTGCATATCGCGCTGACCGGGCTGCTCGACGAAAAGCCTGACCTGGTGGTGTCCGGCATCAACCAGGGCCAGAACATGGGCGAGGACGTGCTGTACTCCGGCACCGTCGCCGCCGCGATCGAGGGCTACCTGCTGGGGATTCCCTCGGTGGCCTTCTCGCAGGTGGACAAGGGCTGGGAACACCTCGATGCCGCCGCGCGCGTCGCGCGCACCGTGGTCGAGCGCATCATCGGCACGCCGCCGGCCGAGCCGTTCCTGCTCAACGTCAATATCCCGAACCTGCCGTTCGAACATATCCAGGGCTATCGCGCCACGCGCCTGGGCAAGCGTCATCCGTCGCAGCCGGTGATCACGCAGGTCAACCCGCGCGGCGACACCAATTACTGGATCGGTCCCGCCGGCGACGCGCGCGATGCCAGCGAAGGCACCGACTTCCACGCGACCGCGCAGGGCTATGTCTCGCTCACGCCGTTGCAGCTGGACCTGACCCACCGCGGGCAGCTCGACGCGCTCGACCAGTGGCTGAAGTAGGGCCGCCGGTCCCGAGCCGCCCGAGCCGCACGAGCCGTCGAATCGCCGCGTCGCGCCCCCGATGAGTTCCACGCCTCCTCGCAACAAGTTCCCGCTGCCGCTGGATGCGGTGGTCGAGCGCAAGCCCGCGCCCGCGCGCACCGCCGGCATCCCCGCGGTTGGCGCGCCGCGCCCGGCCGCGCCCGTGCCCCCGCCCGTTACGCCAGCCAAGCCGCGGCTGCCGCGCACTGCGGCGCCGGCGCCCGCGCCGGTGCCGGCCAGCGCGGTCGCGCAGCGCGCCTCGGCGGCCACCGCGGGCGGCGGCGGCATGGCCTCGGCGCGTGCGCGCGTGGCACTGGCGGCGCGGCTGCGCGCCGCGGGCATCCGCGACGAGCGCGTGCTGTCGGCCATCGCCACGGTGCCGCGCCACCTGTTCGTCGAGCCGGGGCTGGCATCGCAGGCGTATGAAGACGCCGCGCTGCCGATCGGCCACCAGCAAACCATCTCCAAGCCCTCGGTGGTGGCGCGCATGATCGAGCTGCTGCGCGAGGGCCTGGGCGCCGAGGCGCCGCTGGAGCGCGTGCTCGAGATCGGCACCGGCTGCGGCTACCAGGCCGCGGTTCTGGCCCAGGTGGCGCGCGAAGTCTTCTCGATCGAGCGCATCCGGCCGCTGCACGAACAGGCCAAGGCGAACCTGCGGCCCTTGCGCGTGCCCAACCTGCGCCTGCATTACGGCGACGGCATGCTGGGCCTGCCGCAGGCCGCGCCGTTCTCGGCCATCATCCTCGCCGCGGCCGGCATGGAGGTGCCCGAGGCGCTGCTGGAGCAGCTGGCCATCGGCGGGCGCCTGATCGCCCCGGTGGCGGTGATGCCGCCGGCAGGCGTGCCTGGCCAGACCGTGACGCAGCAGCTGCTGCTGATCGAGCGGCGCAACCGCCATCGCTTTCACCGCACCGCGCTTGAAGCCGTTTTCTTTGTGCCCTTAAAATCGGGCACCATCTGAGTCGAACTATGCACAACATCGTGAAATCGCAAAATTTCGCACGCGCCGGACAACTTCTTGCGGCGACGTCGCTCGCGGCCCTGCTGGCCGCCTGCGCCAATTCGCCGATGCCGGCGCCGGTCGTCGACCGTACCTCCACCTCCGGTACCACCGCGGCGACGCTGGAACCGGCGCCACCCGGGTACTATCGGGTCAAGCGAGGCGATACCCTTTACCGTATCGCGCTGGAGAACGGCCAGTCGTATCGCGATGTGGCAACGTGGAACAACCTGACCAATGTGAACCAGATCGAGGTCGGCCAGCTGCTGCGCATCGTGCCGCCGGGTGCCGACGTCAACACTGCGCCGGGCGTGGCCACCATGCCGGTGGCGCCAGGCACGGTGCAGGCCCAGCCGATCGACCAGGCGCGTCCGAACGGCACGCCGGTGCCGCCGCCGGCCGCGCCCACCGCCGCGCCCACCGGCGCCGCTTCGGCGCCGGCGGCAGCGCCTGCAACACCCGCAGCGACCGCGCCGGGCTCGGCGCCGATGGCCGACGGCTCGATCAAGCTGAGCTGGCCGGCGACCGGCCAGATGGTCGGTAAATTCGACGACAAGGGTAATAAAGGCATCGATATTGCGGGCAAGAAGGGCGATTCGGTGCTGGCCGCGGATGACGGTCGGGTGATTCACGTAGGCCCCTTGCGCGGCTACGGGAATCTTGTCATCATCAAACACAACGAGACATTTCTTACCGCTTACGGGCACAACGACAAGGTGCTCGTCGCCGAGCAATCCACGGTCCGAAAAGGCCAGAAGATTGCAGAGATGGGCAACAGTGATACCGACCGGGTGAAGCTTCACTTCGAAGTTCGCAAGAACGGAAAACCGGTTGATCCGATGCGGTACCTGCCGCCACAGTGAGGGTTCATGCCACGCCAGAAAACTGTCTCCTCCGGAACCGTCAGCAGGGCTCGCCGTCCCAAGCAGCCGGAAGTGAAGGCTGGTGTGGCGCATCCCGACGAACGCGCCGATGCAGAGGGCTTCGAGCCCGATCTCGCCGCCGAGATGCTTCCCGTGACCGACGAGCCCATCGCCACGTCCGCTGCGGTGGGACTGCGCGAGGCCGACCTGCTCGGCGACGACAATGATCGCAACGAGCGCCATCTGCGCGACGACGACGAGGACGAGTCGGACGACGAGGACGAAGACAGCGCGGAAAACGGCACCGAAAGCGCGACCGCCGAGCATGACGATTTCCGCACGGTGCTGCATACCGAGCTGGCCGCCGACACCGTCCAGCACTACCTGAACCGCATCAGCATCAAGCCGCTGCTGTCGGCGCCGGAAGAACTGCATTTCTCCACGCTGGCCAAGGACGGCGACTTTGCCGCGCGCCAGGTCATGATCGAGCGCAACCTGCGGCTGGTGGTCAGCATCGCCAAGGGCTATCTCAATCGCGGCGTGCCGCTGCTCGACCTGATCGAGGAAGGCAACCTGGGCCTGATGCACGCGATCGAGAAGTTCGATCCGTCGCGCGGCTTCCGCTTCTCGACCTACGCAACGTGGTGGATCCGCCAGAGCATCGAGCGCGCCATCATGAACCAGGCCCGCACGGTCCGCCTGCCGGTGCACGTGATCCGCGAACTCAACCAGGTGCTGCGCGCCAAGCGCCATCTGGAGAAGGGCGGCACCGACGGGCGCGACGCCAGCCTGGAAGACATCGCCCACCTGCTGGGCAAGACGCCGGACGAAGTGCAGGACGTGCTGGCACTCAACGAACACACCACCTCGCTCGATACGCCGTTCGATCTCGATCCCGGCTCGAGCCTCCTGGATTTCCTCTCCGACGAGCACAACGCCGCCCCCGACCAGGAGGTGGCGCACCGCGAGCTGGAAGGGCTGATGAAGCTCTGGCTGGCGCGCCTGTCGGAAAAGCATCGCTATGTGGTCGAGCGCCGCTTCGGCCTGAACCACATCGAGCCCGCCACGCTGGAAGAGCTTGCCGAGGAGATGGGCCTGACGCGCGAGCGCGTGCGCCGGATCCAGCAGGAGGCGCTGGTCAAGCTCAAGCGGCATTTCGCTTCGCAAGGTGTCAGGAAGGACGCCGTTCTATGACCCCTGTGCTGGTATTCGACATCGAGACCATTCCCGATGTCGCCGGCCTGCGCCGTTTGCATGACCATCCCGATGCGATGAGCGACGCCGAAGTCGCCGAGCATGCGTTTTCCGCCCGCCGCGAAAAGACCGGCAGCGATTTCCTCCCGCACTACCTGCAGCGTGTCGCCGCGATTTCCTGCGTGCTGCGGCGCACGCACCGCGACGGCTCGGCGGTGTTCCATGTCGGCTCGCTCGGCACGCCGCAGGACGGCGAGGCCACGCTGATCCAGAAGTTCTATGAACTGATCGCGCGCTACAGCCCGCAACTGGTGTCGTGGAATGGCGGCGGCTTCGACCTGCCGGTGCTGCACTACCGCGGCCTGGTCAACGGCATCACCGCGCCGCGTTATTGGGAGATGGGCGAGGGCCGCGACGAGGACAGCCGCGACTTCAAGTGGAACAACTACATCAGCCGCTACCACATGCGGCACCTGGACCTGATGGACCTGCTGGCGATGTACCAGCCGCGCGCCAGCGCCCCGCTCGATGACCTGGCCAAGCTGTGCGGCTTTCCGGGCAAGATGGGGATGGACGGCAGCAAGGTATGGCAGGCCTTCCAGGCCGGGCAGCTTGACGAGATCCGCGCGTACTGCGAGACCGACGTCGTCAACACCTACCTGATGTACTGCCGCTTCCAGCTGATGCGCGGCGGGCTGTCGCCGCGCGAGTTCGATATCGAGATGGAATTCGTCCAGGAATCGCTGGCCGAGCTGCCGGGCGAACAGTGGATGGAATACCTGCAGGCCTTCCGGCTGCAGCGCCTGACGCCCGAAGCCGAAGACCTCGAAGACTGACGACGGCAGCCGCGGGCCCGGCCTGGCCCGGCGCAGACCGGCCTAGAGGTCCAGCGACAGCAGGATCGGCTGGTGGTCCGAGGCATCGGTGTCGGCGTTGACCTCGCAGCGCCGGATGCGGGCCACGAGCGGCTCGGTCACCAGCATGAAGTCACAGGCAAAGGGCGGCTCGGGCCATTGTTCCTTGTCGTGCAGCGCGCAGGTCGGGGCATGCGGCTGGCCGGGATGCGCATGCAGCCAGGCGTCGCGCCAGGCTGGCGTGCCGTCGTCGAAGGGGTCGAGCATGCGCCGATAGGCGACATCGTCGGGTTTGCTGTTGAAGTCGCCGCACAGGATGGCTTCGACGGGCCGCGGCTCGGGCGTGAACGGGCCCGGCCACTGCTCGTTGCGGCCGGGGCGGCGCGCGTGGGCGCAAGCCTCGGCATGCCAGTCGCGCAGGGCTTCGGCCTGGGCGTTGCGCTGGGGCGCCGAATAATATTCCAGATGGGTGCAGATCACGCGCAGCGGCGCGCTGCCGGCTTCCACGGTGGCTTCCAGCGCCACCCGCGGCATCGATGCCACCTCGGGGTCCGCGGGCCAGGGCAGTGCATGCCGAAACACCTCGCGCACCGGCAGCCGGGTGGCAACCAGGTTGCCGAACTGCTTGAGCTCGCCGGTGCGGCCACGCCGCTCGACCGCCGGCGCATAGAGGAGCTGATAGCCCGGCAGCAGCGCGGTCAGCTCCGATACCTGGTCGGCGCCGGGTTCGCCACGTAGTTCGCCAAAGCCGCGCGTCACCTCCTGCAGGCACAGCACGTCGGCATCGGCCATGGCGCGCAGGACCTCGACCTGCCGCGCCAGGTCGACGCGCCCGTCGGCGCCGCGGCCCCACTGGATGTTCCACGAAATCAGTTCCATGCCTGCTCTCCGTCGTCGGCCCGGACGTACGCCAACGGAGCCGGCCCGGTCTGGCATACAATCGCGCTTTCGTAAAACAATACGTCAGGTTTTATCTGGTGTCCCAAGCCGTGTCCTCCCCACAAGAAACGCCGGCCGTGCCGGCCGCTGCGGCGGTCGAAGGTGCTGCCCCCGTCGCAAAGAACTCCCGTGGCCGTGGTGCCGCCCAGGGCGGTGCGCCCGCGGACGACCCCGTGGTGACGATCGACAGCCTCGACATGGAAGCCCGCGGCGTCGGCCGGCTGGTCAACGAGGACGGCACGCCGGGCAAGGTGATCTTCGTCGAGGGCGCGCTGCCGGGCGAGACCGTCAGCTACCGCAGCTATCGCCGCAAGCCCAGCTACGAGCAGGCGCACCTGGGCGAAGTGCGGCAGGCCTCCGTGATGCGCGTCGAGCCGGGCTGCCAGCACTTTGGCGTCTGCGGCGGGTGCTCGATGCAGCATCTGGATTCGCGCGCGCAGCTCGCCATCAAGCAACGTGTGCTGGAAGACAACTTGTGGCACTTGTCCAAGGTGAAGCCCGACGTGGTGTTCCGCCCGATCGCCGGGCCCGACTGGGGCTATCGCTACCGCGCGCGCCTGACGGTGCGCCATGTGGCCAAGAAGGGCGGGGTGCTGGTCGGCTTTCATGAGCGCAAGAGCAGCTATGTCGCCGACATGACGCGCTGCGAGATCCTGCCGCCGCATGTGTCGGCGATGCTGGTGCCGCTGCGCGAGCTGGTGATGGGGCTGTCGATCCGCGACCGCATGCCGCAGATCGAGCTGGCCGTGGGCCAGGAGGTGACGGCGCTGGTGCTGCGCATCCTGGAGCCGCTGACCGATGCCGACAAGGACCTGCTGCGTGCCTTTGCCGATGCGCACAAAGTGCAGTTCTGGCTGCAGCCGAAGGGCCCGGATACCGTCTATCCGTTCTACCCGGCCGACGCCGAACTGGCCTACACGCTGCCGGAGTTCGGCATCCGCATGCCGTTCAAGCCGACCGACTTCACCCAGGTCAACCACCAGATCAACCGCGTGCTGATCGGCCGCGCGCTGCGCCTGCTCGACGCGCAGCCGCAGGACCGCCTGCTCGACCTGTTCTGCGGCATCGGCAACTTCACGCTGCCGCTGGCGACGCAGGGCAAGACGGTGATGGGCATCGAAGGCAGCGAGGCGCTGACCGCGCGCGCGCTTGCCAATGCGGAATACAACGGGCTGGCCGCCAGGACCGAGTTCGCGTGCCGCAACCTGTTCGAGGTCACCGCCGACGACATCGCCGCGCTGGGCCGCTTCGACCGCTGGCTGGTCGATCCGCCGCGCGAAGGCGCGCTCGCGGTGAGCAAGGCGCTGGGCGAGCTGGCGCAGCAGGGCAGCGACGTGCTGCCGCGGCGCATCGTCTATGTGTCGTGCAGCCCCGCTACGCTGGCGCGCGACGCCGGCCTGCTGGTGCACGAGGCGGGATACCGCCTGAGCGGCGCCGGCGTGGTCAACATGTTCCCGCACACCTCGCACGTCGAGTCGATCGCGGTGTTTGATCGTAGCTGATCGCGACTGATCGCTGCGGGCACCCAAAAGAAAAGCCGGCCAACAGGCCGGCTTTTTTCATGCCGCGGCAGTCGCCGTCATTCGCGGTTGCCGCCGAAGATGCCCAGCAGCGCCAGCAGGTTGGCGAACACGTTGTACACGTCGAGGTAGATCGCCAGCGTGGCGGTGATGTAGTTGGTCTCGCCGCCGTTCACCACGCGCTGCACGTCGAACAGGATGTACGCCGAGAAGATACCGATCGCGATCACCGACACCGTGATCATCAGCGCCGGCAGCTGCAGCCAGATATTGGCGACGCTGGCCAGGATCAGCAGGATCACGCCGACGAACAGGAACTTGCCCAGGCCGGAGAAATCACGCTTGCTGACGGTGGCGATCGACGCCATCGCGCCGAACACGGCCGCGGTGCCGCCGAAGGCGTACATGATCAGTGCCGGGCCGTTCGAGAACGACAAGGTGACGCTGATCAGCCGCGACAGCATCAGGCCCATGAAGAAGGTGAAGGCCAGCAGCAGGACCACGCCCATGCTGCTGTTCTTGGTCTTCTCGATGGCAAAGAAGAAGCCGAACGCGATCGCGAGGAACAGGATCAGCGACAGGCCGGGGCTGCCCGCCATGAAGCTGAAGCCGGTGGCCACGCCGATCCACGCACCGAGCACGGTGGGGATCATCGATAGGGCCAGCAGCCAGTAAGTGTTGCGCAAGACCCGGTTGCGAACGACGACGTCAGTGACGGTCGACGCACTGTTGCCGAAACCGTAGGTGTTCAGCTTGTTATCCATGGTGACTCCTGTCTCAAAACGGTGAGGCGCCGGCGTGGCGGGACTTCAAATGCGAAGACTCGTATGGAAGCCGGACGGAACCATCGTCAATGTGGCATCGGGCAGGCCGGATTGCAAGGGCGCGGTAATTCAGCAGTCACTTAGCGCCGGCTCGCGTCCGTTCGACGCCGCTCACATTGGATGTTAGCGGCGGCGCTGCGTTCCAGGGATGACAAGGTTGTAATGTGCATTTTTTGCAACTTGCGGCTGCCATGTGCGCGAGGGGCGGGCGGGCCCGTCGGGAGGTCTGCAAGACCCTCGAAACCGTCATAGTCTTCGTGCTAGAATTGCACGTTTAATCCATTTGTAACCCCTTCATTTTTCGGAGTTTTTCATGGCGATCGAACGCACCCTGTCGATTATCAAGCCGGATGCCGTGGCCAAGAACGTGATTGGCCAGATCTACGCCCGTTTCGAGGCCGCCGGCCTGAAGATCGTTGCTGCCAAGATGGTGCACCTGTCGCGCGGCGAAGCCGAGCAGTTCTACGCCGTCCACAAGGAGCGTCCGTTCTTCAAGGACCTGGTCGACTTCATGGTTTCGGGCCCGGTCATGATCCAGGCGCTGGAAGGCGAGAACGCCATTGCCAAGAACCGCGACCTGATGGGCGCCACCGACCCGAAGAAGGCCGAGAAGGGCACCATCCGCGCCGACTTCGCCGACAGCATCGACGCCAACGCCGTGCACGGCTCCGACGCTGCCGAAACGGCTGCCGTGGAAGTCGCGTTCTTCTTCCCGGGCATGAACGTCTACAGCCGCTGATCGGCTGCTGACTGACACCAAGCCGAGTCTGCCGTCATGAACACTCTCGTCAACCTGCTCGACCTCGACGCGGACGCGCTCACCGCATATTGCGGCGAGCTCGGCGAGAAGCCGTTCCGTGCGCGGCAGCTGCAACGCTGGATCCACCACTACGGTGCCAGCCGGTTCGACGCCATGTCGGATCTCGCCAAGTCGCTGCGCGAAAAGCTCGCGACCCGTGCCGAGATCCGCGCGCCTGCCGTCATCACCGACAACCTGTCGGCCGACGGCACGCGCAAGTGGCTGCTCGACGTGGGCGAGGGCAACGCGGTGGAGACGGTGTACATCCCCGAGGAAACGCGTGGCACGCTGTGCGTTTCCTCGCAGGCGGGATGCGCCGTCAACTGTCGGTTCTGTTCCACCGGCAAGCAGGGCTTTTCGCGCAACCTCAGCACCGGTGAAATCATCGGCCAGCTGTGGATGGCGGAATTCGCCATGCGCGAGCAACTGGGCCGCGGCCCCAAGGATGACCGCGTCATCTCCAACGTGGTGATGATGGGCATGGGCGAGCCGCTGCTGAACTACGACGCCGTGGTGCCGGCCATGCGGCTGATGCTCGACGACAACGCCTACGGCCTGTCGCGCCGCCGCGTGACGCTGTCCACCTCCGGCGTGGTGCCGATGATGGACCGCTTGTCCAAGGATTTGCCAGTCGCCCTGGCTGTGTCGCTGCATGCGTCCAACGACGCGCTGCGCGATGTGCTGGTGCCGCTGAACAAGAAATACCCGCTGGCCGAACTGATGGCGGCCTGCCGCCGCTATCTGGAATTCGCGCCGCGCGATTTCATTACTTTCGAATACTGCATGCTGGACGGCGTCAACGACGGCGTCGAGCATGCACGGGAACTGCTGAAGCTTGTCGCCGACGTGCCGTGCAAGTTCAACCTGATCCCGTTCAACCCCTTCCCCGAATCGGGCCTGAAGCGCTCCAACAACGAGCAGATCCGTCGCTTCGCGCAGGTGCTGATGGACGCGGGCATCGTCACCACCATCCGCAAGACCCGCGGCGACGACATCGACGCCGCCTGCGGCCAGCTGGCCGGGGAAGTAAAGGACCGCACCCGCCTGGCCGAACGTGGCAAGTTCGGCAAGATCACGCCGCTGGTGCCGGTCACTGCCAGCGGCCAGCCGCGGGAGGCACGCCCTGCATGATCCGTCTGATCGCTGCGGCCCTGCTGGGGCTGCTGATGTTGTCCGGGTGCCAGCTGCCGCATGCGCCGGCGCAGGATCTCCAGACCGCTTCCGACCAGACCGAGGCCAGGCGCCGGGCCGGCATCCGGCTGCAGCTGGCCACCAATTACCTCGAGGCCGGCCAGAACGCGGTCGCGCTTGACGAGATCAAGCAGGCCATCGCCATCGATCCGTCGCTGGCCGACGCCTACCATGTGCGGGCGCTGATCTACATGAGCATGAATGAACCGACGCTGGCCGAGGACAGCTTCCGCACCGCGGCGTCGATGCGCGCCAATGACGGCGACCTGCTCAACAACTACGGGTGGTTCCTGTGCCAGCAAGGGCGCTACGGCGAAGCCGTGCCCATGCTGCAGCGCGCCGTGTCGGCACCGTCGGCCGGCGGCCCGGTCAAGCCGCTGATCAGCCTGGGCGCGTGCGAACTGCGCCAGGGCCACAGCGCCGAGGCCGAGAAGAACCTGAAGGCCGCGCTCGGCTACGACCGTAACAACCCGGTGGCGAACACCAACCTGGCGCTGGTGTTCTACCGGCGCGGCGATTACGTCCAGGCGCGCCAGTTTGTCCAGCGCGTCAACAACAGCCAATTTGTCACTGCGCAATCCCTCTGGCTGGGAGCGCGCATTGCCCACCGACAGGGCGACGGCCGCACGCAGGATGCGCTGGGGGCGCAACTGCGCAGCCGCTTCCCCGACTCGCGCGAGGTGGCCGCCTACGAACAAGGAGCATGGGATGAGTGAGCACGACCGCGCCGCAGGCCAGGCCGTACCGACGCAGGCAGTCGGCGGAGGCGCGCATGAAGGAGAACGTGAAGCCGCGGCGCGCGAGATCGGCGCGGCGCTGGCGCGCGAGCGCGAGGCGCAGCGCATGTCCGTCGAGGACGTCAGCGCACGGCTCAAGGTGGCGGCCAGCAAGCTGCGCGCGATCGAGGCGGCCGACCTGAAGGCGCTGCCCGACGTGACCTTCGCCAAGGGCGTGATGCGCGCCTATGCCCGCATGCTCCATGTCGATATCGACCCGCTGCTGGCGCGCTTCCAGCCGCGCGCGGTGGCGCAGGTGGCGGAAATCGCCCGCCAGCGCGAGGGCGGCATCAACGCCGCCTTCGACGACCGCAACCGCTTCCGCTCGGGCGGCAATGGCGGCCGCTGGGTCTGGCTGGCGCTGGTGGCGGTGGTGGTGGCCGCGGGCATCTGGTTCGGGCTCGACCATATCCGCGCGTGGATCGACGCGCGCAGCAGCGCCGCCGAAACCGTGGCGGCCGAGGCGCCGGCCGCGGAAAGCGGGAGCACCGAAGCCGGTATCGTGACCGCGGCGCTGCCGCCGGTGATGGCAGCCAGCGACTCGCCGGCACCGTCGGCCGAAACGGTTCCGGCCAGCGCCCCGGCAGCTTCGGCAGCGGCGGCAGCCACGGCGGCGCCGGCTGCGTCGGCGCCGGCAGCCCCGACCGCATCCGCCGCGGCGGCCGGCGAGGGCGAGCTGCAAATCCGCTTTGCCGCCGATACCTGGTTTGAAATCCGCGACAATAGCGGCAAGGTCGTCCTGGGCGGCACCGCCAGGGCCGGCCAGACCATGGCTGGCGGCGGCACGGCCCCGTACAAGGTGGTGATCGGCAACGTCAAGGGCGTCGAATCGTTCACGCGCGGCGGTACGCCGGTCGACCTGAAGGCAGCCAACCGCAACAACGTGGCGCGCCTGACGCTGCCCTGACGCGGGGGCCAGGTGCGGCAAGGTGCGTCTTTGCAAGGTGGTAACGCTATGAACCAACAGCTCTGTCTCCCGGTCCTGCCGGGCCCGCTGCCGCGCCGCCAGACCCGCCAGGCGCGGGTCGCGTGGGGCGACAATGTGGTGACCATCGGCGGCGATGCGCCGGTGCGGGTGCAGTCGATGACCAATACCGACACGGTCGACGCGATCGGCACCGCGATCCAGGTCAAGGAGCTGGCGCGCGCGGGCTCCGAGATCGTGCGCATCACGGTGAACACGCCCGAGGCCGCGGCCGCGGTGCCGTCGATCCGCGAGCAGCTCGACCGGATGGGGGTCGACGTGCCGCTGGTGGGAGACTTCCACTACAACGGCCACAAGCTGCTGCAGGACTATCCGGCCTGCGCCGAGGCGCTGTCCAAGTACCGCATCAACCCGGGCAATGTCGGCCAGGGCGCCAAGCGCGATACCCAGTTCGCGCAGATGATCGAGATGGCGTGCCGCTACAACAAGCCGGTGCGCATCGGCGTGAACTGGGGCAGCCTGGACCAGGACCTGCTGGCGCGCATCATGGACGAGAACGCCGGGCGCGCCGAGCCGTGGCCGGCGCAGAGCGTGATGATCGAGGCGCTGATCACCTCGGCCATCGACTCGGCGCGCAAGGCCGAGGAGATCGGCCTGCCGGGCAGCCAGATCATCCTGTCGTGCAAGGTGTCGCAGGTGCAGGAGCTGGTCGCGGTGTACCGCGAGCTGGCGCGCCGCTGCGACTACGCGCTGCACCTTGGCCTGACCGAGGCCGGCATGGGCAGCAAGGGCATCGTGGCTTCGACCGCGGCGCTGTCGGTGCTGCTGCAGGAAGGCATCGGCGACACCATCCGCATCTCGCTGACGCCCGAACCCGGCGCGCCGCGCGAGAAAGAGGTGTACGTCGGACAGGAAATCCTGCAGACCATGGGCCTGCGCAATTTCACCCCGATGGTGATCGCCTGCCCGGGCTGCGGGCGCACCACCAGCACGGTGTTCCAGGAACTGGCGGCGAGCATCCAGGCCTACCTGCGCGAGCAGATGCCGCAATGGAAGACCGCCTACCCGGGCGTCGAGGAAATGGACGTGGCCGTGATGGGCTGCATCGTCAACGGCCCGGGCGAAAGCAAGCACGCCAATATCGGCATTTCGCTGCCGGGCTCGGGCGAATCGCCGGCCGCGCCGGTGTTCGTCGACGGCGTCAAGGTGAAGACGCTGCGCGGCGAGCGCATTGCAGAAGAATTCCAGGCGATCGTAGACGAATACGTTCGCACGCATTACGGCCCGGGCGCTGCGCGGGCCGGCAAAGAAGTGGCAGCCTGAGCCGGACCGGCCGGGGCCAGCAGCCTGACTAGAACAGAATGACGCAAACCGAGACCATGGCCGCCGACGGCGCCGCCAAGACCGAACCGAAGGCACGCCCCGCCAAGGCCCTGCAGGGCGTGAAGGGCATGAACGACATGCTGCCGGCCGACGCGCCGCTGTGGGAGCATTTCGAGAATGCCGCGCGCGCGATGCTGCGCGCGTACGGCTACCAGCAGATCCGCACGCCCATCGTCGAGCACACCCAGCTGTTCGTGCGCGGCATCGGCGAGGTCACCGACATCGTCGAGAAGGAGATGTACTCCTTCACCGATTCGCTCAACGGCGAGCAGCTGACGCTGCGCCCGGAAGGCACCGCCGCGGCGGTGCGCGCCACCATCGAGCACAACCTGCTGTACGACGGCCCCAAGCGCCTGTGGTACACCGGCCCGATGTTCCGCCACGAGCGTCCGCAGCGCGGCCGCTACCGCCAGTTCCACCAGCTCGGCGCCGAGGCGCTGGGCTTTGCCGGCCCGGACGTGGATGCCGAGATCATCCTGATGTGCCAGCGCCTGTGGGACGACCTGGGCCTGACCGGCGTGCGCCTCGAACTCAATTCGCTGGGGCAGGCCGACGAGCGCGCGGCGCACCGCGAGCAGCTGATCAAGTACCTGGAAGGCTTCCAGGACATCCTCGACGACGACAGCAAGCGCCGCCTGTACACCAACCCGCTGCGCGTGCTCGACACCAAGAACCCGGCGCTGCAGGAGATGGCGGCGAACGCGCCCAAGCTGATCGACTTCCTGGGCGAAGCGTCGCTGGCGCACTTCGAGGGCGTGCAGCGCCTGCTGAAGGCCAACAACATCCCGTTCAAGATCAACCCGCGCCTGGTGCGCGGCCTCGATTACTACAACCTGACGGTGTTCGAGTGGATCACCGACAAGCTGGGCGCGCAGGGCACCATCGCCGGCGGCGGCCGCTATGACCCGCTGATCGCGCAGATGGGCGGCAAGCCGGCGCCGGCTTGCGGCTGGGCCATGGGCATCGAGCGCATCATCGAGCTGATCCGCGAAGAGGGCGTGGTGCCCGAGGCGGTCGGTTGCGACGTCTACCTGGTGCACCAGGGCGAGGCCGCCGCACAGCAGGCGATGGTGGCCGCCGAGCGCCTGCGCGACGCCGGCCTCGACGTGGTGCTGCATGCCAGCCCGGACGGCAAGGGCGGCAGCTTCAAGTCGCAGATGAAGCGCGCCGACGCAAGCGGCGCGGCCTATGCCGTTATCATTGGCGACGACGAAGTGGCCGCCGGCGTGGTCCAGGTCAAGGAACTTCGCCAGCGCGAGCAGGCCGAAGGCGGTGGGCAACAGGCCACCGTGCCGGCCGAAGGGCTGGTCGATTACCTGATCGACGCCATGGTCGGCGCCAGCGAATAAGCGCGCGCCGCAGCCCCGACACCACGAGTATCCAACCAACGCAGGTGATTGCCTCGACATGGCTTACGATCTAGAAGAACAGGAACAGCTTGAGAATCTGAAGGCCTGGTGGCGCCAGTACGGCAATGCGCTGACCTGGGCGCTGATCATCGCGCTGCTCGCCTTTGCCGGCTGGAACGGCTGGAAGTACTGGGAGCGCAAGCAGGCCGGCGAAGCCGCGGTGCTGTACGAACAGGTGCTCAAGGCCGCCGAGGCGCGCGATGCCGAGCGCATCAAGCGCGCCGCGACCGACCTGGAAGGCAAATACGGCCGTACCGCCTACGGCCAGATGAGCGCACTGGTCGCCGGCCGCGTGCTGTACGATGCGGGCGACCTGACTGCCGCCAAGAGCCAGCTGCAATGGGCCATCGACCACGGCGACGAAGCATATTCGCACCTGGCGCGCGTGCGCCTGGCCGGCGTGCTGCTCGACGAAAAGGCCTACGACCAGGGCCTGGCGCTGCTCAAGGACGAGCCGCCGGCCGCGTTCGTCGCGCTGTACGCCGACCGCCGCGGCGACCTGCTCGCCGCGCAGGACAAGCGCGACGATGCCCGCAGCGCCTATCGCAAGGCGCTCGACAAGCTGGGCCAGGCCGAGCCGGCGATGCGCCAGATCATCCAGTTCAAGCTCGATGCGCTGGGCACGGCCTGATCCGGCGGCCGCCTGAACCATTGCCATCTCGTTGCCATACCGTTGATCCCGCGGATCGAACAACAGGACCGTAAAGTTATGACGTCAGTGCTTTCCCGTGCCGTACATCGCCAGCCTGCCCGCACGATTTCCCGTGCGCTGGTGGCGGCTGCCTGCCTGGCCACGCTGGGCGGCTGCGCGCTGTTCAGCAAGGAAAACAAGCACCCGCCCGCCGAACTCAAGCCGGTATCGGGCACGCTCGCGGTGCGCCAGGCCTGGAAGGCCGACGTCGGCAAGAGCGGCCCCTATTCGATGCAGCCGGCCGCGGCGGGCAACAATGTCTATGTGTCTTCCAACAACGGCAACGTGATGGCGCTCGAAGGCGCCAGCGGCCGCGTGCTGTGGAAGGCCAAGACCGACGCGGACCTGACCTCCGGGCCGGGTAGCGACGGCTCGGTCACCGCGGTCGCGGGCGAGAAGGGTGCGGTCTATGCCTTCGACGCCAGCGGCAAGCAGATCTGGAAGAAGCAGGTCAACGGCGAGGTCCTGTCGGCGCCGCTGGTCGGCAACGGCCTGGTGGTGGTGCGCACCACCGATACCCGGGTGTTCGGGCTGGATGCCGAGACCGGCGAGCGCCGCTGGATCTACCAGCGTTCGCAGACCCCGTTGAACCTGCGCGCGGCGATGGGCATGGTGTTCGCCGGCGACGGCATCGTGATGGGCTTCCCCGGCGGCAAGCTCGGCGTGCTGACGCCGGGCAACGGTGTGCTGCGCTGGGAAAGCGCGATTTCGTATCCGAAGGGCGTGTCGGAGATCGAGCGCCTGAACGACGTCACCGGCCTGCCCATGGTCAGCGGCCGCCAGGTTTGCGCCACCACCTTCCAGGGCCGGGTCGCGTGCCTGGAACTGGCCAGCGGCCAGCCGCAGTGGGGCAAGGATTTCTCGTCGCCGGCAGGCCTGGCGCAGGATGACAATGCGCTTTACGCCAGCGACGAGCAATCGGTGGTCCATGCCTTCGACCGCCAGAACGGCAGCGAGCGCTGGAAGAACGCCGACCTGCGCAACCGCCGCCTGGGCGCGCCGCTGGCGCTGGGCCGCTCGGTGGTGATGGGCGACTTCGAAGGCTATGTCCACTTCCTGTCGCGCGAAGACGGCCAGGTGGTGGCACGCATGAAGACCGATGGCAGCGCCATCACCGCCGCGCCCGTGGTGGCGGGGCAGACCCTGGTGATCCAGACGCGCGACGGCGACGTCTACGGTTTCCAGCCTGGCTGACAGGACCCTATGCGCGCTGCCGTACACCTGTCGGTACGGCCGGCGCCGAATCCGGTAGCATGATCCTTGGCGCGGCAATTGCAGCGGGTCGGTGACCCGCGCCGCGCCCGACAGGACAAGCGGCAGCCCGCGCCCAGGTGGCGCGGGCTGCCGCTGGAACCCTTGACTCCGGAGTTACCGGGGGGCGGCAGTTGCCGGCCCCCGTTTCCGTTTATGGCATGAAACCAGTTATCGCACTTGTCGGCCGCCCCAATGTGGGCAAGTCGACGCTATTCAACCGCATGACCCGCTCGCGCGACGCGCTCGTCGCCGACCTGCCGGGCCTGACGCGCGACCGCCATTATGGCGAAGGGCGCATCGGCGAACGTCCGTTCATCGCCATCGATACCGGCGGCTTCGAGCCCGTGGTCAAGGAAGGCATCGTCGCCGAGATGGCCAAGCAGACCAAGCAGGCGGTGGTCGAGGCCGACGTGGTGATCTTTATCGTCGACGGCCGCCTGGGCCTGGCGCCGCAGGACCGCGCCATCGCCGATTACCTGCGCAAGACCGGCCGCCGCATCATGCTGGCGGTCAACAAGGCCGAGGGCATGAAGTACACCTCGGTCGCGGCGGATTTCTACGAGCTCGGCATGGGCGACCCGTACGCGATCTCCGCCGCCCACGGCGACGGCGTGCGCGAGCTGGTCGACGAGGCCATCGAACTGGCGGTGCAGGAGCGCCCCGAGCTGGCCGAGGAAGCCTCGGACGACGGCAAGGGCGTCAAGATCGCCATCGTCGGGCGGCCCAACGTGGGCAAGTCCACGCTGGTCAATACGCTGATCGGTGAAGAGCGCGTGATCGCCTTCGACATGCCCGGCACCACCCGCGACGCGATCTATGTGGAGTTCGAGCGCGGCGGCAAGCCCTATACGCTGATCGATACCGCCGGCCTGCGCCGGCGCGGCAAGGTGTTCGAGGCGATCGAGAAATTCTCGGTGGTCAAGACGCTGCAGTCGATCGCGGACGCCAACGTGGTGATCCTGCTGCTCGACGCGCAGCAGGATATTTCCGACCAGGACGCGCATATCGCCGGCTTTATCGTCGAGTCCGGCCGCGCGCTGGTGGTCGGCGTCAACAAATGGGACGGCCTGGACGGCCACACGCGCGACCGCATCAAGCATGACCTCGAGCGCAAGCTGCAATTCCTCAGCTTTGCCAACTTTCACTTTGTGTCGGCGCGCGAGCGCACCGGCATCGGCGCGCTGATGCGCTCGGTCGACGACGCGTATGCCGCGGCGATGGTCAAGCTGCCGACGCCGCAACTGACGCGCGTGCTGCAGGAAGCCGTGGAATTCCAGCAGCCCAAGCGCGTCGGCGCGTCGCGGCCCAAGCTGCGCTATGCGCACCAGGGCGGCTCCAATCCGCCCATCATCGTGATCCACGGCAATGCGCTGTCGGGCGTCGCAGAGACCTACCGGCGCTACCTGGAGAACCGTTTCCGTGCGGCATTCAAGCTCAAGGGCACGCCCCTGCGCATCGAATTTCGCACGAACAAAAATCCGTACGCGGACTCGAAGGAATGAGTCCGGAATCGGATCCGTGGCGGCGCCAGTTTTCGTTTGCGTTCGTTTGGAACTGCGGCTAAATTCACGGTAGCAGGGGGTTCCCTGCGCATTGACGCCAACTTGGTACCGTTTTGATCTTTTTTATGGCGCCTTTTTGCGCCGCCTGACTTGAACCGGGGATTTCCATCCCCATCATTCACCACTAAACCTATAAATTTGGAGTGTGCCATGAGCAACAAAGGGCAACTGCTACAAGACCCGTTCCTGAACGCGCTGCGCAAAGAGCACGTGCCGGTTTCCATCTATCTCGTCAATGGCATCAAGCTGCAAGGCAATATCGAATCGTTCGACCAGTATGTCGTCCTGCTGCGCAACACCGTGACCCAGATGGTCTACAAGCATGCGATTTCCACCGTCGTGCCGGCACGCGCGGTCAATTTCCGTGTGGATGATTCCGCCGAGGCCTGATCTGACCGATCTGCCCCAGGGCATCGTACGGGCGCCAGGCGGCGCCGCCGCGATGCCCGGCGCCGGCGTGCCGACGCACCCGGTGCCGCGTGGCCCGGCGCTCGCCAATGCGCCCGCCGCCACGTTCCGCATCATGCGGCGGCCTGTCCCGGCAGGGGCCGGGACAGTGTCCGAGATCCGCCATCCCTTCCCCTGAACCCGAATTTCCCTGCGCATTCGCGCCCGCCCTTGGACCCCAGAGCCACCTCCAATACCGCCCCTTCGCGCGCCATCCTCGTCGGCGTCGACTTCGGCAAGCATGACTTCCAGGAAAGCCTCAGCGAACTGGCGCTGCTGACCACCACCGCCGGCTCGTTGCCGGTGCATACGCTGACGGGCCGCCGCTCGCGGCCGGATCCGGCCCTGTTCATCGGCTCGGGCAAGGCCGAGGAGCTGAAGGAGGCCGCCGATGCGCTGGACGCCGACGTGGTGGTGTTCAACCATGCGCTGAGCCCCGCGCAGCAGCGCAACCTGGAGCGCTTCCTGCAGCGCCACGTGATCGACCGCACCGGCCTGATCCTCGATATCTTCGGGCAGCGCGCGCAGAGCCATGTCGGCAAGGTGCAGGTGGAGCTGGCGCAGGTGCAGTACCGCGCGTCGCGGCTGGTCCGCGCGTGGAGCCACCTGGAGCGGCAGAAGGGCGGTATCGGCATGCGCGGTGGTCCCGGCGAGCGCCAGCTCGAACTGGACCGCCGCATGCTGGACGAGCGCGCCAAGCGGCTCAAGTCCGATCTGTCGCGGCTGCAGCGCCAGCACAGCACCCAGCGGCGTGCGCGCGCGCGCAACGACACCCTCAGCATCTCGCTGGTGGGCTATACCAACGCGGGCAAGTCGACGCTGTTCAACGCGCTGACCAAGGCCGGCGCGTATGCGGCCAACCAGCTCTTCGCCACCCTCGATACCACCTCGCGCCGGCTGTTCCTCGATGGCCTGGGCAACGTGGTGCTGTCGGACACGGTCGGCTTTATCCGCGACCTTCCCACGCAGCTGGTGGCGGCGTTCCGTGCCACGCTGGACGAGACCGTGCATGCCGACCTGCTGCTGCATGTGGTCGATGCCTCGAGCCCGGTGCGCCACGAGCAGATCGAGCAGGTCAACCGGGTGCTGGCCGAAATCAATGCGCTCGACATCCCGCAGATCGTGGTGATGAACAAGATCGACGCCGCGCCCGAACTGCTGGGCGACGGCCCGCGCATCGAGCGCGATGCCGACGGCATCCCCACCCGCGTGTTCCTGAGCGCGCGCGAGGGGCTGGGCCTGGACGCGCTGCGCGAGGCCGTGGTCGAGGTGGCGCAATGGCTGGCCAGCCGACCGCCCGAACCGCAACCCTATGATCCGCGCCTGGATGGAGTGGCGCAGTCCGATGACGCCGCCGATGGCCTCGACGATGGCCTCGACGACGGCGTGGCGGGCGACGACGCCGATGCGGCGGACCCGCGCCGGCTGTAGGCGCGGTAGCCAGCCAAGAGGCTGGCCGCCGCACAGGCCGCTTTGGTGCCGCCTCGGTGCCGGTTCTGCCCAATTCCGGTGCGGTTGCCGCGGGGATTGCGCGAATTGGCCAAAAGTGGCGCCGATGACTGCTAGAATCCCCCTGTTACAAACTTCCCCGGACCCGTGCACTTCATGCCCCAGTTTCCCCGGAATGCTGATTCGAGCCTGACACCAGGCGGCCGCCTCGCGCTGCGCGCGGGCTGGCAGCGCCTGCGCGCCATCTTCTCGCTGAACGATCCGCGCTGGGGTCGGGATGGGCAGGACGATGACAAGAAGGACGGCCGCGACGACAACCGCCAGCAGAACCAGCGTCCGCAGCAGGATGGCGGCCCGCCGGACCTGGACGAACTGTGGCGCGACTTCAACCGCCGCCTGAACGGCCTGCTCGGCCGCAAGGACAACGGCGGCAACGGCAACCAGGGCTTCGGCGGCCCGCGCACTTCGGGCAAGGGCTCGGGCCTCGGCGCCGGCGTGATCGTGGCCGCGGTGGTGGGCATCTGGCTGGCCAGCGGCTTCTTCATGGTGCAGGAAGGCCAGACCGCGGTGATCCTGCAGTTTGGCAAGTTCAAGTACTCCGCCGGCCCCGGCATCAACTGGCGCATGCCCTGGCCGATCCAGTCGGCCGAGGTGGTCAACCTGTCGGCGGTGCGCTCGGTCGAGGTCGGCCGCTCCACCTCGATCAAGGACAGCAACCTGAAAGACTCGTCGATGCTGACGCAGGACGAGAACATCATCGACGTGCGCTTCACCGTGCAGTACGTGATCCAGGACGCCAGCGAATTCCTGTTCTTCAACAAGACCGACCGGGGTGGCGATGAAGAGCTGGTGACGCAGGCAGCCGAGACCTCGGTGCGCGAGATCGTCGGCCGCAACAAGATGGACGCGGTGCTGTATGAAAACCGCGAACAGATCGCGCAGCAGCTGGCCAAGTCGATCCAGGCCATCCTGTCGGCGTACAAGACCGGCATCCGCGTGCTGTCCGTGAACGTGCAGAGCGTGCAGCCGCCCGAGCAGGTGCAGGCGGCCTTCGACGACGTCAACAAGGCCAGCCAGGACCGCGAGCGCGCCATCAGCGAAGGCCAGGCCTACGCCAACGACATCATCCCGCGCGCCAAGGGTACCGCGGCGCGCCTGAAGGAAGAATCCGAAGCCTACCGCGCCCGCGTGGTGGCGCAGGCCGAGGGCGATGCGTCGCGCTTCCGTTCGGTGCAGGCGGAATACGCCAAGGCGCCGCAGGTGACGCGCGACCGTATCTATCTGGAGACCATGCAGCAGATCTACACCAATTCGACCAAGGTGCTGGTCGACGCGCGCCAGGGCAACAACCTGCTCTACCTGCCGCTGGACAAGCTGATGGCGCAGGCCGAGGGCCGCGCCACGCCGCAGCCGGGCCAGCCCGGAGCCGCGGGCACGCCGGCGCCGGTGCCGGATGCCTCGACGGACAACCGGTCGCGCGAATCGCTGCGCAACCGCGACCGCGACTCGCGCTGAGGAGACCGTCATGAACCGACTGATTTCCTTCGCGATCGGCTTTTTCATCCTGCTGGCCGTGGTCTCGTCCATGCTGTTCGTGGTCGACCAGCGCCAGTACGCCGTGGTGTTCGCCTTCGGCCAGATCAAGGAAGTGGTGCGTGAGCCGGGCCTGCACTTCAAGCTGCCGCCGCCGTTCCAGAACGTGGTGTTCATGGACCGCCGCCTGCAGACCATCGACGTCGCCGCCAACGAGCGCTTCCTGACTGCCGAGAAGAAGAGCATGGTGGTGGACTGGTTCGTCAAATGGCGCATCACCGATCCGCGCAAGTTCTTCGTCGCGTTCGGCGGCAACCTGCGCGGCGCGCAGGACCGCATGACGCAGCGCATCGACTCGGTGGCACGTGAAGAATTCGGCAAGCGCACCGTCGCCGACGTGGTCGCCGGCGAGCGCGAGCAGGTGATGCAGGCCATCCGCAACGGCATGAGCGAGTACGCCAAGTCGGTCGGCGTCGAGATCCTCGACGTGCGCCTGAAGCGCGTCGACCTGCTGCCCGCCATCAGCGAATCGGTGTATCGCCGCATGGAGGCCGAGCGCAAGCGCGTGGCCAACGAACTGCGCTCCACCGGCGCCGCCGAGGGCGAGAAGATCCGCGCCGACGCCGACCGCCAGCGCGAAGTGGTGCTGGCCCAGGCCTATCGCGATGCGCAGATGATCAAGGGCGAGGGCGATGCCAAGGCGTCGCAGATCTACGGCGAGGCGTTTGGCCGCGATCCGCAGTTCGCGCAGTTCTGGCGCAGCATGGAGGCCTACCGCAATACCTTCCGCGACAAGCGCGACGTGCTGGTGCTCGAGCCCAATTCCGAGTTCTTCCGCTACATGCGGTCCAGCGGCGGCGCCGCGGGCGCGGCCGCGGGCAACGGCGGAGGCAAGCGCTAGCACCGTCGCTTGTCCGTGTGGCGAATTGACGAAACCCCGGCTTGCCGGGGTTTTGTCCGGCTGGAGCCGTCGCTGCGGAGTGATGGCGCGGGCGCGCGATGCCCGCATCTGGTTTTGCCGGGCGAGGCCCGGTCCTTGCGGGCGCTGCGCCCGCAGGCAACTGAATGACTGAGAAGAGATTCACCATGTCCAACCATTGGCTGCTGCCAGAAAATATTGCCGACGTGCTGCCGTCGGAAGCGCGCAAGATCGAAGAGCTGCGCCGCCGCATGCTGGACCTGTTCCGCACCTACGGCTACGAGCTGGTGATGCCGCCGATGCTGGAGTACCTCGAGTCGCTGCTGACCGGCACCGGCCATGACCTCGACCTGCGCACGCTCAAGCTGGTCGACCAGCTGTCGGGCCGCACCATGGGGCTGCGCGCCGATATCACGCCGCAGGTGGCGCGCATCGATGCCCACCTGCTGAACCGTCCCGGCGTGACCCGTCTTTGCTACGCCGGCAACGTGCTGCACGCGCGCCCGGCCGGTTTCCACGCCACCCGCGAGCCGATCCAGATTGGCGCCGAGATCTATGGCCACGCCGGCCTCGAAGCCGACGTCGAGATCCAGGAACTGATGCTGGCCGCGCTGACGGCGGCGGGCCTGTCGGATATCCGTATCGACCTGTGCCATGCCGGCATCCTCGAAGCGTTGTTGGCCGGCCTGCCGTCGATCCGCAAGATCGAGGACGCGCTGTTCGCCGCGCTGGAAACCAAGGACGTGCCCGCCTTGCGCGAACTGACTGCGGGCATGCCGCAGACCGAGCGCGACGCGCTGCTGGCGCTGCCGACGTTGTACGGCGGCGTCGAGGTGATCGAGCGCGCCCGCGCGACGCTGCCGGCCAGCCCGGCGATCGGCCGCGCGCTCGATGAACTGGCGGCGCTGGCGGTGCAGGTGCGCGGCGCCAGCGTCAATATCGACTTGTCCGACCTGCGCGGCTACCACTACCACAGCGGCGTGATGTTCGCGGCCTATGTGGCGGGCCTGCCAAACTACGTGGCCCGGGGCGGCCGCTACGACAAGGTCGGCGAGGCCTTTGGCCGCGCGCGTCCGGCGACCGGTTTTTCGCTGGACCTGCGTGAAGTGGCGGCGCTGTCACCCGTCGAGGTGCGTGCCCTGGCGATTTTCGCGCCTTGGGATGCGGACCCGGCACTTCGTGCCGCGATCGCCGCGCTGCGCGCCGCGGGCGAAATCGTGATCCAGTCGCTGCCCGGTCACACTCATGAGCTGGATGAATTCAATTGCGACCGGCAACTGGTGCGCAACGATGCCGGCTGGGCCGTGGTGCCGCGCTGACGCATCGACGCCGCGGCGGTCCAAAAACCCGGAATCGCCCGGCAACAAGAGTAGAATACGTTTTTAACCTATTGACCAAAGCAATATGTCCGCATCCGCAGTAGGCCAGGGACGCAATGTCGTCGTGATCGGCACCCAGTGGGGTGACGAAGGCAAAGGAAAAATCGTCGATTGGCTTACCGACCATGCAAAGGGCGTGGTGCGGTTCCAGGGTGGCCACAACGCTGGCCACACGCTGATCATCGGCGGCAAGAAGACCATTCTCCGGCTGATCCCCTCGGGCATCATGCGCGAAGGCACGGTCTGCTACATCGGCAACGGTGTGGTGCTGTCGCCCGAAGCTTTGTTCCGTGAAATCGAAGAACTCGAAGGCGCCGGCCTGCAGGTGCAGAGCCGCCTGCGCATTTCCGAAGCGGCCACGCTGATCCTGCCGTACCACGTCGCCATCGACAAGGCGCGCGAAGCGCGCCGCGGCGCCGCCAAGATCGGAACCACCGGCCGCGGCATCGGCCCGGCCTATGAAGACAAGGTGGCACGCCGCGCGCTGCGCGTGCAGGACCTGTTCGACCCGCAGCAGTTCGCCGAACGCCTGCGCGAGAACCTGGACTTCCACAACTTCATGCTGACCCAGTACCTGGGCGCCGAAGCGGTGGACTTCCAGCAGACCCTGGACGAGGCGCTGGCCTACGCGCCGCGCCTGGCACCGATGGTCGCCGATGTCTCGGCCGAGCTGTACGCGGTCAACGCCGCCGGCGGCAACCTGATGTTCGAAGGCGCGCAGGGCACGCTGCTCGACGTCGACCACGGCACATATCCGTTCGTGACCTCGAGCAACTGCGTGGCCGGTGCCGCCGCGGCCGGCGCGGGCGTGGGCCCGGGCCGCCTGAACTACATCCTCGGCATCACCAAGGCCTACTGCACCCGCGTCGGTGCCGGCCCGTTCCCGAGCGAGCTGTACGACAACGACAACCCCTCGCGCCAGGATGCGGTGGGCGTGCGCCTGGCCAATGTCGGCAAGGAATTCGGCTCGGTCACCGGCCGTCCGCGCCGCACCGGCTGGCTCGATGCGGCCGCGCTCAAGCGCTCGGTGCAGATCAACGGCGTGTCGGGCCTGTGCATGACCAAGCTGGATGTGCTCGACGGCCTCGAAAGCATCAAGCTGTGCGTCGGCTACACGCTCGACGGCAACACCGTCGACATCCTGCCGCGCGGCTCGGATGCCGTGGCGCGCTGCGAGCCGGTCTACGAGGAATTCCCGGGCTGGAACGAGTCCACCTTCGGCGTGAAGACGTGGGACGCACTGCCCGAGCAGGCCCGGGTCTACCTGAAGCGCGTGGAAGAAGTGGTCGGCATCCCGATCGACATGATCTCGACCGGCCCCGACCGCGACGAGACCATCCTGCTGCGCCATCCGTACAAGGCCTGAGCGCCTGCGCACTACCCGCAGGGCCGCCGCGCCACGAGCGCCGCGGCCCGCCAGAAAATAAATCGGCCCGCGCAAGCGGGCCGAGCCATATCGGTCAACCGACCGGACGATATCACGAGTAAAACGATGAACCTGCCTACCAACGATGACGAGAACCTGTGGGTCTCCTGGGACGAATACCATCGCCTGATCGCACGCCTGTCGCTGAACGTGCATGAGTCGGGCTGGAAGTTCGACAAGATCCTGTGCCTCGCGCGCGGCGGGCTGCGCGTGGGCGACCAGATGTCGCGCATCTTCGACGTGCCGCTGGCGATCCTGGCGACCAGCAGCTACCGCGAGGCCGCCGGCACGCAGCAGGGCGAGCTCGACATCGCGCAGTACATCACCATGACCCGCGGCGAGCTGAGCGGCAAGATCCTGCTGGTCGACGACCTGGTGGACTCGGGCATCACGCTCGAGCGCGTCGGCCGCCACCTCAAGGAACGCTATCCGGCGGTGACGGAGGTTCGCTCGGCGGTGCTGTGGTACAAGGCCTGCTCCAAGGTGGAGCCGGACTATCACGTCACCTTCCTCGAGTCGAACCCCTGGATCCACCAGCCGTTCGAAGAGTACGACACGCTGCGCCCGCACAACCTCGCTGCGTGGCTCAAGCGCGGCAAGCGTGCCAGCCTGCTCGACGACGGCGCCCGCGACTGAGCCCGCGCCTGAGCGCGCCCGGCTCAGTAGCCCACCGTGAAGCGCTGGCGCGAGTGCGCCGGCTGCTCGATTTCATCGAGCATCGCGATGGCATAGTCTTCCATCGAGATCCAGCTCTTGCCTGCTGCATCGCTCAGCAGGTCTTCCTTGCCGATGCGGAATTTGCCGGTGCGCTCGCCCGGCTCGAACAGCGCCGACGGCGACAGGAAGGTCCAGTCGATCTGCGGCTCGCCGCGCAGCGCGTTCAGGAAGTCGCGGCCGGCCAGCGCCTCGGCCTTGTAGGCATCGGGAAAGTCGGGAGTATCGACCAGCTGCACGCCCGGCCCGATGTGGAGGCTGCCGGCACCGCCCACCACCAGCAGCCGCGGCACGCCTGCCTGGCGCACCGCCGTGGTCACCTGCTGCGCGTTCAGCTGCGCGAAGCGCGCGGTGCTGATGACGACATCATGGCCGGCGAGGGCGGCGCTCAGCGCCGCGCTGTCGGTCGCATCCACATCCTTGCTGGTCACGCCCGCGCGCGCCGGCAATCGGCTGGCCTGGCGCGCGATGGCGGTCACCTGGTGGCCGCGGCGCACGGCTTCGTCGGTCAGGCGCGTGCCAACGCGGCCGCTGGCTCCAATGATGGCGATCTTCATGGTCACTCCTTGGTTGAGTCAGTGGATATGAAACTGATGTGGTTACACATCGGGATAAAAAAATCAGCGCTTCCGGCGCTGGCTGCCGCGCTCGACATCGGCAAGCATGCTGGCGATGGTGATGCCGGCCAGGATTTCGTCCATCGCCGCCTGCGCGCGGTCGGCGACCTTGCGCAGCGCACCGGTGATCTCGCGCCCGACCATGCAGGCCGGATTGGGCGCACTCTGGTGCAGCGCGATCAGCGCGGTGGTTTCGACCACGCGGAATACCTCCAGCAGCGTGATCGACGCGGCCGGACGAGCCAGCGTGGCGCCACCAGCGCTGCCCATGGTGGTCGTCACCAGGCCTGCTTCAGCCAACTGGCCAACCAGGCGCCGGATCAACGCCGGGTTGGTGCCGACGCTGCCGGCAATCAGCGACGACGGCACCGGTTCGGCGGAACTGGCCAGCAGGGTGAGGATATGGACGGCTACGGCAAACCGGCTGCTTGTGCTCATGGTGTCGGGTGCAATGTGAAACCATGATAGTTACACATTGAAGGTGTCGTCAAGCGTGGGGAGAGAGCGCTCGCGGGGAAATGGTTTGCAGTGGCCGCCTGAATGCCGGAATCGCCACTGAAGCTGTTACACTCCCCGACATTGCCGTAACCTTGTAGTGCGGCTGCCGCGCGGGGTACGGTGCGCGGTTTCACGGACGGGCAAAAACCCGTACGCTCGCAGTTATGACATCGCGGCAGTGCCGCCAAGCAAGGAGTGCAAGTTGCCGGATCAGATGCGCGAAACAGGCGTCAAAAACAAAAAACCCGCAGGGCTCGAAAGCGCTGCGGGTTTTCCGGTAACTTGGTGCCCAGGAGAGGACTCGAACCTCCACAGTGTTGCCACCGCTAGGACCTGAACCTAGTGCGTCTACCAATTCCGCCACCTGGGCAGGTGTCGAAACAACCGAAGCGCTCATTATAGAGAGCGCGAGAATTTTGTCAAATAGTTTCCAGAAAAAATTGAATCAGAATAACTATCCGATCCCCAGCCGGGAAGAAATCCTGGGCGTGCTGAGAACGTCGGGATCCCCCCAGTCGGCAGGCGATATCGCCAAGGCGCTGGCGGTCACGCGCAAGGAGCATGACGGCTTCCAGAAGCGCCTGGCCGCGATGGAGCGCGACGGCCAGATCGAACTCAACCGCAAGGGCCGCTATGAGCTGGCGCACCAGCCCAACTTCGTCACCGGCCGGGTGCAGGGCCACCGCGACGGCTTCGGCTTCCTGATCCGCGACGACGGCGAGGACGATATCTTCCTGCCCGAGCGCGAGCTGCAGAAGGCCATGCACAACGACCGCGCGCAGGTGCGCGTGGTGGGCTACGACCGGCGCGGGCGCCCCGAGGGCCAGATCGTCGAGATCATCGAGCGCGCCAACCGCTATGTCATCGGCCGCCTGCTCAGCGAGGGCGGCGTGCTGGTGGTCGCGCCCGAGGACAAGCGCATCAGCCAGGACATCCTGATCCCGCCCAAGGCGCAGGGCAAGGCGCGCGTGGGGCAGGTGGTCAGCGTCGAGCTGACCGAATTCCCCGACCGCTATGTGCAGCCGGTGGGCCGCGTGGTGGAAGTGCTCGGCGAGATCGACGATCCCGGCATGGAGATCGAGATCGCGGTGCGCAAGTACGGCGTGCCGCACCAGTTCTCTCCGGCCGCCGCCCAGGAAGCCGCGGGGCTGCCCGACGAGGTGCGCCAGGCCGACCTGGACCACCGCATCGACCTGCGCGACATCCCGCTGGTCACGATCGACGGCGAAGACGCGCGCGACTTCGACGACGCGGTCTATTGCGAGCCGGTCAAGATCGGCCGCGCCAAGGGCTGGCGCCTGATCGTGGCGATCGCCGACGTGTCGCACTACGTGCGTCCGGGCACGCCGCTCGATGCCGACGCGCTCGACCGCGCCACCTCGGTGTATTTCCCGCGGCGCGTGATCCCGATGCTGCCGGAGAAGCTGTCGAACGGGCTGTGCTCGCTCAATCCGCACGTCGACCGGCTGTGCATGGTGTGCGATGCCGTGATCACCGCCAAGGGCGAGCTCAAGGGCTACCAGTTCTATCCGGCGGTGATGCACTCGACGGCGCGGCTGACCTACAACGAGGTCTGGGCGGTGCTGTCCAACACCAAGGGCCCCGAGGCGCACAAGCGCGCCGAGCTGGTGCCGCACCTGCAGAACCTGTACGAACTGTTCCAGGTCCTGCTCAAGGCGCGGCGCGCGCGCGGCGCGATCGACTTCGACACCACCGAGACCTATATCGTCTGCAATGCGCAGGGCAAGATCGAGCAGATCCTGCCGCGCACGCGCAACGATGCGCACCGCCTGATCGAGGAATGCATGCTGACCGCCAACGTGTGCGCGGCCGATTTCCTCGAGCGCTTCAAGCATCCGGCGCTGTACCGCATCCATGCCGGCCCCAGCGACGAGAAGCTGAAGAACCTGCGCGATTTCCTGCGTACCGCCGGCCTGTCGCTGGGCGGCGGCGACAAGCCGCAGGCATCTGACTACGCCGAGGTGATGGACAAGATCAAGTCCCGCCCGGATGCGCCGATGCTGCAGACCATGCTGCTGCGCTCGATGCAGCAGGCGGTGTACAGCCCCGACAATATCGGCCACTTCGGCCTGGCGTACGAGGCCTACGCGCACTTCACCAGCCCGATCCGCCGCTATCCCGACCTGCTGGTGCACCGCGCGATCAAGGCGGTGCTGGCGCACACCAAGTACCAGCCGGCCTTTGCCCACGGCACCGAGCTGAATACCGCGATCTCGCCGAAGGCGCGCAGGCTGCAGGCCAAGGACGCCGAACAGAAGGCCGAACTGGCCGCGGCGCGCGCGCGCCGCAACGAGGCCATCTGGGACGAGCTGGGCCTGCACTGCTCGGCCAACGAGCGCCGCGCCGACGAGGCCTCGCGCGATGTCGAGGCCTGGCTCAAGTGCTACTTCATGCGCGACAAGCTGGGCAGCGACTATGCCGGCACCGTCAGCGCCGTGACCTCGTTCGGCATCTTCGTGCAGCTCGACGAGCTGTACGTGGAGGGCCTGGTCCACGTGACCGAGCTGGGCAGCGACTACTTCCAGTACGACGAGGCCCGCAACGAGCTGCGCGGCGAGCGCACCGGCATCCGCTACCGGCTTACCGACCGCGTGCGCGTGCAGGTGTCGCGCGTTGACCTGGATGCGCGCAAGATCGATTTCCGCCTGGTGCAGGAGCCGTCGGCGAAAACGCTGCGCGCGCGTGTTACCGGGGCGGAGACCCAGCCGCGCGTGCCGGCCGCTCACGCGGTGCCGGCGCGCAAGAAGGGCCGCCAGCTGGCGGCGCTGCTGGGCGGCTCGTCCAAGCCCGAAGAGTCGTTCGACGAAACCCTGGACCGGGTGATCGAAGAGCAACCGGTGTTCGAGGCGGTGATCACGCCGCTCAAGCCGCATCTGAAGACCGGCAAGCCGGGCAAGCGCGCCGCCAAGCCCAAGCCCGCGCACCTGGAAAAGCCGCGCAAGCCGGCCTCCAAGGCGCGCCCGGCCAAGACCGCGGGCAAGACCGCCGCCAAGCGCACGCCGCGCAAGCACTAGCGCAGCGGCGCCGGATTGCCGTCAGGTTGCCGTCCCCGCCCGCGCGGGGACGGCGGCCGGGCGGGTACAATCGCGCCCATGGCTAAACAAAAACTCCTGATCGGCTTTCACGCCGTGACCGCGCGCCTGCGGCAAGATCCCAAGGGCGTGTCCGATATCTACATCGAATCCGCCCGCCGCGACCGGCGCATGCAGGACTTCGTGCGCCTGGCCGAAAGCCTGGGCGTGCGCCTGCATCCGGTCGATGCCGAGCGCCTGCGCGGCATGGCCGGCACCGACCGCCACCAGGGCGTGGTGGCGCGTGCCGAGGACGTGGCGCTGGCGCTGAACCTGGACGAGCTGCTCGACGGCATCGAAGGCACGCCGCTGCTGCTGGTGCTGGACGGCGTCACCGACCCGCACAACCTGGGCGCCTGCCTGCGCGTCGCCGACGGTGCCGGCGCGCACGCCGTGATCGCGCCCAAGGACCGCAGCGTCGGCCTGAACGCCACCGTGGCCAAGGTCGCCAGCGGCGCGGCCGAGACCGTGCCCTATATCACCGTGACCAACCTGGCCCGCACCCTGCGCGAACTGCAGGAGCGCGGCATCTGGGTGATCGGCACCGCCGACGGCACCGAGAAGTCGCTGTACGACATCGATTTCAAGGGGCCGACCGCGATCGTGATGGGCGCCGAAGGCGAGGGCATGCGCCGCCTGACGCGCGAGACCTGCGACGAGCTGGTCGGCATCCCGATGGCGGGCGGCGTGGAAAGCCTGAACGTGTCGGTGGCCAGCGGCGTGTGCCTGTACGAGGCCGTGCGCCAGCGGCGCCTGCCGCGCTGAGGCCATGGCCGACGATTCCAGTCTGCCGGCACTGCCGGGGCTCGCGGAAGCGCGTCGGCTGATCGACGGCGCCAGCAATATCTTCGTGCTGACCGGCGCCGGCATTTCCGCCGAGTCCGGCGTGCCGACCTTCCGCGACGCCATGACCGGGCTGTGGGAACAGTTCGATCCGGAAGACCTGGCCAGCGAAGCGGCCTACCGCCGCCAGCCGGCGCTGGTGTGGCAGTGGTACCAGCACCGGCGCGAACTGGTGGCGGCGGTACATCCCAACCCGGCGCACCATGCGCTGGTGGCGCTGGCCGCGCAGAAACCCGTTACGCTGGTGACGCAGAACGTCGACGGCCTGCATCAGCGCGCCGGCAGCACAGGCGTGATCGAGCTGCACGGCAACCTGTTCGCCAACAAGTGGCTGGATGGCTGCGGCCGCTGCAGCGAGGCCACCGCGCTGCCCGGCATGCCGCCGCGCTGCAACCTGTGCGGCGCGCTGATGCGGCCGGGCGTGGTGTGGTTCGGCGAAGACCTGCCGCGCGTGGCGCGCTACCGCGCCGAGCATGCGGCGCAGAACTGCGACCTGTGCCTGGTGGTCGGCACCTCAGGGCTGGTGTACCCGGCGGCGGGGCTGCCGGGCGTGGCGCGCGATCATGGCGCGCCGGTGATCGTGGTCAATCCGCAGCCGTCGGCGCTGGACCAGACCGCGGACATCGTGCTGTCGGCAGCGGCCGGCGCCTGCCTGCCGCGGCTGTGGCCGCAGCCGGCGCCATCGGCCGGCTGAAGCGAGGAGAAGCGCGCTGGCGCGCCGCAGTGCTTATTGCTGCGCCAGCCCGGCGATCAGCCTCTCGAGCTTGACCGCATCCGCCGCGAACAGGCGGATGCCTTCGGCCAGCTTTTCCGTCGCCATCGCGTCTTCGTTGAGCTGCCAGCGGAACGACGGCTCGTCCGCGGTGATGCGGGCGATATTGGCCGCCTGGGCCTGGTCCACCGACAGCTTGTGCGCCACCTGGCCCTCGCCGCCGGCGAGCTGCTCGAGCAGCTCGGGGCTGATGGTCAGCAGGTCGCAGCCGGCCAGCGACAGGATCTGCGCGGTGCTGCGGAAGCTGGCGCCCATCACCTCGGTGGCATAGCCGAATTTCTTGTAGTAGTCGTAGATCTGGCGCACCGAGCGCACGCCCGGATCGTTATCGCCGCCGTTGGCGGCCGCGTCCCATTGCTCGCCGGCCTGCTTCTTGTACCAGTCGAAGATGCGGCCGACGAACGGCGAGATCAGCTGCGCGCCAGCTTCGGCGCAGGCGACCGCCTGCACCAGCGAGAACAGCAGCGTCATGTTGCAGCGGATGCCGTCGCGCTGCAGGATCTCGGCGGCGCGGATGCCTTCCCAGGTCGAGGCGATCTTGATCAGCACGCGCTCGCGCGCGATGCCGCGCTGCTCGTACAGCTGGATCAGGTGGCGCGCCTTGTTGACCGTGGCGGTGGTGTCGAACGACAGGCGCGCATCGACCTCGGTCGAAACGCGGCCCGGCACGATCGCCAGGATCTCGCAGCCGAACGCGATCAGCACTTCGTCCATGACCGCATCGACGCCGCCGTTGCCGTGGTGGTCCTGCACCGCGCGCTCCAGCAGGTGGCGGTATTCGGGTTTCTGCACCGCCTTCAGGATCAGCGACGGGTTGGTGGTCGCGTCCTGCGGCGTGTACTGCTTCATCAGCTGGAAGTCGCCGGTATCGGCCACCACCGTGGTGAACTGCCTGAGTTGTTCGAGCTGGTTCATGGTCGCTAGGTCGTCTGCTTGAGCGTCTGAAAAAAAGCGTGCGCGGGCTGTAAGGGGCGCGTGCGGCACCGGTGCGGTCCATTGTACCTGCGCGATCGCCGCCACTCGCGCGTCGCGCCGCGGCAATCCGCTACACTACGCCTTTTCCCCCAACGCAATCTGGCTGTTGTCATGACTCAGGATGAACTCAAGGCGCTGGTCGCGCAAGCCGCCGCCGACTACGTGAAGCAGGAAGTGCCCGAAGGAGCCGTGCTCGGCGTGGGCACCGGCTCCACCGCCAACCTCTTCATCGACGCCGTGGCGGCGTTCAAGGAGCGCTTCGCGGGTGCGGTGTCGAGCTCCGAGGCTTCGACGCGGCGCCTGCAGCAGCACGGCTTCAAGGTGCTGGACCTGAACGAGGTCGACGAGATCCCGGTGTATGTCGACGGCGCCGACGAGATCGATGCCAGCGGCGCCATGGTCAAGGGCGGCGGCGGGGCGCTGACGCGCGAGAAGATCGTCGCCTCGGTGGCCAGGCGCTTTGTCTGCATCGCCGACGGCAGCAAGCTGGTCCAGACCATGGGCACCTTCCCGCTGCCGGTCGAGGTGGTGCCGATGGCACGTGCCGCGGTGGCGCGCAAGCTGCAGGCGCTGGGCGGCCAGCCGCGCCTGCGCATGACCAAGGAGGGCGGCATCTACAAGACCGACAACGGCAATGTGATCCTCGACGTGTCCGGCCTGAAGATCGACGATCCGCGCGGCCTGGAGCAGACCGTCAACCAGGTGCCCGGCGTGGTCACGGTGGGCCTGTTCGCGCTGCGCGGCGCCGACGTGCTGCTGCTCGGCACCGGCGAAGGCGTGCAGCGCACGGACTACTGAACGCACGGCCCGGCGCCCGCGCGCGCCACCAAGCAAAATGGGGTGCCTCGGGCACCCCATTTTTCATGATCCCAAGATCCGGATCAGGACTGCGGCGGCACGTAGCCCTGGGCCTGGTCGGCGCCTTCGCCGAAGAAGTACTTTTCGGTCTGCTTGAGCAGGTACTGGCGCGCACGCGCATCGGCCATGTTCAGGCGGTTTTCGTTGATCAGCATGGTCTGGTGCTTGAGCCAGCCGGCCCAGGCTTCCTTGGACACGTTCTGCCAGATCTTCTTGCCCAGTTCGCCGGGCAGCGGCGGGAAGTCGAGACCTTCGGCTTCCTTGTTCAGCTTGATGCAATGGACCGTGCGGGCCATGGGGACTCCTTGGTATGTTCGTGAGAGCTTCGGCGCTGGCGCTATTGTAGCCAAGCGGGGCGGCGGGCCGCGGCGCGGCGGCGATTGCCCCTACGCCGTCACAGCTTTTTCATCAGCACCATCGACTTGCGCTGCCAGTTGTAGAGCTTGCGCTTGTCTTCGGGCAGGTCGTCGACCGTGGCGTGGACGAAGCCGCGCTTGAGGAACCAGTGCTCGGTGCGGGTGGTGAGCACGAACAGCCGCTCCAGCCCGAGCGCGCGCGCGCGACGCTCGATGCGCTTGAGCAGGCGCTCGCCGTCGCCGGTGCCCTGGGCCTCGGGCGATACCGTCAGGCACGCCATCTCGCCCATGTTCTCGCGCGGATAGTCGTACAGCGCGGCACAGCCGAACAGCACGCCGTCGTGCTCGATCACCGAGAAATTGGCGATATCGCGCTCGATCAGGTGGCGCCCGCGCGGCACCAGCGTGCCGTCCTGCTCCAGCGGTGCGATCAGCTGCACGATGCCGCCGACGTCGTCGAGCGTGGCCTCGCGCAGGCTTTCCAGGTCGGTGTCGGACAGCATGGTGCCGACGCCGTCGTGCAGGAACAGTTCCAGCAGCACTGCGCCGTCGAGCGAGTAGGGGATCAGGTGCGCGCGCGGCACGCCGCCCTTGAGCGCCTTGACCAGGTGCTGCAGGTAATTGGCGACGTCGGGCGGCAGGTGGTTGTTCTGCAGCCGTTCCACCGCGGTGCGCAGCGACATTTCCTGCATCATCTTGCCGACCGGGTCGGGCACGCCCGGCACCTCGGTAATGAAGATCAGCTTGTCGGCCTTGAGCGCGGTGGCGGTGGCGCTGGCCACGTCTTCCATCGACAGGTTGAAGGCCTGGCCGGTGGGCGAGAAGCCCAGCGGCGACAGCAGCACCACCTTGCCGTGCGACAGCGACATGCGCACCGATTCGGCGTCGATCTTGCGCACCAGCCCGGTGTGCTGGTAGTCGGTACCGTGGACGATGCCGACCGGGCGCGCGGTGACGAAGTTGCCGGAGATCACCGACAGCTGGGCGCCGGCCATCGGCGTGTTGGGCAGGCCCTGGCTGAACGCGGCCTCGATGTCCAGGCGCAGTTCGCCGGCGGCTTCCTTGGCGCATTCGAGCGCGGCGTTGTCGGTGACGCGCACGCCGTCGACGAACTGCGACTCGACATGGCGCAGCGCCAGCTGCTCTTCCACCTGCGGACGCGAGCCGTGCACCAGCACGATCTGCATGCCCATCGCGTGCAGCAGCGCGACATCGTTGACCAGCGCGTTCAGCACGCCCGCCTTGACCAGCTCGCCGGCGAAGGCGATCACGAAGGTCTTGCCGCGGAAGGCATGGATATACGGCGCCACCATGCGCAGCCAGTCGACGAACTGCTGGTGGTCGGGACCGCTGCGATCGGGATCGGCCGTGACCGGCACGGGGGAGGTCGGGGCGGGGGCGGGGAGCTCGGCCGCGGCGGGGGGCTCCGCCTGCGCCGGCGCGGCCGGGGCCGTCGGTGCAGCGGGAGCGGAGGCAGGCGCCGTCTGCGGCGCGTCGGTTCTGGCGTTCATGCCGCGGATTATAATCCCGGCCAATGTCAGAACAACGCCCCGTCAAGCCCAAACCACCGGTGTCGCCGCGCCAGCGCGCCGGTGCCGGCCAGCCTGCCTCCTCCACCCAGTCCCGCCCGGCGCCCGGCACGGCCCGGCCGCAGCGGCCCGGCCCGGCCAGGCCGGCCGGTGCGCGGCCTGCCGCCGAGGACGGCCAGCGTCAGCCACGCGCCGCGCGCCCGCCGCGGCCACCGCGCCCGGTCAACCCGCTGCCGCCGATCACCTTCCCCGAAGCCCTGCCGGTATCGGCGCGCCGCGACGAGATCGCCGCGGCGCTGCTGGCCAACCAGGTGGTGATCGTTTCCGGCGAGACCGGTTCGGGCAAGACCACGCAGCTGCCCAAGATCTGCCTGTCGATCGGGCGCGGTCCCGGCCGCGAGGGCGGGGGGCTGATCGGCCACACCCAGCCGCGCCGCATCGCCGCGACCTCGACCGCCAAGCGCATCGCGCAGGAACTGGGCACGCCATTGGGCGAGCACGTGGGCTACCAGGTGCGCTTCAACGACACCATGTCGTCGGGCGCGTCGGTCAAGCTGATGACCGACGGCATCCTGCTCGCCGAAACCCAGAACGACCCGCTGCTGCGCGCCTACGACACGCTGATCATCGACGAGGCGCACGAGCGCAGCCTCAACATCGACTTCCTGATCGGCTACCTGCGCCAGATCCTGCCCAAGCGGCCAGACCTGAAGGTGATCATCACCTCGGCCACCATCGACGCGCAGCGCTTTGCCCGGCATTTCGCCACGGGCGACAAGCCGGCGCCGGTGATCGAGGTCAGCGGCCGGCTGTACCCGGTGGAGGTGCGCTACCGCCCGATCGCCGACGACGCGCCCGCAGCCGGCGCGCCGCGCAGCCCGCAGGCGCGCGAGCGCGACCTGTACGACGGCATCGTCGATGCCGTCGACGAACTGTGCCGCGCCGGCCCCGGCGACGTGCTGGTGTTCCTGCCCGGCGAGCGCGAGATCCGCGAGGCCGCCGAGGCGCTGCGCAAGCACCACCCGCCGCATACCGAGATCCTGCCGCTGTTCGCGCGGCTGTCGGTGCAGGAGCAGGAGCGGGTGTTCAAGCCATCGAATGCCCGGCGCATCGTGCTGGCGACCAACGTCGCCGAAACCTCGCTGACGGTGCCGGGCATTCGCTACGTGGTCGACACCGGGCTGGCGCGCGTCAAGCGCTATTCGTACCGCAACAAGGTCGAGCAGCTGCAGGTCGAGGCGATTTCGCAGGCCGCCGCCAACCAGCGCGCCGGCCGCTGCGGCCGGGTCGCCAACGGGGTTTGCATCCGGCTGTACGAAGAATCCGACTTCACCGGCCGGCCGCGCTTTACCGACCCTGAAATCCTGCGCTCGTCGCTGGCCGCGGTGATCCTGCGCATGAAGGCGCTGCGGCTGACCGATATCGAGTCGTTCCCGTTCATCGAGCCGCCGCTGGGCCGCGCGGTCGCCGACGGCTACCAGCTGCTGCAGGAGCTGGGCGCGGTCGACGACGCCAACCAGCTGACCGGCACCGGCCGCCAGCTGGCCAAGCTGCCGCTCGACCCGCGTGTGGCGCGCATGATCCTGGCCGCGCGCGAGCACCAGTGCCTGCGCGAGGTGCTGATCATCGCCAGCGCGCTGTCGGTGCAGGACCCGCGCGAGCGCCCGCAGGAAGCGCAGGAAGCCGCCGACCAGGCCCATCGCAAGTTCATGGACGAGAAGTCCGAGTTCCTGGGCTGGGTCCGGCTGTGGAAGTGGTTCGAGGACGCGGTCGCGCACAAGAAGTCCAACCGCCAGCTGCAGGACCAGTGCCGCGCGCACTTCCTGTCGCACCTGCGGCTGCGCGAATGGCGCGACGTGCATTCCCAGCTGCTGACCACGGTGACCGAGCAGGGCTGGCGCCTGAACGACAGCGAGCCGACCTACGAGCAGGTGCACAAGGCGCTGCTGACCGGCCTGCTCGGCAACGTCGGCTGCCGCATCGAGGACGGCGACGGCAAGGGCCGCGAATACCTGGGCGCGCGCGGCATCAAGTTCCACCTGTGGCCGGGCTCGCTGATCGCGCGCAAGGTCGGGCGCTGGGTGGTCGCCGCCGAGCTGGTCGAGACCAGCCGGCTGTTCGCGCGCACGCTGGCACGCGTCGAGCCCGAATGGCTCGAGCAGGTGGGCCGCCACCTGCTCAAGGTCAGCTGGAGCGATCCGCACTGGGAGAAGAAGGCCGGCCAGGTACTGGCGCTGGAGCGCGCCACGCTGTACGGGCTGGTGGTCTACCAGCACCGCCGCGTGCACTACGGCCCGATGAACCCGCGCGAGGCGCGCGAGCTGTTTATCCGCCGCGCGCTGGTCGAGGGCGAGTTCGACACGCGCCTGCCGTTCTTTGCGCACAACCAGCGCCTGGTGCGCGAGATCGAGAACCTGGAGCACAAGTCGCGGCGCCAGGACGTGCTGGTCGACGACGAGCTGATCTACGCCTTCTACGACCGCGCGATTCCCGCCGACATCTGCCAGCAGGCCGCGTTCGAGCAGTGGTACCAGGCCGAGAGCGCGCACGACCGCAAGCTGCTGTACCTGAACCGCGACGAGCTGATGCGGCACGAGGCCGCCGGCATCACCACCGACCTGTTTCCCAAGACCATGGCCGTGGCCGGCGTGGACATGGGCCTGACCTACCACTTCGAGCCCGGCAGCCACCGCGACGGCGTGACCCTGACCGTGCCGCTGTACGCGCTCAACCAGGTGCGCCCCGAACGCGCCGACTGGCTGGTGCCGGGCATGATCAAGGAAAAGGTGCACCTGCTGCTCAAGTCGCTGCCGCAGAAGCTGCGCCGCCACTGCGTGCCGCTGCCGGACTATGCCGCCGGCTTCGTCGCGCGCCAGCCGTTTGGCGAAGGCGAGCTGCTGGACGTGCTGATCGCAGATATCCGCGAGCAGACCGGCACCATGGTGCGGCGTGCCGACTTCAAGCTGGAAACGCTGCCCGCGCACCACGCGATGAACTTCAAGGTGATCGACGAGCACGGGCGCCAGCTCGACATGGGCCGCAACCTGGCCCAGCTGCGCGCCGAGCTGGGCGGACAGGCGCAGCAGTCGTTCCAGCGAGTGGCGGCGCAGGCCGCGGCCCAGGCCGCCGCCGCCCAGGCCCCGGGGCAGGCAACGGAACAGGCGCCTGCGCTGGCCGCGGCGGAGCCTGGCAAGTATGAGGGACTGACCGGCTGGAGCTTCGGCGAGCTGCCGGAGCTGCTCGAGATCCGCAAGGGCAGCCAGACCCTGTTCGGCTATCCGGCGCTGGTCGATCGCGGCACGCACTGCGACGTCGAAGTCTTCGACGATCCGCAGGAAGCGGCCCGCATCCACCACCTGGGTTTGCGCCGGCTGTTCGCGCTGCAGCTGCGCGAGCAGGTCAAGTTCATCGAGAAGAACATCCCCGGGCTGCAGCAGATGGCGATGCAGTACATGACGCTGGGCACGCAGGAGATGCTGCGCGAGCAGATCGTGATGCTGGCGCTGGAGCGCGCCTGCATGCAGGCGCCGCTGCCGCGCAACGACGCCGAATTCAATGCCCGCAAGGACGAAGGGCGGACCCGGCTGTCGCTGCTGGCGCAGGAAATCGCGCGGCTGGCGGGCGCGATCCTGGCCGAATACGCCGGGCTGCCGCGCAAGCTGCTGCAGGCCAAGCCGTTCCCCGGCGCCTATGCGGACATGGAGGCCCAGCTCGGCCGGCTGATGGGCAAGCGCTTTATCGACGAAACCCCGTACACGCAGCTGGTGCATTTCCCGCGCTACCTGAAGGGCATCGCCATGCGCGTCGACAAGCTCAAGGGCGATCCGGCCCGCGACAGCCAGCGCATGCAGGAGATGGCGCCGCTGGTGCAGCAGTGGCAGCGGGCCGAGAAGCAGTTGCGCACCCAGGGCCGCGGCGGCGAGGATGCGCGGCTGGAGGAATTCCGCTGGATGCTGGAAGAGCTGCGCATCGCGCTGTTCGCCCAGGAGCTGCGCACGCCGGTGCCGATGTCGGTCAAGCGGCTGCAGAAGGTGTGGGAATCGATGCAGCGCTGAGGCCGCGCGCCGGCATGTCGGTAAATGGTCGTGCCGGCGCAACAATCTGCCAAATTCTTGTCCGCCGCCAGCCGCGACGTCAGCGGAATTAGCCGGCCAAACGTTAGAATCGCCGATTCAGTTCTTCTGGTAGCGGGTCTTATGTTCGCATTGCGGCGGTGGGTGGCTGGTGGGATCACGGCGGGCGCGTTCGCGCTGGGCCTGATGGCGGTTCCGGCTCGGGCGGAGGTGGTGGTGATCCTCAATTCGGGTGATGCCACCGTCACGCTGATCGACAAGGACACGCAGAAGGTGCTCGAGACCTTCCCGATCGGCAAGGAACCCCACCACCTGATCGCCACGCCCGACGACAAGTCGCTGATCGTCGCCAATGCGGTCGGCAACGACCTGGTGTTCCTGGACCCGGTCACGGGCAAGGTCCAGCAGCACGTGCCCAATATCGACGACCCGTACCAGATCGGCTTCTCGCCGGACCAGAAGTGGTTTGTCGCCACCGGCAACCGGCTCGACCGCGTCGACGTGTACCGCTGGGACGGCAAGGCGCTGAAGCTGGCCAAGCAGTATCCCCTGGCCAAGACCCCCAGCCATATCGCCTTTACCGCCGACAGCCGCATCGCCTTCATCACGCTGCAGGATTCCAACGAAGTGGCCGCCATCGACCTGGTCACGCAGAACGTGATGTGGCGCATGGAAACCGGTTCGGCGCCGGCGGGGATCTGGGTCACGCCCGACCAGAAATACCTGCTGGTCGGCATGACCGGCGCCGACTACGTGGCCGTGATCGACTGGCGCACCCGCACCGTGGTCAAGCAGATCCAGACCGGCAAGGGCGCGCACAACTTCCGCGCCGTCGGCGACCGGCGCCACCTGTTCCTCAGCAACCGCGTCACCGGCAGCATCAGCATCATCGACCAGCAGACGCTGAGCAAGGTCGGCGACATCACCGGCCTGCCGCCGGGCCCGGACGACATGGAACTGACCGCCGACGGCAAGACCCTGTGGGTGACCTTCCGCTGGGCGCGCTCGGTCGGGCTGGTCGACGTCGCCAGCCGCAAGCTGGTCAAGACCGTGCGGGTCGGGCGCTCGCCGCACGGCATCTATTTCCGCACGCGCGCGCCGCTGTTCTGACGCAAAGCGGGCAGGGCAGGGACCATGGCACGGATCAGGGCATTGCGCTCCGCGACGATCAACAAGTGGCTGGCCGCGCTGGCGCTGGCGTGCGGCCTGCCGCTGGCGCCGCAAGCCGCCGCCGCGCCGGCCGCCAGGGCCTGCCCCGCCGGCACGCTCTACCTGACCTTCGACACCGGCAGCATGAGCCAGGCGCAGCTGATCGCCGACACCCTGCGGCGCCACCAGATCCGCGCCACCTTCTTCCTGGCCAACGAGCCGACGGTGCGCAAGGACGGTTCGCTCGACCCGTCGTGGGCCCCGTACTGGAAGTCGCTGGTGGCCGACGGCCACGCCTTCGGCACGCACACCTTCGACCATGTCTACCTGCGCAGCGTGCGCGCCGGCCACGTGACCATGCGGCCGCAGTTCGGCGCGCGCGCGGGCCAGGACGTGGCCATGGACCAGGCCGGCTTCTGCAAGGAATTGCGGCGCAGCGCCGAGGCCCTGCGCGCCATGACCGGTGCCGAGATGGTGCCGCTGTGGCGCGCCCCGGGCGGCCGCACCGCGCCGCAGACGCTGCAGTGGGCCGAGCAATGCGGCTACCGCCATGTCGGCTGGGCCCCGGCGGGCTTCCTGGGCGATGAGCTGTCGTCGCAGCGCTATCCCAACGCCGTGCTGCTGCAGCGCGCGCTGGCCGGCCTGCGCGACGGCGACATCGCCATGGCGCACCTGGGCATCTGGTCGCGGCAGGATCCGTGGGCGCCGGCGGTGCTCGAGCCGCTGCTCACCGGCCTCGAACGCAAGGGCTTCTGCTTCGCCACGCTGCGCGAACACCCGGCCTATCGCGACTGGATCGCGCGGCCCATCGGACAACAGGAGGGCGCACGCTGATGTGGGACACGCTTAACGGCTGGATCGGCCAGATCGAAGGCACGCTGTTCCAGGACGTGGTGCTGCCGGTGGTCTATGACCTGGGCTTCGGCCGCTACGCCGAGGAAGCTTTCACCGGCACCGAATGGCTGCTGGTGGGGCTGGCGCAGATCGCGGTGATGGCGCTGATCCTCGGGCCGCTGGAGAAATGGCGCCCGGTCGAAGCCGTGGCCGACCGGGCCGCGATCCGCACCGACATCCTCTACACCGTGATCCACCGCCTGGGCCTGTTCCGGCTGGCGATGTTCTTCCTGCTGGCGCCGCTGACCGACGCGCTCGAAGGCCACCTGCGGCTGATGGGCTGGCACCGCATCAATGTGGAAGACTGGTGGCCGGGCGTGACCTCGGTGCCGCTGGTCAGCTTCTTTGTCTACCTGCTGCTGTTCGACCTGCTCGACTACTGGTACCACCGGCTGTCGCACTCGTTCCGCTGGTGGTGGCACCTGCATGCGGTGCACCACAGCCAGCGCCAGATGACGCTGTGGAGCGACAACCGCAACCACCTGCTCGACGACATGCTGCGCGACCTGGTGTTTGCGCTGGTGGCGCTGGGCGTGGGCGTGGAGCCGTCGCAGTATGTGCTGCTGGTGGCGCTGTCGCAGCTGCTGCAGAGCCTGCAGCATGCCAACCTGCGGCTGCACTTCGGCTCCATCGGCGAGCGGCTGCTGATTTCGCCGCGCTTCCACCGCACCCACCACGCGGTCGGCATCGGCCATGAAGCCGACGGTGCGCCGGCAAAGCTGGGCGGCTGCAACTACGGCGTGATCTTTCCCTGGTGGGACATGCTGTTCGGCACCGCGGTCTTCACCGAGACCTACCATCCCACCGGCATCCGCGACCAGCTGCCGCCGCCGGTGGGCAAGGGCCACGACTACGGCTCGGGCTTCCTGGCCCACCAGTGGTACGGCATCAAGCGGCTGCTGCGGCTGCGCTGACCGCGCATTCGAGGCCATCCTCCAGCCGCGGCGGTCGCCGCCGCGCCATGGCGGCAAGCGGCGTATGCTAGTGTTCCGGGTTGCCGCCGGCACGTCACCCCGCTGACCTGACCGGTTCCCCGCGACTTTCCTGTTTTGCCTTCGACTGCATGAACGATATCTTCCGCTCGTTTGGCCGCGCGCTGGTCAGCCAGCTGCATCCGCGCACGCTGATGCTGACCGTGCTGCCTTTCGTCCTGGCCACGCTGCTGTGGGGTGGGCTGCTCTGGTGGGGCTGGGACCCCATCATGGGCGCCACGCGCAGCTTCCTGGAAAGCTCGGTGCTGACCAGCTGGATCTACAGCGCGCTCGACTGGTTCGGGCTGCAATCGTTGCGCTCGGTAGTGGCGCCGCTGTTCGTGGCGGCGCTGGCGATCCCGCTGGTGATCGCGTCGATGCTGATGTTTATCGGCGTGTTCTCGGTGCCGGCGGTGGTGCGCCACCTGGAGCGCAGCTACCCCGACCTGGCCAAGGCCCACGGCGGCAGCGTGCTGGGCAGCGTGTTCCATTCGCTCGGCAGCACCGTGGTGTTCCTGTCGCTGGTGCTGGTGACGCTGCCGCTGTGGCTGATCCCGCCGTTCTTTGCGCTGATTCCGCCGGTGCTGTGGGGCTGGCTGACCTATCGCGTGATGACGTATGACGCGCTCGCCGACCACGCCACCACCGAGGAGCGCAAGACCCTGGTGCGGCGCCACCGCACGCCGCTGCTGGTGATCGGCGTGGCGGTAGGGCTGCTGGGCTCGGCGCCGACGATACTGTGGGTGTCGTCGGCGGCGGTGATCTTTTTGTTCCCGTTCGTGCTGGCCGGCACGCTGTGGCTCTATGTGCTGATCTTTATTTTCTCGGCGCTGTGGTTCGGCCATTTCTGCCTGCGCGCGCTGGCGCAGCTGCGGGCCGAGCGCGCCGCGGTGCCGGCCCAGCCGCCCGCGCCGCCTGCGGCGCCGTCGTCGGGCGGCGACGTCATCGACCTGGCGCCGCAAGACGTGCGCCGCATCGAAAACTCCTGAAGCGAGGGCAATATGGGTTTCGGCCTGATCGTCATTGGCGACGAGATTCTGTCCGGGCGGCGCGAAGACAAGCACCTGCGCCGCACCATCGAACTGCTGGGCGCACGCGGCCTGGCGCTGGACTGGGCCGAGTACGTCGGCGACGACCGCGCCCGCATCACCGCCACGCTGCGGCGCACGCTGGCCGGACCCGACGTGGTGTTCTGCACCGGCGGCATCGGCGCCACGCCGGACGACCACACGCGCCAGTGCGCGGCCGCGGCGCTGGGCGTGCCGCTGGTGCTGCATCCCGAAGCGCGCGAACTGATCGCGCTGCGCATCGCCGAGACCGCCGGCGGCGACCCCGCCAAGGGCGACCCGACGCTGCCGGAGAACCAGCACCGCTTCAAGATGGGCGAGTTCCCCGAGGGCGCGCGCATCATCCCCAACAGCTACAACCGCATCCCCGGCTTCTCGGTCGGCCACCATCACTTCATGCCCGGCTTCCCGGTGATGGCGTGGCCGATGATGGAGTGGGTGCTGGACCACGACTATGCGCACCTGTTCCACCAGGTGTCGCAGCAGGAGCGGGCCTTCTACGTGTTCGAGGCGCCGGAGTCGACGCTGACCCCGCTGATGGAGAAGGTCGAGGCGGCGCATCCGGGCATCCGCGTGTTCAGCCTGCCGTCGGTTGGCGACGTGCAGCGCGGCGACCGCTTCGCGCGCCGCCATATCGACCTGGGCGTCAAGGGCCCGGCCGAGCTGGTGGCGCCCGCCTATGCGATGCTGCTCGAAGGCGTGCAGGCGATGGGCTACGAGACCGTGGAGCAGCCGCCGCGGCAGGCGGCACCGGCCTAGACGTTGCGGCCGGCGGCCAAAAGAGAAGGGGCAGCCTTGGCTGCCCCTCTGCATTCAGGTCCGGGCGGAATCAGGCGCCATGCCAGGGCAGGCCGCGCACGCACCAGCCCTCGACGGTCTTGCGGTGGTGGTGATCGTCGCGGTTGCCCTCGAAACCTTCGAGCACGTCCATGGCGAAGTGGTAGCCGGCTTCGGTGGCCACCCGCGCCGCGTGCTTGGAACGCGCCGCGCTGCGGCACAGGAACAGCACCGGCACGTCGGACGGCACGCGCGCGCGCAGTTCCTCGATAAAGCGCGCGTTCTGCGCGCCGCCCGGGTAGGACATCCATTCGACATGGGCGAACTGCGCGTCGGGCACATCGACGCCGCCGACCCAGTCCAGCTCGGCCTGCGTGCGCACGTCCACCAGCACGGCGGAAGGGTCGTTCTGCAGCAGGGCATAGGCTTCCTGCGGCGACAGCGCGCCGAAGTACGGCAACTGGCTTTGTTCCTGGCGCTGGCGGGCGGCCTGGAGGAGATCGTCTCGGGTGGTCATCGGCGTGACAAATTGAATGGGTGGAATCGTGGCGCAAGGGCCGCAACCCGTTATTCTATAGCGCCGCGCTGGCGGGGCGGTGGCTGCGCTGGCCGGGAGGGACTGGAAAGCGCCGTCGCAGGGCGCAAGCGATCGATTTTGGTGCGAGTGCACTAAGACGGTGCCATTGCTTGAAGTTTGCACCATGATGGTGTTCCATGACGCTGGCAGCGAGGGTTGCGCGTGTCTAGGGAGCGCCACATGGTCCCCCGGCCCGCTGGAAGGCGTTTCCGTTGCCGGCCAGCATGGTGCGCGATTCGCCGGAGTTGCACAATTTTCGGGCCCTGCGCCGCGTGGGACGTTTGATTGGCACGCTTTCTGCTAACATCCGACGTCCTTTCGCGGCGAGGCCAGTCAGGCGCGGCAACGATGCAGCGGCGCCGCTGGCGACAGTCCCAAGAATTGGCTTTCACAGACATTTGCCGAATACCCAGGAGATTGGCATGGCCCACAGCGTTGCAGACGTGATGAAGCTGGTGAAGGAAAACGACGTCAAGTTCGTCGATTTCCGCTTCACCGATACCAAAGGCAAGGAGCAACACGTGTCCGTGCCCGTGTCGCACTTCGATGAAGACAAGTTCGAGAGCGGCCACGCTTTCGACGGCTCGTCGATCGCCGGCTGGAAGGGTATCGAAGCTTCGGACATGCTGCTGATGCCGGATTCGAACACGGCCCACATCGACCCGTTCTACGAAGAGCCGACGCTGGTGCTGTCGTGCGACGTGATCGAGCCGTCGGACGGCAAGGGCTATGACCGCGATCCGCGTTCCATCGCCAAGCGCGCCGAAGCCTACCTGAAGAGCACCGGCCTGGGCGACACCGCCTTCTTCGGTCCGGAACCCGAGTTCTTCATCTTCGACGGCGTGACCTGGAACGTCGACATGCAAGGCTGCTTCGTCAAGGTCCATTCCGAAGAAGCCCCGTGGTCGTCGTCGAAGGAATTCGAGCACGGCAACAGCGGCCACCGTCCCGGCAAGAAGGGCGGCTACTTCCCGGTCGCCCCGATCGACACCTTCCAGGACATGCGTTCGGAAATGTGCCTGATCCTCGAATCGCTGGGCATTCCGGTTGAAGTCCACCACCACGAAGTGGCGGGCCAGGGCCAGAACGAAATCGGCACCAAGTTCAGCACGCTGGTGCAGCGCGCCGACTGGACCCAGCTGCAGAAGTACGTGATCCAGAATGTCGCCCACACCTACGGCAAGACCGCCACCTTCATGCCGAAGCCCATCGTTGGCGACAACGGCTCGGGCATGCACGTGCACCAGTCGGTGTGGAAGGACGGCCAGAACCTGTTCGCGGGCAACGGCTACGCCGGCCTGTCGGAATTCGCGCTGTACTACATCGGCGGCATCATCAAGCACGCCCGCGCCCTGAACGCCATCACCAACCCGGGCACGAACTCGTACAAGCGCCTGGTGCCGGGCTTCGAGGCTCCGGTCAAGCTGGCCTACTCGGCCCGCAACCGTTCGGCTTCGATCCGTATCCCGTACGTGGCCAACCCGAAGGGCCGCCGCATCGAGACCCGCTTCCCGGATCCGCTGATGAACCCGTACCTGGGCTTCTCGGCGCTGCTGATGGCCGGCCTGGACGGCGTGATGAACAAGATCCACCCGGGCGAAGCCGCCGACAAGAACCTGTACGACCTGCCGCCGGAAGAGGATGCCAAGATCCCGACCGTGTGCTCGAGCCTGGACCAGGCGCTCGAGTACCTGGACAACGACCGCGAGTTCCTGACCCGTGGCGGCGTGTTCTCGAATTCGATGATCGATGCCTACATCGAACTGAAGATGGAAGAAGTCACGCGTTTCCGCATGACCACGCATCCGGTCGAGTTCGAGATGTACTACTCGCTGTAAGCAGCCCGCGCCCGGCCATGACCCAGGTTGTGACCGGGCAACAGTTGCACCACAAGGGGGCGGCTTCGGCTGTCCCTTTTTGCTTTGCTCGCTAGAATGGGGAATCCGATTCTGTCCCGATCCACCCCCGTTCTAACTGACGCCACGCCCATGGATGCCTTTTCCCGCACGGCCCGCCGGACTCATGCCATGCCCCGTTCCGTGCACCAAAGCCGACGCCGATTCCCCGTTCTGGTGAGCGCCGCGGTGCTGGCGCCGGTGCTGTTGTTGGGCGCGTGGGCCGGACCGTCGCTGGCGCAGTCCTCGGATGTCTATGTCTGCACCGGGCCCAACGGCGTGCCGGAGTACCGCAACGGCAATGCCGGCAAGGGCTGCAAGAAGCTGAACCTGCCCGAGGTCGTGACTGTGCCGGGCGGGCGCATTGCCGCGCCGGCCAAGAGTGCCGGCAGCAGCGGCGCCAACACCGCCACCGCCGCCAGCACCGGTTTCCCGCGCGTGGACAGCGCCACCCAGCGCAGCCGCGACAGCGAGCGCCGCACCGTGCTGACGCAGGAGCTGCAGGCCGAGGAGGCCAAGCTGCAGGGCCTGCGCGCCGAGTACAACAACGGCCAGCCCGAGCGCCAGGGCAATGAGCGCAACTACCAGAAATATCTCGACCGCACCGCGGCGCTGCGCGACGACATTGCCCGCAGCGAGGCCAACGCGGCGTCGCTGCGGCGCGAGCTCGGCAACCTGAAGGACTAGTCTTATGCGTCGCCTGATTCGCGGAGTGTCACGCAAGGCCGGCAGTGCCGATGGCGCGCGGGCCGAGCCGCCCGCGGCGGAGCCGGCATCGCCCGAAACCGGCGCGCGCGTGCTCAGCATCGGCGCGGCGGCGTTCCATGCCGGCCTCGACGTGGTCGCCAACCCGGTGCTGCTGGTGCGGCAGCCGGGGCTGCGCGTGGTCTACGCGAATCCGGCCGCCGAGGCCACCTTCGGCGTGTCGCGCAAGGGCATGGTCGAGCTGACGCTGCCCGACCTGTTCGGCAAATCGGACGAGCTGCACAACATGCTCGACACCGTGGTGACGCGGCAGTTCGACGTGCGCCGCCAGGACCTGATCCTGCATCCGCCGCTGCAGGAACCGATCCATGTGCACGTGGTGATCGCCGCGCTCGAGGCGGTCGGCGACTCCGTGGTGGTCGAGATCCTGCCCAACGAGCAGAAGGTGCGCAGCGACCGCGAAGAGCGCATCCTCGACCTGACCTCGGCCAACAAGGAGCTGATCCGCAACCTCGCCCACGAGATCAAGAACCCGCTCGGGGGCATCCGCGGCGCGGCGCAGCTGCTGGAGTTCGAGCTGCCCGAGCGCTCGCTGCGCGAATACACGCAGGTCATCATCAAGGAGTCGGACCGGCTGCAGACGCTGGTCGACCGGCTGCTGGAGCCGCACCGGCACCCGCATATCGTATCGAGCCTGAATATCCACGAGGTGCTCGAGCGCGTGCGCTCGGTGGTGCTGGCCGAGTTCCCCAACGGGCTCGAGATCGTGCGCGACTACGATGCCAGCCTGCCCGAATTGCAGGGCGACATGGAGCAACTGATCCAGGCCGTGCTCAACATCGTCCACAACGCCGCGCAGGCGCTGGCCGAGCGCATCGCGTGCGGCGACGCGCAGATCGTGCTGCGCACGCGCATCGCGCGCCAGGTCACCATTGCCAAGCGCCTGTTCAAGCTGGCATTGGACTTGCATGTGATCGACAACGGCCCGGGCATCCCCGAAGACATCCGCGAACGCATCTTCTATCCGCTGGTATCGGGCAGGGATGGCGGCAGCGGACTGGGTCTCACACTCGCTCAAACCTTCGTGCAGCAGCACGAGGGCTTGATCGAATGCGAGAGCAGGCCGGGCTGTACCGACTTCCGTATCCTGCTGCCGCTGCACTAGCCTTTGCCGGCGTCCGCAAGCGCGTGCACCGACGTGGCCAGGGCATGCGGAAGACCAACTGACACCGAGCAGACAAGCGACGCACATGAAGCCGATCTGGATAGTCGACGACGATCAATCAATCCGCTGGGTCCTGGAAAAGGCCCTCGCCCGTGAAAGCCTGCTGTCGCGCAGCTTCACCAATGTGCGGGACGCGCTGGCCGCGCTGGAGGAAGACCAGCCGCAGGTGCTGATATCGGATATCCGCATGCCCGGCGGTTCCGGGCTGGACCTGCTGCAGGCGATCAAGGCGCGGCATCCGGGCCTGCCGGTCATCGTGATGACGGCGTACTCCGACCTGGACAGCGCGGTGGCGGCGTTCCAGGGCGGCGCCTTCGAATACCTGGCCAAGCCCTTCGATGTCGACAAGGCGGTCGAGCTGATCCGCCGCGCGCTGGAAGAAAGCCTGCGCGAGGAAGAAATGGACGACCGCCTGGTTGACGCGCCCGAGATCCTCGGCCAGGCGCCGGCGATGCAGGACGTGTTCCGCGCCATCGGCCGGCTGTCGCAGTCGAACGTCACGGTGATGATCACCGGCGAGTCCGGCACCGGCAAGGAACTGGTCGCGCGCGCGCTGCACAAGCACAGCCCGCGCGCCAACGGCCCGTTTATCGCGCTCAATACCGCGGCGATACCCAAGGACCTGCTCGAGTCCGAACTGTTCGGCCACGAGCGCGGCGCCTTTACCGGTGCCCAGACCATGCGGCGCGGGCGCTTCGAGCAGGCCGAGGGCGGCACGCTGTTTCTCGATGAAATCGGCGACATGCCGTTCGACCTGCAGACCCGGCTGCTGCGCGTGCTGTCCGACGGCAACTTCTATCGCGTCGGCGGCCACAACCCCTTGCGCGCCAATGTGCGCGTGATTGCCGCCACGCACCAGAACCTGGAACTGCGCGTCAAGGAAGGGCTGTTCCGCGAGGACTTGTTCCACCGCCTGAACGTGATCCGGCTGCGCCTGCCGCCGCTGCGCGAGCGGCCCGAGGACATCACGCTGCTGGCGCGCCATTTCCTGCAGAAGAGCGCCAAGGAGCTCGGCGTCGAGCCCAAGCGCATGTCGGACGAGGCGCTGGCCTATGTCAGCACGCTGCCGTTCCCCGGCAACGTGCGCCAGCTCGAAAACCTGTGCAACTGGCTGACCGTGATGGCGCCGGCGCAGACCATCGAGGTCAAGGACCTGCCGCGCGAGATGCTGGAAGCGGGCACCAGCGAGCCGGTCAATGCGCCGCGGCCGGAGCGCGCGCCGGACGTGCGCGTGCCGGAGTATGAAGGCGCCCACGAACTGGCCGACTATGGCGGGTTTGCGGTGCCGGTGGCCGAGGCCGATACGGCCACGGTGGTCCGCGCCGCGCCGGCCGCAGCGGTGGCCCACGCGCCGCAGCAGGCTCCGGCGGCCGCCGGATGGGAAACCCTGCTCGCCGCCGAGGCGCGTGCCATGCTCGAAGCCGGCCAGCCCGAAGTGATGGACCTGCTGACGCGCCGCTTCGAAAAGGCGGTGCTGGAAGCCGCGCTGGGCGTTACCCGCGGCCGCCGCGTCGAGGCCGCGACCCGGCTCGGGATCGGGCGCAACACCATCACGCGCAAGCTGCAGGAGTTGGGCTTCGACTGAGCCGCGCGTGCGCAAGGCAAAGAAAAACCGGCCGGGATATCCCGGCCGGTTTTTCTTTGTGGAAGGGGGTTCAGCCGCGCGCCTCGATCAGCCGCTGCGCCATCTCCGCAAAACCCTCGCCCCCCGCGGCCGCGGTGATGTATGCCGGCGGCACCGGCAGCTGCGGCAGGATATCGCGCACATTGGCCACGCCCACCGACAGCGGGAAATGCGCAAACATCGACGCATCGTTGGCAGAATCGCCGATAAACAGCCACTGGTCGCGCCGCGCATCGACGTCCTCGCCCAGCAGCTCGGCCACGCACAGCTTGCTCATCGACAGCTTGTCATGCTGGCCGAACCAGCCGTTGACATGGATGGAGCTGACGGTGGCGGTCATGCCGGCCTCGCGCATCAGCGCAGCAATGCGCGCGACGGCGTCCTGCGGCAGCGGCACCACGTCCTCGGCATGGTCGATGGCCAGGTCGGCGGCATGCCAGGCCTGGTCGGAAGCCAGCGCACAGCCGGGCACCTCGCGCACGATGTGCTGGCCCAATGCATGGATGCGCTCCAGGTTGCGCGCGCGCGTGGCCGCATCGTCGAGGAAGCGCGTCTGCAGCCGGCCGTTGTGCAGGTGCGAATAGAACGCGCCGTTCTCGCCGATGATGGCGTCGACCGGCCACAGCCGCGTCAGGATCTCGGCCCACGCGATGCAGCGCCCGGTCACCGGGATCACATGCAGGCCGGCCCGGCGCAGGCCGTCGAGGGCCAGGTAGGTAGAAGCCGGCAGCCGGCCGTCGGTGGTCAGGGTGCCGTCGATGTCGGTCAGCACGCCGCGCACGTTGCGCAGCGCCGCAGTAGAGAGCTTGTTCAGGGATTGCATGGCGGGCCATTGTACCCGTGGATCTGCGGCGAACTTCGTTTATTGCGCTGCAAAAATCCGCGCCCCGGCCATACTGGTGAATCTGCTGATTTGCTTGCGCAGGTGCGACCGGCGTAACATGCCGCTGTCACAAAACAATCACAAGCTGTCGGATTTTCGACTGACCGCAACCAGACAGACCAAGGAGAGCCTCGATGTCCGTATCCCGTACCGTGCTCAAACTCGCCGCGCTGGCGGCCCTGACCGGGGCCGGCAGTGCGCACGCCGCCGTTGAAATCCAGTGGTGGCACGCCATGCAGGGCGCGCTGAACGACAAGGTGAACGAGATCGCCAACAAGTTCAACGCCAGCCAGTCCGAATACAAGGTGGTGCCCGTCAACAAGGGCAATTACGACGAAACCATGGCGGCGGGCATCGCCGCCTTCCGCGCCGGCGGTGCGCCGGCGATCCTGCAGGTGTTCGAGGTCGGCACCGCCACCATGATGAGCGCCAAGGGCGCGATCAAGCCGGTGTCGACGGTGATGAAGGACGCCGGCGAGAAGTTCGACCAGAAGGCCTACATCCCGGCCGTGGCGGGCTACTACACCTCGTCCAAGGGCGAGATGCTGTCGTTCCCGTTCAACAGCTCGACCACGGTGTTCTACTACAACAAGGACGCCTTCAAGAAAGCCGGCCTGGATCCGGAAAAGCCGCCCAAGACCTGGCCCGAGGTAATGCAGTACTCGGCCAAGCTCAAGGCCGCGGGCACCAACTGCGCCTACACCACCGACTGGCAGGGCTGGGTCCACCTGGAGAGCTTCTCGGCCTGGCACAACACGCTGTACGCGACCAAGAACAACGGCTTCGGCGGCACCGACACGCGCCTGATCTTCAACAGCCCGCTGCACGTCAAGCACATCAGCAACCTGCAGGACATGGTGAAGAAGGGCTACTTCAGCTATGGCGGGCGCAAGGCCGAATCGCAGGCCAAGTTCTACAACGGCGAATGCGCCATGTTCACCGGCTCGTCAGCGTCGCTGGCCAATATCCGCAAGAACGCCAAGTTCGCGTTTGCGGTGGCGCAGCTGCCGTACTACCCGGAGGTGCAGGGCGCCCCGCAGAACACCATCATCGGCGGCGCCTCGCTGTGGGTGATGGGCGGCAAGAAGCCTGAAGAGTACAAGGGCGTCGCCAAGTTCTTCAATTACCTGTCGCGTCCCGAGATCCAGTCCGACTGGCACCAGGCCACCGGCTACCTGCCGGTGACCATGGCTGCCTACGAGGCCACCAAGAAATCGGGCTACTACGACAAGAACCCCGGCGCCGACGTCTCGGTGCAGCAGATGGTGGTCAAGACCACCGACAAGTCGCGCGGCGTGCGCCTGGGCAACATGGTGCAGATCCGCACCGTGGTCGACGAAGAGCTCGAAGCCGTCTGGGCCGGCAAGAAGGAGCCCAAGGCCGCGCTAGACTCGGCCGTGGCACGCGGCAACGACTTGCTGGAGCGTTTCCAGAAGACCGCGCGCGAGTAAGGCGCCAGGTCCAGCCAGCAGGCTGATGTGACAGGCGGGCGGCGGCGATACCTCCGCCCGCTTGCTTTGTGGCCGGCACCGATCGGGGCCGCCCGCCACTTCATACCTAGTCCGATGCCGCCATCCGCGGCATCCGCCGGAATCCGTTCATGGAAAAACGCGTCGTGTTCCGTTCGCCGTGGCTGCCGTATCTGCTGGTATTGCCGCAGATCGCGATCACGCTGATCTTCTTTTTCCTGCCCGCCGGGCAGGCCCTGTACCAGTCGATGCTGCAGCAGGATGCCTTCGGCATCAACCTGGAGTTCGTCGGCCTGGACAACTTCCGCATGCTGTGGAACGACCCGCTCTATGTCGAATCGTTCCAGGTCACCGCCATCTTTGCCGTGGGCGTGACCGTGGTGGGTTTGACCACCGCGCTGGCGCTGGCCTATTTTGCCGACCGCGTGATCCGCGGCGCGGTGGGCTACAAGACCCTGCTGATCTGGCCGTACGCGGTGGCGCCGGCGGTCGCGGGCGTGCTGTGGATGTTCATGTTCAACCCGACCCTGGGCGTGGTGTCGTTTGCGTTGCGCAAGCTCGGCGTCGAATGGAACTTCCTGCTCAATGGCAACCAGGCCTTGCTGCTGGTGGTGCTGGCCGCGGCCTGGAAGCAGATTAGCTACAACTTCCTGTTCTTCCTGGCGGGGCTGCAGAGCATCCCGCGCTCGCTGATCGAAGCCGCCGCCATCGACGGCGCAGGCCCGTGGCGCCGCTTCTGGTCGATCGTGTTCCCGCTGCTGTCGCCGACCACCTTCTTCCTGATGGTGATCAACGTGGTCTACGCGTTCTTCGACACCTTCGCCATCATCGACGCGGTCACGCACGGCGGGCCGTTCAATTCGACCAACACGCTGGTCTACAAGGTTTTCCATGACGGCTTCCGCGGCATGGACATTGGCGGCTCGGCGGCGCAGTCGGTGGTGCTGATGGTGATCGTGATCGCACTGACCGTGGTGCAGTTCCGCTACGTCGAACGCAAGGTCCAGTACTGACGGAGACAGCCCATGGTAGAACGTCGTCCCTTTCTCGATTTCCTGACCCACGCGGTGCTGATCCTCGGCATCGTCATCGTGGTGTTCCCGGTGTACCTGACCTTCGTCGCGTCGACGCTGACCGCCGAAGAAGTGCTGGACGCGCCGATGACGCTGATCCCCGGCGGCCACCTGATCGACAACTATCGCACCGTGCTGTTCCAGGGCGTGGGCGAGGCCGCGTCGCCGGTCTCGACCATGATGAAGAACAGCCTGATCATGGCGCTCGGCATCGCGCTGGGCAAGATCGCGATCTCGATCATCTCGGCCTTTGCCATCGTCTATTTCAGGTTCCCGCTGCGCAAGACCTTCTTCTGGCTGATCTTCATCACGCTGATGCTGCCGGTCGAGGTGCGCATCCTGCCGACCTACAAGGTGGTGTCGGACCTGGGCCTGCTCGACAGCTATTTCGGGTTGACGATTCCGATCATCGCGTCGGCCACCGCGACCTTCCTGTTCCGCCAGTTCTTCCTGACGATTCCTGATGAACTCGCGGAAGCGGCGCGCATCGACGGCGCCGGGCCGTTGCGCTTTTTCTGGGATGTGGTGCTGCCGCTGTCGCGCACCAGCATCGCCGCGCTGTTCGTGATCCAGTTCATCTACGGCTGGAACCAGTACCTGTGGCCGCTGCTGATCACCACGCAGAAGTCGATGACGCCGGTGGTGGTGGGCGTGACGCAGATGATCTCGCGCTCGGGCGATGCCGCCACCGACTGGAACCTGGTGATGGCCACGGTGATGCTGGCGATGATCCCGCCCGCGGTGGTGGTGGTGCTGATGCAGAAGTGGTTCGTCAAGGGCCTGGTCGAAACCGAGAAATAAGCGGAACACAATGGCAAAACTGTCACTACGCAACGTTCAGAAAACCTACGCCGGCGGCGCCCAGGTCGTGCATGGCATCGACATGGAGATCGCCGACGGCGAGTTCATCGTCATCGTCGGGCCCTCGGGCTGCGGCAAGTCCACGCTGCTGCGCATGGTGGCCGGGCTGGAAACCATCACCGGCGGCGAGATCCATATCGGCGACAAGGTGGTCAACCAGCTCGAGCCGGCCGAGCGCGATATCGCCATGGTGTTCCAGAACTACGCGCTCTACCCGCATATGAGCGTGTACGACAACATGGCCTACGGGCTGAAGATCCGCGGCATGGCCAAGGCCGAGATCGCGCAGCGCGTCAACCACGCCGCCGGCATTCTCGAGCTCGCGCCGCTGCTCGAGCGCAAGCCGCGCCAGCTCTCGGGCGGGCAGCGCCAGCGCGTTGCCATGGGCCGCGCCATCGTGCGCGAGCCGGCGGTGTTCCTGTTCGACGAGCCGCTGTCCAACCTCGACGCCAAGCTGCGCGTGCAGATGCGGCTGGAACTGAAGGAGCTGCACCGGCGCCTGGGCACCACCAGCCTCTATGTGACCCACGACCAGGTCGAGGCCATGACGCTGGCCGACCGCATGATGGTGCTCAACGCCGGACGGGTCGAACAGATCGGTACGCCGCTGGAGGTCTATGCACGGCCGGCCAGCACCTTCGTGGCCGGCTTTATCGGCTCGCCGCCGATGAACCTGATCCCGGTGGCGCGCAACGCCGGCGGCGACAGCAACGCGCAGATGCGCGTGGTGGCGAAGGACGGCGAAGCCGCCAATGCCACGCTCGGCCACCTGCCGATGGGGCTGCACCTGCCGGAGCAGGCGCTGCTGGGCTTGCGCCCGGAGCATATCGAGCCGTGCGCCGCGCACGAGGCGATCGCCGAGGTCGATGTGCGCGTGGTCGAGGCGCTGGGCGCGGACTCCTTCGCCTACGGCTCGCTCGGCGGGCAGGCGGTGGTGGTGCGGCTCGACAGCCATGCGCGCGTGCGCGCCGGCGACCGCCTGCCGGTGACCTCGTCGGCCGAGCACCTGCATTTCTTCGCGCCGGACTCCGGCAAGCGCATCGAGGCCTGACATGACCACCGCAACCGACAACGCCTGGCGCTATCCCCGCCATATCGCGCACCGCGGCGCCGGCAAGCTGGCGCCGGAGAACACGCTGGCGGCGTTTCGCCACGGCGCCGGCTTTGGCTACCGCATGTTCGAGTTCGACGTGAAGCTGTCGGCCGACGGCAAGCCGGTGCTGATGCACGACGCCACCCTGGACCGCACCACCAGCGGCCAGGGCAGGGTGGATGCGCTCACGCTGGGCGAACTGGCGCTGCTCGATGCCGGCAGCTGGCACGGACCGGCCTTTGCCGGCGAGCCGGTGCCGACGCTGGCGGCGGTCGCCCGCTACACCCGCGCCAACGGCTTCCTGGTCAATATCGAGATCAAGCCGGTGCCCGGCACCGAGGCGCGCACCGGCACCGCGGTGGCGCTCGACGCGCAGTCGCTGTGGGACGGTGCCGAGGTGCCGCCGCTGCTGTCGTCGTTTTCGGAAGAGGCGCTTGCCGCCGCGGCGCGTGTCGCGCCCGGGCTGCCGCGCGCACTGCTGCTGGACCAGCTGCCCGCGGACTGGCTTGAGCGTGTGCGCCGGCTCGGCTGCGTCGCGCTCGATGCCAACCATCGCGAACTCGATGCCGGCGTGATCGCCACCGCGCATTCGGCCGGCCTGCGCGTGCTGGCCTACACCGTCAACGATCCGGCGCGGGCGGCGCAGCTGCTGGAATGGGGGCTCGATGGGGTGATTACCGACGCCGTCGACCAGATCGTCCCCTGATCAAAATTGTTGTGCGGCTGTTGCGAATTCGCTGAACACGGTTGGAATTGTCGCGCAACTGTGTTTCGTATCGCGAAAAGTCCACATTGATCAAGCGCAATCCGTGCTATCCTTACCGCCGTGAAGACTTAAGGTCCTTCCCCGCACAACTTGCCCTTTCGCGCCTTGTGAGGCGGCCATCACATGCGGCACCCTGGTGGTGCCGTTTGCGTAAGTGCCTCCTTTGGCTCCCAAGAGTTGTTTGCGATCCGCTAACCGGTCAAGCCGTGTCGCGGAAGGTTGAATAACCCGCTGAACTCCGGCAGACCCGGAGAAAAGTGAGCGTCCCATGATGCAGCAGTACCAGAGCAATTCGTACCTCTTCGGCGGTAACGCCCCCTATGTCGAAGAACTGTACGAAGCCTACCTCCAGAACCCCGCCTCGGTTCCCGACAATTGGCGCGCGTACTTCGACGCCATGCAGAACGTTCCCGCCGTCGACGGCTCGAACGGCCGGGATATCCCCCACGCTCCCATCGTTGCCTCGTTCGCCGAGCGCGCCAAGCAAGGTCCCATCCGCACCATCGTTGCCTCGGCCGATTCCGACATGGGCCGCAAGCGCGTCGCTGCCACGCAGCTGATCGCCGCCTACCGCAACATCGGTTCGCACTGGGCCGACCTGGACCCGCTCAAGCGCCAGGAGCGTCCGCCCCTGCCGGATCTGGACCCCGCCTTCTACGGTTTTTCCGAAGCCGATCTCGATATCGTCTTCAACGCCAGCAATACCTACTTCGGCAAGGAGTCGATGAGCCTGCGCGAGCTGCTCAACAACCTGCGCGAAACGTACTGCGGCACCATCGGCTTCGAATTCATGTACGTGAGCGACCAGGCGCAGAAGCGCTGGTGGCAGGAGCGCCTGGAAACCACGCGTTCCAAGCCGGTGTTCACGCTGGAAAAGAAGAAGCACATCCTTGACCGCCTGACCGCGGCCGAAGGCCTGGAGCGCTTCCTGCACACCAAGTATGTCGGCCAGAAGCGCTTCTCGCTGGAAGGCGGCGAGAGCTTCATCGCCGCCATGGACGAGCTGATCCAGCACGCCGGCAGCAAGGGCGTGCAGGAAATCGTCATCGGCATGGCCCACCGCGGCCGCCTCAACGTGCTGGTCAACACCCTGGGCAAGATGCCCGCCGACCTGTTTGCCGAGTTCGAAGGCAAGCACGTCGATGACCTGCCGGCCGGCGACGTCAAGTACCACAAGGGCTTCTCGAGCGACGTCTCGACCGAGGGCGGCCCGATCCACCTGTCGCTGGCATTCAACCCGTCGCACCTGGAAATCGTCAACCCGGTGGTCGAAGGCTCGGCCAAGGCCCGCCAGGAACGCCGCGGCGCGGTCGGCAACATGGAAGTGCTGCCGGTGCAGGTGCACGGCGACGCCGCCTTTGCCGGCCAGGGCGTGGTGATGGAAACGCTGAACCTGGCGCAGACCCGCGGCTACGGCACGGGTGGCACCATGCACATCGTCATCAACAACCAGATCGGCTTCACCACCTCCGACCCGCGCGACGCCCGCTCGACGCTGTACTGCACGGACGTGGTCAAGATGATCGAGGCACCGGTGCTGCACGTGAACGGCGACGATCCCGAAGCCGTGGTGTACGCCATGCAGCTGGCGGTGGACTTCCGCATGGAGTTCAAGAAGGATGTCGTGGTCGACATCATCTGCTTCCGCAAGCTGGGCCACAACGAGCAGGACACGCCCGCGGTCACGCAGCCGCTGATGTACAAGAAGATCGCCCAGCACCCCGGCACGCGCAAGCTGTACGCCGACAAGCTGGCCGCGCAGAACCTGGTCCCGGCCGACTTCGGCGACGAGAAGGTCAAGGAATACCGCGCCGCGATGGACGCCGGCAAGCACACCGCCGATCCGGTGCTGTCGAACTTCAAGAACAAGTTCGCGGTCGACTGGATGCCGTTCCTGAACCGCAAGTGGACCGACGCCGCCGACACCGCGGTGCCGGTGACCGAGCTCAAGCGCCTGGCCGAACGCATCACCGCCATCCCCGAACACCTGAAGCTGCACCCGCTGGTCGAGAAGGTGGTCAAGGACCGCGCCAACATGGGCCGCGGCGACCAGCCGCTGGACTGGGGCATGGGCGAGCACCTGGCCTTCGCCTCGCTGGTGGCCTCGGGCTACCCGGTGCGCATCACCGGCCAGGACGCCGGCCGCGGCACCTTCACCCACCGCCACGCCGTGCTGCACGACCAGAACCGCGAGCGCTGGGATGCCGGCAGCTACGTGCCGCTGCAGAACGTGTCGGAAAACCAGGCACCGTTCACGGTGATCGACTCGGTGCTGTCCGAAGAGGCCGTGCTCGGCTTCGAATACGGCTACTCGACCGCCGAACCGAACGCGCTGGTGATCTGGGAAGCCCAGTTCGGCGACTTCGTCAACGGCGCCCAGGTGGTGATCGACCAGTTCATCTCGTCTGGTGAAGTGAAGTGGGGCCGTGCCTCGGGCCTGACGCTGATGCTGCCGCACGGCTACGAAGGCCAGGGTCCGGAACACAGCTCGGCGCGCATCGAGCGCTTCCTGCAGCTGTGCGCGGACCACAATATGCAGGTCTGCCAGCCGACCACGCCGGCGCAGATCTTCCACCTGCTGCGCCGCCAGATGATCCGTCTGTTCCGCAAGCCGCTGGTGATCATGACGCCGAAGTCGCTGCTGCGTAACAAGGATGCGGTGTCGCCGCTGTCCGATCTGGCCAAGGGCCACTTCGAGACCGTCATCGGCGACCACGAAGAACTCAACGCCGGCAAGGTCAAGCGCGTCATCATGTGCTCGGGCAAGGTCTATTACGACCTGGTCAACACGCGCAAGGAACGCGAGGCCAACGACACCGCGATCATCCGCCTGGAACAGCTGTACCCGTTCCCGCACAAGGCGCTGGCCGCGGAACTGAAGAAGTACCCGAACGCCAACGAGATCCTGTGGTGCCAGGACGAACCGCAGAACCAGGGCGCCTGGTTCTTCGTGCAGCACTACATCATGGAAAACATGACGGACGGCCAGAAGCTCGGTTATGCCGGTCGCCCCGCTTCGGCTTCGCCGGCGGTGGGCTACTACGCAAAGCACAACGAGCAACAGAAGGCGCTGCTGGACGCGGCCTTCGCCAAGCTCAAGGGCTTTGTCCTGACCAAGTAATCAGTCGGCAGCCACGGCGGCGCGCGCAGGCGCCCCGTGGCCTCGCCAGCATCACGACAACACGCATAACACGAGGAATTCACCACCATGGCTATCGTTGACGTCAAGGTTCCGCAACTCTCCGAATCGGTCGCCGAAGCGACCATGCTCAACTGGAAGAAGAAGCCCGGCGAAGCCGTCGCCCAGGACGAGATCCTGATCGAAATCGAAACCGACAAGGTCGTGCTGGAAGTGCCGGCCCCGTCGGCCGGTGTGCTGTCGCAGATCGTCAAGAACGACGGCGACACCGTCGTGGCCGATGAAATCATCGCCAAGATCGACACCGAAGCTACCGCTGGCGCCGCCGCCCCGGCCGCCGCTGCCCCGGCTCCGGCTGCTGCCGCTCCGGCCCCGGCCGCTGCTGCCGCGCCCGCCGCCGCCGGCGCCGTGGCAATGCCGTCGGCCGCCAAGCTGATGGCCGAAGCCGGCCTGTCGGCCGGCCAGGTTGCCGGCACCGGCAAGGACGGCCGCATCACCAAGGGCGACGTGCTGGGCGCGGCCGCCGCGCCGGCCCCGGCCGCCAAGGCTGCTCCTGCCCCGGCCGCCAAGCCGGCCCTGCAGCAGGTTTCGGCCCCGGTCGACTTTGCCGCCCTGGGCGACCGCCCGGAAGAGCGCGTGCCGATGAGCCGCCTGCGCGCCCGCATCGCCGAGCGCCTGCTGCAGTCGCAAGCCACCAACGCCATCCTCACCACCTTCAATGAAGTCAACATGAAGCCGGTGATGGACCTGCGCAACAAGTACAAGGACCGCTTCGAGAAGGAACACGGCGTGAAGCTGGGCTTCATGTCGTTCTTCGTCAAGGCTGCGGTGCACGCGCTGAAGAAGTTCCCGCTGATCAACGCCTCGATCGACGGCAACGACATCGTCTACCACGGCTACTTCGACATCGGTATCGCGGTCGGTTCGCCGCGCGGCCTGGTGGTGCCGATCCTGCGCAACGCCGACCAGATGAGCCTGGCCGACATCGAGAAGAAGATCGCCGAGTTCGGCGTCAAGGCCCGTGACGGCAAGCTGTCGCTGGAAGAGCTGAGCGGCGGCACCTTCTCGATCTCCAACGGCGGCGTGTTCGGCTCGATGCTGTCGACCCCGATCATCAACCCGCCGCAGTCGGCCATCCTGGGCGTGCACGCCACCAAGGACCGCCCGGTGGTGGAAGACGGCCAGATCGTGATCCGCCCGATGAACTACCTGGCGATGTCCTACGACCACCGCATCATCGACGGCCGCGAAGCCGTGCTGGGCCTGGTCGCCATGAAGGACGCCCTGGAAGATCCGGCGCGCCTGCTGCTGGACCTGTGATAGCCGGTCCCTCCGCGCGCGCGCAGGCGTGCGCGGGGAGCGCGCTCCCGTGATCACGGCGCGCCGGCACAAGTTGCCGCCGGCGCCCAACAAGGAATTTCCATGAGCAAACAATTTGACGTGCTGGTGATCGGCGCCGGCCCCGGCGGCTACATCGCCGCGATCCGTGCCGGCCAGCTGGGCCTGAACGTGGCCTGCTGCGAAGGCAACCCGTATGACGATCCCAAGGGCGAAGCCCGCCTGGGCGGCACCTGCCTGAACGTGGGCTGCATCCCCTCCAAGGCGCTGCTGGCTTCGTCGGAAGAATTCGAGAACGTCCAGCACCACCTGGGCGACCATGGCATCACCGTGGGCGACGTCAAGGTCGACGTGGCCAAGATGCTCAAGCGCAAGGACGACATCGTCGGCAAGATGACCAAGGGCATCGAGTTCCTGTTCCGCAAGAACAAGGTGACGCTGCTCAAGGGCTACGGCAAGTTCGTCGGCAAGAGCGCCGAAGGCTTCCAGGTCGAGATCGCCGGCGAAGTCGTGACCGCCAAGCAGGTCATCATCGCCACCGGCTCGAAGGCCCGCCACCTGCCGGGCATCACCGTCGACAACGAGCTGGTCAGCGATAACGAAGGCGCGCTCAAGTTCCCGTCGGTGCCGAAGAAGCTGGGCGTGATCGGCGCCGGCGTGATCGGCCTCGAGCTGGGTTCGGTGTGGCGCCGCCTGGGCGCCGACGTGACCGTGCTGGAAGCGCTGCCCGCCTTCCTGGGCGCGGCCGACGAGGGCGTGGCCAAGGAAGCGCAGAAGCAGCTGACCAAGCAGGGCCTGAAGTTCAGCCTGGGCGTGAAGGTGGACGAAGTGACCACCGGCAAGAACGGCGTGACCGTCAAGTACACCGACAAGGACGGCGCGGCCCAGACCCTGGAAGTCGATCGCCTGATCGTGTCGGTCGGACGCGTGCCGAATACCGACAACCTGGGCCTGGACGCAGTCGGCCTGGCGGTCGACCAGCGCGGTTTTATCGAGGTGGACGACCACTGCGCCACCAAGGTGCCGGGCCTGTGGGCCATCGGCGACGTGGTGCGCGGCCCGATGCTGGCGCACAAGGCCGAGGACGAGGGCGTGGCCGTGGCCGAGCGCATCGCCGGCCAGAAGCCGCATATCGACTACAACTGCATTCCGTGGGTGATCTACACCTTCCCGGAAATCGCCTGGGTCGGCAAGACCGAAGCCCAGCTCAAGGCCGAAGGCCGCGAGTACAAGGCCGGCCAGTTCCCGTTCATGGCCAACGGCCGTGCGCTGGGCATGGGCCACGCCGACGGCTTCGTCAAGATGCTGGCGGATGCCAAGACCGACGAGATCCTGGGCGTGCACATCGTTGCCGCCAACGCTTCGGACCTGATCGCCGAAGCCGTGGTGGCGATGGAGTTCAAGGCCGCCAGCGAAGATATCGGCCGCGTCTGCCATCCGCACCCGTCGATGTCGGAAGTCATGCGCGAAGCCGCGCTGGCCGTCGACAAGCGCCAACTCAATATGTAAGGCGCGTGTCCGCCGTTGCCTGAGTACCGGCGCGCCGTCCTGCGGCGCGCCGTTTTCACTTGCGGCGCGTGCCGCGCGAGCCCCGAGCATGAACGTCACCGAGTACTACGAGAAGGAACTGAAGGAGCGCGGCTACCAGTCCGACGAGGCCCAGCTGCGCGCCGTGGCCCGGCTGCAGCAGTGCTACGACGAATGGGTCGCCTACAAGGGGCGCCGCAACAACGCGCTGAAAAAGCTGCTGGTGCGCCCCGATGTGCCGCAGGGCGTCTACATGTGGGGCGGGGTGGGGCGCGGCAAGTCGTTCCTGATGGACAGCTTCTATACCTGCGTGCCGGTGGTGCGCAAGACGCGGCTGCATTTCCATGAATTCATGCGCGAGGTGCACCGCCAGCTGGAAGAGCTGCGCGGCCGTCCCGACCCGCTCGACGAACTGGCCAAGCGCATCGCGCGTCGTTTCCGCCTGATCTGCTTCGACGAATTCCATGTCAGCGACGTCGCCGACGCGATGATCCTGCATCGCCTGCTGCAGCAGCTGTTCGACAACGGCGTGCAGTTCGTGATGACCTCCAACTACCGGCCCGACCTGCTGTACACCGATGGCTTGCACCGTGACCGCGTGCTGCCCGCCATCGCGCTGATCCAGCAGAAGATGGACGTGCTCAATGTCGATGCCGGCATCGACTACCGCAAGCGCGCGCTGGAACAGGTGCAGGCCTACCACACCCCGCTGGACGCCAAGGCCAACTCCGCGCTACGGGATGCGTTTACTTCCATTGCCGGGGTCGCCGACGAGTCGCCGCTGCTGCATATCGAGCACCGCGAGCTGCGCGCGCTGCGCAAGGCCAACGGCGTGGTGTGGTTCGACTTTGCCACGCTGTGCGGCGGCCCGCGCTCGCAGAACGACTACCTGGAACTGGCTTCGCAGTTCCATACGGTGATCCTGTCCGACGTGCCGCGCATGACGCCGCGGATGTCGTCCGAGGCGCGCCGCTTCACCTGGCTGATCGACGTCTTCTACGACCACAAGGTCAAGCTGCTGATGTCGGCCGAAGTGCCCGCCGACGAACTCTATACCGAAGGCCAGATGGCCAACGAATTCCATCGCACCGTGTCGCGCATCATCGAGATGCAGTCGCGCGAGTACCTGGAATCCGAACGCCGCACCATGGATACGACGCTTACCTGAGCGGTGTTTGAGGCCCGGCGCAACCATAGCCGGGCCGCCTTGATCTATATCAAGTTCAATTCGGGGGGCGGCCTATATCCTCGACTGGGTAAAAAAAGCTTCCCATGTCGCCGCCCCCAGCCACCAGTCCTTCCGCCAGCATGCTGGCGCCATTCCAGCCGCCCGGCGGGCGCGATGGCGCCGACACGGTCGCGGGCGGCGCCGGCGCGGCGCTGGCCTGCTTCCATTGCGGTTTGCCGGTCACCGATGCCGAACCGCTCGCCGCCGACCTGGACGGCAGCCGCCGCGTATTCTGCTGCGGCGGCTGCCAGGCCCTGGCACAGACCCTCCATGCCGCCGGCTTTGCCCACCTGTACGGCGACGAAGCCCGCTTCGCCCGGCCCATCGACGACGATGCCCGGCGCCAGGCCGAGCCGATCTGGGCCGCCTACGATGCCCCGGAACTGCGCGCCCAGTTTGTCCGCCCGCTCGACGGCGGCCGCGCAGAGATCACGCTGGCTCCCGAGAACATCCGCTGCGCCGCCTGTGCCTGGCTGATCGAACAGCACCTGTCGCGCCAGCCGGGCGTGGAATCGGCGGTCGCCAACGTCGCCACGCGGCGCGTGGTGGTGCGCTGGCGCGACGGCGCCCAGACGGTGTCGGGGCTGCTGGCGGCGCTGGCCGGCATCGGCTACATGGCCTGGCCCTTCGAAGTCTCGCGCACCGACCAGCAGGACCGCCGCGCGCGCCGCGGCCTGCTGATGCGCATGGCGGTGGCCATGCTCGGCATGATGCAGGTGATGATGTACGCGTGGCCGATCTATACCCACGAAGCCACCATCGATCCCGGCCAGCTGCAGCTGATGCGCTGGGCCAGCTTCGCGCTGACCCTGCCGGTGGTGTGCTATGCCGCCTCGCCAATCTTCGCCGGCGCCTGGCGCAGCCTGCGCCAGCGCCATATGGGCATGGACGTGCCGGTGGCGATCGGCGTCGCCGCGGGCTTTGCCGCCAGTGCGCTGGCGACGGTGCGCGGCGTGGGCGAGGTGTATTTCGATTCGGTGACGATGTTCGTCGCGTTCCTGTTGCTGGCGCGCTACCTGGAACTGCGCGTACGCCAGGCTTCGCGCAGCGGTGCCGAAATGCTGGCGCGCCAGTTGCCCGCCACGTGCGAGCGGCTGGCCACGGCCGGCGCGGCGGGCGAGCGTATCCCGGTCGCGCGGCTGCGCGCGGGCGACCTGATCCGCGTCAAGGCGGGTGAGATCGTCCCGGCCGACGGCGCGGTCACCGCGGGCACCAGCGAGCTCGATGAATCCATGCTGACCGGCGAAAGCCGTCCGGTGCGCCGCTGCGCCGGCGACACCGTGCTGGCCGGCAGCTTCAATACCGCCAGCCCGCTGGAACTGCGCGTGACCCGCGTTGGCGCCGGCACCCGCCTGGCCGAGATCGTCGCGGTGCTGGACCGCGCGCTGGCCGAGAAGCCGCGCCTGGCGACGCTGGCCGACCGCGTTGCGGGCTGGTTCGTGGCGACGCTGCTGGTGCTGGCGGCACTGACCGGCTTGGTCTGGGGCCTCTGGATCGATCCGTCGCGAGCCTTGCTGGTGACCATCGCGGTGCTGGTGGTCAGCTGCCCGTGCGCGTTGTCGCTGGCCACGCCCGCGGCACTGGCCGCTGCCGGCGCGGCGCTGTCGCGGCGTGGCGTGCTGCTGACGCGGGGTCACGCGCTGGAAACACTTGCCCGCGTCACCGACGTGGTGCTCGACAAGACCGGCACGCTGACCGAGGGCCGCTTTGCCGTGGCGGCGGTCGAGCCGCTGGGCGAAGCCGATTCCGACCGCTGCCTGGCGCTGGCCGCGGCGATGGAGCGCGGCGGCGAGCATCCGATCGCGCGCGCGCTGGTGGCGGCAGCGCCCGATCTTGCCGGCCAGCCGCTGCAGGTGAGCGACATGCGCAACGTGCCCGGCCACGGCCTCGAGGCGATGGTCGCCGGCCGCCGCCTGCGCCTGGGCCGCGCCGACTTTGTCTTGGCGCTCGGCGGTGCTCACCAGTCTGCGCCGGCCGCTGCCGACAACCTGGTGCATCCCGGCGCCACGGTGGTCTGGCTCGGCGCAGAGACCGGCCCGCTGGCGCGCTTCGTGCTGGCCGACGTCGAACGCCACGAAACCCCGATGCTGCTGGCGCGCCTGCGCGAACTGGGCGTGCGTTGCCATCTGGTCTCCGGCGACAACCAGGCCGCGGTGCAATGGTGGGCCACGCACTTCGGCATCGAGCGCACGGCCGGCGAGGTCACGCCCGAAGGCAAGCGCGACTACGTCGCGCGGCTGCAGCAGGGCGGGGCCGTGGTGCTGGCAGTCGGCGACGGCATCAACGACGCGCCGGTGCTGGCGCAGGCGCAGGTGTCGATTGCCATCGGCAGCGGCGCGCCGCTGGCCCAGGCCGGAGCCGACGCGGTGCTGACGCACGGCGGCGTGGCCGAGATCGCGACGGCGCTGGCCGTGTCGCGCCAGACGCGCCGGGTAGTGCGCCAGAACCTGGGCTGGGCCTTTTTCTACAACGTGGTCGCGATTCCGCTCGCGGCGACGGGGCTGGTGACGGCCTGGATGGCCGGCATCGGCATGTCGCTGTCGTCGCTGCTGGTGGTCGCCAATGCCTGGCGCCTGCTGCGCGCCGGCAAGCCGCGTCGCACGTCGCGGCCTGCGTCGCTGGCATAACGGAGCCTGACGATGGAAACGCTTTACCTGCTGGTGCCGATGAGCCTGGTGCTCGTGGTGGTCATCGCGGGCGCGCTGTGGTGGGCGCTTCATGCCGGGCAGTACGACGACCTGGACCGGCCTGCCGAATCGATCCTGCTGGACAACGACAAGCCGTGAGCCGGCGGCGCATGCCTCGGACCGGGGCCGTGCGCGCAGGTTCAAGACGTGCCCGGAGCCGCTTGATAAAGATCAACGCACCCGTGGCATGGTTTTTCTAAAGTCACACTGTCAGTAGGTTTTTTATTTTCTCTAAGCTTTGGGGGTCTGAATGGATGTCACTGCCGCGTCATCACGCGTCGACACCTTCAATTACGGCGTCGTAAGACAGTTCGCTGTCATGACGGTAGTCTGGGGGATCGTCGGCATGGCCGTCGGCGTGCTGCTGGCAGCACAGTTGATCTGGCCCGAACTCAACTTCAATACACCGTGGCTGTCGTTCGGCCGGCTGCGTCCGCTGCATACCAATGCGGTGATCTTCGCCTTCGGCGGCAGCGCGCTGTTCGCCACGTCGTACTACGTGGTCCAGCGCACCTGCCAGGCGCGCCTGTTCTGCGGCCCGCTGGCCGCGTTCACGTTCTGGGGCTGGCAGCTGGTCATCGTCGCGGCCGCCATCACGCTGCCGCTGGGCATCACCACCTCCAAGGAGTACGCCGAACTCGAATGGCCCATCGACCTGCTGATCACCGCGGTCTGGGTGGCCTACGCCATCGTGTTTTTCGGCACCATCGTCAAGCGCAAGACCCGGCATATCTACGTCGCGAACTGGTTCTTCGGCGCCTACATCCTGACCATCGCGCTGCTGCATATCGTCAACAACATCGAGATGCCGGTGTCGTTGTGGAAGTCCTACTCGGCCTACGCCGGCGTGCAGGACGCGATGATCCAGTGGTGGTACGGCCATAACGCGGTCGGCTTCTTCCTGACCACCAGCTTCCTGGGCATGATGTACTACTTCATTCCCAAGCAGGCCGAGCGCCCGATCTTTTCCTACCGCCTGTCCATCGTCCACTTCTGGGCGCTGAACTTCACCTACATGTGGGCCGGCCCGCACCACCTGCAGTACACCGCGCTGCCCGACTGGGCGCAGTCGCTCGGCATGGTGTTCTCGCTGATCCTGCTGGCGCCCTCCTGGGGCGGCATGATCAACGGCATCATGACCCTGTCGGGTGCCTGGCACAAGCTGCGCACCGACCCGATCCTGAAGTTCCTGGTGGTGGCGCTGTCGTTCTACGGCATGTCCACGTTCGAAGGCTCGATGATGTCGATCAAGACCGTCAACGCGCTGTCGCACTACACCGACTGGACCATCGGCCACGTGCACTCCGGCGCGCTGGGCTGGGTCGCGATGATCTCGATCGGTTCGCTGTACTACCTGATCCCGCGGCTGTTCGGCGAGAAGCAGATGTACAGCGTGCGCCTGATTGAATGGCACTTCTGGATCGCGACCATCGGCGTGGTGCTGTATATCGCCTCGATGTGGATCGCGGGTGTGATGGAAGGCCTGATGTGGCGCGCCACGCAGCCGGACGGCACGCTGACCTACGCCTTCGTCGAAGCGGTCAAGGCCAAGTATCCGTTCTATCTGATTCGCCTGCTGGGTGGCATGTGCTTCCTGTCCGGCATGCTGTTGATGGCCTACAACATCGCCAAGACCATCGTCGGCAAGCCCGCCATCGATGCGCCGATTCCGGCCAGCATCGCCGCCTCCGCCCACTGATCAATCCAGGATAGAAAGATGTCCGACAAACAACGCTTCTTTTCCCACGAAACGCTGGAGAAGAACATCGGCTGGCTGATCATCTGCACGATCCTCGTGGTCAGTATCGCGGGTCTGGTCCAGATCGTGCCGCTGTTCTTCCAGCACTCCACCACCGAGCCGGATCCGGGCATCACGCCGTATTCGCCGCTGCGGCTGATGGGGCGCGATATCTATATCCGCGAAGGCTGCGTCGGCTGCCACTCGCAGCAGGTGCGCACGCTGCAGGCCGAAACCGAACGCTACGGCCATTACTCCACCGCCGGTGAATCGGTCTACGATCATCCGTTCCTGTGGGGCTCCAAGCGTACCGGCCCCGACCTGGCGCGCGTGGGCGGACGCTACTCCGACGACTGGCAGCGCATCCACCTGCGCAACCCGCGCGACGTGGTGCCGGAATCCGTGATGCCGTCGTACCCGTGGCTGGAGAAGGCCGTGCTGCCAACCAACGATATCCAGGCGCGCATGCGTGCGCTGGTCAAGCTGGGCGTGCCGTACACCGACGCCGACATCGCCAAGGCGCCGGAAGAGCTGAAAGGCAAGACCGAGGAAGACGCGCTGGTCGCCTACCTGCAGGGCCTGGGCACCAACCGCCGCAACGTGCGCGTCGATGCCGCAGCCGCGGTACCGAAGGAGTAAGCCATGGCCATGATCACCGCCATCGCGACCGTCGTGTCGATGGTCGTATTCCTCGGCATCTGCTGGTGGGCCTGGTCCGCCGGCCGCCAGGCCGCCAACCGCGAATCCGCCATGCTGCCGTTCGCGCTGCCTGACGAAACTACGACAACATCGAGCCGGAACACCTAGCCATGAGCGATTTCATTTCCGATTTCTGGAGTTACTACATTGCCGCCATCGCGCTCATCGGCATCGTCTGGTGCGTATGGCTGCTGTTCTCCCAACGCAAGATCACCAAGACCCCCGGCGGCACGGAAGATACCGGCCATGTCTGGGATGGCGACCTGCGTGAGCTGAACAACCCGCTGCCGCGCTGGTGGATGTGGATGTTCCTGCTGGCCTGCATTTTCGGCCTGGCCTATCTGGTGCTGTATCCCGGCCTGGGCTCGTACGCCGGCGTGCTGAAGTTCTCCACGCAGGGCGAACTGGCCGCGCATCGCGCGGCGCAGGAACGCATGCAGAACGAGATCTACGGCAAGTACCTGAAGATGGACATCAAGCAGGTGGCCGCCGACCCGCAGGCGCGCGAGATCGGCCAGCGCCTGTTCCTGAACTACTGCGCGCAGTGCCATGGCTCGGACGCGCGCGGCAGCCGCGGCTTTCCCAACCTGACCGACAGCGACTGGCTGTACGGCGGCGATCCCGAGACCATCAGCCAGACCATCACCAAGGGCCGCAACGGCGTGATGCCGCCGTTCGGCGCGGTCATCGATGCCAAGCAGGCGGGCGACGTGGCGCAGTATGTGCGTTCGCTGTCCGGGCTGTCGTCGGATCCGATCCGCGTGTCGCGCGGCGAAGGCGCGTTCAAGACCACCTGCGTGGCCTGCCACGGCGCCGGCGGCAAGGGCAACCAGGCGCTCGGTGCGCCGAACCTGTCGGATAACGTCTGGCTCTATGGCAGCTCGGAAGCCAGCATCGTCGAGGCCATCCTGAAGGGCCACAACAACCACATGCCGGCACACGAGGAAATCCTGACGCCCGAACGCATCCGCATGCTGACTGCCTATGTGTGGGGACTGTCCAATACGGGAGGCGGAGCCGGGCAATGATCGACGACTCATGTGAGCGAGCGCTCGAGGCTCGCGGGAGAACTCGCCCATGAATGCGCCCGGGACCGAAGAAGTGGCCCGGGCGGCCGACCTGCAACGGTCGGCCGCTGCGCCGGGCGAGACCTCGGAAGAAACCCTTTACGAGGTCCGCCGCAAAATCTATCCGCGCTCGGTGAAGGGCGCGTTCTCCAGCTGGCGGGTCTGGCTGGTGATCCTGACCCAGCTGATCTACTACGGCACGCCCTGGCTCCAGTGGAACGGACGCCAGGCCGTGCTGTTTGACCTTGGCGAGCGCAAGTTCTATATCTTCGGGCTGGTGCTGTGGCCGCAGGATGTCATCTACCTGACCGTGCTGCTGGTCATCTCCGCGCTGGCGCTGTTCCTGTTCACGGCGATCGCGGGACGGCTGTTCTGCGGCTACGCGTGTCCGCAGACGGTCTATACCGAGATCTTCATGTGGATCGAGCGGCGGGTCGAAGGCGACCGCATCGCCCGCATCCGCCTCGACGGCGATCCGTGGAGCCTGCGCAAGTTCCGCATCAAGGCGACCAAGCATTTCCTGTGGGTGCTGATCGCACTGTGGACCGGTTTCACCTTCATCGGCTACTTTGCGCCGATCCGCGAGCTGGGCGGCGAGGTGCTGGCGCTGACGCTGGGCCCCTGGCAGGCGTTCTGGATGCTGTTCTACGCGTTCGCCACGTGGGGCAACGCAGGCTTCATGCGCGAGCAGGTGTGCAAGTACATGTGTCCCTACGCGCGTTTCCAGAGCGTGATGGTGGACCGCGACACCTATGTCGTGACCTATGACGTTGGCCGCGGCGAGCCGCGCGGCAGCCGCTCGCGCAAGACCGACCATCACCAGGTCGGGCTTGGCGATTGCGTCAACTGCAGCATCTGCGTGCAGGTGTGCCCGACCGGCATCGACATCCGCGATGGCCTGCAGTACGAGTGCATCGGCTGCGGTGCCTGCATCGACGCCTGCAACCAGGTCATGGACAAGATGGACTACCCGCGCGGGCTGATCCGGTACACCTCGGAGAACGCGATGCGCAAGGGCCTGTCCGCCGCGGCATCGCGCAAGCGCCTGCTGCGTCCGCGCGTCATCATCTACTCGGTGATCTGGGTGGCGCTGCTGGCGGGTTTCATGGCGTCGATCATGCTGCGCACGCCGCTGAAGGTCGACATCATCCGCGACCGCGGTGCGCTGGGCCGGGAGGTGGAGGGGCGCTGGATCGAGAACGTCTATCGGCTGCAGCTGATCAACACCACCGAAGCGCCGATGCAGATCCGCGTGCGCGCCGACAGCGATGAACTGAAGGGCCTGACGGTCGAATACGACAAGCAGGCCGAATCGCTGGCGCCGACTTCCAACCGGCTGCTGCCGATCCGCATCCGCGTGCCGATCGAGGCAGCCACGCAGGGCACGCACAAGATCAACGTAACCGTAACGAGCGAAGGCACGGAGCAGGGGCATGCCGAAATCCGGCAATCCACCAGTTTTATCGTGCCGCGCGATTTGTAAAGCTGGACGACTCTGGCGTAGTCGCCAGGACGAAGGGGGCAAGATGAGTCAGCAAGGCAATCCGTGGTGGAAGGAACCGTGGCCGTGGCTGCTGATGGCCGGTCCGCTGGTGGCCATGGTGGCGTGCGGCGTGACGATCTGGCTGGCGTCGGCGCACCCTGACCTGCCGGTGCAGGGCGCGACGCGGCATGGCCTGGTGGTCGAGAAGGCGGAAGCAGTGGCGCCCAGGTCCGCGGCAGCGAGGCAGCCATGAGGTTGCGCTGGCTAATGTGGGTGCTGTGGCCGGGCTTCCTGATGGCGGGCCTGGCGACGGCGACGGTTTTTTCCGTCGTCGATCCGGGCGACCTGAAATTCTTCGGCCACCCGATCGAATCGTCGCGCGAGTCGGTCTATACCGTTAGCTTCCTGCTGGCGTGGGTGTTCTGCGCGTTGTCCAGCGGGCTGACGCTGTACACCATGCCGACGCGGCTGGCGGATACGGACGAACTGGAATAGGGAAGGACCACCGGGAAGGACCACCGCATTGCCGGCGCCGCAGGCGGTGCGGCAATGCCGCGGTGGCTCAGCAGCTACGGCTGTAGAGTTGCTTGATGCCGTCGATGTCGATCAGCTTGACATGCCGCTGGCGGATCTGGATCAGCCCGGCCTCGGCAAAGCGCGAGAACAGCCGGCTGACGGTCTCGAGCTTCAGCCCGAGGTAGCTGCCGATCTCTTCGCGGCTCATGCGCATCACGAACTCGGACGCCGAATAACCGCGCGCCGACAGCCGCTCCGACAGGTTGATCAGGAAGGCGGCGAGGCGTTCCTCGGCGCGCATCGAGCCGAGCGTGACCAGCATCAACTGGTCGTGCGTGATTTCCTTGCCCATCAGGCGCAGGAACTGCTGCTGCAGCGAAGGCAGGTCGGACGACAGCGTCTGCAGATCGTTCATGCGGACCACGCATACCTCGGTGTCTTCGAGCGCGGTCGCATCGGATGCATGCTGCATCTCGCCCAGGCCGTCGAGGCCGACGATTTCGCCGGGCAGGTGGAAGCCGGTAATCTGCGAGCGTCCGTCTTCGGTGGTGACATGCGTCTTGAGCGTACCGAAGCGGATGGCGTAGACCGCGGTGAGCGGGTCGCCCATGCGGTAAAGGGTTTCCCCCTTGTGCACGCGGATGCGTTCCTGCACCAGCGTGTCGATCTTGGCAAGGTCTTGCTGCGACATGCCAACCGGAAGGCACAGCTGTCCCATCGCACAGGTGGAGCAGCGGGGCGACATCTCGGTAATGGGGATGGAAGTGAGCAATTGGAACCTGCTAGAAATGGCAGCGGGGCACGATATGGACATTTTACCGTGCGATGTGATCCGGCAGGGAGACAGAATTGACATTTGGAGTATTGATCAGCGTTTTCCTGCTCGCCCTGCTGGGCGGGGTGCATTGCGCCGCCATGTGCGGCGGGGTGGCGCTGGCCGTGGAGCAGCGGCGCGGCAAGGCAGCGCCGATTGCGGTGGTGCGCAGCCGGACTGCCTGGCTTGGCGAGTTATTGGTGATGCACTTTGGCCGGATCAGCACCTATATGCTGCTCGGTGCCGCGCTGGGCGCCGCCGGCGCCACGGCCTGGAAGCAGGATTACCTGCCGGTGCAGCGCTGGCTGTTCGGTGCCGGCAGCCTGATGCTGCTGTGGTCCGGATGGCGCCTGCTGCGTGGCAGTCCCTTTACCGTGGCCTGGCTGGAGCGGCTGGCGGCGCGTGCCGGCACGGCGCTGGCCGGCCGGCTCGGCGGCCTCGCCGGCGCGTTGCCGGCCTTCGTGCGGGCGCGCGGCGGGCTGGCCCGGCGTTATGGCGTGGGCCTGGCCTGGGGGCTGGTACCGTGCGGCATGGTCTACGGAGCCCTGACGCTGGCGCTGCTGGCAGGCAATGCCGGCTCGGGGGCGCTGGTGATGGGCGTGTTCGGGCTGGGCACGCTGCCGAACCTGCTGGTGCTGTCAGGGCTGTCCGGTTACCTGAGGCTGTGGTCGCGGCGACCGGGCGTGCGCTGGGGAGCGGGCCTTGCCGTGATGGCGTTTGGCGGTCTGGGCATCGCGCGAGCGGTGCTGCTGCCACATTCGCTGGCGGAACAGGGCTTTTGCCTGGTGTTTTGATGCCGCACGCCGCATCAAGCGGCGCCAGGACCCCGCGCAAGCCGGATGATGGTTGCAGGCGGAGGCGGGAATGCCATACAATCGCCAGCATTGCGGTATCGCGCGGAGTCAGACAGGCTGCGGTAAGCAGCGGCGAACAGCGCCTGGCGGCCTTCCTATCAGAAGGCGCGCTCGGGATGCGGGAAGCGGAAGGCTTTCGATGAGCGCCAGTCCCCGCGGTCCATCCGGTTCAAAAGATCTGGTTCAAAAGTCCGGTTGGCGCTGCGGCGTGGTAGATGCCGGCCTTGCTCCCGATACCCGTATTTTCTTGCGTCCGAGGCGTTCAGTTCGCCGACCGCGATGTCCGTTTGTGCGGACGAGCGACGCAAGAGGTTCGCTGGCCGATCCATGACGGCATGCGGACGATCTCCTGCCGGAAGCCCCGGCAACTCGATGCAAAGAAAGGGAAGTGCACGGCCTGGGTACGGCAGGTATCCGGCTCGCTGCGCAATGAGATGGCGGTGGCTCTGGCACCGCTGTATCCAAAATCTCCGGTGCCCCGGATCCGTCCGGGAGCAGGTGCAAAGACAGGCTGCACACCATCAACATGAATACCCAAGAGGCGAAGATCGTCCTCGAGACGGCGCTGATCTGCGCGCAGGAACCGTTGCGCGTCAACGATCTGCGCCGCCTGTTCGACGATGACGTCGGCGCAGACACCATCCGCGTGCTGCTGGACGAACTGCGCCAGGACTGGCGCCCGCGCGGCGTGGAGCTGGTGGCGCTGGCAAGCGGCTGGCGCTTCCAGAGCCGGCCCGAAATGCGGGAATACCTCGACCGCCTGAATCCGGAAAAACCGCCAAAATACTCGCGTGCGGTGATGGAGACCCTGGCGATCATCGCCTACCGCCAGCCGGTGACGCGCGGCGATATCGAGGAAATCCGCGGCGTGACGGTCAGCACGGAAGTGATCAAGAAGCTCGAGGACCGCAGCTGGATCGAGGTCATCGGCCATCGCGACGTGCCGGGTCGCCCGGCGCTGTATGCCACCACCAAGGCCTTCCTGGACGACCTCGGGCTGCGCACGCTGGACGAGCTGCCGCCGCTGGAAGACGCCCAGGCACAGGCACAGGCCGCCTTGCTGGAGCAGCAGGCGATCAATTTCGAGGACCTGGCGGCGAACAAGCCGGCCAGCGCCGACGAGGAAGCCTTTGCCGAGCCGGCGCCCGTGGGCGAAGGCGAAACTGCCGCGCCTGAAGACAGCGCCAATGGCTTTGACGCGCAGCCGCTGCCGGCTGATGCCGAGGCCGGTGCGGGCGATGCCACCGAACCGGCCGCAACCCCTGCGGACGGGGCGCGGGACCAGCTGCCTGACGACGGCACCCCGCCGCACCCGAGCGAGCGCGTGCCGAACTGAACAACATGCAACATCCGATAGTGAATATCTTGTCTGATTCCGTTGAGCAAGACGCCCGCCATGCGGGCGCATCCGCCGACACCGGCGCCGCAGAACCCGGAACGGGCAGCGACGCCGCGCCCCGCCGCAAGGGGCTGCGCCGCGGTCTGAGAAACCTGGTGGCATCCCGCCGCCAGGCCGCGCAGGACCGCGCCGAGGGTGCCGAAGGCGCCGGCGCGGCCGGCCAGGGCGATGCCGGCGAGGCGGTTGCCGCCGCCAGCGCGGGCGCCGCCGGTGCCGGGCGCGGCGGCCAGCGCGGCCGCGGCAAGCGCAAGACGGGCCAGGGTGAGGCTGCGCAGGGCGGCAGCAAGGCAGACAAGATCGACCGCGCGGCCCGCGCCGAAGGCGTCGACAAGCCGGAGCAGCCGGCGCGCAAGCGCAAGCAGGGCCAGCGCGGCGGCAAGCCTGCGCAGACCGGCGAAACCCAGGGCGCCGGTGCGCGCCAGCAGGGCCGGCGCAAGGATGGCGGCAAGCCGCAGGCCGCGCGCAAGGGCCAGGGCGGTGCCGACAAGGCCGCGGCGAGCAGCGAAGACCTGTTCCGCTTCGTCATTTCCGAGCAGTACGACAGCGAAGACACCGTCATCCCGCGCACCAAGGCCAAGCCGGTGCGCGAGCTGTCCGCCGATGACGATGCGCCCAAGCTGCACAAGGTGCTGGCCGAGGGCGGCCTGGGCTCGCGCCGCGAGATGGAAGAGCTGATCCTGCAGGGCCGGGTCTCGGTCAACGGGCTGCCTGCCCATATCGGCCAGCGCATCCTGCCGGCCGACCAGGTCCGCGTGAACGGCAAGCTGATCCACCGCAAGGTATCGACCAAGCCGCCGCGCGTTCTGCTGTATCACAAGCCTGCCGGCGAGATCGTCAGCCAGTCCGATCCGGAAGGCCGTCCGACCGTGTTCGACAACCTGCCGCGCATCAAGACCGGCAAATGGGTCGCGGTGGGCCGGCTGGACTTCAACACCGAAGGCCTGCTGATCTTTACTACCTCGGGCGACATTGCCAACCGCTTCATGCATCCGCGCTACGGCGTCGAGCGCGAATACGCGGTGCGCACGCTGGGCGAGCTGGCCGAGGCCGACCGCCAGCGCCTGCTGCACGGCATCAAGCTGGATGACGGCGAGGCCAACTTCCTGCGCATCGCCGATGGTGGTGGCGAAGGCGCCAACCATTGGTACCACGTGGCCCTGACCGAAGGCCGCAACCGCGAAGTGCGCCGCATGTTCGAGGCGGTCGGCCTGACCGTGTCGCGCCTGATCCGCACCCGCTACGGCCAGTTCCTGCTGCCGCGCGGCCTCAAGCGCGGCCGCTGGCAGGAAGTGGAGCCGAATGACGTCAAGACGCTGATGACCAGCGTCGGCCTGAAGGTGCCCGGCAAGGGCGAGCAGGCGCCCAAGGGCGCGACCAAGGTGGGCGGGCGCAAGCAGCGCACCGAGGCGGCGATTGCCGGCATGCCGATGCATACCGGCATGGACGGCCTGCCGCGTTTCGAGCAGGGCGGTCCTCGTGGCGGTAGCGGTGGCGGCGGCCGCAGCAGCCAGCCGGATCCGATGAAGACGTCGATGGGCTATATCAGCCACGGGCCGACGCTGCTGACCTCGCACGCCGCCAACCTTGGCGGTGGCCGCGGCGCGGGTGCGCGCCAGGGGCGTGGCGCCGGCATGGGCATGGGCGGTGCCAGGGGCCAGGCTGGCCAGGGGCAGGGCAAGGCCCGCCGCGGCGGCGAGCCCAATGGCAACGTGATGCCGAAGGCAGCCAAGTCGGGCGGCAACCGTTCGCAGCGTGGCGGTGGCGGCAATCGCGGTGGCAACCGCGGCGGCAACCGTTAAGCGCTGTATGCGGCGCACGGCGGGCGGAACGCCTGCCGTCGCCGCGTGCGGTCCGCGGTAATGTCTGGCTTTTGCCTTTTCGACATAATCCGCGTATAATTCAAGTCTATTCAAAAAGCCATCCTCGTCCGAGGATGGGCGAATGATGGGCATTGCGCCCATTTTTTTTGGTTCGCCCGTTTTTCGGTGCTTCCGCGTGGGCGGAAGGGGTGGCGGACAGGCAGCGCTGCAGCAGGGTCGTCCCGGACGGCACCGGCGGGTTTGCCTGCCACGGTGTTGATGGCCATTACTCGGGATAACAGTGCATCTGGCAGATTTGATCGAAACCACCCTAAGCGGCATGGGATATGAGCTGGTCGAGCTCGAGCGTGCCCCGGCCGGATTGCTGCGTGTCTATATCGATCAGCCTGAAACCGGCATTGCCATCGAGGATTGTGAAAAGGTGAGCCGCCAGCTCACCCACGTGTTTACGGTCGAGAACGTCGACTATGAACGCCTCGAGGTCTCGTCGCCCGGACTGGACCGGCCGCTGAAGAAGCTGGCCGACTTCATCCGCTTTGCCGGCGCGGAGGCGCGCGTGACGCTGCGCCTGCCCGTCAACGGCCAGAAGAACTTCACCGGCATCCTGCGCGAGCCCACCGGCGCCGCGGGCGAAGAGAAGATCGGCCTGGAGTTCGAGGGCAAGGATGGCCCAGCGCTGCTGGAATTTGCCGTATCCGATGTCGACAAGGCACGCCTGGTGCCGGTGATCGACTTCAAAGGAAATCAAAGAAAAGGGAACAAGCAATGAGCCGCGAAGTTCTGTTGCTCGTCGATGCGCTTGCGCGTGAGAAGAACGTCGACAAGGATGTGGTATTCGGTGCCCTGGAGGCGGCGCTCGCCTCGGCCACCAAGAAGCGTTTCGAGGAAGACGTGGATATCCGTGTCGCGATCGATCGCGAGTCGGGCGAGCATGAAACCTTCCGCCGCTGGCTGGTCGTTCCCGACGAACTGGGCCTGCAGGAGCCGGACAAGCAGATCCTGCTGTTCGAGGCCCGCGAGGAAAACCCTAGCATCGAGCTGGGCGACTATATCGAGCAGCAGATCGAGTCGGTCGAGTTCGGCCGCATCGGCGCGCAGGCGGCCAAGCAGGTGATCCTGCAGCGCATCCGCGACGCCGAGCGCGAGCAGATCCTGAACGACTACCTCGATCGCGGCGAGAAGATCATGACCGGCACGGTCAAGCGCGCCGACAAGAAGGGCCTGATCGTCGAGTCCGGCCGCGTCGAAGCGCTGCTGGCGCGCGACCAGATCATCCCCAAGGAAAACCTGCGCACCGGCGACCGCGTGCGCGCCTATATCCTGAATGTGGACCGCGCCGCGCGCGGCCCGCAGATCGAGCTGTCGCGCACCGCGCCTGACTTCCTGATCAAGCTCTTCGAGAACGAAGTGCCGGAGATGGAACAGGGCCTGCTGGAGATCAAGGCGGCTGCCCGCGACCCGGGCGTGCGCGCCAAGATCGCGGTGGTCGCGCACGACAAGCGCATCGACCCGATCGGCACCTGCGTGGGCGTGCGCGGCACGCGCGTCACCGCGGTGCGCAACGAGATCGGCGGCGAGGCGGTGGACATCGTGCTGTGGTCGGAAGACCCGGCGCAGTTCGTGATCGGCGCGCTGGCGCCGGCGCAAGTGCAGTCGATCGTGGTCGATGAAGAGAAGCACAGCATGGACGTGGTGGTCGACGAGGAAAACCTCGCCGTCGCCATCGGCCGCAGCGGTCAGAACGTGCGCCTGGCGTCCGAGCTGACCGGCTGGCAGATCAACATCATGACGCAGGAAGAATCGGCGCAGAAGCAGGCCGAAGAGAGCGATGTGGTGCGCAAGCTGTTCATGTCCAAGCTGGACGTGGACGAGGAAGTCGCCGACATCCTGATCGAGGAAGGCTTCTCCACGCTGGAAGAAGTGGCTTATGTCCCCATCAGTGAAATGATGGAGATCGAGGCCTTTGACGAAGACACCGTCAACGAGCTGCGCAATCGCGCGCGTGATGCGCTCCTGACGATGGAACTGGCCCGGGAAGAAAAGGTGGAAGAGGTGTCGCAGGACCTGCGCTCGCTCGACGGCCTCAACCCGGAACTGATCGGCAAGCTGGCCGAAGGCGATATCCATACGCGTGACGACCTGGCCGAACTGGCCGTGGACGAGCTGGTCGAGATGACCGGTGTCAGCGAGGAAGAAGCCAAGTCGCTGATCATGAAAGCACGGGAACATTGGTTCAACTGAGGGACACGCCCTGGCCGCTGAAACCGGGCAGGGCGCGCTTTCCGCAACAATTTGTCCCGACGTAGAAACCAAGCATTGAAAGGGTTTGAATGGCAAGCACAACAGTTGCCCAACTGGCCGCAGAACTGAGTCGCAGCGCAGCTGCCCTGCTGGAACAATTGCAGGCGGCTGGGGTGGGCAAAGCGACGCCAGAAGACATCATCACGGAATCGGATAAGACCAGGCTGCTGGACTATCTGAAGCGCTCGCACGGCCAGGCCGACGACAGCGCCCGCAAGAAGATCACACTGACCAAGCGCGAAACCTCCGAGATCCGCCAGTCGGACGCCACCGGCAAGACCCGCACGGTCCAGGTGGAAGTGCGCAAGAAGCGCGTGCTGATCAAGCGCGACGACGCTGCGCCGGAAGCCCAGGCCGATGGCGCCGAGGCCCAGGCCCAGGTCGTCGACGCCGCCGAGGAGGCGCGCCGCGAAGCGGAAGAGCGCCGCCAGGCCGAACAGCTGGCGCGCCAGGAAGCCGAGGCCAAGGCTGCCCGCGAGGCCGCCGAGCGCGAGGAAGCCGAGCGCCGCGCGCGCCAGGAGGCACTCGAGGCCGAACAGCGCCGCCAGGCCGAACTCGCTGCCCGCAAGGCCGAGGAAGAGGCTGCCGCATCGCGCGCCGTGACCGAAGCCAACGAGGACACCTCGCGCAAGAAGGCCGAGGACGAGAAGGCCCGCGTCGCCGCCGAACGCGCCGAGGCGCAGAAGGCCGCCGACGAGGCCAAGGCTGCCGCCGACAAGGCCCGCGCCGAGCAGGAAGTTGCCGCGCGCAAGCGCCGCGAGGCGGCCGAAGCCGAAGCCCGTGCGATCCAGCAGATGCTGAACGCGCCGGCCCGCGTGCTGAAGGCGCCGTCCGAGCGCAAGGCCGAGGAAAAGAAGGCCGAGCAGACCGGTACGCTGCACAAGCCGGTCAAGCCGGCCGGCACCGAAGCCAAGCCGGGCGAGAAGAAGCCGGTGACCGCCACCGCCACCACCACCGACAAGAAGGGCAAGGTCGTCAAGGCCGGCACCTCGTCGACGTGGCAGGACGAAGGCAGCCGCAAGAAGGGCAGCGGCCTGAAGACGCGCGGCGATTCGTCGGGCGGCGTGGGCGGCTGGCGCGGTGGTCCGCGCGGTCGTGGCGGCCGTCAGCAGCAGCATGACGACAGCCGCAGCAACTTCCAGGCGCCGACCGAACCGGTGGTGCGCGAAGTGCACGTGCCGGAAACCATCTCGGTGGCCGACCTGGCCCACAAGATGGCGGTGAAGGCATCCGAGGTCATCAAGCAGATGATGAAGCTCGGCCAGATGGTGACGATCAACCAGGTGCTGGACCAGGAAACCGCCATGATCGTGGTGGAAGAAATGGGCCACAAGGCGTACGCCGCCAAGCTGGACGATCCGGAAGCGCTGCTGGTGGTCGACGGCGAAGAGCACGAAGACGCCGAACTGCTGCCGCGTCCGCCGGTGGTGACCGTGATGGGTCACGTCGACCACGGCAAGACCTCGCTGCTGGACTACATCCGCCGCACCAAGGTGGCCGCGGGCGAAGCCGGCGGCATTACGCAGCATATCGGTGCCTACCATGTGGAAACCGACCGCGGCGTGATCACCTTCCTGGACACCCCGGGCCACGAGGCCTTCACGGCCATGCGTGCGCGCGGTGCCAAGGCCACCGACATCGTGATCCTGGTGGTCGCGGCCGACGACGGCGTGATGCCGCAGACCAAGGAGGCGATCGCGCACGCCAAGGCTGCCGGCGTGCCGATCGTGGTGGCGATCAACAAGGTCGACAAGCCCGAAGCCAACCCGGACCGCGTCAAGCAGGAACTGGTGGCCGAGCAGGTGGTGCCGGAAGAATACGGCGGCGATTCGCCGTTCGTGCCGGTGTCCGCCAAGACCGGCGCCGGTATCGAGGACCTGCTCGAGCAGGTGTCGCTGCAGGCCGAAGTGCTGGAACTGAAGGCTCCGGTGGACGCCCCGGCCAAGGGCCTGGTGGTGGAAGCCCAGCTCGACAAGGGCAAGGGCCCGATCGCTACCATCCTGGTCAGCAGCGGCACGCTCAAGCGTGGCGATGTGGTGCTGGCTGGCAGCGCCTACGGCCGCGTGCGCGCCATGCTGGACGAGAACGGCAAGGCGACCAAGGAAGCCGGCCCGTCGATCCCGGTGGAAATCCAGGGCCTGTCGGAAGTGCCCGCCGCTGGCGAGGAAGTGCTGGTGCTGCCGGACGAGCGCAAGGCGCGCGAAATCGCGCTGTTCCGCCAGGGCAAGTTCCGCGACGTGAAGCTGGCCAAGCAACAGGCCGCCAAGCTCGAGAACATGCTCGAGCAGATGGCCGAAGGCGAAGTCCAGACGTTGCCGCTGATCGTCAAGGCCGACGTGCAGGGTTCGCAGGAAGCGCTGGTGCAGTCGCTGCAGAAGCTGTCGACCGCCGAGGTGCGGGTGCAGATCGTGCACGGCGGCGTGGGTGGCATCTCCGAGTCCGACGTCAACCTGGCGACGGCCTCGAAGGCGGTCATCATCGGCTTCAACGTGCGTGCCGATGCGGGCGCGCGCAAGCTGGCCGAGCACAACGGCATCGATATCCGCTACTACAACATCATTTACGATGCGGTAGACGAGATCAAGGCGGCGATGTCGGGCATGCTGGCGCCGGAGAAGCGCGAAACCACCACCGGCACGGTCGAGGTGCGCCAGGTGTTCCGCGTGCCAAAGGTCGGCACGGTGGCCGGCTGTATGGTCACCGACGGCGTGGTCAAGCGCAATTCGCTGGTGCGCGTGCTGCGCAACAACGTGGTCATCCACGACGGCGAGTTGGATTCGCTCAAGCGCTTCAAGGACGACGTCAAGGAAGTCAAGCAAGGCTTCGAGTGCGGTCTGTCGATCAAGAACTTCAACGATGTTCAGGAAGGCGACCAGCTCGAGGTGTACGAAATCACAGAGGTGGCGCGCACGCTGTAAGGCGTCGCAAGCAACGGCAGGCTTCGGCCTGCCGTTGTCATCTCGAGCAGACTGTATTGAATGGCCAAGAAAGGCAATATCTCCTCCCGCAATCTCCGCATCTCCGACCAGATCCAGAAGGACCTGGCCGAGATGATCCAGCGCGAACTGCGCGACCCGCGCCTCGGCCTGGTCACGCTGCAGTCGGTCACGCTGACGCCCGACTACGCGCACGCCAAGGTCTACTTCACCGTGCTGGGCGCCGACGCGGCCGAAGCCGCCGCGATCCTGAACGAGAAGGCCGGCTACCTGCACTCGCTGCTGTTCAAGCGCCTGCATATCCATACCGTGCCGACGCTGCATTTCCATCACGACACCTCGGTCGAACACGCGATCGAGATGTCCAGGCTGATCAACGAAGCGAACGCCACGCGTTCGAAAGACGAAGACTGATGCCGGGCGCCCGTGCCGGCCGGCATGGGCTTTCCTGGCGCGGTCGCCGCGCGTTGCGCCTCGCCGCCTCCTGCTTTTTCCCCGATGACCGATTCCAACGCCAACCGTCCGCCGCGCCTGCCGCGCCGCGAGGTCCATGGTGTGCTGCTGCTCGACAAGCCGCTGGGGCTTTCGTCCAACGACGCGCTGGTGCGCGCCAAGCGCCTGTTGCGCGCGGCCAAGGCCGGCCATACCGGCACGCTGGATCCGCTCGCCACCGGGCTGCTGCCGCTGTGCTTCGGCGAAGCCACCAAGTTCTCGCAGGACCTGCTCGAAGCGGACAAGACCTATGACGCCGAAGTGCGGCTGGGCGCGCGCTCCAGCACCGGCGATGCCGAAGGCGAGCTGCTCGACGTGCGCGCGGTCACGTGCGACCGCGCCGCGGTGGAGCGTGTGCTGGCAAGCTTTGTCGGCGAGATCGAGCAAGTGCCGCCGATGCATTCGGCGCTGAAGAAGGACGGCCGTCCGCTGTACGAATACGCGCGCGCCGGCCAGACCGTGGAGCGCGCGGCGCGCCGCGTCACGATCCGTTCGATTGCATTGCTGGACTGCGCCTTGCCCGAGGCCCCGTCGTTCACGATGCGGGTGACCTGCAGCAAGGGCACCTATATCCGCACGCTGGCCGAGGATATCGGCGAAGCGCTGGGTTGCGGCGCGCACCTGACCGGGCTGCGCCGCATTGCCGTGGGCGACCTGACCCTCGACGGCGCGGTGACGCTGGCCCAGATCGAAGCGCAGGACGATGCGCAGCGTCCGGCCATGCTGGCGCCGGTCGATGCCCTGCTGCAGAAATGCGTGCCGGTGCAGCTGGATGCGGCGGCGGCGGGGCGCTTCCTGCAGGGCCAGCGCATTGCCCAGCGCGACCTGCCGGCCGGCACCGTGCTGGCCGAGGACAGCCTGGCGCGGGTCTATGCCGGCGAGCCCGCGCGGCTGCTGGGCGTGGCACGCATGCGCGAAGGCGCGTTGCGGCCGGAGCGGCTGGTCAAGCTGTGAGGCGGCGGGCGGCGACGTAGCCGCTGCCCGCCGACCGACAAGCCCTTATTCCAGGGTGACCTTGGCCGTCTTGATCACCTCGGCCCACATCTTGCGGTCCTGCACCAGGAAGCCGGCGAAGTGCTCGGGCGTGTCGCCGACCGGTTCCGAGCCGAACTCCGCCATCTTTTTCTTCACTTCCGGATTCGCCAGCGCCTTGACCAGGGCCTGGTTGTAGCGGGCCACGATCGCTTTGGGCAGGTCCTTCGGCCCGAAGATGCCTTGCCAGGTCGGCATGTTGAAGTCCTTCAGGCCGCTCTCGGCCAGCGTCGGCACCTCGGGCAGCAACGGCGAGCGCTTGCTGCCGGTGACCGCCAGCGCCTTGACCTTGCCGCTCTTGGCCAGCGCCGCGGCGGTGGTGATGTTATCGACCGTCATGGCGATATGGCCGCCCATCAGGTCGGTGATCACCGGCGTCGCGCCCTTGTACGGCGCGTGGACCATGTCGATGCCGAGGCGGTGCAGCATGGTCTCGGCGATCAGGTGGTTCGAGGTGCCGACGCCGGCAGTGCCATAGGTGACTTGCGGCGTCTTTTTGACGTACGCGGCGAAGTCGGCCATGGTCTTGACCGGCAGGGCCGGGTTGACGATCACGACATTGGGCTGCGTCGCCAGCATGGCGATGGGGGTGAAGTCATCGGCCTTGTACGGCGTGCCCTTGGGATTGAGCACGTGGGTCACCGCCATCGCGCCGGCGGCGCCCATGCCGATGGTGTAGCCGTCGGCCGGCGCCTTGGCCAGCTTGTCGGCGGCGATATTGCCGCCCGCGCCGGGCACGTTTTCCACCACCACCGGCACGCCCAGGCTTTCCGACAGCGGCGCCTGCACCAGCCGCGCCAGCAGGTCGGCCGAACCGCCCGGGGCAAAGCCCACCAGCAGGCGCACCGGCTTTGCCGGCTTCCATTCCTGCGCCTGCGCGGCCGGGGCCATCGCGGCGGCCAGGCCGATCCACATCATGCCGCTTGCCAGCGGCTTCCTCCACTTTGCTACCTTTTCCATGCCTTCCAGCTCCAGCAGTGTCATGGGCAATTTGTCAGCGGGCTTGCCCTTACCCGGAATGCATTCCCTCGGTGCGCGCCATCAGGCCGCCGCACCAGCCAGTACCTGTCCCAGCAGCCGTGCCACCATGCGGTTCGACAGCAGTACCGGCGCCTGCGCATGGCGCGCCACCGTGGCGCGCATGGCTTCGGTGTAGCCCATGCAGTGCATCACCACCAGGTCGCAGCCGCGCAGCGCCGCACCCGCCTGCGCGAAGCCGCCGGTGTCGGTATCCGCGCTGTCGGTGTAAGGCGATGCATGCGTGACGCGCAGTTCGCAGGGCACCGGCTGGATCAGGTGAAAGTCGTTCACCTGCGCCTGCAGCGGCAGCACGATGCCGAGCCGCCTGCAGCCCTGCGCCAGCGCCACCGTCAGGTGGTCGACCACCTGCTGCGGCTCCAGCACCAGCGTCTGCATCGGCGGCAGCGCGGTGCCGGTGCACAGCGGCACCAGCGCGTCGAAGCGGCCGTCGTCGAGCGAGGCCATCAGCCGCGCCAGCATGGCCTCGGCCACCGGCTTGCCCATCACCGCCTGGGTGCCGTCGCGCAGGCGGCTGGCGAAGCGGTATTCGCCGGCGGCGGGCGCCAGCGCGGCGATCTCGTCGGGGCCCAGCGCGTCGAGGATGCCGAATTCTTCGACCTCGGCCGGCAGGCCCAGGTCGGCCATCATCTGCGGCACCACGTCGGTCCGCGGCGACTGCCCGATGGTGACGAAGGCCACGCGCGGCAGGCGTGGGGCGGCCGCGGTCATGCTTCGGTCCCGACGGTCTGCAGGTGCGCGAGCGAGCCGTAGCGCCGCTGCAGCTCGGCCCATTCCCCGGCATCGTAGAAGGCGCACTGGCCCTGGCCGAACTGCTTGGCGACCTCGATGCAGAAGCGCGTTGCCACATCGATGTCGAAGGCGTTGGTGACGCCGGTGGCGCATCCCGGCACGGTGGTCTGCGCGGTCAGCGCCACGCCCACCACCGGCGCGGCGGTGACGATGGCCGGCTGCATGATCGAGTTGACATGCCACAAGCCATTCTCATACGGGGTGATGTCCTGCGTGGTCAGCGGCAGCACCATCGGCAGCTCGCCGCTGACCCAGCCCATCAGGTCCAGCATCCGCTCCGGCAGGCGCAGCAGCCAGCCTTGCTTGGCCACCGGCGTCAACGCCACGCCGCGGCGGTTGACGAAGCGGTTGCCGCGCGTGGTGTCGACCGACAGGATCGCCGCCATGTCGGGATGCACTTCGTGCGACATCATCGTGCGCATCGCGAACGGCGATTTCATCATCGGCACCGGCTGGTGCGGCCGCGTGGCGGCGTGCGGGCAGATGTGGGTATGGATCCGCACCGGGCCGGCCAGCACATCGCCGCCGGCGGCCATGTCGGCCAGCTTGAGCGCGGTGGCGACGGCGACGATGGCGCCGTCGGCATCCGACACCAGGCCGGTCACGGCCGGGCGCGCACCGACGCCGCCGAGGCGGCCGACCACGCCCAGCGCGGGCGCATCGTGGTTGCGGCCGGGCAGGGTGCAGGCGAGGAAGTCGGTGTAGAGGCCGTTCTCTTCCACGCGCGTCACCGTGACGTCGCGGATGCCGCGGGCACGCAGCAAAGTGGCGACGGCTGCGCCGTCGACGTTGGCTGCGGACAGCAGCTCGATCGATTCAATGACCTGCTTGATGGACATCTTGCTTGGGATTCCTTGGCGTTGCTGGATAACGATTTGTCAGACGGCGGCGGCGCAGGCCGGCACGGACAATGCGCCGGGAGCAATGTCGACGATCTGCTGGCCAAGGAACCAGCGTGCGCGATGCGCGCCGCCCATCTCCATGCGCTCGCCCGAGACCCGCACCCAGTTGCCTTCGGGCAAACCCAGCACCGGCGTCTGCGGCTGCAGCACCGTGAACTCGGCCAGGCGCTGGTCGCGCGTTTCGCCGCGGAAGCCCGGCACCACCAGGTTGAAGTAGTGCGGGTTGATCTGGAACGGCACCAGCCCGAGCGCATCAAGGCCGCCGGGTTCCGCAACCGGCATGTCGTTGGTGGTGCGGATGGTCGGGCAGGCGACATTGGTGCCGGCGCTCCAGCCGATATAGCGGGCGGCGCCCGCGGCCACCTGGCGCGCGATCACGGGCAGCAGGCCGCGCTCGCGCAGGCATTGCAGCAGGCGGAAGGTGTTGCCGCCGCCGATGACGATCAGTTCGGCCGCTGCCACCGCCCGCACGCAGTCGGCATCGGCGAGCCGGTGCGTCGATTGCGCGGCGATGCCGGCCGGGGCCAGTGCGTCGCGCACCAGCGCTTCGTAGCTGTCCCAGTCGCGCGTGACGCCGGCGAACGGCAGGAAGCAGGCACGGGTGCGCCCGCCGGCCAGTTCGCGGATTGCGTCGTGGGCATGGACGAGGTAGCCCGCGTCGCTGGAGGAGTTGCTGAGTAACAGGAGTTCCATTGGGTTTGAACTGCCGGGATGACTAGTTGGCGGGGATGTCGGCGGGATGGAGCCAGAGCGGATCGCCGAGGCGCTGCCCGAGCGGCGCCACCGCCTGCACCAGCGTTTCGCGCAGCGCGCGTGCCTGGGCCTGGCTGACCTGCATCGCGGTGAAGGACAGGCACAACCCGCGCACATCGCCCGAGAGCGGATCGGTCAGCGTGGTGGCCACCGCGCCGATGCCTGGCATGCCTTCGTTGACGGCGATGGCGCTGCGCTCGGCGCGAGCCATTGCCACACGCTCGCGCAGCTCGGCGACGGTGGCCGGACATCCGGCCGGTGCGTCGGGCAGCTTGCGGGTGCCGGTGGCGCCGTAGCGCGCGCGGAATTCGGTCTCGGGCAGGCGCGACAGCAGCACGCGGCCCATGGCGGTGGTAAAGGCCGGCCGGCGCGCGCCCGGCGGCGACAGCACCTGCACCGGGTTGCTGCCGTTCAGGCGCTGCAGCACCACGGTGTCGGTGCCGTCGAGCATCGACAGGTAGGCCGTGAAGCCGGTCGAATCCGACAACGCGGCAAGGATCTCGCGGCACTGGTCGTCGAAGGGGTGCGCCTGCGTGGCGGCCTGCGCCGCGCGGATCACCAGTGCGCCCGGTCGATAGCGTCGCGTCGACGGCTGCAGCTCCAGCAGCCGGTAGCGCACCATCTGGGCGAGCAGGCGCGATGCCGAGCTCTTGGCCAGCCCCAGCTCGTCCAGCACATCGTTGAACGTGATCTCGTGGCGGCCGTGCCCGAACAGGTCCAGCACGCCCTCCACGCCTTCAAGAATGCTCACTCCGCCTCTCCGCCTGGGTTGGTTCTTGGGTTCCGTTTTTCGGAACCGAGGTTCCGTAATTCGGTTGGCAAATCATAGGGCGATGGGTGGCGGAACACAAGGGGAAATTTCCCTGGCCCGATATGGGCAAAAAAATGGGCAATAAATGGGCAAAAAAAATGGCCCCGAACCGGGGCCATTCCATGCATTGCAGAACCGCGTGCTCAATGCGCCGCCATCGCGTCCGCCGAGCCGCCACCGCCCCTGGCCGGCCGCGTCAGCCAGACAAAGCCGATCAGCACGAAGAACAGCACGCCCGAGATCCAGAAGATGTCGTTGGCGCCGAGCATGGCTGCCTGCTGGGTGATATTGCGCTCGATCACGCCGACCGCCTGCGCCTGGCTCATGCCCATCTGCATCAGGTGGTTGAGCTGGTCGTGGTAGACCGGGTTGTACGGGTTGACCTGCTCGACCAGTTGCGCATGGTGCAGCGCCGAGCGGTTCTCCCAGACCGTGGTAGAGACCGATGCGCCGATGCCGCCGAAGGTGATCCGCACGAAGTTCGACAGGCCCGAGGCGGCCGGGATCTTCTCCGGCGGCTGGCCCGACAGGATGATCGAGGTCAGCGGGATGAAGAACATCGCCATGGCCGCGCCCTGGATCAGCGTGGGCACCATCAGGGTCCAGGTATCGACCTGCGTGGTGAAGCCCGCGCGCATCAGGCTGACGATGCCGAAGGTGATGAAGGCCGCGGTGGCGACCCAGCGCGCATCCATCTTCGGCAGGTTGCGCCCGATCACCGGCGACAGCAGGATCGCGAAGATGCCGACCGGCGCCATCACGATGCCCGCGTCGGTCGCGGTATAGCCGACGATGGTCTGCAGCCACAGCGGCAGGATCACCAGGTTGCCGAAGAACAGCCCGTACGCGACCGAGATCGCGACCACGCCCGAACTGAAGTTGCGGCCCTTGAACAGGCTGATGTCGACAATGGGATGCTTCTCATAGGTTTCCCACGCCAGGAAGAACAGGAAGCCGACGATCGCCACCAGCGTCAGCACCACGATCTCGGTCGAATGGAACCAGTCCAGCTCCTTGCCCTTGTCCAGCATCAGCTGCATCGAGCCGACCCAGATCACCAGCAGCGCCAGGCCGATGCGGTCGATCGGCAGCACCTTGGTGGGGGTCTCGCGGTCCTTGTAGATGGCCCAGGTGGCGTAGGCGGTGATGATGCCCACCGGCACGTTGATGTAGAAGATCCACGGCCAGGTCATGTTGTCGGAGATCCAGCCGCCCAGCAGCGGCCCCATGATCGGCGCCACCAGCGTGGTCATGCCCCATAGCGCCAGCGCCATGGTGCTCTTGGCTGGCGGATAGCTCGCCAGCAGCAGCGACTGCGACAGCGGGATCATCGGGCCCGCCACGGCCCCCTGCAGCACGCGCGCGGCCAGCAGCGTCTCCAGGTTGGGCGCGACGCCGCACAGCCACGACGCCAGCACGAACAGCAGGATCGAGGTGATAAACAGCCGCACCGCGCCGAAGCGCGTGGTCAGCCAGCCGGTCAGCGGCACCGAGATCGCGTTGGCGACCGCGAACGAGGTGATGACCCAGGTGCCCTGGTTGGGGGCCACGCCCAGGTCGCCCGAGATCGCCGGAATCGACACGTTGGCGATCGACGAGTCCAGCACGTTCATGAACGTCGCCAGCGACAGCGCGATGGTGCCGAGCACCAGCTTGCCGCCGGTCAGCGGCTGCGGCTGCTGCGGCAGGGCCCGCGCCGGCGCCGGGCCGGCGCCCGGCTGCGACCCGGCAGCAGCCGGTGCGGCCGGTGCGGCGGAAGGGGAGGTGGCCATGATCAGGTATTGGCAGGCTTGGCCGACTTGGCCGACTTGGCCGACTTCGCTTGGGCGGCGCTGGCCGGGGACAGGCCGGTGCCGCGCCCGCCGTTGTTGGCGGCGATGATGCGCGCGATCAGCTGGTCGGCATCCTTGGCCACCTTGTCATAGACGTCGGTCTGCATGGGCTTGGCCGGCGCGGCGGCGGCCATGGCGGCGCCTTCCTCGCGGCGTACGTCGACCTTGACCGTCATCGACAGGCCCACGCGCAGCGGATGGTCCTTGAGTTGCTGCGGATCCAGCGCGATGCGCACCGGCAGGCGCTGCACCACCTTGATCCAGTTGCCGGTGGCGTTCTGCGCCGGCAGCAGCGAGAACGCCGAGCCGGTGCCGGCCGAGAAGCCGGCGACCTTGCCGCGGTATTCGACCCTGGAGCCATAGACGTCGGCTTCCAGCGTCACCGGCTGGCCGATGCGCATATGCGTGATCTGCACTTCCTTGAAGTTGGCGTCGACCCAGACCTGGTCCAGCGGCACCACCGCCATCAGCGGCGCGCCGGCGGCCACGCGCTGGCCGACCTGCACCGAGCGCTTGGCGACGTAGCCGGTCACCGGCGCCGGCAGCGCCGAGCGCGCGAACGACAGGTAGGCCGAGCGCAGGTTGGCGGCGGCGCGCTGCACGTTGGGGTGGTTCTCGACCGTGGTCTGGTCGGTCAGCACCTGGTTCGATGCCAGCTGCTCGCGCGCGGCCACCAGCGCCGACTCGGCGCCCTTGAGCGCGGCTTGCGCGTGCGAGATCTCTTCATTCGAGACCGCGCCCGAGCCGGCGATGGCCTGGCGCCGGCGCAGGTCGTCGCGCGCCTTGGCCACGTCGGCTTCGCGCAGCGCCACGTTGGCGGCGAGCGAGCCGTTGTTGACGTACAGCGTGCGCACTTCGCGCACGGCCTGGGCCAGCTGGGCCTCGGCCTGTTCCAGCGCCACCTGCGTGTCGGCGCGGTCGAGCTGGATCAGCGGCTGGCCGGCGGTGACCAGCTGGGTGTCGTCGGCCGAGATCGACACGACGGTGCCAGCCACCAGCGGCGTGACCTGGACCACGTTGCCGGCGACATAGGCGTCGTCGGTGCTTTCGAAATGGCGGGCATACAGTCCCCAGTACACGCCGTAGCCGATGCCGGCGACCACGATCGCCGCGGTCAGCGACAGCAGCATGCGCTTGCGCTTGCCGTTGGGAGGGGTGGTCGTGGCTTGCTGGGGGGTATTGGTGCCGGCCGCTTGCTGGTTGTTGCTCATGATGTCTTCTGGATAATCTTGTCTGCGATCACCGGGTGCGCGGATCAGCCGCGGGCGCCCGCCTGGGTGTGGTCCTGGGTGTGGCCCTGCGTGTGGCCCGGCTGCTGCGCCGGCCCATGGGCGACGCTCTCGTGGCCTTCGGCCGGCTCCTGGTAGCCGCCGCCGAGCGCCTTCATCAGGCCCATCTGCAGGTCCAGCCGCCGCGCCTGCAGGTCGGTCGCCAGGCGGCGCTGCTGCAGCACGTTGCTTTCCGCGTTGAGTACGGTCAGCTGCGTGCCCAGCCCCGCCTTGTAGCGCGTGGTCGCCAGCGCGTAGGCGTGCTCGGCAAGGTCCAGCGCTTCGCGCTGGGTCTGGATCTGCTGGTCGACGCTGCGGATGCTGGTCATGGTGTCGGCGGTCTCGCGCAGCGCATCGACCAGCGCCTGGTTGTAGTTGGCCACGGCAATGTCGTAGCCGGCGTACTTGCCCTTCAGGTTGGCGCGCAGCCTGCCGCCTTCGAAGATCGGCAGGCGCACGGTCGGACCGATGCCGAAGGTGCGGCTGATGCCCATCAGCAGGTTGGAAGGATCCAGCGCGGCCAGGCCGGCAAAAGCGCTCAGGCTGACGTCGGGCAGGAATTCCTTCCTGGCGACGTTGATGTCTTTCGACGCAGCCTCGACGCGCCAGCGCGCCGCCACCAGGTCCGGGCGGCGGCCCAGCAGGCCGATGGTCAGGTTGTCGGGCAGCGTCGGCGTGGCCTGCGCCAGCAGCACTGGGCGCTGGATCTGCAGGCCGCGGTCCGGGCCCTTGCCGAGCAGCGCCGCGAGCTGGTTGCGCGCCAGCGCGATTTCTTCATCGACGCGCTGCAGGTGGTCTGCGATGCGGCCACGGTGCCGCGTGCCTGCGTGGTCTCGACCTGCGTGTCGAGGCCGGCGGCCAGGCGCTGGCGCGACAGCTCGGTCAGGTCGCGGCGCTGGGCGATGGCGCGCTCGGCCACGTCGCGCTGCGCATACAGCGCGGCCAGGCGGGCGTAATTGCGCGAGATCGACGTTGCCAGGATCAGGCGCGCGGCCTGGCTTTCGGCCTCGGCGGCGCGGTCGTCGGACAGCGCGGCTTCGAGCGCATCGCGGTTCTTGCCCCAGAAATCGAAGTCATAGGACAGGCCCACCTGCAGCCGCGACTGGTTCTGCCACGAGCCCGCCAGCGGCGTGCCTTCGAACAGGTCGTTGTTGGAAAAGCGCTGGCGCACCAGGCTGCCTTCGAACTCCAGGTGCGGATACAGCGCGCTGCGGGTGGCCTCGGCCATCGCGCGCGAGGCCTCGACGCGGGCAAACGCGGCCTGCAGGTTGGGGCTGTCGTGGATCGCCTCGTCGACCAGGGCGTTCAGTTGCGGGTCCTGGAACTGGCTGACCCAGTCCTGCGACGGCCACTGGCCGTGTTCGCCGGGCAGGGTCTGCGAAGTCGCCATCGCGGCCGGATCGGCCATGGTCCGGGTGCTGTGCGAATCGCCAAGTGCCGCACACCCGGCCAGCGCCGCGGCCGCGATCGCGGTCAGCGCGAGCGTGCCGGCACGGCGCGCCGGCCGGGTAAATCGGGAGGAAAGAACTGGTTTCATGGTCTTGCTCCGTGGCGGAGCCATACGGTGTTTACGGGCTGCTGACGGTGTCCGGGCGGGCTGGCCGGCGCAGACGATCTGGCGGGCCGGAAGTCCGGCGCGCAGCCGGCTACCCACTGTTGTCGATGACCCGGCGCAGCATGCTGCGCAGCAGCTGGATCTCGTCCTCGGAAAAACCGCGAAAGTGGTGCGCCAGGACCTTGCAGAAGATCGCCGGCAGCTGCTGCACCAGCTCCTGGCCCTGCGGCGTCACCGACAGGTCGACCACGCGGCGGTCGGCGTCGCGACGGCGGCGCTCGATCAGGCCGCGCTTTTCCATGCGGCTGAGCAGCCGCGTGACCGATCCCATGTCGGTGTTCAGCTCGCGGCCGAGGTCGGTGACGGTCGAGGCGCGGCCGGTGGCCAGCATCATCAGGCAGCTGGCCTGGGCCTGGGTGATGTCCAGGCTGCCGACCTCCTGCTCGACGCCGTGCGCCAGCATGTTCTTGGCCCGTTGCATCAGGTAGCCGACGCTTTCGCACATCTGGTACTGGGCGGGATCGAACGAGCCGGCCGGGGAGGCTGGCGGAGCGGAAGCGGGTGCGTGTGACATCTTTGCCTTTGCAATCTTTGCTGAGGCAAATATATGTTCACGTTTAACGATCCGCAAGAACGGAAATTGGTTATTGCGAAATTCGCAAATATTTTCCCTGCGTCAGAGCTGGTTCCCGTCAACGCTTCTTGCGCCGCAACATGCTAGAATGTTGGGTTACCTCAGATTCTCCGGCCCTCCTTGCGAGGGCCCCGTTCTTAGCGAGACGCAGCAATGACCCGCGCCATCCGAAATATCGCCATCATCGCCCACGTCGATCATGGCAAGACCACCCTGGTCGACCAGCTCCTGCGCCAGGCAGGCACCTTCCGCGACAACCAGCAAGTCGCCGAGCGGGTGATGGACTCGAACGACCTGGAAAAGGAGCGCGGGATCACGATTCTCGCGAAGAACTGTGCCGTCGAGTACAACGGCACCCATATCAATATCGTCGACACCCCGGGCCACGCCGACTTCGGCGGTGAAGTGGAGCGCGTGCTGTCGATGGTCGACGGCGTGCTGCTGCTGGTCGACGCGGTCGAGGGCCCGATGCCGCAGACCCGCTTCGTCACGCGCAAGGCGCTGGCGCTGGGCCTGAAGCCGATCGTGGTGATCAACAAGATCGACCGGCCGGGCGCGCGTCCGGACTGGGTCATCAACCAGACCTTCGACCTGTTCGACAAGCTCGGCGCGACCGACGAGCAGCTCGACTTCCCGGTGATCTACGCCTCGGGCCTGAACGGCTACGCCGGCCTGACCGAAGACGTGCGCGACGGCGACATGAAGCCGCTGTTCGAGACCGTGCTGGACAAAGTGCCCGTGCGTGACGACGACCGCGACGGCCCGCTGCAGCTGCAGATCATCTCGCTGGACTACTCCAGCTACGTCGGCAAGATCGGCGTGGGCCGCATCTCGCGCGGCCGTGCCCGTCCGCTGCAGGACGTGGTGGTCAAGTTCGGTCCGGAAGGCAACCCGATCAAGGGCCGCATCAACCAGGTGCTGAAGTTCCAGGGCCTGGAGCGCGAAATCGTTCAGGAAGCCGAAGCCGGCGACATCGTGCTGATCAACGGCATCGAAGAACTGGGCATCGGCTGCACCGTGTGCGCGCCCGAGGCCCAGGACGCGCTGCCGATGCTGAAGGTGGACGAGCCGACGCTGACCATGAACTTCTGCGTCAACACCTCGCCGCTGGCCGGCCGCGAAGGCAAGTTCGTCACCAGCCGCCAGCTGCGCGAGCGCCTGGACCGCGAACTGAAGTCCAACGTGGCGCTGCGCGTGGCCGATACCGGCGACGACACCATCTTCGAAGTGTCGGGCCGCGGCGAGCTGCACCTGACCATCCTGCTGGAAAACATGCGCCGCGAGGGCTACGAGCTGGCCGTGTCGCGTCCGCGCGTGGTGTTCAAGGAAATCGACGGCGTCAAGTGCGAGCCGTACGAGCTGCTGACCGTCGACGTCGAAGACAGCCACCAGGGCGGCATCATGGAAGAGCTGGGCCGCCGCAAGGGCGAACTGCTCGACATGGCGTCGGACGGCAAGGGCCGCACCCGCCTCGAGTACCGCATTCCGGCGCGCGGCCTGATCGGCTTCCAGGGCGAGTTCCTGACGCTGACGCGCGGCACCGGCCTGATCAGCCATATCTTCGACGACTACGCGCCGGTGCGCGAAGGCGGGCTGGGCGAGCGCCACAACGGCGTGCTGATCTCGCAGGACGACGGCGACGCCGTGGCCTACGCGCTGTGGAAGCTGCAGGACCGCGGCCGCATGTTCGTCAAGCCGGGCGATGCGCTGTATGAAGGCATGATCATCGGCATCCACAGCCGCGACAACGACCTGGTCGTGAACCCGATCAAGGGCAAGCAGCTGACCAACGTGCGCGCCTCGGGTACCGACGAAGCGGTGCGCCTGGTGCCGCCGATCCAGATGTCGCTGGAATACGCGGTGGAATTCATCGCCGACGACGAACTGGTCGAGCTCACGCCCAAGAGCATCCGCCTGCGCAAGCGCCATCTGAAGGAGCACGAGCGCAAGCGTGCCGCCCGCGAAGGCGCATAAGCGCCCACGCGCTGACGCTGCTCACAAAAACCGCGCCTGCAGGCGCGGTTTTTTATTGCGTGCCCGGCAGCGTCGCCGGCACCGCGGCACGCGGGCTGCGCCATTCCGGCGGCTTCCACAGGTAGCGCAGGTCGCGGTCGCGCCAGGCATCTCCGAACATGTCGCGCCATTCGTGGAAGGTCAGCGTCAGCGGATTGTGGCTGCGCAACTGGCGCGTAATGCCGTAGACCGGTGCCTCGTGCTCGGCGACGAAGGTGCCGAACAGGCGGTCCCAGAGCGTCAGCACGCCGGCATAGTTGCGGTCGATGTACTGCGGGTTCCTGGCGTGGTGCACGCGATGGACCGAAGGCGTGTTCAGCAGCCGCTCGACCAGCGGCCAGCGTTGCCCCAGCCGCGTATGGACGAAGAACTGGAAGCCCAGGTTCAGGCCCACGGCCAGGATCACCCAGTCCGGCGTGAAGCCGATATACGCCAGCGGAATCCAGAACAGCCACATGCCGGACAGCGGATAGGTCAGGCTCTGCCGGAAAGCGGTCGAGAAGTTTATGCCCTCCGACGAATGATGCGTCACGTGCGAAGCCCATAGCCAGCGCACGCGATGGCTGGCGCGATGGAACCAGTAGTAGAGGAAGTCCTGCAGCAACAGCAGCAGCAAGAACGACCACAGCGTCTGCGGCATCGCCTGCAGGCCGTGCTGGTAGCACCACGTGTAGACGGTGCGGACCATCAGCCAGAGGAAGAACGCGTCCGACGCCTGGTGCATCAGCGCCAGCGCGGCGTTGGAGAGCGTATCGCGCAGGCTGTAGACGGCAGGGTCGCGGCGCGCCCAGTACCACGCTTCGGCGCCGATGGTCAGCACGAAGACCGGCGCGAAGGCCAGCAGTACGAGTCCGGGATCGAGCGAGGCGGTGTTCATCCCGCCAGTGTGCCTGTTCGCCGCGAAATTGCCACGAGGGCTTCCTCCAAACGGTGGGATGGGGTGAGGTGGGCCGCTTCCGCCACTTGATGGCGATGATGTACTGCCACGCAATTCTGTCACGCGTGCGAAGGCCATCAATACGGGTAAAGGATGCGGCGCCGGCGCCGTAGTTGGACAGGGCAGCGGCGCGGCGCGCCGCCTTCATCCAGTTTTCTTCATTCCTCCCGGAGCCTCATCCATGTTCAGGAACACGACCATCGGCGCCAGATTGTGGTTTCTCACTGTCGTCATTAATTTGTTGTTGCTGATTGTCGGTGCCGTCGGCTGGCTCGGCATGTCGCGCAGCAACGAAGCGACGCACCAGATCTACGAGCAGCAGCTGTCGGCCGCGGTCAACCTGGCCGAGGCGCGTTCGAACCAGTTGCTGGTGCGCGTGCTGCTGGACCAGGCCACCTTTGCCGCCGACCCGGCCGACGCCAAGGCGCGCGCCGCGACCGCGGAGGGCTTTGCGCGCGAATCGGAGAAGGCGTGGAAGGCCTACCTTGCGCTGCCGCGTTCGGCCGACGAAGCGAAGGTGGTCGAAGACGTTACCGCCAAGCGCGATGCGTTGTTCAGGCAGGGGGTCGCGCCCATGATCGCCGCGCTGCATGCCGGCGATCGCGACGGCGTGATGAAGGCGGTGCTGGAAACCATTCCGCAGCTCGATATCGCCTTCACCGCCGTCAACACCGAGCTGAACAAGCTGCAGGTGGCCAGCGCAAAGCAGGTCTACGAGGCCTCGCAGCAGCGCTACCGCAACCTGCTCACGCTGTCCGTGTGCGTGCTGGCCGCGGGACTGGTGTTCAGCACCGTGGTGGCGTGGCGCCTGCGCCGTTCCATCGTGCAGCCGCTGGATACGGCGATTGCGCGCTTCGAAAAAATTGCCGGTGGCGACCTGAGCGCAGCTGCAAGCAGCGGCGCAGTGGGGGCCGGCGAAGCGCTGGCCGACGAAGCGGCGCGCAACGAGACCGCGCGCATGCTGGGCATGCTGGGCCGGATGCAGGCCAGCCTGGTGGCGATGGTGGGCGATGTGCGCGGCGGTGCCGACTCGATCGCCGCGGCCAGCAAGCAGATTGCCAGCGGCAATGCCGACCTGTCGCAGCGCACCGAGCAGCAGGCGGCGTCGCTGGAGGAAACCGCTTCGAGCATGGAGGAACTGACCAGTACCGTGCGCCAGAATGCCGACAGCGCGCGCGAGGCGCGCGCGCTCGCCAGCGACGCCGCAACCCTGGCCGGGCGCGGCAGCGATGCGGTGCTGCGCGTGGTCAATACCATGCAGTCGATCGACGCCAGCTCCGGCAAGATCGTCGACATCATCGACGTGATCGAGAAGATCGCGTTCCAGACCAATATCCTGGCGCTGAACGCAGCGGTGGAAGCGGCGCGTGCCGGCGAGCATGGCCGTGGCTTTGCCGTGGTGGCCGGCGACGTGCGCGACCTGGCGCAGCGCTGCGCCGGCGCGTCCAAGGAGATCCGCGCGCTGATCGGCGCCTCGGTGGCCAATGTGCGCGAGGGCTCGGGGCTGGTCGACGAGGCCGGGCGCGCGATGCAGGACATCGTCGACGCGGTGCAGCGCGTCAGCGCCATCATCGGCGATATCAGCGCGGCGTCGGACGAGCAGTCCAACGGCATCGAGCAGGTCAACGTGGCGGTGTCGCAGATGGACAGCATGACGCAGCAGAACGCGGCGCTGGTCGAGCAGGCCGCCGCCGCCGCGGCATCGCTGGAAGAGCAGGCGCAGCGGCTCACCTCGCTGGTGGCGACGTTCCGGCTGGCCTGAACGGGCACGGGCGCATGCGTGTATCGGCATGCGCCGCAAGCTGCCCACGCACGTGCGCTTGCCAAGGTGACTGGCGTAAAATCGCCAGTTGCATTGGAGGAGTACGACATGACTGAATTCGTCACGACCGAGGTCCGCGGTGGCATCGGATACCTGACGCTGAACCGCCCGCAGGCGCTCAACGCGCTGTCGCTGGACATGATCCGCGCCATCACGCAGGCGCTGCAGGACTGGGCCGCCGCGCCCGAGGTCGCCGCCGTGGTGGTGGCCGGCGCCGGCGGCAAGGCGTTCTGCGCCGGCGGCGATATCCGCTATTTCCACCAGGCCGCGCATGCGGGCGATCCGCTGCTCGACCAGTTCTTCGTCGAGGAATACGCGCTCAATTTCCTGATCCACCGCTACGCCAAGCCTTATATCGCGCTGATGGATGGCGTGGTGATGGGCGGCGGCATGGGCATCTCGCAGGGCGCGCGCCTGCGTCTGGTCACCGACCGCACCAAAATGGCCATGCCCGAAACCAATATCGGCCTGTTCCCGGACGTGGGCGGCGGCTGGTTCCTGGCGCGCACGCCCGGCCGCATCGGCGAATACCTGGGGCTGACCGGCACCGTGATCCACGCGGCCGACGCCTTGTATGCCGGCCTGGCCGACGCCTATCTGCCGGGCAACCGCCTCGCAGAACTGGTCGATTCGCTGCGCGCGCAGCAGTTCGCCAGCGGCGCTGCGGTGCTGACCCATATCGAAACCTTCACCGCGCCGCACCGCGCGGATTGCGCGCCGGCGCAAAGCACGCTGGCCGGGCTGTCGGTACAGATCGACCAGCTGTTCGCCGGCAATACCGCGCAGGACATACTCGCCGCCGTCAGCGATGCCCCCGGCGACTGGGCCGCTCAGACTGCCGCGATGCTGCGCAGCCGTTCGCCGCTGATGCTGTGCGTGACGCTCGAGCAGATCCGCCTCGCGCGCAGCATGGCGCTGGAAGACGAACTGCGCATGGAGCTGGACATGATGTACTACGTGTTCCGCAAGGGCGACGGCGTCGAAGGCATCCGCGCGCTGGCGATCGACAAGGACCACAAGCCGCGCTGGCAATACGCGCGGCTCGACGAGGTCAGCCGCGAGCAGGCGCTGTCGTTCTTCGACAGCCCGTGGCGCCAGCAGGAGCACCCGCTGGCGGCACTGGGCAAGCCTGCCTGACATCGTTGCAGGGCACGCGCCAGCGCCGACTCGGGTAGAGTGACGGACAGGGTCTGGCGCCCGCGCACGGAGATGCCGCGCGCGGACGCCGCCTGTGCCAATCCGTCCACACCGTCAAAGGAGCCGCAATGAGTGATCCTCGTGATGTCGTTGTACTGGTGGGAAGCCTGCGCAAGGAGTCATACAACCGCAAGCTGGCCAAGGCGCTGATCGCGCTGGCGCCGGCGCAGCTCAGGCTGGAAATCGTCGAGATCGGCAGCCTGGAGCTGTATAACCAGGACCTCGACGACAAGCCGACCCAGGCCTGGACCGCATTCCGCGACCGCATCCGCCGCGCCGACGCCGTGCTGTTCGTCACGCCGGAATACAACCGCTCGGTGCCCGCGCCGCTGAAGAACGCCATCGACGTGGGTTCGCGCCCGTATGGCAGCAGCGTCTGGGACGGCAAGCCCGGCGCCATCATCAGCGCTTCGCCGGGCGCTATCGGCGGCTTCGGCGCCAACCACCACCTGCGCCAGTCGCTGGTGTTCCTGAACATCCCCATCCTGCAGCAGCCCGAAGCGTATATCAGCGGGGTCGACAAGCTGTTCGACGAGCAGGGCGGGATTGGCAATGAATCGACCAAGGGGTTCCTTGGCAAGTTTTTGACTACGTTTGCAGGCTGGATCGAGCGCACTGCGCCGCGCTGAGGAGGCGTGCAGCGTCAGCTTCCGAAAAATCGTCAGCACAAAAGCAAAACGGCGCCTGAATCAGGCGCCGTTTTGCAGGGAATTTTTGGGGTGGCTGATGGGACTCGAACCCACGACGACAGGAATCACAATCCTGGACTCTACCAACTGAGCTACAGCCACCGTAGAGGTCATCAGCGAAGCGCTGATCGACGAAAAACAAGATTATACAAACAGAATTTCGAGATGGCTAGTATCCCGCACAAAAAATTTTGCGGAGCATCGCTCAGGACCGGGGCGGGCTCCACTTGGCCTCGAGCAGCACCGCCTGCTTGATCGCGGCGATGGTCTCGGCTTCGGTATCGAACTGGCCCAGCAGCCGGCGTGACTTGCCATTCAGCACCGCTTCCTGCAACGCCTTGCCCGCGGCTTCCGAGGTGCCGGGGTGCCAGCAGTAGCGCGCAGTCCATTTGCCATCCTGGAGTTGCTCGGCCACCCAGATCACCCTGAAGTCTTCATAGACGACGCCGAACGGCGCTTCTTTTTCCACGTTGTCCTTGTCCATCTTGCTCCCCTGCCGGCACGGTCCGCATACCGTGCCTGATCTTGCCTGGGAAGCGTGCGGAAATCGTATCACGGGTATTGGATGACTTCCGACTACGCCCGCCAGCAATATGCTGCGCACAGCCCCTACCTCTGCAGGGTTCATGCGGCACGTGCCCGAAGCGATACTCGAGTCCGAGGGACATTGACCCCCCTCGACCTTCCCGTCAGGCGGCCCGCCCCATTGGCCGCCTGCCTCTTTTTCTTCCCCTGGCCACTGACGTTTCCTTGCCGCACCATGGGTGCGATGGAACCTCTCGGCCACGCGCGAGCCCAACCGACGTGATCGGACGCAGGGAACAGGCCATGCAGAGCAAGTGTAGATGGACGGCGAGGATTCTTGCGGTGGCGGCACTGGCGGCCTTGCTGGGCGGATGCGCTGCGGGCGGCGGTGCCGACGGCAGGGAATCAAGCATCACGACTTACGGCACGCTGGACATCGGTATCAGCCATACGCGATAGCCCACGGCCCCAGCGAAATTTTGCGTGACCGATGGAACGCTTGGCCGGGTGCCTGGTCAAACCGGTTTGTCCAGGTGGTGCCGGGCGAGCGCGCAAAAAAAGAGTCCGCAGCGCGGACTCTTAACTTTAGCGATCTCAAATGCCCTGAAGGCCGTTGCACTGTAACTGCGGTGCGGGCAATGCACCATTCGGGTAAACGAAGAGCGATGCCGCATGCGCGAGACCGCCGACGAAAAAAAAGCCCGCCGGAGCGGGCTAATAATCAGTTGAAGAAAGCCCTGTATTCGAGGGCAGGCACAGTGTAAGAAAGTGCCCTGCCTCAGCGAATTAGGGGAATCCCTTTCCGGACGCCGGTTTCCGGGCGATCCGGCATCTCATGTGCGGCGCGCGGAACCCGCGCGCCGCCATGCATATTTCCACGATTCGAAGTTAGAGCGCAGCCTCGGCACGGCACAGGGCCATGCGCGCTTACGCGGCCAGCGGCTCTTGCGCGTGCGGGCGCAGATGCGTGCGGGCTTCTTCGAACAGCGTATCCACGTCGGCCCGGGTGCGCGCCGCATGCATGCGCTTCGCATCGGACAGCACGCGGCGCCAGCCACGTCCGCCGGCGATGCCGCGATGCAGGCCGAGCATGTGCCGTGTCACGGCACCCATGTATCCGCCTTGCTCGACGAAGTCGCCGATATAACGCTGCATCGCCAGTTCGACCTCGAGCCGCGACGGCACCGGCGCAGTGGTATCGCCATAAAAGCGCGCGTCCATTTGCGCCAGGATGTACGGCTGGTGATACGCCTCGCGTCCGATCATGACCCCATCGACGTGCTGCAGATGGGCAGCGATTTCGTCATGGCTGACGATGCCGCCGTTGATCAGGATCTCGAGATCCGGGAATTCGCGCTTGAGCTGGTATGCCACCTCATAGCGCAGCGGCGGAATCTCGCGGTTTTCCTTCGGGCTCAGGCCCTTCAGGATCGCATTGCGCGCATGGACGATAAACGTGCGGCAACCCGCCTGCGCCACCTTGCCGACAAAATCGCGGACGAAATCGTAGTGCTCGATCTTGTCGATGCCGATGCGATGCTTCACGGTCACCGGAATCTCCACCGCATCGCGCATCGCCTTCACGCAGTCCGCCACCAGTTCCGGCTCCGCCATCAGGCAGGCACCGAAGGCGCCGCGCTGCACGCGCTCGGACGGGCAGCCGCAATTCAGGTTGATTTCCGCATAGCCCCACTGCTGGCCCAGCTTCGCCGCCATGGCGAGGTCGGCCGGCTCGCTGCCGCCAAGCTGCAGCGCAACCGGATGCTCGGCCGCATCGAAGTCAAGGTGGCGCGGCACGTCGCCATGCAGCAGCGCGCCGGTGGTCACCATCTCGGTATACAGCCAGGTATGGCGGCTGAGCTGGCGATGGAACATGCGGCAATGACGGTCAGTCCAGTCCATCATCGGCGCGACCGAAATGCGGCGGGGATTTACGTTCATGGAATACGGCAATTGGGTGCGGCCGGACGCGGCGGCGTCGGCAGGCTCCTGAGGCTGGCGCGGTAGCATATGCAGGTCACTGCACCCTGGCAGGGCCAGGCGCGGGGCGGGCCAGCGCGAAGACGTGAGTATAGGGTACCGCGCCAAGGTTTGCTGCGCCACGATATAAGCATGGCGCGGCTCCTGGCCGCGGAATTGCGCCGATCGCCGCGGCGTAACGCTTTGATACAGCGGCCAGTGACGCGGGTTGCTATGCTGGCCGCAATTTCGCTCCTGCTGTTTCTCCATGCTTCGCACGCCCGCCGCTGTCTCGTTGTTACTGTGCTTGATGGCGCCATCGCTGGCGCAGGCCGATGATCGCGATTATCCCGGCGGCTATCGCCATGGCGGCGGCGAATACAAGGAGAAGTTCCGTAGCGGCGGCTGCGAGGTGGAGCGTGAGCAGAAGCGCGATGGCGAATACAAGGAAGAGCGCAAGTGCAAGCGTGGGCCGCGCGGTTACGAGCAAAAGCAGAAATACCGAGACGGCCCTTGCCTGATCGAGCGCGAATGGAAGCGCGACGGGGAATTCGAAGAGAAGATCGAGTGCAAGCGCTGGTAACTGGTACGCGCCTTGCCATGCCAGACGCCGTTGCCGGCCAATGGCAAAGACCGAGATGACGCCTGGCTCGCGCGCAGGTTAAAATCCGCACCCGGCGCCGACAATACCTGCAAGTCCAAGGGCGCCGTTTTTCATTCCCCGGGGGCGGTATGTTGGTTCGAACGGCACTGATTGGCGCAGCGATGGCAACCATGGTGGCAGGGTGTGCCACGGGTACTTCCGAGAAGGACGTCCGCGCTCGCCCGCCGATGCGGCTATTTACGCCGGTGAAAATGGCCGAGGTCGCAAAATGCCTGCGCAACAATCTCGGCGATGAGGCGACGCTGGTCCAGCTGCCGGCGAAGAACCAGACCGAAATCCGTATCGGCCAGAGTACCGCAGGCGGTGAATATCAATACGCCTACCTGATCTCCCTGACGGCACAGGCCGACGGCACGGCGCTGGAATTGCGCAAGACCGATACCTGGTTTCCCCAGCTGACGCCGACGGAACTCGAGGCCGAAGCCAAGGCGTGCGCGCGTAGCTGAGCGGGACCGAGGCCTGGCGACGCGGCGAGCGCCCGCGAATCTCAGTCAGGCAGCGAGCTTTTCGGTGGTTTCAAGTTCCAGCATGCGGCAGATGGCCGCCATGCTGCCGACCATGGTGCGGCGTTGCGTACCCTGGTAGACGCGTACGCCCTTGCTCTGACGAAACGGCACGGGCTTGACCGGACGGCGGGCGGCGACGTGGTGGATTTGCGGCATGGTGGCACCTCTTTTTAGGCAAAGCGGGGTCAACACCCGGCAAGGCGGGCGGCGTCTGCAAAGCAAGGGAAGCGGGTGGGCCCGCGCAGGCGAAGGGCCTGCGATGGTGCCCGGCTAGAAGCCGGAAGAGCGGATCAGCCCGACGGCGATGCCTTCCAGCGAGAACTCTTCACCGGGCTCGACGATGATGTTGGTGAAGTCCGGGTTCTCGGCAATCAGTTCGATATGGCCACCGCGCCGCTGCAGGCGCTTGACGGTAACGTCGTCGCCCAGTCGCGCCACCACGATCTTGCCGTTGGCGGCCTCGCTGGCGCGGCGCACGGCGAGCAGGTCGCCGTCGAGGATGCCGGCGTCGCGCATGCTCAGGCCGCGCACGCGCAGCAGATAATCCGGACGCTCATCGAAGACCGAGGCATCGACCTGGTACTGGCGGTCGATATGCTCGGCGGCCAGGATGGGACTGCCCGCTGCAACGCGGCCCACCAAAGGAAGCGTCAGCTGCAATACGCCGGCCATCGGCAACGAGAACTGGTCCGGCAGCTCCGAATCGCTGCGCGAGACCTTCAGCCGGATGCCACGCGACGCGCCCGGCGTCAGTTCGATCACGCCTTTGCGGGCCAGCGCGCGCAGGTGTTCTTCGGCGGCGTTGGGCGAGGAGAAACCGAACTCCGCTGCGATCTCGGCGCGGGTAGGGGGGAAGCCGGTACGGCGGATCGTGTTGCGGATCAGATCGAAAATCTGCTGCTGCCGGGGTGTCAGGGTCGCCATGGGATCGCCGTTCCGTGCAGGGCCGCTGGGATGGATGACGGAGGCTCTGGTCCGTTATCCAGCATCCGGCGGGCCGGGCACTGTATGTTTAAACAGTATGCTGTGATTTTATACAGTATCGGCGTCAGTGCAAGCAGAATTTTGAGGCTTGTCGCATGGACGCCGGCCAGGGCGCCTGATCCCGGCGCGTGCCCCCGCTACAATCGCCTTTCCCTTATCCAGAACAAAATCCTTGCGCGCTCCCATGACCCAATTGCCTCGCATCGTCGTATTGGCCACCGGCGGCACCATCGCCGGTGCGGCCGGCAGCGCCGCCAGCAGTGCCCGCTACCAGGCGGCGACCGTGCCGGTGGCCTCATTGCTGGCGGCGGTGCCGTCGTTGCAGTCGCTGGCCCGCATCGAGGCCGAGCAGGTGGCGCAGGTCGACAGCAAGGACATGACCTTCGCGCTGTGGCAGGCACTGGCGGCGCGGGTCGGGCACTGGTCGGCGCAGCCCGGCGTGGCTGGCATCGTGATCACGCACGGCACCGACACGCTGGAAGAAACCGCGATGGCGCTGCACCTGACGCAAGCGTGCCCGGTGCCGGTGGTGATGACCGCGGCGATGCGTCCGTCGACGTCGCTGTCGGCGGACGGGCCGCTGAACCTGCTCGATGCGGTGCGGGTCGCCGCCCATCCGGATGCGCGCGGCAAGGGTGTGCTGGTGGTACTGAACCAGCAGATCCACGCGGCGCGGGACGTGGCCAAGGCGCATACGTCGGCGGTCGATGCCTTTGTCTCGCCGTGCGGGCCGCTGGGGTTCGTGCAGGACGACTACGTGCGCTTCGCCCGTGCGCCCCGGGCGGCAACGCCGATCGGGCCGATGCCGGCGGCGTGGCCGCTGGTGGAGATCGTAGCCAGCTACGCCCAGCCGGGCAGGGTGGCGGTGGATGCGCTGGTGCAGGCAGGAGTCGCCGGGCTGGTCGTCGCCGCGGCCGGCAATGGCTCGGTCCACGAGGTGCTGGCGGCGGCCCTTGCCGACGCCGCGGCCGCCGGAGTGGCGGTCGTGCGCAGTTCGCGTACCGGTGCCGGGCATGTGGCGATCCCGCCGCAGCCCAGTCCTGCCGATGGTGTGTTCGTGTCTGCCGCGGACCTCAACCCTTACAAGGCGCGCGTCTTGCTGGCGCTCGCCCTGGCGGCGGATGCGGGGCTGGCGCGCGCTCCGGCGCGGTTGCAGGCAGTCTTCGCCAGCGCCTGATTTGTCCGTGAAATCAGCGGCTTGCGTTGTTGCGGCGCGGCGGGCTATAATTTAAGGCTATTCAACCTTGCCACACCGGACTCGTGACGCCCGGGTGGCTAATCCCAAAAGGAGCGTCAATGCGTCATTACGAAATCGTCTTCATCGTCCACCCGGACCAGAGCGAACAAGTGCCGGCCATGATCGAGCGCTACAAGCAGCTCGTGACCTCGCAGAACGGCAACGTTCACCGCGTGGAAGACTGGGGCCGTCGCCAGATGGCTTACATGATCCAGAAGCTGGCCAAGGCCCACTACGTTTGCCTCAACATCGAATGCGGCAAGGAAACCCTGGCTGAACTGGAACACGCATTCAAGTTCAACGACGCCGTCCTGCGCCACCTGATCGTGCAGACCAAGAAGGCCGAGACCGCACCTTCGCCGATGATGAAGGAAGTGCAGCGCGAAGAAGCCCGCAAGGCCGCGCAAACGACCACCGAAGGCCAGGCCGCCTAAGTGCGGACTGCGGTGCGCGCCGTGGCTGACAGCGTCGGCCGAGGCACCAGCGGAAACCGCAACGATTGCAACCGGCAAGAGGCCCCGCGTTGAACCAGCTTCGGCTTGCCGCCACCCTGGCGGAACGCGATGCCCTGCGCTATACCCCGGCCGGGGTCCCCGTCGTGAACTGCATCCTGCAGTACAGCGGCGAGGCCGTCGAGGCGCAGACGCCGCGACAGGTCGAGTTTGCAATCGCTGCGATGGGAATCGGCCAGGTTGGCCAGCGTCTGGAGCGGCTACCGCTCGGCACGCTGCTCGACTGCGAAGGATTCCTGGCCCGCAAGCACCGCAACAGCAAGGCTCTCGTCTTTCACATCACTGGATGTAAAGCATTCGAAAAGGATTGAATCATGGCATTCGTCAAACGTGACAACAAGAACAAGAAGCGCTTCCAGCAACAGAACCCGCTGTTCAAGCGCAAGCGCTTCTGCCGCTTCACCGTGGCTGGCGTCGAACAGATCGACTACAAGGATCTGGACACCCTGAAGGACTTCATCGGCGACAACGGCAAGATCACGCCGGCCCGCCTGACCGGTACCAAGGCTCACTATCAGCGTCAGCTCGATACGGCCATCAAGCGCGCGCGTTTCCTCGCGCTGATGCCGTACACCGACCTGCACAAGAACTGATCAGGCCCTAGGTCCGTAAGGAGAGAACACGATGCAAATCATTCTGCTGGAAAAAGTCGTCAACCTGGGCAACCTGGGTGACATCGTCAAGGTGAAGGACGGTTACGCCCGTAACTTCCTGATCCCGGGCAAGAAGGCCCGCCGTGCCACGCAAAGCGCCATCGCTGAATTCGAAGTCAAGCGCGCCGAGCTGGAAAAGGCCGCTGCCGAGAAGCTGGCCGCCGCGCAAGCCGAAGGCGAGAAGCTGAACGGCCTGAACGTCCAGATCACCCAGAAGTCGGGTGTGGACGGCCGCCTGTTCGGTTCGGTGACCAACGCCGACATCGCTGAAGCCCTGGCTGGCCAAGGCTACAAGCTGGAAAAGGCGCAGGTTCGCCTGCCGAACGGTCCGCTGAAGACGGTTGGCGATCACCCGGTCAGCGTTGCGCTGCACACCGACGTCGTGGTCGACGTGACCGTGTCGGTGGTGGGCGAGAGCGTCTAAGGACGCGCCGCCTTGGCCGGCGCACGGCGCCGGCCAAAGCCCCGCAAGCATTGAAAGAAGGCAGGAGCCCCGGCTCCTGCCTTTTTTGTTGCCCGGCCGCCGGCTTGACCGGCTGCGCTGGACGGCGCTGTCGCCAAATGTCCGGCGAAGTGTGTCCACCCGCCGTTATAATCCCTCCCCATGAACGCGCCCGTCGCCGACCCCCAACTCGATAACCTCAAGGTTCCGCCGCACTCCATCGAAGCCGAGCAATCGGTGCTCGGTGGCCTGCTGCTGGACAATGCCGCCTGGGACCGCATCGCGGACTTCCTGTCCGAGGCGGACTTCTACCGTTTCGACCACCGGATGATCTTCCAGAGCATCGCCCGGCTGATCTCGGCGACCAAGCCCGCCGACGTGATCACGGTCTACGAGATGCTGCAGGTGGCCGGCAAGGCCGAAGAGGTGGGCGGGCTGGCGTACCTGAATTCGCTGGCGCAGAACACCCCCAGCGCGGCCAATATCCGCCGCTACGCGGAAATCGTGCGCGAGCGCTCGGTGTTGCGCAAGCTGGTGACGGTGGCCGACGATATCGCCTCGGCCGCGTTCGCGCCCAAGGGGCGCGAGGTGCGCGAGCTGCTCGACGAGGCCGAATCCAAGGTCTTCGCGATTGCCGAAGAAGGCTCGCGCGGGCAGAAGGGCTTCCAGGAAATCCAGCCGCTGCTGACCCAGGTGGTGGAGCGCATCGACGAGCTGTATCACCGCGATTCGACCACCGACGTCACCGGCGTGCCGACCGGCTTTATCGACCTGGACAAGATGACCAGCGGCATGCAGCCGGGCGACCTGATCATCGTCGCCGGCCGTCCGTCGATGGGCAAGACCGCGTTCTCGCTGAACATCGGCGAGCACGTGGCGGTGGAGCAGGGCCTGCCGGTGGCGGTGTTCTCGATGGAAATGGCGGGCACGCAGCTGGCCATGCGTATGCTGGGCTCGGTCGGGCGCCTCGACCAGCACCGGCTGCGTACCGGGCGCCTGCTCGACGAGGACTGGCCGCGGCTGACGCATGCGATCCAGCGCATGAACGACACCCAGCTGTTCATCGACGAAACCCCGGCGCTGAACCCGATGGAACTGCGCGCGCGCTCGCGGCGCCTGGCGCGCCAGTGCGGGCAGCTGGGCCTGATCATCATCGACTACCTGCAGCTGATGTCGGGCTCCGGCGGCGGCGAGAACCGCGCCACCGAAATTTCAGAAATCTCTCGTTCCCTGAAGGGCCTGGCGAAGGAACTGAATTGCCCGGTGATCGCGCTGTCGCAGCTGAACCGCAGCCTGGAACAGCGCCCCAACAAGCGCCCGGTGATGTCCGACCTGCGCGAATCGGGCGCTATCGAACAGGATGCCGACGTGATCCTGTTTATCTACCGCGACGAAGTCTATAACGCCGATTCGCAGGACAAGGGCACCGCCGAAATCATCATCGGCAAGCAGCGTAACGGCCCGATCGGCACGGTGCGCCTGACCTTCCTCGGCCAGTTCACGAAGTTCGACAACTTCAGCGGCGGCCCGGCTTTCTTCGACAACGACACCTGACGAAGTCAAGCGGGTCGGCCCTCCGGCGTGCCTGCCCGTCTCGTTTGTGCCAAATACGCGGGCAATGTCCCGCTAACCCTGTAAAATATTGCGCTTTGATGACAGTCGCCATCCGCGGCGGTCATGCTCGCGTCCGCTTAATCCCGCAACACCATCCGCAGCGATACCACGCTGCCACAAGGAACATTCCATGTTCGGCCGATTCATGCCCACCGAGGGCAAGTTCTTCGAATATTTCAACCAGCACGCCGACTGCGCGGTGACCGCCGCCCATGAACTGCAGGCCCTGGTCAACGACCTGCCCAACGCCGAGGCCCATGCCCGGCGCGTCCAGGCCACCGAAAAGAAGGCCGACCGGATCACGCACGACACCATCGACCTGCTGCACAAGACCTTCATCACGCCGCTGGACCGCGACGAGATCCACAAGCTGATCACGACCATGGACGACATCCTCGACCTGATGGAGGACGTGGCCGAGACCATCTCGCTGTATGACGTGACCAACCTGACCGACGAGGCGCTGCGCCTGGCCGCGATCTGCGTGCAGTGCTGCGACCAGGTCAAGATCGCCGTGGGCCTGCTCGAGGACATGGGCAACGCCAGCACGATCCTGAAGACCGCGCAGCAGATCGACCAGCTCGAATCCGAGGCCGACCGCGTGATGCGCTCGGCGATGTCCAAGCTGTTCCGCGACGAGACCGACGTCAAGCGCCTGATCAAGCTGAAGGCCATCTACGAGCAACTCGAGACGATCACCGACAAGTGCGAGGACGTCGCCAACATCATCGAAGGCATCGTCCTGGAAAACGCCTGAGGCGGCAATCGGCATGCAGACCATACAAATGAGCCTGTGGGTGATCGCCTTGCTGGTGGCACTGGCCTTGCTGTTCGACTTCATGAACGGCTTCCACGACGCGGCCAACTCGATCGCGACGGTGGTGTCCACGGGCGTGCTCAAGCCGCACCATGCGGTGGCGATGGCGGCGATGTGCAACGTCGTCGCGATCTTTGTGTTCCACCTGAAGGTGGCGGCCACGGTCGGCACCGGCACCATCCAGGGCGGGGTGGTCGACCACTATGTCATCTTCGGCGCGCTGGTCGGGGCGATCGCGTGGAACGTCATCACCTGGTACTACGGCATTCCGTCGTCGTCGTCGCATGCGCTGATCGGCGGGCTGGTCGGTGCCGCGGTGGCCAAGGCCGGCACCGGCGCGCTGGTGGCCAGCGGCCTGCTGAAGACCGTGGCGTTCATCCTGGTGTCGCCGTTCCTCGGCTTCCTGCTGGGTTCGCTGATGATGGTGATGGTCGGCTGGACCTTCTTCCGCACGCCGCCATCGCGCGTCGACCGCTGGTTCCGGCGGCTGCAGCTGGTCTCGGCCTCGCTGTACAGCCTGGGCCATGGCGGCAATGATGCGCAGAAGACCATCGGCATCATCTGGATGCTGCTGATCGCCAGCGGCCACGTGCTCGCCGGCGATCCGCCGCCGACCTGGGTGATCGTCAGCTGCTACGTGGCCATCGGCATGGGCACGCTGTTCGGCGGCTGGCGCATCGTGCGCACCATGGGCCAGAAGATCACCAAGCTCAAGCCGGTGGGCGGCTTCTGCGCCGAGACCGGCGGTGCGCTGACGCTGTTCTTTGCCTCGGCGCTGGGCGTGCCGGTGTCGACCACGCACACGATCACCGGCGCCATCGTCGGGGTTGGCTCGTCGCAGAAGATGTCGGCGGTGCGCTGGGGCGTGGCCGGCAATATCGTCTGGGCCTGGGTGCTGACGATTCCGGCTTCGGCCTTCATGGCGGCGATCGCATGGTGGATCGGGCGCCATATCCTGTAACGCGGCATTAGCCGCTGATGCAAAAAGCCAGGCAAATGCCTGGCTTTTTGTTTGTCCGCGCTGGTTGCTCAGCGGTTGGCGAAGGCGGCGATGGGATCGTCGTCGTCGGGCAGCGGGGCGGGTTCCGGCACGAGGGGCGCCGGAACGGGCGCGGGCACCGGTGTCGCCGGCGCCGGCGGCAGGTTGACCGCACCGGCCACCACCCGCCGCGCGCCGTTGTAGCGCGAGGCCCAGTAGGGCTTGCCCATGTCCTCCAGGCGCACGGTGCCGCCGGACGATGGCGCATGGACAAAGCGGTTCTGGCCGACGTAGATGCCGACATGCGAGTTGGCGCGGCCGGTGGTGTTGAAGAACACCAGGTCGCCGGAAGCGACTTCGCTGCGGTCGAGCGAGCTGCCGCGCGTGCCCATGGCCTCGGTGGTGCGCGGCAAGTTCACATTGGCGGCGCGCGCGACCACATAGCGCACCAGGCCGCTGCAGTCGAAGCCGGCATCGGGCGTGTTGCCGCCGTAGCGGTAGGGGGTGCCGACCAGCGACATCGCCTGGATCGAGATTTCCTCCAACCCGGCGCTGGGATCGGTCATGGGCTTGCCGGGCGCACGCGGCAAGCTGCCATGGCGGGAGGGCGGGGAGCTGGCACACGCCGCCAGCAGCAGCGCGGCGGCACACAGCAGCGGCAGCCCGGCCCGGGTGAGCGGGCCGGGCAGTGCGGAAGGACTGGAAGAACTACGGGTACGGCGCAATGGCATCGCTGGATTCCGGTCGCCGGCCTGCCGGCGCACCGGAAGCCTTGCCGCTACCAGCGTAGCTGGGCGTTGCGCGTACCGGTGCTGACCTTGATCGACTTGGCCTGGCCCTTGTAACTGGCCTCGATATTGTAGCTGCCTTCAGGCGCACGTATCAGGCAGCGGGGGCCGGCGGCGCGGAAGCTTGCGACCTCCTGCTCGTCGCGCACCAGCCTGACCGCGACATCGGACAGGAACTCGCCCGCGGCGCCCTGCGTGAACAGGACGCCGATATTGAAATCCTTCTCGCGCGCGGCCAGCGCCTGGCGCTCGTCTTCGGCGACACCGCCGCAGACATAGCTGACCGGGCCCATGGTGCGGATCACCAGTTCGTCAGCCGCGGCGCGCGCCTGAAGCGGTCCGGCCAGGACCATGGCGGCGCCGATCAGCGCGGCCCGGCGGAGATGCTGTGGGTTCATCGACGCCTCCAGTTGGGGATGCGGGACAACAAGCGGACGTGCGGACATCATAGCCGCATTGCGCTTGCCGCTCACGACAGCGGGCCCGGGCCCCTTCCGCGGGGAAGGGTGCCCGGGCCCGCTGTCAGCGTCAGAGCACGTCGCCGGCGTGGTCGGCCAGGCGCGAGCGCTCGCCGCGCGCCAGCGTGATATGGCCGCTGTGGCTCCAGCCCTTGAAGCGGTCGACCACGTAGGTCAGGCCCGACGAGCCCTCGGTCAGGTAGGGCGTGTCGATCTGCGCGATATTGCCGAGGCAGATGATCTTGGTGCCGGGGCCGGCGCGTGTCACCAGCGTCTTCATCTGCTTGGGCGTCAGGTTCTGCGCCTCGTCGATGATGACGAACTTGTTGACGAAGGTGCGGCCGCGCATGAAGTTCATGCTCTTGACCTTGATGCGCGAGCGGATCAGCTCCTGGGTCGCGGCGCGGCCCCAGTCGCCGGCGCTGTCGTCGCTCTTCTGCAGCACTTCGAGGTTGTCGTCGAACGCGCCCATCCACGGCTGCATCTTCTCTTCCTCGGTGCCGGGCAGGAAGCCGATGTCCTCGCCCACCGGCACGGTGGCGCGGGTGACGATGATCTCGTTGTAGAGCTTCTGGTCCAGCACCTGCTCCAGCCCGGCCGCCAGTGCCAGCAGCGTCTTGCCGGTACCGGCCTGGCCCAGCAGCGTGACGAAGTCGATGTCCGGGTTCATCAGCAGGTTGAGCGCGAAGTTCTGCTCGCGGTTGCGCGCGGTCACGCTCCACACGTTGTTCTTGTGGTGCGTGTAGTCCTTCAGGGTCTGCAGCAGCGCGGTCTTGCCGTTGATCTCCTTGACTTGCGCATAGAGCGGCAGGCTGCCGTCGACGGGCTCGAGGTAGACGAACTGGTTGACCAGGAACGACGGCACCAGCGGGCCGGTGAGGCGGTAGAACATGGCACCGGACTTGGGGTCCTGCCAGCTTTCGACGCCCTTGCCGTGCCTGGCCCAGAAGTCGCCGGGCAACTGCATCACGCCCGCGTAGAGCAGGTCCTTGTCCTCGAGGACCTGGTCGTTGAAGTAGTCTTCGGCGGGCAGGCCCAGGGCGCGCGCCTTGATCCGCATGTTGATGTCTTTCGACACCAGCACCACCTGGCGCTCGGGATACTGCTGCTGCAGCGCGCTGACCACGCCCAGGATCTGGTTGTCCGCCTTGCCCTGCGGCAGGCCTTCGGGCAGCTTGATGTCGTTCAGGCGCGTCTGGAAGAACAGCTTGCCCTGCGCGTCGCGGTTGCCCAGGCTGGCCAGCGACAGGCCTTCGTCGAGCACGCCGTCGGTGCCGCCCACCAGAGAATCGAGCGTGCGGCTGACCATGCGCGCGTTGCGCGCGACTTCGCTCATGCCCTTCTTGTGGTTGTCCAGCTCTTCGAGCGTCATCATCGGCAGGTAGATGTCGTGCTCTTCGAAGCGGAACAGCGAGGCCGGGTCGTGCATCAGCACGTTGGTGTCGAGCACGAACAGCTTGCTCGGGCCTTCGGCCTTGCGCGCGCGGCGCGTGGTGCCGGTCGACGGCTTGACCAGGCTTACCGGCGCGGCGCTGACGGCCGGCGTCGATACCGCGGGTGTCTCGGTGCTGCGGGCGCGGGTGCCGCCGGCGGCGCGGGCCTTGACTTCAGGCACCTGCGTGTCGCCGGTTTCCAGCAATGCCACGCGCTCGAGCGCCGGCACAGGTTTCTTGCCCTGTGTGGCGGCTTTGGCCTTAGGCACCGCGGAGACCGGAGCAAACTCGCTCGGATCCAGCAATTGGGCAGGCTTGGCGGGCATGGTAGGCAGCGGCATGCTTGGCTTTCCTTTCAGGGGGACAAGAAGGGGGCGGGGATGTCCGCGGATGAGGACAGACGTGGCTGCAAACAAAAAAGCCGCCATGCCTGCGGAACAGGGGTGGCGGCTCTTGGGCGGACTGCCGACATGGCAGGTCCGCTACCGGCCTGTGGCGCAAAGCGCCTGGGCCGGGGAGTCGAAACAGCGTGGCATCCGGAATCTGAACTCATTACGGGCCAATGTATCTGAAGGCTTTGGGTTTGGCAATTGGGTTTGCCAACGTTTGCCACGTCCGGATCGAAGCCATTACGGTCAACGGCACGCGGGCATTGCGTCAGAGGCCGCGCACGATCTCCAGCACTTCGTCGACGTGGTTGGGCACCTTGATGCCGCGCAGCTCGTGTCGCAGGATGCCCTTGCCGTCGATGACAAAGGTGCTGCGCTCGATGCCGCGGTGCTCCTTGCCATACAGCTTTTTCATCTTGATGACATCGAACAATGTGCACACATTTTCGTCGGCATCGGAGATCAGTTCGAACGGCAGTTCCAGCTTGGCCTTGAAGTTTTCATGCGAGCGCAGGCTGTCGCGCGAGATGCCGAACACGTGCACGCCGGCCTTCTCGAAATCCTCGTACTGGTCGCGGAAGTTCATTGCCTCGGTGGTGCAGCCCGGCGTGTTGTCCTTCGGGTAGAAGTACAGCACCACCGTCTTGCCGCGGTAGTCGGCCAGGCGGAAGGTGGCGTCGCCGGTCATCGGCGCGCTGAAGTCGGGGATGGCCTTGTTGAGACTGACGGTCATGCTTGTGGCTCCTTGGGGGAGGGGCAGGGGATCGGTGAGATCGTTGGAATCGGGACAGGGGCTGCCGCCTCAGCGCGAGCAGATTGGGGCGCCTCACGCGGACTTCAAGCGTGGCGGCTGCTCAACTTTCGCCGTGGCCGCGTCAGGCGGCCTCGGGCTCGAGCAGCAGCACCGCCGCCACCTTGCGGCCCTCGGCCATCAGGATGTTGTAGGTGCGGCACGCCGCCTGCATGTCCATGGCATCGACGCCGACATGGCGGCGCGCCAGCGACGCGGTCAGGCGCGGGTGCGGAAAGCGCAGCCGCGAGCCCGTGCCGAGCAGCACCACTTCGGGTCCCAGTTCGGACAGCTGCTCGAAATGCGCGGGCTCCAGGTCTTCGAAGCGGTCGACCGGCCAGGGCCGGACTTCGCCCTCCGGCATGACCAGCACCGAGTTGGTGTGGCGCACGAGGTTGATTTCGATATAACCGGGCCCGTAGGCCGTGACGGTATTGAGCGACTGGGGCTGGTCGGCGTGGAGTTTCACTTGGGGATCTCGGCGGTGGCGGGCGCGGGCTGGCGGGCGGGTCCGCAGAGCGGCGGGCCGGCGGGCCTGGCGGGCCATGGATGGACGACAGCGGGCAGGCGGCCGCGGTGCGCGCGGACAGCGCACGCTGCAATGCAAGAATCCCTGCCGAAGTCTGTCATAATCCGATAAATTATAGCTTTTGCCTCCCTGTCTGCCACGTTTGCGTTGCATCGCAGCGGACGGCGCCTCCGCATTCTTTCAGATTCTGTCAGATCGCCCCGATTCCCAGTCCGGTGCCGCCGACGCGGCACGCCACGCTTGCCCGACATCGCCGTGAAACCCATCCAGAAATCCAACAAACTCAATAACGTTTGCTACGACATCCGCGGGCCGGTGCTGGAAAAGGCCAAGCAGATGGAGGAAGAAGGGCACAAGATCATCAAGCTGAATATCGGCAACCTGGCCGTGTTCGGCTTCGATGCGCCGGAGGAAATTCAGCAGGACATGATGCGAAACCTGCCGAATTCGGCAGGTTATTCTGATTCCAAGGGCATTTTCGCCGCGCGCAAGGCGATCATGCACTATACCCAGCAAAAAAATATCGAAGGCGTCGGCCTGGACGATATCTATGTGGGCAACGGCGCCTCCGAGCTGATCGTGATGGCGGTCAACGCGCTGCTCAATACCGGCGACGAAGTGCTGGTGCCGGCGCCGGACTACCCGCTGTGGACCGCCGCGGTCAGCCTGTCGGGCGGCACGCCGGTGCACTATATCTGCGACGAGTCCAACGAGTGGATGCCCGACCCGGCCGATATCCGCGCGCGCATCACGCCGCATACCAAGGCCATCGTCATCATCAACCCGAACAACCCCACCGGGGCACTGTACTCGGACGAACTGCTGCTCGAGATCGTCGCGATCGCGCGCGAGCATGGGCTGATCATCTTCGCCGACGAGATCTACGACAAGGTCCTGTACGACGGCAATACCCATACCTCGATCGCCTCGCTGTCGACCGACGTGCTGACGGTGACTTTCAACGGCCTGTCGAAGAACTACCGCTCGTGCGGCTACCGCGCCGGCTGGATGGTGGTGTCGGGCGACAAGCGCCCGGCCATCGACTACATCGAAGGCCTGAACATGCTGTCGTCGATGCGCCTGTGCGCCAACGTGCCGGGCCAGTGGGCGATCCAGACCGCGCTGGGCGGCTACCAGAGCATCAACGACCTGGTCGCCGAAGGCGGGCGCCTGCGCCGCCAGCGCGACCTGGCCTACGAACTGATCACCGCGATCCCGGGCGTGACCTGCGTCAAGCCCAAGGCGGCGCTGTACCTGTTCCCGAAGCTGGACCTGTCGATGTACCCGGTGCAGGACGACCAGGAGTTCATCTATGAACTGCTGCAGGAGTCCAAGGTGCTGCTGGTGCAGGGCTCCGGCTTCAACTGGGCCCGTCCGGACCATTTCCGCATCGTGTTCCTGCCGCACGAGGAAGACCTGCGCGAGGCCATCGGCCGCATCGCGCGCTTCCTCGAGGCCTACCGAAAACGCCACGGCAAGGCCGCGGCCTGATTATTTTCGCCGGCCGCGCCGCAACCCATCCTTAGCAACTCAGAAGATTGTCCATGAACCCCATCAAAGTTGGCCTGCTCGGCATCGGTACCGTCGGTAGCGGCACGTTCAACGTGCTCAAGCGCAACCAGGAAGAAATTCGTCGCCGCGCCGGCCGCGGCATCGAGATTGCCGTGGTGGCCGATCTCAACACCGAACGCGCGCGCGAGCTGACCAACGGGGAAGTGGAAGTCGTCAGCGACGCCAACGCGGTGGTCAACCGCCCCGACATCGACATCGTCATCGAACTGATCGGCGGCTACGGCATTGCGCGCGAGCTGGTGCTCAAGGCGATCGAAAACGGCAAGCACGTGGTCACCGCCAACAAGGCGCTGCTGGCCGTGCATGGCAACGAGATCTTCGAGGCCGCGCGCAAGAAGGGCGTGATCGTCGCCTTCGAGGCCGCGGTGGCCGGCGGCATCCCCATCATCAAGGCGCTGCGCGAAGGCCTGACCGCCAACCGCATCCAGTGGATCGCCGGCATCATCAACGGCACCACCAACTTCATCCTGTCCGAGATGCGCGACAAGGGCCTGGATTTCGACGCGGTCCTGAAGGAAGCGCAGCAGCTGGGCTACGCCGAGGCCGACCCGACCTTCGACATCGAGGGCGTCGACGCCGCGCACAAGGTCACGCTGATGAGCGCGATCGCCTTCGGCATGCCGGTGCAGTTCGACAAGGCCCACGTGGAAGGCATCACGAAGCTGTCGGCCATCGACATCAAGTACGCCGAAGAACTGGGCTACCGTATCAAGCTGCTCGGCATCACCCGCCGCCGCGAAGACGGCGTCGAGCTGCGCGTGCATCCGACGCTGGTGCCGGCCACGCGCCTGATCGCCAATGTGGAAGGCGCGATGAACGCGGTGCTGGTGCAGGGCGACGCCGTCGGCGCCACGCTCTACTACGGCAAGGGCGCCGGCGCCGAGCCGACCGCCTCGGCGGTGATCGCCGACCTGGTCGATGTGACCCGCCTGCACACCGCCGATCCCGAGCACCGCGTGCCGCACCTGGCGTTCCAGCCTGACGAGCTGTCGAGCGTGCCGGTGCTGCCGATCGAAGAGATCAACAGCTCGTACTACCTGCGCATGCGCGTGTCCGACGAGACCGGCGTGCTGGCCGAGATCACGCGCATCCTGGCCGAGGGCGGGATCTCGATCGACGCCATGCTGCAGAAGGAATCGCGCGAAGGCGAGCCGCAGACCGACATCATCATCCTGACCCACATCACGCGCGAGAAGCACGTCAACGCCGCCATCGCCAGGATCGAGGCACTGCCCACCGTGCTGTCCGCGGTGACGCGCCTGCGCATGGAAGAACTGAACTAAGGGCCGGACCGGACCATTGTCATGAAATACCAGTCGACCCGCGGCCACGAGATGCCGCAATCGTTTTCCGAGATTTTGCTGGGCGGCCTGGCGCCGGACGGCGGGCTGTACCTGCCCGCACAGTATCCGCAGGTCACGGCCGATGAGCTGGAAGCGTGGCGCAAGCTGCCGTACGCCGACCTGGCCTACGAGATCCTGCGCAAGTTCTGCGACGACATTCCCGCCGAAGACCTGCGCGCGCTGACGCGCAAGACCTACACCGCCGAGGTGTACTGCAACGCGCGCGCCGGCGACAACACCGCCGACATCACGCCGCTGCGCACGCTGGGCGAGGAAGGCGGCACGAAGCTGCAGCTGCTGGGCCTGTCCAACGGCCCGACGCTGGCGTTCAAGGACATGGCGATGCAGCTGCTCGGCAACCTGTTCGAGTACGCGCTGGCGCGCGCCGGGCAGGAGCTGAACATCCTCGGCGCCACTTCCGGCGACACCGGCAGCGCGGCCGAATACGCGATGCGCGGCAAGCGCGGCATCCGCGTGTTCATGCTGAGCCCGCACCGCAAGATGAGCGCGTTCCAGACCGCGCAGATGTTCAGCCTGCAGGACCCGAACATCTTCAACATCGCCATCGACGGCGTGTTCGACGACGCCCAGGACATCGTCAAGGCGGTCTCGAACGACCACGCCTTCAAGGCGCGCCAGAAGATCGGCACGGTCAACTCGATCAACTGGGCGCGCGTGGTGGCCCAGGTGGTGTATTACTTCAAGGGCTGGCTGCTGGCGACCGACGGTCCCGGCCAGAAGGTCTCGTTCTGCGTGCCCTCGGGCAACTTCGGCAACGTCTGCGCCGGCCATATCGCGCGCATGATGGGCCTGCCGATCGACAAGCTGGTGGTCGCCACCAACGAGAACGACGTGCTCGACGAGTTCTTCCGCACCGGCGCCTACCGCGTGCGCAAGTCGGCCGAGACCTACCACACCTCCAGCCCCAGCATGGACATCTCCAAGGCCTCGAACTTCGAGCGCTTCGTGTTCGACCTGCTGGGCCAGGATGCCGGCAAGCTGGCGGCGCTGTTCCGCGACGTGGAAGAGAAGGGCGGCTTCGACCTGGCGGGCACGCCGGAATTCGACCGCATCCGCCAGTTCGGCTTCGTCTCGGGACGCAGCATGCACCAGGACCGGCTGGCGACCATCCGCGACCTGTCGTCGCGCTATGGCATCACCATCGACACGCATACCGCCGACGGCATCAAGGTGGCGCGCGAGCATCTCAGCGCCGGCGTGCCGATGGTGGTGCTGGAAACCGCGCTGCCCGCAAAATTTGCCGACACCATCCGCGAAGCGCTCGGCCACGAGCCGGAGCGCCCGGCGAAGTTCGAGGGTATCGAGAGCCTGCCGCAGCGCTTCGAGGTGATGCCCGCCGACGCCGCGCAGGTGAAGGCCTATATCGCCCGCCACACCGGCCTGTAAGCGCGGGAAGGTACGGACGCGGACGTGGCTGCGGCGCCGCCGCGTGCCGGGTCCGGTCCAACTCGCTACAATCAGGCTGCGGGCCCGATCCACGGTCCCCGGATTGCCAGCCCCGCGCGCGGGTGCCGGCAATGCGCGGGCCGTTTTTCATGGGCCAACCCTTTCCCACATCGCACCATGACTCAAGCCGCAGCACCTTCCCGTCCCCCGATGCTGACCATGGCCCAGGCGCTCGACGCGCTGCTTGCCGCCGCCCGGCCGCTGGCGCAGGCCGAGCCGATCGACACGCTGGCCGCCAACGGCCGCGTGCTGGCCGCGCCGGTGACGAGCACGCTGCGCGTGCCGCCGGCCGACAATACCTCGATGGATGGCTACGCCGTGCGCGCCGCTGACGTGCCGGCCGCGGGCACGCGGCTGCGCGTGTCGCAACGGATTCCCGCCGGCCATGTCGGCACCGCGCTGGAGCCGGGCACCGCGGCGCGCATCTTCACCGGCGGGCTGATTCCTCCCGGCGCCGATGCCGTGGTGATGCAGGAGCAATGCACGGCCGACGGTGACGACGTGATCGTCAACCACGTGCCGCAGTCGGGCGAATGGGTGCGGCGCGCCGGCGAGGACATCGAAGCCGGCAGCGTGATCCTGCCGGCCGGCACGCGGCTGACGCCGCAGGCGCTGGGGCTGGCCGCATCGGTCGGCCAGGCGCAGCTGGAGGTGGTGCGCCGCGTGCGCGTCGCGGTGTTCTTCACCGGCGACGAACTGGCGATGCCGGGCGAGCCGCTCAAGCCGGGTGCGATCTACAACTCCAACCGCTTCACGCTGCGCGGCCTGCTGGAAAACCTGGGCTGCGAGGTCAGCGACTTCGGCATCGTGCCCGATACGCTGGCGGCCACGCGCGAGACGCTGCGCCGCGCGGCGCAGGGCCATGACCTGATCATTACCTCGGGCGGCGTCTCGGTCGGCGAGGAAGACCATATCAAGCCCGCGGTCGAAGCCGAAGGGCGGCTCGATATGTGGCAGATCGCGATCAAGCCGGGCAAGCCGCTGGCGTTCGGGCAGGTCGACAGCGGCAGCGCGCCGGCGTTTTTCGTGGGGCTGCCGGGCAATCCGGTGTCCAGCTTCGTGACCTTCCTGCTGTTCGTGCGCCCGTTCATCCTGCGCCTGCAGGGCGTGGCCGAGGTGACGCCGCGGCGCCTGCCGCTGCGCGCCGATTTCGAGCTGAACAAGGGCGACCGCCGCAACGAGTTCCTGCGCGCGCGAATCAACCCTGAGGGTGGGCTCGATCTGTTCCCCAACCAGAGCTCGGGCGTGCTGACCTCCACCGTGTGGGGCGACGGCCTGATCGACAATCCGCCCAACCAGGCGATCGCGCGCGGCGACACCGTGCAGTTCATTCCGTTTGACGGCCTGCTCGCGTAGCGGCCGGCATGACCAGGATGCAGAAGGCAGCAATGATCATCGAACTCCGATTCTTTGCCAGCGTGCGCGAGCAGCTCGGCGTATCCGCCGAGCGCGCCGAGGTGCCGCCCGAGGTGCGTACCGTCGGCGCGCTGCGCCAGTGGCTGCGCCAGCGCGGCGGTGCCTGGGCCGAGACCCTGGCCGAGGGCCGCGCGCTGCGCATGGCGGTCGACCATGCCGTCGCCCGCGCCGATACCGTGCTTGCCGACGGCTGCGAAGTCGCGTTTTTCCCGCCCGTGACCGGAGGCTGAGATGAGCGTCAGGGTGCAGCGTGAGGATTTCGATCTCGGCGCGGAAGTCGCGGCACTGCGCGCCGATAACCCGCAGGTCGGCGCCGTGGCCAGCTTTATCGGCACCGTGCGCGATGTCAGCGAGGGCAGCGCCGTCAGCGCGATGGAGCTGGAGCACTACCCGGGCATGACCGAGAAGGCGCTGGCGCAGATCGAGGCGGCGGCGTGCGCGCGCTGGGAACTGCTGGGCGTCACCATCATCCATCGCGTCGGCCCGCTGCTGCCGCTGGACCAGATCGTGCTGGTCGCGGTGGCATCGAAGCATCGCGGCAATGCCTTCGCCGCGTGCGAATTCATCATGGACTACCTCAAGTCCGAAGCGCCGTTCTGGAAGAAGGAAGAAACGCCGGAGGGCGCGCGCTGGGTCGATGCACGGGTGACCGATGAAGACGCGCTGAAGCGCTGGGGCATCCAGTCGATCAACGCCAGCGGCGAGGACCAGCCCTGATGGGGGCGTTGGGGTTTGTCGCGGTCGGTGTCGGCGCCGCGGCGGGGGCATGGCTGCGCTGGGGATTCTCGGTGCTGTGGAATGCCGTCAACCCGGCAATGCCGTACGGCACGCTCGCGGCCAACCTGCTGGGCGGCTACCTGGTCGGGCTGGCGGTCGGCTTCTTCGATACCCATGCCGGCCTGCCGCCGGAATGGCGCCTGCTGGCCATCACCGGTTTCCTTGGCGGGCTGACCACGTTCTCGACGTTTTCGAGCGAAGTCGTCGCCAACCTGATTGCCGGCGACTATGGCTGGGCGGCGATGCACCTGCTGCTGCATCTCGGCGGCTCACTACTGCTGACCGCGCTGGGGCTCTGGACCTACCGCATGCTGGCCTGATCGGCGTCCCGGATCAGCGCCAGCAGCGCGGCATTGAAGGCCTGTGCCTGCTCCATATGCGGGCTGTGGCCGGCACCGGCCACCACGCTGAACCCCGCCGCGGGATGCAAGGCCCGCGTGGCCATGCCCACTGCCGGCGCATACAGCCGGCTGGACTCTCCGTACAGATGAAACAGCGGCAGGCGCGCCGTGCGCAGCGTGTCGCGAAAATCCTGCCGCGCCATGTCTTCCCACAAGCTGGCCAGCGTCGCGGCATCGCACAGCTGCGCCATGTGCGCGACGCGCTGCGTCGCCGCTGCCTGCGGTCGCCGTCCTGCCGCCCACAGGCCTGAAGCCACTGACGGCGCCAGCCGCAGCCAGTCGGCGCGGACGCGCTCCGCCATCTGGCGGGCATGGGCGAGGTCGTAATGGCCGTGCAGCCCATGCGGCCAGCCCGGGTCGGTGACCATGCGGGGCGTCATGTCGATGCTGCCCACCGCCGCGATTGATAGTTGCGGCTGGTCGCGCAGCAGCGCCCATGCCACCATCGCGCCCATCGACCAGCCCGCCACCACCACGTCAGCCAGCCCCAGGTGCGCGACCAGCGCGGCCACATCGCGCGCCAGCGCCGCGATGGTCGCGCCCGCGCGCTGCCGCGACAGCCCATGCCCGGCATGGTCGGGCGCGATCACACGGAAGCCGGCCAGTGCCAGCGCGCGCTGTCCGTCAAAGGCCGCGCCGTTGACCGACCAGCCGTGCAGCAGCAGCAGGGGCCGTCCATGGCCAGCCTCGCGCCAGCCGGGCAGCGCGCCGCGCGCCGGATGGAGCGCATAGGGCGGCGCGGCGGGGCTGGCGGGTACCGGATCGGAAGCGTCCAACGGCGTGTCTCGGCTGGTGGAAGGGGAAAGGAATGTCCCAAAGGATGTCCCGGATGCTGCCCGGGTGAGGGTGCCCCTCTATTGACATCCACGCCGGGCAATTTATACGATGAAACATGAATCAGATATCAGGTTTTGCCTGAATGTCGGTTCCAGGCGACGGCAGGGGCGAGGAGGCAGCTGTAGGCGCCGTCATTACAGGCAGCGGTCGGCATTTCCATGACAAGGCGCGCAGCGCCACCGGAGACAAGATGTCCACCACCCAGACTGGCGACACCGGCATAGCCGACGTCGACGCCACCGGCCCGGCCGGCGGCATGGGCCCGCCCAAGACCGCGCGCGGGCAGAAAACGCGCGAAGCGCTGCTGCGCGCCGCCGAGAAGGTGTTCGGCGAGAAGGGCTACTACGCCGCGTCGATCTCCGAGATCACGCAGGAAGCCAAGGTGGCGATGGGCACCTTCTACCTGTACTTCAAGGACAAGGAAGACATCTTCCGCGCGCTGGTCGGGCACATGCTGGAACTGGTGCGCGCGCACCTGCGCAAGCACGTGGCCGCCGCCGAAACCCAGATGGAGGCCGAGCGCCTGGGCCTGAAGGCGTTCCTGTCCTTCGTTTCGCGCCACAAGAACCTGTACCGGATCGTGCTGGATTCCTACTCGGTCGACGAGACCATCTACAGCAGCTATTTCCAGGTGTTCGCCGAGCTCTACAGCCGGCGCCTGACCCGCGCCGAAGAGCAGGGCGAGATCGTGCCGGGCGATGCCGAGGTGCGCGCCTGGTGCCTGATCGGCATCAGCAATTTCCTCGGCATGCGCTATGCGCGCTGGAAGCGTCCGCCATCGATGGAGAAGGTGGTCGACACCGCGTTCGACCTGATCGCGCACGGCTTGCAGCCGCGCCAGACGCGATAGGCGCGACAGGCCCGATTGCGCCGTACCGGCCCGCATGCGCCGCCAGCCGGCATGCCACGCAGTTGCAGCAGGTTTCATCCCTACAAACACAAACGAGACCGAACCAGGAGACCGCAATGCATTGCAACCCCCACGCCCTACGCGCCCTGGCCCTGGCCGCCGCGCTGCTCGGCACCGGCGCCGCGCTGGCCAAGGACATCCGCATCGCCCACGTCTACGACAAGACCGGCGCGCTCGAGGCCTATGCCAAGCAGACCCAGACCGGCCTGATGATGGGCCTGGAGTACGCCACCAACGGCACCATGACCGTCAACGGCAACAAGCTGGTGGTGATCGAGAAGGACACCCAGGGCAAGCCGGACGTGGCCAAGGCGCAGCTGGCCGCGGCCTACAGCGACGACCGCGCCGACATCGCGGTGGGCCCGACGTCATCGGGCACGGCGCTGGCGATGCTGCCGGTGGCCGAGGAATACAAGAAGGTGCTGCTGGTCGAGCCCGCCGTGGCCGACTCCATCACCGGCGACAAGTGGAACCGCTATATCTTCCGCACCGGCCGCAATTCGTCGCAGGACGCGATTTCGAATGCGGTGGCGCTGGACAAGCCGGGCGTGACCATCGCCACGCTGGCGCAGGACTACGCCTTCGGCCGCGATGGCGTGAAGGCGTTCAAGGGCGCGCTGAAGAACGCCAAGATCGTGCATGAGGAATACCTGCCGACCAATACCACCGACTTCACCGCGGGCGCGCAGCGGCTGTTCGATTCGCTCAAGGACAAGCCGGGCCGCAAGGTGATCTTCATCATCTGGGCCGGCGCCGGCAACCCGTTCAAGATCGCCGACCTGGATCCCAAGCGCTACGGCATCGAGATCGCCACCGGCGGCAATATCCTGCCCGCGATGGCCAGCTACAAGAATTTCCCGGGCATGGAAGGGGCCACGTACTACTACTTCGGCATCCCCAAGAACAAGGCCAACGAGTGGCTGGTGTCCAACCACTACAGCAAGTTCAAGGCGCCGCCTGATTTCTTTACCGCCGGCGGCATGAGCGCGGGCATCGCGCTGGTCGAAGCGCTGAAGAAGACTCATGGCGAAACCGGCTCCGAGAAGCTGATCGCGGCGATGGAAGGCATGTCGTTCGACACGCCCAAGGGCCGGATGACCTTCCGCAAGGAAGACCACCAGGCGATGCAATCGATGTACCACTTCAAGATCAAGGTGGACCCGGCCTTTGCCTGGGGCGTGCCTGAACTCGTGCGCGAGATCAGGCCCGAGGAAATGAACGTGCCCGTGCGCAACCACCGCTGATGGACGCGCCAGCCTCCTTCGCCAGGCCTGCCCCGGTGCGGCCCCAGCCTGCGGGCCAGCCCGCGGGCGCGGCGGCGTCCGCGGCACGGCCGCTGCTGGAAACGCGCGGGCTCACCATCCGCTTTGGCGGCCACGTCGCCGTCAATGCGGTGTCGTGCGCGTTCCGGCCCGGCGAGCTGACCTGCATCGTCGGCCCCAACGGCGCCGGCAAGACCACGTATTTCAACCTGATCTCGGGACAGCTGCCGCCCACTGCAGGGCAGATCCTGCTCGACGGCGAGGACGTGAGGCGCCTGCCGGTGTCGCACAAGACCCGGCGCGGCATCGGCCGCGCGTTCCAGCTGACCAGCCTGTTCCCGCAGCTGTCGGTGCTGGAGAACGTGCGCCTGGCGGTGCAGGCGCGGCAGCAGCGCGGCATCGATTTGTTCTCGATGTGGTCGGCCCACCGCGACCTGCAGGCGCAGGCCATGGCGATCCTGGAGCGCGTGGCGCTGGCCGGCAAGCGCCAGCTGACGGTGGCGTCGCTGCCGCACGGCGACCAGCGCAAGCTGGAGGTCGGCATCTTGCTGGCGCTGCAGCCGCGCGTGTTCATGTTCGACGAGCCCACCGCGGGCATGAGCGTCGACGAAGTGCCGGTGATCCTGGACCTGATCCGCGAGATCCGCCAGGACCGCAGCAAGACCGTGCTGCTGGTCGAACACAAGATGGACGTGGTGCGCTCGCTGGCCGACCGCATCATCGTGCTGCACAACGGCACGCTGGTGGCCGATGGCGACCCGGCCGAGGTAATCGCATCGCCGGTGGTGCAGCAAGCCTACCTGGGCCTGCCGGAAGAGGAGGGCAGCCATGGCTGAGGCGACCACGGCGCAGCCGATCCTGCAACTGCGGGACGTGCAGACCCATATCGGCCCGTACCACATCCTGCACGGCGTCAGCTTCACGGTGCCGCGCGGCGGCGTGACCATGCTGCTGGGGCGCAACGGCGCCGGCAAGACCACCACGCTGCGCACCATCATGGGCCTGTGGCAGGCCAGCGCCGGCAGTGTCAGCTTCAATGGTGCAGACATCACGCGCCTCAGCACGCCGGCGATCGCGCAGGCCGGCATTGCCTACGTGCCCGAGAACATGAGCGTGTTCTCCGACCTGACCGTGGCCGAGAACATGCGCCTGGCCGCCCGCACCGGTGCCATCGACGAACGCCGGCTGGACTGGGTATTCCGCATGTTCCCGGCGCTGAAGACCTTCTGGCACCAGCGCGCCGGCGTGCTGTCGGGCGGGCAGAAGCAGATGCTGTCGGTGGCACGCGCCATCATCGAGCCGCGCCAGCTGCTGATCGTCGACGAGCCGACCAAGGGGCTGGCGCCGGCGATCATCCAGAACATGATCCATGTGTTCCGCGAGCTGAAGCAGACCGAGGTGTCGATCCTGCTGGTGGAGCAGAACTTCCATATGGCGAAGTCGGTGGGCGATACGGTGGCGGTGATGGACGATGGCCGCACGGTGCATAGCGGCACGATGGCGGCGCTGGCGCAGGATGAAGGATTGCAGCAGAAGCTGCTGGGGCTGTCGCTGGCGGCGCATCAGTAGGCCTTTGCAGTTGCGCAGGTTGACTGCCCTCTCCCGCAAGCGGGAGAGGGAGCACACAATCAGCACGAACAGACACATGACAACTTCAACCACCTTGCCGGCCGCAACCCCGGCCGCACCACCCGGCGTCCGCCTCGACTGGACCCCGCTCGCGCTCGCGCCGCTGCTGATGCTGCTGGCCTTTCCGCTGGTCGGCAGCCCGTCGACCTGGCTCACGCTGACCATTGCCGGCCTGGCGATGGGGATGATCATCTTCGTGGTGTCGTCCGGGCTGACGCTGGTGTTCGGCCTGATGGACGTGCTCAACTTCGGCCATGGCGCGTTCATCGCGCTGGGCGCCTATGTCGCGGCGTCGGTGCTGCTGCCGCTGGCGGGCTGGGTCGAGGCCCACAGCCTGGCGCTGAACCTGTCGGTGTTCGCGCTGGCGATCGCCGCGGCGATGGTGGCCGCCGGCGCGGTCGGGCTGTTCTTCGAGCGCGTGGTGGTGCGTCCGGTCTACGGCCAGCACCTGAAGCAGATCCTGATCACGATGGGCGGCATGATCGTGGCCGAGCAGCTGATCAAGGCGATCTGGGGCCCGGAGACGATCGCGCTGCAGGTGCCCACCACCTTCCGCGGCGCAGTGCTGCTCGGCGACGCGGCGATCGAGAAATACCGGCTGATCGCGATGGCGCTGGGGCTGGTGATCTTTATCGCCATGCTGCTGCTGCTCAACCGCACCCGCATCGGCCTGCTGATCCGCGCCGGGGTGGAGAACCGCGAGATGGTCGAGGCGCTGGGCTACCGCGTGCGCCGGCTGTTCGTCGGCGTGTTCGTCGCGGGCGCAGGGCTGGCAGGTCTGGGCGGCGTGCTGTGGGGCCTGTACCAGCAGAACATCACCGCGGCGATCGGGGCACAGGTCAATGTGCTGATCTTCATCGTGATCATCATCGGCGGGCTTGGTTCGACCACGGGCTGCTTTGTCGGCGCGCTGCTGGTAGGGCTGGTGGCCAACTACACCGGTTTCCTGTTCCCCAAGGTGGCTCTGTTCTCCAACATCCTGCTGATGATGCTGATCCTGCTGTGGCGCCCGCAAGGGCTGTTCCCGGTGGCGCGGCGCTGAGGGCAACGACCATGATCCGACTTCTCTCCGGCGACCTGCCGCGCAGCCGCGTGCTGGCGGCGTTGCTGCTGCTGATCCTGATTGCGCTGGCGTGCGCGCCGTTCGCGTTCCCCGGCGCGCGTGCGCTCAACATGGCGGCCAAGATCTGCATCTTCGTGGTGCTGGTGGCCAGCTACGATTTGCTGCTGGGCTATACCGGCATCGTCTCGTTTGCCCACACCATGTTCTTCGGCATCGGCGGCTATGGCGTGGCCATCGCCATGTCGCGCATGGAGCCGGGCTGGGGCGCCTTGCTGGCGGGCACGGCCGGCGCGCTGGCGGTGTCGGCGCTGCTGGCCTTGCTGATCGGCTTGTTCTCGCTGCGGGTGCGGGCGATCTTCTTTGCCATGATCACGCTGGCGGTGGCCACCGCCTTCGCCACGCTGGTGTCGCAGCTGTCGGAGTGGACCGGCGGCGAGGATGGATTGACCTTCAAGGTGCCGGAGGTGCTGCGTCCCGGCTTTACGCTGGGCGACGCCGAATGGCTGGGCGTGCCGCTAAGCGGCAAGCTGCTGAGCTACTACCTGGTATTCGGCGGCGCGCTGGTGCTGTTCCTGGCGCTGCTGCGCATCGTCAACTCGCCGTTCGGCCGGGTGCTGCAGGCGATCCGCGAGAACGACTTCCGCGCCGAGGCGATCGGCTACCGCACCGTGGTCTACCGTACGGTGTCGACGGTGCTGTCGGCGATGTTCGCGACGCTGGCGGGCGTGCTGATGGCCATCTGGCTGCGCTACAACGGCCCCGACACCTCGCTGTCGTTCGAGATCATGGTCGACATCCTGCTGATCGTGGTGATCGGCGGCATGGGCACGCTCTACGGCGCGGTGATCGGCACCGTGCTGTTCCTGCTGGCGCAGACCTACCTGCAGGATGTGATGAAGCTCGCCAGCGACGGCACCGCCGCGCTGCCGCTGCTGTCGGCGCTGCTGCATCCCGACCGCTGGCTGCTGTGGCTGGGCCTGCTGTTCGTGCTCAGCGTCTATTATTTCCCGCAAGGCGTGGTGGGGCGGCTGCGCCGCAGCGGGCCGGTCCAGGACATCGCCAGCTGAGCGGAGGCCAGCCCATGTACGTGATCGACTGGCTGCACCGGAACGCGCAGCATTTCCCCGACAAGGTCGCGCTGGTGGACGTGGAGAGCGGCCGCCACGTGACCTATCGCCACGTCGACGAGCGCGCCAGCCGCTTTGCCGAATACCTGCGCGACCATCTGCGGCTGGCGCCGGGCACGCGCGTGGCGGTGCTGGCGCACAACAGCTCCGACTATCTCGAGATGCTTTATGGCTGCGCCAAGGCCGGCATGGTGATGGTGTGCCTGAACTGGCGCCTGCCCGCGGCCGAGCTGCTGCCGATCCTGCACGACTGCACGCCGCAAGTGCTGGTGGCGGGCGACGGCTTCCTGGGCGTGGCGGCGGAGCTGGCGCGTGCGGTGCCGCTGCGCGCGGTGCTGCACCTGGCCGATGACGAAGCCGCCGACGTGCCCGGCGGCTGGACCGAATATGAGGCCGTGCTCGACGCCGCGTCCGGCCGCATCATCGAGATGCCGTGCCGCGACGAGAACGAAATCTGGCACCTGCTCTACACCTCCGGCACCACCGGCAAGCCCAAGGGAGTGATCCAGACCTACGGCATGGTGTTCTTCAACGCCGTCAACGCGATGCTGGCCAACCAGATCACGCGCGACGACGTCTTGCTCAACGTGCTGCCGTTCTTCCATACCGGCGGCCTGAACCTGTATGCCAACCCGGTGCTGCACGCCGGCGGCACGGTGCACATCATGCGGCAGTTCGAGCCGCAGGCCGTGCTGGCCCGGCTCGACCGCGGCAGCGGCACGGGCATCACCATGTTCTTCGCGGTGCCGTCGGTGTACCTGTTCCTGAGCCAGCATCCGGGCTTCGCGCAGGCGGACCTGTCCGGCGTGCGCAATATGGCGGCGGGCGGCTCGCCGGTGCCGCGGCCACTGCTGGAAGCCTACCTGGCCAAGGGCGTGACCATCCGCTTCGGCTTCGGCATGACGGAGACCGGCCCGACGGTCTTCGTGTGCGACGAGGACACCGCGCGCCGCAAGCTCGGCAGCATCGGCAAGCCGGTGGGATCGATGCTGACCCGCATCGTCGATCCGCTCGGCGTCGACGTAGGCCCTGGCGAGCGCGGCGAACTGCTGATCAAGGGGCCGGGCGTGACACCGGGCTACTGGAACCTGCCCGAGGCCACCGCGCAGGCGCTGCGCGACGGCTGGCTGCATTCCGGCGACATCGCCTATTGCGACGAAGACGGCGACTACTACATCGTCGACCGCGCCAAGGACATGTTTATCTCGGGCGGCGAGAACGTCTATCCGGCCGAGGTCGAGAACGTGCTGTTCCAGCTGCCAGGCGTGGCCGAGGCCGCGGTGATCGGCACGCCGGATCCGCGCTGGGGCGAGGTAGGCATGGCGCTGGTGGTGCTGCGCCCGGGTGCCGCGCTTGACGCCGATGCCGTGATCGCTCATTGCAAGGCGCACCTGGCCGGCTACAAGGTGCCGCGCCAGGTGCGCTTTCTCGACGCGCTGCCGCGCACGCCGTCCGGCAAGGTGGAAAAGCACAAGCTGCGTGCGGGCCTGGCCGGAAACAGCGGCTGAAGCGCGCACCAGTTGCCGTGGCTTGATGTCGTTCCCGTTGTTCGCGGTCGAAGTCTTCGCAGTCTTCGCAGTTTCCGCAGTCTTCCATCGACGTATGTCTCGACGGCCCGCGGGGCGGGCGACAGAAGGAGGTTGACATGCAATCCACGCAGCATTCGCCGCGGTACCGCGGCCTCAGGCTCACGGCGCTGGCGGCGGCCACATCGATGCTGGCCGCATGCGGCTCCAGCGACGACATCGACAACGGCAACGGCAACGGCAACGGCGGCAACCCCAATACCAAGCCGGCCTATATCGGCGCGGTCACCATCAACAGCTACGACGGCGCCAGCGACGACTTGCTGACCGGCGGCCTGGGCAAGGACGGCCTGGCCAGCAGCACGGCGCCGCTGCCGCTCAATCCGGCCGCGCCCACCGCGGCGGAACTGCGGCGCTATGCGATCTATACCAACTATCGCGCCATTGTCGATACCAGTGCCGGCGGCGGCTACGGCTCGCTCTATGGGCCCAACGTCGATGCGCAGGGCAATGTCACCGCGTCGGAAGGCAAGGTCGCGGGCGTCGAGTACCTGGCCTATTCCGACGACGGCTCGGGCCAGCAGAACGTGACCATGCTGGTGCAGATACCGACCACGTTCAACCCCGCCAGGCCGTGCCTGATCACCGCGACCTCGTCCGGCTCGCGCGGCGTGTATGGCGCCATCGGCACCGGCGAATGGGGCCTGAAGCGCGGCTGCGCGGTGGCCTATACCGACAAGGGCACCGGCGCCGCGCCGCATGACCTGGATACCGACACGGTGCCGCTGATCGACGGCACCCGCACCACGCGCGCGGCCGCCGGCAAGAACGCGCACTTCGCCGCGCCGGCCGGCGCTACCTCGCTGGCCGAATTCACCGCCGCCAACCCGCACCGGCTGGCGTTCAAGCACGCGCATTCGCAGCGCAACCCGGAGAAGGACTGGGGCAAGTTCACGCTGCAGGCGGTGGAGTTTGCGCTGTGGGCCATCAATGACCGCTTCGGCGCCGTGTCGGCCAACGGCACGCGCCAGCGCACGCTGGACCAGGACAAGGTCCTTGTGATCGCATCGAGCGTGTCCAATGGCGGCGGCGCTGCCGTGGCGGCCGCCGAGCAGGATGCCGGCGGCCTGATCGACGGCGTGGCGGTGGCCGAGCCCAACCTGAACATGCCGCCCAACACCGGCATCGTGGTGCGTCGCGGTGCGGCGCAGGTGGCGGCATCCGGCCTGACGCTGTACGACTACACCACCACCGCCAACCTGCTGCAGCACTGCGCCGGGCGCGCCACCGCGCTGACCCAGGCGCCGTTCTACACCAATCCCACGATGGCGCCGTTCTTCGCCGCGCGCTGCCAGACGCTGGCCGAGAAAGGGCTGGTCACCGGCGCCAACACCGACCAGCAGAGCGCCAGCGCGCTGCAGGCGCTGCGTGCCGCCGGCTGGGAAGCGGAATCGGATGACCTGCATCCGTCGCTGGCCGCGTTCGACGTGGCCGCCGCGATCGCGGTCACCTACGCCAATGCCTACGCGCAGGCCAGCGTGACCGACCGGCTGTGCGGCTACAGCTTTGCCGCCACGCTGACCGACCTGAAGCCCGCCGCCGTTGCACCGGCCGCGCTGGCGTCGATGTACGCCACCGGCAACGGCATTCCGCCGCAGGCACCGGTCCAGCTGATCAACGACCGCGATCCGCAGCACGGGCCCTACCTGAACCTGCCATCCGTGTCCGCGTCGACCCAGCGCGCCGACCTCAACTACGACGGCGCCAGCTGCCTGCGCAACCTGCTGACCGGCTCCGATGCGGCGGCACTCGCGCTGCAGGCCGGCCAGGCGCTGACGCTGCGCAACGGCAACCTGCGCGGCAAGCCGGCGCTGATCGTGCATGGGCGCAGCGACGCGCTGCTGCCGGTCAACCATACCTCGCGCCCCTACCTGGGCCTGAACCGCCAGCAGGAGGGCGTGACCAGCAAGCTGTCCTACGTCGAGGTCGAGAATGCGCAGCATTTCGATGCCTTCATCGGCGTGGTGCCGGGCTATAGCAACCGCTATGTGCCGCTGCATGTCTACCTGAACCGGGCTTTGGACGCGGTCTACGACAACCTGACCAGCGGCAAGGCGCTGCCGCCGTCGCAGGTGGTGCGGACCACGCCGCGCGGCGGCACCCTCAACACCCCGGCGCCGGCGCTGCTGCCGTCCAATGTGCCGCCGTTCGCCGCCACGCCTGCGCCCGGCAACGCCATCACCGTCACCGCCAATACCGTACAGGTGCCCGACTGATGCACGACGACCTGCCGCGCGTGCTGTCGCAGCGCGATTTCGACCGCTTCGCCGCGCTGTCGCGCGACGACAACCCGATCCACTGCGATCCGGCCTTTGCCCGCGGCACGCATTTCGGTGCCACGGTGGCGCACGGCATGTTGCTGTTCTCGCTGCTGTGCGCGCACAGCGCGCGGCAACTGCCGCAGCCGGCCTTGCCGGTCGCGCAGACGCTGATGTTCCCGGCGCCGGCGTTCGTTGGCGATGCGGTGCAGTTTGCGCTGTCCGCACAGCCGGCGCCCGCCGGGCTTGCCGCCTACGCCACCACGGTGACCTGTGCAGGCGGCCCCGGCCACGCGCCGCGGGTAACGGCCGTCGGCGAGTCGTGCTGGCTGGCGGACGCGAGTCCTGCCGCACTGGCCGGCCAGTCAGTCGCAGCGGACCCGGTTGCGCAGGACGGCGACGCGGCCCTGTACGGCCTGCGTCCGGGCCAGCAGGCGAGCGCGGTGCGGGCCTTCACCGCGGCGGACCTGGACGAGTACATCGCGCTGACCGGCGATGCCAACCCGTTCCATGCCGATGCGGGCTTTGCCCGCACGCGCGGTTTCGCCGGCCCGGTGGTGCCGCTGCCGCTGCTGGCCGGCATGTTCTCGGACCTGCTCGGAACCCGGCTGCCCGGCCGCGGCACCGGCTGGATGAAGCAGTCGCTGCGGCTGGCGGCGCCGGCCCGTCTGGACGAGCCGCTGACGGCCCGCGTGCGCATCGTGCGGCTGCGCGCGGACAAGGACCTGGTCAATCTCGCCAGCGTTGTCATCGGCGCCGACGGCCGGGCGGTGGTGCAGGGCGAGTCGCTGGTGCTGGTGCGCAACCTCGCCGACAAGGCTGCAGACCGCGCCGCGTAGCCGGCGCGCGTATCGCTGGCATCACATCCCGCCTCGACAGCGCGCCTGCGCCGGGCAACGCTGGAGCGCGCGATTCCGCGCGGAATGCGGCCTTGAAATGTCACGGCAAAGCCTTATCTTTCGGTATGACATCGAGTGTCCGGCAGGGCATACGGGCGCGCCGGCAAGCAACGCCGGCGCCAGCGCCCGCGCATCAGGACACGACCTATCCGAGAGAGGGAATCCTTATGCGTCTTGACAAGCTGACCACCCGGTTCCAGGAAGCGCTGGCTGATGCGCAAAGCCTGGCGCTGGCCAACGACAACCAGTACATCGATCCGCAGCACGTGCTGCGCGCCCTGCTGGCGCAGGACGACGGCGCTGCCAAGGCGCTGCTGGCGCGCGCCGGCGCCAACGTGCAGGGCCTGCAGACCGCGCTCGATGCGGCCATCAAGCGCCTGCCGCAGGTGCAGGGCACCAGCGAGGTCCAGATTGGCCGCGAGCTGGTAAATCTGCTCAATGCCACCGAGAAGGAAGCGATCAAGCGCGGCGACCAGTTCATCGCCAGCGAGCTGTTCCTGCTCGCCGTCGCCGACGACAAGGGCGAGGCCGGGCGCATCGCGCGCGAGCACGGACTCAACCGCAAGTCGCTGGAGTCGGCGATCCAGGCCGTGCGCGGCGGCGATTCGGTCAACAGTGCCGAGGCCGAAGGCCAGCGCGAGGCCCTGAAGAAATACACCATCGACCTGACCGAGCGCGCCCGCATCGGCAAGCTCGATCCCGTGATCGGCCGCGACGACGAAATCCGCCGCGCGATCCAGATCCTGCAGCGCCGCACCAAGAACAACCCCGTGCTGATCGGCGAGCCGGGCGTCGGCAAGACCGCCATCGTCGAAGGCCTGGCGCAGCGCATCGTCAATGGCGAGGTGCCGGAAAGCCTGAAGAACAAGCGCGTGCTGGTGCTGGACATGGCCGGCCTGCTGGCCGGTGCCAAGTACCGCGGCGAGTTCGAGGAACGGCTCAAGGCCGTGCTGAACGACGTCGCCAAGGACGAGGGCCAGACCATCGTCTTCATCGACGAGATCCACACCATGGTCGGTGCCGGCAAGGCCGAAGGCGCGATCGACGCGGGCAACATGCTCAAGCCGGCGCTGGCGCGCGGGGAGCTGCACTGCATCGGCGCGACAACGCTGGACGAATACCGCAAGTACATCGAGAAGGATGCCGCGCTCGAGCGCCGCTTCCAGAAGGTGCTGGTCGACGAACCTAGCGTCGAGGCCACCATCGCCATCCTGCGCGGCCTGCAGGAAAAGTACGAGCTGCACCACGGCGTCGAGATCACTGACCCGGCCATCGTCGCCGCGGCGGAGCTGTCGCATCGCTATATCACCGACCGCTTCCTGCCCGACAAGGCCATCGACCTGATCGACGAGGCCGCCGCGCGCATCAAGATGGAAATCGATTCCAAGCCGGAGTCGATGGACAAGCTCGAGCGCCGTACCATCCAGCTGAAGATCGAGCGCGAGGCGGTCAAGAAAGAGACCGACGAAGCCTCGCTGAAGCGCCTGGAGCTGATCGAGCAGGAGATCGCACGCCTGGAGAAGGAATACGCCGACCTCGACGAAATCTGGAAGGCAGAGAAGGGCGCCGCGCAGGGCACGGCCGCGCTGAAGGAAGAGATCGAGAAGGTCAAGCTCGAGATCTCCAGGCTGCAGCGCGAAGGCAAGCTCGACAAGGTGGCCGAGCTGCAATACGGCAAGCTGCCGGGCCTGGAAGGCAAGCTCAAGGCCGCGACCGATGCCGAGGCGCGCGAGCAGAAGCAGCCCAACAAGCTGCTGCGCACGCAGGTGGGCGCCGAGGAAATCGCCGAAGTGGTCAGCCGCGCCACCGGCATCCCGGTGTCGAAGATGATGCAGGGCGAGCGCGAGAAGCTGCTGAAGATGGAAGAGCGCCTGCATGCGCGCGTGGTCGGCCAGGACGAAGCCGTGCGGCTGGTGTCCGACGCGATCCGCCGTTCGCGTGCCGGGCTGGCGGACGAGAACAAGCCTTATGGCTCGTTCCTGTTCCTGGGCCCGACCGGCGTCGGCAAGACCGAGCTGTGCAAGGCGCTGGCCGAGTTCATGTTCGACTCGGAAGAGCACCTGATCCGCATCGACATGAGCGAATTCATGGAGAAGCACAGCGTGAGCCGCCTGATCGGCGCGCCACCGGGATACGTGGGCTATGAAGAAGGCGGCTACCTGACCGAGGCCGTGCGCCGCAAGCCGTACAGCGTGGTGCTGCTCGACGAGGTCGAGAAGGCCCACCCGGACGTCTTCAACGTGCTGCTGCAGGTGCTGGACGACGGCCGCCTGACCGACGGCCAGGGCCGCACCGTGGACTTCAAGAACACGGTGATCGTGATGACCTCCAACCTCGGTTCGCAGATCATCCAGTCGATGGCCGGCGAGCCGCAGGAAGCGATCAAGGGCGCGGTCTGGCAGGAAGTGCGCACGCATTTCCGGCCGGAATTCCTCAACCGGATCGATGAAGTCGTGGTGTTCCACGCGCTCGACCAGAAGAACATCGAGTCGATCGCGCGCATCCAGCTGCAGCGCCTGCAGGCTCGCCTGGCCCGCATGGACATGACGCTGCAGGTCAGCGACATGGCGCTGGAGAAGATCGCCAGCGCGGGCTACGACCCGGTGTTCGGGGCGCGTCCGCTCAAGCGTGCGATCCAGCAGCAGATCGAGAACCCGGTGGCGCGGGCCATCCTCGAAGGCAAGTTCGCGGCCAAGGATGTGGTGCCGGTGGATTATGCCGACGGCGAGTTCACGTTCGGGCGGAAGCTGGACTGAGGCTGAGCGTCGCCTCCCCGCACATGGGGAGGCGTGGTCAAGCGTTGCCATGCACAATCCCTGCGCGCGAGCGCAGGGATTTTTTCTTTCTTGGCCGCCGTGTAATGTGGTCCGCACCCGTGCAAATATTTCACGCGGCATTGGAGACAGCGCTACGGCAGCCAAGGGATTGCAGGGTGATGCTAAGTGGCACGTTTTTCGCGTTGCAAAAGGGTTGAGTTTCCGCACAAGGCGCTGCGCCCACGCAGCCCCATCCCCCAGGAGCCCTTTATGACCGACAAGCCTTTCCTCACAGACGTCAAGACCCTGCGCGAGCGTGCGCGTCAGCACATCGACGAAGGGGCGGTGACCGCGGGCTATGCCGCCGACCGCGACACCGTGCTGAAGCTGCTGAACGACGCGCTGGCGACCGAACTGGTCTGCGTGTTGCGCTACCGACGCCACTACTACATGGCCAAGGGGCCGAATTCGAAGAGCGTCGCCGATGAATTCCTGGCCCATTCCAACGAAGAGCAGGGCCATGCCGACCAGATTGCCGAGCGCATCGTGCAGCTGGGCGGCGAGCCTGACTTTGCCCCGGACGGGCTGACCAGCCGCTCGCATGCGGAGTATGTGCCCGGCACCTCGCTGACCGACATGATCAGGGAAGACCTGGTGGCCGAGCGCATTGCCATCGACAGCTACCGCGAGATCATCCAGTTTCTGGGCGAGCGCGACCCGACATCGCGCCGGCTGATGGAGTCGATCCTGGCCGTGGAAGAGGAGCATGCCGACGAGATGGCCGACCTGCTGAGCCGGCAGGGCGGCGGCTGATGCGATTGCCGCGCACTTGATATGGGTCAAGCCGCGGCCGCAGGCGGCCCGATAAGATCTGCCCTGTCATGGAGATGCGGGGGCGCTCTTCATGACTTGTCTACCCGTTTCCAGAATGGAAACTTCGCCCGCACCGGTTTGCCGGTGCGGGCGTTTTCTTTTTGGGCGTGCTGTTTGCGCCACCCGCACGCTCAGCCATCCCTGCCGGTGAGTGCCTCGCACCGGCATGCCCATATTTCCGTCGGATCTTATGCAGAAAACGGCGAAGGATCGGCGAAACCCTTCGTTCCGTTCGGATTGCCCCGTCGGTAGTCTTGCTCCTGACACAGCCCGCCCTGCCAGGCGGGCCAAGCAAACAGGCGCAAGGCGCCATTCACGACACTGACGGGAGCAACACAAGATGATCCGCAAACTGGCCATCGGCCTGGCTGTGCTGGCAGCAATCGGCGCGGCGCAGACCGCGAGCGCTGCCAACCTGCTGAACGTTTCCTACGATCCGACGCGCGAGCTGTATGTCGATGTCAACGCCGCGTTCGCCAAGGCATGGAAGGCGCAGGGCGGCGACGCCGTGAACGTGCGCCAGTCGCACGGCGGCTCGGGCAAGCAGGCGCGCTCGGTGATCGACGGGCTCGACGCCGACGTGGTCACGCTGGCGCTGGGCTACGACATCGACGCCATCGCCGAGAAAGGCCTGATCAGGCCGGACTGGCAGAAGCGCCTGCCACACAACGCTTCGCCGTACACCTCGACTATCGTGTTCCTTGTGCGCAAAGGCAATCCCAAGGGCATCAAGGACTGGGGCGACCTGGTCAAGCCCGGGGTGCAGGTGATCACGCCCAACCCCAAGACCTCGGGCGGCGCGCGCTGGAACTACCTGGCGGCGTGGGGTTATGCGCTGCGCCAGCCGGGCGGCAACGACGCCAGGGCGCGCGAGTTCGTCGGCGAATTGCTCAGGCATGTGCCGGTGCTGGATTCGGGCGCGCGCGGCGCCACCACCACCTTTGTCGAGCGCGGCCTGGGCGATGTGCTGATCGCGTGGGAGAACGAAGCCATCCTGGCAATCAAGGAGCTGGGCCCGGACAAGTTCGACATCGTCGCGCCGTCGGTGTCGATCCTGGCCGAGCCGCCGGTGGCGGTGGTCGACAAGGTGGTCGACAAGAAGGGCACGCGCAAGGCGGCCGAGGCCTACCTGCAGTTCCTGTACACCGACGAAGGGCAGGAGATCGCGGCGAAGAACTACTACCGCCCGATCTCGCAGAAGGTGGCGGCCAAGTACGCGGCCAATTTTCCGAAGGTGAAGCTGTTCACCATCGACGAGGTGTTCGGCGGCTGGCAGAAGGCGCAGAAGACCCACTTCGCCGACGGCGGCTCGTTCGACCAGATCTACCAGCCCGGCAAGAAATAAGACCCCCAGACTGGAGCGCCGGGCCGCGTGGGGCGGCCGCGGCGTCGACCGGTCGATCCGAACAAGGAAGCCCGATGTCCATCCTGACGCTCTCCGGCAGCCCGTCGGCCCAGTCCCGCTCCGGTCTCGTGCTGGCGCACCTGCGCGCGGCGCTAGAGGCTGCCGGCGAACGCACCCGCCATCTCGACCTGCGCGACCTGCCCGCCGGCCCGCTGCTGGCCGCGCGCACGGACGATCCGGCCATCGATGCCGCCATGCGCGCCGTGGCCGAGGCGCAGGTGGTGGTGTTGGCCACGCCGGTCTACAAGGCCGCCTACAGCGGCCTGCTCAAGGCCTTCCTGGACCTGCTGCCGCAGACCGGGCTGCGCGACAAGATCGTGCTGCCGATCGCCACGGGCGGCAGCCTGGCGCACGCGCTGGCGATCGACTACGCGCTGCGGCCGGTGCTGGCCGCGCTCGGCTCGCGCCAGATCCTGCCCGGCATCTTTGCCGTCGACCAGCAAATCGAAGCGGTCGATGCCGCCGGCGCGCGCCAGGCGCGCTTCGATGCCGCGCTGACGGCGCGGCTGGACGAAGGCGTGCTGCGCGTGCGCGATGCGCTCGCGCATGCCCGCATCGAGGTGCCGCTCGACGTGGTGCCCGGCGCCTATGTCCACCGCGCCGCCGCGATCGCGGTGGCCGAGCGATGTTCCGCCTGAATTGATGGCTTGACTGTAGTGGCGCCGGCCAGCCCGGCGCAACGGCAGCGACGCGATGCCACCCGCCATGCGGTGGCAGGGCGGCGTGCTGCCGCAACCATCCCGGACATCGATCTCGCCCGCGGCACATCGTCGCGGGCCATGGAGGACTTCACATGACAACGACCAACCCGCTGCGCGCGGCAAGCCAGCGCCGACGACTCATTACCGCAGCGCTGGTGCTCGCCACCGGCCTGGCCTACGGGATTCTGCCCGGCCGCGCCGAAGCGCAATCGACCAGCATCGACCCCAAGGTGCTGCGCATCGGCTACCAGAAGTACGGCACGCTGACGCTGCTGAAGGCGCGCGGCACGCTGGAGAAGCGCCTGGCGCCGCAAGGCATCAGCGTCAGGTGGACCGAGTTTCCGGCGGGGCCGCAACTGCTCGAGGGGCTCAATGTCGGCGCCATCGACTTCGGCACCGTCGGCGAGGCGCCGCCGATCTTCGCGCAGGCCGCGGGCGCGCAGCTGGCCTATGTCGGCAACGAACCGCCGGCGCCGGTGGCCGAGGCCATCGTCGTGCCCAGGGGCTCGGCGCTGCGCTCGGTGGCCGACCTGCGCGGCAAGCGCGTGGCGCTGAACAAGGGCTCCAACGTGCATTACCTGCTGGTGCGCCAGCTTGAGCAGGCCGGCATCCCCTACAGCGAGATCCAGCCGGTCTACCTGCCGCCGGCCGATGCGCGCGCCGCCTTCGAGCGCGGCGCGGTCGATGCATGGGTGATCTGGGACCCGTTCCTCGCCGCCGCCGAGAAGCAGCTGGGCGCGCGCGTGCTGGCCGATGGCCGCGGCGCGGATGGCAAGAACGTGGTCAGCAACCACCAGTTCTACCTGGCCTCGCGCCCTTATGCGCAGGCCCGGCCGGAAATCGTCAGCCTGATCCTGGAGGAACTGGCGACGCTCGGCACCTGGGCGCAACAGCACCCGAAGGAGGCCACCACCGTGCTGACCGGTGAAACCGGCCTGCCGGCCGATGTGCTCGCGCTGGCGGTGTCGCGCTTCTCGTACGGCGCGCGCCCGGTCAGCGCCGAGGTGCTGGCCGAGCAGCAACGCATTGCCGATGCCTTCTATTCGCTGAAGCTGATTCCCAAACCGGTCAAGGTCGCCGATGCACGCTGGACCGCGCCACAGCAGCAGGCCAGGCGCTGACACGCCAGCCGACAAGAACAGGAGCACGACATGCAAGTATTCTGGTTCATCCCCACCCACGGCGACAGCCGCTACCTGGGCACCTCCGAAGGCGCGCGCGCGGTGGGTTTCGATTACCTCAGGCAGGTCGCCGTGGCCGCCGACACGCTCGGCTATGAAGGCGTGCTGATCCCGACGGGCCGCTCATGCGAAGACCCGTGGGTGGTGGCATCGGCGCTGGCCGCGGTGACGCAGCGCCTGAAGTTCCTGGTAGCGGTACGCCCCGGCCTGATGGCACCGACGCTGGCCGCGCGCATGGCCGCGACCTTCGACCGCGTTTCCAACGGCCGCTTGCTGATCAACCTCGTCACCGGCGGCGATCGCGCCGAGCTCGAGGGCGACGGCCTGTTTCTCGACCACGCCGAGCGTTACGAGGCCTCGGCCGAATTCCTGCGGATCTGGCGCCAGGTGCTGGCCGCCAGCCATGACGGCGGCAAGGTCGACTACGACGGCAGGCACCTGAGCGTGAAGGGCGCCACCGTGCTGTACCCGCCGCTGCAGCAGCCGCATCCGCCGGTGTATTTCGGCGGCTCGTCGGCGCCGGCGCATGCGCTGGCGGGCGAGCAGGTCGATACCTACCTGACCTGGGGCGAGCCGCCTGCGGCAGTGGCGCAGAAGCTGGACGACGTGCGCGGCCACGCCGCGCGCCACGGCCGCACGGTGAAGTTCGGCATCCGGCTGCATGTGATCGTGCGCGAAACCGATGCCGCGGCGTGGGCCGCGGCCGAGGAGCTGATCAGCCGGCTCGACGACGACACCGTGGCGCGCGCGCAAGCGGTGTTCGCCAATATGGATTCCGAGGGCCAGCGCCGCATGGCCGCGCTGCATGCCGGCGGCACGCGCCGCACGCGCGCGGCGCTGGAGATCAGCCCGAACCTGTGGGCCGGTGTCGGCCTGGTGCGCGGCGGCGCCGGCACCGCGCTGGTGGGCGATCCGCATACCGTTGCCGAACGCCTGCGCGAATACGCCGCGCTGGGCATCGATACCTTCGTGCTGTCCGGCTATCCGCACCTGGAAGAAGCCTATCGTTTCGCCGAACTGGTGTTCCCGCTGCTGCCGCGCGCGCTGCGGGCGAAATTCGACACGCTGCCGGGCAAGGTGCTGTCCGGCCCGTTCGGTGAAGTCATGGCGACCGGCATCGTGCCGCGCGCCGCGCAAAGCTGAGGAGGGCAACCATGACCGCTCCGCTGTTACCGCCGCCGCGCCAGGCGCCGCAGGCCTTGTGGCGCGCCGCGGCGCCGTGGATCGTGCCGGTGCTGCTGATCGTCGCGTGGCAGCTGGCGTCGCAGCATGGCTGGCTGTCCAGCCGCGTGCTGCCGGCCCCGCTGGCCGTGGTGCAGGCCGCGTGGGAACTGGCGCGCTCCGGCGAGCTGTGGCGGCACGTCGGCGTCAGCACCTGGCGCGCACTGCTGGGGTTTGCCATCGGCGGCGGGCTTGGGCTGCTGCTGGGGCTGCTGACCGGCACCTTCCGCAGCGCCGCCACGCTGCTCGACAGCACGCTGCAGATGGTGCGCAACATCCCCGCGCTGGCGCTGATCCCGCTGGTGATCCTGTGGTTCGGCATCGACGAGAGCGCCAAGCTGTTCCTGGTCTCGCTGGGCGTGTTCTTCCCGGTGTACCTGAACACGTATCACGGCATCCGCTCGGTCGATGCGGGGCTGGTGGAGATGGCGCGCAGCTACGGCCTGTCTGGCTGGCAGCTGTATCGCGAGGTGATCCTGCCCGGCGCGCTGCCGGGCATCCTGGTCGGCGTGCGCTTTGCGCTGGGGCTGATGTGGGTGGTGCTGATCGTCGCGGAAACCATCTCCGCGCAAGCGGGCATCGGCTACATGACCATGAATGCGCGCGAATTCCTGCAAACCGACGTGGTGCTGGTCGGCATCCTGCTCTATGCGCTGCTGGGCAAGCTGGCCGACTGGCTGTCGCGGGGGCTGGAGCGCTACTGGCTGCGCTGGCACCCGGGCTACGCCGCCGCGTGAACGGCGCGGCAACCAATCAAGGCAAGGAGAGCGAGATGCAGATGTATCCGGTGGAACAGGCGGCGCTGGCCGAGCTGGAAGCAGGCCTGGCGCGGCGCGAGGCGTCCGCTGCGGCGGTGGTGCCCGAGGTGCGCGGCAAGGACGCGGCGGGCGGCGTGGCGGTGCGCGTGAATCAGGTAGTCAAGCGCTACGACGGCCGCACCGTGCTGCACGACGTGGCGCTGGAGGTCTCGCCGGGCGAGTTCCTCGCCATCGTCGGGCGCAGCGGCTGCGGCAAGAGCACCCTGCTGCGGCTGGTGGCCGGGCTGGAAGCGGCCGACGGCGGCAGCATTGCCATCGATGGCGACTCCGCCGCCATGGGCCGGGCGCGCCAGGCCGACGTGCGCGTGATGTTCCAGGACGCGCGGCTGCTGCCGTGGAAGCGCGTGCTGGACAACGTGGCGCTGGGCCTGCCGCGCGCACGCCGAGCCGAGGCGGCGCAGGTGCTGGCGCAGGTAGGGCTGGCCGACCGCGCGCAGGCGTGGCCGGCACGGCTGTCGGGCGGCCAGCGCCAGCGCGTGGCGCTGGCGCGCGCGCTGGTGCACCACCCGCAGCTGTTGCTGCTCGACGAACCGCTGGGCGCGCTGGATGCGCTGACGCGCATCGAAATGCAGGCGCTGATCGAATCGCTGTGGCGCCGGCTAGGCTTCACCGCGCTGCTGGTCACGCACGATGTCTCCGAAGCGGTGGCGCTGGCAGACCGCATCGTGCTGATCGAGGGCGGCCGCATCGCCATGGATACGCGCGTGGCTTTGGCACGGCCGCGCGAGCGCGGCGCGGCGGGTTTTGCGCAACTGGAAGCCGAGGTGCTGCAGCGGGTGATGCGGCCGTCGCGGGCCGCCGGAGCAGCCGGAGCGCAGTCTGCCGCGCCCGCCGCACCTGCGCCGCTGAATGTGAGCTGGGCTGCCTGACGGCGCATATCGACAGTCCTAAATCTTCATACGCCTGCGCCTGCCGGGCTCCTATCATGAGCAGGCAGGCGGCCGCCGGCGTGGCGCTTGCCCTTTTCAATCAGACCGCCGGCCCCGAATGTCCCGAACGGCCCCGTCAACCCAAGGATCACCATGCCAGGCGAGCATGAACCCACGGGCGCAGCGTCTGCGCTCCAACGCTATCTCGAATCGCTGCCGCGCCAGCCGCTGGCGGACCGGCAACTGTGGCGCGATGCGCGCGGGCAGGTGCAGGGACAATTTTTCAACTGCTCGCTGACCAGTGCGTTCGAGCCGCTGGTGACGCTGGCGGACCGGCAGGTGGTGGCACATGAAGGCGCGATCCATACCTATGCCGAGGACGGCGTCGGCCTGGCGGCATGGAAGCTGTTCGCGATGGCGGCGGACGATCACACGCTGGTGTCGCTGGATCGGCTCTCGCGCCTGCTGCATGCCATCAACTACTTTGCCGCGGACGGCGAGCACAAGCTGGTGCTGAACGTGCACAACCGGCTGCTGGCCGCGGTGGCCGACGACCACGGCGCGGCCTTCCGGCGCGCGCTGCAGTCGCTGGGGTTGCCGCTGGAGCGCTTCGTGATCCAGGTGCCGGCCAGCGCCAACGACGACCTCGCGCTGCTGCTGCATGTGGTCGGCAACTACCGGCGCAATGGCTTCGCGGTGAGCCTGCAGGCGTCGGATCCGGCGGAGGCGGGCGCGCTGATGGCGCATGCGCTGCCGGACTGGCTCAAGCTGGACATGCGCCGCACCTGGACCGACCGCCAGCTGTCCGGCCTGCGCGCCAGCGCGGCCAGCGCCGGCGTCACGCTGATCGGGCGGCGCCTGCAGGACGCCGAGAGCATCGAGCGCCTGCAGGCCGCGGGCATCGGCCTGGGGCAGGGCGCCTTTGCCGGCGGGCTGGTGAGCGCGGCCAGGCTGCGCGCGGGGGAGGGCGCAGCGGCGCACGCGGCGCGATCGCAGGCACTGAGCGGGGAGCCGGTATGACGCAAGCGGACAGGACCTTGCCGGGCCGTGCCACGCGGCTGGAGATTCCCCGCCATCTGCAGGTGCTGACGGTGCCCGGCCTGCACGGCAGCGGTCCGGGGCACTGGCAGAGCCGCTGGGAACAGCAGTTTCCGGACTGGCAGCGGGTCGAGCAGCATGACTGGTCGCGGCCGAGCCTGCCGCTGTGGGCCGAGCGCGTTTCCGAAGGCGTGATGCGGGCCCGGCGCGTGGCCGCGCGCGGCGCCGTGCTGGTGGCGCACAGCTTCGGCTGCCTGGCGACGCTGCGCCAGGCGGCGCTGGACCCGGTCGGTATCGCCGGCGCCTTGCTGGTGGCACCGGCGGATCCGGACAAGTTCGGCGTGGCGGCGTTGCTGCCCGCCTACCGGCTGCCGTTCCCGACCATCCTCGCGGCCAGCCGCAACGACCCGTGGATGCCGCAGCGCACCGCGTTTTCGTGGGGCACGCTGTGGGGCAGCGAGCTGGTCGACGTGGGCCATCTCGGCCATATCAATGCCGACTCGGGGCTCGGCGAGTGGCCCGAAGGCCTCGCGCTGCTCGATACGCTGGTGCAGCGGATCGCCCAGGCTGGCGATGCCAGCATTCAAAGTGCTTCCGGAACCCCTTGGGAGGCAGGGGTCGAAGTCGCCTCGACCGTTCCTTATATCTAAAGCGTCTAAGAAAATTCATAAAGATTCGTTCTTTTTATAAAGACGGCTCTGCAAAATCTGTCTCGTAGGCCGGCGCAATATGCGCCGGCGTCATAAAGAACGGCGTGCCGGACCGGGCCACCAGGCCCGGCAGCGCACCGCTCACAGACGAGACGACATGCCTCCATCCATCTCCCTGGCGGACACGCCGCCGCCAGCCGCGCCCCGCGCGCCCGGTTCCGGGTCCGGCTCGGCGCCCGCGCCGCGCAAGCCATCCACGCAGCGCTTCACCGTGCTGCCGGGCTTCGGCCTGTCGCTCGGGTTCACGCTGTTCTACCTGACGCTGATCGTGCTGGTGCCGCTGTCGGCCACGTTCCTGAAGACGTTCACGATGACGTGGGACGCGTTCTGGACCGCGATCACAGCGCCGCGCGTGGTGGCCTCGCTGCAGCTGAGCTTCGGCGCGTCGCTGATCGCGGCCATCGTCAATACGGTGTTCGGGCTGGTCGTGGCGTGGGTGCTGGTGCGTTACCGCTTTGCCGGCAAGCGCCTGATCGATGCGCTGGTTGACCTGCCGTTCGCGCTGCCGACCGCGGTGGCCGGCATCGCGCTGACCGCGCTGTTCGCCGGCAACGGCTGGATCGGCCGCTACCTGGAGCCGCTCGGCATCAAGGTCGCGTTTACGCCGCTGGGCGTGGTGGTGGCGCTGACCTTTATCGGCCTGCCGTTCGTGGTGCGCACGGTGCAGCCGGTGCTGGAAGACGTCGAGCAGGAACTGGAAGAGGCCGCGGCCAGCCTCGGCGCCAACCGGCTGCAGACCTTCCGCCGCGTGATCCTGCCGGCGATCCTGCCGGCGCTGCTGACCGGGTTTGCGCTGTCGTTCGCGCGCGCCACCGGCGAGTACGGCTCGGTGGTATTCATCTCGGGCAACATGCCGATGGTGTCCGAGATCGCGCCGCTGATGATCTATTCCAAGCTGGAGCAGTACGACTACGCCGGCGCCACCGCGGTGGCGGTGGTGATGCTGGTGATCTCGTTCGCGCTGCTGCTGCTGATCAACCTGCTGCAGGCCTGGACGCGCCGCCACCAGTCCGGTGCGCGCGCCGCGCTGGCGCCGGAAGCGCCCGCCCCGGGCAAGGAGTTCTGAGATGGCCGGATCGATCTCGGGACGCCTGGGCGGGCACGGCAGCGCCAGGGGACATCACCGCTTCGACGCCACCGGCGAGGCGCCATGGGTGCGCTATACGCTGATCGCGCTGGCGGTGCTGTTCCTGACGCTGTTCCTGTTCGTGCCGCTGGCATCGGTGTTCTATGAAGCCTTGCGCAAGGGCGTGCAAACCTACTGGCAAGCGCTGGTCGAGCCCGACGCGCTGGCCGCGATCCAGCTCACGCTGACGGTGGCGGCGATCGCGGTGCCGCTGAACGTGGTATTCGGCGTCGCGGCGGCGTGGGCCATCGCCAAGTTCGACTTCCGCGGCAAGAACTTGCTGATCACGCTGATCGACCTGCCGTTCTCGGTGTCGCCGGTGATCTCGGGCCTGGTCTATGTGCTGCTGTTCGGCGCGCAGGGATGGCTGGGTCCGTGGCTGGAAGCGCACGACATCAAGATCATGTTCGCGGTGCCGGGCATCGTGCTGGCCACCATCTTCGTGACCTTCCCCTTCGTCGCGCGCGAGCTGATCCCGCTGATGCAGGCGCAGGGCAGCGAAGAGGAAGAGGCCGCGATCGTGCTGGGCGCCTCGGGCTGGCAGACCTTCCGCCATATCACGCTGCCCAATATCCGCTGGGGCCTGCTGTACGGCGTGATCCTGTGCAATGCGCGCGCGATGGGCGAGTTCGGCGCGGTGTCGGTGGTGTCGGGCCATATCCGCGGGCTGACCAACACCATGCCGCTGCACGTGGAGATTCTCTACAACGAGTACAACTTCGCGGCCGCGTTCGCGGTGGCGTCGCTGCTGACCCTGCTGGCGCTGGTGACCCTCGGCATCAAGACGCTGGTGGAATGGCGCGCCCGCAAGGAAACCGAAGAGGCCGCGCCGGAGCGGCCGCTGGCAAGCCTGCCGGCTTCAGTGCAAGGACTAGCATCATGAGCATCCAGGTCAAGAACGTAGAGAAGCGCTTTGGCGATTTCATCGCGCTGGACAATGTTTCGCTCGATTTCGACGAGGGCGAGCTGACCGCGCTGCTGGGGCCTTCGGGCTGCGGCAAGACCACGCTGCTGCGCATCATCGCCGGGCTGGAGCGCGCCGACGCCGGCCAGATCGTGCTGGCCGGGCGCGATGCCTCGGACCAGCACGTGCGCCAGCGCCAGGTGGGCTTCGTGTTCCAGCATTACGCGCTGTTCAAGCATATGAGCGTGTTCGAGAACGTCGCCTTCGGCCTGCGCGTGAAGCCGCGCGCCGAGCGCCCGAACGAGGCGCAGATCGGCGACAAGGTGCATGCGCTGCTGGATCTGGTGCAGCTCGACTGGCTCGCCGACCGCTACCCGGCGCAGCTGTCGGGCGGCCAGCGCCAGCGCATCGCGCTGGCGCGCGCGCTGGCGGTGGAGCCGCGCGTGCTGCTGCTGGACGAACCGTTCGGCGCGCTCGACGCCAAGGTGCGCAAGGAACTGCGCCGCTGGCTGCGGCGCCTGCACGACGAGCTGCATGTGACCAGCGTGTTCGTCACGCACGACCAGGAAGAAGCGCTCGAGGTAGCCGACCAGGTGGTGCTGATGAACCGTGGCCGCGTCGAGCAGTACGGCTCGCCCGAGGCGGTCTACAACCATCCGGCCACGCCGTTCGTGTTCGGCTTCCTCGGCAACGTCAACCTGTTCCACGGCCGGCTCGAAGTGGGCGACAGCGGCGGCCTGCTGCATACCGGCGAGGCGGTGCTGCCGGTGGTCGGCAGCGGCCACGAGACCGCCGGCGATGCGGTCGCCTATGTCCGTCCGCACGACCTGGACCTGGAGCGCTATGCACCCGGCGCCGACGGCATTGCCGTGACGCTGCGCCGCGCGCTGACGCTGGGCCCGGTGGCGCAGCTCGAGCTCGAGCGCGAAGACAACCAGGACGTGATCGAGGTGGCGCTGCCGCTCGAGCGCTTCCGCCATGCGGGTTTCCGCGAGGGCGAGCTGCTCGCCGTGCGCCCGCGCCAGCTGCGCGTCTTTACGCAAGCCAACGGCACCGCCCCCATCCAGAAACAAGAGGCCGCACGATGAACTTCCAGCAACTCCGTTCGATCCGCGAGGCGGTGCGCCGCCAGTTCAACCTGACCGAGGTCGCCAACGCGCTCTATACCTCGCAGCCCGGCGTGTCGCGCCAGATCCGCGAGCTGGAAGAAGAGCTGGGGGTAGAGATCTTCGAGCGCTACGGCAAGCGCCTGACCGGGCTGACCGAGCCCGGCCGCGAGATCGTGCGCATCGTCGAGCGCCTGCTGCTCGAGGCCGAAAACCTGCGCCAGGCCGGCGACGAATACGCCGGCCGCCACACCGGCCGGCTCACCGTCGCCACCACCCACACCCAGGCGCGCTACGCCCTGCCGCGCGTGGTGCAGGCGTTCCGCCGCGAATATCCGCATGTGACGCTGGCACTGCAGGAAGCGTCGCCCACGCATATCGTCGAGCTGCTGCTGACCGGGCAGGCCGATATCGGCATCGCCACCGAGGCGCTGGCGACCGAGGCCGGGCTGACCTCGTTCGAGGCCTACAGCTGGCAGCACGTGCTGGTGGTGTCGCCGGACCATCCGCTGACGCGCCTGCCGGAGCCGACGCTCGAAGACGTCGCGAACTTCCAGCTGATCACCTACGACGCCGGCTTCACCGGCCGCCGCAAAATCGACAGCGCCTTTGCCGAGGCCGGGCTGCAGCCCGAGATCGTGCTGACGGCGCTCGATGCGGACGTGATCAAGACCTATGCCGAACTCGACCTGGGCGTTGGCATCATCGCGTCGATGGCCTATGACGAACGCAAGGACGCCGGGCTGGTGCGGATCTCGGCCGACCACCTGTTCGCGCCCAACACCACCAGCGTGGCGGTGCGCCGCGGCGCCTATCTGCGCGGCTATGCGCACGCCTTTATCAACATGTTCGCGCCGCACCTGTCGCGCGACACTGTCAGCAGCGCGCTGTCCGAGCACGACCGCCAGGCCCTGGCCGCCTGATCCGGGCGCGCGGCGCCCGCAGCACCCCGCGCGGGCTGGCGGATGCACCGTCCGCACCGGCTCTGTGCCGTTCGCACCCCGTGCCAGCCATTCGTCGCAACAGACTTTCTTCCACCCCCGCGGCGGGGTACATTCCCTGCACGTGCCCGCGCCGGCGTTCCGGCCAGGCGCCGCACGTGTACCGCAGCGCAGCAAAGTTTGCGCACGGCCACCGGTCGGCAAGGACCGGGCAAGGGAGAGAGAGACGATCATGCGCGACGAAGAACCGCTGCTGCGCCGGCAGTGGCGCGGCTATGCCCGCAACCACCAGCATCCCCGCAACCTGCTGCTGCATATCGTGGCCGTGCCGATGTTCATGGCCGGCACCGTGCTGGGCCCCTATGGCCTGCTGCGCCTGAACCTGCCGGCGATCGCGCTGGGGCTGGTGTGCATGGGCATGTCGATGGCGCTGCAGGGCCGCGGCCACCGGCTCGAGGCCCATGCGCCGGAGCCGTTTGCCGGCCCGGCCGATATCGCGGGTCGCATCCTGGCCGAGCAGTGGATCACCTTTCCGCGCTATGTGCTGTCCGGGCAATGGTGGCGAGCGGTAACAGGCCGCGGCGCGGCCCCGGCGCCTGCACCCGTGCGCTCCGGCGACGCGACGACGGGGCAGGGTCGCTGACGTAACCAATGTCTCCGTCACATCACCCGCTGTATTGCGCATGGCGAAAGCCGCGCTAACATGAACGCCATGGACCGCTGCTTCACACACGCCTGCACCGCCATCCCGTCCCGCCTGAATATCCTCGGGCGCGACCTGCTGTTCGTGCTGTGCATGAACTCGGTGATCGCCATCAGCCTGAACTACGGCTTCCAGACCGGCGGCACGCTGTGGCACAACTTCGTCTACAGCCAGCTGATCGGGCTGTCGATCTGGGCGCTGATCGACATCCCGCGCGTGGTGATCTGGTGGAACGACCGGCCGCGCCGCTGGCCCTTCCTGCTGCTCGCCGCCGCGGCCGTGCCCGCCGGCGTGGTGTTCGGCAGCTGGGCCACGCGCGTGGTGCTGGACCTGCCGCCCAAGTCGGCCGACGAGGCCGGCGGCATGCTGCGCATGTGCCTGGTGGTGGGCATGCTGGCGGCCGCGTCGATGATCTATTTCTACTGGTCGCGCGAGAAGCTGGCGTCGCTGGAGCGGCAGGCGGCGCTGGACGCGCTGCAGCGCGAGGAAGCCGAAAAGCAGCTGGTGCGCGCGCAGCTGATGGCGCTGCAGGCGCAGATCGAGCCGCACTTCCTGTTCAACTCGCTGGCCAACCTCGACGGCCTGATCGCCACCGATCCGCCCGCGGCGCGGCAGCTGCTGCAGCGGCTGATCGGCTTCCTGCGCATGTCGCTGGCGCATACTCGCGCCGAGCAATGCACGTTGCGGCAGGAGTTCGAGCTGCTGCGCAGCTATCTCGAGATCCAGGCCATGCGCTTCGGCCAGCGGCTCTCGTACGACATCGACCTGCCGCGCGACCTGGCGAAGGTCGAGATTCCGCCGATGCTGATCCAGCCGCTGGTGGAGAACGCGGTCACGCACGGCATCGAGCCCTGCATGATCGGCGGCCATATCCGGCTGTCGGCGCGCGCCGCAGGCGACAACGCGGTGCAGGTGGTGATCGCCGATACCGGGGTCGGGTTCGGCCATGCCTCGGGCAAGGGCTCGGGGCTGGGCATCACCCATGTGCGCCAGCTGCTGGCGCGGCTGGAATCGCTCGAGCATGCCGCGCCAGGTGCGGCCGGCGCGCCGCAGCGCCATTACCTGCGTTTTATCAAGGCGCTGGTGGGGCAGGAGGTGCGCATTATCCCGGTCGATGAGGTGATCTACCTGGAAGCCACCGACAAGTACGTCAACGTGGTCTCGGGCGCCGGCGAGGCGCTGATCCGCACCAGCCTGCGCGAGCTGACCCAGCAGCTCGATCCGGAGCGCTTCTGGCAGGTGCACCGCGGCACCGTGGTCAACATCAGCTGCGTCGCCAGCGCGGTCAACCAGTCGCTGGGCCGGCTGTCGCTGCGGCTGCGCGACCGGCCGGAGCTGCTGCCGGTGGCGCGCCAGTACGCGCACCTGTTCAAGCAGATGTGACGGCGAGGGTGGGGCAGCAGCGGCCGGCGCCCAGGCGCCGGGGCCGCCACCTGCCAGCAGCGAACAGGGGTTTTCCTCTATGATGCGGGCTTCGGCCCGTATTTTTTTGCCCGCCGTCCAGCCCACCGCATCGCCTCTCCGACTGCCAGCGCCATGTCCATCGCCGCCCTCGAGCCCACGCCCAATTCCCTTCGCCACGATGCCCAGGTGATCGGGCTGGTAGGGCTGGCGCATGGCGTCTCGCACTTCTACCACCTGTTGCTGGCGCCGCTGTTCCCGTGGATCAAGGCCGAGTTCGGGCTGAGCTATGCCGAGCTGGGCCTGCTGATGACGGTGTTCTTTGCGGTCTCGGCGGTGGTGCAGACCGCGTCGGGCTTCGTGGTCGACCGCTTCGGCGCGCGGCCGGTGCTGTTCGGCGGACTGGCCTGCCTGGGCGCCGCGGCCTTGCTGCTGTCGGCCAGCGGCGGCTATGCCGGGCTGCTGTTCGGCGCGGCGGTGGCCGGGCTGGGCAACGGCGTGTTCCATCCGGCCGACTTCACGCTGCTGAACAAGCATGTGTCGCAGCCGCGGCTGGGCCACGCGTTCTCGGTGCACGGCATTTCCGGCAACCTGGGCTGGGCGGCGGCGCCGCTGTTCCTGGTGGCGATCGCCAACCTGGCGAGCTGGCGCGTGGCGCTGGCGGCGGCATCGGCGGTGGCGTTGATCGTGCTCGCTGTGCTGGTAGCTTTGCGCCGCGTTCTGGACCCGCGCGAAGTGCAGGGCGCCGTGGGCCGGCCCGCGGCCCGGGCCGCGGCAGCAAACGGCAGCGTGCTGGGCTTCCTGCGCCTGCCGCAGGTGTGGGTGTGCTGGGGCTTCTTCCTGCTGACGACGTTCTCCGCCGCAGGCATCCAGAGCTTTGCGCCCACCGCGCTGACCTACCTGTACGGCATGCCGTTCACGCTGGCGACCGCGTCGTACACCGTCTACATGCTGTGCAGCGCCGGCGGCATGATCGTCGGCGGCTTTGCCGCCAGCCGCACCAGCAACCATGACCGGCTGATCGCGGTCAGCTTCACCGTGTCGGGCCTGATGGCGGTGCTGGTGGGGCTGAACCTGGTGCCGGCGCTGCTGGTGCCGGTGCTGATGGGCGTGATCGGCTTTGGCGCCGGCACCGCCGGGCCCTCGCGCGACCTGCTGGTGCGCGCGGCAGCGCCGGCCGGCGCCACCGGACGCGTCTACGGCGTGGTCTACTCGGGACTGGATATCGGCCTGGCCTGCGGCCCGCTGTTCTTCGGCGCGCTGATGGACGCCAGGCTGCCGGCCTGGGTCTTCTTCATGATCGGCGGCTTCCAGCTGCTGTCGATCTTCACCGCGGTCACCGTGGGCAACGGCAACCGCTCGCGCAGCCAGGCCGCGGCACGGGCGGAGGCCGCCTAGCCGAGCCAGTCAGCGAGCCAGTCAGTCCGCAGCCCGCCAGTCCGCCGCTATCCGAATCCGCTTGCCTGAGGAACGTTTCCATGCCAATGACGCCGGCCAACGCCACCCAGCCTGAAGACACCGATCGCGACACGCCGCTGCCGGGCGGCCATATCCTGGTCGATGCGCTGCTGGCGCACGGGGCCGAACTGGCCTTCGGCGTGCCCGGCGAGAGCTACCTGGCGGTGCTCGACGGCTTCCACCGCCGCCGCGACCGGCTGCGCTTTATCGTCTGCCGCCAGGAGGGCGGCGCCGCGGTGATGGCCGAAGCCTACGGCAAGCTGACCGGCCGCCCGGGGCTGGCGTTCTGCACGCGCGGGCCCGGTGCGACCAATGCCAGCATCGGCGTGCATACCGCGTTCCAGGACTCAACCCCGATGATCCTGTTTATCGGCCAGGTCGGCACCGACTTCATGGACCGCGAGGCCTTCCAGGAAATCGACTATCGCCGCATGTTCGGCCAGATGGCCAAGTGGGTGGCGCAGATCGACCGGGTCGAGCGCATCCCCGAATACATCGCGCGCGCCTACCAGACCGCCACCTCGGGCCGTCCCGGCCCGGTGGTGCTGGCGCTGCCCGAAGACATGCTGGCGCAAACCGCCGTGGTGCCGCAGTTGCAGGGCTACCAGCGCGTCATGGCCTGGCCCGGCGAGGCCGAGCTGGCGCGGCTGGCCGACATGCTCCAGGCCGCCGAGCGCCCGTTCGTGCTGGCCGGCGGCAGCGGCTGGACCCCGCAGGCCTGCGCCGACCTGCAGGCCTTTGCCGAGCGCTTCGCGCTGCCGGTGGGCTGCGCCTTCCGCGGCCAGGACCTGTTCGACAACCGCCATCCCAACTACGCCGGCGATGTCGGCATCGGCATCAATCCCGCGCTGGCCGAGCGCATCCGCGATGCCGACCTGGTGCTCGCGATCGGCCCGCGGCTGGGCGAGATGACCACCGGCGGCTACGCGCTGATCGCGGCGCCGCGGCCGGCGCAGAAGCTGGTCCATGTGCATGCCGGCGCCGAAGAGCTTGGCAGCGTGTACCAGGCCGACCTGATGATCCAGGCCGCGATGCCGGCCATTGCCGCGCGCCTCGCCGGACTACAGCCACCCGGCGCGCCACGCTGGAAAGCGTGGACCGAGGCCGCGCATGCCGATTACGAGCGCTACCTGCAGCCGCCGCCGTTCACGGGGCAGGGCGTCGACATGGCCGAGGTCATCCGCACGCTGGACCAGCTGCTGCCGGCCGACGCGGTGGTGACCAACGGCGCCGGCAACTATGCCGGCTGGCTGCACCGCTATTTCCACTATCGCCCGTTCACCAGCGGCGGCCGCGGCCAGCTGGCGCCGACCAGCGGCGCGATGGGCTACGGCGTGCCGGCGGCAGTGGGCGCCAAGATCGCCTTCCCGCAGCGTACCGTGGTGGCGCTGGCGGGCGACGGCTGCTTCCTGATGAATGGCCAGGAACTGGCTACGTCGATGCAATACCAGGCGCCGGTCATCATCATCGTCGTCAACAACGGCATGTACGGCACCATCCGCATGCACCAGGAGCGCGAATACCCGACGCATGTGTCCGGCACCGAGCTGCACAATCCCGACTTTGCCGCGCTGGCGCGCGCCTACGGGGCACGCGGCGCCACCGTGACCACGACCGAGGCCTTTGCGCCGGCCTTGCGCGAGGCGCTGGCGGCGCCGGTGTCGACGCTGATCGAGATCCAGGTGGACCCGGACGTGATCACGCCGCGCACCACGCTGAGCGCGATCCGGGCGCAGGCGCTGGCCAGCCGCAAGCCGTGACGCTGCGCGGCCCGACAGTTTTTTTTCTTACCGACCAGGAGACCCGAGATGAAGCCCGTCACCACCGACCTGTGCGACGCGCATGAAGACCGCCTTGCCGACGGCACGCTGCGCGTGATGGCGCCGGTGTTCCGCGCCTTCGGCAAGCAGCCGGCGTTTGCCGGTCCGGCCGCGACGCTCAAGGTGTTCGAAGACAACTCGCTGGTGCGCAGCACGCTGGAGTCGCCGGGCCGCGGGCGCGTGCTGGTGGTCGACGGCGGCGGCTCGCTGCGCTGCGCGCTGGTGGGTGGCAACCTGGGCCTGCTGGCCGAGAAGAACGGCTGGGCCGGCATCGTCGTCAACGGCTGCATCCGCGACACCGCCGAGCTGGACGTGTGCGATATCGGCATCCGCGCGCTGGCCGCGCATCCGCAGAAGAGCCAGAAGCGCAACGTGGGCGAGAGCGAGGTGACGGTGCAGATGCCGGGCGCGGTGGTGCGCCCGGGCAACTGGATCTATGTCGACGTCGACGGGATCCTGGTCGCCGACGCACCGCTGGAGCGCTGAGCATGCCGCGCGTCTTCGTCTATGGCACGCTGCGCGCCGGCGAGGTCAACGACCTGAACGCCGCCGCGCGGCGCCACGGCATCGCCGCGCCCACGCTGCTTGGAACGGGCACGGTAGCTGGCAGGCTCTATGACTTCGGCACCTATCCTGGCCTGGTGCTGGACGCCGGCGGCGGACCGGTGGTCGGGGATATCTACGAGATTGCCGACGCGCTGCTGCCGGTGCTGGACGAGATCGAGGAGGTCTATCCGGGCCAGGCCACGCTGTTCGTGCGCGAGGAACAGGCGGTGCAGTGCAACGGCCAGCCGGTTGCCTGCCTGCTGTATCCAGTGGCTGAAGCAGCGGCGGCCGCGCTGCCGCGCATCGACAGCGGTGACTGGGTCGCCTATCGCCGCGCCCGCGATACGGCCGCGGCCTGAATCCCGCACGCGTTTCAACACGTTTAGACGCGTTTCAAACAGGCGGTGCCCATTCGCGGCGCCGTTTGCTTTTGCGTAGCATGGCCGACCATGACATCGAACGATGGAACCGACGGCCATGCATGCTCCGCAAGTCCTGCAGCAAATTCCGCCGCAATTCCCGCCGCAAACGTGCTGCGTCGATGCCGGCGACGTGCGCCTGGCCGTTAGCCGCTGGGGCGAGGCCGGGCCAACGCGGCCGACCATCGTGCTGGTGCACGGCTATCCCGACAACAGCGACGTCTGGCACGCCGTGGCGGGGCAACTGGCCGGGCGCTTCGACGTGGTGGCCTATGACGTGCGCGGCGCCGGGCGCTCGACCGCCCCGCACGCGACCGCGGCCTACCGGCTGCAGAAGCTGGCCGACGACTTTATCGCCGTGATCGACGCGGTGTCGCCGCAGCGCGCGGTGCATCTGGTCGGCCACGACTGGGGTTCGATCCAGGGGTGGGAGTTCGTCACCGATCCGCGTTTGCAGGGCCGCATTGCCTCGTTCACTTCCTGCTCGGGCCCATGCCTCGACCATGCGGCCATCGCGCTGCGCGAACTGTGCGGGCAGCGTTCGCCGGCGGCGCTTGGACAGGCGCTGCGCCAGCTGGTGGCATCGTGGTATATCGGCGTCTTCCACCTGCCGTGGCTGCCCGAGCTGGCCTGGCGGCTCTGGCTGGGCCGGGCCTGGCCGCGCTACCTGCGCCTGACCGAGGGCGTGCGCGCCAGGCCGAACCCGACCCAGACCGCCGACGGCTGCCACGGCGTGCGCCTGTACCGCGCCAATATCCTGCCGGTGTTGCGCGTGCCACGCCGCCGTGCTGCGCATGCGCCGGTGCAGCTGATCGTGCCGCTCCATGACCGATACGTGAAGCCCTCGGTGACAGAAGGCATGCACCGTTGGACCCCGCGACTGTGGCGCCGCACCGTGCCGGCGCAGCACTGGCTGCCGTTGGCGGACCCGGCCGGGTTTGCGTCGATGGTCGGCGAATTTGTCGACCATATCGAAGGCGCGCCGGCCTCTGCGGCGCTGCAGGCGAGTCGCGTCCACTAGCAGCTTGCGCCACATTCGCCGATTTTTCACGATGTGGAAAATGGTTTTGGACCCGCAAAAATACCCGGTTTGCGGAGCACAACGCCATTTCTCATGATGGAAGATTCTGTCCCGTATCGTGAAATGTTTTAGATAAACCAATGATTTAAAACAGAAATAAATCTTGGTTCAGTCCGAGGTCCGGGGTTGTTGCAACGCGGTAGCGTTCTCTACACTCTTATATAAGACACAGGACATCGGGCACGAAAACAGCGGCCAACGCATCGGCGACGCGACGCGGCCCGGGTCAGGCGAGCACGAGATCCACAGCCATTCCCAATCACGTTCAGGAGAGCGACCATGAACCGCCAAGAGCAGATCCAGGCCCTGCAGAAAGACTGGGACACCAATCCGCGCTGGAAGGGCATCAAGCGTAATTTCACCGCCGAAGACGTGGTGCGCCTGCGTGGTTCGGTTCAGGTCGAGCACACCCTGGCGCGTCGTGGTGCCGAGAAGTTGTGGCACCTGCTGCATACCGAGCCGTTCGTCAACTCGCTCGGCGCGCTGACCGGCAACCAGGCCATGCAGCAGGTCAAGGCGGGCCTGAAGGCGATCTACCTGTCGGGCTGGCAAGTCGCCGGCGACGCCAACCTGGCTGGCGAGATGTATCCCGACCAGTCGCTGTATCCGGCCAACTCGGTGCCGCAGGTGGTCAAGCGCATCAACAACACCTTCCAGCGCGCCGACCAGATCCAGTGGAGCGAAGGCACGGGCGACACCGACTTCTTTGCCCCCATCGTCGCCGATGCGGAAGCGGGCTTCGGCGGCGTGCTGAATGCGTTCGAGCTGATGAAGGCGATGATCGAGGCAGGTGCCGCCGGCGTTCACTTCGAAGACCAGCTCGCCTCGGTCAAGAAGTGCGGCCACATGGGCGGCAAGGTGCTGGTGCCGACCCGCGAGGCGGTGGCCAAGCTGACCGCCGCGCGCCTGGCCGCCGACGTTTCGGGCGTGCCGACGCTGGTGATCGCGCGCACCGACGCCGAGGCCGCCGACCTGCTGACCTCGGACATCGACGACAACGACAAGCCGTTCTGCACCGGCGAGCGCACCGTCGAAGGCTTCTATCGCGTCCGCAACGGACTGGAGCAGTCGATCTCCCGCGCGCTGGCCTACGCCGAAGTGGCTGACCTGGTGTGGTGCGAAACCGGCAAGCCGGACCTGGAGTTTGCCAAGAAGTTTGCCGAAGCCGTGCACGCCAGGTTCCCGGGCAAGATGCTGGCGTACAACTGCTCGCCGTCGTTCAACTGGAAGAAGAACCTGGACGACGCCACCATCGCCAGGTTCCAGCGCGAGCTGGGCGCGATGGGCTACAAGTTCCAGTTCATCACGCTGGCCGGCTTCCACTCGCTCAACTACTCGATGTTCAACCTGGCCTACGGCTACGCCCGCAACCAGATGAGCGCGTTTGTGGAGCTGCAGGAAGCCGAGTTCAAGGCTGCCGAGAAGGGCTTCACCGCGGTCAAGCACCAGCGCGAAGTCGGCACCGGCTACTTCGACGCCGTGACCCAGACCATTGAAGGTGGCCAGTCGTCGACGACCGCGCTGAAGGGTTCGACCGAAGACGAGCAGTTCTTCGAAGACAAGAAAGTGGCCTGACTCTCCTGGTCACTCCCGCCGGCTCGTGGGTCCGGCGGGATCGGGAGGGCGTGCGACCATCACGCTCTCTCTTTTAGGCGACGCGCCGTTCTCTCTCAGGGACGGCGCGATTTTTTTATTCCGAATGCGACCGCCGTACCTGCGCCCGTGCAGGGGAGCGCGCACCGGCGCTTCACTCGAAGGTGCCAGCCGCCTTGGAAAGCGTCCACCCCACGCCGAGGCACAGGCCCACCCATCCAATCGCGATCAGGGCGACGTCGTGCCAGTTCATCGTGCGCCGCCCAGGCCGACGCAATTTGAAGGTGTCCCGTGACGAAGGCATGGCCGTCTCCCTCGAAAGCATGGGAACAGGCTAGGGCACCGATCCGGGATTTCACGGAAGGATTTGTAAAGGTTTGTTGCGGTGCGGATGGGCCACCCGGCCTTGCGGTAGGTGTGGCCAGAGCGCCCTTCGAACTGGAACATTGTCCAAATGCAACAAATTGTCATTTTTGGCGGCTTTCAGCATTTGGGTGATTCCCTCGCACGGGCGGATGGCTTAAAGTGCCGGGGCCTTTATCGGCACCTCCGAGCCACTCCACCCAGAACAACATCATGAAAGCAACTCTCTCGCTCGCTGCCTGCGCCGTCGCGGCGGCACTGCTGGCCGGCTGCTCCGGCGGCATGCCCACCAATGTCGACGGCATGCTGAGCGCCGGCACCTCGCTGGCCAAGGCTGCCACGCTGTCGGACGCAGACGTCAGGAGCCTGTCGGACCAGGCCTGCGCGGAATCGGACAAGACCAACAAGATCGCAGCTGCCAACAGCACCTACAACAAGCGCCTGGTCAAGATCATGAGCGGGCTGAAGAACAGCGACGTGCCCAACGTCAACGCCAAGGTCTACCTGACCAAGGACGTCAACGCCTGGGCCATGGCCAACGGCTGCGTGCGCGTCTACAGCGGCCTGATGGACATGATGACCGACGACGAAGTGCGCGGCGTGCTGGGCCACGAACTCGGCCACGTGGCGCTGGGCCACACCAAGAAGGCCATGCAGGTGGCCTACACCGCCACCGCGGCGCGCGGCGCGGCGGCGGCGGCCGGCAATGGCGCGGTGGCAGCGCTGTCGCAGTCGCAGCTGGGCGAGCTGGGCGAGAAGCTGATCAACGCGCAGTTCTCGCAGTCGCAGGAAACCGCGGCCGACGACTATTCGTTCGACCTGCTGACCAAGAACAAGGCCAGCACCAAGGGCCTGGTCACGGCGTTCCAGAAGCTGGCCAAGCTCGACGGCGGCAAGTCCAGCATGTTCTCGTCGCACCCGGGCTCGGAAGACCGCGCCAAGCATATCGAGCAGCGCATCAGCAAGGCTTCGTAAGCCACCTGCGCAACAAAAAAGTTCTGGTGTCAAGTCCTTCGTGGAAATCACGCAAGGCTTGAAACCGTATATGGGACAGTAGGTTAGCTCTTTTTTGGGCCGCGTTGCAGGACTGCGGCTTGGTGGGCTAGGAGCCACATAGGAGCGTCGGGAGAGAAAGCCGCATCGCACGGTGTCGTGCTGGATTGCCGAGGAAGGGCGGGCCTGTCGCATCATCATAGCCCAAGAGGCTTAGCGGCATCCAGAATGAAGAACGCGCAGCCTGGGGCTGCGCGTTCGATGGATGCCGTTGGTACGCGACGCCATCATGTCGGCTTCGATGGCGCGCTCCGGGTCACTGTGCCCTTCCTGAATCCCCGATCGCCCGCCATGAACGCTTCCAGCATGTGCGGGATCAGCGTCGCCGCATCGACCGGTTCGCCATAGGTCTGCGCATGTAGCGCGGCGTAGCGGTCGAGGTCGGCTTTCAGGCTGGCCGGGCAGGCAAAGGTCAGCTTGACGCTCTCGGTCTTGGGCAGCGGTCCAAGCCGCAGCTTCTTGATCGCGTTCATTGCGAAGTTCCCCGGTTGAAGAACATCGGCTGGTACGGCCGCAGCACCAAATCGCGGTTGACGATGATGCGCACCGGCAGACCCGGCCGCTCGGTCAGCGTCGGCTGGATGTTCATGTTGCGCCGGGTCATCTCCTGCCCGACCTGGTTGATGCTGTCCTGGGCGCTGTCGCGCCCCGCGATCACGATGCGGTTGCCATCCTGGCGGTTCTCCGGCGCGGCCAGCTCGGCGCCGACGCCCAGCAGCGTCGTCAGCACCGCGCCCGCGACGATGCGCTTCCAATGCCAGTCCACGTCGTCCTCCAGACCCGCATAGCCGGCCGGGTCGGTGCCCACGAGGTTGTCGAGCGTCAGCGATGACGTGTCCGGCAGGATGACACGATTCCACACCACCTGAACGCGGCTCTGCCCGTAGCTGACCTGGCTGTTGTAGCGCCCGAGGATGCGCGATCCCTGCGGGATCAGCAGGAACTTGCCCGTGGCCGTGTCAAAGACCGGCTCTGTCACCGTGGCGATCACGTCGCCCGGCAAGTCCGACTTGATGCCCGTCACCAGCGCGCCCGCGATCACCGTTCCGGCCATCACCTGATAGGGCGACGCCGGCAGCGCCAGATTCCCTGAATTGCGGGTTTCAGTAGAACCGGCTTTCAGGAACGCCTCTTTCTGGTCTTGCCGGTTCTGCACAGCGGTCGGATCGGCAGGCTGGGCCGCCGTCGAGGCCGGCCCGGCGGCGAGCGGGTCGAAGGCCGCGAGTGCGTTTGGAGCGCCAGGCGCACCCGGCGCGGCCTGCGCCACCGTGGCGGCGGCTTGGCCCTGTTTGCCCGAGCGGAAGAACACCGTCGAAGCTGCCGCCGCTTCGGCCTCCTTGCGCAAGGCGTCCGCTGGATCATGGCCCGGCGGCGCATACGTCGGCGTCACCGGCTGCTGCGACTTCACGATGGCCGACCCCAGGTCGCCCGGCAGCGGCGGCCCCAGCTCGGGCGCCTTTCGCAGCTTCGAGTAGTCGGAAGGCAGGCCATCCAGCCCCTCGGACTTCGACACACGATCGACGTTGTACAGCTCGGTCTGTTCGCCCGCGCCGCGCCGATGCGGCTGCAATGACCAGATCGTGGCGCCGAGTACGGCGACCGACAGGCCGCCGACGAGGATGGCCAACGTGCGCCGGTTCAAGCGCGTGACCGGGCGCGGCTGAGCGCGCAGCGCCACCGCTTCGGGCGCCACCTTGCCGGCCTGCGGCGCGGCAAGGTCGGGAGTGTCGTCCTGGCTCATGGTCAGTTCCTCCGCGTGCCATCCGTGCGCTCGATCCGCACCACGTCGCCCTTGTCACCGCCCAGGCGCAGCTCGGCCGCGCCGAACAGGCGATCGACGATGTAGTACGGCGCACGAAAACGGTAGTTCACCAGTTGCCCGTCGCCCTGCGCGCCGATGACGAACAGCGGTGGCAGCTCGCCCTGCGCGATGCCGGCCGGGAACTGGATATAGACCTTCTGCCCATCATCGAAGGCGCGCAGCGGCTTCCACGGCGGATTGCTGCCGCTGACCGCGTAGCGGAAGCGCAGCTTCTCCAGCGACATCCCGGTATCGACCGGCGCGGCGGCGCTGGCTGCCTGTGACTGACGCTGCAAGGCCAGCATCTTGTCCTTGGGATACTCCCAGGACACCGACGCCATCCATGTCTTTTCGGTCGAGGTCAGCTCGATCAGGTAGGTACGCCGGCTGGTCGTGATGACCAGATTGGTCTTGAGGCCCGAGCGGATGGGCTTGACCATTACGTTCACGCGCAGCGCATCGCCGCTGCCGCTGGACGTGTCGCCCACGATCCAGCGTACCGTGTCGCCGGCTGCCACCGTCACCAGTTCCTCGCCCGGCTGCAGGGCGATCACGGTCACGCGGCCCACGGCCGCATAGACCTGATACAGCGCGCCGTCGGTGAACGGCCACACCTGAATCGCATTGACGTAGCCCTCGCGCGTGGGTGCGACGCGGGCCTCTGTGTTCGCCCGCGACACGCGCACCTTCTCGTCCACCGGCTCCGGCGCAGGCTTGGCCTCGTCGGCCTCGGGCGCTGGCTTCAACTGCGCCGGCATCGGCAGCACCTCGGGCACGGCGACCGCCTCCACAGGTGCAGGCGGCTCCGGCAGCGGCTGCGCCTGCATCGGCTCATCGAGCGAGATGACCGGCGGCGGCTTGCCCTGCGTGGCGCAGCCCGCCAGGGCTGCAAGCGCCAACATGGAAACGTAAATACGGAAAGACGGGTTCATGGCTTGGCTCCTTCGGAAGAATCCAGTTCGCGGCTCCACGACAGGCCGTTGACGTAGATGCCCAGGGGGTTCTTGCGCAGGCGCTGTTCGGTGCGCGGGGTCTGCTGCACGATGGAAATCACCGCGTTCCAGCGCTCGGTGCCGGCAGGGGCGCCGTTGACGAAGCGTTGTTCCGTCCAGCGCACGTTGAACGAGGCGTCGCTGGCGCGGGTGACACTGGTGATCTGCACCGTCACCGACTCCTTGCCGATGCGCGCGAACGGATCGTTCACGCGGGCGTACTCGTTGAGCACCACGGCACCCTTGTCGGTGGTGTAGTCGTAGGCGTCCAGCCAGTTCTGGCGGACGACTATGGGATCAATGGACAGCGAGCGCACCAGGCCGATGAAGCGGCCCAGGTGGTACGCGATCTGTGCATCGCTGGGCCGGTACGGCGTGGCCGCTTCGCCGACTGCTCGCACCTGGCCCGCGTTGTCCACCTCCACCACGTAGGGCGTCACGATGGACTGCGCGGAACGCCACACGAGGCCGCCGGCCATCAGCATCGCCAGCGTAAGGCAGCCAAAGGCCATCAGGCGCCAGTTCCTGGCCTGCACGCGGGACGAACCGATGCGTTCGTCCCAGACTTGCGCCGCAGATTGGTACGGGGTGGCAGGTTGCGGCGTGTCCGCGTAGCGCACCTGTGCGCGTTTGAATCGCATGGTCGGTTCTCCTTATGAATCGGAATCACGAAGGCTTGGCCCCTGGCTGGAGCCGCCGCCGTCGCCGCCGCGCAGCGTGTGGGCGGCGGTGGTCGCGGCATGGGAGAGTTGCTGACGGCGATGCAGCCGCTTGGCCCAGGCGGGTTGCGCCTGCGGCGTTGCCGGCGGCGGATCGCCGCCTGCCGCAGCGCCGCCCGATGCGGCGGCTGCGCCGGCCCCGGTAGTGCCTTCCTGGCGGAAAGCTGCGGCCGCACGCTCCTTCACCGAACGCGCGCCCTCGGCCACCTTCCGCCCGGCCGCCTGCGCGCCGGTCTTGGCGACGTTGCCCATGCCGGCGGCAGCGCCCTTGAGGCCGCCACCAGCCGAAGCGGAGCCAGCCTGAAACGCCGATCGCGCACTGCTGGCCGTCGAAGTGGCAGCACGCGCGCCGCTGCCGGCCAGCCTGGCGGCGGCGGGCGCCATGCGTGCCCCGGCGGCGACTGCGCCGCCGACGCCCGTGGCCGCGGCGCCGACGGCCACGGCAGCGCCCGCAGCGCCCAGCGCCGCGCCGGCCATTGCGCCCGCGCCGAGTTGCGGGCCGCCAGACACAAGGCCCGTGGCGATGCCCGGCCCGAAGATGCCGAGCGCGAGCATGGCGAGCGAGGCCAGCATCACGACCAGCGCATGGTCGATGGATGGCTCGTTCGGTGTCGTCTGGAACTCTGCGAACAGACCCGTGCCGATGCCGACGATGACGGCCAGCACCAGTACCTTGATGCCCGAGGACACCACGTTGCCCAGCACTTTTTCAGCGAGGAACGCAGTCTTGTTCCACAGCGCGAATGGCACCAGCACGAAGCCCGCGAGCGTGGTCAGCTTGAACTCGATCAGCGTGATGAAAAGCTGCACTGCCAGCACGAAGAAGCACAGGATGACGATCAACCACGCGAGGAACATCACGACGATGGGCGTGATGTTCACGAACACCTCGGGGAAGCCCGCCATGTTGCCGATCTGCTCAAGGATCGGCGCCCCGGCGTCGATGCCGACCTTGGCCAGCCGTCCAGGGTGCAGGAAGTTATCCATGCTCAACGTCGAGCCGCTGGCCGTCAGGCCCAGCCCGGCGAAGGAGCGGAACAGAATGCCCGCCAGCGTGTTGAAGTTGCCGATGATGTAGGCGAAAGCACCGACATAGAGCACCTTGCGGATCAGCTTGGCGATCACGTCTTCGCCCTGGCCGACGGCGTGGCCCATCGCCCAGAACAGCCCGGCGATGGTCATGTCGATGACGATCAGCGTGGCGGTCAGAAACGCCACCTCGCCATGCAGCAGCCCGAAGCCCGAGTCGATGTAGCGCGAGAAGGTATCGAGGAAACGGTCAATCACCGTCACGTCATTCATGGCGAGTCCTCCTGCCCCGGCTCATTGGCATCGGCGGGTTCATCGAAGCTGGGCGGAATGGGCGGCAGGTCGGCGAGCGTCTGGTACTCGCCCGGCCCGGCCTGGCCGGAGAGAAAGCGCCGCAGGTCGGCCTGGGCCACCTGCGCGCAAAACGCGCCGTCGTGCTCGCCCGCGCGGCACTGCGCGCGCAGTGCGTGCAGCCGGGACAGATCGGCGGCCAGCGCGTCCACCGACAGCGGTTGCGGCCGGTCGCAGCCGGCCAGCAGGAGCGCGGGAACAGCGACGGCGAGCAGGACGGGCGCGTGCTTCATGTCGCACCTCGTCAGTGGTTGTAGAAATCGACGGCTTGCGGCGTGTACGGCGTGCCGCTGCCCAGGAAGCGGCGCGTCACCTCGCGCCCGCGTTCGGTGGCCGCCGCCTGCCGCGCCAGTTCCAGCGCGGCAGCGCGATCCTGCGTGATCTGGAGCCGCTGCGACTGGATCGACTGCTTGGCCTGCAAGGCCAGCAACTGGTTCATGGCCTGCATGGCTTGGAGCGCCCCTTCGGCAGACTGGCTCTTGCCCACGAGGTCGGCCAACACGCTTTCGTCTTCGCCCAGGTTCTGCGACACCTGCGCCTGCATCTGCATCGTGGTCTGCAAGCCGTTGAGCGTGTTCCGCCAACGCTCCTGCGCGTCGCGGTACATCTGGTCGCCGCTGACGGTGGCGGCGTACTGCTCGGGATACAGGCGTGCGAACTCCCGATCCAGATTCGTCACGTCATAGGCCAAGCCTCGGGCCTGGGCGATCAGCCGCTCGGTCGTTGCCAGATTCGCGCGCAATTGGCCGACCACGCTGGACGGCAGGCTGGCGAGGTTGCGCGCCTGGTTCATCAGCATCTGCGCTTCGTTCTGGAGCTGCTGGATCTGGTTATTGATCTGCTCCAGCGTGCGGATCGCGGTCAGCGTGTTCTGCACGAGGTTCGTGGGGTCGATCACGACCCATTGCGCATGGGCGGTGGCGGTGCAAAGCATGGCCGCGATGGCGGCGGCAAGAAGGCGCTTCTTCATGGCAGGTTCTCCAGGGGTTGGTCAGCGAGGGAACCCGGCGCGAGGCCGGGGAACGAGGGCAGCAGGTCGGCCGCCCAATCGAGGCCGCGATGGCGCAGCCAGGCGCCCGCGAAGCCGGGCACGCTGGCGTCCTGCGGCACGCGGCCAAGAACCTCATCAATGGCGCGCTGGTCTTGCGGCGTGGAAGCGCCCGCGAAGGCCAGCGCCGCCGGCCCCAGGTCGAGGTCGAACAGGCGATTGCCGAGACGCGATTGGTAGTAGTAGTCGCGCTTGGGCTGCGCGTTGGCGACGATCTCGATCTGCCGCCGGTTGAGGCCGAAGCCCTCGTAGATCGTGCGAATCTGCGGCTCTGTCGCCTGCGGGTTGGGCAAGAAAATCCGACTCGCGCAGCTCTCGATGATCGCGGGCGCGATGCTCGAATCCTTGATGTCGGCGAGGCTCTGCGTGGCGAAGATGACGCTGACGTTCTTCTTGCGCAGCGTCTTGAGCCACTGGCGGATACGCGCGGCAAACACCGGGTCATCGAGGAACAGCCACGCTTCATCGAGGATCAGCAGCGTGGGCGCCCCGTCGAAGCGTTCGTCGAAGCGCGCAAAGAGGTAATGCAGCACGGCCATGACGGCGGCCTTGCTGTGCATCAGCTCCTCCATCTCGAAGCACTGCACGTCGGCCATGCCGAGGCGGTCATGGTCGGCGTCCAGCAGCTTGCCGTGGGCGCCACCCAGCACATAGGGCGACAGCGCCTGCCGCAGCGCGTTGGACTGCAAGAGGACGGAAAGCCCGGTCATGGTGCGCTGCTCCACCGGCGCACCGGCAAGGCTTCCCAGCGCCGACCAGATGGCCGCCTTCTCGTCGGGGCCGACCGCCACGCCTTCGTGCAGCAAGCGGCCTTCGATCCATTCGGCGGCCCAGGTGCGGTAGCCCTCGCGGTCGATGCGTGCGAATGGCTGGAAAGCGATTTCGCCATCCGTTCCCAGGTCGTAGTGCTCGCCGCCCAACCCGAGAACCGTGGCGCGCATCGAGCGGCCCATGTCGAACGCGAAGATGCGCGAGCCGCGATAGCGGCGGAACTGCATCGCCAGCGTGGCGAGCAAGACCGACTTGCCCATGCCAGTCGGACCCGCGACCAGCGTGTGGCCCACGTCGCCGATGTGCGTGACCAAGCGAAAAGGCGTCGCGCCATCGGTGCGTGTGACGATCAGCGGCGGGCCGTCGAGATGGTCGTTCTTCTCTGGCCCGGCCCAGACCGCCGACACCGGCATCATGTGCGCCAGGTTCAGCGTTGAGACGATGGGCTGGCGCACGTTCGCATAGGCGTTGCCGGGGATCGACGACAGCCAGGCATCCACGGCGTTGAGCGTTTCGGGAATGGTGACGAAGCCCCGGCCCTGGATAACGCGCTCCACCATGCGCAGCTTCTCGTCTGCGACGGCGGCGTCCTCGTCCATGACGGTGACGGTCGCCGTCAGATAGCCGAAGGCGACTTGATCGCTGCCCAGCTCCTGCAAGGCAGCGTCGGCATCGGCGGCCTTGTTGTTGGCGTCGGTATCGACCAGCGGGCTTTCCTGCTGGAAGATCGTTTCGCGCAGCAGCGCGATGACGTTCTTGCGCTTGGCAAACCACTGGCGGCGCAGGCGGGACAGTTCTTTTTCCGCTTCGGCTTTGTCGAGGCAGAGAAAGCGCGTACTCCAGCGGTAGGCAAAGCCGAGGCGGTTGAGGTCGTCCAGAATCCCCGGCCAGGTCGAGGTCGGGAAGCCCCGCACCGACACCACGCGCAGGTGCTGGTCGCCCAGCATGGGTGCCAGGCCACCGACCAGCGGCGAGTCGGTCAGCAGCGCGTCGATGTGGAACGGCACTTCAGGCACGCCGACGCGATAGCGCCGCGTCGAGATGGTCGCGTGCAGGTAGGTCAGCGTCTGCGCGTCATCGAGCCAGTCAATTTCCGGCATCACGCCGTCGAGCAGGTCAAAGACGCGATCCGTTTCCGCGACAAAGGCTTGCAGCCGCTCGCGCCAGTCCACGCCATTCGTCGGCGTGTTCTCGTAGAGCATCTTGGCTGCACGGGCGCGGGATTCTTCCGGTGGCAGATAGACCAGCGTCAGGTGATAGCCGCTCTCGAAGTGATGGCCCGATTCCTCGAAGGCGGCCCGGCGTTCTTCCTCCACCAGCCACGAAAGCGGTTCGGGAAACTCCGAGCGCGGATAGTCGGCGGCGGCGCGGCGCTCGGCCTCGATGAACAGCGCCCAGCCCGATCCCATGCGGCGCAGCGCGTTGTTCAACCGCGCCGACGTGGCGATCAGCTCGCCTTGCGTCGCGCTGTCGAGGTCAGGCCCGCGAAACCGGGCCGTGCGCTGGAAACTGCCGTCCTTGTTCAAGACGACGCCCGGTGCGACCAGCCCGGCCCAGGGCAGCCAGTCGGCCAGCAAGGCCGGGCGCTGGCGGTATTCGGCGAGATTCAACATCGCGGCGTCCTCCCCTCACACGTCCAGCAGCGGGCGGTGCTTGATATGCCGGGCGAAGACCTGCATGAACTGCGGATCGACGCGCGCGCCCCATACCGCCAGCGAATGGCCGACGATCCAGAGCACCACACCGGGAATCCACAGTTGCAGGCCCAGGCCGACAGCGGCGGCCAGCGTGCCGTTGGCGATCGCCACGGTGCGCGGCGCACCGCCAAGCAGAATCGGCTCGGTCAGCGAGCGATGCAGCGGCACCTCAAAGCCGTCCGCGAAGGTGTCCGGGGCACTCATACGACGGCCCCGCCGGAGAAGCTGAAGAACGACAGGAAGAAGCTCGAAGCCGCGAACGCGATGGACAGACCGAAGACGATCTGGATCAGCTTGCGGAATCCGCCGGACGTGTCGCCGAAGGCGAGCGCGAGGCCCGTGGCGATGATGATGATGACTGCGACGATGCGCGCCACCGGCCCTTGGATGGATTCGAGGATGGATTGCAGCGGGCCTTCCCACGGCATCGAGGAACCGGCGGCTTGTGCCGTGCCGGCCAGGAACAGCATCAGCGCGGCCAGCAGCAGCCCTTGCCCCGCAGGGCGGGCCAGGCAGCGCAGCCGCGCAAGACGCAAAGCCGGATTTGCAGAAAAACGGAAAGCAGGAATGGTCATCTGCGTCATGGCAGTTCTCCAAGTGAGTGAGGGGATGGGGAGGTCGCCGCAGCGAGTGCGGCATCGGGAAGTGGCAGCAGCTCGGGAAACGGCGTTTCCAGTGCGTCCGCCAGTTGGTAGCCCACGCCATCGAAGCCGACGACGCGGGCGATGCTCTCGATGCGGCGCTTGCGCCCGCGTCCGGCGATGTGGATCACCACGTTGACTGCCTCGGCGATCAGCGCACGGGGCGGATTCACCGCCACTTCGAGAATCAGTTGCTCCAGGCGCAGCAGCGCGCCGAGCGCGGAGCCGGCATGGATCGTGGCGATGCCGCCCGGATGGCCTGTGCCCCACACCTTGATGAGATCCAGTGCCTCGGCGCCGCGCACTTCGCCAACGACGACGCGATCAGGCCGCAGGCGCATGGATGAGCGGACCAACTCTGTCATCGACACGACGTTTTGCCGCGTCCGCAGCGGCACGTGGTCGCGGGCCGCGCATTGCAGCTCCACCGTGTCTTCGAGCACCAGCACGCGGTCGCCGGTGGCGGCGATTTCGGCGAGCAAAGCATTGGCGAGCGTGGTCTTGCCGCTGCTGGTGGCGCCGGCGATCAGCACGTTCTGCCGCTCGCGCACGGCGCGAACGAGAAAGCCCGCTTGCGCGCTGGTCATCATCCCGTCGATGACGTACCGCTCCAGCGGAATCACGCCGATGGCGCGCTTGCGCAGCGCGAAGGCCGGCCCCGGCGCTGCCGGCGGCAAGATGCCCTCGAAGCGTTCGCCCGTTTCGGGCAACTCGGCGGACAGCAGCGGCTGGCCGCGATGGACTTCTGCGCCAACGTGGGCCGCGACCAGGCGGATGATTCGCTCGCCGTCCGCCTCGGGCAGTTCCACGCCCATCGGTGCGCGTCCACTGGAAAGCCGATCCACCCAAAGGGTGCGATCAGGATTCAGCATCACCTCCACCACGTCCGGGTCTTCGAGCGCGGCGGCGATCAGCGGCCCCATCGCCGTACGCAGCATCTGGATGCGGCGGTCGAGCGACGTGGCACTCATGGACTGCGGAACGGCGCTCATGACGCACGCTCCTGCGCTTGCGCGGTTGCCGCCGCGTCCTCCATCCGCATCGGGTCGGGGTGCAGTTCTTCCACCACGTCGCGCACTAGGCTTCGGCCCCGCAGCAGATGGCGGCCAAGCTGCTCGGTGAACTGCTCGAAGCGCGCCTTGCCCTGCGCGCGTGCCGCGTCTTGGTGCGCCTCGGGAACAGGCGTACTCACGGTCAGGTAGTAGCGGATGAACAGCGCCAGCGTTTCGATGGCGATGTTCTGGTCGCGCTCCATGCGCTCGGCCTGGCGCGAGAGGCGATCCAGCCGCTTGGCGATGGCTGCCTCGCGCTGGTCGGCGGCATCGGGTGACAGCCACGATGCGAGCGCCGCCGCGACGATGGATGACTTGGACACGCCTTTCTTGGCGGCAAGCTCGTCGAGCCGCTTGGCGTGCTCGGGCTGGATAAAGAGGTTCAGGCGATAGTGGCTCATAGCTCGATTCCGTCGTTGGGGTCGAGGGAAGCCAGCCGGGCCGTGCGCTGCATGGCTGGATCAAGCTGGCGAGAAAGAGGAAGCGGCAGGTCGTCGTCGTCGTCGAGCAGCGCGAGGTCGGCCGCGGGCGCGGCCAACTCGGGGGCGTAGGCGACGGCTTCGGAAAGCTCGGGCTGACGGCGCGGGCCGCCGTCGTCGGCCGAACCCAAGTTCTCCAGGCCATCGGCGGATGCCGTGGCAGGCGCAGCGGGCACGGACGGAATCGCCAGCCCGCTCCAGTCGTCGGGCCGCGACGGCGGCGCGTCTGCGTACTGCCCGTCCGCCAGCGTGGGCGGTGGTAGCACGCGACGCTTGAAATTGGCGTCCGCGTAGTAGCGCAGCTTCGTCGCCTTGATCGGCGCCACGCTGGACACCATCACCACGGCCTCGTCAGGCGGAAGCTGCATGACTTCGCCCGGCGTCAGCAGCGGGCGCGCGGTTTCCTGGCGCGACACCATCAGGTGCCCGAGCCACGGCGCGAGCCGGTGGCCCGCGTAGTTGCGCTGGGCGCGCAGCTCGGTGGCCGTGCCCAGCGTCTCGGAGATCCGTTTGGCGGTGCGCTCGTCGTTCGTGGCGAACGTCACGCGCACATGGCAGTTGTCGAGAATGGAGTGGTTCTGCCCATACGCCTTGTCGATCTGGTTGAGCGACTGCGCGATGAGGAAGCTGCGGATGCCGTAGCCCGCCATGAAGGCCAGTGCCGTCTCGAAGAAGTCCAGGCGCCCCAGCGCCGGGAACTCATCGAGCATCAGCAACAGCTTGTGGCGGCGCTCGATGCCATCGGAGCCATCGAGCGATTCGGTGAGGCGCCGGCCGATCTGGTTGAGGATCAGGCGGATGAGCGGCTTCGTCCGCGAAATGTCCGAAGGCGGCACCACCAGATACAGCGACACCGGATGCTCGGCCGCAATCAGGTCGGCGATGCGCCAATCGCAGCGCGACGTGACTTCGGCCACCGTGGGATCGCGGTAAAGGCCGAGGAACGACATGGCCGTGGACAGCACGCCCGAGCGTTCGTTGTCGCTCTTGTTGAGGACTTCACGCGCCGCCGATGCGACGACCGGATGCGGCCCATCGCCGAGGTGCGGCGTGGTCATCATCCGGTGCAAGGTCAGCTCGAAGGGGCTGGCCGGGTCGGACAGGAAGTTGGCGACGCCCCGCAGCGTCTTGTCTTCGCCCGCGTAGAGGACATGCAAGATGGCCCCGACCAGCAGCGCGTGGCTGGTCTTTTCCCAATGGTTGCGCTTCTCCAGCGCACCTTCTGGGTCAACCAGAATGTCGGCGATGTTCTGCACGTCGCGCACTTCATGCGCACCGCGCCTCACCTCCAGCAACGGGTTGTAGGCCGCCGACTTCGCATCGGTCGGGTTGAACAGCAGGCAATGCGAGAAGCGCGAGCGCCAGCCAGCGGTGATTTGCCAGTTCTCGCCCTTGATGTCGTGGATGACCGCCGAGGCCGGCCAGCTCAACAAGGTTGGCACCACCAGGCCCACGCCCTTGCCCGAGCGTGTGGGCGCGAAGGTCAGGACGTGTTCCGGGCCTTCGTGGCGCAGGTACTGGCGGTCATGCTGGCCGAGGAACACGCCGGCCGGTTGCGTCAGACCCGCCTTGCGAATGTCCTCCGCGTTCGCCCAGCGGGCCGAGCCGTAGGTTGTGACCAGGCGCGACTGGCGCGAGCGCCATATCGACATGCCGATGGCGACCACCACCGCCAGCAAGCCGCTGCCGCCCGCGATGGCGCCGCCGGTGTCGAACACGCGCGGCGCGTAGGCGTCGAAGAAGAACCACCACTCGAACAGCCGCCACGGGTGATAGACCGGCGTGCCGAAGAAATCAAACCAGGGCGAGCCAAGGCGTAGCTGGTAGCCAAGGGCTGCTGCTGTCCATTGTGTGGCGCCCCACACTCCGGCGATCACGATGCCGAATACCACGGCGATCTGACCGAACAGCACGTTCGTCCCTTGCATAACCTCGCCTCCGATCACGGCACACGGAGGTGCCGCAGCACTGAGGATCAAGGCGTGCGTGCAGGTCGGTCAAAGGCCGTTACGGCAGTGATTTAGGCCGAAAAAGCCAGATTTCTTGTAGAGGCAAAAGCAATAAGAACGCCGCAAGCGCGAGCGCGTTGCGGCGTACTGAGGTAACAGTGAGAACTTCGTCGCGGCGAAGCGACCGAGAGGTAGCCTACTTGGATTTCTGCTCCGGCCGATCACCGAAAAAGCGCCGTTTGGCTGCTTCGGCAGCACGCAGGCAAAGCTCATCGCCAACCTTCGTTCGATCTTCCTTGCATTGGCGTTGAATCTCCTTGATGCGCTCGGGATTAGCGACGAGCGTGTCCACGGTTTCCGAAGGCTGGGAGGGGCCACATGCCGTCAACGTGGCGGCGACGATCAGCAGCATCGTTTTGTTCATGGTTCCAGTCCTTTCATCTAATGAGTCAAGAATCCTCGGCGTCGCCGAGGCCGTCCGTTGAATCAATGAAGGCCACTCGTTCGATGAACCGGGCCAGCATTTCGGATGGTTCCGCTTCGCGGCGAAGAAGATAGGTCGTGAGCATGCACGGCTTGCCCGCCAGGCGCCTGGCTACGACGCCTGACTCGCGGGTGGCGGCAATATGCGCTTCGCCTGCCAGGCCCAAGGCCAGCCCGGCTGAAACCAGGGCCAGCATCACATCGAAGGTCGCTACATACTGCGCGATCAGTGGTTCCTGTCCGCACGTGCGAAGGAAACGGTCGATCTGGCGCGCATGACCTTCGCAGATTGCCGGGTCGCCCAGTGTCAGGGGATAGCGCAGCACTTCCTTCAGCGGAATCTGCTTGAAGGCGAGTACGGGGTGGCGAGCCGGTACTGCTACCATCAATTCGTCCTCCCATGCAGGAGTGACGATGATGCCATCGCCCGCGTCTTCGGCCATCGAGAAGCCCGCGTCATACAAGTCGCTATGAAGTCCCTTGATCTGCTGATCCAACGGCACTTCGAACAGTCGGATTTCAACCTCGGGGTCTTCTTCACGACTGCGCGCCAGTAATGCCGGCAGGCGCGAAGGTGTGACGCCATCGGACAAGGCAATGCGCAACTGGCCGCAAAAGCCGTTGGCAGAGGACTTGACACTATCGCGAGCCTGCTCCAGCACTGTAAACACCCGCGGAACGTGTTCAAGAAAAAGTCTCCCGGCACGGGTCAGTTGCGTGCTTCGGGTGGTGCGGACGAACAGGCGGGTGCCAAGTTCCTCCTCCAATTCCTTGATCGCCCGTGACAGCGGCGATTGGTCAATGTGTAGCCGTTCGGCAGCGCGGGCGAAATGCAACTCCTCTGCAACGGCCATAAAGCAACGAAGATGGCGCAACTCCATGATTGAGTGCCCTCCTGTAGTTATTTGAAGCGCGCGCCAGGAAGCGCGGCGCGTAACAGGGTGACTTGCAGCTCTTATTTGTCATCGAGTCCCCAAATCATGTGTGCGTCTATCAAGAGTCGATAGCGCGCCTTCACGGCCTCTACGCGAGCTGCCAGCGAAGCGCCAGCGGCGTCAACGGATTGCCGACGCAGCAGCAAAAGCGCCTGCAAATCTCCTTCACCGAGGCCATAGCCTCGTTGGCCGAGCGTGGCGTTCTCCCGAGCCATCTGCGCTGACTGTTCGGCTAACTTCCATCGCCGCAACGCAGAGCGGGCATCGTTGATAGTCTCCGCAGTCGCTAGATCGATTTCCTTTTGCTGACGCTCCAATTCGGCCCGCGCTACGTCCACCTGCTTGAGAGCCTCTCGCATGGTTTCGCTGCGATAGGTCCCTCCGAGCGGGATGCTCACGCTGATGCCTACGATGCGTTCACTGCGGCGAGCCTCCGAGGCCGTGTAGATGCCAACCGTGGGATCAGGAATCCGATCGGCCCTTGCTCGATTGGCAGTCAGTTCGGCCCGCTTCAGTGATTCCTGTGTGATCCGCAACGTGTCACTTTCGGCCAGGACCCGTTGGCGCCACTGCAATTCGTCTAGCTCAAGCTCCACAGGTTCGCTCAAAGACTGCGGCTCCATCACAAGGGACGGAAAGCGTGAGCGCAGGCGAAGAATCGCTTTGGCCTCCTGTGCCTGTGCTGCATCGAACTGCCGCCGCGCTTCAGCCGCGTCCGCTTGTGCTGCGTTGAGATCCAGTAGCGACGCATCGCCGGCTTTGCGGCGTCCGGCGACTGCTGACGCACTCGATTCGGCGAAGCCGAGTTGCTCTTTAGCCAGTTCTCGCGCTTGGATAGTTGCCAACCAGTCGATCCACAAATCAGACAGTGCACGTGTCGCTTCATGTCGTGCTTGCGTCAACTCGGCGCGAGCTATCCGTTCGGTTGCATCGCCAAGGCCTTGATCGAGTTCGGCCTTGCCGCCAATTCGGATCGGTCGCTCGACTCTGGCGGTCCATTCGTTGGAATAGCCGCCTGTCTCGTAGCGGCGTCTCTGGCCGTCGATCCCTACAGACCACTCGTAGGGCGATACAGCGATCTTGCGCCCCGCATGGCCTGCTGCTTCCAGCGCATACCGGGCTTTCACCACGGAAGGCTCCTGCTCGATGGCCGCACGTGCAAGGTCGGCAGGAGGTAGGTCGGACGGAGTGGCGGGCTGAGCAACCACCTGCAACGGCAGCACCAGCGCCCACCCCAAGGTCATCATGATCCAGGACTTCATGCAATCTCTCCATCGATCGACAACGGTGTTGCCCAGTAACGCAACCCGGTGCCGGCAAAACGTTCTCGCAGCAGTTGCAGGAGTTGCTCCTGCCGTTCCTCGGTGACCAGGATCTGCACCCGGACCGCGTGGCTGCGCCCCATCACTTTTTCCTCTTCCGACAGCCGCCCGTGGGTCGTGCCATGGCTGAACGCCGGCGTGCTGACGAAGAGTTCGTCACCAGCGACTTCGAGCAGCAGGTCGAGCAGCTTTTCCTCGATCTGCGGATCAAGAATCAAGGTCAGGCAGGACTTAGGCATGACTCACCTCCGGGGCCGCCGCCGGCTTGGCGTGCGCGAATCTCAGGTAAAGGATGGGCAGCAGGATCAGCGTCAGTGCGGTGGCCGTGATCAGGCCGCCGATGACGACGATGGCTAACGGGCGCTGGATTTCCGAGCCCGGGCCGGTAGCGAACAACAGTGGTATCAGCCCGAAAGCGGTGATCGATGCGGTCATCAGCACCGGCCGCAAGCGCCTTCTCGCGCCCTGGGTGACGCACTCGACGAGCGGCAGACCCTCGGCATGCAACTGGTTGAAGTAGCTCACCAGCACCACGCCGTTGAGCACGGCGATGCCCAGCAACGCAATGAAACCCACCGAAGCCGGCACGGACAGGTACTCGCCCGTCAACCACAGCCCCATGATGCCGCCCACCAGCGCGAAGGGAACGTTGCTCAGCACCAGCAAGGCTTGGCGCACCGAGCCAAAGGTGGAGAACAGGATCACGAAGATGAAGCCCAGCGACAACGGCACCACCAGCGCCAAGCGCGCGGCCGCGCGCTGCTGGTTCTCGAACTGCCCACCCCAGGCAATGCGGTAGCCGGTGGGTAGCTGCACCGATTGCGCGATCTTGGCCTTGGCCTCTTCGACGAAGCCGACCAGATCGCGCCCGGTGACGTTGGCGATCACCACGCCATAGCGGCTGCCCATCTCGCGGTCGATCTTCACTGGACCGCTTTCGCGCTCCAGCCTAGCTAGCTGATCCAGCGCCACGCTCTGCCCGCCAGGTGTGGTGATGTGCAGCGCCGCGAACTCTGCCGGCGACACCTTCACGCTGTCCGGCCCGCGTACCACGATCGGGATGCGCCGGCTGCCATCGATCACCGTGCCGGCGCGCATGCCCTCTATCTGCACACGCAGGGCATCCTGCACTTCCTCAACCGACAGACCGTAGCGTCCTGCGGCCAGCCGATCGACCACCACACGTAGGTACTGCACGCCATCGTTCTCGACGGTGTAGACGTCCTGGTTGCCGGGCACTTCCTTGACCAGCTTTTCGACCTGGGCGGCGAGGTCATTGAGCGTCTTCAAGTCCGGCCCGAAGATCTTGATCGCCACGTCGCCGCGCACGCCGATGATCATCTCGGACACGCGCATGTCGATCGGCTGCGTGAAGCTGTAGACCACGCCCGGCAACTGGTCGAGCACCCCACGAATCTTTTCTTCCAGCGCTGGTTTGCCGCCTGCAGGCCATTCGCTGCGTGGCTTGAGCACGAGGAAGGTGTCGGTCTGGTTCAGGCTCATGGGGTCCAGGCCGATCTCGTCGGCGCCGGCCCGCGCGACGACGCCGGTGATCTCGGGCACGCCCTTCATCAACGCCTGATGAATCTTGAGGTCGAGTTCTGCCGTCTGCTCCAGGCTCACCGAGGGCAGCTTCTCGATGCCGACGATGATGTCGCCTTCGTCCATGGTCGGCATGAAGGTCTTGCCCACCAGGGTGTACACACCCACCGCGAGCGCCAGCATGACGCCAGCCACGATGAAGACCAACTTCTGCCGACGCAGGGCAAAGTCCAGGACCGGCGAATACAGCCGCAATGCCTGGCGCGGCAGCCAGGGATCGTCGTGCTGCACCTTCTTGAACAGGAAGGACGACAGCACCGGAATGACGGTCAGCGACAGGATGAGCGAACTGGCGAGCGCGAACACGATCGTCATTGCCACGGGCACGAAGAACTTGCCTTCCAGACCTTGCAGCGTCATCAAGGGCAGGAACACGACGGCGATGATCAGAATGCCGGCAGCCACCGGCGCGGCCACCTCGCGCACCGCGCGGAACACCACGTGCTGGCGCGGCAGCTTGTCCTTGCCGTCATGGGCCAGGTGCTGGACGATGTTTTCGACCACCACCACCGCACCGTCCACCAGCATGCCCAGCGCGATAGCCAGACCACCCAGGCTCATCAGGTTGGCCGACATGCCGTACCAGCGCATCAGGATGAAGGTGGCCAGCGCTGACAGCGGCAGCACCGCGGCTACCGTCACCGCGGCCCGCAGGTTGCCCAGGAAGGCTCCCAGCAGCACCAGCACCAGCACGGTCGCCTCCAGCAGCGCCTTGGACACGGTGCCCACGGCCGTCTCCACCAGATTGGCGCGGTTGTAGAAGACCTTGATCTCGACGCCCTTGGGCAAGGTGGGCTTGAGTTCTTCCAGCTTCTGCGTCACGCCTTGCACGACCTTTTGTGCATTGGCCCCAGCCAATCCAAGTACGAGACCTTGCACAGCTTCTCCTTGGCCACTTTGCGTCACTACGCCGTAGCGCGTGAGGTAGCCCTCACGGACCTGAGCGATGTCAGCGATGCGCACGCTCGCGCCGCCCTCGGCCTTAACGACGATGGCACGCAGATCGTCCATGGTCTTGATGCTGCCTTCGCTGCGAACCAACAGCACTTCATCGCCTTCACCCAGACGGCCGGCGCCGTCATTGCGGTTGTTTGCCTCGATGGCGGTTCGCAATTGCGTGGTGGATAGGCCCACCGCAGCGAGCTTTACTGGGTCGGGAATGACCTCGAAGGTGCGCACCTTGCCGCCCAGCGCATTGACATCCGCCACGCCTGGCACCGAACGCAGGGCGGGTCGGATCACCCAGTCGAGCAAACTACGTCGCTCCTCCAGCGACATCTCTTTGGATTCGACGGTGAACATGAACATCTCGCCCAATGGCGTCGTGATCGGCGCCATGCCGCCGCTGATGCCCCCAGGCAAATCAGCGCTGATGTTGGACAGCCGTTCAGCCACCTGCTGACGGGCCCAATAGATATCGGTGCCGTCCTCGAAATCGACCGTGATATCGACGATGCCGTACTTGGACATCGAGCGCAGGATGCGCTGGTTGGGAATGCCCAGCATCTCGACTTCGATCGGTACGGCGATGCGAGTTTCGATCTCCTCGGGCGTCATGCCCGGGGCCTTCATGATGATCTTGACCTGCGTGCTCGCTACGTCGGGAAACGCATCGATCGGCAGGTTACGGAAGGCATACCAGCCCGCGCCGGCCAACAGGGCGCCGGCCAGCAGGACGAACAAGCGCTGCGCGAGCGCGAATTGAACGAGACGGGTTAGCATGTCATTCACCCTTCTCGCCGCCGCCCTTGCCGAGCCAGGCTGCTTTCAGGCCGATTACGGACGTGATGGCGATCTCCTGGCCCGGGCGCAGCGCGCCCGTGATGCGCAGGGCCTGGCCGGCGCTGTCCAGTACCTCCACTGGCGTGGCCACGAAGCCCTTGTCGGTGCGTACAAAGACATAGGCTTTGCCGTCCTGTCGCGCCACGGCGGCGACCGGCACCGGCCAGCCTTCGCCGCTACCGAAAAAGGCCACTTGGGCCTGCACGAACTCGCCCGGCCGCAGCAATGCCGCCCCGCGCGTGACCTGCGCGCGCAGCACGATCGTCTGGTTGTCGCTGACCGTGCTGCCCAGGCTTGCGGTGACGGCGCTCGCATCCCGACCTACGATGCCCACCTGACCGCCGCGCGCCGTCACCTGCGACTGACGCTCCACCGGCAATTGAATGTCGAGCCACAGCTTGCCGGTGTCGGCAACCCGCACCAAGGGATCGGAGAGTGCTACACGCTGGCCAGGCTTGATGCTCAGCTCGGTCACGATGCCCCCGGCGCGTGCCCGGATGACTAGCGCATCCTGCATGGCGTTGCCTTCAGCAACGCGGCGTATGGATGCGGCATCCAATCCGGCCAGCCGCAAAGCGGCCTCAGCCTGTCGCACGCGAGCTTGCTCCTCTGCGGCGGCGTTCTGTGCGTCCTGCGCACGGCGCTCGGGCACGATGCCTTCGGATGCCAGTTGCTTCTCGCGTTGCAGGGTTCGTTGCGCCAAGCGGTTGCGTGAAGCCGCCTCCATCAGCTTGAGCTGCTGCTCGCCCAATTCCGGGCTGGCCAGGCGGAGTAAGGCTTGCCCCGGCTTGACGGCTTCGTTCTGACCGACCAGCAATTGATCGACCACGCCGGCCAGCGGCGCGCTGACGACGTATTCCTGCGAGGGAGGCAGCACGACACGGGCTGGGTAGGTCATGCCCGGAATGGATGCAGGTTTATCGAGGCGCTGTAGCTTTACGCCCAGGGCCTGCATCTGCGCGGCGGAAACGGCGAACTCGTCGGCAGCCAAGGCCGTTGACGAGAGAGAGAACGCGATTGCGGAAGCGCAGAGCGTGCGCGTCCATAGTGAAGATTGGTAAGACATAAATACTCCGCGGAAATGCCAGCCCGCCGCCGCAACCGGCGGGCAGGCCCTTGACTGGTCAATGGGGAACCGATGTCAAGCGCGGAGTGGGGGTGCCCTTACCTGTGGACGGATTACGCCTGTGAAGTACAGGGGTGCCGCCTGACGGGGCCAATCGTCAGGCTGTCGGCGAATATCGACCGAAGGTGCTCCCACTGCCATGAGCAGCGCAACGAAGGCTGCATGCTGCTGGTCAGCATCGGACTTCTCGGCCGAGGCGATGACCGTCCTGCCCTCAACGCGAAGTGCGAGGACCGAATGGCCGTTACCGATGCCCTGGCAACCGTCGACATGCAGAGCATCTACGGTGTTCCCGTCGTGCACCTCGGCGGCGTTGTGCGCATGCACGTCTGCGAGGGCCAGACCGTCGATACCGAAGTCATGGTGATGCGCATGCAGCGGTGCTCCTACCTGATCGACCACCAACAGCAACACCAAGGCCAGCCGTATCAGCAATGCGATTGCGCGCAGGACAGCGTTCGCTGGCATTGCGTGCACCTTGGTTGCTGGAAATGGTGTCTGCTGGATTGCCATCGTCATGTACCAGCGATCTTCACCCGCAACAGCTTCACGGAGTTCAGGAACACCAGGACGTCAGGGCCGAGGTGGATGAAGGCCGCCTGAATCGGTCCGATCCACCCCAGCAACGCGGCAGTGATCCCAAGTACATGCACAACGCCAACGCCAACCCACAGGTTCTCCTGGATGGTGCGGTAGGAGCGGCGGGCAATGCTGCGTGCAGCCACGATCCTGCTCAGGTCGTCGGTCATCAACGCGATGTCTGCCGCTTCAAGGGCTGCTTGGGCGCCGCCGCCGCCCATGGCGATGCCGACATCTGCGCTCGCCAGCGCGGGGGCGTCGTTGACGCCATCGCCGACCATGGCGACCTTGAGCCCCTGCTTCTGAAGCTCTGAGATCGCGGCGACCTTGCCCTCCGGCATCAGGTCGGCTTTCACGTCATCCACGCCGAGTTCGCCCGCGATCGCGTTGGCCGTTGCGGCGTTGTCTCCCGTCAACATGACAACATGCTTGACGCCGCTTTCCTTGAGCGAGGCAATCGCCTCACGCGCTCCCGGCCGCAGCGTGTCGGCAATGAAGATGACACCGGCGAGCTTGCCGTCTACCGCCACATGCACCGGGGTACGGCCGGACTCTGCGACAGGTCGGTCGATCGTCACCCCGGCCTCAAGCAACAAAGCCGGATTGCCCACCAGCACGATCCTGCCGTCGACGGTTGCCTTGACGCCGCGCGCCTGCAACTGCTCGAAGGTTTGTGGTTCCGGCACCTGAATGCTTCGGCGCGTCGCACCCTCGAAAACAGCTTTGGCCAGCGGATGCGCGGAGCGTCGGTCTGCCGCAGCCGCAAGGCGCAGAAGATCGTCCTCATTGAGGGTCGGATCGAAGGACTGAATCTGTACGACCTCCGGCTTGTTCGCGGTCAGGGTGCCGGTCTTATCAAAGACCACCGCGTCGGCCTTCGCCAGCAGCTCCAGATAGAGGCCGCCCTTGATCAGAATGCCGCTCCGCGCAGCGCGGGCGATTGCAGCAATCATGACGAGCGGTGTCGCCAGGCCAAGCTCTGCCGGCGACGTGAAGATCAACAGCGTCACCACCTTCGAGACATCGCGCGTGACGAGGAATACGCCGACCAGAAAGATCAGAACGACCGGGATCAGCCAGCTCGCCACCTTGTCCGCCAGCTTCTGTACTGGTGCTCTCTCGGACTCGGCGCTCTCGACCAAGGCAATGATGCGGGAAAAGATCGTGTCGCCGCCGACCCTATCCGTGCGCACGTCGATCGCGCCGGATTCGACGATTGTTCCGGCGAAGACTTGCGTGCCTTCGGTTTTGTCCTGGGGCACGCTTTCGCCCGTGATCGGCGCCTGATTCACTGCAGCGCTACCGCCGACCACCACGCCGTCCACCGGAATCTTCTCGCCGGTACGCACGAGAACGACTTGTCCGGCCTTGACCGCGGTGATGGGCACTGTGCGCTCCGTACCATCCTCGCGGACCAGTGCCGTTTGCGGCACAGCGCCGATCAGCTCCTTGATGGAAGCCCGCGCGCGATCGGTGTTCAACTCGGCGATGAACTCGGCGATGAGGATGATGACCATCAACACTGCACCCGCGACCGTTTCGCCGCCGAACACCGCGACGAGCGTCGCAATCGTGACGAAGATTTCGGTGCCGATCTTCCGTTCGGTGAACAGATCAATCAGCCCGGTCTTGACGAGCGGGTAAAGGCCGATGGCCACCGCTACCCACAGAACGTAGAGCGGCACGAGTTGTCGCCAATAGAGCAGTGCGACGGCTCCCGTCAAAGCGATGCGCCCGACCTCGATCCAACGCTCCCGCGTCATAAGCCCGAGGACGCTACTCTTGGATGTATCAGCTAGGTGGTTCATCGTTCTAGTCCCGGCCAACGTGGGTGCAGGTCGTCCACCACATAGGGGTGGGTATGGCGCAGTCTTACGGTCCTTGGCTCAGTGCCATCCGCGTGCGCGTGCCCTGGCGGCAGGTCATGGTGCTCATGCTCAAGCACTTCCGGGTCATCGACCGGCCAGAGCTTCAGGGTCAGCACGAGTGCGACGATTGCTGCTGCGCAGTGCACTGCGAAGGTCCAGGGCAGCCCCGCTCGTGCCCCAAGCCATCCGGCCAATGGATAGAACACCAGCCAGCAGGCATGCGATAGCGCGAACTGCGCCGCGTACACTGCCGGTCGATCTTCCGGATGCGCAGAGCGGCGCAGCAAGCGACCCGAAGGCGTCTGAGCGGCGGAGTATCCAAGGCCGAGCACGAACCACAACGGCAGCAGGCCATTCATTCCCTGAACGATCGGCCCAAGGGCCAACCCCAGCACCAGCACGGCCAAACCCGCGAGCATCACTGGCCGATCGGGTAAGCGCTCCAGTGCCCGCGGCAAGGCCAGCGCTGCCACCATGGACCCCGCACCGAATGTCGCCAAGGCCAATGCCACCTGGGTTTGGCTCAAACTCCAAGCGGACTGCACCAGTACCACGGTGTTCACGAAGACCATGGCACCGGCCGCCGCCACACCCGCCTGCACGGCCCACAGTCCCCGCAACCGGGGCGTCGCGAGGTAGATGCGCAGGCCGCGCGTCGTGCGGTCGTAGATGCCGCGACGCTCGCTCGGCTTGGGGCTCGGCAGCACGACTGAAACCACAAGCGCGGCGGATGCAAGAAAGCCGACGACTGTGCCGGCGAACAGGTTGTGAAAGCTGACGACCGTCAGGAGCGCCGCCGCCAGCATCGGGCTCACGAGACTTTCCATGTCGTAGGCCAAGCGCGAAAGCGAGAGCGCCTGCGTGTATTCCTTCTCATCGGGCAGTACGTCGGGGATCGTCGCCTGGAAGGTCGGCGTAAAGGCCGCCGACGCCGCTTGCAGTACGAAGATCAGGACATAGACCTGCCACGCCTGCGAAACGAAAGGCAGCAGTAGCGCAACGGCAGCGCGTACCAGATCCAGACAGACCAGCATCGTGCGACGAGGGAATCGGTCTGCCAGCGCGGCTGCAACCGGGGCCACACCAACGTAGGCCACCATCTTGATCGCGAATGCCGTGCCGAGCACCGTTCCTGCGTCCGCCCCTGCCAACTGGTATGCCAGCAGCCCGAGCGCGACTGTCGCCAATCCCGTACCGACGAGCGCGATCACCTGTGCAAGGAACAGGTGTCGGTACGTGCGGTTGGCAAGAATCTGCAGCATGGCGTCAGACGCTCGCGGTTCCCTGGTGAATCAGTTGGGCAAGAGACGGCATAGAAGGCTCACAGGTATCGGGTGATTTCTTTGAACTCGGCCATGGACTCGCGTTGATCGCGCGCCAAGGGGCCAACCACATCCTCCAGGCAGTGATCAAGGTGGTCCTGAATGAGCGTCTTCTTCGCCTGCTGAATTGCCTTCTCCACCGCCTGTAGCTGCTGGGCTATGTCGAGGCAGGAGCGGCCTTGCTCGATCATTTCCACGATGCTGTTCAGATGACCTCCGGCGCGGCGCAGCCGCTTGACGATCGCGGGGTGTGTTTGATGTACGTGAGGGTGAGGTGAGTTCATAAGCTCGGGATGGTTAATTTATCCTATGCCACTGGAGGGGATATGATATCGCTTTTGGGCCACCATTTCCATCCCTCCCACACCGCTCATGCCACCAGCATCCGGCTTCGCCTACATGATGCGTTCCTCCGCTATGCGCTGGGCAGCGCTCGTGATCATCGCGTTCGGAATGCTGTATTCCGCCATTGGTATCACAAGCTCACACGGCTTCTCGGAGCTGGCGGCTATGGACCACGGCATTGAAAGCGACTCAGATCGAACACATGGCCATTGGCACAGCGACCACGATGATGCTGGCGGGGACATAGGCTTCGATCATCCTCACCATTCCAACGATCACCTTCACGACCAGCCCCACGCCTTGCCAGCGGGCTTCAAGGCGTGGACTTCAGAGTCGCCCGATTGGTGCGCAAGCGGTCAGCGTGAGTCCGGGCGACTTCATGCGTCTCGTTTGGAAAGGCCTCCGCGGATGGACCACGAGCATCAATGTGCACGCATGCGCGTGCCGCGATCAGCTTTTCTCTAGTCCATCCTCCTTGGAGTCTTCATGCACATCCGCTCTCGCGGCGGGTCACCAGTTCTTCCGTGGTTGAACTGGCGGTCCCGTCTGCTCCTCACTACGCTCGTTTTCGCCACCCTACTTACCTTTACGGCAGAGGCCATCGCCCATGCTGTGACCGAAGGCGACAAAGGGTACATCCAGGAAATCTCTGGAGTGAACCTGCTGCCCTTCGTCTATCTGGGTGCCAAGCACATGATGACGGGCTACGACCACATTCTCTTTCTGTTCGGCGTCATCTTCTTCCTCTACAGGATGAAGCACATCGCCATCTACGTGAGCTTGTTCGCTCTGGGTCACTCGACCACCATGATCCTGGGCGTGTACTTGAACGTCGGCATCAATAGCTATGTCATCGACGCCATCATCGGCTTGTCTGTGGTGTACAAGGCACTCGACAACATTGGTGCCTTCCAACGTTGGCTGGGGTTCCAGCCCAACACCAAGGTTGCAACCTTGGTGTTTGGACTGTTCCACGGATGCGGCCTCGCTACCAAGATTCTCGAATACGAGATTTCGCCCGATGGACTAGTCCCTAACTTGCTGGCCTTCAACGTTGGGGTGGAGTTAGGCCAGTTGATGGCTCTCGCCGTCATTCTTATCGTCATGGGCTATTGGCGTCGCACCCGCAGCTTCTTGCGTCACGCCTACAGCGCCAATGTGGTCATGATGAGCCTGGGCTTCATGCTTGTGGGCTATCAATTGACCGGCTTCTTCGTTTCCTGATTTTTCAAGGATTGAATTTATGTACAACAGTGATAGCCCAACTCGCGTTGAACTTCCTTCCTCCAAGCAACTTCTACGCTCGACCATTGTTGCCGCGACTTCTGCCGCCATACTGCTCGTTACCGTGGTCTTGCCGGCCGAGTACGGCATCGATTTCACCGGTATGGGGCGGACTCTGCGGCTGAGCGAGATGGGCGAGATCAAGATGCAACTGGCTGCCGAGGCTGCGGCAGATGCCTCCGCTGATGCAAAGCCTGCAGGTCGAACCGACGCTCAATCCAAGCAGATGCCCCCTGCAACAGCGGACGACGCGGCTCGGATTGCTGCGGCAGAACGGTCAGTTCCCTCTCAGGCCCAAATCGACTGGAAAGACGAGGAGCGCTTCAGCTTGTCTCCAGGGCAAGGCATCGAAATCAAGCTCGTGATGAAGGAAGGAGCCAAAGCCGAGTACGCCTGGATAGTCAATGGCGGCGTCGTCAACTACGACGCACACGGCGATGCTAGTGGCCGATCGATCAGCTATGAGAAGGGGCGAGGCGTTCCAAAGGATGAAGGCGTGCTTACGGCTGCCTTCACTGGCAATCACGGCTGGTTCTGGCGCAATCGCGGCACAACCAAAGTGGAGATGCTATTGCGCACTCGTGGGGAGTACAGCCAACTCAAGCGAGTTCAGTGAGTTCGAGTTCCGGCGTGTGTCTGATTTATCAGGCACATGCCACTGCGATTTCACAGTTTCAGCGGAACTGCAGATATTTGCCTTGGTACTCAAGAGACGCGAAGGTGGCGCTGTTTACCGACCTTCACCGCACGCCGCCTTCATGCACGCATGCCGCAAGTTGCGCCCTGGTCGCTGCTCGATCATCGACATCCATAGCGCCAGGCTGAATCTCATACCGTCATCGAGCATGACGAAGCGCCCGTAGATACCCGCTACGCACTAGCCGACGGTGAGGTTAATCGGACTTGGAGCCGCTACTGATGGCGGTGAGGCAATGGCAAGGCAGCGCATTTCCGGGTGCGGACGGGAATCAGGAAAGGGAAGGGCCTGCCTCGCCGACAAGGTGAAACGGATCCATTTGGAGTGTTCGGACCGGACTGCGGCGTATGAGGGCCGCGAGCCATCGCTGATCACGGTAGAGAAGTGGCGAGTCAAGCGGCGCAAAGTGCGCAGCAGTAACGATGGAGTACAAGAGTGGCGGCTTTGGGCGTTGACCTGCTCGGCCGCCGTGGGTCGCAGCTACGTGCGATTTGCTGTAAGGCCTAGGCGACTCGCGATTGACACGATTCAAGGCGCTCCACCAAGTTATTGGCCGCCAGAATACAGCTTGAGCCGTTCGCGCCGAGCCTCCGGTAACTCGTTACGCATTTCCTCGATAACTTGCGCGCGCGTCTTCGGCGACTCCGAACTCTTGATGGGCACAGGCAGTCCACGCGCCATCAACGCGAGCGTACCGTCCTTGCGAGCTACCTCGACCTCGGCCATCACCTGGGCGCGGGTCTTGGTGCTCTTCCAATGGTCGGGATGGTAGGTGAAGCCTTCTTCAGTGGGTGCAGGATGCCAGATGGAATTCGCCTGGGCTGACATCGGCAGTGCCGTGACCAATACGACAGCCTGGAGGGCGACGAGGTGGGTAAGTTTCATTGCGCGGTCCTTTGCGGTTCAAGACTGGAAAATCAACATGCCCGAAGGCATGAGCGCAATGTAGGCAGAGACCTCGAACGGGAGCAAAACGTGCAGATGACAATTTCGACAGATAGCGAGCAGCCGGTGACGGCGTGGTGCAGGCCATGAAGCTGCTTATCGTAGAGGATGAGGTCAAGCTCGCGGACTATCTGCGCAAGGGGCTGGCTGAAGAGGGCTACGTGATTGATGTGGCCGCCAATGGCATCGATGGTCTCCACATGGCCTCTACCAGCAACTACGACCTAATCGTCCTGGACACGATGCTGCCGGGTATCGATGGCTTCGGCTTGCTGGCTGCGCTGCGACAAAGCAAACAAACACCGGTGATCATGTTGACGGCCCGCCATCGCGTCGAGGATCGGGTGCGTGGGTTGAAGGCCGGTGCGGATGACTATCTTGTGAAGCCCTTCGCGTTCTCCGAGTTGGTTGCGCGCATCGAGGTGCTCCTGCGTCGCGTGGCCGGTACAGTACCGGCACCCGACGCGCTTGTTCTGCTTCTGGGAGACTTGCAAGTGGACTTGGTAAAGCGGCGCGCGACTCGGGCAGGCCAGCGCATCGACCTGTCAGCCAAGGAGTTCCAGTTGCTGACACTTCTTCTGCGACGCAAGGGAGAGGTACTGTCACGCACCGAGATTGCTGAACAAGTGTGGGACGTGAATTTCGACCACGGCACCAACGTGATCGACGTCGCCGTGCGTCGGCTGCGCAACAAGCTTGATCTGCCCTTCGCGCGACCGCTGCTGCACACCGTCCGCGGCATGGGCTACGTGCTCGAAGATAGGCCATCGTGAGTACGCAGCAAGGCGGATCGCTGGGCCGACGACTTGCACGTTGGCTCGCTCTCCTGACGCTGGCGGGGCTCGCACTGACCTGTTTGGCGGTCTATACCGCTACGGCGTTGAGCTTCGAGGAGCGCCAGATGGACACGCTGCGACAGAAGCAGCTTCAAGTGAATCACCTTATTGCCGAGGGAGGAACGCTGGACAATGCGATGCTCACGCACAAGCTCGACGATGCCATGGTCGGGCACTCGAACGTGGGGATCATCCTGATCGACGCCGATGATCGAGTGCTCTACACCAACTCTGCTGGTCGCCGGCTCCACTCTGGCGCCGTTGGCCGCGTGCCTGAGGCCAACCCGGTTGTGTCAGCCAAGCACCGCACGATGAACCTGCGATTTGAGGGCAAGACGGACGCCAGTTCTGTTCACGGGCTACTGAGCCTCGACGTTAGCGAAGACGACCGCGTGCTCAAGCGCTTGGCGCGCACGCTGATCGTGGCCGCACTCGCTGGAGCCGTGGTGATTGCGGCCGGAGGCTTCACGCTCGTACAAATCGGTCTGCGGCCGGTACGCGATCTATCTCCCCAGATTCAGGCGCTGGAAGCCGATACGCTGCATCAACAATTGGACGGCACCGGGCAACCCGACGAACTGGTTCCGCTTGTGACTCATGTCAACGGACTGTTGAGGCGTCTTCACAAGGCCTACGAACAATTGGAAGCGTTCAACGCTGACGTCGCTCACGAATTGTTCACGCCGCTGGCGACTTTGATGGGAAGCACCGAGATTGCTTTGCGCAAGGCACGCAATGTCGAGTCGCTCCGGGACGTGTTGGGCGCGCACCTCGAAGACCTGCAACGCATGTCGATGATCGTGCAAGATATGCTGTTTCTGTCGCAGGCCGATCGCGGAACCGAGGCGCGTCGTGAGGCGATCGATAGTCTGGCTGACGTTGCGCGCGCGGTAGCAGATCTTCACGAGGCCGCCATTGAGGAAGCTGGACTTCAGTTGCTTGTGGACGGTGACGCCACTGGCGCGGCAGACATGCGGCTGCTGCAGCGCGCCCTGTCCAACCTGATTGGCAACGCGACTCGGCATGCTCGCCCGCAGAGCACGATTGCGGTGAAGATCGAGCGGCTGGGCGACGAGGTAGCTCTACGAGTTGTGAACCAGGGCCACACGATCCCCGCTGAACACCTGCCGAACCTGTTCAACCGCTTCTACCGCGTGGACGCGGCGCGAACGGATGGCCTTCGCAATCACGGGCTTGGCTTGGCCATTGTGGCCGCCATCGCCCGCATGCACGGAGGGCGTACCGTGGCCGAGTCGAGCGATGGCGTCACGTCCATTGGGCTAGTAGTACCTTGCCATTAAAGTCCTCTGGACCGCACCCAGCAGCCGTAGTCAATTGAGCACTACCAGCAGACTTTTCCCCGTGTCCGTGAAGACTACCAGCGGCAGAATTGCCGCATGATGCAGGTTCACTTGTCCGCGTAGCTGCTTCAGCCAATAGATATGCCGCGCTGTCGCCCAATCTCCCACGACACTCCGCCACTGCGTACTGTTGCGGCTATTTGATGACCTAGCCGTTGCTCAATCACCGGCTTCCACGGCACCAGGCTGAATCCCATGCCGTCATCGAGCATCGCGTAGCGCCCGCTGGCTAGCATGATGCTGCGCCGGTAAATGCCGGCCATGCGCTGCCCGTTAGCCGTCGGGCGGTGCTCAAGGCCGGTTTCGGCCGCAATGTCCTTGGCGGCTTGCGCCAGCTCCCGGTTGCGCAGCGTGCCCAGCAGGTTGCGCGCGAGGATCACGCGCTGCCCGCGTCGCTCGGCCAGCCCCTGTTCGGCCAGGAAGTCGGCGCGCTGCTGCATGGCCAGTTTGGCCTCGCCGCCGAAGCCCAGGCCGCCTAAGCCCTTACCGCCGCCGATCAGTTGGTGGTCGAGCCAGGTGGCCCCGATCACGCGGGCCTGCCGCTCGATGGGCAAGTGTGATTTCAGTTCCACGGCCACGCCGCCCAGGCGCTGCGCGTCGTAACGGCGGCCCTGCTCAGGCAGATCGTCCGGCACCTTCCATAACCCCTCGGCCACGCGCTCCACGATGCCGGCGCGGCGCAAGGCTTCCAGCCGGCGGACGTGGGCCGCGACGACTTCCTGCGGATCACGGCCGGGCATGGCCTGCCCCTGCGCGATGGCAAGGTGGTGGTCGGTGCGGTACAGCCCATCGCTCGCCAGCGCGGCGATGTTCTTGTCGGCCGCGCGCACGTCGGCCGATCCCTTCACCTCCACCACGGCGCCGGCGGGATAGTTCGCCAGTTCGTCGCGGGCGTTGAGCGCGACGTAGTGGGCCTTGCCGTCCACGCCGTCGATGACCAGATAGCCCCGGTCGCGCAGTTCGTCGGCCAGTCCCTTCGCGGCCACGCGGCCGAGGATGGTTCGGCCATCATCGGCAGGCTCGAAAACCGTCAGCTCGCGCTGCTCGCCGCGCATGGCCCGCTGCATGGTGCGGATAATGTCGCCACGCTCGCCCAGGGCGCGCAAGGTCTTCTCCGCGTCGGCATGGACGGCCCAGGTGCCTGGCTGCATCTCGTCGGCCAGGCCCAGCCACTGCAAGCGTTGCAGCCGGCCGATCAGCAGCAGGCGCTGGCGTTGCAGCCGGGGTTCGTTGAAGCGTTCGATCTGCACCCGGCCATCCTCGCCGGCCTCGCGTTGCAGGGTGCGGTCGAGGCTCGTCCACCGCTGTTGCTCCACCTCGCGCTGCAAGGTCTGCTGGATCTCCAGCTCGGTGCGCGGCCCCAGCCATTCGGTCGCCAGTTCGGCGGCGCGATGGCGGTAGCCATCGGCGATGTAGTCGCCCGCGATGATGAGATCCTTGCCGGTGTCATCACGCCCGCGCACGACGATGTGCGTGTGCGGGTTGTCGGTGTTCCAGTGGTTGACGGCTACCCAATCGAGGCCCGTGCCCAGGTCGGCTTCCATGCGGCCCATAAGGTGCCGCGTGTAGGTGCGCAGGTCTTCCAGCTCGGCGCCGTCCTCGGGCGAGAGGATGAAGCGGAAGTGATGCCGGTCGTCGGCGCAGCGTTCCTTGAAGGTATCGAGGTCGGCGGCATCGGTCTGCGGCCCGTAGGCTTGGCCCGGCTCGCCATCGCGGCCCACGCCATCGCGCTCGATGTAGCGCAGGTGCTTGGCGAGCGACTGCGGGCTGGCCCGCTGCTGATTGACCAGCAGCGTCTTGATGGTCACGCGCCGCGACATGGGCGTGAGCTTCGCCCCCGCGAAGCGCGCCGCCGTGTGGCCGCGCCCCAGGCGCGAGCCGGGCCGCTGACCGGCGTGCTGCCCGTTGCCGCTGGCGCCAGGACGGCGCACCGCCGACTTGCCGCTGCTGGCCTTGCCTGCCTGCTTGAGCACCTTGGAGACGAAGCCCTGGCCCCGGTTCTTCGGGGCGCTGGGGCGGATGCGGAAATCGTCGTCGCGGCGGTTGGTCATGGCTGCACTCCTTGCAAGCTATGGCGTGTCCGGTCGTGCGAAGCACGCGGACTTGCCTGCATTGGCGCGGGCTTCGCGCCCCCAGCGGCACGGCGGCGAAGCCGCTGCGTGCCGCGCCACCCCCACGTGCAGACTGTCTTTGCGGCCCGACAGGTGCCGCCCCCTTTTGTCTTGCCTTCCGCCTTTGCCCCTCGCTGGCGCTCCGGGCAGCGGCGGCCCGGTGGCGCTGCTGCACGAGCAGTCAGCGCGTCGGCGAACGCGAACACGGCCGCAGGCCGGGCGCGTTCGAGCCAAGACGTCTGCACGTTGGACGGCTGCGCCGCAGGCAGCGCGAAGTGCGGCGCGGATGCGCTCGCACTGCACGCGCGACGACACGGCGACGGCCAGCAGCACGACACCCCCGATGGCACGATGAGATGCACGGCAACGTGCAGCGAGTCGGCGGCCATCATGGGCGGGACTCCAGCCAGACCGGATGCGCGACGCCGATCACGGCGCCCGCATTGACCGGCCCGAAGTACCGGCTGTCGAACGACGCCGGGTTGGTCACACTGAGCAAGAACAGCTCGCCAACTTCAAGGCGACGGCACTGCTGCCAGGATGGCAGCGGCCGACCCCAGCGGTCAGCAGGCAGCACGGCGGCCGAAGGCACGCCGGCGATGCGGACGATGCGGCCAGTGATGCACACCTCCTGCGGCGCGACGGCGCCCACGCGCTTGAGCAGCGGCACGCGCGCTGGCAGGTAGCCGCGTTGCGCGGCCAGCGCGGCGGCATCTGGCGGCAGCGTGGTCAGGACGATGCTGCCCACGGACAAAGGACGTGGCAGCGAGCCGGCGCCGTGGCCCAGCGGATCGACGCGATACCAGCCGACCGCCACGCTGTCGGATGGGTTGTAGATCAGGCGCGGCAGCGGATGCACGAAGGACGCCCAGGCCAGCGCAGCGAGGCCGCAGGCGGACAGGCCCGCCAGCACGATACGAGCGCGCAGGCGCGAGCGAGGACGCGGCGCGGTGTCGGCAGTGGAAACGACGGTCACGGCAGCGCCCTCCCGATGAGCAAGGCGGCGTGCCGCTCGGCGGTGTATTCGGGCAGCGGTAGGCGCGCAGCGAGCCGGTTGGCGAGCGTGCGCCAGTACGCGGGCGAGACGGCGGCGGGTGTGATGCCCAGCGCCTCGATGGCGTCGATGCGATCCAACACGGCGCGCACCTGGTTCTCGCCCTCGGCGTGCAGCAGCAGGCGCGCGCCCGGCTGCACGCCGGGGATGCGCTGCGCCGCGTCCAGCGGCGTGTAAGCCTGCATCACCATTAGTTGCCAGCGCACGGTGCCGTAGTCGTTGGCCTGCCAGCGGACACGGCACAGAACCGCGCCCGGCAGGAACACGGCGCAGCGCCGCCAACGGTCGAGCTGGTGCGTGCGCGCGGGTTCGCCGAAGCGCAGGTAGAGCTTGAAGCGCGGTTCGATGTAGGCCAGCGCAACGCGCGTCAGCGGCGCACTGGCAGGCTGGCTGGAAGGCGCTGCGAGCGCAGCCGTAGCCGCGATGGCGGCAGGCGCGGAGGCAGGCGATGCAAATGCAGTCATGGTGCGTTCTCCCTGCGGTGTTCTGGAAACTCGCGCTCCAGCAGGCCGCGCAGCAGGTCGGCGACGGTCACGCCCTGCGTGAAGGCCGACACCTTGATGCGTGCCCGCATGGCGGGCGTGATGTCGAGCGTGAGGCGGGCTGTGTAGAGGTCGCCCTTGCCCAGCGCATCGGCGTCGCCCTGGCGAATCCACGCCTCGGCGTGAGGATTCGCGGGCGGACGCGCACCGATGCCGACGCGCTTTGCGCGAGGTGGCGGCTTCGCGGTCATGTCGGCCACCGCAGCAGCTCGTCCACCAGCGCGGTGATTTCGCGCGCGGCGGCGCTGTCCGGCGCCGTCTCGCGTGCAAGCCGGCCAGCGGCCACGCTGTCGGCGAACACGATGCGCTGATGCACTTCCGCGCGCAGCGCAGGAAGCGGCTGGTCAGCAAGCGCCTGGCGCGCTTCGCGCCCGATCACGGTGGTACTGACGCGCCGATTGATGACGAAGGCCGCGCGCAGCGCAGGCCGAAACACCTGCGCCTCGCGGATCAGCGCGACCATCTCGGCGCTGGCCCACAGGTCGTAAGGACTGGGCTGCACGGGGATCAGCACGCGCTCGGCCGCCAGCAGCGCGGAGCGCGCCAGTGCCGCGATGCGTGGCGGGCCGTCGATGATGACGTGATCGGCCCGCCTGGCGAGTTCTGGCGCCTCTTGGTGCAGCGTTTCGCGTGCAAGGCCCACGGCGCTGAACAGCCTTGGAAGACCTTGCTGGCTGCGGCGCTGCGTCCAGTCCAGCGATGAACCCTGCGGGTCGGCGTCCAGCAGGACGACGTGCTGGCCGCGCATCGCCAGCTCGCCGGCGATGTGCGTTGCGAGCGTGGTCTTGCCCACGCCGCCTTTCTGGTTGAACAGTGCGACGATCATGGCCTGGCCCTCCGTGTTGGAAAGCCGGGTTGTTGCTGCTGCTTTTCGTGCCGTGTGGTGGTTATCCACCGTGGCACGGCGCTTCTACTACCAGTTAGAGGTTTTAAGTTAGGGAAGTTAGAGGGTCCGCAAACCCGCGCCGTTATTGGCTTTGCGGCCGATTCGTACTCCTGATAGCACGATAGCTGTACTCCCGATAGCACGATACCTCGTACTCCTGATAGCACGAGCCCGTCCACAAGCTGCGCACCGTTTATCCCCGTGCCGTGTGCGGCACGGGCCGGAAGGTCAGCAGCTCGGCGCCGTTGTCCGGCATCCGCTCGATGCTCAGGGCGTAGCCCGGCAGCGACTGCCGCGCGACCAGCGTGCGCAGGTCGTAGGCGAAGTCCGAGAAGCGCGTGGCGCTGCCCGATTTCCGATACAGGTGTCGGAAATCGAATTGCCAGCCGCCCGGCTGTCGCCCGCCGTGCTTGCGCACCAGCCGATACAGCCACCGCTCGATGCCGCCGGTCAGCCGGAAATACGCCGGGTCGATGGTCAGCACCAGGGCGGCGTCGAGCACGCCGGCATAGAACCAGTCCGGCAGGATCAGCTCCAGCCCCAAAGGCGTGCCCTTGGCATCGGCCAGTTCCTTCCATTCGTTGATCCACGAGAAGCGGTGCAGGCGCCGCCCGGTCGTCTCGCGGATGGACGTGGCCACGGTGGTCGATTGCAGGCGATCCAGCGCGGCCTTGAGGCGCTGGTAGTCGCGCAGCGACGTACCGCGCCCGATGAAGCGCAGGATCTCGTAAGGCGTGGCCTGCATCAGCCGCGACGGGCGCAAGCCCGCATCGCGCGCTTCCACGATCTGCGAGGCCGCCCAGATCAGCACGTCCGCATCCCAGATCGTGGCGATGCCGTGCTCGGCCGTGCCCTCCACGCGGATCGTGACGTTCCCCGCCCGGAAGTCGATCGGCGCGACGCGCCGCGACTTCGCCAGCGAGAAGAACGGAAAGGCCATCAAGTCCTGGCTGTCGCGCGGCGCCATGTCGCCCGGCAAGGCGCGGAACAGGTCGAGCTGTTCGCGCTCCGGCACGGGCCGCTGCCGGGACGGCAGCGCAGGGCTGGACATGGCGAAGGCCATCCGCGCGCAAGCGATCAGCGCGCACGGCTGTCGGCCGAGTGGTGCTCGGCGTACTCGGGATCGGAAGTCGTCTCGAAGCTGCGATCAGCCGCCCAAGCGTCGAGGTCGGCCACGGCGTACATGACGCGGCGACCGAACTTGCGAAAGCGCGGGCCGCCGCCGATCACGCGCTGCTTTTCCAGCGTGCGCGGTGACAGGCGCAGGTATTCGGCGGCTTCGTCGTTGGTCAGGTAGCGTTGAGGCTGCGCGGCAGCAGTCGAGACAGCGGCGGCAGGCCGCAAGGGAGCGGGACGCATGGTGTGAACCTCCATCGGTTGAAAAACGACCGGCCACACAGCGCGACCGGATGGAGGCAGTCTCAGAAAACGAAGCTCTGTTGCTCAGGGACGTTTTGCGTCCTCTTCAAAACGTCCCTTCTCAAGCAGCGGCAGTTGTGCTAAGCGGCGATAGCCGCCGCGCATCAACGCATCGCCGCGCCGCGCCAGGCGGCGCACGCGGGCGCGCAGGTCGCCATCGGCGTGCCAGTCGGCGGCCACGGCATCAGCGCCGAACAGCCCTTCGGCCACGTCGCGCAAGGACGCGCCCGCCAGGGTCGCGTCGAGCGCCTGCAAGGTGTGCAGTTCCAGCAGCGCGCCCGGTGTCGGCCTCGGTCTGGCATCGGCCAGTGCTGGGCCGGACACATGACCGCGTGCGGGCGCGGCGGCGCCGCCGCGGTGGGCATAGGCGACAGCCATGCCGTCTTCCAGTCCAGGCGCGAGCGCGAAGCGCAGGCAATGGCCGGGGCTGCGCGCGGTGAGCGCCAGCCCCTTGCCGTCGTGGAGCAGTTGCTTGTGGCCAGGGATACGCCAGAACGCGAAAGACTCCGCATCCACGGGCGGGTCGGCATCGGGGTAGAGCTGCACCACGGCTGCGTGGCCGGGCTGCCAGGCCGGATGCGCGTCGCGCGCATCCAGGGCCGGGTCTTCCAGCAGGCGCAAGCCCCAGCGATGCGCCGCGTGCTGAGCGGCTTGCGGGCGGCGATGACGGCGCAGCCAGTCGAGCCGGTAGTCTGGATGCCTGCGCAGGTACTCCCAGGCCAGTGCAAGCGTATCCAGCCCCAGGATGTAGAGGTAAGCGGCAGTCGGATACCAGTGCGCGAAATGATGAGGACTGACCATGACGAAAGCTCCTGTCGAACAGCAGGAACGTCGCCACGGCGTCGAACATGCGGGAGCATCAAATCAAAGTAGAAATCCGGTTAGGCTGTAACAATTGGTGTCAAGACTGGATGGCTCCGGCATGTTGTGAATTCCGTCCGAATGCGACGGCCGCATGGCATCCAAACGTCATGCGGCACTGAACACCGTGCCGCAAGCCGCATGAAAGATCGTGACTGTTTCTGCCGCGCCCGCACAGGTTTGGTGCAAGAGTGCTGATTAAGACCGGATAGGTCTGGAGCAAGACCGAAATAGTCTGAATGCGCCCGACTTGGCCGGGGTGCGAGCGGTTCAATCGACGATGGAACCGTTCTCCTGCGCCAACCGCAGGTATTCCGACAGCGGGCGCACTGCCTGGAAATACCGATCCCGCATCACAGGTTGTTGGCGTGGCCCGACGATGGAGGCTAGGTCAGACAGCTTCACGCGGCCCAACTCGGGCAGGCTGATTCCCAGGTCGATCAGGCCATAGGCCGTGTCACCGTCAATGGGATCGAGCGAGGTCAGCAGCCAAGTGGCGTGCGCATCGGGAGTAAACAGCCGCACGACCGGCAACGGGTCGAGCGATTCGCCGGCGGCGGCAAGCCGCCCGTTCACCAGCAGCGCGGCGCGCTGCGCATCGGTGACGAGGGGAGCGTTCATCGTGATGCTCCTGTTCCAACATGGAATGTCGGTTTTGCGTTTCCACGCCAAAGCGTGGGTGCGTATTCCACGAAAGCCGTGGAAACACGAAAGCGCAAAAGCGGCATTGTAGAAATATGGAAAGGCACGTTGGCAGTTTTCCGGTTCCGTCGGAATCCACAAAAGCGGATTTCCGTAAAAGCACGAATAAGGCCAAAGGCGTGAAAGAGTTAAAGATAACGTGGTTTTAATTGTGCTGCGACTTGACGCTTCTGTCTATGCAGAAGCGACCCATCCAGCGCGGCCGACCGGCCGGCGCCACCACATTCGACGCCGAGCTGGCGCAAGCCTTCGGCGCGGCGGTGCGTGCGCTCCGCAGCGAGCAGGGAGTCGCGCAGGAAGCGTTGGCACATCAGGCTGGCATCGAGCGTTCGCACATGGGCAAGATCGAGCGCGGCGAGCATATGCCTACGCTGGCGATCATCTTCAAGATCGCGCGTGCGCTGGGGTTCAGCGTCGCCCACTTGATGAGCGCGGTTGAAGAACTCCTGGGCAAAGCACAGGAGTGACCCTGTAGCACGCGGCCCTGTTGGGCGGGTGCTACGGCTTTGAGAAGGAACGCAATGGCAAAAACATGCATCGTGTGCGGCCAAGCCGCAGGCTCTGGGGAGCACGTTTTCCCCGCCGCGCTTGGAGGTCGGCGGGTCAATTCAGGCATCTATTGCCCCAAGCACGACAACAGCTATTCCGGTCTCGTCGGCGAGATCGCTGGACAGCTTGATTTTCTCAACGCCTACCTGGGTGTCCGCCCGGATCACGCCAATCAGCCGAAGACCGCTTATGGCGAGCACACGCTGACTGGGGAGACGGTCTCCATCTCTGCCAAGGAGATCAGATTCACGGAGCCCCGGGTCATCTCGCGTACCCCGATTGGCGAAGGTGAAAAGTTGCACCTCGGGTTTCCCAACCAGCAGTCGGTCAAACAGTTCACCAAGAAGATGGAGGACGAAGGATACGAGTGGACACCCTTGTCGAAGCCGTCCACGCGGCCGTACATCACGGGCTCCATTCACCACAAGCGCAAATTTGGTGGCGCATGTGGTCTAGGTGCAATCGCGTACATGACGCAGACATTTTTCGCTCAGGAGTTCCCGGAAGTCGCGCGGTCAGGGGCGTTGTCGGATTTCATCAACTACACGCAAGCCATCGCCAAGGTCGCGGCGCTGGGTGGCTGCGAGCAGCAACCCGAAGAACGCGAAGAACTGACCGAGGCGCGCTCGGCGTTGACGGCCGCGTTGGAGCCCTTCGGAGGCACAGCACCGGTCTGGTGGGATTTCAGCCTGCCGGTAGGCGCGGACGCCAACAACTTTGAGTTTGGGCATCGAGTGACGGTTGGTATTGATGGCTCCGACGGCCAAATCTATGGCCGTGTTGCGCTGTTTTCCTCCTTAACCTTTGCCATGCGCTTGGGCACGGCCCCGCAAGGTTCCGCCACGCGCGAAGTGACCGTGGACATTGATCCGCTCGCGGAGCATCCGCCACAAGACATCGACAAGCATCAAATGCACTCAGCGCCAGGCCGCGTACAAGTACCGGAACACGCCACCGAAGAGCTTGCGAATGCGCTCGCCAATGGCACGCAACAGCGTGCGTTCGGCAATCTCTTGGAGCGCTTGGAAGAACATCAGCTTCTCAAGCTCGCTCGCACCATGAGCAAGGTCCTCGCGCCGTGCTCCACTTTGTCGCCGCTTGAAGCGCGCGCACTGATTGAGCAAGAACTGGGCTCACAACCGCAGCAAATTTGGCGCATGGTCACGTGCGTGGTGGAGGGCTTGAAGGAAAAGATGGTCGAGGGAAATCTGCAGGCCATCACACCGATGCTTGATGGCCTGATTGCCCACGATGCCCAATCGGTGAGCGGCTTGTCGCAGCAAGCCGAAGTCACGCTGGCCTTAGCCAGAGCTGCACTGGTTGCGCAAATGGAAGAAGACTGCGCAGCAGGATTGCTCAATGAGGCGCGCCTTGCTGAACTCATGGGCCGAGGCCCCGGCCTTCACGTTGTGGGCCAGGCGGTACTGGCCCCTGTCTTGCAAGTGTTTGGTGAATCCGATCACTCGGATGAAGTGAAGGGATGAGCCGAATCGCCCCGCCACAACAGGCGGGGCGTTGCGGCGGTTACGCCGCCTGGGGCTTGCTGCGCGACCAGATCAGGTCGTGCGTGCCTTCCTCGCCTTCGATCAGGCGGGCGTAGACCGTGGCCGGGAACGAAGGATCGTCGAGGGTCACGGAGATGTACTCCCGCCCGGCTTCGCTGATCTTCTTCCACGCCGCGCCGATGTCGTGACTGGCGGCCTGCAGGCGAAAGTCCGGGGCCTTCTCGTTGTCTCCTTTGTCGTTGGGCACCAGCTTGACCTTGACATTGAGCGTCAGGGTGCGAAGCGTGCCGGTGAAGCCGTCTTTGTCTGCGGTGAAGGTGCCGATGTTGGCCATGATGGATCTCCTTTTGGTGGAACAAGGTTCGCGCCCATCGCGTCCTTGTTGTGATCCGGCCGGCGGGGGACGGGCGGGCTGCACCGCTTGCGGACGCAACGCAGTGGAGAGCCGGGAGGCGAAAACAATTTGGCCCGCGAGGAATGCGCCGAACGCAGTGACAAAGCAGGGGAAATTGTTTTCGCCGGACGGTTGCAGCCATGAAGCCCCGAGGCGCAGCCGCGCCACCGCCAGGATTCACAACAACACAAGGACGCCTTGGGCCGAACCGCACCGAAAGGAGACAGGGCTGGCTCGGCATCCCCGCACGAAGGCTGCACCGGCTCGCCCACTGACGCGGGCCAGGTCAATAACCCAACGACGGGCGAGAACGCCCCGGCCGCACCTTGCGGCGCCGGTCTTGAGGCGTGGCGTGGAAGCTCCATAGCGATGCCTGGCGGGATGTCCGTGAACCGTCCTTCGTGACGTGATGGGCGAGAACCGCCAGCGTTGAGGACGGCACGTATTCGCACAACTCACCGCAGCAAGCTCCAGCGTGTTCGCCAGCCCCGTCCATGGTTGCGGGGCGCTGGCCCTGGCCGATCCGGCGCTGCCGGTTCGGTGGCATCAAGGGGGCGCCAAGCATCGCGCGGCGGGGATAGCCCGCAGGGCTTTCCCCCTGGAGGCAAGCGAAGCGCGCAGCGCCGCAGGCGCGAAGGCGTGAGGGATTGAAGCCGAATGGCCGTGACGGCAAAGACGGCACGGGGCGCAGCCCGAAAAGTCCGGCGGCGCGGAGCGGCGACACGCTCTGCTTGCGAATTTTCGCGAAGCTAGACGCTAGGGACAGGAAGCTGGATAAACCGCTCCGGTGACGAAATCGTCAGTGATCGAGTGGCCCGAGAAATAGCCACATAAAAGAGCTTTGCCTGAGCCTGACGCTCATTGGCGAAGTGGGTGGCGTCAGGGATAACCACATGGTCGAATTCCAGCCCCTTCAATAGCAATGGGGTTGAGACAGTGCGCTTGGGGAGCTTCCGGCCTGAGTTGCTGACTCGCTGACGAATGCTGAGGGTTGCCACGGCCATCGTCTCGGCTCGATCCGATGCCACTTCAGTTGCTGCTCGTTCCGCATCGCGCCACAGCTCATTGCGGTAGAGCTTCCATCTTGGGCGTTTGCGGGCCAATGCGAACATCTGGGCAACGGCTTCCGCCCCATTGCCATTGCCCAGACTGGGAACCAAGTCCCGCATTGCTTGCTGAAGCGCAGCGTCCTCGGGATCAAGAGGCTCGCCTTCTACAATCGGTTTTTTGTGAAAGCAGTCCTCAATGAGAGCGGTAAACGCTCGAAGTCTGCCAGCACTGTCAGTCGCCCGATCCCACGCGGATGCAAAATCTCGTAGTCGATTTGCGGCGATTTCCTCGATGGCTTGGTAGCCGCCATTCGCGGCTTTGGCCAATCTGTAGCAGATGGTCTTGTTGCAATGGATGGCAGCGAAGCTGCCATCTTTGCCGTCGATACCTTCAAACAGCGCTCCCATATCGAAGGCGTCGTTGGATTCACGGTAGTTGATGCGGGGGTCGGACAGGTCGATGACTTCACCGCGGATGAGCTTCAATCGGGTCTCGGCGATCCACTGCCCGAGTTCGGGATTCTTGCCAGCCCAGCGGTGAGGCGTTTCGAGCGTTCCCGCAAATGGGAAGCCAGGATGAATCTCGTCGCTCCAGCTCAACGTCGCGCCAGCGAACTCGAAGATACCCTGCATCGGGTCGCCGAAGATCAAGGTCGGCACGATGCTTGAGAGTTCGACCGCAAGTTGATGCTGCAAGCCGTGGCAGTCCTGATATTCGTCGATCAAGATGCGGTCGTAGGAGGCCGCGATGACTTCGCGGACGGCCTTGACCCCGAGGGCGCACGTCGCGCCACGGTAGAGCTGATTCCATTGCTCGCCGGTTTGCGGCATGCCATCAGGCGGTTGAGCCACGCCGGGGAAAGCATGGGCGTAGCGCATGCACCATCCAGCGATGGTATCGACGGCGACACGCGCGTGAGGGATGCCCAAGCGCTTTATGCGCGCTCGAATGGCATGCACCCCCGCGTGCGTGTGAGTCAGGATCAGCGCGCGACCACCCAAGGCTGCGACATTGGCAATGATTTCCGTCTTGCCATGCCCGGCAGGCGCCACCACTGCTGCGTTGCCCAAGGCGGAAAGTTCAGCGGCGTCAGGCATACAGCCATGCCTCTGCTTGGGTCAAGGCTGTCGCAAGGGGAGATGCAGGGTTTTCTGAGGCGATCCGCCAGACCATAGGCGCTAAGCCTCGACCGATCCTTTGATCCTTGAACCATTTTTTCCGGCCAGCCACTTCGGAAATCGCTTCCCTAAGCTGGGCGCCATCCATTTCCGTGAAAAGCTCCCAAGCCGCAAAGTCTCCTCTGATCGTCGCTATATCCAGGTCGGGAATTTTGATGTCGATGTTGTTATCGACGGCGTCGTCGCCCCGTTCTGCGCGCGCGTAGACCAGCAGCTCTTGAACCAGGGCATCGCTTGCCGTCGAGAAAATGGCCTGTTCGGTGTTGAGTCCTCCGCCGTACTCAAAAATGGGAACATCAGCCGCCACCAGCGCGGCCACGATGGCGGGGGCCAAAACCGTGTCCGAGTCACGATAGATCGCAGTCGCATAGCCGAGACCAACGAGCGCAAGAGCCATTGATGACGCTTGCTCACCATTGCCGTCGGCGAGGGCCGCTCCCAGTTGCTCAATGGGACGATTGGCATGACGCGACGGCCAGTTTTCGCGCAGACCAAGAAGAAGGCCAAGCTCCGTGTTTCCTTCAGTCACCAAGATGCGCCGGGCGAACATTGCCCTGGGCGTGAAGCGCATCAGCGCACGGATCGGATCAGGGGAATTCGGGTGAGCAATAGTGGCGGCCCGTCCTGGTCGGGATGTTTGAATCACGCGCAGACTGGTCGCACCGGCCTCTCCAAGTGCAACATCGGAGTGCGTGGTCATCAGGACTTGCCCCACCGGCTTGCCCGCATCCTTCGCCTTGGCTTGATCGGTCTTGAGTTGCGCAATCGCACCGATGATCCGATGTGGCTCAAGCCCATGCTCGATTTCGTCGATCAGGACAATGGCCCCTTCAGTAATCGCGGACTTCTGGATCGCCAGGGTGGCGAGTCGTCGGGTGCCAAGGCCGGACAGCCGAAGCGGTACCCCACTGTCATGAAGGGCGATAGAACCCGAAGACAGCCCGGATCGTCCAAGCTCCAAGCCGGGCTCATATGCGCCCTCGACGTATGCGCCCAATCCTTTGGCAAACCCCTCGGCCAACTCGGCCGTATCGGCTAGCGCTTCGATGCCGCCCAGATTGGCACTCGCTCGGGCAGCTCGATATGCCTCTGCGAGACGAGCTGCTGCCTCTCTGTTGTCGCCTGTCAACCTAGCCAAAACCGATCCTTGGCCCCAAGCCAAGTGCCGCGCGTCTTCACCGGCCAACCGCACAAGGCCGAACAGTGCGCGGTCACGGTTGGACAGCGTGCGAGGCTCCTCGCTTCGATCGCACACCAGTTCCCAGACAGGCTCCATCGTGGCGTCCACAGTGAGGCGGACGGTCAACACGGGCTCGTCATCATCTTCGGGTTCGTCGCGTAGCTGGCCAACAGCCGTCCAGCCTCGGATGTAGAGGCCGAGTCGCTCATCCGATTTCAGCGACTTGGAAAGCTCACCGACTGTGGCCTCGATGACGATGGGGTTGGAGGTGTCGCAGGCAAGGAAGTCGGGCTCGGTGAACGAGAACCAGCGAGACGAGAGTGCCGCTTCGGCTGCATCGAGCAAGGTGGACTTACCCGAGTCACCCGAGCCGATTAAGCAGCAGAATGAAGAGTCAGGCTTCCAGTCCAGCGCGGAGATGCCTCGAAAGTTCGCGATCTTGAGTTGTCGAATTTGCATGCGCCCCCTTTCGATGCACGCCGGGTGATTTCTATTTTCAACTTGGAAATAGTATGTCAGGAGCCGCAAACCCAGCGCTTTAAACGATGGTTGAGGGTAAACCCGTCATCCCCATTCCCGACTTCAATGCCGCCGTCTGAGTGCCAGCGAAGACGGCGGCGTGATGTTTGGCTTTAACACCGGGCGCGGCCACTGCCGCGCCCGGATTTTCGAAGTTCACCGCGCCCAGGGCGGAGCGGCCTGGACGCGGTGCTGACGATGGTTATTCCTTCGTCTCGATGATCCACCACAAGGCACGCGGCAAGGCGCAGCCCGTGATGGGATGAATGTCGGTGAGGTCGGCGCGGGCTGCCCAGCCCGAGGGCGGCCGGTAGCCGCGCACGTCGCCATCGCCATGCCAGCGGCGGGCGCGTACCGTGCCGGGGGCGTAGACCGCCGCCATGCGCGGGCGGCTGGTGGTGGTGCGGGTCATGGGGGCTTCTCCTTCCAGCGAAGCGCCCCGGTCGAGGCCGGGGCGCTTGCCGTCGGTGCGGGTCAAGCGGCCAGCGCCTCGGCGGGTTCATCCGCCATTGCCTCGGCATCCTCCGGGGCGTCCTGCTCCGGGTCTGCCTCCTGCGCGGCATCCTGCGGGCCTTCGGCCTTGAAGATGGCAGGCATCCAGCCCGTGCCATCGGCCAGCCGCTCGGCTTCGCTGGCAATGTCGGCCTTCTTGAGCTTCGCCAGCCGGGTGACGGATTCCGGTGCAAACGCGCCCACGGCATCCAGAATCACGGCCTTCGGAACGTGCTTGAAGTAGCCTTCTGCGGTCGGCTTCCACCATGCGGCCATGTCGAGGCCCACGGCCTGCGCCAGTTCCGCGCCGGGCTGGTGCGGCGTGGCGCGGGGCGTCACTGCGTCCACGGTCGAAGCTACGCACACGGCCAGCAGTCGCACCAGTTCGTCTTGCGACTTCGCCAGCAGCGCGGCGAACAGTTCGGCGCTGTCCTCCGGCAAGGCTTCGCCCGCCACCTGTTGCAGTTCGCGCAGCGCCATGGCGGCGGGCGATTCCGGCCAGTCCGGGGCCATGCTTTCCAGCCGGTCTTGCACTTTGAGGCTCACGCCCAGCGGCAGATCGTGGCCGTAGCGGCTTTCCTGCAAGACGGTCTGCACCATGCCATGCACCACAGCGGCCAGCGCCACTTGCGGATGCCGTGCGACTTCGATTTGCAGCGCGGCGGTGCGATGGGCGCTCAAGCGTTGTGCCAGCCGGTCGGACATGGCGGCGGTCTTGGGCTGCTCGTCGTCCTCGCCTTCGTCGTCGTTCGCGGCTTCGCCTTCGCTGCCGAAACCTTGGCGCAGCCGTTCCAGCGTGCGCAGCGCCTTGGCCTCGGCCTCGCGCAGCAGGCCGCGATGAATAACGGCCTCGCCGTTGCGGTCGATGGTGACGATGGCACCGGCTGCGGCCTTCGCGTTCGCACCGTAGTCCTGCAAGCCATCTTCCAGCGCCTGCAACTGCTCGCCCACGGTTTCGCCTTCCTCCTGCAAGGCGTCGGCCTTGTCCTCGTCGTCAGCGTCCAGCGCAGCATCCACGGCTTCGGCCAGTTCGTGCATCTTGGTTTGCAGCTTCTCGATGCGTGTAGCTTCGCGCTTGTTCGGCTCGCGCCGTTCCCTCGGCACACGCTGGAAGGCGTGCAGGTCGGCATGGGTCACGCCCGGCGTGGCATCCACCCATGCCCAGCCTTCGGCCTTCACCTCGGCGGCGATGCCTGCCAGCTTGTCTTGCGCCAGCCGCTCCAGCATTGCGGCATCGGTCAGATACACGCCCGCGTCACCTTCCGCGAACAAGTCGCGGCGGATGCCGCCGCCTGCGGCCTCGTAGGTGTCCAGTCCGACGAAGCGCACCAGCGGATGCCGGTAGGCGTCAATCTCGCGCTCGGTGAGGCGTTCGCGCAGTGCGGAGGGTTGGCGCTGCCACTGCGGGGCATCGTAGAACGCGCTTTCCTGCGCGGCGTGGTCGTCGGTGATGGACAGGGCCATCAACTGATCGAGCGTGACAGCATCGGCGCGATAGTCGGCCATCAGGCGCGGCGACACGTTGGCGAGTTTCAGACGGCGTTGCACCACCAGCGGCGTGACGCTGAAATCCGCTGCAATGTCCTCGATGGGTCGGCCTTCGGCCACCAGCGCCGCGAAGGCTTCAAACTGGTCTGCCGGGTGCATGGCTTCGCGCTGCACGTTCTCGGTGAGGCTAGCCGTGCGTGCGGTGCCATCGGCCACCAGCAGGCAAGGCACTTCCCATTCCTTGCTGATGCGGTGCTTTTTCGCCAGCAGCTTCAACGCGGCGAGGCGGCGGCCACCGGCCACAACTTCGTAATGCTCGCCATCGGCGGATGCGATCACGATCAGGTTTTGCAGCAGGCCCACGCGCTGGATGCTCGCGGCCAGTTCGGGGATGGACATGCGCGGGGTCTTGCGCACGTTGCGGCCCGTGGGGCGCAGCACCAGCCGCGACAGCGGAACCAAAATCAGGTTCTTGGTCGGGTCGGCGGCTTCCAGCGCGGGGGCTTGGATGGCGCGGGCTTCGGTTTGGGTAACGGCGTTCATGGTGTATCTCCAATCGAGTGAAACAAGGGAATGGAGGGGAACCGCCCCTCCGGCGGGGGAACGGTTCAGGCTTTCAACTGGCGCAGGCCATCGGCCAGCATCCAGAGGGCGCGATTCAGGCGCACATCGGAATCAATGCCCTGCACGGGTCGGGTTTGCTGGCGGCGTCCGTTGGCGCTGCGGCCATGCAATCCGCCTTTGGTCAAGTTCTCCTGCATGCGGTTGAACACACTCCACAGGTCGGGGCGGCGGTCGTCGAATCGGCGCGGCATCAGGATTTGCGATTCGGTGATGGGCGCGGGCTTGTTGTCGGTGGGGTCGTACTTGAGGGCCAGCGCGGAACGGGCGAACACTTCGGCTTCGCCTTCGTCCAGCGTGATCGCGCGCATGGCATCGCGGGATTCCTTCACGCGCTCGAAGCCGCTCAATACCTCGAAAGCACCTTCGATGACGGAACCGGCCACGTCGCCTTTGTGGGGTACGCGCACGTCCGCCACGGTGTCGCCGCACACAAGGCCATTGCTGCACACGAAGCGGAACATTCCGGCCAACATCTGATAGCTGCTGGTGCCGTCATGCGAGTTCAGCAGCACAATTTCGTTAGCCTCCGCGCCGTTGATCTGGCTGGCGTGGCGCAGGCGAATCATGTGTTTGGTGTGTTCGCGGCGGCCTTCATCGCGCACGCGGGTCTGCGTCACCATGAAGGGTTGAAACCCCTCCTTGCGAAGCTCGGTCAGCACTGTGGCGGTGGGGATGTAGGCGTACCGCTCGGAACGGCTCTCATGCGGGGCGTCCGCGAAGATGGACGGGGCCACGCGATGAATCTGGTCATCGGACAGCGGGTAATCGCTGCGCAGCGACGGCGAACGGGAAGCGAAACGGGATGCGAGTTGCATGTCTTTCTCCTGAACAAAAAGGCTGTTGAAGAAAACCGCACACCGGATTCCTAGATTCGGAGCCCAGCCTTTCGGCTGTTCGGTGCGGTCGGCACGAGGAACCCGGTTGGCCCTGTTGCCACCGTCTTTCCTGAGTTCATCGCCCGCGACGGTCAGGAGCGCGCGAACGGGTGCCGTCAAGAAGACAAGCGCAGGGTTGGTGCGGCCCGCAGCGAAGCGAGGACACGGCCCTGCGCGCCTTGACGGCACACGGGCGCGGGCTACAGTCGCGGACAAGGTGATGAAGTCAGGGGAGACGGCTCGACATGGCAACGGCCATCCCTGTGTGCCGAACCGCACGGCAAGCGAAGCGCGCAGGCCCGAAGCTGGAAGCCGGGCCGGAGGCGTCAGCCGAGCGGAGCGAGGGAACGATGGAAGCCCGTCAGGGGCGAGACGCCGCAGGTGGCTCGATGCGTAGCGTGCGACCAGAAGTCGCATGAATCTCTGTTTCAGGAGGAAGAAATGACTTGATGAAACCGGCTGTTCCATCAGCCGTTCCCTACCCGGACATGCGGAGTTGGCAACGGCTCGGTGTGAAGCTCTGGGAACAATGTAGCCGCCGGGGTACCCGGTAAGCCGAGCCGCGAGGCAAGGCCGAACCTGCGAGCACGAATGCGGGGAGGCGCTAGGGACGGATGGGTACGACCAACATATGTGAACGTTCGCATAGGCACCGTCATCGAGAACAAGCCAAACGTGCTGACAGGCTTGAACCAAAAGGTGTGCGGCAGGCATGGCCTTAGCTACGTGGGCCATCATGGACACAGCGCCGCCGGTGCCGTAGAACGGGTCCGACCTATCCTGAGATACATGTGGAACTGGGTAAGCCCATCATGTCGCCGGCAACGGCAGGCGAACCGCGAGGGACGCTGTTGGCATGGTGGGTAAAGGATTGCGGAGAAAGCGAATGCCTGTCTGTAGTGGGTGGGATACGGGCTGGGACATCGCCCGACGCGAAAGCGGGCAGACTTCCGCATGGTCATTCATGGCGAGAGAATCTTGACCAACCGTTGTACGAGGAAAAGCAGATGACGGCGAACGATGCGAAAGTGTCGAGCGCTGGTGCGTCCTCGCCTGCTGCGCAGATGTGGGACCAGGCGAACTGGCCGCACATCGAAGCGGAAGTGAAGCGGCTTCAGATGCGTATCGCCAAGGCAATCCAGGAAGGCAGGTGGGGTAAGGCGAAATCCTTGCAGCGCCTGCTGACCCGCTCGCACAGCGGCAAGATGCTTGCCGTGAAGCGAGTGACGGAGAATCGAGGCAAGAGAACGCCGGGGGTGGATGGCAAGGTCTGGAAACCTTCGGCGGCCAGGTGGAACGGGATGCTGTCAATGCAACATCGTGGCTACCGCGCGATGCCGCTGCGGCGCATCTACATCCCCAAGAGCAACGGGAAGAAACGGCCGCTGGGCATACCTTGCATGCGGGACCGGGCGATGCAGGCTTTATGGAAGCTCGCTCTGGAACCCATCGCGGAGACCCTGGCGGACCCAAACTCCTATGGCTTCCGGCCCGAACGCTCGACCGCCGATGCCATCGAGCAATGCTTCAAGGCTCTGGCCGGACCTACTTCGGCGGAGTGGATTCTGGAAGGTGACATCCGGGGTTGTTTCGACAACTTCAGTCACCTCTGGTTCTTGGAACACATACCGATGGACAAGGTGGTCCTGCGCCAATGGCTGGAGGCTGGTTACGTCGATGAAGGAACCTTGTTCGCGACCCGGGCGGGGACACCCCAAGGGGGGATCATCTCGCCCATCATCGCGAACATGGCGTTGGACGGCTTGGAGGCAGTAGTTCATGCGAACTCCGGAAGGACGTACCGTGAACGCCAAAGGGCCAGAGTCAACGTCATCCGTTATGCCGATGATTTCGTGGTGACCGGCGCGTCGAAAGATGGGCTCGAATCCCAGATCCTGCCTGCGATTCGCCAGTTCTTGGCGGAGCGTGGGTTGGAGCTGTCGGAGGAGAAAACGCGGATCACGCACCTGACGGATGGGTTCGATTTCCTGGGGCAGAACGTTCGTCGATATGGCGGCAAACTGCTGATCAAGCCGGCAAGGAAGAGCATCAAGTCCTTGCTGGACAAGATCCGGGAGATCCTCAAAGGCAACACCAGCTCCACGCAGGAGCTGCTGATACGGCAACTCAATCCGGTCATCCGGGGTTGGGCGATGTATCACCGTCACATCGTGGCGAAGGCAGTCTTCACTCTGGTGGATCACCGCATTTGGCAACTGCTCTGGATTTGGGCAAAGCGCAGGCATCCCAACAAAGGAGCGCGGTGGGTGAAGGAGCGGTACTTCCCGACGAACGGCAGCAGGAAATGGAGCTTTGCCACGAAGGGCTCAGCCAGAGACAAAACCTCTGGTGTCGAACTCTTCCGTGCATCGACGGTGGCGATCATCCGTCACATCAAGGTCCGCGCAACTGCCAACCCGTTCGATCCAGAGGGAGCCGAATACTTCGCTCGCCGGCGAACCTCGAAACGTCCTGTTGGATGGCCCGGTGCCAGTCCATGGTGCTGAAGAAGGGCTTGAGCCGTATGCGGGGTGACCTGCACGTACGGTTCTTAGGGGGCGGCGGCACAGCAATGTGCCGCCGCTACCCGACACGACAGCGCGGCCCGGCAAGGCCGGGAGACGCCCAATTGGGCTATCGTTTGTCAACCGAGAGAAGGATCATCGACATCGAACAAAAGGGATCATGACGACTGGAACCGCGAGAGAAGACAGCACAGCGAAAGAGCGACTGCGACTCGGGCGTGCATTGAGATCTGGGCACTTGGTTTTTGACAGCGCGGAGAAGATGCTGCACGTGGTTCACGATGGAAAGGCACTTCACAGCATTTCCTACGCTTCGCTTTCGCCTTCACAATGGGGCTATGTGTACGAGCGTCACGTCGGCCTACAGTTTGAAGCCGAGGGCTATGCGGTGACCTATCGAGGACTCCAGTTCGGCTTCGTGGACAGCGGCGTGGATCTGGTTCTTGAACGCGACGGCGAGACCATTTACGTCCAGTGCAAATACACGTTCGGAAAGCGCATCAGCGCCAATGAAGTCCGTTGGATTCTGCACAAGGCTGATGCTTACCTTGCGAAGCAATACCAAGGTCGCCGACTGCATTTCCATCTGGTGGTGCCTGATTCAGAGCGGTGTTTCTCGTCGGTCAAGTTGCGGCTCAATGGCACTGTCAAAAAGCATTCGACTGCACGCTACTTCGAGGAGCACAACAATCTCCAAAATCGCGTCAGGCTCAAGGTCGTGGAAGTACCCATGCGCCGCCACAGCGGCGAAATACAAAATCGATTCCCCGGCTAAGACGATTTGTTACTATTGCCAGTAATGGACAGGCAGGGGGCGGGTTTGCTGCCATAGCCGGGGGGTAATAGCTTAAGACATGGCGCATCGGAAGATGCGCTACACGCCCCTGCCTTATCGTCGTGCCCGCCCTCCAAGAATCAGCATAAGGACTTAGGTATGGCCGAGGCGCCCACCGATAAATTTTCAGCCGGCGAGCAGGGTCTGGGATATATCTACCAGGCACGTCTCGCGCTGCTACAACTGCTTCAATTGCCGGAAGACACTGCCATCTTCCTGGAAAAGGACGACGACCTCGACTTTGTCGACGGCGACGGCGGCAAGTCCTTGGCTTCACTCAAACACAAGGCGATCGGCGATAGGTTGACCGACCTGTCGACGGATTTCTGGAAGTCCGTCAACATCTGGCTGGCGCGGTACAAACGAGATGGCCGCGCTGCATCGAACCTGCGGTTCTTTCTGTTCACCACCGGCACGGTATCGACCGGCTCGTTCCTTGCCCGTCTTCTCCCCGATCGGCCCGCCGCCTCCGGCGATACGACAACGCTGACCGAATTGGCCGATACCGCACTTGCCGGATCGACATCAAAACTCATCGCGCCGATCGCTACAGCCTTCAACGAACTGAGTGGACCCGAAAAACAAGATTTTCTCGAACGCATCCTGATCCTCGATGGCAGCCCACGCATCGGCGACATCCCGGCGCTCATAAGGGACAAGCACATGCGAAGTATTCGGCGGGAGCACCGAGAGTTCGTCTTCGAGCGGCTGGAGGGCTGGTGGACCGATGCGGTGATCAAACAGTTGACTGGCGCCAAGTCGGAAGGGATCTTCGGCTATGAAGTCTCGGACAAGCTCTCGAACTTCGCCGAGGAATACAAGGCGGACAACCTGCCTATCACGTTCCGTGGAAAGGTGCCCACCGACGAGATCGACACTGATACCGATCCGCGCCTGTTCGTGGCGCAATTGCGCGAGATCGGCATTTCCTCCAATCGGATCAGGAGCGCGATTCTGGATTACTACCGAGCGTTCGAACAACGATCGGCCTGGGCGCGCGAGAACCTGCTTGTGTTGGGAGAAGTCGAGGAGTACGAAGATCGCCTCACCGATGAGTGGGGCCGCTACAAGGATGTCGCTTTCGAGAAACTGAAGGACGACAGCGCGGACGAAGCACTGCGCGAAGCCGGCGCGACTCTCTACAACTGGGCGGAATTCGAGACTGGGAAGATCGAATCCCTGCGCATTCGCGCACGGGTGACGGAGCCCTATGTCCTTCGCGGCAGCTTCCATATCCTGGCGGATGCCACGCCCGAACCCAAGGTCTACTGGCATCCCAGATTCCTCGACCGCCTTGGCGAGGTGCTGGGGGTGGCCTCGTGAAGCGATGGGATCAGCGCCCCTTTGAAATCCGAAACCTGTTCAACCCTGCATTCTGCGGCTTGGTCCTGTTCCGCGCTCTGCATGGCTACGAGGAAGAAGACGCTCGCGGCATGCCATTTTCGCTGTCGCTGCTTGTGCTGCCCCTGTGCCTGCATAAGGATTCACGCGAGGTGATCGCCAGCAGTCCACGCAGTTACCTGCTCAAGACCGCGGAGAAGAACCAGCAAATCATGGTGGGCTTCACCGACCGGGTTACGCAGATGCTGCCGTATGCCTTCGAGGGATTCGGTCTGCTGATGGAAAGGGGCTGCATCGCCGTCGCGGACGACGGTCGCATCCAGACCGTACCCAAGAAGGTCCGCAAGACCGTCGATGGAACCGCCGAAACCGTTGCCTGCCAGAAAGTGGCACGCATCATCGGAAAGGAATTTGCACGCATCGCCGACCGGGCGACCGTTTACACGACTTTCGGGATTCGTCCATGAAGATCAGATCCATCCACATCTACAGCCATGACGGCCAGCGCCGCGACCTCCAGTTCAAGGTAGACGGACTCAACGTGATCACCGGTCGCTCCTCCACCGGAAAGTCTGCGCTCTCCGAGATCATCGAATATTGCATGGGACGTTCCTCGTTCAACGTCCCCGAAGGCATCATCCGCGACAAAGTGGCCTGGTTCGCCGTGATCTATCAGTTCGAGAAAGAACAGGTGCTGGTTGCCAAGCCGACCCCGCCCGGCGGAGGCGCCAGCTGCAGCACGGCAATGCTGCGAAGGGGCGCTCAATTGCAGGTGCCCGAGTTCAAAGATCTGGTGGTCAACACCGACGACGACAGCATCGTCGAACTGCTGTCGCGCCTGCTCGGCATTCCCGAGAACCGCACGGAAGTCGCGCTTGAACACAGCCGCGACAGCTACGATGCGAACGTCAAGCACACGTTCTACTACCTGTTCCAGAAGCAGGGACTGGTTGCCAACAAAGACCAACTTTTCTATCGGCAAAACGAGCAGTTCCAACCGCAGGCGATCCGCGACACGCTGCCAATCCTGCTCGGCGTCTCCTCGCACGATCGCTACGAGCTGGAATCCAAGCTGCGCATAGCGCAGCGCGATCTGAGGATCAGCAACAAGAAGCTGGAGCAGGCGCGCGACGCCGTCGACACGTCGCATGAACAAGCTATCGGCCTCCACTCGGAAGCAAAGACGGTCGGAGTCATCGGCAATACCGACGAGAACCCGAATGCCGACGGGATCATCGACGCATTGAGGTTGGCGCTCTCGTGGAAGCCCGAAACGGTGCCAGACGACGACGGCAGCCGGGTTTCGCTTCTGGAAGATGAACTGGCCCGGTTGCGTCAGGATCGCCGTGATACCCAGGCCCGGATCGACGCGGCACGACAGTTCGCCAAGCGGTCGGGCGGCTACGAAAACGAAGCCGCCGAACAGATAGACCGGCTGGCCTCGATCAAGGCGCTGCCGAAGAACCCCGACAGCGGCGAATGGCAATGGCCGTTCAGCGAGCAAAACTTGGCGCTGGAGTCCCCGGTCGCCGTCGTCCTGCTCAAGGAACTGGAATCGCTCGACAAAGAATTGCGCATCGCCACCGGCCAGCGCCCCAAGCTCGAAGCCTACCTGGCCGAACTGACCGGCAACGCAGACGGGATCGCGGGCGATATCAAGCAGAAGGAAGCGGAGCTATCCGCGGCGATCTCGGCCAATGAAGTCATCGCCCAGATGGGCACCCGTAACAACGCGGCGGCGCGCGTGGTCGGCCGTATCAGCCTGTTTCTGGAAACGCTCCTCCCGAATGAAGATCTTGCCAAACTGGAAGCGGAGAATCGCCGTCTCAACAACAAAGTCAAGCAGCTTGAGGAACAGATCGGCGCCGACGACAGCAACGAACGCCTGACTTCGATCCTCAACAACATCTCCGCACAGGTATCGCGGTACATCCAAAAGTTCAACGCCGAATTCGGTCCTTACCCTGCGCGGCTCAACCTGCCGCAGTTGACAATCATCTTTGATCGACCCGAGCGTCCTGTGCCGATGGGCCGGACCGGCGGCGGCGAGAACCATCTGGCCTACCATCTGTCGGCACTGCTGGCCCTGCATCTATTCGCGGCGCAGAACAACCGTCCGATTCCACGCTTCCTGCTGATCGACCAACCAACCCAGGTCTACTTCCCCTCCGAGCAGGTCTACAGGGATGCCGACGGCTCGGTGCAGAAGACGGAACAGGACGCTGATCTCGATGCGGTGCGTAGGCTGTTCGAGTTGCTGCTGAAGTTCACGCAGGAAGATATCCCAGGCTTCCAATTGATCGTTACAGAGCATGCGAATCTGCGCGAACAGTGGTTCCAGGACGCGCTGGTCGAAGAACCATGGACCAAACCGCCCGCGCTGGTTCCCGAGGATTGGCCGCCGGAAACGGCGAATTGACCCATCAAGCCGATGTGCAACGGCCCGTATGGGGAACTATCGGGGTGGTTGCGTCGGCCTCCACCTCGCCCCCGTACACGGGAGGCTGATCGATCTGCCCGCAGTTGCGTTCAATCTGCACTGGCTAGGCAAAGCTGGTGCCGTTGGCCGAACTCATTTGCCTCGTTCTGGTAGACCCGGCTATCTCTTGCGCTTATTCGGGGCCATCGTCCCGCGAGACTCGATCAGCCGCCGCGTTTTCTCCAACTCCTTTTGCAGCACTTCGGCATCCGGCAGCACCATCTTGTAGTTCGCCGCCATCACCTTGTTGGGCAAGCCTTCCAGCGCATACCGCGCCAAGGCGTGTCCCTTGTCGGCGCAGAGGATCAGGCCCACGGGCGGGTTTTCCTCGGGGAACGTCCAGTGCTCCTTCGCATAGTTGCAATACAAGTGCATCTGGCCCACATCGGCATGCGTCAACGCACCGAGCTTCAAGTCGATGATGACCAGGCAGCGCAAGCGACGATGGAAAAATAGCAGATCGACGCGATACCACGTCTGGTCGATGCGCAAGCGACGCTGCCGCCCGACGAAGGTGAAGCCATCGCCAAGTTCGAGCAGAAAATCCTCTAGCCGGCGAATCAAGGCGTGTTCGAGGTCGGATTCTGAATACTCGTCCTTGAGGTCGAGGAACTCCAGCACGAGCGGGTCTTTGATCGCATCATCGACCGTCACGGCATCGGCCGGCTTCGGTACGGCGCACTTGACCAGCATCGCCGCCTTATTCTTCGACAGCGCCGTGCGCTCGTAGAACTGGCTGTCGATTTGCCGGTCGAGCTGGCGCACGCTCCAGCCGCCGCGCAGGGCTTCGGCTTCGTAGAACTGGCGCGCGTGGTCATCTTTGACCATCAGCAGCCGCACATAGGCCGACCACGGCAAGGGGAAGACCTGGGCCAGTTCGTCCAGCCGCCCAGGGCGCCCCTGCGCCAGCAGGGAATGCCCTTGCGACGGCGCTGGGGAAGATTCGCTAGACACTGTCTGGCGAATTGGCCAGGTCAGGAAGAACGACCGCATCTGCTGCAAGTTCGGGCGGCTGAACCCGCGCCCGAACTGCGCGGTCAGGTCAGCCGACAGCCGCTCGATCAACTGCTCGCCGTACCCTGCGCGGCGTTTGCCCTGTTGCTCGGCCTCCACGATGCGGCGGCCGATTTCCCAATAGCTGGCGGTCATCAGCGCGTTGACGCTGCGCGCCGTGGCGCGGCGTGCAGCGTCGAGCAGTTCCACGATGCCGCCGTGGATGCCGGCGTAGCCGGCAGGCAAGGCGGCAGCCCTGACCGTCACTGCGGACGATTGCTTGCTGCTCATGCCGTTGCCTCCTGCGGCTGGCGTTGCCGCGCACCCGTGATGGCCTGCCTTCGGCTGGCCACCAGCTCAGCCGCATCGCGCACCGGCTTGTCCTCGGTGTGGACGTAGTGCATGAACATCGCCACGGTCTTGTGGCCCGTCAGCTTCATGCCTACTTTGGTGGGTACGCCCGAATTGGCAATGTCGGTCGTCGAGCGGTGGCGGATGCCGTGCGTGCCGACGTGCGGCACGCCGGCGGCCTTGAGCACCCGGCACCAGCCGCCATAGTGCTCGCCAAAGGTCAGGTGCTTGTCCGGGTCGTGGGGCGAAGGCAGGACATAGGGGCAGCCTTCCCGGCGTGGAGCTGTCGAAAGCAGCCGATAGGCTTCCGCACTCATGGGTTTGGACATGCCGCCGGTCTTGCTATCAGGCCAGACCACGCGCCGGTTCTCCAGATCGACCCAAGCCCATTCGAGGGTGCAGATTTCGGAGCGACGCCCAGCGAACTCGAATTGCAGGCGGATCGCCAGCGGGATGACGTAGTTCTCCAGCCCTTCCGCCTCCAGCTTGTCCAGGTGTCGGAAGATCAGCGCCATTTCATCGTCCACGATGAGCCGCGTTTCCTTGCCGGGCGGGAACATCGGAACATGGCGGCACGGGTTCGTGCCGTCAGGGCGGTAGCCCCACACTTCGGCCAAGTTGAACATCTTGCGCAGCACACCGAAGGCGTTGTTCGCCTCGGCCGGCTTGTAGGCCAACTTCTCCATCAACCCGGCAATGTCGGGGCGCTTCACGTCCTGCACCTTCTTGCGGCCCAGCATCGGGACGATGCAACGGTCGATGACGGCCTGGTAGCCGCGCCGCGTGCTGGGCTTGTTGCGCTTTTCGGAATAGTCGGTCATGAACTTCTTGCACAACTCGGCCACCGTAGGCGCCTTGCGCGCCTCGGCCTTGGCACCGCCAGGATCGCCGCCCCGACGAACCTCGGCCAGCCAGTCCTGTGCCATGACGCGGGCCTGCTCCACGGTCAGTTCCCCGAGCAGCCCCAGCGAGGGCTTGCGGGACTGCCCGGAGTTCGTGCGGTACTGGAGCATGAACACCTTGCGGCCCGCCGGGGTGATCTTGCACAGGAAGCCGGGCACCACGGTGTCCCGCAGTTCGACGTCCTTGGCCTGGGGTTGCGTCGCCTCCACGGCGGTCTTGGTGAGCTTGATCTTTGCCATGATGACTCCTCGGAACGACCCGGTTCCAGGAGCCACATAGGAGCGGCAAGAGGGGAAGCCGGGTCAGGTTTCAGAAAGCACCGGCATATGATGGACGCGCGTAAGTTATTGATAAACCTGCTGTATAGAACTACGGCGCAGTCCAGCGAAGTACCGGGCTGGGGTCATCGTCAAACAAAAAACCGCCCGCACCGGTGTCATGCCGGTGCGGGCGGTTTTGCTTTGGCGCGCGCTGCGCCGGGGTTCAGCGGTAGACGATCACCGGGATGTCGGTATGCGTCAGCACCTTTTGCGTCTCGCTGCCGAGCAGCAGGCCTGACAGTCCGCGCCGGCCGTGCGAGGCCATGAAGATCACGTCGCAGCCGTGGCGCTCGGCGGCGTCGATGATGCCAAGGTAGGGCACGGCGAAGGTCGACATGTCGGCGTCGAAGGTCACGCCGGCCGCCGTGGCCAGGTTTTCGACTTCCTTCAGATACAGCTTGGCCTGGTTCTCGATGCGGTCCTTGAATGCCTGCGGGGCCTCGACCACGATTTCGCTGAACGGCGTGTACGGGTATTCCTCCAGGCAGACATAGGCCGTGACGCGCGCGCCGATGGCCTTGGCGAGCTCCAGTCCGCCGTTGATGGCTTTCTTGGAGAGTTCCGAGCCGTCGGTGGGAAGCAGGATATGTTGGAACATGCGGGGCTCCTTTGCTGACTAGGGGTCGGGGCAGGGCGGTGGCCCGCCGCTTCGCGGCATCGCCGCGGCGCCGGGCAGCGCCTGTCTTGAATTCATTGTAGTCAGTGTGCCGAGAAGGTCATTGCGTAATGTCAATGGCATCCGAAGGGCCGCAAGCCCGCCACCGTGGCTAGTCCGCCAGCACCTCCGTCATGGGCAGCGCGCAAACCTGCTCGGCGCGCCGCCAGTAGGACGGATTGCCGTAGGTGTTCTTCAGGTGGTCGATAAACAGCCGCACCCGCAACGGCAGGTGCTTGCGCTGCGGGAACACCGCATGGATGCCGATCGGCGGCGCCTGGAATTCGTCCAGCACCGTCACCAGCCGTCCGCTGGCAATCTCGCTGCCGACTTCCCACCACGAGCGCCACGCCAGCCCGTTGCCCTGCAGGCACCACTCGTGCAGCACCGCGCCGTCGCTGCATTCCATGGTGCCGCCCACCTTCACGGTCACGGCGCGGCCTTCTTCCTGGAACACCCAGCCGCGCTGCATGTTGGCGCTGGCGCCGAAGGCCAGGCAGTTATGGCGCTGCAGGTCCTCGGGCGTGTCCGGGCGCCCGGCGCGGGCCAGGTATTCCGGCGCGGCCACCACCACGCGGCGGGTCTCGGCCAGCCGGATCGAGACCAGGCTGGAATCGGGCAGGTCGCCCAGCCGGATGGCGCAGTCGAAGCCTTCGTTGACCAGGTCGACCACGCGATCGGACAGGTCCAGCGTGATCGACACGTCCGGGTGCGACTCGATAAACAGCGGCACCAGCGGCGCCACGTGCTTGCGCCCGTAGCCGGCCGGCGCGGTCACGCGCAGGTGGCCGCTGGCCTTGACGCCGCCGGCCGAGACGCTGGCCTCGGCGTTGTGCAGGTCGTTCAGGATGCGCTGGCAGTCTTCCAGGAACGCCGAGCCTTCGAAGGTCAGGCTGATCTTGCGCGTGGTCCGCACCAGCAGCTTGACGCCCAGCCGCTCTTCCAGTGCGTCGATGCGCCGGCCGATGATCGCGGGCGCCACACCCTCGGCCGCGGCGGCGGCGGACAGGCTGCCGCGCGAGGCGACGGATACAAAGGTCTCCAGTTGTTTGAAATGGTCCACGAATGTTTCGCCTGATATGCGCGGGAGATCCCGCATGGTGCTGCGCTGGCCACGCACAGGGTGCCTCAGCAGGCCTGTGATCACCAGTGGAGAGGATTTGGTGCGGAGTTTTGTTTTAGTCAGCCAAGATTAGTTGTGTAAAAGTAAAAGATCAAGTGACCGGCGGCCACTTTGCCGCACTGCAGCGTCTCCCTACAATTCGATGCATTCAATGGTGTACAGAGCCACGCAGCCGTGGTCTGGCCGCCGCTCACCCAGTCGGCCCATAAGTCGCCCCGTACCGTTGCAGGTTGTCCAGGCTCCCATGAACAAGATCCGCGCCGTCGTCTTCGATGCCTATGGCACGCTGTTCGACGTGTATTCCGTCACCGCGCGCGCGGAGCAGCTGTTCCCGGGCCGCGGCGAGGCGCTGGCGCTGCTGTGGCGCGACCGCCAGATCGACTACACGCGCATCCGCACCATGGCCGCGCCCGACGGCGCGCGCTACAAGCCGTTCTGGGCCATCACCGTGGACGCGCTGCGCTACGCTGCCGAGCGCCTGGGCTTGATGCTGGATGAAGCGACCGAGGCGCAGCTGCTGAAGGAATACGCGTGCCTGTCGGCGTTCCCGGAAAACCTGGGCGCGCTCAAGCGCCTGCGCAAGGCGGGGCTGCCGCTGGGCATCCTGTCCAACGGCAACGCGGAGATGCTCGACATCTCGGTCAAGAGCGCCGGCATGCATGGGCTGTTCGACCATGTGCTGTCGGTCGATGCAGTGCGCCAGTACAAGACCGCGCCCGCCGCCTATGCGCTGGGGCCGCTGGCCTTTGGCCTGGAGGCGCAGCAGATGCTGTTCGTCTCGTCCAACGGCTGGGACGCCTGCGGCGCCACCTGGTATGGCTACACCACTTTCTGGATCAACCGTGCCGGCCATCCGGCGGAGCGGCTCGACGTAGCCCCCTCCGGCACCGGGCACGACATGAACGACCTGCTCGAATTCGTCCGCGCCCATGGCGTGGCGGCATAGCAGGGCGCCCAACAACCAAAGCTATCGCTATCGTTTAACAGGAGAACACTGATGGCTATCACGCTGCCCGCGGGCATGAAGATTACCGGCGAAATCCTGCCGGCCTACGAAGATATCCTCACGCCGGAAGCCCTGGCCCTGGTAGACAAGCTGCACCGCGCCTTCGAGCCGCGCCGTCAGGAACTGCTGGCCGCGCGCGTCGCGCGCGCCAAGCGCCTGGACGCCGGCGAGGTGCCCGACTTCCTGCCGGAAACCAAGAGCATCCGCGAAGGCGACTGGAAGGTCGCGCCGGTGCCCAAGGCGCTGGAATGCCGCCGCGTGGAAATCACCGGCCCGGTCGAAGCCAAGATGGTGATCAACGCCTTCAACTCGGGCGCTGACAGCTACATGACCGACTTCGAGGATTCCAACACCCCCAACTGGCACAACCAGCTGCAGGGCCAGGTCAACCTGAAGGCCGCGGTGCGCCGCACGCTGACGCTGGAATCCAAGGGCAAGCAATACAAGCTGAACGACAAGATCGCCACGCTGCAGGTGCGCCCGCGCGGCTGGCACCTGGACGAGAAGCACGTCACCATCGACGGCAAGCGCGTCTCGGGCGGCATCTTCGACTTCGCGCTGTTCCTGTTCCACAACGCCAAGGAACAGATCGCCCGCGGCGCCGGCCCGTTCTTCTACCTGCCGAAGATGGAAAGCCATCTGGAAGCGCGCCTGTGGAACGACATCTTCGTGATGGCGCAGAACGAAATCGGCCTGCCGCAAGGCACCATCAAGGCCACCGTGCTGATCGAGACCATCCTCGCCGCGTTCGAGATGGACGAAATCCTGTATGAGCTGCGCGAGCACAGCGCCGGCCTGAATGCCGGCCGCTGGGACTACATCTTCTCGTGCATCAAGAAGTTCAAGAACGACAAGGACTTCTGCCTGGCCGACCGCGCCAAGGTCACCATGACCGCGCCGTTCATGCGCTCGTACGCGCTGCTGCTGCTCAAGACCTGCCACCACCGCGGCGCGCCCGCGATCGGCGGCATGAGCGCACTGATCCCGATCAAGAACGATCCGGAGAAAAACGCGATCGCCATGGAAGGCATCATCAACGACAAGCGCCGCGACGCCACCGATGGCTACGACGGCGGCTGGGTGGCCCACCCGGGCCTGGTCGAGCCGGCGATGAAGGAATTCGTCGCGGTGCTGGGCGACAAGCCGAACCAGTTCGAGAAGCAGCGTCCGGACGTGCAGGTGAAGGGCGCCGACCTGCTGAACTTCCAGCCGGAAACGCCGATCACCGAGCACGGTCTGCGCATGAACATCAACGTCGGCATCCATTACCTGGGCGCCTGGCTGGCCGGCAACGGCTGCGTGCCGATCCACAACCTGATGGAAGATGCCGCCACCGCCGAGATCTCGCGCTCGCAGGTGTGGCAGTGGATCCGCTCGCCCAAGGGCAAGCTGGAAGACGGCACCAAGGTCACGGCCGAACTGGTGCGCAAGCTGATCCCGGAAGAGCTGGCCAAGGTCAAGGAACTCGTTGGTGGCGACACCAGCACCTATGACCGCGCCGCCGAGATTTTCGAGCAGATGTCGACGTCGGAGGACTTTGCCGAGTTCCTGACGCTGCCGCTGTACGAAGAAGTCTGAGCGACCTGGCACTTGCAAGCGGAAACCGCAGCTTCGGCTGCGGTTTTTTGCTTTGTGCGCCCAGCGGCCGCGTTAAGCCCGCCTTACACCTGTCATGCGGTGCATCGATACACCGTAAGTACTTGTAACTTTAGCGCCGGAGGCCGCACCTTTCTTGTCCTGTCTTCAATACTTTTTGGGTTTATCCCTAGGGCCTGAATTGGAGTAAACACTCTAGGATGCGGGTTCGATGGTGCGCTGCAAGATTGGCGGCGAGGCACGGTGGGCACGCGTTGCCGTGACCGAGCGCCAACGCCGGTGCGCCATTCCGTCCCGATCCACCCACAGGAGATCTGCATGTCCCCTTTTACGCCCGAACAATTTGCTGCGGCGCAGAAGTCCAACGTGAGCCATTTGTTTGCGCTGACGAACACGGCATTCGAAGGTTTCCAGAAGCTGACCGAGCTGAACCTGCAGACCATCAGGACCACGCTCGCCGAAGGCCAGGTGAACGTCGAAGCGGTGCTGGCCGGCAAGGATGTGCGCGAAGTGTTCGCGGCCCAGGGCAGCCAGGCTCAGCCGGCTGCCGAGAAGGCGGTGGCGTATGCGCGCCACGTCTATGAAATCGCCGCGGACACCCAGGCGCAGCTGAGCAAGGCCGTCGAGGCCCAGTACGAGCAGCACAACCGCAACGTCCAGGCTTTCGTCGACACCTTCGTGAAAAACGCGCCGGCCGGCTCGGAAGCGCTGACCGCGCTGCTGCAGTCCGGCGTTGCCGCGGCCAACAACACCTACCAGTCGTTCCAGGACGCCGCCAAGCAGACCGCAGAAGTCGCCAAGGCCAACTTCGCCAAGACCGCCGCAGCCGCGTCGGCCACGGCCGCGAACGCGACTCCCCGCGCCGCCAAGGCGTAACAGCGCAGCGCTGGCCTGCCAACACCGGCCAGCGCGCTGAACAAGATCGCAGGCATGCAGGCCGGGACCCTGGCGTTCCCGGGCCTGCGGCACCGCGACAGCCTATCTTCCCGCCTCATCGATGCGCCCGGGACCGGCACGTCCGGCCCGGCATGGCCGCGCTTTGCCTGCGCGATGGGGCGGGACTTGCTCGGGGACTACCGGGGGAATGTCCCTTCCTGCAAGGCAGGGGTCTTTTAACTCACGACAACGACGCAATCAGCATGACGAAGAGAATCGCATTGGTAACAGGTGGCATGGGTGGACTCGGCGAAGCCATCAGCATCCGGCTGCACGACGCCGGCCATGCCGTGGTGGTGACGCACTCGCCCGGCAATGCCAACGCCGGGGACTGGCTGGCCAGGATGGTGGCCAGCGGCCGCGAGATGCGCGCCTATGAGGTCGACGTATCCGACTATGACGCCTGCCAGGCCTGCGCCGCGCGCATCCTGGCCGAGGTCGGCCAGGTCGACATCCTGGTGAACAATGCCGGCATTACGCGCGACATGGCGTTCAAAAAGATGGACAAGCCGAACTGGGATGCGGTGATGCGGACCAATCTCGATTCGGTGTTCAACCTGACCAAGCCGCTGTGCGAAGGCATGGTCGAGCGCGGCTGGGGCCGCATCATCAATATCTCGTCGGTCAACGGCTCCAAGGGCGCGTTCGGCCAGACCAACTATGCCGCGGCCAAGGCCGGCATGCATGGCTTTACCAAGTCGCTGGCGCTGGAAGTGGCGCGCAAGGGCGTGACCGTCAACACGGTCTCGCCGGGCTACCTGGCCACCAGGATGGTCAACGCCGTGCCGAAGGAAATCATGGAGACCAAGATCCTGCCGCAGATCCCGGTTGGCCGCGTCGGCAAGCCGGAGGAAGTGGCTGCGCTGATTGCCTACCTGTGCTCTGAAGACGCCGCCTATGTGACCGGCTCCAATATCGCCATCAACGGCGGGCAGCACATGCAGTAACGGCTGGCGCGCGGCGACGGGCCGCCCGGTCCGTCGCGCCGGCAGTCCGCCGCCGGGCTACTTGCTGCCGTCGCGCGCATCCCCGCCGATCGCATCGACGATGATCATGGTGCGGTCCAGCACCCCGCGCTCGTCGAAGTACGCGCTGAAGTGCGCCGGCTGGTACGCGCCGGCATAGAGCCGGTACGACCAGGCCTCGCGCTTCATCATCGGGTAGTACTCGACCGGCTCGCGCGGCAGGCCGAAGTGCTCGGCCACGTCCTGCTTGGTCCACACGCCCGGGCGGGCGGCGTAGATTTCCTTCTCGGTCAGCATCTGGCGGAAGCTGGTCAGCTTGCCGCCGGCGTCGAAGTCGGCGGCATAGACCTCGAAGCCGAGCGGCTGCTTGGAATAGATCCAGCGCGTGGTGCCGTTGGCGAGCGGATAGGTTTCGGACGGCGCGCCGAAGGTATCGCGCACGGCGCTCTGCGGGCTGCCGATCATTTTCTGCGCGGTCTGCACGGGCTGCAGCGTGGCGCAGGCGCATAGCAGGGTGGCCGCGGCGGCGGCCAGCCAGACGGACAGGCGATGGCGCATGGTGGGTCTCCGGTAAGCACTGCGGACGGGAATCCGCCCAGCATAGCGCAACGCATGATGGCGCGTGCTGCTGCCTGTGCTCGCGCCCGCTACCAGCCGAACCGGTAATCCTTCGCCGGATGCAGCCGCCAGCTGCCGTCGCCTGGCAGCTCCAGCACCTGGTGGTGGTACTTCAGCAGCGTGGGCCGGTGGCTGACGCTGACCAGCGTCGCCTGCAAATCTGCAAGCAACTGGTACAGGGCTTCTTCGTTGCTGATGTCGAGCGCGCTGGTGGCCTCGTCCAGCATCACATAGCGCGGCCTGGCCAGCAGCACGCGCGCGATGGTCAGCCGCTGCTGCTCGCCCAGCGACAGCACCTTGCTCCAGTCCACTTCCGTGTCGAGGCCGCCGAAGCGGCCGGCGATGTCGCGCAGGTTGACAGTATCGAGCAATCGCAGCAGCTCGTCGTCGGCAACGTGCCGGCCGACATGGTTCGGATAGAGCAACTGGCTGCGCAAACTGCCGACCACCATGTACGGATGCTGCGGCAGGAACAGCATGTCCTGCGGCGCGGGCCGCACGATGCGGCCGCTGCCGCTGTTCCACAGCCCCGCGATCGCGCGCATCAGCGAACTCTTGCCGCCGCCGCTGGCGCCGACGATCAGCAGTCCCTCGCCCGGGTCGATCGACACGCTCAGGTCGGTCATCAGCGTGCGCTCCTGGTTGGGCGTCTGCAGCGTGACGTGCTCCAGCGCGAGCCGCGTGTCTTGCCGGGACTCGATGGTGGAGTCGGCGCGCGGCGCGGTCGCCTTCTTGCCGGTCAGGGTGCTCGAGAACGTGTCGAGGCGATCGAGCCCGGCCACGAAGCGGCTCAGGTCTTCAAAGTTGTCGACGATCACCGTCAGCGCATTCAGCACCGCGGCAAAGGCGCCCGCGGCGCGGATCGCGCTGCCGACCTCGAGCTCGCCGTCGAGCACGCGCGAGGCCACGATCGCGCTGGGCAGCAGGATGGTCAGGAAGCCATAGCCATACTGGAACATGTTCAGCCACAGCTGCCACCGGATCAGCCGCTCGAAATTCTGGAACGCCTTGCCGAAGCGCCCGCGCACATGGGAAGACTCCTGCGGCTCGCCGCGATAGAACGCGATCGACTCGGCGTTCTCGCGCACGCGGATCAGGCTGAAGCGGAAATCGGCCTCGCGCTTGAGCTGGTAGAAATTCAGGCCGATCAGCACGCGCCCGAAGCAGGCGATCGAGACAAAGGTGCCGGCGATCGCGTACACCACCAGGAAATAAACCAGTTCCCTCGAGATCATCCACAGCACCGCGCTGAACGCGATCAGCTGCAGCAGCGCACCGATGCCGATCGACAGGAAGAACAGCGACTGCCGCGTAAACGTGTTGATGTCCTCGGAGATGCGCTGGTCGGGATTGTCGATGCCGGCATCCGCATTGAGCTTGTAGAAAATGCGGTTCCTGAAATATCCGTCCAGGTAATGGTGGGTCATCCAGCGCCGCCAGTGCAGGCCCAGCGTGTTGCGGATGTAGTAATAGACCGCGTAGACGGGAATGGCGACGATCAGGATATACAGGCAGGTGCGGATCGAGGCCCAGAAACGCTCGGCGTCGCGCGCCGCCAGCGCCGAGGTGAATTCGCCGGTCTGCTCGTTGATCAGTACCTCGGCCTGGGTCTGCCCCAGCAGCAGCAGCACCAGCACCAGCAGCAGGCCGCCGGCCTTCCAGCGCTCCTGAGACACCCAGTAGGGTTTGGCGATCACCCAATAGCGGGTCCAGACGTGCCGCGTCGACGTGGCGGGGCGTTTGCCGGGGGGCGTAGTGCTGTCGGCCACCTGCGGCTCGGGCACGGCGCTCATAATCCACCTCCGGGGTGCTGAGCGGATTTCATTATCGTCACATGGCGGCACCGGTCCGATCGCGAACGGCGCGGCGGCGGAAAATGACTATTGAAATATAGGCCAGCAATATCGATGCCCGGCGCTTTTGCGCGCCCCGCGCACGCGCGCCGCGTGGCCACGGTCCAGGCCGCCGCCGGCCCCCAACGCTGGCGCGCATGGTGGAAACCCGGGCGTGTCCCGAACCGGAACAGTCACTAAGATGAAAGACCGCCGCCGGTGCGGCGCACAACGACAACGCGGAGACTTCATCTATGGATCGTCGACAGTTCCTGAGCACCGCGGCATTCGCGGTGGCAGCCGGCGTGGCGCCGCACGCCCGGGCCCAGCAGTGGCCCGCGCGCGCCATCCGGCTGGTGGTGGCCTATCCGCCGGGCGGCGGTACCGACGTGGTGGCGCGCCTGTTCGCCGACTACCTCGCGCGCGTGGCCGGGCAGTCGGTGGTGGTGGAGAACAAGCCCGGCGGCGCCACCATTCCCGCCACGCAGGACGTGATCCGCGCGAAGAACGACGGCCAGACCCTGCTGGTGACACTGGGCTCTTCGGCCACCTCGGGCGCGCATATCAATCGCGTGCCTTACGATCCCTTGACCGACCTGACCGCGCTCGCGGAACTCGGCCGCGCGCCGGTGCTGCTGGCCGCCAACAAGGACGCGCCGTACAACACGCTGAAGGAACTGGTCGCCTATTCCAAGGCGAACCCGGGCAAGCCGATCCACTCGGCCTCGTACGGTCCGGGCACGTCGTCGCACTTCGGCCCGCTGCTGTTCAACCGGCTCGCCGGCACCCATCTCGAGCCGGTGCTGTACAAGGGTTCGGCGCCGGCCACGCAGGACCTGGTGGGCGGGGTGGTGCCGCTGATGATCGACGGCCTGACCACCGGCGTGCCGCTGTACCAGGCCGGCAAGACCAAGGTGCTGGCCACCACCATTCCGGAGCGCTCCGATCTCGCACCCGGCGCGCCGACGTTCCGCGAACTGGGCTATCCCGAGATGGAGCAACTGAGCGGCTATTTCGCGCTGTTTGGCCCCAAGGCCATGCCGCGCGAGACGGTCGAGGCGGTCTCGGCCGCGGTGCGCAAGGTGCTGGCCGATCCCGCCTACCACAAGCGGCTGGCCGGCGTGGGCGTGCTGCCGCCGCAGGCGGTCACGCCGGACGCGTTTGCCACGCAGATCCGCGCCGACCATGCGCGCTGGGGACAGTTCATCAAGGACATCGGCTTCAAGATCGAGGGAAGCTGAACCACCCCCGGCGCTTCACGCCTCGTCTTGCTCACTGGCCCTGGCGCGGGTGCGCGCCGGCGCCTTTTTCTTCGCCTTGCCCTGGTTGAACGCGATCGCGGCGCGGACCAGCGCCTTGAGCGCGCGTGCGTCGATCTTGTCGCCCTCGGCGAGGTCGATTGCGCGCCATTTGTTGCCGCCCAGGCCGGCGTTGAAGAGGTGGTCCGGGTCGGGCAGGCTGGCGCCGTTGGTAAAGGTGATCTTCACCTTGGCCTTGTGGGCGTTGGCGACGGCGATCATGCCGTCGCGCGACCATACCGGGCTGCCCATCCATTTCCATTGCTCGACGATGCCGCTGTCGGCGGCGAGGATGGCCTTGCGCAGGCTGGCCAGGGTCTGGCCGCGCCAGTCGGCCAGGCCCGCGATCAGCTGGTCGATCTGTTCAGACGGATTCATCGATGCTCGTTCCTCAAGGTGCTGGCTGACCGGCTTATCATAGCCGCTCAGTGCGGTCTCGCCGACCAGCGTCAACCAGGGGGAGTTCAGCCATGGCCAACAGCACGTCCCGGACCCCGGCACGGGGCGCGCGCAAGCCCGCGCAGAAGGTCACGCAGAAGGCCGCCGTCCGGCCCGCCACCGGCAAGCCGGTGTTGCTGTCAGGCGGCAATCCGCAGATTCCGAAAGGCGATGGCGATGCGCCGGTGCAAGCCTATCTCGCAGCGATGCCGGGCTGGAAGCAGCACGCGGGCCGGCGCCTGGATGCACTGGTCGAGCGCAACGTGCCCGATGTGAACAAGGCGGTGCGCTGGAATTCGCCGTTCTATGGCAGGGCGGGGCAGGGCTGGTTTCTCAGCTTCCATTGCATGACCCGCTACATCAAGGTGGCGTTTTTCCGCGGCATGTCGCTGGATCCGGTGCCGCCGGTCGAATCGAAGGACAAGGACACGCGCTATTTCCATATCCACGAAGGCGAGGACTTCGACGAGGCGCTGCTGGCGCACTGGATCCGGCAGGCCGCGGCGCTGCCGGGGTGGAAGCCTTAGCTGCGCCCGACGGTCAGCTAGCGCTCGGGCCCGCCCGCTGGCCTATATTGAAGTCCTGCGCGGCATTGCGTCGGCGTGTTGCTTGTCGGCGCCTGAGCGACCGCGCGAACAAGGAGCGCGCCATGAAGATCGCCAGCATCGAAGCCATCGCCCTGCGTATTCCGTTCACGGTCGGCGGCGTGTCGGCCGCGGGGGTCTGGGGCGGGGCCGGCATGCAGGCCGCCGACTCGCTGCTGCTCAAGGTGAGTACCGATGACGGCCTGGTCGGCTGGGGCGAAACCTTCGGCTTTGTCGGCGTTCCGGCGGCCCGGGCGGCGATCGAGCAGATGCTCGCGCCGGCCTGCATCGGCCGTGATGCGAGCCAGATCGATGCGATTGGCCTCGACCTGCAGCGCAGCTTCCATGTGTTCGGGCGCAGCGGGCCCTTGTTCTATGGGCTGTCGGCGCTCGATATCGCGCTGTGGGACCTCTGCGGCAAGGCGGCGGGGCTGCCCGTTTGCCGGCTGCTCGGCGGCGCGCGGCGCCAGCAGTTGCCGGCCTACGCCAGCCTGATCCGCTATGCCGACGCCGAAGCGATTGCGGTCAATGTCAGGCGCGCCATCGCCGATGGCTATCGCAGCCTGAAGCTGCACGAAGTCGACCTGGCCGTGATCCGCGCTGCGCGCGCGGCCGCGGGCCCGGATATCGAAATCACGCTGGATACGAACTGTCCATGGACGCTGCATCAGGCCGTCGACATGGCCCGCGCCCTGCAGCCCTTGTCGCTGCGGTGGCTGGAAGAGCCGCTGTGGCCGCCCGAGAACTACGCCGGACTGGCGGCGCTGCGCCGGCGCTGCGCGATCCCGCTCGCCGCCGGCGAGAATGCCACCACGCTGATGGAATTCGAGCACCTGCTGAACATCGGCGCCGTCGATGTGGTGCAGCCCAGCCCGGCCAAGATGGGCGGCATCAGCGCCCTGCGCGATGTCTTTGCCCTGGCCAGGGCGCACAACGCGCAGGTGATGGTCCATACCTTCTACGACGGCCCCGGCCTGCTGGCCGCCATGCATGCCACCGCGGCGCTGGGCGATGCCGACGCCATGATCGAATGGCGGTACTTCGACATGGCCGCGCAAGTGCTTGGCAATGCCGTGGTGCCGCGCGACGGCATGATCGCGCTGCCCGCGGGCCCGGGCCTGGGCCTCGACCCCGATCCCGAAGTGATCCGGCGCTACCGCGTCGGCTGACGCCCGCGCTCAGAAGTCGACCTTCTCTCCCGGCTGCGGCACGATCACGGTTGCCGCGGCACCAGTGCCCAGTGCCGCCTTGAATTGCTCCGGCGTGCCGCTGGCTTGCGGCGAAGTCTGGTAGTGGATCGGAATGGCGAAGCGCGGCCGGATCAGGTCGCGCACGGCGATTGCGGCATCCTGCGGTCCCATGGTGGAATGCCCGCCGATCGGGATCAGCACCAGATCCGGCTTGTAGATCTCGGCGATCAGGCGCATGTCGCCGAACAGCCCGGTATCGCCCATGTGCCAGATGCGGAAGCCGTTTTCCAGTTCGATGATGTAGCCTACCGGCTCGCCGCCGTAGTGGGTTTCGTCCTTGCCGGTGGCCGGGTTCTTCAGCGCCAGTTCCGACGAGTGTTCCGCGTGCACCGCCGTGACCTTTGGGCCAGAGGGGCCGAACGGCATCACCGTGCCGCTCTTGCCGAAGCGCTGCACCTGCGCCTCCGGCACCAGGCCCAGGCTGACCAGCGCCCGGCCCAGGCCGCCGCCGTTGTACACCGGTGCGTTGGTCAGCCGGGCCAGCGCCGGGGTATCGCCGAGGTGGTCGTTGTGGGCATGCGTGACCAGGATCAGGTCGACCTTGCCGAGCGCGGGCAACTGCTTGAAAGCCGGCGGGGTCTTCGGATTGCTGGTCAGCCACGGGTCGATCACGATGACCTTGCCGCCCGGCGTGGTGATGCGCGTGGCGGCCTGGCCCAGCCACAGCACTTCGGCCTTGCCCGCGGTGGGCTGGGCGGGCGCTACCGGGCGCGGCGCGTCCGCCGGCGGCGTGGGCGTGGCACAGGCGCCGAGCACGGCGGTGAGAGTGATCGTCGTGAGCGCTGCGAGCATCCTCGCAAGAGGTTTGAGCATGTCCTTGCTCCGTGAGTGGATCGATGCCGGATCGATACGCAATGCAGCCCGGAGCGCTAGCGCACAAAGATGCCCAGGCCTTCGTGGTCGTAGAACTCCAGCCACACGCGGTCGCTCGAAAACGCGGCCTGCGAGATCGTGCCCGGCATGGCGTTTTCATTGACCAGCGTGAAGGTGAAGATATCGCCGTCCCAGTGGCTCAGCGGCAGCACCAGCGGCGTCGCGCCCAGCGTCATCACCAGCGTGCCGCCCTGGTCGGCAACCTGCAGCGGACCGTAGTAGTCGTTGCGGTAGGTGCCGGTGTAGGCCGACAGCGCGCGCGCCGGCAGCGGATTGGCCGGGCGCGGCTGTCCCACCAGCCGGCCTTCCGGCTCAAGCAGCGGTGCCAGCGCATCGCCGTAGATCTTGCCCCAGTCGCGGCGGATGGCGCCGTATTGCGCCAGGTCGAAGAACTGGGCGCTCAGCGTTTCCGGCACGCCGATGGGCTGCGCGTTGGTCAGCGTCACGATCGCCAGGTTGAGCTCGGGCACTGCCATGAAGCTGGTCGCGGCGCCCAGCGCAAAGGCGCCGGAGTGGTTGAGCGAGGTCAGGCCCAGTTCGGTCGTGCCGACATTGAAGCCATAGCCATAGTAGCCGGCGGGGCGGCCGCCGGCGGGCGGGTTGCTCTGCATTTGCGGACTTACCGCGGGCGCCAGCGCGGCGGCGTCGATCACCCGCTGTCCACCGGACTCGCCTTTGGCGAGCAGCATCGCCAGCCATCTGGCCATGTCGTTGACCGACGCACTGACGCCGCCCGCAGGTGACTGCGCATCGGGCATCCGCACCGTGCCCTGTACCCAGTTGCCATTGACGCGCACGTGGCCGAGCGCGCGGTTGTCGCGCGCGGCATAGTCGGCAAAGCGCGAGCTGGTGCGCGTCATGCCCAGCGGCTGGTACAGCGCCTGTTCCGACAGCGTGGCCCAGTCGGTGCCGGCGGCGACGGCAACCGCTTCGGCGGCGGCGGTCATGCCGAAGTTGGTGTACGCGTAGACCGCGCGGAACGGATGCAGCGGCAGGAAGCGCAAGCGCGTCAGCACTTGCTGGCGGTCGTAGCCCATGTCCTCGAGACGGTCGCCGGCATGGTCTGGCAGGCCGGAACGATGGGCGTAGAGGTCGCCGATGGTCACGTCCGTCGAGACCTCGGCATCGGCCAGCGTGAACCAGGGCAGGTGCGTGCGCACCGGCGTATCCCAGCTGATGCCGCCGCGGCCGACCTGGCGCGCGACCACCGTGGCGCCGATCGACTTCGACACCGAGGCCAGCTGGAACACGGTGTCGGCATCGACCGGCGCGGGATCGGTCACCAGCCGGCGGCCGAAGCCCTTGGCGTAAACCGTCTGGTTGCCGCGTACCACCGCGACCGCCATGCCGGGCACGCGCGAACTGGCCATCAGGTCGGCGACCAGCTTGTCGAGCTGCGCGATGGCCTGGGTGATCTGTGCCGCGGGGACCGGCTCGGGCGGCGGGGGCGCGGGCGGCGGCTCGTCGTCGTCGCCGCCGCACGCCGGCAGCGCCGGGACCAGCAGGCCGCCCAGCGCGGCTCCCAGGAAACGGCGACGCTCTTGCAGTTTGCCCACGGTAGTTCTCCGTTATGACGCGGAACAGGCTGAGGCGGGCCGCGGCCTGTGGATGGAACTACTGTATGCGATCGATAGAGCGGCGGCGAAGAAGAGAGCGGTTTCGACGCTGCAAATAGCAAAAGGCCCGCACTTCCGTGCGGGCCTTTGCCTGAAACTTGGTGCCCAGGAGAGGACTCGGTCACGCATGCGCGACCCCGGCTGCGCTTGCAAGCGCAGCCCTTCTCGTCCTCACGAAAAGCGCTCAAGCGCTTTTTCTTCCTGGGCGGAAAAGAAAAAAGGCCTGCATGCGCAGACCTTTTTTGAATCGTGGTGCCCAGGAGAGGACTCGGTCACGCATGCGCGACCCCGGCTGCGCTTGCAAGCGCAGCCCTTCTCGTCCTCGCGAAAAGCGCTCAAGCGCTTTTCTTCCTGGGCGGAAAAGAAAAAAGGCCTGCATGCGCAGACCTTTTTTGAATTGTGGTGCCCAGGAGAGGACTCGAACCTCCACAGTGTTGCCACCGCTAGGACCTGAACCTAGTGCGTCTACCAATTCCGCCACCTGGGCAGGTGGTGAGCCGCGAATTCTACCGAAGGCGGCGGAATTTGCAAGCCCTTGCGCGGGCGCCGTGCGAAAAAATTTTGGCGACCGTGCTCAGCTTCGGTCGTGGCGACCGCCGCTCATCAGAACGACGGCACCATCGCGCCCTTGTACTGCGCCTTCATGAACTGGCGCACGTCTTCCGACTGGTACGCGGCCACCAGCTTCCTGACCCACGGCTTGTCCTTGTCCTGGGTGCGCACCACGATGATGTTGGCGTACGGGCTGTGGATGTCTTCCAGCGCAATCGCATCCCTGGTCGGCTGCAGGCCGGCGGCGAGCGCGTAGTTGGTGTTGATCACGGCGGCGCCGACATCGGGCAGCGCGCGCGCCAGCTGGGCCGCATCCAGTTCGACGATCTTCAGCTTCCTGGGGTTCTCGGCCACATCCAGCGGCGTGGCATTGGAGCCGTTGGTGCCGGCGCCGGCCTTCAGCTTGATCACGCCTTGCGCCTGCAGCAACAACAGCGCGCGGTTTTCATTGGAGGGATCGTTGGGCACTGCCACCTTGGCGCCCTGTGGCAGGTCCTTGGGCGACTTCAGGTTCTTCGAGTAGATGCCCAGCGGCGAGATATAGGTGTAGCCCACGCTCTGCATCTTGTAGCCGCGCTGCTTCACTTGGCTGTCAAGGTAGGGCTGGTGCTGGAAGCTGTTGGCGTCCAGGTCGCCGGCGTCGAGCGCGGCGTTGGGCTGCACGTAGTCGTTGAACTCGACCACCTTCACGTTCAGGCCATTGCGCTTGGCCACCTTCTGGACCACTTGCCAGACTTCGGCATCCGGTCCGCTGACCGTGCCGACACGGATGGTCTGTTCCTGGGCCGAGGCACTGCCGGCGGCGATAAAACCCACGGCGGACACAGCTGCCGCCAGACGCTTGATGAAAGACGTGCGCATAAGGAGTGGTGAAGATCTTGTTGTGATGTGGCGAGTGAGAGGCAATCGCAGGGCAGGGATCGCCTGTCCGCAGCGAGGGCACAGATTAACGCAATTGCGTGCGGATGGCGCGGCGCGGACGATTCTGGCGTCTATTTCTTTTTCATAAGCTTATGAAGCCATGCTGCGGCCGCCTGCCGGCATTAAATGCCCCGCCGCGTCGGCTCAGTCGGCAAACACTTCGCGCAGGGTCCGCAAGGAGTCCGCCACGGTGCGCTCGCTCAGGCCGCCCGCCCGCTTTACCAGCCGGGACTTGTCGACGGTGCGCAGCTGGTCCAGCAGGATCAGGCCGGTCTTGCGCTGGAACGTCACCGGGATGCGAAACGGTGCCGGCCGGCTGCCGGTGGTCATCGGCGCCACCATCACCGTGCGCAGGTAGTCGTGCATCTCCGGCGGCGACAGGATGACGCAGGGGCGCGTCTTCTCGATCTCGCTGCCGACGGTGGGATCGAGCGCGACCAGCCAGACATCGCCGCGCGCTACCATTTCAGCTCCGCGTCGTCGGCGTTGGGCAGCTCGCCCAGCACCAGGGTATCGTCGCCGGCCGCGGCGATCTGCCGGCTGGCTTCGGCCCAGCCTTGCCGCGGCGCCTGCCGGGGCCGGCGCATCACCAGCGTGTCATTCACGATTTCCATTTCCACTTCATTCTCCAGACCCAGCTGTGCCAGGATTGTCTTGGGGATCAGGACACCTTGCGAGTTGCCCATCTTGCGGATCGTTGCCTTCATGTCTTGTTGCTCATGGTGTGGCCAGTATTGACGGCAGCACAATGTTATTACAACGCGGGCATCAAGGAAACAGGCAGGCACGACCCTGCATGGAAATGTGACATCGCGGCGCAGCCGGCAACAGGCGAATAGTCCGAAAACGCCCACGCCGTGCGCAGCGGCCGGCTCAGTCGGCGACAGTCCCGTAGCCCTGGCCCTTCCATTCGATAAAACACAGCCCGTGCCCGAACGGATCCGACAGCGTGGCCTGCCGTCCCCAGGCGAATTCCTGCGGCCAGTCCTCGATCTCGGCGCCGGCCTCGAGCGCGCGTTCGATGGCCTGCTCGAGGTCGGTGACGACGAAATCGAGGTGAACCGGGGTCCAGTGGCGGCGATAGTCGCGGCGGGTCGCGGCGCGCGTGGTCGGGCGCGTGCCCGCGGGCTTGGCGAGCAGGTAAATCGGCGCATTGCCGCCCAGCATTTCGGCGACGGAGCCGTCGAACAGCTTGCGGCCCAGCCGCAGCCCCAGCCCCTGCGCGTAGAAATCGATGCCGCGCGCCAGATCGTCGACATCGATATTGATCAGCAACTCCATCACAGCCTCCTGCAGCGTTCCGTGTGAAAGCGGCCGCATTGTGCGCCGGGTCTCCTGACAGCTGCTGTCAGGAGTGATGTTTCAGCCGGGCGCGGCGTTCCCGCGGGGGGCTTCCAGCCGGTGCGAGTCTGGCCGATATCTGAGAAAGCCGGGTCGGCATAATGTTGCAGTGCGCAGACAAAAAGGTCTCGCGAATACGCGGAGACTTCATAATATCGACTTATCGCAAATGGGAGAGTGAAGTTGCGTTTCGAGCACTTGGTTGAGATCAATGATCCGGGCAACCCGCAGCTGGAGCCGCTGACGGCCGAGCAGGTGTGGCAGGGCCTGGTGCTGCGCGCCGAATCTCCCGAGCTTTTCGTGCTGGGCCTGGACCGCGCCGAAGTGGTGGACCGCGGCGACAACTGGATCGACCGCGTCCTGCATTTCGGCGAGGCTTCGATCGAGGACCACGTGGTCTACGAGCCGCGCCGGCTGGTGCGCTATGAAACCGCGGCCACGCCCGAGCATGCCGGCGGCACGCTGACCATGGCGATCGAAACGCCGGGTCCGGGCGCGCTGCTGCTGCGCTTTATCTACGACACCACCATGCCGGCCGTCGATGCCAGCGGCGACGACCGCTACGCCGAGATCGTCAAGTCGGCCTACCACGCGGCCGACATCGACACCGTCCGCAAGATCCGCGAGATCGCCGACACCGGGCGGCTGGGGTGAGCGAGGGCCCCGCCACGCCGGAGGGTTCCGGCCAGCGGCCAGGTCTGCCGACCCGGCAGGCACTGCGCGCGCGCTACGGCGAGCGGCTGCGCTGGCTGGTGCTGGCGACGCTGATGCTGGGCACGATCTCGTCGATCGTCTCGTCCACCATCGTCAATGTGGCGATTCCCGACCTGAGCCGGCATTTCGTGCTGGGGCAGGAGCGCGCGCAATGGGTCGCGGCCAGCTTCATGATCGCGATGACGCTGTCGATGCTGCTGACGCCCTGGCTGCTGAACCGCTACGGTCTGCGGCGCACCTTCCTGGGCGCGTCGCTGCTACTGGGCGCGGGCGGGCTGGTCGGCGGTTTCTCGCCGACCTACGGCGTGATGATCGCCATGCGCGTGGCCGAGGGCATCGCCGCGGGCATCATGCAGCCGCTGCCCAATATCCTGATCCTGCGGGTGTTCGAGGAACGCGAGCAGGGCAAGGCGATCAGCCTGTTCGGCTTCGGCGTGGTGCTGGCGCCGGCGCTGGGGCCCAGCCTGGGCGGCTTCCTGGTCGAGGCCTTCGGCTGGCGCTCGATCTTCTTCGTGGTGGTGCCGCTGACGCTGCTGGCGGTGCTGATGGCGCGCCGTTTCATGGCGGTGGACTCGATCATGATGGGCGAGCGCCAGCCGCTGGACTGGCGCGGCCTGGGCCTGGCCGGCATCGCCACCGTCAGCCTGCTCAACGGCGTGGTCGAGATGCGCGAGAGCGTGCCCGCGGGGCTGGCGCTGTCGGGCTTCGGCGTGCTGATGCTGGCGGCATTCGTGATGTGGCAGCTGCGCGCGGCGTACCCGCTGATGAATATGCGGCTCTACAGCTACCGGCAGTTCGCGGCCGGGGCGGTGGTGGCCTTTATCTATGGCGCGGGCCTGTTCGGCTCGACCTACCTGTTGCCGGTCTACATGCAGATGGCGCTGGAATACACGCCGTCGCGCGCGGGCCTGGTGCTGTTCCCGGCGGGCGTGGTGCTGGCGCTGACGATTGCGGTGGCGGGGCGCTTCACGCACCGGATCCCGCCGCATGTGCAGGTGTCGTTCGGGCTGGCGCTGCTGTCGTTGTCGTTCCTGCTGATGGCGCTGGGCTCGCGCGCGACGCCCTACCTGGTGCTGGTGGGGCTGGCGGTGCTGGGTCGGATCGGCCTGGGCTGCATCCTGCCGTCGCTGACGCTGGGCGCGATGCGCGGCGTGGACTTCACGCTGATCGCGCAGGGTTCGAGCTGCATCAACTTCCTGCGCCAGCTGGGCGGCGCCATCGGCGTAAGCCTGGCCGGGGTGGGGCTGCAGTGGCGCCTGGCCGAGCATGGCGCGTTGCTGGGCCAGGCCGGCGACAGTGCGCTGCAGGCGGCGCGCATCCGCGCCTTCGATGAAACCTTCCTTGCGGTCGGCGTGGTGATCGCCAGCGCGATGCTGGCGGCCTGGCGCATCCGGCCGCGTCCGGCGCCGGCGGCCTGAAGCCGCCGCGCGCCGGAATCCTTCAGCTGGCGGCGCCGCTGCGCAGTTCTTCCACCAGTGCGATGTACTGCTCCATCGCCTGTTCGCGCGCGGTGCCGCGCAGCGCTTCCCACGCCTCGAACTTGTAGCGGCCGACGAAATCGGTCATGCCGGGCTTGTCGCCGTGGGCATCGCCTTCGCTGCCTTGCTTGAACAGCGCGTACAGGCGCAGCAGGGACATATTGCTGGGGCGCTCGCTCAGTTGCTTGACATCGATCTGGGCCTGTTCGAAGCGTGCCTGCAGGTCTCTCATGGGGTTTCCTCCGTGTGGACTGTCTTGGATTGCGAATATGCAGCCCGATGATAGCCGCCCGGCGCGGCCGCGCCGTCCGTATAAAACCGAAGAAGCCCTCGATTCCGGGCCCAACGGCTACAATCGCGCCATGTCCTGGATTCTTGCTGTTGAAACTTCTACGGAGTGGTGCTCGGTCGCGCTCGGACGCGCGGCAGGCGCCGGCCTCGAGTGCCTGGTGCGCCATGAGCACACCGGCGCACGCTCGTCGGCTCGCGTGCTGCCGGCCGCCGGCGAATTGCTGGCCGAAGCCGGCATTGCGCTGGCCGATTGCGCGGCCATTGCCTTTGGTGCCGGCCCGGGCTCGTTCACCGGCCTGCGCACCGCCTGTGGCGTGGCGCAGGGGCTGGCGTTCGGCGCCGGCCTGCCGGTGGTGCCGGTCAACACGCTGATGGCCTGCGCCGAACGCGCCCGTGCCGCCACGCCGGCGCTGCCGGACGGCACCGCGGTGCTGGTGGCGCTGGATGCGCGCATGGACGAGGCCTATGCAGCGGCCTTTGGCTGGAGCACGGCCGCGCAGGAGTGGGCCGAACTTACGCCGATGCAGGTCGGCGCGCCCGAAACCGTGGCCTTGCCCGACGGCGAATTCTGGCTGGCCGGCAACGCGTCCACGGTGTTTGGCGAGCGCCTGGCGGGCCTGGCCCGCCCCGCGCGCGTGCTGCCCGAGGCGATGCCCCATGCGCAGCCGATGGTTGCCCTCGCGCTGCGCGCGCTGGCGCGCGGCGAGGCCATCGACGCCGACCAGGCCATGCCGGTCTACCTGCGCGACAAGGTTGCCCAGACCATTGCCGAACGCGAGGCCGCGTCGGCGGCGCGCGCGGCGGCCCAGCCGGGGAGCGCATCGTGAGCGCCGCCTATCCCCTGGCGGACCGCCACCACTGGCCGGAGGTGCCGGCCATGCCGGCGCTGCCCGACGGCTGGTCGCTGGGCCGCATGAGCGCGCTGGACCTGCAGGCGGTGGCGGGCATCGAGGCGCGTGCGTACAGCCATCCGTGGACGCGCGGCAACTTCGAGAACTCGGTCAAGTCCGGGCATCTCGGGCTGACGCTGCGCGATCCGGCCGGCACGCTGGTGGCCTACGCCGTGCTGATGCCGGTGGTCGATGAAATGCACCTGCTCAACATCACGGTCGAGCCGCAGCGCCAGCGCCAGGGGCTCGGGCGCCTGATGCTGGCGGTGGCGCTGGCGACCTCGCACGCGCACCGCATCCACACCATGCTGCTGGAGGTGCGACCTTCCAACACCGGCGCAATCGCGCTGTACCAGGCCGCCGGGTTTGCCGAGATCGGGCGTCGCAAGGGCTATTACCCGGCGCCTGGCGGCAAGCGCGAAGACGCGCTGGTGCTGCGCCGTGCCTGGCCGGCACAGGCCGCCGCCAACGAAGGCACGGAGGGCCAGGCATGAGCCGCCGTGCGCAGTTCCTCGAGGTACTGGGGATTCCGACCGAATGGGTGCCGCGCGTGTCGCGGGCGGCGCAGGCAGCGGCGCAGCCCGACATAGCGGTGCAGCCGGCCGCGGTGCCGGCAGCCGAGCCCCCCGCTGCGGTGACGGCTGCTCCCGTGGCTGCGGCGGTTGCGCATCCCGAGGCGCCGCCGCCAGTCCGTGAGCCGGTTGCCCCATCGCCGTTTTCTGCCGGGCCAGCGCAAGCCGATGCGCATGCCGAGCGCGAAGCCGCCATCGCCGCGATGGACTGGCAGGCGCTGGATGCCGCGGTGGCGGGCTGCACCGCCTGCGGCCTGTGCCAGACCCGTACCAACACGGTGTTCGGCGTGGGCGCGCGCCAGGCCGAATGGATGCTGGTGGGCGAGGCCCCCGGCGAGAACGAAGACCTGCAGGGCGAGCCCTTCGTCGGCCAGGCCGGCAAGCTGCTCGACAATATGCTCGGCGCACTAGGGCTGGCGCGCGGGCGCAATGTATTCATCGCCAACGTGCTCAAATGCCGCCCGCCCGGCAACCGCAATCCGGAAGCGGAAGAGGTGGCGCAATGCGAGCCGTTCCTGCGCCGGCAGATCGCGCTGGTCCGGCCCCGCGTGATCGTGGTGCTGGGCCGCTTCGCTGCCCAATCATTGCTGCGCACCACCACGCCGATCGGCAAGCTGCGCGGCACCGTGCATGCGTACGAAGGCATTCCGGTGGTGGTGACCTACCATCCCGCCTACCTGCTGCGCACGCTGACCGACAAGGCGCGCGCCTGGGAAGACCTGTGCCTGGCCCGTGAGGTCCACGACCGTGCGGGAGCTGGGGCCTGACCTCTCGCTGACCCGCGGCGGCGACGGCCATGGACCGTCGCAGGCGCCGCTGTGGCGCCGCGCCGCGTCGGCACGCGCGCGCGACCTGGCGTGGACCACGCTGTCGCCGCCGCTGCTGGACATGGTGCCCGGCGCCGCGCTGGCGCGCTGGCCGGCCGGCACCCTCGAGGCCTGGCAGCGCTGGCTCGAAGGCGCGGATCCCGCCGCGCTGCCCGCGACCATCGACGAACTGGCCGACGGCCACGCCGCGCTTGCCGCCGATGCCGACCACGACCCCGCCAACCGCAGCCTGCGCCTGGGCCGGCATGCCGAGCGGCTGCTGCATTTTGCCTTGCGCCATATGCAGGGGCTGTCGCTGCTGGCCGCCAACGTGCCGGTGCGGCGCGCCGGCCGCCACGGCGTGCGCACGCTGGGCGAGCTGGATTTCGTCTGGCGCGAGCTGGACTCGGGCGCGGTGGTGCACTGGGAGATGGCGGCCAAGTTCTACCTGATGGCGGCGGGCGGCGGCCAGCCGCCGCGGGCGCAGGACTTCGTCGGCCCGAACCTGGTCGACCGCCTCGGCGACAAGCTCGGCCATATCGTGCACCGCCAGCTGCCGCTCGGGCATACCGCCGAAGCGCGCGCCGCGCTGGGCCATACCGTCGACCGCAGCGAGGTTTACCTGCTGGGCTGGCTGTTCTATCGCGACGGCCAGGTGCCGGCCGGGCTGGAGACGCTGGGGATCGCGCCGGACCACTTGCACGGCTGGTGGTCGACGCTCGATGCCTGGGCTGAGCGCGCGGCAGCGCGCCCTGGCTTGCGCTGGTGCCGCCTGCCGCGTACCGGGTGGCTGTCCGGCGCGCTGGTGCCGGAAGCCGGCACAGCGGACGCCGCCACGCTGCAGGCGCTGCTGGCGCAGCGCTTTGCCGATCCGCGCCATGACCACGGCTGGCGCCGCGAGTCGCCGGTGATGCTGTGCGAGCTGGAGCCGGCCGGACCGCAGGCGCCGGGCTGGTGGCGCGAATGCTCGCGCGGGTTCGTGGTGCCGCCGGGATGGCAGCAGCGGGCGCTGGCACGCACCGAAGAGCCGCCGCGGGCAGGCGCGCCGGCGGGGCAGAACGACGCCTGACGCGCACTGGCCGGCCGCGCCGCGGCCGCGCCGTGAGGGGACTAGTGGTGCTTGTCCTCGCCGATCATCGCCAGCGAGTTGAAGGTGCGCACGTTGTACTTGTGCAGCTTGAGCACCAGCGCCATGGTCACGCAGATAAACAGGCCCAGCGCGATGATGACCACGCCGATCGGCACGTTGAGCTTGATCAGCAGCGCGTACAGGCACAGCATCAGCAGCACCGAGACGTTCTCATTGAAGTTCTGCACCGCGATCGAGTGCCCGGCCGACAGCAGCACGTGGCCGCGGTGCTGCAGCAGCGCGTTCATCGGCACCACGAAATAGCCGGACATCGCGCCCACCAGCATCAGGAACACGTAGGCGATGGCCATGTACAGCGGCATGTGCAGGCCCATCACGTCGAGCGTGACCTGCGGCATCGCGTCCTTGGTGTAGAACGCCATCAGCATCACCGTCGCGCCCATCGCCACGCCGAACGGCAGCACTGACAGCGACTTGCGCAGCGGAATCCGCGCCGCCGCCAGGATCGCGCCGACGGCCACGCCCACGGCCACCACCGCCTGCAGCAGCGCGCCCTGCGACAGGTTCAGGCCCAGCGATTTCTCGGCCCACTTCAGCACGATGAACTGCAGCGTCGCGCCCACGCCCCAGAACAGCGTGGTCACCGCCAGCGAGATCTGGCCCAGCTTGTCGCGCCACAGCGCCAGGAAGCAGTCGCCGAACTCGGCGATCAGCTTGATCGGGTTCTTTTCCTGCGCCGGATAGCGCGCGCCGGTGTCGGGGATAAACAGGTTGAACAGCGAGGCGATCACGTAGAACAGCATGATCACCACCATCGCGGCCTCGGCCGGGGTGTCGATGCCGGTGTTGATGAAGGGCAGGTCCAGGCGCAGCAGCATTCCCGAGACATGCACGGAAATCAGCGCACCGCCGACCACCGTGCCGAGGATGATCGAACCCACCGTCAGGCCCTCGATCCAGCCGTTGGCCAGCACCAGTTTTTCGGGGGGCAGCAGCTCGGTCAGGATGCCGTACTTGGCCGGCGAATACGCTGCCGCGCCGAAGCCGACCACGCCGTAGGCCAGCAGCGGATGCAGCCCGAACATCATGATGGCGCAGCCGACCACCTTGATGGCGTTGGTGATGAGCATCACCCGCCCCTTGGGCATCGAGTCGGCGAAGGCGCCGACGAAGGCGGCAAGAATGACGTAGGAGAGAACGAAGAACAGCTTGAGCAGCGGGGTCATCCACTGCGGGGAATGCAATTCGGTGAGAAGGGCGATGGCGGCGATCAGTAAGGCATTGTCGGCCAGCGAGGAAAAAAACTGCGCGGCCATGATGGTGTAAAAACCCTTCTTCATGCTGTCGACTTTCTCTCCATCGCGCGCTCCATTCAGGGTAGGCAGGCTGGTGCCGGCCGCAGAGGCCATGGTTTGCAGGGAACCTTGTGCCGCGGCCGTGTCGAATTGTGTCGCAGGTGCTGCGCTGCGGCGCCGTGAGGCCTGCCTGACAGTCATTGACATAATGCTTCGCTTTTAGAACATGGCCGGAGCGTCCGGCTTTATATCACGAAAACATGACATTCCCGAACCCCGGCAACGGCTCTTTTTGACAGCAGATTGCCTTGCCGATTCCCCGATGACCCCCGGCAACAGTATCCGAATGTGTTCAAATAACGGCTGCCACCGCGGCCCGCCGGACCGGTCGTTCCGTGATCTGGTGTGCGCCCGGCGAGATATGGTGACGGGGATACCTGGGCGTGCCAATTGCGGGCATCCCGCATATCCGTCGCCACAACCGCCGCCACGGCCGTCAGCGACATTGGTCGCGATCCGTGCTGCGGCACACCGACAGGTGACGTTTGCGCCATCGATACTGAGACAGAGCCGTCCCTCCAGCCTGCGCCCTGGGCGTAACCGCGCGCCGCTGCCGGCTTTGTCCGCCACCCTGATGTGACTTCCAATGCCAAGACCGATCCAAGCCGTCATCCACCAGCCCGCCCTGGCCAACAACCTCGACGTGATCCGCCGCAAAGCCCCGAATGCGCGTGTCTGGGCGGTGGTCAAGGCCAACGCCTACGGCCATGGCATCCGCCGCGTCTTTGCCGCGCTGCGCGGTGCCGACGGCTTCGGCCTGCTGGACCTGAATGAGGCCGTGCTGCTGCGCGACCTCGGCTGGCAGGGCCCGATCCTGCTGCTGGAGGGCTTCTTCCAGCCGCAGGACATCGCGCTGATCGAGCAATACCGGCTCACCACCGCGATCCACTGCGACGAGCAGCTGCGCATGCTGGAAAGCGCGCGCCCCAAGGGCCCGCTGGCGATCCAGCTCAAGCTCAACACCGGCATGAACCGGCTCGGCTTCCATCCGGCGCAATACCGCGCCGCCTGGGAGCGTGCGCGCGCCATGCCGTGCGTGGGCAGCATCGTCCATATGACACATTTTTCCGATGCCGACGGCCCGCGCGGCATCGCCCACCAGGTCGAGGCCTTCGACGCCGCCACCGCCAACCTGCCGGGCGAGGCCAGCCTGTCGAATTCCGCCGCGGTGCTGTGGCATCCGCAAGCGCACCGCGCCTGGGTGCGTCCGGGCATCATCCTTTACGGCGCCTCGCCCACCGGCCGCGATGCCGATATCGCCGGCACCGGGCTGCAGCCGGCGATGTCGCTGCACAGCGAGCTGATCGCGGTGCAGGACCTGCAGCCGGGCGATACCGTCGGCTATGGTTCGCTGTTCACCGCGGAGCGGCCGATGCGCATCGGCGTGGTCGCGTGCGGCTATGCCGACGGCTACCCGCGTCACGCCTCGGGCTGGGGCGAGCAGCGCGCGCCGGTGCTGGTCGACGGCGTGCGCACCGAGCTGGTCGGGCGCGTGTCGATGGACATGCTGTGCGTCGACCTGACGCCGTGCCCGAAGGCGCGCGTCGGCAGCCCGGTCACGCTGTGGGGCCAGGGCCTGCCGATCGACGACGTGGCGCAGGCCAGCGGCACCGTAGGCTACGAGCTGATGTGCGCGCTGGCGCCGCGCGTGCCGACCACGGTGGCGACGATCACGGCATCGGACAGCGCCGCGCCTGCGGTCGCCTGATGTAGCCTGATTTGCCTCGATAAGCGGGCCGGGTCGCGAGCCGGTTCGTTTCGGGCCCGGCTCGATTTTTTTCTGCAAGGACCTCCGTTGGCCAAGAGCAAGACTGTCTATACCTGTACCGAATGCGGCGGCACCACGCCGCGCTGGGCCGGCCAGTGCCCGCATTGCCAGCAGTGGAACACGCTGGTCGAGACCGTGGCGGAATCCGCCGCGAACAAGCGCTTCCAGCCGCTCGCGGCATCGGCCACGGTGCGCAAGCTGGCCGAGATCGAGGCTGCGGACGTGCCGCGTTTTTCCAGCGGCATCGACGAGTTCGACCGGGTGCTGGGCGGCGGCCTGGTGTCGGGCGGGGTGGTGCTGATCGGTGGCGATCCCGGTATCGGCAAGTCGACGCTGTTGCTGCAGGCGCTCGCCAACCTGGCCGGGCAGCGCCGCGTGCTCTATGTCAGCGGCGAGGAATCGGGCGCGCAGATCGCGCTGCGCGCGCAGCGCCTGGGTGTGGAAAGCCCGTCGCTGGGGCTGCTCGCCGAAATCCAGCTGGAGAAGATCCAGGCCACGCTGGAAGCGGAAAAGCCCGAGGTCGCGGTGATCGATTCGATCCAGACGCTGTATTCCGAGGCGCTGACCTCGGCGCCGGGGTCGGTGGCACAGGTGCGCGAATGCGCGGCGCAGCTCACGCGCATCGCCAAGAGCAGCGGCACTACCATCATCCTGGTCGGCCACGTGACCAAGGAGGGCAGCCTGGCGGGGCCGCGCGTGCTCGAGCATATCGTCGATACGGTGCTGTATTTCGAAGGCGATACCCATTCTTCGCACCGGCTGATCCGCGCCTTCAAGAACCGCTTCGGCGCGGTCAACGAGCTGGGGGTGTTCGCGATGACCGAGCGCGGCCTGCGCGGCATCAGCAATCCGTCGGCGCTGTTCCTGTCGCAGCATGAAGAAACCGTGCCGGGCTCGTGCGTGCTGGTGACGCAGGAAGGCACGCGGCCGCTGCTGGTCGAAATCCAGGCGCTGGTCGATACCGCGCACGTGCCCAACCCGCGCCGGCTGGCGGTGGGGCTCGAGCAGAACCGGCTGGCGTTGCTGCTGGCGGTGCTGCACCGGCATGCGGGCATCGCCTGTTTTGACCAGGACGTGTTCCTGAACGCGGTGGGCGGGGTCAAGATCACCGAACCCGCGGCGGACCTGGCGGTGCTGCTGTCGATCCACTCGTCGATGCGCAACAAGCCGCTGCCGCGCGGCCTGGTGGTGTTCGGCGAAGTGGGGCTGGCCGGCGAGATCCGCCCCAGCCCGCGCGGGCAGGAGCGCCTGAAGGAAGCGGCCAAGCTGGGCTTTACGCTGGCCGTGATCCCCAAGGCCAATGCGCCCAAGCAGAAGATCGACGGGCTCGAGGTGATCGCGGTGGAACGCATCGAGCAGGCCATCGACCGCGTGCGCCACCTGGACTGAGCCATGGGCAACGACATCGCCTTCGAGACCGGCCGCTTGCGGCTGCGCCAGTGGCGCGATCAAGACTATGCGCCGTTTGCCGCGCTCAATGCCGATGCGCAGGTGATGCGCTATTTCCCGGCGCCGCTGACGCGCGCCGAAAGCGATGCGATGGCCGCGCGCTGCCGCAGCCTGATCGCGCTGCACGGGTGGGGCGCCTGGGTCGTCGAACGCAGCGCGGACGATACCTTCCTCGGCTTTGTCGGACTGCACGAGCCCGCCGCCACGCTGCCGTTCGCGCCGTGCGTGGAAATCGCCTGGCGGCTGGCGCGGCATGCCTGGGGCCAGGGCTACGCCACCGAGGCGGCGCGCGGCGCGCTCGCCTACGGCTTCGGCCGGCTCGGGCTGGAGGAAATCGTCGCCTTCACCACGCTTGCCAATGCCCGCTCGCGCGCGGTGATGGAGCGGCTTGGCATGCGCGAGGATGCGGTGGGATTCGACCATCCCGCCTTGCCGCCGCAGCACCCGTTGCGGCCGCATTGCCTGTACCGCCTGCAGCGCGCGGCGTGGCAGGCAGCGGGCGCATGATGCCGATGTGCCAATCCGCCGCGGGGCAGCGGGCCGGCGCCGCATGTGGCGCCGACGGCAGGCGCGGCAAAATCGGTAATAATGCGCAGCATAGCCGCGCCCTCGCACTGACGGCAACGACTTACCGGATCACCTGAGTTCCAATGATGCAAGCCAATTCCCGCGCCTATTTCCTGCTGATTGCCATCGTCTCCTTCGCCCTGGTCGGCGTCGCGCTCTACCTGCAGTTCGAAAAGGGCTACCAGCCTTGTCCGCTCTGCGTGATGCAGCGCTTCGCCTTTGTCGGCATCGGCGTGTTCTCGCTGCTGGCCGCGGTGGCGCACAACACCCGCTCGCTGTGGCAGGGCCTGGGCATGCTGTCCGGCATTGCCGGCATTGCGGTGGCGGTCTATCACGTGTCGCTGCTGCTCAATCCCAAGGCTTCGTGCGGCATCGATCCGCTCGAGAACTGGGTCAATGCGCTGCCCACCGCCAAGGTGCTGCCGCAGCTGTTCTACTCCGACGGCCTGTGCACCGCGCCGCTGCCGCCGGTGCTGGGGCTGTCGGTGCCGGCATGGTCGCTGATCTGGCTGTTCGTGCTGACGCTGACGCTGGCGGTGGGGCTGATCCGCAGGGAGAAGAATTTCCGCTGAAGGGTGGGGGAGTTCGAATGAAAAACCGGCGCTGTGTGCGCCGGTTTTTTTTTGCTTTGGCCGCAGCGGCATCCCCACCTGAGGGTTTGCTCCCCTCTCCCTCTGGGAGAGGGGCGGGGGAGAGGGCAGTGCATCCACGAAGTGACGCGGCTCGATGCTTGCCACGCGCCGGCCCTCTCCCCCGGCCCCTCTCCCGCAAGCGGGCGAGGGGAGCAAACCGTCGCGGAAGACGTCAGGCAATCTGCTCGATCTGCTCCTGCAGCTCCAGCCACTTCTCTTCCAGCGTCTCGAGCTCGCCGTTGACCTCGCCCTGGCGCTTGAGCATTTCCATCAGCTTCGTCTTGTTGGCCTCGGCATAGCTGCTTTCGTCGGCCATGAACTGGTCGATCTCCTCCCTGGCAGTCTGCAGCACCGCCATCCGCTTCTCGACCTTTTCCAGTTCCTTGGTCAGCGGCTTGCGCAGCGCCGACAGCCGCTGGCGCTCGTCGGCTTCGGCGCGGCGCTGGTCCTTGCGGTTGACCGTCGCTGCGGCATCGCCGGCGGCCTCGGACTGGTGCGCCGCGGCCGCGGCGTTGCGCTTGGCCGCGGCCTGCTGCAGCAGCCAGTCGCGGTAGTCGTCGAGGTCGCCGTCGAACGGCCGGATGGTGCCGTCGGCCACCAGCATGAACTGGTCGGCGGTGGCGCGCAGCAGGTGCCGGTCGTGCGAGACCAGGATCAGCGTGCCTTCGAACTGCGCCAGCGCCATGGTCAGCGCCTCGCGCGTATCGAGGTCGAGGTGGTTGGTCGGTTCGTCGAGCAGCAGCAGATTGGGCTTCTGCCAGACGATCAGCGCCAGCGCCAGCCGGGCCTTTTCACCGCCGGAAAAGGGCTCGATCGGCGTGGTCGCCATGTCGCCGCGGAAGTTGAAGCTGCCGAGGAAGTCGCGCAGCTCCTGCTCGCGCACGTCGGGCGCCAGGCGCGCGAGGTGCTGCAGCGCGGAGTCGTGGTCGCGCAGCGTTTCCAGCTGGTGCTGGGCGAAGTAGCCGATCTGCAGGCCCTTGCCCAGCCGCAGGTTGCCCTTGAGCGGATCCTGGGTCCCGGCCAGGGTCTTGACCAGCGTCGACTTGCCCTGGCCGTTCGCGCCCAGCAGGCCGATGCGCTGGCCGTTCTGGATCGACAGCGCCAGGTTGTGCAGGATGGTGACGGGCGGATCGGCCTCGGCATAGCCGCAATCGACGCCGTCGAGCACCATCATCAGGTTGGGCGCGGCATCGGGCTCGCGGAACTCGAAGGCGAAGCCGGCGGCGACGTGCACCGGCGCCAGCCGCTCCATCTTCTCCAGCGCCTTGACCCGGCTCTGCGCCTGGCGCGCCTTGGTCGCCTTGGCCTTGAAGCGGGTGATAAACGATTCCAGGTGCGCGATTTCCTTCTGCTGGCGCACGTAGGCGGCCTGCTGCTGCGCCATCTGCTGCAGCCGCAGGGTCTCGAACAGCGTGTAGTTGCCGCCGTAGCGGCGCAGCTGCTGGTTCTCGATATGCACCGTGACATTGCAGATCGCGTCGAGGAATTCGCGGTCGTGCGAGATCATCACCAGCGTGCCGGGATAGCGCGCCAGCCAGTCTTCCAGCCAGACGATGGCGTCGAGGTCCAGGTGGTTGGTCGGTTCGTCGAGCAGCAGCAGGTCCGACGGGCACATCAGCGCCTGCGCCAGGTTCAGGCGCATGCGCCAGCCGCCCGAGAACGACGCCACCGGCTGCGATACCTGCGCCAGCGTGAAGCCCAGGCCCAGCAGCAGGGCCTCGGCCCGCGCCGGCGCGGTGTAGCCGTCGGCATCGGCATAGGCGGCGTGGGCTTCGCCTTCGGCGCTGCCGTCGCCGCTGGCCTGGGCCGCGGCAATGGCGGCCTCGATCTCGCGCAGGCGGGTGTCGCCGTCGATCACGTAGTCGACCGCGGTGCGGCTGACCGCCGGCGTTTCCTGCGCCACGTGGGCGACGCGCCACTGCGCCGGCACGCTGACATCGCCGCCGTCCGGATGCAGCTCGCCGCGCAGCAGTGCGAACAGCGTCGACTTGCCGCTGCCGTTGGCGCCGACGAGGCCCACGCGCTCGCCCGGGTTGAGCGTCACGCTGGTGTGGTCGAACAGCACCTTGGTGCCGCGCTGAAGGACTAGCTGGTCGATTCGGATCACGGGAGGGGAAATGCCTGAGTGAAAAACAGAAAAAGCGCCGTGAACGCGGGCCGCGGCCGGCGCTGTGGCGCTGGCCCGCATTGTAGCGTTTCCGGTGCGCGGCACGCCGTGCCGGTGCAGGCAGCGCGCCAAAGCGGGTCGAAGCACGTTAAAGCGCGTTGACGCGTGCACCGGCAAAGTGCCGGCAAAGCCCGCGAATCTAGGGATTACCCTTGGTCTCGCAAAACTCTATTTTCTTGGAAGTCGGTTGCGTGTAAATTAATTTTCACAACGACGCGCCCGCTGATGCGCGGTCGATCAACCGCTTCCACCATGCCCATAGGCCATTCGATCTCGGACCGCATTGCACGCAGCCTGCCGGCGCTGACGCCGGCGCACCGCCGCATGGCGGAATACGTGCTGGCCAACCTGTTTCGCGCAGCGACCATGCGCATCGATGAATTCGCCGCGGCGGTGGAGGTATCGGTAGCGACGGCCAACCGCTTTGCGCGCGCACTCGGCTTCGATGGCTATCCGCAGTTCCGGGCCGAGCTGGTGCGCGGGTTCGAAGCCACGCTGGCGCCGGTGGAGCGGCTGCGCAGCGAGCTGGAACGACCCGCCACCGTGGCCGAAGTGTTCGCCGCCTCGCTTGAGGATGCGGCCGCCAATGCCGAAGCTACGCGGCGCGGCATCGACGCGCGGGCGTGCGAGCGTGCGGTCGCGGCGATCCTTGGTGCGCAGCGCGTCTACGTGGCCGGCTTCGGCGCCAGCGGGTTTCTTGCAGGCCTGCTGCAGCACGGCCTGGAAATGCATTGCCGCATGGTGACCTCGGTGGCCGGTGCGGGCGGCGCCTCGCACGCGGCGCGCCAGTTGTTCAAGCTGCAGCCGAGCGACCTGCTGATCGTGATCGCCTTCCCGCGCTATGTCACCGACACCATCGAGCTGGCCCAGCGCGTCAAGGCGCACGGCGGCCAGGTGCTGGCGCTGACCGACGGCCCGACCTCGCCGCTGGCGCCGCTGGCCGATATCGCGCTGTATGCGCAGGCCGGCAACCGGCTTTCGGCCAACTCCGATGCCACCGTGCTGGCGCTGATCGAGGCGCTGTGCGGCGCGGTGGCGCACCGGGCCGAACGCCCGGTCAAGGCCGCCGCCGAAATGACCGAATTCCTGCTGCCGTGGCTGTATCGCACGCCCGATGCCGAGCCCGCGCGCCGGTCCGCGCCGATGCCAGTGCCACCCACCGAAGCCAAGCCCGGCGCGCGCCGCGCGCGGTCGTCCAACACCCGGTCCAACACCCGCAAGTCCTGAGTCCCCGAACCAATTTATGCAAGCAGCTGTCATTGCCATCCATGGCGGCGCCGGCACCATCACCCGCGCGGCGATGGATGCGGCCCGCGAACGCGAATACATCGAAGCGCTGCAACACGTGCTGCAGGCCGGCCAGCGCATCCTGGCCGATGGCGGCAGCGCGCTCGACGCGGTCACCGAGGCGGTGCGCCTGCTCGAGGAATGCCCGCTGTTCAACGCCGGCAAGGGCGCGGTGCTGACCCATGCCGGCACCTATGAACTGGATGCGGCGGTAATGGATGGCGCCACCCTCAATGCCGGCGCGGTGGCCTGCGTCACGCGCCTGCGCAACCCGGTGCTGGCCGCGCGCGCGGTGCTCGAGCACAGCGAGCACGTGCTGTTTGCCGGCGCCGGGGCCGAGGCGTTTGCCCAGGCGCAGGGCCTGGAGCTGGTAGCGCCCGACTACTACTTCACGCAGGCGCGCCACGAGCAATGGCAGCGCGCGCGCGGCAATGCCGGCATGGCGCTGCTGGACCACGACGCCGCCACGCTGGCCGCGCAGCAGGCGCGCGGCACGGAACCGATCGATCCCGACAGCAAGTTTGGCACGGTCGGCGCGGTCGCCTGCGACTGCCGCGGCAACCTCGCCGCGGCCACTTCCACCGGCGGCGTCACCAACAAGCAGGTGGGCCGCGTCGGCGATACCCCGCTGATCGGCGCCGGCTGCTATGCCGACGACGTCGCCGCGGTGTCCGCCACCGGTACCGGCGAGATGTTTATCCGCACCGTGGCCGCGCACGACGTGTCCGCGCAGATGCGCTACGCGGGCCTGTCGCTCGAGGAATCCGCCCGTCGCGTGGTGATGGAAAAACTGCAGGCCATCCAGGGCCGCGGCGGCCTGATCGCGGTCGACCGCGCCGGCAACGTCACGCTGCCGTTCAACACGGAAGGCATGTACCGCGGTGTCGCCCGGGTGGGCGAAGCGGTCAACGTTTCGATCTACGGCTGACGCGCAGTACCACGGCATCAGGCAGCAACAGAAGGAGTTCCCCAGTGGCCACTACCCCTGCGCAAGCGCACGCTTCCGCCTCCGGCATCGCACTGCCGCCCGAGCGCGTCGTCTCGGTGAACGGACTGACCGTACGCTTCGCTACCTCGGAGCGCACCGTCGAGGCCGTGCGCAACCTGTCCTTCCATGTCGACCGCGGCGAGACGCTCGCGGTGGTGGGCGAATCGGGCTCGGGCAAGTCGGTGACCTCGCTGGCGCTGATGCGGCTGGTCGAGCACGGCGGCGGCAAGATCGCGTCGGGCAGCATGGTGCTGCGCCGGCGCGGCGGCGAGGTGATCGACCTCGCGCGCACCGACAACGCCACGCTGCGCAGCGTGCGCGGTGCCGACGTGGCGATGATCTTCCAGGAGCCGATGACCTCGCTCAACCCGGTGTTCCCGGTGGGCGAGCAGATCGCGGAATCGATCCGCCTGCACCAGGGCAAGAGCCGCGCCGCGGCGCGCGCCGAAGCGCTGCGCATGCTGGAGCTGGTGCGCATCCCGGAAGCGCGGCGCGTGCTCGAGCGCTATCCGCACCAGCTGTCCGGCGGCATGCGCCAGCGCGTGATGATCGCGATGGCGCTGTCATGCAAGCCGGCGCTGCTGATCGCCGACGAACCGACCACGGCGCTGGACGTGACCATCCAGGCCGAGATCCTGCAACTGATCCGCGGCCTGCAGGCCGAGATGCAGATGGGCGTGGTCTTCATCACCCACGACATGGGCGTGGTGGCCGAGGTGGCCGACCGCGTGCTGGTGATGTATCGCGGCGAGAAAGTGGAAGAGGGCACCTCCGACGACGTGTTCCGCGCCCCGGCCCATCCCTACACGCGTGCGCTGCTGTCGGCGGTGCCGCGCCTGGGCGCCATGCAGGGCACCGACCTGCCGGCCAAGTTCCCGCTGCTGCGGCTCGACAGCGCCAGCCCCGAGCCGGCCGCACCGCAGGATACGGTAGCGAGCGGCGCGGCGCCGATCCTGCGCGTGCAGGACCTGGTCACGCGTTTCGATGTGCCCGGCGGCCTGTTCGGCCGCGTGACGCGGCGCGTGCATGCGGTGGAGAAAGTCAGCTTCGACCTCTATCCCGGCGAAACGCTGGCGCTGGTGGGCGAATCCGGCTGCGGCAAGTCCACCACCGGCCGCTCGCTGCTGCGCCTGGTGGAAAGCCAGAGCGGCACCATCGAGTTCAACGGGCAGAACATCAGCCAGCTCGAGGGCGCGGCGCTGCAGACGCTGCGCCGCAATATCCAGTTCATCTTCCAGGACCCGTTCGCTTCGCTCGATCCGCGCGTGCCGGTCGGCTATTCGATCATGGAGCCGCTGCTGGTGCACAAGGTCGCCAGCGGCAAGGAGGCCGAGCAGCGCGTGGCCTGGCTGCTCGACAAGGTGGGGCTGGACCCGTCGCACGCGGCGCGCTATCCGCACGAGTTTTCCGGCGGCCAGCGCCAGCGCATCTGCATTGCGCGCGCGCTGGCGCTGAACCCCAAGGTGGTGGTCGCGGATGAATCGGTGTCGGCGCTGGACGTGTCGATCCAGGCGCAGATCGTCAACCTGATGCTGGACCTGCAGCGCGAGCTCGGCATCGCCTTCCTGTTCATCTCGCACGATATGGCGGTGGTGGAGCGCGTCAGCCATCGCGTGGCGGTGATGTACCTGGGCCAGATCGTCGAGATCGGCCCGCGCCGCGCGATCTTCGAGAACCCGCAGCACCCGTACACGAAGAAACTGATGTCGGCGGTGCCGATTGCCGACCCGGCGCGGCGCCACCTGCGGCGCGAGCCGCTGAACGACGAGATCCCCAGCCCGATCCGCGCGGTCGGCGACGAGCCGGTGGTGCAGCCGCTGGTGCCGGTCGCGGGCAGCGGGGCGTCCGGTCATTTTGTTGCGCGGCACGCCGTTGGCGGCGCCTACTGAAACGGAAGTCAATCCAAGGAGAATCGAGATGTCTGCTCGTATGGTTTCGCCCCGATGGATGGCCGGCGCCTTTGCCGCCGGCGCCCTCGGCATGCTCGCCGCCGCACCGGCCTTCGCGGCCAAGGACGCCGTGATGGCGGTGTATTCGACCTTCACCACGCTCGACCCGTACGACTCGAACGACACGCTGTCGCAAGCCGCGAGCAAGTCGTTCTACCAGGGCCTGTTCGGGCTGGACAAGGACATGAAGCTGGTCAACGTGCTGGCCGACAGCTACGAGGCCAGCAAGGACGGCCTGACCTACACCATCAAGCTGAAGAAGGGCATCAAGTTCCACGACGGCACCACCTTTGATGCCGCCGCCGTCAAGGCCAACCTGGACCGCGTCACCAACCCGGCCAACAAGCTCAAGCGCTACACGCTGTTCAATCGCGTGGCGAAGACCGACGTGGTTGACGCGAATACCGTCAAGGTCACGCTGAAGGAGCCGTTCTCGCCGTTCATCAACGTGCTCGCGCATCCTTCGGCGGTGATGATCTCGCCGGCCGCGCTGCAGAAGTACGGCAAGGACATCGCCTTCCATCCGGTGGGCACCGGTCCGTTCGAGTTCGTCGAGTGGAAGCAGCCCGATCATCTGAAGGGCAAGAAGTTTGCCGGCTACTGGAAGACCGGCTATCCGAAGATCGACACCATCACCTGGAAGCCGGTGGTCGACAACAACACGCGCGCCGCCATCATGCAGACCGGCGAGGCGGACTTCGCCTTCAGCATTCCGTTCGAGCAGGCCGCGGTGCTGAAGAACAGCGCCAAGGTGGACCTGATCGCCGCGCCGTCGATCATCCAGCGCTACCTGACCATGAATACCATGGTCAAGCCGTTCAACGACCCCAAGGTGCGGCAGGCCATCAACTACGCCATCAACAAGGAGGCGCTGGCCAAGGTGGCGTTTGCCGGCTACGCGGTGCCGGCCGAGGGCGTGGTGCCGCACGGCGTGGACTATGCCGAGAAGCTGGGCCCGTGGCCGTATGACCCGGCCAAGGCACGCGCGCTGCTGAAGGAAGCCGGCTACCCGAACGGCTTCGAGACCACGCTGTGGTCGGCCTATAACCACACCACTGCGCAGAAGGTGATCCAGTTCGTGCAGCAGCAGCTGCAGCAGGTCGGCATCAAGGCACAGGTGCAGGCGCTGGAAGCCGGCCAGCGCGTGGAGAAGGTCGAGAGCGTGCCGAAGCCGGAAGACGCCGGCGTGCGCATCTACTACGTGGGCTGGTCGTCGTCGACCGGTGAATCCGACTGGGCGCTGCGTCCGCTGCTGGCTTCGGAATCGATGCCGCCCAAGCTGCTGAACACCGCCTACTACAAGAACGAGCAGGTCGACGCCGATATCGCCGGCGCACTGCGCACCACCGATCGCGGCGAGAAGGCACGGCTGTACAAGGACGCGCAGGAACGCATCTGGAAGGATGCGCCGTGGGCCTTCCTGGTGACGGAGAAGGTGCTGTTCGCGCGCAGCAAGCGCATGAGCGGCGCGTATGTGATGCCGGACGGGTCGTTCAATTTCGACGAGATCGATATCAAGCAGTGAGGGTGAGAGCAGCGGCGGGGGCATGCAGCACCAGGACCGTCCGCGCCGCGAGCAGTCATCCAACAGAGCAGTAGAGCAGTAAGCCGAGAGCGGCCGCCTGCCTCGCGACGCGGGGTTCGCAGGCGGGCGGCCCGCGGCCTTTCTTCATGGTGTGTGATGCTGAATTACTTCCTCAAACGTGTGCTGGGCGTGATCCCCACGCTGCTGATCGTGGCAGTGCTGGTGTTCCTGTTCGTCCATCTGCTGCCGGGCGATCCGGCGCGCCTGGCGGCGGGTCCGGAGGCTGACTCGGCCACGGTCGAACTGGTGCGCAAGGACCTGGGCCTGGACCGGCCCCTGCACGAGCAGTTCGTCAACTTCTTCTCGAACGCGCTGCGCGGCGAGTTCGGCAATTCCCTGCGCACCAAGCGCCCGGTCAGCGAGGAAATCGGTGACCGCTTCATGCCGACGCTGCTGCTGACGGTGGCGTCGATGGCGTGGGCGGTGGTGTTCGGCATGGCCATCGGCATCGGCTCGGCGGTGTGGCGCAACCGCTGGCCCGACCGCTTCGGCATGACGCTGGCGGTTTCCGGGATTTCCTTCCCGGCCTTCGCGTTGGGCATGCTGCTGATGGAGGTGTTCTCGGTGCAGCTGGGCTGGCTGCCGTCGATCGGCGCCGACAGCTGGCAGCATTACGTGTTGCCCTCCATCACGCTGGGCGCCGCGGTGGCGGCGGTGATGGCGCGCTTTACCCGGGCCTCGTTCGTCGAAGTGCTGCAGGAAGACTTTATCCGCACCGCCCGCGCCAAGGGCGTGCGCGAGACCCTGGTGGTCGCCAAGCACGGCCTGCGCAACGCCATGATCCCGGTGGTGACCATGATGGGCCTGCAGTTCGGCTTCCTGCTGGGCGGCTCGATCGTGGTCGAGAAGGTGTTCAACTGGCCGGGCCTGGGGCGCCTGCTGGTCGATGCCGTCGAGATGCGCGACTATCCGGTGATCCAGGCCGAGGTGCTGCTGTTCTCGCTCGAATTCATCCTGATCAACCTGGTGGTGGACATGCTCTACACCGTGATCAATCCCACCATCCGCTACAAGTGAGGCCGGCATGACTGAGCTTTCCACGCCCGCCGCAGCGCAAGCGGCATCCGCCAGCGCGGCCACACCCCAGGCCGTGCGCACGCCCTGGACCGAGTTCTGGCGCAAATTCCGCAAGCAGCACCTGGCGCTCGGCGCCGGCGCGTTCGTGCTGCTGCTGGTGCTGGTCGCGATCCTGGCGCCGCATCTCGTGCCGTACGACCCCGAGAACTATTTCGACTACGACGCGCTCAACGCCGGCCCGTCGGCCGCGCACTGGATGGGCGTCGATTCGCTCGGGCGCGATATCTTCAGCCGCATCCTGGCCGGCACGCGCATCTCGCTGGCGGCGGGCTTCCTGTCGGTGATCATCGGCGCGGTGATCGGTACCGTGCTGGGCCTGCTGGCCGGCTACTACGAAGGCTGGTGGGACCGCATCGTGATGCGCATCTCCGACGTGCTCTTTGCCTTCCCAGGCATCCTGCTGGCGATCGGCATCGTCGCCATTCTCGGCAATGGCATGACCAACGTGATCTTCGCCGTCGCCATCTTCAGCATCCCGGCGTTCGCGCGGCTGGTGCGCGGCAATACGCTGATGCTGAAGCGGCTGACTTATGTCGAGGCTGCGCGCAGCATCGGCGCGTCGGACTGGACCATCCTGGTGCGCCATATCCTGCCGGGCACGGTGTCGTCGATCGTGGTGTATTTCTCGATGCGGATCGGCACCTCGATCATCACCGCCGCCAGCCTGTCGTTCCTGGGCCTGGGCGCGCAGCCGCCCACGCCGGAGTGGGGCGCGATGCTCAACGAGGCGCGCGCCGACATGGTCACCGCGCCGCACGTGGCGATCTTCCCCAGCCTGGCGATCTTCCTGACCGTGCTGGCCTTCAACCTGCTGGGCGACGGGCTGCGCGACGCGCTCGACCCCAAGATCGACCGCCGCTGAAGATGAATGCTTCCACCCCAGGCGCGCCGCGCGTCGGCAGCCTTCCCGCGGGGCCGCTGGACAGCATTGCCGACGTCGCCGGCGTTACCGTCGGCCACTGCACGCTGGCCGACGACGGCGTGCAGACCGGCGTGACCGTGATCCGCCCGCATGGCGGCGATCCGTACCGCGACAAGGTGCCCGCCGCGGCCACCGTGCTCAATGGCTTCGGCAAGAGCGTCGGGCTGGTGCAGGTGGACGAGCTGGGCGTGCTGGAAACCCCGGTGGCGCTGACCAATACCTTTGCGGTCGGTGCCGTGGCGCAGGCGCAGATCCGCGCGGCGGTGGCGGCCAATCCGGAAATCGGCCGCGCGCTGCCGACGGTCAATCCGCTGGTGTTCGAATGCAATGACGGCTTCCTGAACGATATCCAGCGCATGGCGATCGCCGGCTCGCACTACGATGCGGCGCTGGCCGGCGCGGCAGCCGGCTTCGCGCAGGGTGCGGTGGGGGCCGGCCGCGGCATGTCGGCGTTCGGCGTCAAGGGCGGCATCGGCTCGGCGTCGCGCGTCGCGGGCGGCCATCGCGTCGGTGCGCTGGTGCTGGCCAATTTCGGCACGCCCGAATCGCTGATCGTGGCCGGCCGGCTGGTCGGCCCGGAGCTGGCGCGGCGGCTGGCGCTGCCCGGTGGCACGCCGGAACCGGAGAAGGGCTCGATCATCATGATCGTGGCCACCGATGCGCCGCTGGACGCGCGCCAGCTGCGCCGGCTGTCGCTGCGCGCCGGCGCCGGGCTGGCGCGCACCGGTTCGGTGTTCGGGCATGGCTCGGGCGATATCGCGCTGGCGTTCTCGACGGCGTACACCGTGCCCGACGACGCGGCGCGGCCGATGCCTACAGTTGCGCTGCTGCATGAAACCCTGCTCGACCCGCTGTTCCGCGCCGCGGCCGACAGCGTCGAGCAAGCCATCCTGCATGCGCTGTGGCATGCCGTGCCGGTGCAGGGCCGCGACGGCCACGGCCGCGCCGCGCTGCTCGACCTGATGCCTGAACTGCGCCAGAGCTGCTGATGAAGATCCTAGTTTCCACCGATATCGAAGGCGTGGCCGGCGTGTTCCACGCCGAGCAGACCCGTGCCGGCAACGGCGAATACGAGCGCGCTCGCGCCTGGATGACGGGCGAGGCCAACGCGGCCATCGAAGGCGCCTTTGCCGGCGGCGCGGCCGAAGTGCTGGTCAACGATTCGCACGGCGGCTTCCGCAACCTGTTGCCGGACCAGCTCGATCCACGCGCGCGGGTGGTGCTGGGCAAGCCGCGCTACCTGGGCATGATTGCGGGGGTCGAGGCCGGCGTCGACGGCGTGCTGATGATCGGCTACCACGGCCGCGCGCAGAGCCGCGGCGTGCTCGCGCACACCATCAACAGCGGCGCCTTCGCGCGGGTCTGGCTCAACGGCAAGGAGCTTGGCGAGGCCGGGCTGTACGCCGCGCTCGCCGGCGAATTCGGCGCGCCGGTGCTGATGGCCAGCGGCGACGATGTGTTCGTGCAGGAAACCCACGCGCTGATGCCGTGGGTGCGCTATGTCGAAACCAAGACCGCGGGCGGCTTCGGCAGTGGCGCGTCGCTGTCGCCAGCGGCCGCGCGCGCGGCCATTGCCGCGGCGGCAGCGGCCGCGGTGCGCGAGCGCGCGCAGGCGCAATGCCTGCGCATCGCCGCGCCGGTGGCGTGTACCCTGCAGACGCAGACCCCGGCGCATGCCGACCTGTTCTGCCAGTGGCCCACGCTCGAGCGCCGCGACGGCGTGACGCTGTCGTTCCAGGCCGATTCGGTGCAGGCCGCGGTGCGCATGCTGAACTGCCTGTCGGCGATGTCCTTCATGCTGAAGTAGCACGGTGCGACGTGGCGGACCGGCCACGTCCCGCAGATTTGCGACAATGGCGGGTCGAGCAACAGGCAGGCCATACACAACGCATGACCCAGGCACACGACGGCGGCTGGATCCCGGTACGCAAGGATTTCGTCGATCCCGCCACACGCTGCCACGCGCGCGGCGCCAGCCGCCGCCATCACGGCTTTCCGGACGGCCAGGCTTATATCCTGCGCGACGCCGCCGGGCACGAATACCCGTTCGGCGAGGACTGCGCGCGCGCCGCGCTGGCGCAGCCGGCGCTGCTGCGGCAGGTGCCCGACTACACCGAGCGCGACGTGGTGCCGCGCACGGCCTTGCCGGAACTGCCTGCGGGCCCGCGCCGGCGGGACCCCGCGCAGGGCCGCGCCGTCGAACACGCTGCCGAACGCGCCGCGGCGATCCGCTACCTGGTGCTGCGCATGGAAAAGGTGGCCGCGGTGCCGCGCGTGCAGCCTACGGTGCGCTTCCCGGCGCTGGAGGACGTCTACGCGCAATACCAGCGCAGCGGCGACATCGCCCCGGCGCAGGTGCGCCGCATCCTGGCGATCGAGCGCAGCCCGTCGACCCCGCCGCGGCTGCGCGCCACCAACCTGCTCGACGTCTATACCGCGCACGTCAAGCTGGAACGGCTGATTGCGGCGTCGACCAGCGTCGACAACATCCGCTTCCTGCGCAGCCTGCATGACTGGCTGGCGCGGCACCTGGTGCTGACCGCGGCGCAGCTGGCCGCGGCCGGGATCGCGATGCATCCGCAGGCGTTCACGTCGGCCGGCATCTGGGGGGCCGAGGCCGAGCCGCCCCCCGCGCCGGGCAGGCCCCAGTCTGGTTCGCTGTTCTAGCCGCGACTGGCGAGACCCGCCGAATTGGCGTTTAATGCCTGCATCGCATCCGCGGGTGACGCCATGAGCCATTTTTCTCGCAGCTACGCCGAAGCGCGCCAGGCCTTCCTGGACGCCGCCCGCGCCGCGGGCGCCGCGTTGGCGCAATTTCCGCATCCCACCAAGCGCGGCAGCGCCGGCGAAGACCTGGCGATCGACGTGGCGCTGGCCGGCGCGCCTGAGGCCCGGCGCTGCATCATGGTGACCTCCGGCACGCACGGTGCCGAGGGCTTTGCCGGCTCCGGCGCGCAAACGGCGCTGCTGCATGACGCCGCGCTGCTTGCCGATTGCGCCGCCGCCGATGCCTGCCTGCTGCTGGTGCACGCGGTCAATCCCTATGGCTTCTCGCACCTGCGCCGGGTCAACGAGGACAACGTCGACCTGAACCGCAACTTCATGGATTTCTCGCAGCCGCTGCCGCACAACGCCGCCTATGCGGAAATCGCGCCGCTGCTGCTGCCGGCGCAATGGCCGCCGTCGGAGGCCGACCAGGCGCGGCTGATGAAGGCGGTGGCCGAGCGCGGCATGGCGTGGTACCAGGCCGCGGTCAGCAGCGGCCAGTACCAGGATCCGGACGGCATGTTCTACGGCGGCGACAAGGCTACCTGGAGCAACTACACGCTGTGCCGCATCCTGGCGCGCTTCGGCGCCGGCCGCGCGGCGCTGCGCTGGATCGATATCCATACCGGCCTGGGCCCGTGGGGCTACGGCGAACCGATCCACATGGGCCCGGATACGACCGAGTCGATCACGCGCACGCGCGCGATCTGGGGCGAGCGCGTGACCTCGATCTACGATGGCTCGTCGACCTCGGCCAACCTGACCGGGCTGGCCTGGCACGCGGTGCCGCAGACCCTGCCGGCGGTGGACTACGCCGGCATCGCGCTCGAGTTCGGCACGCTGCCGGTGGGCGAGGTGCTCGACGCGCTGCGCGGCGACCACTGGCTGCACCGGCATCCCGAGGCCGACGAAAACCAGCGCGCGCTGGTGCGCCAGGCGATGTGGCGCGCCTTCTACGGCGATGCCGACGACTGGCGCGACGGCGTGGTCGCGCAGGTGGCCGACGCCGTGCGCAGCACCATCGCATCCGCCTAGCGAGTGGGGTTCAGGCCGCAGGCGTCATCTGGTATTGTCCGGGCTTGGCGGCAGAGTGCCGGGCCAGGCACTGCCGCGATGCCCTGGCCGGGGGGTGCCGCCGCCGGGCCGAGCGAGCCATACCAACACCAAGAACAAGACGGAAGCGGCCCGTGCGGCGCGCTTTCGGCATCAGCTCGGCAGGGAGGCCGGCGCGATGACGCTCTATGAACTGAAACCCAGGTTCCAGGCCTGGCTGCGCCCCATGGTGCAAGACCTGGCGCAGCGCGGCGTGACCGCCAACCAGGTCACGCTGGCCGCGGCCGCCGGCTCGCTCGCGGTCGGCGTGCTGGCCACGCTGGGCATGCAGGTGGCCGAGACCCCGGCGCTGTTCCTGCTGTTTCCGCTGTGGTTGTTCGGGCGCATGGCGCTCAATGCCATCGACGGCATGCTGGCGCGCGAGCATGGCCAGCAGAGCGTGCTGGGCGCCTACCTGAACGAGCTGGGCGACATGGTCTCGGACCTGGCGCTGATCCTGCCGCTGGCCGCGCTGCCCGGTTTCAGCCTGGGGCAGGTCGGTACCTTCGCGCTGCTGGCGCTGCTGGTCGAGGCCGCCGGGCTGATCGGGCCGCTGGCCGGCGCCAGCCGGCGCTACGACGGCCCGCTCGGCAAGAGCGACCGGGCCTTCGCAATCGGCGCGATCGCGCTGTGGGCCGGCCTGGGGCTGGGCTTCGGCGCGGCCGCCAGCTGGCTGTGGCTGCTGCTGTCGCTGTTGTCGCTGTTGACGATGGCCAACCGGGTGCGCCGCGGCATTGCCGAGGCCCACTCGCGCCTTGCGGAGTAGCGCGATGGACCGACCGTCTTCCCGCCAGCCGCTGCAGCGGCAATTCGAGACCCACGACGGCCAGGCGATTTTCTATCGCCACTGGCCCGCGCTAGAGGGGCCGGCGCGCGGCGCCGTGCTGCTGTTCCACCGCGGCCACGAGCACTCCGGCCGGGTTGCGCATCTTGCCGACGAGCTCAACCTGCCCGGCCACGACATCTTTGCCTGGGACGCGCGCGGCCATGGCAATTCGCCCGGCGAGCGCGGCTACAGCCCCAGCCTGGCCGATTCGGTGCGCGACATCCAGACCTTTACCGCGCATATCGCCGAAGTGCATGGCATCCCGCTGGAGCGCACCGCGGTGGTTGCGCAGAGCGTGGGCGCGGTGCTGGCCGCGACCTGGGTGCACGACTACGCGCCGCCGATCCGCGCGCTGGTGCTGGCGTCGCCGGCGTTCAAGGTCAAGCTGTACGTGCCGTTCGCGCGGCCGGGGCTGAAGCTGATGCAGCGCCTGCGCGGCAAGTTCTTCGTCAACAGCTACGTCAAGGCAAAATTCCTGACCCACGATCCCGAGCGCATCGCCAGCTATGACAGCGATCCGCTGATCACGCGCCCGATCGCGGTCAATATCCTGCTCGACCTGTACCAGACCGCCGAGCGCATCGTCGCCGATGCGGCCGCGATCACGGTGCCGACGCAGTTGCTGATCTCCGGCGCCGACTGGGTGGTGCACCGCGGGCCGCAGGACCGCTTCTACGAGCGCCTGGGCTCGCGTACCAAGGAGCGCATCGTGCTGGACGGCTTCTACCACGACACCCTCGGCGAACGGCACCGCAAGCCGGCGGTCGATGCCGCGCGCCGCTTTATCCTGCGCGAATTCGACACGCCGTCGGCGCCGCGCTCGCTGCTCGATGCCGACCACATCGGCCCGTTCCGCGAGGAGGCGGACCGGCTGGCGTCTGCGCCTGGCGCGCTGGCCGCCTGGTACTGGCGCGCGGCGCGGGCCAACCTGAAGCTGGGCGGGATGCTGTCGGACGGGGTGCGGCTGGGCCATCAGACCGGCTTCGACTCGGGCTCGACGCTTGACTACGTTTACCGCAACACGCCGTCCGGCCGCGGCGCGCCGGGCCGGCTGGCCGACCGGCAATACCTGGACGCGATCGGCTGGCGCGGCATCCGCCAGCGCAAGACACACGCCGAGGCGCTGATCGCCGACGCGGTGCGGCGCTTGCGCGCGGCCGGCATGCCGGTGCGCATGGTCGATATCGCCGCAGGCCATGGGCGCTACGTGCTGGAAGCGCTGGGTGCGCTGGAGGGCGGCGCGGGCGCGGTCGAGTCGATCCTGCTGCGCGACTACAGCGCGCTGAACGTGGAGCAGGGCCGCGCGCTGATTGCCGCCAAGGGCCTGCAGGGCGTGGCCCGCTTCGAGCAGGGCGATGCCTTCGACGGCGACAGCCTGGCCGCGCTGGCGCCCGCGCCGACGCTGGCAGTGGTGTCCGGCCTGTACGAACTGTTCCCCGACAACGCCATGGTGCGGCGCTCGCTCGACGGGCTGGCGCGCGCGGTGCCGCCGGGCGGCTACCTGGTCTATACCGGCCAGCCCTGGCATCCGCAGCTGGAATTCATCGCGCGCGCGCTGACCAGCCATCGCGCCGGCGCCGCCTGGGTGATGCGGCGCCGCTCGCAGGCCGAGATGGACGAACTGGTGCGGGCCGCCGGCTTCGACAAGGTCACGCAGCGCATCGACCCGTGGGGCATCTTCACCGTCAGCCTGGCGCGCAGGCGCGGCGCATGAGCACGGTGCCGACGCAGGCGGGCGCCGGGCTGCAGCCGCGGCGGCCGTGGGGCCTGGCGTGCCTGCTGCTGGCGCTGGCCGGCGCGTTCTTCTTCTCCAGCTATGGCTTCGCCAACTGGCTGGCGAGCCAGCGCGCCGACGTGCCCTCGTTCTACTACGAATGGGAGCGGGGCATTCCGTTCCTGCCCTGGACCATCGTGCCGTACTGGTCGATCGACCTGCTGTATGGCATCTCGTTCTTCCTGTGGCGCAGCCGCGCGGCGCTGCTGACGCACGTGAAGCGGCTGGTGCTGGCGCAGCTGGTGTCGGTGGCGTGCTTTATCGCCTTCCCGTTGCGCTTCAGCTTTGCGCGGCCCGCTGCGGACGGGCTGCCGGGCCAGTTGTTCACGCTGCTGGGCGGCTTCGACCTGCCGTTCAACCAGGCGCCGTCGCTGCATATCAGCCTGCTGGTGATCCTGTGGGTCGCCTTCGCGGCGCACCTGCGCGGCGGCTGGCGCTGGCTGCTGCACGGCTGGTTTGCGCTGATCGGGGTGTCGGTGCTGACCACCTGGCAGCATCACCTGATCGACGTGCCCACCGGCGCGCTGGTGGGCTGGCTGTGCGTCTACCTGTTGCCGATGCAGCTGCCCACGGCCGCCGCCGGCGCGCCCGATGCGCGCACGCGGCAGCTGTCGCGCCGCTACGGCCTGGGCGCGCTGGTGGCGCTGCTGTGCGCGGTGCTGGCGGTGGGCGCATCGGTGACGCTGGCGTTCCTGCTGCTGTGGGCCGCGCTGGCGCTGGCCTGCGTGGCACGCATCTACGCACTGGCGGCGCCGGCGTGGTTCCAGAAGGATGGCGATGGCACCATGGCCCCGGCCGCGCGCTGGGTGCTGGCGCCTTACCTGCTGGGCGCGTTCATCAATTCACGTTGGTGGACGCGGCGCGCGCCGCAGGCCAGCCCGATTGCGCCGGGTGTCTGGGTGGGCCGCTTCCCGACAACGTCCGAGCTGCGCGCGCTTGGCGCTGATGCCGTGCTTGACCTCAGCGCCGAGCTGCCGCGCGCAGCCACGGCGCCAGGTCTCGCCTATCGCTGCGTGCCCGTGCTGGACCTGACCGTGCCGACGCCGCAGCAGCTCGCGCAGGCGGTGGCGCAGCTCGACGCCTGGGAACGGCAGGGACAGCGCGTGCTGGTCAGTTGCGCGCTGGGCTATTCGCGCAGCGCGCTGGTCGCGGCGGCGTGGCTGGCGGGACGGCAGGGGCTGCGCGACGCCGGCGCGGCGCTGGCGGCGCTGCGCCGGCATCGGCCGGCGGTGGTGCTCGGGCCCGAACATGCCGAAGCGTTGCAGCGTTGGCTGGATCATGCCGCTATCCAGGAGCCTGGCGATGGCCGCTGACCGGGACGCTGGTGTCGTGCAACGTACCGACGCCTGGATCGCGCACGCGGTAACGGGCGCGCTGGCTGGAGCCGCGTGGATCGGCGCGGCCGGACTGGCGTTCGCCATGCTGGCGGCTGGGCTGGGTGCGGGCACCGCGATGTCGCGCTGGCCGGCGGCACTGGCGTTGCTGCTGGCGCTGCCCCAGCTGTGGCTGCTGCTGCGCGTCGCGATCGACCGCCGCCTGTTCGGTGCGCTCGCCACTGGCGCGCAAGGTCAGTCCGACCTGAGCGGACTCGATGCCGCACTGCTCGAACTGGGCTGGATGCCCGCCGCGCGCGCCGCGCGCCCGTTGCCGGAGCGCGCCCGCGGCGCGCTGCGCCTGGTACGCGCCAGCGCCGTACTGACCGTGTGCCAGCTGCTGCTGGCCTTGCTATCGCTGATCCTGAGGTAACCAACCATGTGGCTTGCCCGCGCCACCGCGCGCGCCATCATCGTCTTCGCCCGGCTGCTGACGGGCATGCGCGCCAACTGGCAGGGCTGCATCCCGGCCGCTGTGCAGCGCGTCTACTTTGCCAACCACAGCAGCCACGGCGATTTCGTGCTGATCTGGGGCTGCCTGCCGCCCGACCTGCGCACGGTAACGCGGCCGGTGGCGGGCGCCGATTACTGGCAGAAATCGCCGCTGCGGCGCTTTATCGGCCGCGACGTGTTCCGCGCGCTGCTGATCGACCGCACCCGCAGCGAACCCGGCAGCGACCCGGTGGCGCTGATGCAGGCCGGGCTGGCGGCGGGCGATTCGCTGATCCTGTTTCCCGAAGGCACGCGCAACACCACCGACGCGCGCCTGCTGCCGTTCAAGAGCGGCATCTACCACCTGGCGCGGGCCTGTCCCGCGGTCGAGTTCGTGCCGGTGTGGATCGACAACCTGAACCGCGTGATGCCCAAGGGCGAAGTGGTGCCGGTGCCGCTGCTGTGCACCGTGACCTTCGGCGAGCCGCTGCGGCTGGCCGCCGACGACAGCAAGGAAGCCTTCCTTGCGCGCTGCCGCGAGGGCCTGCTCGCGCTGGCCCCGGAACTGGAATGAACGCCATGCCCACCCTGCATTGGAGCCGCGAAACCTGGCTGCTGTTCGGCGGCCTGTTCGGCGTGCTGCTGCTCGCTTCCACCGTGACCGCGCTGCTGCGCTGGCGCGTCGCGGGCGGCGGCCAGCACGCGGTGATCGACAACCTGGGGCAGCGCGTGTCGGCCTGGTGGTGGATGATCGGCATCATGGGCGTGGCCTTTGCGCTGGGGCGCACCGCGGTGATCGTGCTGTTCTACCTGCTGTCGTTCTTCGCGCTGCGCGAGTTCGTCACCATCACCACCACGCGGCGCGGCGACCATCGCGCCATCGTCGCCGCGTTCTTCGTGTTCCTGCCGCTGCAGTACGTGCTGGTCTATATCGGCTGGTATGGCATGTTCTCGATCCTGATCCCGGTCTATGCCTTCCTGGTGCTGCCGATCCTGGCGGCGCTGTCGTCCGAGACCACGCGCTTCCTGGAGCGCTGCGCCGGGGTGCAATGGGCGGTGATGGTGTGCGTGTTCTGCATTTCGCACGTGCCGGCGCTGCTGACGCTGCCGATCCCGGGCTTCGACGGGCGCAACCTGCTGCTGATCGCCTTCCTGGTGATCGTGGTGCAGGGCAGCGACGTGCTGCAGTATGTGTGGGGCAAGCTGTGCGGCAAGCGCAAGATCGCGCCGCTGCTGTCGCCGTCCAAGACCGTCGAAGGCTTTGTCGGCGGCGTTGCCAGCGCCACCGCGCTGGGCGCGGCGCTGTGGTGGATCACGCCGTTCTCGCCGTGGCAGGCCGGCGCGATCGCGCTGGTGATCGCGCTGATGGGCTTCCTCGGCGGACTGGTGATGTCGGCGATCAAGCGCGACCGCGGCATCAAGGACTGGGGCCACATGATCCAGGGCCACGGCGGCATGCTCGACCGGCTCGACTCGGTGGTGTTCGCCGCGCCGGTGTTCTTCCACATCACGCGCTACTGGTGGGTGGCCTGAGCCGATCGGGGCCTTACAACGCCATCTCTTCGCACCACGCCACCACGGCATCGCGGAAGTCCTGGCAGATCGGCGACAGGTAGCCGTCGGCGCGCCACAGCACCGCCAGTTCGTGCTGCCACGAGGTGCCCGGCGCCTCGATCGCGGCCAGCCCCTGGCCCTCGGCCTGGCGCAGCATGCGCGGCGGCATGATGCCGAGCAGGTCGGAGTGCCGCAGCAGTTCGCCGAACGCGACCGGCGACGCCGTGCTTTCCACCGCCACCCGCGGCGGCGGCAACCCGACCGCGGTAAACCGTTCTTCCAGCCACTGGCGCAGGTACAGCGAGCTGGCCGGCACCACCCAGCGTTCTCCCGCAAGGTCGGCCAGCGTGCGAAAGCCGTCGCGGCGCGGATGGGTGCTGCGGCACACGATCTGCATGCTGAGCGGGCCGAGCGGCAGCCAGGCAACCTCCGTTGGCACGCTGGCGGGGCGTGCCGCGAGGATCAGGTCGGCTTCGCCGTTCTGCAGCATCGCCATCAGGCGCGCGCTCAGGTGGGTCTCGATCGAGAACGTCGCCAGCGGCCGGCTCAGGAAGAAGCGCGCCAGCAATGGCGACAGCAGCGACGGCAGCAGGTAGGGGATCGCGCCCAGGCGCACCGTGCCCGCGCGCGCGGCGCGCTGCTCGGCCAGTTCGCTGCGCATGTCGCCGGCGGCGAGCGAGATCCGGCGCGCATGCGCGGCCAGGGTGCGGCCCGCGCCGGTCGGCACCAGCCCGCGCGGTGTGCGCTCGAACAAGGGCATGCCGGCTTCGCCTTCCAGCCGCGCCAGGGTCTTGGACAGCCCGGACTGGGTCATGCTCAGGGTCTCGGCGGCGCGGTGCAGGTTGCCCTGGTCGATCACGACCAGGAAGGCTTCTAGATCCTCGAATCGCATGGGCGGGAAGGCGCTGGGGGTGCGGGCCATTGTAGCGCCATGCCTGCCAGGACTCGGCTCGCGCCGCGCGGGAATCGCGCCGGCCCGGACGCTGGCCTAGACTGCCTGGCATCCCTCGCGCACCGCATCGCAGTGGACACCGCAGCGGCGCTACAGAAGGGAGCCAAGGACAGGAGACAAAGCGATGCCTTACCGTTCCGCGCGGCTGCGTACAGCCGTGGCCGCCATGTTGCTGGCGGCCGTTCCCAGCGTGATGCCGGCCGCAGCCGCGGCTGCCGATCCCGGTTCTGCCGAACCCTATCCGTCGCGGCCGCTGACCATCGTGGTGCCGTCGGTGGCGGGCAACGTCAACGATGCCGTGGCGCGGCTGATCGGGCAGGAGCTGACCAAAAGCTGGGGCCAGCCCGTGATCGTCGACAACAAGCCCGGCGCGGGCACCACCACCGGCACCAAGCATGTCGCCAGGGCGGCGAAGGATGGCTACACCGCGCTGCTCACGTTTACCGCGCACGTGCAGAACCCGTCGCTGTACCGCGGCATCGGCTATGACCCGATCGAGGATTTCACGCCGGTCAGCGAGGTCGCGATCTCGTCCACCATGCTGGCGGTGTCGCCGGACTTTCCCGCGCGCACGCTGCCGGAGGTGGTGGCGCTGCTCAAGGCCAATCCCGGCAAGTACCCGTATGGCTCGTACGGCGCCGGCACCACCGGGCATATCCTGGGCGAGCTTTTCAAGCGCGAGGCCGGCCTGCAGATGGAGCACGTGGCGTACAAGGGCGGCGCGCCGCTCGCCACCGACCTGGCGGCGGGGCATGTGAAGCTCGGCTTTATTGCCGTGGGCACGGCGATGCCGCTGCTGCAGGGCGGCAAGCTGGTGCCGGTGGCGCTTGCCGGGGCGGAGCGCTCGACCCTGCTGCCCAGGGTGCCGACTTTCCGCGAGGCCGGCTACCAGGGCTTCGAGCCCGATGCATGGATGGGCCTGCTGTTCCCGGCCGGCGTGCCCAAGGCGCGGGTCGATGCCTTGTCGCGCGAGGTCGCGCGCATCGTGCGCCTGCCGGAGATCGCAAAGAAGATGCAGGACCTGAACCTGGTGCCAGTGGGCAGCACGCCGGAGGCCTTCGCCACCGTGATGAAGAACGACCGCGACAAATGGAGCCGCATTATCCGCGATGTCGGCATCACGCTGGAGTAAGGGGTTGACCATGCAAGCCAATGACTATCTGGGACTGGTCTGCTCGCGCTGGTGCCACTGGAGCGAGCTGGAACTGCAGCGCCTGTCGCGCCAGCCGCTCGGGCCGGGGCAGGTGCGCATCCGCGTGCGCCATGCTGGCGTCGGCTTTGCGCTGAGCCTGTTCGTGTCGGGCAAGTACCAGCGCAAGCCGCCGTTGCCGTTCACGCCTGGCACCGAAGCGGCCGGCGAGATCCTTGAGGTCGCGCCGGACGTGACGCGGCTGCATGTGGGGCAGCGCGTGGCGGCGGCGCTGGACTGGGGCGGCTTTGCCGAAGAAGTCGTGACCACCGCGGACACGGTTTATCCCGTGCCGGACGGGCTCGCCCTCGCGCACGCCGCCGCGCTGCCGATCACCTGCGGCACGGTGTGGGCCGCGCTGGCGTGGCGCGCGGTGCTGCAGCCGGGCGACACCATGCTGGTCCACGGCGCCAGCGGCGCGCTGGGCACGGCGGCGGTGCAGGTGGGCAAGCTGATGGGCGCGCGCGTGATCGCCACCGCCAGCACCGCGGCCAAGCGCGAAGCCGCACTGGCCAACGGCGCTGCGCATGCGCTGCCTGCCGATGCCGAGACGCTGGCGGCATCGGTCAAGGCGCTGTGCCCGGCCGGCGGCGCCGACGTGGTGTTCGACCCGGTCGGCGGCGACCTGTTCGATGCCTCGCTGCGCTGCGCGGCGCCGGGCGCGCGGCTGCTGTCGATCGGCTATGCCAGCGGCCGCATCCCGTCGGTGCCGGCCAACCTGCTGCTGGTGAAGAACCTGACGCTGGTCGGCTTCAACTATGGCTACTACATCGGCTGGGGCCTGACCGACGAGCGCCGGCGCTTTGCGCCGCGGGTGCAGGCCATGGTCGGCGAGATCATGCAGGCGGCGGCCAGCGGCCGGCTGGCGCCGCCGGTGCTGCAGCACTTTGCGCTGGCCGACTGGCTGAACGCGGTCGACACCACCATGTCGCGCCGTGCCATCGGCAAGGTCATGCTGGATATCTGAACGGAGCCAACTTATGCACCATGCAACCGCTGCGAGCGCGGACGATGCCGTGTTCGACGGCCTGACCGTGCTCGACCTGAGCCAGGGCATCGCCGGGCCGTACTGCGGGCTGATCCTGCGCCAGCAGGGCGCGCGCGTGATCAAGGTCGAGCCGCCGGGCGGCGACTGGTCACGGCAGATGGGGCGCATCCGCGCCGGCCAGACCGCGATCGCAGTCGCCTGCAACGCGGGCAAGGAAAGCGTGGTGCTGGACGCGCGCAGCGCCGGCGGCCGCGCCGCCATCGGCCGGCTGGCGCAGCGCGCCGACGTGGTGATCCAGAACTACCGCCCGGGCGTGGCCGAGCGCATGGGCGTCGGCTACGAGGCCCTGGCCGCGCACAATCCGGCGCTGGTCTATGTCTCGGTCTCGGGCTACGGCCATGCGGGCCCGCTGGCGAGCCGGCCCGCGGTCGATACCACCATGCAGGCCTACAGCGGACTGATGCACCTGAACCGCGACGCCGCCGGCCAGCCGCGCCGCATCGCCTTCTTCATGGTCGACCTGGCCACCGGGCTGTACGCGTCGCAGCAGGCCTCGGCGGCGTTGTACCAGGCCGCGCGCAGCGGCCGCGGCCGGCATGTGCGGCTGTCGCTGCTCGAAACCAGCGCCGCGCTGCAGTCCTACCTGATGATCGACGACGCCATGTTCCCCGACGCCGAGCTGGCGGCGGCCAACGCGCCGACCGGGCTGTTCGAGGCGGCCGATGGCGCGCTGTACCTGAGCATGCTCAACGACGCGATGTTCCTGCGGCTGGCCGCGCTGCTGGGATTCGATGACTGGCTTGCCGATGCCTCGCTGCACAGCAGCGCCGGCCGGCTGCCGCGCGCGGCGGAACTCTGCCGGCGCGTGGCGCAGGCGCTGGCCGCGCAGCCGCTGGCGCACTGGGAGGCGCTGCTGACCGAGCACGATGTGCTGTTCGCGCGCGTCGGCCATGCGCGCGAGCTGCTGCAGAGCGCGCAGTGCGCGCAGGCGGGCGTGTTCGGCCGGTTGCCGCTGGCAGGGGTGGGCGAGGTGCCGTGGGCCAACTTGCCGGGCATGGCTGGACGAGAGGGGCCGGCAGGGACTGCGCCGTTGCTTGGCCAGCATACCGAGGCGGTGCTGGCGGAGTTCGGCATCCGCACCTGAAGCGGACCCGCAAAAGAAAAACGGACGGTGTGCAATTGCGTACCGTCCGTGTTCCGTTGTGCGTTGGTAGGCTCGATTGGACTCGAACCAACGACCCCCACCATGTCAAGGTGGTGCTCTAACCAGCTGAGCTACGAGCCTAGCGAAGGCGCGAATTATAGAGAGCCCTTTGCGATTGCGCAAGCACCCCCGCGCGACTTTTTGCGCGGGTGCCTGGCAGGGCGCCTCAGGTCGCGTCAGGTCGCGTCAGGCAGCGACGATACGGTCGCGCAGTTCGCGCTTGAGCACCTTGCCGATGGCGCTGCGCGGCAGGTTCTCCACCTCGTGGATCGCGGCCAGCCGCTGGGTCTTGCCCAGCCGCTCGTTGGCCCATGCCAGCACCTGCTGCGCGCTGGCGCCGCCGTCGGCGCGCAGCGCGACAAAGGCCACCGGGGTCTCGCCCCAACGCTCCGACGGCACGCCGACCACCGAGACTTCGGACACCGCCGGATGCTCGCGCACCACCGCCTCTAGGTCGCTCGGGTAGATGTTGAAGCCGCCCGAGATGATCATGTCCTTCTTGCGGTCCAGCAGCACCAGGAAGCCGTCTTCGTCGAAGCGGCCGATATCGCCGGTGCGGATAAAGCGCTGGCCCTGCGCGTCATGCCATTCGGTCTCGGCGGTCTTTTCGGGCTGGTTGTGGTAGCCGTTCATCATCGCCGCCGAGCGGCCCACCACTTCGCCGGTGCTGCCGGGCGGCAGTTCGCGGCCGGACTCGTCGATGATGCGCACGTCGGCGCCGGTGGCGGGGCGGCCGACCGTGTGCAGCTTGTGCGGGAACTGGTCGGCGAACAGCAGGCAGCCGCCGCCGCCTTCGGTCATGCCGTAGAGCTCGGTCAGCGCGCCGGGCCAGCGCCGCAGCACCTCGGCCTTCAGCGCCGGGCTGAACGGCGCGCTGGTGCAGAACTTGTGCCGGAAGGCGGACAGGTCGTGCTGGTCGAAGGCCGGATGCGCCAGCAGGCGCTGGTACTGCACCGGCACCAGCATGGTGTGCGTGACGCGATGCCGCTGCGCCAGCGCCAGGTATTGGCCCGCATCGAACTTGGCCATCAGGATGGCCGTGCCGCCCAGGCCGATGGTCGGGAAGAAGCTGGCCAGCGTGGTGTTGGAATACAGCGGCGTCGACAGCAGCGTGACCGCGTCGGTGCCATAGCCGGTGGCCGCACCGCGCGACACATGGGCCCAGCGCATGCCGTGCGACTGCACGATGCCCTTGGGCGTGCCGGTGGTGCCGGACGAATAGATGATGTTGAGCGGCAGCTCCGGACGGATCTCGGGTTCGGTCACCGGCGTGCCGGCGGGCGCGAGCCAGTCCGCATACGGGCGGCCGGCGTCGCTGTCGTCCAGCGAGACCATGGGCGTGCCGGCCAGCCTGGCGCGCACCGGCGCCAGCACGTCGGCGACGCTGGCATCGGTAAACACGATGCGCGCGCCCGCGTCGTCAATCATGCCGGCCAGGCTGTCGGGCGTGGACGACGGCGCCAGCGGCGCGACCACCACGCCGGCGCGCACCGCGCCCAGGTACACCGCGGCGTATTCGATCGACGACGCGGCGCAGATGGCGATGGCCTCGCCGGCCCGCACCCCGTCGCGCGCCAGCGCCGCGGCAATGCGGTCCATCGCGGCGTCGAGCCCGGCGTAGTCGAGCACGCGTTCGTCATGCATCAGCGCGCGTTGCGCCGGGCGCTGCGCGGCCTGCTCGCGCACGAGCACGGACATGGTAGTGAATGGGCGTTGGAGCGGAGTCGGTTGGGTCATGTCTCGGGCAGTGTTGGTGGATGCGGCAAGCCTTACTGGATCTGCGCGCCGGAGTCCTTCACCACCTTGCTCCAGCGGTTGATCTCGGCGTCGATATGGGTGCGCAGCGCGGCGGGCGTCGAGCCCACCGGCTCATAGCCGTTGGCCGCCAGCGTGGCCTTCAGGTCCGGCTGGCGCAGCACGGTGGCAATCTCGGTGCTGAGCCGGTCGATCACGGGCTGCGGCGTGCCGGCCGGTGCCAGCATCGCGTACCAGCCGGTAATGCTGATGCCGGGCACGCCGGCCTCGGCCAGCGTCGGCACTTCGGGGGCGACGGCGGCGCGCTGGCTGCCGGTGACCGCGAGCGCGCGCAGCTTGCCGCTCTTCACATGCGGCAGCGTGGTCGAGATGCTGTCGAAGGTCAGCTGGACTTCGCCCGACAGCATCGCCGTCACCACCTGGGCGCTGCCCTTGTACGGCACATGGGTCATCTTGATGCCCGCCACCGAATCGAACAGCTCGCCCGCCAGGTGGCCGGTATTGCCGTTGCCCGCCGAGGCAAAGGTCAGCTTGCCGGGTGCGGCCTTGGCCTCGGCGATCAGCTCCTTCACGTTGGTGGCCTGCAGCGACGGGCTGCCCGCCAGGATCATCGGCAGGTTGGCCACCAGCGAAACCGGCGCGAAATCCTTGCGCGTGTCGTAGGGCAGCCGCGGATACAGGCTGGTGTTGATGGCATGCGCGGCCAGCACCATGATCAGTGTGTAGCCGTCGGGCTTGGCGCGCGCCAGCGCCTGGCTGGCGATGGTGCCGCCGGCGCCCGGCCGGTACTCCAGCACCACCGGCTGGCCCAGCCGCTCCTGCAGCTTTGCGGCGACCGGGCGCGCCAGCAGGTCGGCGCTGCCGCCGGGCGGATAAGGGATCAGCAACTGGATCGGGCGCGCCGGCCAGGTCTCGGCGGCGGCGCTGGCGGGCAGGGCGGCTGCGGCTGCGGTGGCCAGCAGGGCGGCCAGCCATGCGCGGCGGCCCCGGGCGGGGCGCGGAGTGGGTGCCATCGGGTGTCTCCTGGTTTTTGCGGCAGCGGGTGCGGCCGGGGTCCATTCAGCCGGACGTGGCTGGGACGCGAGTGTCACAAACGGTAAAGGCGCGAACCCGGCAGCGGAATTCTTAAATCGATAAGTCAGGCTTTTTGGCCGCGAAGCGATAGCGGGGCGCTTTTCAAAAATCTTTGCGTTCGGGGATATTTCGTTGCCGGGTGGCATTACTGATTCAAAATCTTTGCGATTGAGGAGATTCCTTGATTTTCACGGGCTTGACGGCTAAAGTCTTCGCAATCAAGGAGATTTTCATGATTCTTACCCAACCCGGCGATATCGGCGCGGCCGTGCGCGCGGCGCGCAAGGCAGGCGGCATGCGCCAGGACGACGCTGCCGGGGCCATCGGTGTCAGCGAAAACTTTATGGTGCGGGTCGAGAACGGTGCCGAAGGCATCCAGTGGGGCAAGCTGTTCCAGGTGCTGCAGGGCCTTGGCCTGCGGGTGACCGTCGACCTGCCGGAGGCGGCGGCGCCGCGGGTGGAAGCCGAACTCGCCAAGCTCAGGCAGCGCCAGGCCCGCAGCCGCAATCGGCGCAATGCCAGGGATGCCGACCAGCATGGCTGAGCGCGTGCTGGTGGCGAGCATCAACGGCACCCCCGTGGGCGAGTTGCAGGAAGCCGCCGACCTCTGGTCATTCCGCTATGACGCGGCCTGGCTCGCCAATCCGCACGCCTTCGCGCTGAGCCCGGCGCTGCCACTGCAGCCTGAGACCCTGGCCGATGGCAGCACGCTGCGGCCGGTGCAATGGTATTTCGACAACCTGCTGCCCGAAGACGGCCAGCGCGCGCTGATGGCGCGCGATGCCAGCATCCGCGACGAAGCCGATGCCTTTGCCTTGCTGGAGCACTACGGGGCAGAATCAGCCGGCTCGCTGACGCTGCTGCCTCGCGGACGCCTGCCGGCCGGCGCGCCAGCCCTGCGGCCGTTGAGCGATGCCGCGCTCGACGCCCGCATTCGCAGCTTGCCCGGCGTTCCGCTCACGCATGGCGCGGTCAAGCGCATGTCGCTGGCCGGCGCGCAGCACAAGCTGGCGGTGGTGCTGCAGGACGGCGCGCTGTTCGAGCCCGGCGCGGACACGCCGTCGACGCATATCCTGAAACCGAACCATCAGGTCCAAGAGACCTATCCGCATTCGGTCATCAACGAGTGGTTCGTGATGTCGCTCGCCGCGCGGCTGAAGCTTGACGTGCCGCAGGTACATCGGCGCTATGTGCCGGCGCCGGTGTACCTGGTCGACCGCTTCGACCGCCGCCTGGCGTCGCCAGGCCAGTGGCAGCGGTTGCATGCGATCGACGCCTGCCAGTTGCTGAACCTGCCGCGCACCTTCAAGTACGACCAGGGCAGCGTCGGCCGGCTGGCCGAACTGGCTACGCTGTGCCGCGCGCACGCGGTGGCACGGGCGCGGCTGTTCGACTGGCTGGTGTTCAATATCCTGGTCGGCAATTCCGACGCGCACCTGAAGAACCTGAGCTTCCTGGTATCCGATGCCGGCATCGCGCTGGCGCCTTTCTATGACCTTGTCAGCGAGGCGGCCTACGCCACCCGTACCTATGACAAGACCGGCTGGCCGCAGGCGCACCGCTTTGCGTGGCCGGTGCTCGGCGTCGAGTTCTACAGCGATTTCTCGCGTGCGCTGGTATTGGAAGCGGGGCGCGTGCTAGGCCTGAACCGCGCCACCGCCGAACGCCGGCTGGATGCCATGCTGCGCGGCATCGTGCCGGCGGCACAGGCGTTGTATGAACTGGCGGCGCAGCAGAACGGCGCGCTGGCGCGCGAGCGGCCGGCGCAGGCGGGCGGGTTTGCCGGGGAACTGGCTTGCCTGCGCGTGATTCGCTCCACCATCATTGCCGACATGGTGCGCGCGCTGTCCCGCGGCTGATTCCGCCTACTGGCTGGCCGGATGTGCCGGGCTGAACCAGTACGGCACCAGCGCGGCGGCGATCAGCACCGCTGCCGACAGGAAGATCGCCGCATAGGTGGACGGCAGCGGCCAGCCGCGCACATGGCCGGCATTGGCGATCAGGCCGAAGCCCCATGAGGTCAGGGCCGAGCCCAGGAACACGAAGGTATTGAGCAGCCCCAGCCCGCGCCCGCGCTGCGACGGCGGGATCAGCCCGCGGCCCTGCGCCATCACCAGCGGATGCAGCATGCCGATGGTCGACAGCAGCGCCATCATCGCCACCCCGTAACCGATGCCGCGGTCCGGCCACAGCGACAGCAGCACGCCCCCGGCCATGGCCAGGCACGACCAGCCGGCGATGGTCGTCTTGAGCGTGCCGCGCCGCACCAGCACCGGCAGCACGAAGGCGGTCAGGAATCCGGCCAGGCTCAGCAGCGTCAGCGCCACGCCGCGCGGCGCCGAGCCCAGGCTGAACACGTCTGCCAGGTAGGGCCCGCTCCAGGCATTGCGGAAGGCGGTGCCGGCGGCCATCGCCACGCACAGCGGGATCAGCGTCCACAGCGGCGCCAGCTTGAGCAGCTGCAGACTTTCCGACAGCATCGCCGGCCACGACGCGCTGCGGGCCTCGGCATGGCCCTGGTCGCGCACGCAGCGCCACACGCCATAGCAGGCCGCCACCATGCCCAGCGCCGACACCGCCATCGATGGCCGCCAGCCCACCAGCGAAATGGCCCAGCCCAGCGGCGCGGTCGCGCACAGCGAGCCGACCATGCCGGTGGCGTTGGAGCGGCTGACCACGCGGGTGTAGTCGCGCTCGGACAGCTGCTCCGAGGCGAAATGCAGCAGCCCCATGAACACCGGCGCGCACGCCAGCCCCAGCCCTACCTGCGCCAGCGTGGCGGCGGCGCCGTTGGGCGCCACCACGAACAGGATCGACGACAGCGCGCCCACCGCCAGCAGCAGCGCGGTCGGACGGCCCACGCCATAGCGGTCGAAGGCGATGCCCACCGGGATCTGCGCCACGGCAAAGGCCAGGAAGAACGAAGACGACAGCGCGCCGAAGCCCGCCGGCGACAGGCCGAAATCGTGCTGCAGCTCGGGCGCCATCACCGCCAGGCACGAGCGGAAGAACTGGCTGAGCGCAAAGGCAAAGGTCAGGATGGCGATGCCGCGCACGGCATACGCGGCCGGGTTGCGCGCGGGCAGGGCGCGCACGCCGGGAGGCGATCCGGAAGGAGGGATATTGCTGGGGGTCACGGCGTCAGTGGCGCTGTCTCTGCAGCGAGTGTACGGCCTGCGCGCGTTGCCGGATCAACGGTTGGCCGGTGTTCGCCCAGATTGCGCGGGCAGGGAGTTGCGCTGCCGATTGTGTACTCCCTCTCCCGCTTGCGGGAGAGGGTCGGGGTGAGGGCGGGGAGCTTCGACGAAGTACAGTGCGTCGGTATGCCTGTGCCTGCCCTCACCCCCGGCCCCTCTCCCGCAGGCGGGCGAGGGGAGCAAACAACCGGTTCGCTGGTCCGTATCAGCCCGGCAGCGCGTCGTACGTCAGCAGGAACACCTGCTCGTCCCCCGCGCTGACCGGCAGCCACACGATCTCCAGTTCCGGGAAGGCCGCTTCCACATTGGCATGCTCGTTGCCGATCTCCACCACCAGCACGCCGCCCGGGTTCAGACGCGCCTTGGCGCCGGCGATGATCCGCCGCACCACGTCCATGCCGTCGTCGCCGCCGGCCAGCGCGATGCGCGGCTCGGCCAGGTATTCGGCCGGCAGCGCCTGCATCGAGCTTTCGTTGACGTAGGGCGGGTTGGTCAGGATCACGTCGTAGGTGGCGCCGTGCGGCAGCGGCGCGTACAGGTCGCCCTGGTACAGCCGGATGCGGTCTTCCATCTTGTAGTCGGCCACATTGCGATGCGCCACCGCGAGCGCGTCGGGCGAGATGTCGACCGCGTCGATCTTCGCGTTCGGCCACACATGCGCGGCCACGATCGGCAGGCAGCCGGAGCCGGTGCACAGTTCGAGCACCGGGCCGATGCTGTCGCTCTCGCCGACCCAGGGTTCCAGCCCTTCCTGCAGCAGTTCGCCGATAAAGCTGCGCGGCACGATCACACGTGAATCGACGTAGAAGCGCAGGCCATGCATAAAGGCCTCGTGCGTGATGTAGGCGGCCGGCACGCGCTCGTTGACGCGGCGGTCGATTACCTTCAGCACCGCCTCGACTTCCTCGGGCAGCAGCCGCGCATCGAGGAAGGGATCGAGCGTATCGAGCGGCAGGTTGAGCGTATGCAGCACCAGGTAGGCCGCCTCGTCATAGGCGTTGGCGCTGCCGTGGCCGAAGGACAGGCGCGCGGCGGTAAAGCGCGACACGGCCAGGCGCAGCAGGTCGCGCACGGTGCGCAGGGGAGAGGGCGTTGCCATGGATGGGTTGTCTATGCAAAAAAATCAGGCGATCAGGCGTTCCAGCACGCCGCGGTACACGTTCTTCAGCGGCTCGATAAAGCGCACTTCGACGTGCTCGTCGATCTTGTGGATGCTGGCGTTGGGCGGGCCGAACTCGATCACCTGCGGGCAGATCTTCGCGATGAAGCGGCCGTCGGAAGTGCCGCCGGTGGTCGACAGCTCGGTGTCGAAGCCGGTCTCGGCCCGGATCGCCGACGACAGCGCCTCGGACAGCTCGCCGCGCGGCGTCAGGAAGGGCTCGCCGCCCAGGGTCCAGTCGAGCGTGTATTCCAGGCTGTGGCGGTCCAGGATGGCATGCACGCGCGCCTTCAGGCCCTCGGGCGTGCTCGCCGTCGAGAAGCGGAAATTGAAGTCGATGGTGACGTGGCCCGGGATCACGTTGGTGGCGCCGGTGCCGCCGTGGATGTTCGACATCTGCCAGCTGGTGGGCGGGAAGTATTCGTTGCCCTGGTCCCAGGTTTCGGCGGCCAGTTCGGCCAGCGCCGGCGCGGCGTCGTGGATCGGGTTGCGGCCCAGGTGCGGGTAGGCGATATGGCACTGGATGCCCTTCACCGTGAGCTTGCCCGACAACGAGCCGCGGCGGCCGTTCTTGACCATGTCGCCGAGCGCGTTGACCGAGGTCGGCTCGCCGATCACGCAGTAGTCCAGGCGCTCGCCGCGCGCGGCCAGCGCCTCGACCACCTTGACGGTGCCGTCGTGCGCCGGGCCTTCCTCGTCGCTGGTGATCAGGAAGCCGATCGAGCCGGCATGCGCGGGATGCGCCTTGACGAACTCTTCCACCGCCACCACGAAGCCGGCGATCGAGGTCTTCATGTCGGCGGCGCCGCGGCCGTACAGCTTGCCGTCGCGGTGGGTCGGCGCGAACGGGTCCGAGTGCCACTGCTCCAGCGGGCCGGTCGGCACCACGTCGGTATGGCCGGCGAACACCAGCAGCTTGCCGTCCTTGCCCCTGGTGCCGCGCTTGACCGCCCACAGGTTGGTCACACGGAAATCGTCGGGCCCGCTGACCAGCGCTTCGCAGTCGAAGCCGATTGCCTTCAGGCGGGTTTCCAGGATGGCCTGGCAGCCTTCGTCGGCGGGCGTGACGGAGCGGCGGCGGATCAGGTCTTCGGTAAGGGCGAGGGTGGGGTTCATCGGACGGCGGAATCGGAAATCAGAACTGGCTGGCGTACTGGTCGGCGGAGAAGCCGACCATCACCTTGCCATCGTGGGCCAGCACCGGGCGCTTGATCAGCGACGGGCTTTGCTGCATCAGCGCGATCGCGCCGGCTTCATCTTCGGCGCGGGCCTTGTCGGCATCGGTCAGCGCGCGCCAGGTGGTGCCCTTGCGGTTGAGCAGCGTGGCCAGCGGCACGTGCCGCAGCCAGCCGCGCAGCATGGCCTCGTCCACGCCCTGCTTCTTGAAGTCGTGGAAGGTGTAGGCGACGCCGTTGGCATCGAGCCAGGTGCGGGCCTTCTTGACGGTATCGCAGTTGGGAATGCCGTAGAGCAGGACGGTCATGGCTTGCAGATCTCGTTATGTTGATTGTCATTCCCGCCTGCGCGGGAACGACGGGCGTTCAGCGGAACAGCAAATTCAGCGCGATCACCAGGCCGCCCAGGCCCAGCGCCACGCCGCCCATCGCCACCGCCGTCATCAGCCGCAGGCGCCGGTCCAGCCGGGCGGCTTCCTTGCGCAGCGCGTCGATGGTGATGGCGTGCTGCTCGGCCAGCAGCTTGACCGCCTCGGCCTGCTGCACCACCGCGGCCTCGAGCTCGGCGATGCGCGCCGCGGGATCGCGCGCGTCGGCCACCGCGGCTTCGGGCGAGCCGTCCTTGCGCTTGTTCTTCTTCAGTTTCTCGAGGGTCTTGTTGGCCTGCTCGAGAATGGTCGGCAGCAGGGAAAGCACGGTACTGACGGTGGTGGGATCCAGGGCCATGAGTCGCTTGCGGAGGGAGGGCATGTTCAGCCTGGCCAGGCGGATGACGACGGTCGCGGCCCGTGCGGGCCGCGACGGGGCGCGATCAGTCGCCGCGCAGCAGGTCGTTCAGGCTGGTCTTGGCGCGAGTCTGCGCGTCGACCTTCTTCACGATCACGGCGCAGTACAGGCTGTACTTGCCGTCCTTGGACGGCAGGTTGCCCGCCACCACCACCGAACCGGCCGGCACGCGGCCATAGTGGATCTCGCCGGTTTCGCGGTCGTAGATCTTGGTCGACTGGCCCAGGTACACGCCCATCGAGATCACCGAGTTTTCCTCGACGATCACGCCTTCGACCACTTCCGAACGCGCGCCGATAAAGCAGTTGTCTTCGATGATCACCGGATTGGCCTGCAGCGGCTCCAGCACGCCGCCGATGCCCACGCCACCCGACAGGTGCACGTTCTTGCCGATCTGCGCGCACGAACCGACCGTGGCCCAGGTGTCGACCATGGTGCCTTCATCGACATAGGCGCCGATGTTGACGTACGACGGCATCAGCACGGCGTTCTTCGCGATGAACGAACCGCGGCGGGCCACGGCCGGCGGCACCACGCGGAAGCCGGCCTTGGCGAAGTCGTCGCCGCTCCAGTTGGCGAACTTGGTCGGCACCTTGTCGTAGAACTGGGCAAAGCCGCCGGCGCTCATCGGTGCGTTGTCTTCCAGGCGGAACGACAGCAGCACGGCCTTCTTGACCCACTGGTTGACGATCCAGTCCTTGCCTTGCTTCTCGGCCACGCGCAGCGTGCCGGCATCGAGCTGGCCGATGACGTTGGCAACGGCCTCGCGGATGTCGTTGGGGGCGGACTTCGGCGACAGGCTGGTGCGGTCTTCCCAGGCCTGGTCGATCAGGGCTTGCAGAGCTTGCGTCATGTTAGGTTCTCAGGTGGTGAATGTTGATGTTCGGGAGTCGAGCCTCAGGTGTGTCAGCCTCGACCGCTGGTTTGCTCCCCTCTCCCGCGTGCGGGAGAGGGGCCGGGGGTGAGGGTGGGCGGTTCTACGGGCGTGGTGCCTTGCCAAACCACCCCTCACCCCGACCCTCTCCCCTTGAGGGGAGAGGGAGAACACAAAGGGACAATCAGGCCTCAGCCCAGCGATTTGCAGAATTCCACGATCCGCCGTGCCCCCTCGACGCATTCCTCCGGCGTTGCCACCAGCGCCATGCGCACGCGGTTGGCGCCGGGGTTGATGCCGTCGGCCTCGCGCGCCAGGTAGCTGCCGGGCAGCACGGTGACGTTCTGCTCGGCCAGCAGCCGCGCGGCGAATTCGGTATCCGACAGGCCGGTGCGCGAGACGTCGGCCCACAGGTAGAAGCCGGCATCGGGCAGCGCCACGTCGAGGACTTCCGCCAGCATCGGCGTGACTTCGCTGAACTTGCGTACGTAGGCAGCGCGGTTCTCGCGCACATGCGATTCGTCGTTCCACGCGGCGATGCTGGCGCTCTGCACCGCCGGGTTCATGGCGCCGCCGTGGTAGGTGCGGTAGAGCAGGAACCGCTTCAGCAGCGCGGCGTCGCCGGCGACGAAGCCCGAGCGCAGGCCCGGCACGTTGGAGCGCTTGGACAGGCTCGAGAACACCACGAGGCGCTCGAAGGGGTTGGCCCCATCTGCACGGCCAAGTTTGTGGGCGGCCTCGAGCGCGCCCAGCGGCGCGCGGCCCTCGTCGAAATAGATCTCGGAATAGCACTCGTCCGAGGCGATCACGAAGCCGTAGCGGTCGGACAGCGCGAACAGTTGCTTCCAGTCTTCCAGCGACAGCACCGCGCCGGTCGGGTTGCCGGGGGTGCAGACAAAGAGCAGCTGCACCTGCTGCCAGACCTCGTCGCCGATGCGGTCGAAGGCCGGGGCGAAATTGCGCGACGGGTCGCTGTTGGCGAATACCGGGGTGGCGCCGGCCAGCAGCGCCGCGCCTTCGTAGATCTGGTAGAACGGGTTGGGGCACAGCACCAGCGCGCCTGGCCGGGTGCCGTCGACCACGGTCTGGGCAAAGGCGAACAGCGCCTCGCGCGAGCCGGTCACGGGCAGCACTTCGGTGGCGGCGTTGACCTTGGGCAGGCCGTAGCGGCGCTCCAGCCATCCCGCGATGCACTGGCGTAGTGCATCGGAACCGGCCGTTGTGGGATAATTCGCCAGCCCCGCAAGCGACTCTGCCAGCGCTTGCTTGATGAACGCAGGCGTCGGATGCTTGGGTTCACCGATGCCGAAGCTGATGGCCGGCTTGTCGGCAGCCTTATTGTCGGCAACCTTTACTTGCGCAAAGAGCACCCGCAGTTTCTCGAACGGGTAGGGCTGGAGCAGGTCGAGGCGCGGATTCACAGTGTCAGTCGGGGCCGGTTAAAACGACGCATTATAGAGGAACGGCGCGGGTTTCCGTGCGCCGGCCCGGCCCGCCAGGCGGTCTTTGGCGGGGGTCGGGCCGCCGCGGATGGCGGGTATCACGCCACGGTGATGCCGCCGGCGCCGTCCGGACGCAGCCATGCCGCGCATGGCGGGCGCTCCGGCTCGCCTCGCACCGATTCCCTTTATGAGCACAAATCCAGTTGCGGCGCCGCTGGCGCCGGCCGACCGCCATGCGGTCAAGGCATCGCTTTCCATCCTGATCGGCGCCTCGGTATGGGGCATCGCGTGGTTCCCGTACCGCGTGCTGGCCGGCTGGGGGCTGGGCGGCATGCATGCCGCGGCGCTGGTCAGCGCGGTCGCGGCGGTGCTGTCGCTGCTGGCCTTCCGCCGCCACCTGGGCGGGCTGCGGCCGCACTGGCTGTTCCTGGCGATCGGCCTGGCGGCGGGCGTGACCAATGCCGGCTTCGTCTGGGGCAGCGTCAACGGGCACGTGATGCGCGTGCTGCTGCTGTTCTACCTGACGCCGGTCTGGACCGCGCTGTTCGCGCGGCTGTTTCTGGGCGAGCGGCTGTCGGCGGCCGGGCTGGCACTGGTGGGGCTGGCGCTGTTCGGTGCCGGGCTGATGCTGTGGACGCCCGCGGTCGGCGTGCCGCTGCCGCGCTCCGCCGCGGAATGGTCGGGCCTGATCGGCGGCATGGGCTTTGCCGTCAACAACGTGCTGTCGCGCCGCGCCGGGCAACGCTTTCCGGACACCGACGCACGCGTGCGCACGGTGGTGGTCTACCTGGGCTGCACCGTGGTCGGCGTGCCGGCCGCGCTGCTGCTCGAAGGTCCGGCGGTGGCGGTCGTGCCGGGCGCGCAGGTCAGCGCGGCGATGCTGGTACTGGGGCTGGCGGCGGTGCTGGTGGTCAGCAACTCGGTGGTGCAGTACGGGCTGCAGCGGCTGCCGGCCAACCGCGTGTCGCTGCTGATGCTGTTCGAGATCGTCATCGCCGCGGTGTCGTCGTGGTGGCTGGCGACCGAGGTGCTGAGCTGGAAGGAGGCCGCTGGCGGGCTGTGCATCATCGCCGCCGGCGCCTTGTCGGGGCTGGTGCACCGCAGCCGCGCCACGCCCGTGCCGGCCGCGGGCGCCGAGGCCGCGGCCTGCCACTAGCTCTGGCGCAGTTCAGTGCAGGATCACCCGCGACACCATCGCCACCAGCGGCGCGCGCACCGCGCGCTCGACGCCGCGGTGCAGGTGCAGCGGCCGCAGCAGCATCTTGACCGTCATCTCGATCGGGATGTTGCGGCGGATCACGCCTGACACGCGCGTATTGAGCGCGCGCACCTCCGCCTCCGGCACCGACTCGACCCCGCGTTCCATGCGCAGCACGTTGCGCAGCGCGATCGCCGCGTCCTCGTTCTTGATCTCCAGCAGCCGGCGCGCCAGCGCCCGCAATACGCGCAGCCGGCCCAGCCCTTCGGCTTCGGCGAAGCGGTTGAAGAAGTGGAAGAAGTGCTTGTAGTGCCGCACTTCGTCATTGGAGATGCGCCGCGTCAGGTCGCGCAGCACCGGTTCGTCGCTGGCCTGCTCGAGCGCCCGGTAGTAGGCCGCGGTGCCGGTCTCGACCACGCAGCGGGCCGCCATCTCGAGCGCCTCGGTGGGCTCGAACTGGTCGATCGAGCAGGTCTGGCTGTATTCGTCGAAGAAGCGCGCATAGCCGCGCTCCCAGTCGAATTCCGGCCAGACATGCTCGACATAGCGCCGCAGCGCCAGGCCGTGCTGCAGCTCCTCGGCCTCCCAGTGCTCGGACAGCCAGCCGGCGGCTTCGGGCACGCGGGCGTAATAGGTGGCGAGGTTGCCGGCATAGGTGTCGGAGCCGCTTTCGATAAACGAAGCCGACACCAGCAGGTAGAACAGGTCACGGTCGCCGCGCACGCGCGCGACGTCGATCGCCTCGTATCGGATGTCGCTGACAGACCACGGCCGGGCGGCCGCTGACAGTTCACTCATGCTCTGTCCTCCTGGTTTGCCCAAGGCGGGCGAAACGCTGCGAAAAGGCTGCTGGGGGCGTTCATGGTGCGTGGGGCCGGAGGCGCATCCGGCATCGCCGACAGAGCAGAGACTAGCATTTACCCTGATTAGTTTCCGGTGCGTCACGCGGCAAGCGCGGCTGGCGGCCTGCGACCGGCTTGCCAAAGTGCTTGCGAAACCGCTTGTAAGGGTCGGAAAGGCAAAGGAATTCCGGCCACCGTCACCTGCCGCGGAAGGGTCCCAAACGGGCCGGCGAAGGCATCTGCGATGGTATGATTAGCCCCAATTCTCGGGCTGGAGGGGTGTTTTGAGGTGCTGGCGTCACGCCGCGCCGGTCCCCGCGCAGCCCGGCTTTTCCGAACCGTGCAATAGCCCCGATACCCGATACCAGGCCGCCCCCGCTTTGCTGCCGGAGTGGCCGATACCACACGAGAAAACCGTGCGACTATCCTCGATCAAACTGGCGGGCTTCAAGTCATTCGTCGATCCCACCAATTTCCAGGTGCCGGGCCAACTGGTCGGCATCGTCGGTCCCAACGGCTGCGGCAAGTCCAACATCATCGATGCCGTGCGCTGGGTGCTGGGTGAGTCACGCGCGTCCGAACTGCGCGGCGAGTCCATGCAGGACGTCATCTTCAACGGCTCGACCGCGCGCAAGCAGGCCGGCCGCGCCAGCGTCGAACTGGTGTTCGACAACGCCGAAGGCCGCGCGGCGGGCCAGTGGAGCCAGTACGCCGAAATCGCGGTCAAGCGCGTGCTGACCCGCGACGGCACCTCGTCCTACTACATCAACAATCAGCCGGTGCGCCGGCGCGACATCCAGGACATCTTCCTGGGCACGGGCCTGGGCCCGCGCGCCTACGCCATCATCGGCCAGGGCATGATCTCGCGCATCATCGAGGCCAAGCCCGATGACATGCGCATCTTCCTGGAAGAGGCGGCGGGCGTGTCCAAGTACAAGGAGCGCCGCCGCGAGACCGAGAACCGGCTGTCCGATACCCGCGAGAACCTGACCCGGGTCGAAGACATCCTGCGCGAGCTCGGCAGCAACCTCGAAAAGCTCGAAGGCCAGGCCGAGGTGGCGCAGCGCTTCAAGACGCTGCAGGCCGACGGCGAAGAGAAGCAGCACCTGCTGTGGCTGCTGCGCAAGCGCGAGGCCCAGCAGGAGCAGGAGCGCCATCAGCGCGCGATCGAGCAGGCCCAGATCGACCTGGAAGCGCAGACCGCGCAGCTGCGCCATGTCGAGGCCGAGCTGGAAACCATGCGCGCCGCGCACTATGCCGCGTCGGATGGCATGCACGCGGCCCAGGGCGCGCTGTACGAGGCCAATGCCGAGGTCAGCAAGCTCGAAGCCGAGATCCGCTACGTGGTGGAATCGCGCAACCGCGTGCAGGCACAGATCGCCGCGCTGACCGCGCAGCGTGAACAGTGGCAGGCCAAGGCCGAACAGGCCACCGACGAACTGGCGCAGGCCGAGGAAAACCTGGCCGTGGCCGAAGGCCGCACGGTCGAGGCGCAGGAGGCCGTGGCGCAGCAGAACGACGAGCTGCCGACGCTGGAAGCGCAGTGGCGCGACGCCCAGCAGCTGCTCAACGAGCAGCGCGCCGGCATCATGCAGGCCGAGCAGGCGCTGAAGCTGGAGGCCGCGCAGCAGCGCAGCGCCGACCAGATGCTGCAGCAGCTGGAACAGCGCCGCGAGCGTCTGTCGGCCGAAGACAAGGGCCTGGACCGCCCCGACGAGACCCGCCTGGAGCAGGCCCGCGCCGAGCTGGCCGAGCAGGAGGCGCTGGTCGAGGAAGCCCAGGCCGTGCTCGCCGACGCCGAAGAGAACGTGCCGCGCCTGGACGAGGCGCGCCGCGCCGCGCAGGCGCGCGTGCACAGCGAAGCCGCCGCCATCGCCACGCTCGAGGCGCGCCTGTCGGCGCTGCGCCAGCTGCAGGAAAACGTGCAGACCGACGGCAAGGTGCAGCCGTGGCTGGCGAAGCATGAGCTGGCCGAGCTGCCGCGGCTGTGGAAGAAGGTCCATATCGAGCCGGGCTGGGAAAACGCGCTCGAATCCGTGCTGCGCGAGAAGCTGGCCGCGCTGGAAGTGTCGAACCTGGACTGGGTCAAGGCCTTCCTGTCCGATGCGCCGCCGGCCAAGCTGGCGTTCTACTCGCCGCCGGCCGCGGCGCGTCCGCTGGAAACGCCCGCCGGGCTGCGCCCGCTGATGGCGCTGGTGCAGATCACCGAGCCGGGCATCCGCGCGGTGATGCAGGACTGGCTCGCGGACGTCTATGTCGCCACCGACATGGCGCAGGCGCTGGCCGCGCGCAACACGCTGCCCGAAGGCGCCTCGTTCGTGGTTGCCGAAGGCCACCTGGTGGGCCGCAACGCGATCCAGATCTACGCCGCCGATTCCGAGCAGGCCGGCATGCTCGCGCGCGAGCAGGAAATCGAGAACCTGCAGAAGCAGGCGCGCGCGCAGTTGCTGCTGTCCGACGAAGCCAGGACCGAGGCTGTGCGCGCCGAAGCGGCCTACACCCAGGCCAGCCAGGCGCTGGGCGACGCCCGTGCCCGCGCCGAGCAGGCCACGCGCCGCGTGCATGCGCTGCAGATGGACGTGCTCAAGCTGTCGCAGGCGATGGAGCGCTATGCCGCGCGCAGCGGCCAGATCCGCGAAGAACTCGAAGAGATCCACGCGCAGATCGAAGAGCAGCGCGCGATCCGCGCCGAATCCGAAGCCAGCTTCGAGCAGCACGACGCCGCGCTGGCCGAGATGCAGGCCACCCATGAAGACCAGCAGATGGCCTTCGAGGCGCTGGACAGCAAGCTCTCCGGCGCGCGCCACCAGCTGCGCGACCTCGAGCGCGCCGCGCAGGAGGCATTGTTTGCCGAGCGCAACCTGGCCAGCCGCATCGACGAGCTGCGCCGCAATATCCAGGTGGCGGCGGACCAGGCCGAGCGCATCGCCGAATCGCTCGAGAACGCCCGCGCCGAACTCGAGACCATCAACGAGCAGACCGCGCATACCGGCCTGCAGGAAGCGCTGGAGCGCCGCGCCGAGAAGGAAGAGAAGCTGACCATCGCGCGCACCGAGCTCGATGCGCTGTCGGCGCAGCTGCGCCAGCACGACGAGCAGCGCCTGGCCGCCGAACGCAGCCTGCAGCCGCTGCGCGACCGCATCACCGAGCTGCAGCTCAAGGAACAGGCCGCGCGCCTGAACCAGGAGCAGTTCAGCGAGCAGCTGAGCGCCGCCGAGGTGGACGAGGCCGCGCTGGCCGACAAGCTGACCGGCGACCTGAAGCCGTCGTACCTGCAGGGCGAAGTCACGCGCATCAACAACGCCATCAACGCGCTCGGCCCGGTCAACATGGCCGCGCTCGACGAACTGGCCGCGGCGCGCGAGCGCAAGACCTTCCTCGACGCGCAGTCGGCCGACCTGAACGACGCCATCGGCACGCTCGAGGACGCGATCGCCAAGATCGACCAGGAAACCCGCGCGCTGCTGCAGGGCACCTTCGACCAGGTCAACCACCATTTCGGCGAGCTGTTCCCGTCGCTGTTCGGCGGCGGCCAGGCGCGCCTGATCATGACCGGCGAGGAAATCCTCGATGCCGGCGTGCAGGTGATGGCGCAGCCGCCGGGCAAGAAGAACTCGACCATCCACCTGCTGTCGGGCGGCGAGAAGGCGCTGACCGCGATCGCGCTGGTGTTCGCGATGTTCCAGCTGAACCCGGCACCGTTCTGCCTGCTGGACGAGGTCGACGCGCCGCTGGACGACGCCAATACCGAGCGCTACGCCAATATGGTGGCGCGCATGTCGGACAAGACCCAATTCGTTTTCATCTCACATAACAAGATCGCCATGGAAATGGCTCATCAACTCATTGGCGTGACCATGCAGGAGCAGGGGGTTTCCCGTATCGTGGCGGTGGATATGGACGCTGCGGTTTCCATGGCGGAGGCAGCATGAAGCTCAACATGGACCTGCAGACCGCGCTGATCGTCGCGGGCCTGGCTTTCGTGGTGCTGGTGTTCGGCTACAACCAGTGGCAGATCCGCAAGGCACGCCGCCCGCGCGAGCTGCGCCCTGAAGACGACCTGCCGCCGATGCGCGAGCCGGTGGTCGGCCAGAGCACCGCGCCGGAAACCGCCGCACGCCTGCACGAAGCCGCTGCCGAGCAGCCGCCGCGGCGCGAGCCCACCTTGTCGCAGGCACCGGCCAGCGCCGGCGCCGCCGTGGCTGACAACAACCACGCCGCTGCCGCCGCGGCCGCTGCAGCCAGCAGCGCCGACGCCGACGAAGCCGTCGCCGAGGAAGTCGCGGTCGGGGCCGCAGTGGCGCGCGCGTCGGAGGAGGAAGCGGATGCCGCCATCGCCGTGGCACCGGCACCTGCTCCCGCACCTGCACCGGCGCCTGCGCCGGCGCCCGCACCGGCTGCCGTCGCCGCCGTACCGGACGGCCAGCCCGCGCCCGCAATCGTCGATCCGCTGATCGACTGCATCGTGCCGCTGCACCTGGAGCGCAAGGCGTCCGGCGACCGCATCCTGCCGCTGACCGGCCGGCTGCGCCGCGCCGGCACCAAGCCGGTCCATATCGAAGGCCTGCGTGCCGAAGCCAACGCCTGGGAGCCCGTCACCGCCGGCCATCAGTACGAAGACCTGCAGGTCGGCGTGCAGCTGGCCAACCGTGGCGGCCCGCTCAACGCCCTCGAGTTCTCGGAATTCGTCACCGCGGTCGAGTCGCTGGCCGAGTCGCTCGACGCCTCGGCCGACCTGCCGGACATGGGCGAGACCGTCGCCAACGCACGCGAGCTCGACGCCTTTGCCGCCGCTTGCGACGTGCAGCTGGGTGTCAACGTGATCTCCGACGGCGCGCCGTGGTCGGCCGCCTATGTGCAGAACGTGGCGACGCAGGACGGGCTGGTGCTGTCGCGCGACGGCACCCGCTTTATCCGCTACCAGGCCAATGCCGAGGGCGTGCAGCGCCCGCTGTTCACGCTGCAGTTCGGCGACACCAACTTCCTGCGAGACGACCTGACCGTCAAGGCCGGCCGCCAGATCACGCTGCTGCTCGACGTGCCGGTGGCAGACCAGGGCGCCAAACCGTTCAAGACCGTGTGCGAGTACGGCCATACGCTGGCGCAGCGCATGGGCGCGCAGCTGGTCGACGACAATATGCGGCCGCTGACCGAAGCCTCGTTCGTCGCCATCTTCAACCAGCTCGAAGCGCTGTACCAGAAGCTGGAAGCGCGCGGCATGCCGGCCGGTTCGCCGGTGGCGCTGCGCCTGTTCAGCAACTAGCCGGAGCCTGCCATGACCGCAAAACACCGCGGCGCGCAGGCAGATGCCTCCGCGCCCGCCGGCGCCTTGCCGGCCGATGCCGCCGCCAGCCGCGTGGCCTGGCTGCGCGAAGAGCTGGACCGCCACAACTACCAGTATTACGTGCTGGACGCGCCCACCGTTCCGGATGCGGAATACGACGCGCTGTTCAGCGAGCTGATGGCGCTGGAGCTAGAGCATCCCGAGCTGCAGACGCCGGACTCGCCCACCCAGCGCGTGGGCGGCGAGCCGCTGGCGGCGTTCGACTCGGTGCGGCACCGCGTACCGATGCTGTCGCTCAACAACGCCTTCGCCGACGACGACGTGCTCAACTTCGACCGCCGCTGCGCGCAGGGGCTGGGCCGCAGCGCGCCCGCGGCGGGCGAGGCCGACCTGTTCAGCGCCGCCGACGCGGTCGAATACGCGTGCGAGCTGAAGTTCGACGGCCTGGCCATGTCGCTGCGCTATGAAGACGGCCGCCTGGTGCAGGCCGCGACCCGCGGCGACGGCGAGACCGGCGAGGACGTCACCGTCAACGTGCGCACCATCAAGGCGATCCCGCTCAAGCTGCGCGGCCAGGCGCCCGCGGTGCTGGAGGTGCGCGGCGAGGTCTTCATGTTCCGCCGCGACTTCGACAAGCTCAACGCGCGCCAGGCCGAGGCCGGCGAGAAGACCTTCGTCAACCCGCGCAATGCCGCCGCCGGCAGCCTGCGCCAGCTCGATCCGCGCATCACCGCGCGGCGTCCGCTGTCGTTCTTCGCCTACGGGCTGGGCGAGCTGCAAGGCGTGGAGCGGCCGCCGACCCACAGCGCCATGCTCGACGGCTTTGCCGCGCTGGGTTTGCCGGTGTGCAAAGACCGTGCGGTGGTGAAGGGCGCGCAGGGGCTGCTCGATTTCTACCGCGATATCGGCAAGCGCCGCGACGAGCTGCCCTACGACATCGATGGCGTGGTCTACAAGGTCAACGCGCTGGCCGAGCAGGAGCGCCTGGGCTTTGTCTCGCGCGCGCCGCGCTTTGCGCTGGCGCACAAGTTCCCGGCGCAGGAAATGACCACCATCGTCGAGGACATCGAGGTGCAGGTCGGCCGCACCGGCGCGATCACGCCGGTGGCGCGGCTCAGGCCGGTGTTCGTCGGCGGCGTGACCGTGACCAATGCCACGCTGCACAACGAGGACGAGATCCGCCGCAAGGACGTGCATATCGGCGACACCGTGATCGTGCGCCGCGCCGGCGACGTGATTCCGGAAGTCGTCGCCGTGGTGACCGAGCGGCGCCCGGCCGATGCCCGTGCCTTCGTGATGCCCACCGCCTGCCCGGTGTGCGGCTCGCATATCGAGAAGCTCGAGGACGAGGCCATTGCCCGCTGCACCGGCGGCCTGATCTGCGCGGCGCAGCGCAAGCAGTCGCTGCTGCATTTCGCGCAGCGCCGCGCCATGGATATCGAAGGCCTGGGCGACAAGCTGGTCGAGCAGCTGGTCGACCAGGGCATCGTGCGCACGCCGGCCGACCTGTACAAGCTCGGCGTGGCCAAGCTGGCGGCGCTCGAGCGCATGGCGGACAAGTCGGCCGCCAACCTGGTCGCGGCGATCGACAAGTCGCGCGCGACCACCATGAACCGCTTTATCTTCGCGCTCGGCATCCGCCACGTCGGCGAAGCCACCGCCAAGGACCTGGCCCGGCACTTCGGCAAGCTCGACGCACTGATGGCGGCCGACGAGGCCGCGCTGCTCGAGGTCAACGATGTCGGCCCGGTGGTGGCGCAGTCGATCGCCAACTTCCTCGCCGAGCCGCACAACGTCGAGGTCATCGAGCAACTGCGCGCCGCCGGCGTACACTGGCCGGAAAGCGAGCCGGTGGCAAAGGCGCCGGCGCCGCTGTCGGGCAAGACCTTTGTGCTGACCGGCACGCTGCCGACGCTGTCGCGCGAAGACGCCAAGGAACTGCTGGAAACCGCCGGCGCCAAGGTGGCCGGGTCGGTGTCGAAGAAGACCGACTACGTGGTCGCCGGCGCCGAGGCCGGCAGCAAGCTGGACAAGGCCGAGGCGCTGGGCGTGCCGGTGCTGGACGAGGCCGGCATGCTGGCGCTGCTGGCGCAAGCCGGTGCCGCGCCGGCCGAGCAATAACCGGGAGCACAACCATGATCCGCGAGATTCTCAAGATGGGCGATCCGCGCCTGCTGCAGGTGGCGCGGCCGGTGGAGCGCTTCAACACGCCGGAACTGCGCACGCTGATCGAAGACATGTTCGACACCATGGACCACGCCAACGGCGCGGGCCTGGCCGCGCCGCAGATCGGCGTGGACCTGCAGGTGGTGATCTTCGGCTTCGACCGCAATCCGCGCTACCCGGACGCGCCCACCGTGCCCAAGACGGTGCTGATCAACCCGGTGCTGGAAATGCAGTCCGACGAAATGGAGGACGGCTGGGAAGGCTGCCTGTCGGTGCCGGGCCTGCGCGGCGTGGTGCCGCGGCACGTGCGACTGAAATACAGCGGCTACGACCTGATGGGCAACCACATCGAACGCGTGGCCGAAGGCTTCCATGCGCGCGTGGTGCAGCATGAGTGCGACCACCTGCAGGGGATCCTTTATCCGATGCGGATCAAGGATTTTTCGAACTTTGGGTTTACCGAAATCCTCTTTCCTGACCTGCCGGCGAACAGCGACGATTGAAAAAAAGCGGCCATCCCGGCCGCTTTTTTTCATCAGAACTTCTCGAACTGCCCCAGGAACCGCCACTTGCCCGGCGGCAGATCCCCCAACACCACGCGCCCCATGCGCACCCGCTTCAGGCCCACTACCTGCAGCCCGACCTGCTCGCACATGCGGCGGATCTGGCGCTTGCGGCCTTCGCGCAGCACGAAGCGCAGCTGCTCTTCGTTCTGCCAGCTGACCTTGGCCGGCTTGAGCGGCACGCCGTCGAGCGACAGGCCATGGCGCAGCAGTTCCAGGTCGTCGGCCGGGAATTCGGCGCTGATGTTGCGCTCGACCGGCCCGTGCGGCGAATGCCAGACCACGCGCACCAGGTATTCCTTCTCGACGGTCGAATCCTCACCAATCAGCGCACGCGCGACGCGCCCGTCCTGCGTCAGCACCAGCAGGCCGGTGGAGTCGATATCGAGGCGGCCGGCCGGCGCCAGATTCTTGCGCTGCCACGGCGCAAAGCGCTTGCGCGTGGGGTCGCCTTCCCACTGGTTCTCGGGGGTGAACAGCGCCGCGGCGGGCTCGTAGCCGTCCTCGGCCTGGCCCGAAACGTAGCCGACCGGCTTGTTCAGCAGCACGGTGACGCGCTCGCCTTGCTCGGAGCGCGCTTCCTGCAGGATCTCGATCTCGGCGTCGGGGCGGATGCGGCTGCCGAGCTCGGTCACGGGCTTGCCGTCGACCAGCACCCAGCCGCGCGGGATCCATTCGTCCGCCTCGCGGCGCGAGCACAGGCCGAGCTCGGACATGCGCTTGGACAGGCGAACCAGGCCGTCGTCGTGGCTGGACTCGTCGCGTACCGGGGCGGGCTTTTCCTGGCGCGCGGCCGGTGCGTGCGGGCGTGCCGGGCCGGCGGTGCGGATACGGTCGGCCGCATCGCTGAAGCGGCGTGCCGGCGCCGTGCCTTCGCGGCGGCGCTCGCCGGACGGCGCGGGGCGCGGGCGCCTGTCGTCGTCGCCATGGCGGCGCGGGCGCGAGTCGGGGCCTTCGAAGCGGCGCGGGCGGTTGTCGTCATCGCCGAAGCGTCGCGGCGGGCGCGATTCGCCGCCTTCGAAGCGGCGCGGACGCGCTTCACCGCGATCGCCTCCGGCGCGCCGCGGACGGTTGTCATCGTCGCCGAAGCGTCGCGGCGGACGCGACTCGCCACCTTCGAAACGGCGCGGACGCGCTTCGCCGCGGTCATCGCCGGTGCGGCGCGGACGGTTGTCGTCGTCGCCGAAGCGTCGCGGCGGACGCGATTCGCCGCCTTCGAAACGACGCGGGCGCGCTTCGCCGCGATCGCCTCCGGCGCGCCGCGGACGGTTGTCGTCGTCGCCGAAGCGACGCGGGCGCGCTTCGCCGGCATCCGCACGGCGCGGACGCGCCTGGCGCTCGCCGTCGGCGGGGCGGGGCGCGCGCGGCTGGCGCGGCTGGGCCGGCGCTTCGCCCTTAGCCCCACCGGCACCGGTCTTGCCGCCGGCACGCTGCTGGGCGCGCTTGATGCCCTCGGAAACGGACTGCACGCGCTTGCGGTTCAGGTCGGACACTCGCACCGGTCGGGTGGCGCCCTTGCGCGCGGGCGTGCCGGTATCGCTGGCGGCCTTGATGCCTAGCGTCTTGCGCTTCGGCGAATTGCTGTCGGTCATATCGTTGATGCTCTCCGCCGCGTCAGATGGCGAGGGCGGCGAGCAAGTCCTGTTCAAGCTGAATCTGCAATCGGTTGTCGGCGGCCAGGCGGCTGCCGTCTACCAGGAACACGTCTTCGACGCGTTCGCCCAGGGTGTTGATGCGTGCCGTATGCACGGACACGCGATGCCGTGCCAGTACGCGGGCGATGGCGTACAGCAGGCCGGTGCGGTCGTTGGCGGACAGCGACAGCAGGTAATACTGGCCGCGCTCGTCCGGGCGCAGGTCGACGCGCGGCTTGATCGGGAAGCTGCGCGACTGGCGCGACAGCCGCCCCTGCGTCGGCTCGGGCAGCGCGCCCTGCAGGCGCAGCCGCTCGCACAGCTCATGCTCGACCAGCGCGATGATGTCGCGGTAATTGCCGCCATCGCCGGCCATGCCGGGGTCGGTGACCTGGAACGTATCGAGTGCGTAGCCGTGGCGCGTGGTGTGGATCTTGGCGTCCTGGATCGAGAACGCCTTGCGCTCGAAATAGCCGCAGATGCGCGCGAACAGGTCGGGCTGGTCCTTGATGTAGACCGCCACCTGCAGCCCTTCGCCGGCCGGCGACACGCGCGCCTTGACCACCGGCACCGGGCTGTCGACCTTGTTGTACAGGTGGCGCGTCAGCCAGGCGATATCGTGCGAATCGTGGCGCAGGAAGAAGGCCACGTCCAGCTGCGCCCACAGCGACTTGCCCAGCGCCGGGTCGAACGCCTTCAGGCGCAGTTCCGAGATGGTGTCCTGCTTGCGCTGCGCCCACAGCGAATGCGAGTCGACCCGCGCGCCGCCCAGCACGCGCAGCGTGATGTGGTACAGGTCTTCCAGCAGCTTGCCCTTCCACGCATTCCACACCTTGGGGCTGGTGCCGCGGATATCGGCCACGGTCAGCAGGTAGAGCGCGGTCAGGTAGCGTTCGCTGCCGACCACCTTGGCGAAGGCATGGACCACGTCGGGATCGGTCAGGTCCTGCTTCTGCGCGACGTGGCTCATGGTCAGGTGGTGCTCGACCAGCCAGCAGATCAGGTCGGCGTCCTCGCGCGCAATGCCGTGCTGCCGGCAGAAGCGGCGCGCATCGACGGTGCCGAGGCGCGAATGGTCGCCGCCGCGGCCCTTGGCGATATCGTGGAACAGCGCCGCCACCCACAGCACCCAGGGCTTGTCGAAGCTGGCCATCAGCTGGCTGCAGAACGGGAACTCGTGGGTGTGCTCGACGATGGCGAAGCGGCGCATGTTGCGCACCACCATCAGGATGTGCTGGTCCACGGTGTAGACGTGGAACAGGTCGTGCTGCATCTGCCCGACGATGCGCCGGAAGTTGATCAGGTAGCGGCCCAGCACGCTGGTCTGGTTCATCAGCCGCAGCGCATGGGTAATGCCCTGCGGTTCCTGCACGATGGCCAGGAACAGCCGGCGGTTCTCTGGGTCGTTGCGCCAGCGCGCGTCCATCACCGTGCGCGCGTTGTACAGGCCGCGCAGCGTGCGCGGTGCCAGCCCCTTCACGCCGGGCGTGCGCTCGTACAGCAGGAAGGTTTCCAGGATGGCGTGCGGGTCGCGCTCGTAGACGTCGTCGCTGGTGATTTCCAGCATGCCCTGGCGCTCGACGAAGCGCTCGTTGAGCACGCGCGTCACCTGCGACTCGCTCGGGAACAGCATCGCCTCGATATTGAGCAGCAGCACGCTGTTGAGCTGGGTCACCGCCTTGGCGGCCCAGTAGTAGCGGCGCATCAGCTGCTCGCTGGCGCGCTTGTGGGCGTTCTGGCGGTAGCCGAAGGCCTCGGCCAGCGCGGTCTGCAGGTCGAACACCAGCACGTCCTGGCGGCGCCCGGCGACGAGGTGCAGGCGCGCGCGGATGGTCTTGAGCAGGCGCTCGTTGCGGGCCAGCTCCTGCGCTTCGCGTTGCGTCAGCAGGCCCTTCTCGAACAATTCCTTCCAGCTGTCGCCCAGGCCCGCGGCCTTGGTCATCCACAGGATCACCTGCAGGTCGCGCAGGCCGCCCGGGCTTTCCTTGCAGTTGGGCTCGAGCGCGTAGGGCGTGTCCTGGTACTTGGCGTGGCGCTGGCGCATTTCCAGCAGCTTGGCCTGGAAGAACGCCGCCGGGTCAAGGTCGGCCTGGTAGCGGCTGCGCAGCGCCTCGAACAGCTTGCGGTTGCCGGTCAGCAGGCGCGCCTCGAGCAGCGAGGTCTGGATGGTGACGTCCTGGCGCGATTCGCGGATGCAGTCGTCGACCGTGCGCACCGCCGAGCCGATCTCGAGCCCCAGGTCCCAGCACAGGCCGATAAAGCGTTCCAGCTTGCCGGCGGTATCCCGGTCGGGCTCGGCCGGCAGCAACAGCAGCACGTCGACGTCGGAGTACGGGAACAGTTCGCCGCGGCCGTAGCCGCCCACCGCCACCAGCGCCGCATCGGCGGGCATGGCCAGCCCGCGCCAGGCCTCGCCCAGTGCGGCATCGACGGCGCGGCGCAGCCGCGTGGTCAGCGTGGCGGCATTGGCGCTGGCGTTGAAGTCCGCAAACAGCGCCTGCTTGTCGGCTTTGAGCTGGTCGCGCACGCGCGCGGCCAGCAGCAGTTCCGGCGTGGTGTCCATGGAGAGGGCGGAAGGGTTCGTCGGCACGGCTGGAAAAAGAAGGGCGCCCGGTCAGGCGCCCTGGCTTGTGTGCGGCGTCAGGCCGCCACGGAATCGGTGATGAAGGCCGGCGGCGCCGGAGTGCCGGCGGACACCGTCAGCACCTCGTAGCCGGTCTCGGTGACCAGCACCGTGTGCTCCCACTGCGCCGACAGGCTGCGGTCCCGGGTCTTCACGGTCCACTGGTCGGGCATGGTGCGGATATCGCGCTTGCCGGCGTTGATCATCGGCTCCACCGTGAAGATCATGCCGGCCTTGATCTCGGCACCGGTGCCGGGACGGCCGTAGTGCAGGATCTGCGGGTCTTCGTGGAAGTTCTTGCCGATGCCGTGGCCGCAGTACTCGCGCACCACGCTGTAGCCGGCGGCTTCGGCGTGCACCTGGATGGCGTGGCCGATGTCGCCGAGGCGCGCGCCATGGCGCACCTGCGCGATGCCCTTCCACATGCACTCGTAGGTCACTTGCGCCAGGCGCCTGGCCAGGATCGAGCCCTCGCCGACGATGAACATGCGGCTGGTGTCGCCGTAGTAGCCGTCCTTGGTGATGACGGTGATGTCGAGATTGACGGCGTCGCCGCTCTTGAGCACGCGCTCGCCGGGGATGCCGTGGCAGATCACGTCGTTGACCGAGGTGCAGATCGCGCCGGGGAAGGGCGGGTAGCCCGGCGGCGCATAATTCAGCGGCGCCGGCACGGTGCCCTGCACGTCGCGCATGTAGGCGTGGCACAGGCGGTCCAGTTCGCCGGTGGTGACGCCGGGCTGCACGAAGGGCGTGATGTAGTCGAGGACTTCGGAGGCAAGGCGGCAAGCCACGCGCATGTGGGCGATGTCTTCGGCGGTGTTCAGGTAAATGCTCATGCTGCGTCGCCAGAAAAAGTGATGGCGGGGCCACTGGCCACGCCGGAAAAGAAGGATCAAAGTGGGATTATCGCACCATCGAGGCCGGATCGCAGCCTGTTCCGGGCCGCCCGGAAGCGGGCGCCAGAGGCGGAACAGAGCGCAGCGGCTTGAGCGGGATGTAGATTTGTTGCTAGAATAGCGGGCTGATCTGGTTGCGCCGCAGCAATTGCGCCGGCCAGGTCGGTTATTTTGGCAGGGTCCTTTCCTGTCGCTTGAAATCGCTGGCCCGCCTATCCGGGGTGTTCCTTTTCAGGAATGTCGGGGCGGGCTTCAGACCTAACCCTTTGGAGATTTACATGTCCGTGACCATGCGCGAAATGCTGGAAGCCGGTTGCCACTTCGGCCACCAGACCCGCTTCTGGAACCCGAAGATGGCCCCCTTCATCTTCGGCCATCGCAACAAGATCCACATCATTAACCTCGAAAAGACGCTGCCGATGTTCCAGGACGCCATGAAGTACGTGCGTCAGCTGGCGGCCAATCGCGGCACCATCCTTTTCGTGGGCACCAAGCGCCAGTCGCGCGAAATCCTGGCTGAAGAAGCTGGCCGTGCCGGCATGCCCTACGTCGACGCCCGCTGGCTCGGCGGCATGCTGACCAACTTCAAGACGGTCAAGACCTCGATCAAGCGCCTGAAGGACATGGAAGCCGCCAAGGAAGCCGGCGCGCTGGAAACCATGAGCAAGAAGGAAGCGCTGATGTTCGAGCGCGAGATGATCAAGCTGGAAAAGTCGATCGGCGGCATCAAGGAAATGGGCGGCGTGCCTGACGCGATCTTCGTGGTCGACGTCGGCTACCACAAGATTGCCGTGACCGAAGCCAACAAGCTGGGCATCCCCGTGATCGGCGTGGTCGATACCAACCACTCGCCGGAAGGCATCGATTACGTGATCCCGGGCAACGACGACTCGAGCAAGGCCGTGGCCCTGTATGTGCGCGGCGTGGCCGACGCCATCCTGGAAGGCCGTGCCAATGCCGTGCAGGAAGTCGTTGAAGCCGCCCGCGGCGACGACGAATTCGTCGAAGTGCAGGAAGGCTGATAGCCGCCCGGCCCGCTGCTGAAAGGAACCCGATAGCGCGCACGTCAACACACGACAAGGCAGGCATCGCCTGCCGCCCGGCACGCCGGGCAGCGCGCAGGGCGCAAGCCGGGGTACTTCGGCAGCGGGGAAAAAAAGGGGGCACATCTGGCGCCCCCTTTTTTCGAATTTGAATTGTTGTCATCCGCGCCAGGCAAGATCTGCCGCGGGTGCGCTGAAGACCCACCGACCGGGTGCCGCGGGCGACTGCCGGCAGCCGGCGCGAACCATTCAAGGAGTGACAAATGGCGGCAATTACCGCAAGCATGGTTGCAGAACTGCGCGCGAAGACCGACGCGCCGATGATGGAATGCAAGAAGGCCCTGACCGAGGCCGACGGCGACCTGAACAAGGCCGAAGAGCTGCTGCGCGTCAAGCTGGGCAACAAGGCCAGCAAGGCCGCCTCGCGCGTGACCGCCGAAGGCGTGGTCGCATCGTTCATCGACGGCACCACCGGCGTGCTGGTCGAACTGAACTGCGAGACCGATTTCGTCTCCAAGAACGACGACTTCCTGGCCTTCTCGGCCAAGGTGGCTGAACTGATCGCCAAGCACAACCCGGCCGACGTGGCCGCGCTGTCGGCGCTGGAAATCGACGGCGTCAGCGTCGAAGCCACCCGCGCTGCCCTGATCGGCAAGATCGGCGAAAACATGACGATCCGCCGCTTCGTGCGCTACGCCAACGGCGGCAAGCTGGTCTCGTACCTGCACGGCACCCGTATCGGCGTGATGGTCGAGTTCGACGGCGACGAAGCCGCCGCCAAGGACGTCGCCATGCACGTGGCCGCGATGAAGCCGGTGTCGCTGTCGGCCGAGCAGGTCCCCGCCGACCTGATCGCCAAGGAGCGCAGCATCGCCGAGCAGAAGGCTGCCGAGTCGGGCAAGCCGGCCGAGATCGCCGCCAAGATGGTCGAGGGTTCGGTGCAGAAGTACCTGAAGGAAGTCTCGCTGTTCAACCAGCCGTTCGTGAAGAACGACAAGCAGACCGTCGAGCAGATGCTGAAGGCCGCCAACACGACCGTGAAGGGCTTCACCCTGTACGTCGTGGGCGAAGGCATCGAGAAGAAGCAGGACGACTTCGCCGCTGAAGTGGCCGCCCAGGTGGCCGCTGCCCAGAAGGGCTGATGTCCGGGGCGCCAGGACTGGCCATCGTGGCCGGCCCGGGCGCCTATAATGCCGCAGGGGCGCCGCAAGGTGCCCCTCTGCATAAGTAGTGCACCACGGCGCAGCCGGCGTTGCATTGCAGCAGTCTGTTTCCGCGGTGGTCCGGTCCCGGCCGGGGCACCCCGAAAACCGGCTTTCCTCCTGCCGGCGGCACCATGACCCGTGCCGCCGGTGCCAAAACATACGTCCCAGTGTCTCAACCGAGTCGTCTCGACCGAGCCGTCTCAACCGAGCGAACTGCTCCTTCCGAGGGTGAACATGCCAGCCTACAAGCGCGTCCTTCTGAAACTGTCCGGTGAAGCCCTGATGGGCGACGATGCCTTCGGCATCAACCGCTCCACCATCGAGGCGATGGTGAACGACATTGCCGAGATCGTGAAGCTCGGCGTGCAGGTGGCGGTGGTGATCGGCGGCGGCAATATCTTCCGCGGCGTCGCCGGCGGCGCTGCCGGCATGGACCGCGCCACCGCCGACTACATGGGCATGCTGGCCACCATGATGAACGCGCTGGCGCTGCAGGACGCGATGCGCCACGCCAATATCGAAGGCCGCGTGCAGTCGGCGCTGCGCATGGACCAGGTGGTCGAGCCCTATATCCGCCCGCGCGCGATCCGCCAGCTGGAAGAGGGCAAGGTGGTGATCTTCGCCGCCGGCACCGGCAACCCGTTCTTCACCACCGACACCGCGGCCGCGCTGCGCGGCTCCGAGATCGGCGCCGAGATCGTGCTGAAGGCGACCAAGGTCGACGGCGTCTACACCGCCGACCCGAAGAAGGATCCCAGCGCCACGCGCTACACCACCATCAGCTTCGACGAGGCCATCTCGCGCAACCTGCAGGTGATGGACGCCACCGCGTTCGCGCTGTGCCGCGACCAGAAGCTGCCGATCAAGGTGTTCTCGATCGTGAAGCCGGGCGCGCTCAAGCGCGTCATCCTGGGCGAGGATGAGGGTACGCTGGTGCATGTGTGATCCCCGGCGCCGGGCCGCACCTGTGGGTCCGGCCACGGATGCCGCGCCCGGGCGCTGGTATCCAGCCGGGCAAAGAGTAGAATGATTCATTTTCGATCCCCACCAGAGGGGATCTTGGTTGGCTGATTTCCGGAGGTAAAAATGAGCGTCGCCGACACAAAGAAGAGCGTCGAGCAGAAAATGCAGAAGTCGATCGAAGCCTTCAAGGCCGATCTGGCTAAGATCCGCACCGGCCGTGCCCATACCGGCCTGCTTGACCACGTTCAGGTGGATTACTACGGTTCGATGGTGCCCATCAGCCAGGTGGCGGCGATCGGCCTGGCCGATGCCCGTACCATCACGGTGCAGCCGTGGGAAAAGAAAATGGTGGGCGCGGTCGAGAAGGCCATCCGCGATTGCGACCTGGGGCTGAACCCGGCCACCATGGGCGACGTGATCCGAGTGCCGATGCCTGCACTGACCGAAGAGCGCCGCAAGGAGCTGACCAAGGTCGTCAAGGGCGAGGCCGAGGGTGCCAAGGTGGCGGTGCGCAACCTGCGCCGCGATGCCAACGAGCAGTTCAAGAAGCTGGTCAAGGACAAGGCCATTTCCGAGGACGAAGAGCGCCGCGGCCAGGACGAGGTGCAGAAACTGACCGACAAGTACGTGGCCGAGATCGACAAGATGGTCGCCGAAAAAGAGAAGGAGATCATGACGGTCTGACGCCCGTCCCGGCCTTGCCGGGTCTGTCAGCGACCGTCTCACGCCCATGCAGCACATCAGCTCGACGCTTGCCGTACCCGATACTTCCTACGTGCCCCGGCATGTTGCCATCATCATGGACGGCAACGGCCGCTGGGCGACCCAGCGGCACCTGCCGCGCGTGGCGGGGCACAGCCGCGGGCTGGACGCTGTGCGCGCGGTGGTGGAAGCCTGCGCCGCCCGGGGCGTGCAGTACCTGACGCTGTTCGCGTTCAGTTCCGAGAACTGGCGCCGTCCGGCCGACGAGGTCTCGTTCCTGATGCGGCTGTTCATGATGTCGCTGCGGCGCGAAGTGGTGAAGATGCACGCCAACAACATCCGGCTGCGGGTGGTGGGCGACCTGAGCCGCTTCAGCCCGCGCATCCAGCGGCTGATCAAGGATGCCGAGGCGCGCACCGCCGGCAATACCGGCCTGACCGTCACCATCGCCGCCAACTACGGCGGGCGCTGGGACCTGCTGCAGGCCATGCGCAAGATGCTGGCGCGCTCGCCCATGCTCGATCCCGAAACCATCGACGAATCGCTGCTGGCCCCGCACCTGGCGATGGCCTATGCGCCGGAGCCGGACCTGTTCATCCGCACCGGCGGCGAACAGCGCATCAGCAATTTCCTGCTGTGGCAGCTCGCCTATTCCGAGCTGTACTTTACCGACGTCTACTGGCCGGACTTCGACGCCGCGGAACTCGACAAGGCCTTCGCCTCGTACCGCCAGCGCGAACGCCGCTTCGGCCGCACCAGCGCGCAGCTGGTCGCGCCCGGTCTTTCGGGTACTGCCTGAGCCCGGCCACTCCAACTTTTCACGGGACCGCAGCGCATGCTCCTCACCCGCGTCATCACCGCCCTGTGCCTGTTGCTGCTGATCCTGCCGATCCTGTTCCTGGCGCCGCCGGCGGGCCTGGCGGGACTGCTCGGCGTGATCGTGCTGCTGGCCGGCTGGGAATTCGGCCGCCTGATCGGACTGCGCGGGCCGTGGCCCTATGTCTATGCGCTGGCCTGCCTGATCGCCACCATGACCTGGCATGACCTGCCGCAGCGCCACGCCATCACCTGGCTGCTCGAGGCCGCGGTGGTGTGCTGGGGCGTTGCGGTGGTGCTGCTGGCGCGCGGCGTGCGCACCGCGACCCCGGCCTTCACCGCGCTGGGCGCGGTGCTGGGGCTGGTGATGCTGCCCGCGTTTGCCCATGCCACCATGGTCCTGCGCGGCGCCGGCATCGGCGTGCTGCTGACCGCCGCGGTGCTGGTATGGGCCGCCGATATCGGCGCGTATTTCACCGGCAAGGCCATCGGCCGGCGCAAGCTGGCGCCCGGCATCAGCCCGGGCAAGTCGTGGGAAGGCGCCATCGGCGGCTGGCTGCTGGCGCTGGCGATCGGCCTCGCGCTGGCGGCCACCCATGCCTTTGCCCCGACCTGGTTCTCGGTGATGGGCGACCGCGGCGGGCTAGGCTTCGTCGCCGCGCTGACCACGCTGCTGGTCGCGGCCAGCGTGGTGGGCGACCTGTTCGAATCCCTGCTCAAGCGCCAGGTCGGCAAGAAGGACAGCAGCCGGCTGCTGCCCGGCCATGGCGGCGTGCTGGACCGCATCGACGCCTTGCTGCCGGTGTTCCCGCTGGCCGCGCTGATGCTGATTTTTCTCTGAAGCCGTCTGCTATGCATCGCATCACCATCCTGGGCGCCACCGGCTCCATCGGCGAAAGCACGCTCGACGTGATCCGGCGCCATCCCGGCCGTTACGCGGCGCATGCGCTCAGCGCCCATCGGCAGGTGCGCAAGCTGGCCGACCAGTGCATCGAGTTCCGCCCGGCGCGCGCCGTGGTCGGGACGGCCGAGGCGGCGCGCGAACTCGAAGCGCTGCTGCGCGCCGCCGGCGTGCCGACCGAGGTCAGCTACGGCGAAGCCGCGCTCGAATCCATCGCCGCCGATGCGCAAACCGATGCGGTGATGGCCGCGATCGTCGGCGCGGCCGGCCTGCGCCCGACGCTGGCGGCGGCGCGCGCGGGCAAGCGCGTGCTGCTGGCCAACAAGGAAGCGCTGGTGATGTCCGGGCGCATCTTCATGGACGCGGTGCGCGAGCACGGCGCCACGCTGCTGCCGATCGACAGCGAGCACAACGCCATCTTCCAGTGCCTGCCCGCCGACGACCCGCGCTACGGCCGCGGCGTGGCCAAGGTGCTGCTGACCGCGTCGGGCGGGCCGTTCCGCACGCGCGACCCGGCCACGCTGCACGATATCTCGCCCGACCAGGCCTGCGCCCATCCCAACTGGGTCATGGGCCGCAAGATCTCGGTCGACTCCGCCACCATGATGAACAAGGGCCTCGAGGTGATCGAGGCGCACTGGCTGTTCGGCGCCCCGGCCGAGCGCATCGAGGTGCTGATCCACCCGCAGAGCATCGTGCATTCGATGGTGGCCTATACCGACGGCTCGGTGCTGGCGCAGCTGGGCAACCCCGACATGCGCACGCCGATCGCCTATGGCCTGGCCTATCCCGAGCGGATCGACGCGGGCGTGACCCCGCTCGACCTGACCCTCGCCGGCGGCCTGCACTTCGAGAAGCCGGACCTGGTGCGGTTCCCGTGCCTGGGACTGGCCTTCGACGCGCTGCGCGCGGCGGGGGTGGCGCCGGCGGTGCTCAATGCTGCCAATGAAGTGGCGGTGGAAGCATTCCTTGCGGGCCAGGTGCGCTTTACCGATATCGCCGGCATCGTGCGCCAGGTGCTGGAGGAAGCACCGAGCGGCCCCGCCGATACGCTCGAGGCCGTGCTCGCCGCCGATGCGCTGGCGCGCGAGGCGGCCAAGGCTGGCGTCACCGCGCGGGCCGCGGCCCGCTGATCCGGCGGGGCGGCCTGCCGCATCTGCGACAATAGCGCCTGCGCCGGCCGGTCCCCGTAGTCACCGTACGGGGCCGCGCAGCCCGGCCCAGCGACCTTACCGACGTCCCGCACCATGCAAACCGTACTCGCTTTCATCGTTGCCCTGTGCGTGCTGATCTATGTGCACGAGATGGGCCACTACCTGGCCGCGCGCGCCTGCGGCGTGAAGGTGCTGCGTTTTTCCATCGGCTTCGGGCGGCCGCTGCTGCGCTGGATCTCGAAAAGCCGCGACCGCACCGAATGGACCGTGGCCGCGATCCCGCTGGGCGGCTACGTCAAGATGCTCGACGAGCGCGAGCTCGATCCCGCGCGCGACACGCCCATCGACCCGGCCGACCTGCCGCGTGCGTTCAATCGCCAGCCGGTGGGCAAGCGCTTCGCCATCGTCGCGGCCGGCCCGCTGGCCAACTTCGCGCTGGCGATCGTGCTGTATTTCGCGCTGTTCGCCGGCGGCATGCGCGAGCCCGTGCCGGTGGTGGCGGCGCCCGCGGCCGGCACCATGGCGGCGCAGGCCGGCGTGCGCGAAGGCGACCGGGTGCTGTCGCTGACCGCCAACGGCCATACCGAGCCGATCCGCTCCTGGAACGACCTGCGCATGGCGGTGTTCGCCGAAGGCTTCGGCGATGCGCGCGCGGTGCTGCGCGTGCGCGGCGCCGACGGTGCCGAGCGCGACGTCACGCTGCCGCGCCTGCCCAATACCGGCGGCAATCCCGAGCAGGACCCGCTCGCCACGATCGGCCTGAACCTGAAGGGCGGGCCGGTGACGATCACCGAGGTGCTGCCGGATTCGGCCGCCGAACGCGCCGGGCTGCGCAAGGGCGACCGCATCGTGGCCTGGCAGGGCAGCCCGCTGACGCAGGCCAGCGCGCTGATCAAGGCGGTGCGCAGCCAGCCGGGCCAGGCCGTGACGCTGGGCGTCGAGCGCGACGGCCAGCGCCTGGACGTGCCGGTCACGCTCGACACCGCCGCGGCGCGCGACGGCGCCACCGACGGCAGCGCCAGCGCATCGGCGCCCACTGGCAAGCTGGGCGCGGCGCTGACCCAGGCGGTGCAGATGGAGACCGTGCGCTACCGGCCGGACCAGGCGCTGGCGCGCGCGGCGGGGCAGGTCTGGGATACCAGCGTGCTGTCGCTCAAGCTGCTGGGCAAGATGCTGGTGGGGCAGGCTTCGCTGCAGAACCTGAGCGGGCCGCTGACCGTGGCCGACTACGCCGGGCGTGCCGCGAACCTCGGCATACAGGCCTTTGTCAGCTTCCTGGCGCTGGTCAGCGTTAGTCTTGGCGTACTCAATTTGTTACCCATTCCGGTTTTGGATGGGGGGCATTTGCTGTATTATTGCGTGGAATTTTTGACTGGCCGGCCCGTCCCAGACCACTGGCAGGCAATGCTGCAGAAGGTTGGCATCGCCTGCATCTTGCTCCTGACTTCGCTCGCTTTGTTCAATGACGTCAGCCGAATGTTTCTGGCGAACGGCTAGAAACGTGTGTCGGCAAGGAGGTGGTGGTGTCGTCGGACACCGTCGCCGGGGACGCCATTTGCCAGGCGCAGTCCAATGAGGCATCGGAGCGCAATCCTGGATGGAATCAAAGAGGGGATCAACATTGATCAGACATAAGCGCATTTCGCTGGGCTTGCTGGCGAGTGCCGTTATTGCAGCCTGGAGCCCGGCGGGCTGGGCTGCCGATCCGTTCGTCGTCAGGGACATCCGCGTTGAGGGACTGCAACGCGTCGAACCGGGTACCGTGTTTGGCTACCTGCCGGTGCGCGTCGGTGAAACCTTCACCGATGACAAGGGTGCCGATGCCATCCGTGCCCTCTACAATACCGGCTTCTTCAAGGACGTGCAGATCCGCGCCGAGGAAGGCGTGCTGGTGGTGCAGGTCGAAGAGCGCCCTGCGATCTCGCAGCTCGAGTTCGTCGGCATCAAGGAATTCGACAAGGACACGCTGCGCCGCTCGCTGCGCGCGGTCGGCGTGGCCGAGGCCCGCTACTACGACAAGGCGCTGATCGACAAGGCCGAGCAGGAGCTCAAGCGCCAGTACGTCGCGCGCGGCTACTATGCCGCCGACGTGCAGACCACGATCACGCCGGTCGACCGCAACCGCGTCTCGGTGGTGTTCAACGTCGACGAAGGCCCGGTCGCCAAGATCCGCCAGATCAATATCGTCGGCAACAAGGCCTTCAAGGAAAGCACGCTGCGCGACGAGATGCAGCTGTCCACGCCCAACTGGCTGTCGTGGTACACCAAGAACGACCTGTACTCGAAGCAGAAGCTGACCGCCGACCTGGAAGCGCTGCGCTCGTACTACCTGAACCGCGGCTACCTGGAATTCGCCATCGAATCGACCCAGGTCTCGATCACGCCCGACAAGAAAGACATCTTCCTGACGCTGAACATCAAGGAAGGCGAGCAGTACAAGGTGTCCGACGTGCGCCTGGCCGGCGAGCTGCTGGGCAAGCAGGAGGAAATGGAAAAGCTGCTGCAGCTGAAGAAGGGCGATATTTTCTCGTCCGAGAAGCTGACGCAGAGCACCAAGGCCATTACCGACCTGCTCGGCACCTATGGCTACGCGTTCACCACCATCAACCCGCAGCCGCAGATCGACAAGGAAAAGCGTGAAGTCGCGCTGACCCTGATGGTCGATCCGGGCCGCCGCGTCTACGTGCGCCGCGTCAACGTCGTCGGCAACAGCAAGACCCGCGACGAAGTGGTGCGGCGCGAGATGCGCCAGATGGAAAGCTCGTGGTTCGACAGCGAAAAGCTGCAGCAGTCGCAGGCGCGCATCAACCGTACCGGCTACTTCACCGACACCAACATCACCACCGAGGACGTGCCCGGCGCGCCCGACCAGGTCGATGTGAACGTCAACGTGACCGAAAAGCCGACCGGCCAGATCAGCCTGGGCGTGGGCTTCTCGTCGACCGACAAGCTGGTGCTGCAGGCCGGCCTGCGCCAGGACAACGTGTTCGGCTCGGGTACCAGCCTGGGCCTGGACGTGAACACCGCCAAGTCGTTCCGCACCATCGCGCTGACGCAGTACGACCCGTACTTCACGGTGGACGGCATCAGCCGCTCGACCGATATCTACTACCGTACCTCGCGCCCGCTGTACTACACCGGCGACCAGGACTACAAGATCGTCTCGGCCGGCGGCGGCTTCAAGTTCGGCGTGCCGTTCTCGGAAGTCGATACCGTGTTCTTCGGCATCGGCTACGAACGCACCCAGGTGTACACCTCGGTCAACACGCCGACCCAGTACAAGAACTGGCTGAACCAGATCGGCAAGAACTCCGGCGACGGCATCAACAACTTCCCGTTCACGATCGGCTGGGCGCGTGACCGCCGCGACAGCGCGCTGGTCCCGACCAAGGGCCCGTACACCCAGGCCAACCTGGAAGTCGGCCTGCCGGGCGGCGATACCCAGTACTACCGCGCCAGCGTGCAGCAGCAGTACTTCTACCCGATCTCGAAGGCCTTCACGCTGGCACTGAACGGCGAGGTCGCCTACGGCCACGGCTACGGCAACACGCCGTTCCCGGTGTTCAAGTACTTCTACGCCGGCGGTATCGGCTCGGTGCGCGGCTACCAGACCAGCACGCTGGGTCCGAAGGACCAGAACGGCAACCCGGTGGGCGGCGCCTCCAAGATGATCGGCAACGTGGAATTCATCTTCCCGCTGCCGGGCTCGGGCGTGGACCGCACGCTGCGTCTGTTCACCTTCTTCGACTTCGGTAACGTCTATCAGGAAGGCGAGCCGCTGAGCTTCAGCGACCTGAAGTACTCGACCGGCTTCGGCATGTCGTGGCTGTCGCCGATCGGGCCGCTGAAGCTCAGCATGGGCTTCCCGCTCAGGCGCGACCCCAACGACAAGGTCCAGCGCTTCCAGTTCCAGATCGGCACGGCATTCTGATTCTGAAAAAGGATCTGTTTTCATGACTACAACATCCAAACTGGTCAAGTCCCTGGGCGCCGCCGCGCTCGCCACCGCGGCGCTGTGTGCCGCGCTGCCGGCCTCGGCCCAGGAAGCGCGCATCGCCGCGGTCAATTCCGAGCGCATCCTGCGCGATTCGCAGCCGGCCAAGGCGGCCCAGGTCAAGCTGGAGCAGGAGTTCTCCAAGCGCGACCGCGAGCTGCAGGACATGGCCCAGAAGATCAAGGGCATGGCCGACAAGCTGGACAAGGACACGGCCGTGCTGGCCGATTCCGACCGCCAGCGCCGCCAGCGCGAAGTGGCTGACCTGGACCGCGAGTTCCAGCGCAAGCAGCGCGAGTTCCGCGAGGACCTGAACCAGCGCCGCAACGAGGAACTGGCCCAGGTGCTGGAGCGCGCCAACCGCGTGATCCGCCAGCTCGCCGAACAGCGCAAGTACGACCTGATCGTGCAGGAAGCGGTGTACGTGAATCCGCGCATCGATATCACCGACGACGTGATGAAGGTGCTGAACGCCGGCAGCAAGTAAGCCGCCGCCGCTGCTTCGCTCCTTCGTTCGTTCCTTCGTTCTTTCATCAGGAAGTACCGCCATGCAGACACCCACACTGGGTCAGCTCGCCACCGAGAACGGCGCGCAGGTTGTGGGTGACCCCGACCTGGCGATCACCGGCCTGGCCCCCCTGGACCAGGCCGGACCGGGCGAGCTCTCGTTCCTGTCCAATCCGCTCTACCTGCAGCAGGCGCTGGACGCCAGGGCCGGCGCCGTGATCGTCTCGGCCGCCGATCTCGAGCGCGTGCGCGCCGAAGGCAAGGCCGACGGCCGCAACTGGCTGGTGGCGCGCAATCCCTACGTATGCTTTGCCCGCGTGGCGCAGCGTTTCGACCGCGCCGCCAATACCGACGCGCGCACCGGCATCGACGCGCGCGCCACCGTGGCGCCCGACGCGGTGGTGCCGGCCTCGTGCTATATCGGCCCCAACGTGGTCATCGAAGCCGGCGCGCGCCTGGGCGAGCGCGTGCGCATCCTGGCCAACGGCTATGTCGGCGCACATGTCGAGATCGGCGACGATTCACTGCTCTACGCCAATGTCTCGGTCTACCACCACTGCGTGGTCGGCGCCCGCGCCATCCTGCACAGCGGCGTGGTGATCGGTGCCGACGGCTTCGGCTTCGCGCCGGACATCAGCGCCACCGGCGTCGAATACGTGAAGATCCCGCAAACCGGGCGCGCGGTGCTGGGCCAGGACGTCGAGGTCGGGGCCAATACCGCGATCGACCGCGGCGCCATGGCCGACACCGTGATCGAGGACGGCTGCAAGATCGACAACCAGGTCCAGATCGCGCACAACGTGCGGGTCGGCGCGCACACGGTCATCGCCGGCTGCGCCGCGGTGTCGGGCAGCACGCGCATCGGCCGCTTCTGCGTGATCGGCGGTGCCGCCAACTTTGCCGGCCACCTGAGCATTGCCGACCGCACCACGGTGTCGGGCGGCACCTCGATCACCAAATCCATTACCAAGCCCGGCGGCCATTTCACCAGCGTGTTCCCGTTCCTGCCGCACGGCGAGTGGGAGCGCAACGCAGCCATCGTGCGCGGCCTGAGCAAGCTGCGCGAACGCGTGGTGGCGCTGGAACGCCGCCTGCGCGGCCAGGCCGCCGGGTCCCAAACCTCACAAGACTAAAGAGAAATCATCATGAGCGCGGCCGAAATCGATATCCGCAAGATCCTCAAGCTGCTGCCGCACCGGTACCCGTTTTTGCTGGTCGACCGCGTGCTGGAGTTCGAGGCGCAGAAGCGGATCAAGACCCTGAAGAACGTCACCATCAACGAGCCGTACTTCCAGGGCCATTTCCCCGAGCAGCCGGTGATGCCGGGCGTGATGATTCTGGAAGCGCTGGCGCAGTCGGCCGGCCTGCTGACCTTCGGCGCCGACATGGAGCGCAAGGAAGGCGCGCTGTACTACTTCGTCGGCATCGACGGCGCCCGCTTCAAGCAGGTGGTGTACCCGGGCGACCAGCTGCACATGAACGTGACGGTCGAACGCTATATCCGCGGCATCTGGAAGTTCAAGGCCTTCGCCACGGTCGACGACAAGGTCGCCTGCGAGGCGGAGCTGATGTGCACCGTGAAGCAGGCCGAGTGAGGCCGCGCGCGGCCCGCACGGGAACCTTTGCCCGGCGCATCGGCCCATCCTTCACCAGACCCATCACAGGACAGTTCGCATGACGCAAATCCACCCCACCGCACTGGTCGACCCGAAGGCAGAGCTGGCCGCCGACGTGAGCGTCGGCCCGTTCTCGATCGTCGGCCCCAACGTGCGGATCGGCAGCGGCACCCGGATCGGCTCGCATACGACGGTCGAGGGCCATACCACGATCGGCGCGGGCAACAACATCGGCCCCTATGCGTCGGTCGGCGGCGTGCCGCAGGACATGAAGTACCGCAACGAGCCGACCCGGCTCGAGATCGGCGACCGCAACACCATCCGCGAATTCACCACGATCCACACCGGCACGGTGCAGGACCGCGGCCTGACCAGCATCGGCAACGACAACTGGATCATGGCCTACGTCCATATCGCCCATGACTGCATGGTCGGCAACCACACCGTGTTTTCCAGCAATGCGCAGATCGCCGGCCATGTCGAGGTTGGCGACTGGGCCATCCTGGGCGGCATGAGCGGCGTGCACCAGTTCGTGCGCATCGGCGCCCATGCGATGCTGGGCGGCGCCTCGGCGCTGGTGCAGGACGTGCCGCCGTTCGTGATCGCCGCCAGCGACAAGAGCGGCAACAAGGCCACGCCGCACGGCATCAATGTCGAAGGGCTGCGCCGCCGCGGCTTCGACGCCGGCCAGATCGCCGCGCTGCGCCAGGCCTACAAGCTGCTCTACAAGTCCGACCTCAGCTTCGACGAGGCGCGCAACGAGATTTCCGCATTGCTGGCGCAGGTGGATGCCGGCACCGCGGCGCCGCTGCAGGCCTTTGTCGACTTCCTTGCCGCCACCCAGCGCGGCATCGTGCGCTGAGACCGGACCCACATGGCTGACGCCGCGATTCGGAAGGACCTGCCCGCGGGCAACGGCAGCGCCGCGGGCAAGCGCGGCACCATCGCCATGGTGGCCGGCGAGGCCTCGGGCGACCTGCTGGCTTCGCTGATGATGGGCGGGCTGCAGGCCCGCCTGGCCGAGACCGGCGAGTCGGTCGACTACGCCGGCATCGGCGGCAAGCGCATGATGGCGCAGGGCTTCACCTCGCGCTGGCCGATGGAAACGCTGTCGGTCAACGGCTATGTCGAGGTGCTGGGCTCGCTGCGCGAGATCCTTGCCACGCGGCGCGCGGTGCGCGAATGGCTGCTGGCCGAGCCGCCGCTGTGCTTTATCGGGGTCGATGCCCCGGACTTCAATTTCGGCCTGGAAGTGCCGCTGCGCCGCGCCGGCATCCCGGTGGTGCATTTCGTCAGCCCGTCGATCTGGGCCTGGCGCGGCGGACGCATCCGCACCATCGCGCGCGCGGTCGACCACATCCTGTGCCTGTTCCCGTTCGAGCCCGAGATCTACGCCAGGGCCGGCATCCCGGCTACCTACGTCGGCCATCCGCTCGCCGACGTGATCCCGATGGTGCCCGACGTGGCCGGTGCGCGCGCGGCGCTGAAGCTGCCGCCCGGGCACCGCGTGGTGGCGGTGCTGCCGGGCAGCCGCCAGTCCGAGGTGCGCAACCTCGGCGCAACTTTTTTTGCGGCGATGGCTCGCATGCAGCGCATGGACCCGAAGCTGGCGTTCGTGCTGCCGGCGGCGAGCGCGCCGCTGCGCGCCATCGTCGAAGACCTGCACCACCAGCATCCGGAACTGTGCCTCACCATTGTCGATGGCAAGTCGCACCAGGCCATGGAAGCCGCCGACGTGGTGCTGCTGGCGAGCGGCACCGCCACGCTCGAGGCGGCGCTGTACAAGAAGCCGATGGTGATCTCGTACAAGGTGCCCTGGCTGACCGCGCAGATCATGAAGCGCCAGGGTTATCTGCCATACGTGGGATTGCCTAATATCCTTTCAGGGCGCTTTGTCGTGCCCGAGCTGCTGCAGGATGACGCCACGCCCGAGGCGCTGGCGCGCGAGACCCTGCTGCAGCTCAACGACGAGGGCAATACCGCCTTCCTGTACGAGCATTTCACCCGCATGCACGAGACCCTCAAGTGCAACACCGCGCAACTGGCCGCCGATGTCGTGGTCGACCTGATGCGCAGCCGGGGGACCGTCTGATGGCACGCCGCAATGCTGCCACGCCTCAGCTGGGGCTGGACCTGGCGCCGGATGCCCGCGCCATCCAGTACCTGTGCGGCGTCGACGAGGCGGGCCGCGGTCCGCTGGCGGGGCCGGTCTATGCCGCCGCGGTGGTGCTCGACCCGAAACGCCCGATCCGCGGCCTGGCCGACTCCAAGATCCTGACCGCCGCCAAGCGCGAGGCGCTGTACGAGAAGATCTGCGAACGCGCGCTGGGCTGGCATATCGCCTTCGCCACGGTCGAGGAAATCGATACCATCAACATCCTGCACGCCAGCATGCTGGCGATGCAGCGTGCCGTGCAAGGCCTGGCCGCCAGCGGCGTGGTGCCGGACCTGGTGCAGGTCGACGGCAACCGCTGCCCGCAGGTGGCGTACCCGGTCGAAGCCATCGTCAAGGGCGATGCGCTGGTCAAGGCGATCTCGGCGGCGTCGATCCTGGCCAAGGTGGCGCGCGACCGCGCCCTGATGGAACTGCACGCGGCCTATCCGCAGTACGGCTTCGATTCGCACGTCGGCTACGGCACGCCGCAGCATATGGCGGCGCTGGCCGAATTCGGCGCGACCCCGCACCACCGCCGCTCGTTCGCGCCCGTGCGCGAGGCGCTGGCGCAACGGCCGCTGTTTACCGCCCTGGGCACGGCAGTGCCGGTCATCGGAGATATTGCCGTGATGGAGGCCGATGCCGACGCCTTTGCCGGTGCCGCGACCCAGGCCGCCACCCAGCCCGGCACCTTCCTGCCACCCGAAGCATCGTGAAGCACGTCACCTCGCGCGACAACGCGCTGTTCAAGCACCTGAAGGCGCTTGCCGGATCCACGCACCAGCGCCGCAAGGCCGGCCAGTCGCTGCTCGACGGCGTGCACCTGGCGCAGGCCTACGTGGCCGCGCGCGGCCAGCCCGTGACCTGCCTGGTGTCGGAGCGCCACTACGACCACGCCGAAGTGGCGCCGCTGCTGGCCCAGGTGGACAGCGAGCGCGTGGTGGTGCTGGCCGACGCGCTGTTCACGCAGATCAGCGGCGTGGTCAACGGCATCGACCTGATGCTGGTGATCGAGACCCCGGCGGGCCACCTGCCGGCGCGCATCGAGCAGGACTGCATCATCCTGGACGGGGTGCAGGACGCGGGCAATGTTGGCTCGATCCTGCGCAGCGCGGCCGCGGCGGGCATCCGCGACGCCTTCCTCGCCACCGGCTGCGCCTTCGCGTGGTCGGTCAAGACCCTGCGCGCCGGCATGGGCGCGAACTTCCACCTGAATATCGTCGAGCATTGCACGCTCGAGTCCCTGGCGCCGCGGCTGGCGATCCCGCTGCTGGCGACCTCGTCGCATGCCGAGGCCGCGGTGTTCGATACCGACCTGCGCGGACCGGTGGCGTGGGTGGTGGGCAACGAAGGGGCAGGGGTCAGCGAGGGATGGATGGCGCATGTGACGCGCAAGGTCGGCATTCCGCAACCGGGCGGGATGGAATCGCTGAACGTCGCCGCGGCGACGGCGATCTGCCTGTTCGAAGCGGTGCGCCAGCGGCGCGGCCAATAAGAAAAGCGGCCCGGGCGGCCGCTTTCTTTTTCCTGCTTCAGTAGTTGTCGCGATCGACCTTGATCTCCTGCAGGATCGTGGTTGCGATCTCCTCGATCGACTTGTGCGTCGACGACAGCCACTTGATGCCTTCGCGGCGCATCATCGCCTCGGCTTCGTTGACCTCGTAGCGGCAGTTTTCCAGCGCGGCGTATTTGCTGCCGGGGCGGCGCTCGTTGCGGATCTCGGTCAGGCGCTGCGGGTCGATCGACAGGCCGAAGATCTTCGGCTTGAATGCATACAGCGCCGACGGCAGCTTGCCGCGCTCGAAGTCGTCGGGAATCAACGGATAGTTGGCCGCCTTGAGCCCGTACTGCATTGCCAGGTAGAGGCTGGTCGGGGTCTTGCCGCTGCGCGACACGCCCACCAGGATCACATCGGCTTCTTCCAGGTTCTTGTGTGACTGGCCGTCATCATGCGCCAGCGAGAAGTTGATTGCCTCGATCCGGTTCTTGTAGGCCTCGGTGTCCGCATTCTGGTGGAAGCGGCCGATGGCGTGGGTGGACTTCAGGCCCAGTTCCTTTTCGAGCGGCTCGATAAAGGTCTGGAACATGTCCAGGATCATCGCCTTGGCGCGGCGCAGTGCCTTGTTCGCTTCCTGGTTGACCAGCGTGGTGAAGACGATCGGTGGCACGCCTTCGTTGTGGAACGCCTCGTTGATCTTGCCGACGGCAATATGTGCCTTTTCCGGGGTGTCGACGAAGGGCATGCGCACCTTGCGGAAGCGCATCTCGAACTGGGCCAGGATGGAGTGGCTGAAGGTCTCGGCGGTGATGCCGGTGCCATCCGAGACGATAAACACGGTGCGCACCGCGGGGCGCTCGGCCGCCTGGGACGCCGGCGCCGCAGGGGTTTCGGGTTGCGTTCCAGGCTGGGACCCGGGTGTCGCCGTTCCGGGCGCTTCTGGCTGGGACATGGGGAGGGTGGAATAAATAGATTGAATCTTCCGCAGAAAAGTGCGGCGCAGCACGGTAGAATAGCGGCGATCTTTTCGCTAAGCAATTCCATAGGGTGGCCGGCTCCGTAACATGTCCGCGCCACAAACCGCGCTACAAACCGCGCCCGGAATTGTCGACAATGCGCGCTACGCGATGAGAGCCGTAGCGCCAGGTCCGCAGCGCCAGTTCGGGGTTGCTTAGCCAAGCGATCCGCCCGGGAACAGAACATCCACAACATGCCGGGCATGCGCAACCAGTTTTCTACTTTGTTTTGAGGCTCTCATGACTAACCAGGCAGATAACGGCGCCTATGTGCTGCCGTTCGAGCAGTTGCGCATGGCTGACGTGGAAATCGTCGGCGGCAAGAATTCGTCGCTGGGCGAGATGATCTCCCAGCTGGCGGAAGCCGGCGTCCGGGTTCCGGGCGGCTTTGCCACCACCGCGCTCGCCTTCCGCGACTTCCTTGCCCACAACAACCTGACCGAGCGCATCTCGCAGCGCCTGAAGACCCTGAACGTCGACGACGTCAAGGCGCTGGCCGAGGCCGGCGCCGAGATCCGCGACTGGGTCGCGACCGCGCCGTTCCAGCCGCGCCTGGAACAGGAAATCCGCGAGTTCTATGCCCGCGTGGCCGAGGGCGAAGGTGCCGAGGCCTCGTTCGCGGTGCGTTCGTCGGCCACCGCCGAAGACCTGCCCGACGCCTCGTTCGCCGGCCAGCAGGAGTCCTACCTGAACGTCAGCGGCATCGACGACGTGCTCGACAAGATCAAGCACGTGTTTGCCTCGCTGTACAACGACCGCGCCATCTCCTACCGCGTGCACAAGGGCTTTGCCCATGACGTGGTGGCGTTGTCCGCCGGCATCCAGCGCATGGTGCGCTCGGACCTGGCCGCTTCCGGCGTGATGTTCACCATCGACACCGAATCGGGCTTCCCCGACGTGGTCTTCATCACCTCCAGCTACGGCCTGGGCGAAACCGTGGTGCAGGGCGCGGTCAACCCGGACGAGTTCTACGTCTTCAAGCCGACGCTGCAGGCCGGCAAATACCCGATCATCCGCCGCTCGATCGGCTCCAAGCTGATCAAGATGGAGTTCACCAAGCCGGGCGAAGCCGGCCGCGTGAAGACCGTCGACGTGCCCGCCGAACTGCGCAACCGCTACTCGATCACCGACGAGGACGTGAGCGAGCTGGCGCGCTACGCGATGATCATCGAGAAGCACTATGGCCGCCCGATGGACATCGAGTGGGGCAAGGACGGCAAGGACGGCAAGATCTACATCCTGCAGGCTCGCCCGGAAACCGTGAAGAGCCAGTCGGCCGGCAAGGCCGAGCAGCGCTTCAAGCTCAAGGGCACGGCCCCGGTGCTGACCAGCGGCCGCGCCATCGGCCAGAAGATCGGCACCGGCCCGGTGCGCGTGATCAACGATCCGTCCGAGATGGAACGCGTGCAGCCCGGCGACGTGCTGGTGGCCGACATGACCGACCCCAACTGGGAACCGGTGATGAAGCGTGCCTCGGCCATCGTCACCAACCGTGGCGGCCGTACCTGCCACGCCGCCATCATCGCGCGTGAACTGGGCGTGCCGGCGGTGGTCGGCTGCGGCGATGCCACCGACGTGCTCAAGGACGGCACGCTGGTGACGGTGTCGTGCGCCGAGGGCGACGAAGGCCGCATCTACGACGGCCTGCTGGAAACCGAAGTGACCGAGGTCCAGCGCGGCGAGATGCCGGAAATCGACGTCAAGCTGATGATGAATGTCGGCAACCCGCAGCTGGCGTTCGACTTCGCGCAGATCCCGAACAACGGCGTCGGCCTGGCCCGCCTGGAATTCATCATCAACAACAATATCGGCGTCCACCCGAAGGCCATCCTCGACTACCCGCAAGTCGACGCCGACCTGAAGAAGGCCGTCGAAAGCGTGGCCCGCGGCCATGCCAGCCCGCGCGCGTTCTATGTCGACAAGCTGGCCGAGGGCATCGCCACCATCGGCGCGGCCTTCTACCCGAAGCCCGTGATCGTGCGCCTGTCGGACTTCAAGTCCAACGAGTACAAGAAGCTGATCGGCGGCTCGCGCTACGAGCCGGATGAAGAAAACCCGATGCTGGGCTTCCGCGGCGCCTCGCGCTACATCGCCGAAGACTTCGCCGAAGCCTTCGAGATGGAATGCAAGGCCATGAAGCGCGTGCGCGACGAAATGGGCCTGACCAACGTCGAGATCATGGTGCCGTTCGTGCGCACGCTGGGCCAGGCCGAGAAGGTGATCGAGCTGCTGGCCAGGCATGGCCTGAAGCGCGGCGAGAACGGCCTGCGCATCATCATGATGTGCGAAGTGCCGTCCAACGCCATCCTGGCCGAAGAGTTCCTGCAATTCTTCGACGGCTTCTCGATCGGCTCGAACGACCTGACCCAGCTGACGCTGGGCCTGGACCGCGACTCGGGCATGGAGCTGCTGGCCAAGGACTTCGACGAGCGCGACCCGGCGGTGTGCTTCATGCTGTCGCGCGCGATCTCGGCGTGCATCCGCCTGGACAAGTACGTCGGCATCTGCGGCCAGGGTCCTTCGGACCATCCGGACTTTGCCGCCTGGCTGGCCAAGGAAGGCATCAAGTCGATCTCGCTGAACCCGGACTCGGTGGTCGAGACCTGGCAAAAGCTGGCTTCCTGAGGCATTTGACGTCACAATAACGATTGCCGGCGCCCTCGGGCAGCCGGCGTAGGCACCGGCCCTGCGTCAGGTGTTGCAAAGCCCCGCAGACGCTGTATGGCGCTGCGGGGTTTTTTACTTTTTCGGGAAATCCGTGGTCGAACGGGAGCTTGGATGGCGTACTACATCTGGTTCGTGGCGGCGGTGCTGCTGGTGATCGTCGAGCTGAACACCGGCACCTTCTATCTGCTGATGGTGGCGGTGGGCTTGGCCGCCGCCGGGGTGGCGGCCTTGCTGGGCGCCTCGCCCGCGGCGCAGACCCTGACCGGGGCGCTGGTCGCGGCGGTGCTGATCGCCGGGCTGCGCCGCACCCGCTTCGGCAAGCTGCGGCGCGGCAATGCCGCGGCCGATCCCAACGTCAACCTCGATATCGGCCAGGAGCTCGACGTGCCGGCGTGGGACGCCAACCGGCGCGCGCGCGTGCCGTACCGCGGCGCCGACTGGACCGTCGAGCTGTCGCCCGATTGTCCCCCCGATCGCGCGCTGGCGCCGGGGCGCTACCGCATCGTCGCGGTGCGTGGCAGCACGCTGGTGGTGTCGCCGCGCTGAAGCCCGGTCTTCCGAATCTTTGAGCATCGCGGCCGCGGCCGCGGTGTGTTCCGCCTGCCGCCTACCGGCGGCGCCGTACCGATGTGTTCTGCCTGGAGGGTCGTTACATGCTTGCTTTTCAGCTCGGTTTGCTGCCGCTGATCATCCTTATCGCCGTTATTGTGCTGATTGCCAAGGGCATCAAGATCGTGCCGCAGCAGCACGCCTGGGTGCTGGAGCGCCTGGGCCGCTATCACGCGACCCTGACGCCGGGGCTGTCGATCGTGGTGCCGTTCGTCGACCGCGTCGCCTACAAGCACGTGCTCAAGGAAATCCCGCTGGACGTGCCCAGCCAGGTCTGCATCACCAAGGACAACACGCAGCTGCAGGTCGACGGCGTGCTGTACTTCCAGGTCACCGACCCGATGAAGGCGTCCTACGGCTCGAGCAATTTTGTGGTCGCGATCACGCAGCTGTCGCAGACCACGCTGCGCTCGGTGATCGGCAAGCTGGAACTGGACAAGACCTTCGAGGAACGCGAGTTCATCAACCACAGCGTGGTCAACGCGCTGGACGAGGCCGCCTCCAACTGGGGCGTGAAGGTGCTGCGCTACGAGATCAAGGACCTGACTCCGCCCAAGGAGATCCTGCATGCGATGCAGGCGCAGATCACCGCCGAGCGCGAGAAGCGCGCGCTGATCGCCGCCTCCGAAGGCAAGCGCCAGGAGCAGATCAACCTCGCCACCGGCGCGCGCGAGGCGGCGATCCAGAAGTCGGAGGGCGAGCGCCAGGCGGCGATCAACAAGGCGCAGGGCGAGGCCAGCGCGATCCTGGCGGTGGCCGAGGCCAATGCGCAGGCAATCCAGAAGATCGGCAATGCAATCCGCACCGAAGGCGGCATGGACGCGGTCAACCTGAAGGTGGCCGAGGAATACGTGGCCGCGTTCGGCAACCTGGCCAAGCAGGGCAATACGCTGATCGTGCCGGGCAATATGGGCGACATGAGCAGCATGATCGCCACGGCGCTGCAGATCGTGAAGGGCCAGCAGAAGGCCGCTTGAAGTAGGGCTGAATGAAGGGCGGCTGAACGAAGGGCGCGCGGCGCGGCGGTTCAGTCCTTGTTGTCGCCCTTCATGATGCGTGCCTTCTCGCGCTGCCAGTCGCGCTGCTTTTCGGTCTCGCGCTTGTCGAACTGCTTCTTGCCCTTGGCCAGGCCGATCTCGCATTTGACGCGGCCGCGCGTGTAATGCAGGTTCAGCGGCACCAGCGTGTAGCCGCGCTGCTCGACCTTGCCGATCAGCTTCTTGATTTCGTCGGCCTTGAGCAGCAGCTTGCGCGTGCGCACCGGATCGGGCTTGACGTGGGTGGAGGCGCTCTGCAGCGGGCTGATATGGGCGCCGATCAGGAACATCTCGGCGTCGCGCACGACCACGTAGCCTTCCTTGATCTGCACCCGCCCGGCGCGGATCGCCTTGACCTCCCAGCCTTCCAGCACGATCCCGGCCTCGTATCGTTCCTCGATGAAATAGTCGAAGAAGGCCTTCTTGTTATCTGCAATGGTCATGCGTGCGGGGTAGGGTGCGGTAGGTGGATTCTGGCCGGTTCGCTGCAGCGCCGCATGGCGGGATGCCGCGGGGCGCGCGGGTCGGCTAAAATCGGGATTCTAGCAAACCAGCCCCCGGCACAGGCGCATGCCTGCCGCGCCGTGCGCGCGGCAGGGCCGCAAGCCAGATTTCCCCTTACATGGCAGACGTCCATAAATCCGTCCTGCTCGGTTACTCCGCCGCGCAGATGTATGACCTGGTCACCCGCGTGGAGGACTATCCCAAGTTCCTGCCATGGTGCGGCGGCGTGGAGGTGTTCGAGCAGACCGAGACCACGCTCGACGCCAAGATCCATATCCACTTCAAGGGCATCCAGCAGTTCTTCCATACGCGCAATACCCAGGAACGCCCGACGCGTATCGACATGACCTTTGCCGACGGGCCGTTCAAGACCTTCAACGGGTCATGGCGCTTTACGCCGCTGCGCGAAGACGCCTGCAAGATCGAGTTCCACCTGCACTACGAGTTTTCCAGCCTGCTGCTGGAGAAGCTGATTGGGCCTGTCTTCAGCATGATCGCCAATACCTTTGTCGATGCCTTCGTCAAGCGCGCCGAGGTGGTGTATGGCACCAGCTGAACGCAGCGCCGGCACGGTGCATGTCGCGGTCTGCTACGCGCGTCCGGATGCCGTGTTCCTGAGGGACATCGACGTGCCGGCGGGCACCACGATTGCCGCCGCGATCGTCGGCTCGGGCCTGCAGCAGGCTTGCCCGGAGGTCGATCCGGCAACCATGCGCGTGGGCATCTTCGGCAAGCTCAAGACCCCGGAGACGGTGGTGCGCGACGGCGATCGCATCGAGGTGTACCGGCCGCTGACGGCGGATCCGAAGCAGGCGCGCCGCAAGCGGGTCCAGAAGCAGCGCGCCAGCGGCACGCGCGAGGGCCAGAAATGGTTGCGCGGCAACAGCTGAACTGCGCATTGCCGCCAACGCAAACGGGGCCCGGGCGGCCCCGTTTTGCATGGCTTCAGTTGCAGTGCTTTTCCAGGTTGGCGCTGGTCTTGAGAATTTCCGCCTGGCGCTGTTCGCTGTTCAGGTGCTGCAGCGACCCATCCGGCCCGGCGACCGCGGCGCGCATGCCCTGCTGCAGTCCGGTGGCGTAGTTGCGCAGCTGCGCGCAGCGCACGGCGCGCTCGGCCGCCTCGGTTTCCCTGCGGGCTTCTTCGGCGGCGGCTTTCAGGCTGGCTTCGCGGCGCTTCTGGAACGCTTCTTCGGGCGTCGGTGCGGTGGGCTTGGCCGATGCCTTGGCCGGAGCCGGCGCGGGTGTGGCGGCGTCGGCAGGCTGGGTTGCCTGCACCGGCTGGAACTCGCCGGCATGGCGCCCCGGGGCGCGCAAGATCCTGGTCGCGGCCGTGGACGGCGGCACGTCGCTGTAGACCATGTGGCCGTTGGCGTCGCGCCACTGCCAGTAGGCAAGGGCCGCCGGCGCAGGCAACACCAGAACGGCGGCAAGGGCAGCGGCAAGCAGGCACGGCGCGGACGATCGTTGCATGGCGGGACGTCTCAAAGTGGCTCTGGAAGCACGGGCCGCCGGCTGGCATGCATGGCGATTGCCGCGGCAGGACACCGCGGCGATAGCGCGGGCGCCCCGCCTGCAAGGCAGTGCGTAGCGCCGGTCTGACCCTGGTAAATGCCTGGTATTTTTATGCGGCGCGTGTGACCCCCGCGCCATGGTTCGCTAGTCTACGCAGACTTGTCCGTGGCGTGCAAGCGCACCGACCAGGCCACGCCGATCATCAGCAACACGATCGCGGCGATTTCCAGCGGCCGCGGCCAGCGCTGGTCGAAGACAAAGCCATAGGCCAGCGCAAACAGCGTCTCGAACACGATCATCTGGCCCGACAGCGTCAGCGGCAGGCGCCGGCTGGCGATATTCCACAGGTTGTTGCCGATCAGCGAAGCGCCCAGCGCCACCGCGGCGTTGACCATCCAGAACCACTGCCAGTCGCGGCCGCTGTCGGCGGCGCCCAGGGTGTCGCCGGCGATGATCCAGCCGACCAGCGCCAGCACCGCGGACACCGCGCCGGTCGACAGCCCGTACAGCGCCGACCATTCATTGCCGCTGTAATGCGGGTTGCGCTGCAGGTAGCGCGCGTTGTCGACCGCGTAGAGCGTCCAGCAGACCAGCGCGCCGGCGGCGCAGCCGACCCCGGCCAGCTTCTGCCACACCGGCCGCGCCACCGCGCCGGCCGCCGCCGCATGCGCACTGTGGCCGCCGCCGAACAGGTCGATGTTGATGCAGGCAATGCCCGCGGCCACCACCAGCAGCGGCCACAGCAGCCGCGCCAGCGGCACCGCGCCGTGGTCGCGCCGGCCCATGATGGTGACCGAGATCGGCAGGATGCCGATAATCAGCGAGGTCGGGCCGACCCCGGCCAGCTGCACGCCGAAGGCCAGCAGCACGTAGTAGAGCAGGTTGCCGGTAAACGCCTGGCGCAGCAGCGCCACGCAGTCGGCGCGGGTCAGCTTGCGCGCAATGCGCCGCAGCAGCGGCAGCGCGGCCACGCACGCCACCAGCCCGTAGGCCAGGTAGCGGCCGATGGCCAGTTCCCACGGCGAAAACGCGGGCAGCAGCTTGGGGGCGATGAACACCATGCCCCAGAACGCGCCAGCCAGCAGCCCGCACAATACGCCGATTCCCATACTTCGCCGTGCCCGAATAAAAAGACATCGAGCATAGCAGACGGCACCCCGGAAAGGCCGATGGCGGGCATCAGCAAATCGCGCATTCCTGTATAATTCGGTTTTGCGCCTAGAGGAATTGCTATGCGTCTTGTCCAGAAAGCACTCACATTCGATGACGTGCTGCTCGTCCCGGCCTATTCGGCCGTCCTTCCCCGGGATGTTTCCCTCCGCACCCGCCTGACCCGCTCCATCGAACTGAACATCCCGCTGGTGTCCGCGGCGATGGACACCGTGACGGAAGCGCGCCTGGCGATTTCCATGGCGCAGGCCGGCGGCATCGGCATCATCCACAAGAACCTGAAGCCCGCCGACCAGGCCCGCGAAGTCGCGCGCGTCAAGCGCTACGAGTCGGGCGTGCTGCGTGATCCGATCACCATTTCGCCGGACATGAAGATCCGCGATGTGATCGCGCTGTCGCAGCAGCATGGCATTTCCGGGTTCCCGGTGGTCGAGGGCAAGGCCGTGGTCGGCATCATCACCAACCGCGACCTGCGCTTCGAGGAAGAGCTCGACGCCCCGGTGCGCGCCAAGATGACCCCGCGCGACAAGCTGGTGACCGTGGCCGAGGGCGCACCGCTGGAAGAAGCCAAGCGGCTGATGAACCGCCACCGCCTCGAGCGCGTGGTGGTGGTGAACCAAGCCTTCGAGTTGCGCGGCCTGATCACGGTGAAGGACATCCAGAAGGCGGTGGACAACCCGCTCGCCAGCAAGGACGACCATGGCCAGCTGCGCGTCGGCGCCGCGGTCGGCGTGGGCCCGGACAACGACGAGCGCGTCGAGCTGCTGGTCAAGGCCGGCGTCGACGTGATTGTGGTGGATACGGCGCACGGCCACAGCCAGGGCGTGCTGGACCGCGTGCGCTGGGTCAAGCAGAACTTCCCGCAGGTGCAGGTGGTCGGCGGCAATATCGCCACCGGCGACGCCGCGCGCGCGCTGGTCGAGCATGGCGCCGACGGCGTCAAGGTCGGCATCGGCCCGGGCTCGATCTGCACCACGCGTATCGTGGCCGGCGTCGGCGTGCCGCAGATCACCGCCGTCTCCAACGTGGCCGAAGCGCTCAAGGGCACCGGCGTGCCGCTGATCGCCGACGGCGGCGTGCGCTACTCGGGCGATGTGGCCAAGGCCCTCGCGGCCGGCGCGCATACCGTGATGATGGGCGGCATGTTCTCGGGCACCGAGGAAGCGCCGGGCGAAACCTTCCTGTTCCAGGGCCGCTCGTTCAAGAGCTACCGCGGCATGGGTTCGGTGGGCGCGATGAAGGACGGCGCGGCCGACCGCTACTTCCAGGAAGACAACACCGCCAATGTCGACAAGCTGGTGCCGGAAGGCATCGAAGGGCGCGTGCCGTACAAGGGCTCGGTGATGGCCATCATCCACCAGCTGACCGGCGGTGTGCGGGCCTCGATGGGCTATTGCGGCAGCAAGTCGATTGCCGACTGGCACGACAGCGCGCAGTTCGTCCAGATCACGGCAGCCGGCATGCGTGAATCGCACGTGCACGACGTGCAGATCACCAAGGAAGCGCCGAACTACCATATCGACTGATGCCCCGCGGCCGCGCACCGTCCCTGCAGGCGGTGCGCGGCCGCCGGCATCCGGGCGAGGGCGCGCCGGCGCGTGCCCGCGTCCGACCCGCCATCCCATCCGAACCTGGCCGCGCGCCATGCAGGCGTTGTCCTGATGCCCGCCGCACCGCCGGCCGGGGCCAAGACGAGGAGCGCCAATGAAGGTGTTGCTGCGAGCCGTGCTGTTTTTCGATGCCCTGGTGGACCTGCTGCTGGGCATCCTGCTGCTGATGTCCCCGTTCACCACGCTGTACGCGGCGCTGCAGCTGCCGCAGCCGCAGCCTGCGCTGTTCGGGCAGCTGCTGGGCGTGGCGCTGGTGGGGCTGTCGGTGCTGCTGTGGCAGGCCGCCTTCAACGGCCAGCTGACAGTGCCGGTGGCGCGCACCGCAGGCTATGTGAACCTGGCCAGCGCGATACTGATCATCGGCTGGATGGTGTTCCTGGAGCTGCCGCTGGAAGGCGCCGGCAAGATCTGGCTGCCGACCATGGCGGTGGTGCTGCTGTTCTTTGCCGTGGTGCAGATCCCGGCGGCCAAGCGCGTGCGCGTGCGCGAGCAGCAACGGAAGATGGAACGCGCGCTGCAGGAACAGGAAAGCAGGAAGGAACCCGGCGTTGCCCCCGCGGCGCGCCCCACGAATACCCCAGAATACCGGCGCGAGCCGGTCATCACGCCGCCGCCGGGCTATGGCCCCGGCACGGAAGTCGTGACCGAGCCCATCCCGGAAGACACGCCATCGGCCCATCATGCACGACAAAATCCTCATTCTTGATTTCGGCTCGCAGGTCACGCAGCTGATCGCCCGCCGCGTCCGCGAGGCGCACGTCTATTGCGAAATCCACCCGAACGACGTCAGCGACGCGTTCGTGCGCGAATTCGCCCCCAAGGCGATCATCCTGTCCGGCAGCCACGCCAGCACCTACGAAGACCACCAGCTGCGCGCGCCGCAGGCAGTGTGGGACCTGGGCGTGCCGGTGCTGGGCATCTGCTACGGCATGCAGACCATGGCGGTCCAGCTGGGCGGCAAGGTCGAGTGGAGCGACCATCGCGAATTCGGCTACGCCGAGATGCGCGCCCACGGCCATACCGAGCTGCTCAAGGACATCGAGGACTTCCGCACGCCGGAAGGCCACGGCATGCTCAAGGTGTGGATGAGCCATGGCGACAAGGTCACCGGCCTGCCGCCCGGCTTCAAGCTGATGGCATCCACGCCGAGCTGCCCGATCGCCGGCATGGCCGACGAAACGCGCCACTACTACGCCGTGCAGTTCCACCCCGAGGTCACGCACACGGTCAAGGGCCGCCAGATGCTGGAGCGCTTCGTGCTGCAGATCGCCGGCTGCAAGCCTGACTGGGTCATGCGCGACCATATCGAGGAAGCGGTCGCCAAGATCCGCGAGCAGGTCGGCGATGAGGAAGTCATCCTGGGCCTGTCCGGCGGCGTCGATTCGTCGGTGGCCGCGGCGCTGATCCATCGCGCCATCGGCGACCAGCTGACCTGCGTGTTCGTCGACCACGGCCTGCTGCGCCAGGACGAAGGCAAGCTGGTGATGGAGATGTTCGTCGGCCGCCTGCATGCCAAGGTCGTCCATGTCGACGCCTCCGAGCAGTTCCTCGGCCACCTCGCCGGCGTCACCGATCCCGAGCAGAAGCGCAAGATCATCGGCCGCGAGTTCGTCGAGGTGTTCCAGGCCGAGGCGCGCAAGCTGACCAACGCCAAGTGGCTGGCGCAGGGCACCATCTACCCGGACGTGGTGGAGTCGGGCGGCACCAAGACCAAGAAGGCCACCACCATCAAGAGCCACCACAATGTCGGCGGCCTGCCCGAGACGCTGGGCCTGAAGCTGCTCGAGCCGCTGCGCGACCTGTTCAAGGACGAAGTGCGCGAGCTGGGCGTGGAGCTGGGCCTGCCGCCCGAAATGGTCTACCGCCACCCGTTCCCGGGCCCGGGCCTGGGCGTGCGCATCCTGGGCGAAGTCAAGCGCGACTACGCCGACCTGCTGCGCCGCGCCGATGCCATCTTCATCGAAGAACTGCGCAAGACCATCGCCACCGAACACGATGCCGCCGCCGGCCTGTGCGAGCCCGATCAGGTCGGCAAGAGCTGGTACGACCTGACCAGCCAGGCCTTCGCCGTGTTCCTGCCGGTCAAGTCCGTCGGCGTGATGGGCGACGGCCGCACCTACGACTACGTCGTCGCACTGCGCGCCGTGCAGACCACCGACTTCATGACCGCGCACTGGGCGCATTTGCCGTATGCGCTGCTGGGCCGCTGCTCGAACCGGATCATTAATGAAGTTCGGGGTTTGAACCGGGTCGTGTATGACGTGTCGGGGAAGCCGCCGGCGACGATTGAGTGGGAATGATCCCGGGTCCGGCATGAGCCGGCACTAAATAACACGAAAGCACCGCAAAGCCCGCGAAAATGCGGGCTTTTTTCATATTGCGCTGCGGAGCGATGGCAACAACATGGTCGACCTGCTCGGCAGCGTGACATCCTTGCGGCCTTCCAGAACAGGTTGCTCAACGAAATCACCGCTGATGACCTGCGTGCCTTGTGCAACAAGGTGAAGGCACTCGGTGCGCCTGCCACCGCGGTTCATGTCTGCGAGCACGTTTATGCCTTCGCCATCCTGCACGGCGAGAAGGTGGACAACCCGGCTGACGACGTGGGAGCCGCCTCGATTGCGACGTGCGTGCCGAAGGATCGCTTCGGCACGGTTCAAAGCTGCGAGGCGCGCATGCCGCCGTGCGGCAGGCAGCCGAGCAGCCTGTCGAAGGCCGGCGCGATGTCTTCCTCCGGCACGCAGGCATACCCCAGCAGCAGGCCTCGCTGCACGGCATCGCCGATGAAATAGCGCGACAGGGGCCGCACCACGATGCCACGCTCGCGGGCTGCAGCGGTGATGGCCACGTCGTCGGCATCGTCGGGCAGGCGCAGCACCAGGTGCAGGCCGGCATTGCTGCCGTGCTCGTGCAGCGCGTTGGGGCCGAGATAGCGCTCGATCAACGCGGCCAGAATGGCGCGCCGCCTGGCATACAGCGGCCGCATGCGGCGGATGTGGGCGGCATAGTCGCCCGCCTGCATGAATTCGGCGACGGTTGCCTGCGTCATCAGGTGGCCGGCCCGGTATAGCTCGGCGTGCGCGGTCTGGAAGGCGCCGGCCAGGCTGCGCGGCAGCACCAGGTAGCCCATGCGCAAGCCCGGGTAGAGAGTCTTGCTGAAGGTGCCGATATAGATCACCGGCGCATCCGGTTCCATGCCCTGCAACGACGGGATCGGCTGCCCGGAAAAACGGAACTCGCTGTCGTAGTCGTCCTCCACGATCCAGCTGCCGCGTTGGCGGGCGTATTCCAGCAGCGCGCGCCGGCGCTTCAGGCTCATCACGGCGCCAAGCGGGTACTGGTGCGAGGGCGTGACGAAGATGAAGCGCGGCGCGGGCATCTCCCTGCCTGCTTCGGTGTCGGGCAGCGTCAGGCCCTCATCGTCCACCAGCTTCGGCACCATGCCGATATCGCTGACCTGCAGCACGCCGCGGATGCCCCAATAGCTGGGTTCCTCCACCCACGCCTGGTCGCCGGGCGAGCCCAGCATCCTCACCACCAGGTCGATGGCCTGGTGAATGCCTTCGGTGATCAGCACCTGGTCCGGATCGCAGCGCACCGAGCGCGCCACCCGCAGATGCGCAGCCAGGGCTTCGCGCAGCGCCGGCAGCCCGCCGCCATGGCTGTAGCTCAGCCATTCCGGTTGCGGCTGGCGCCACAGGCGGGCCGAAATCTGGGCATAGCGGCGATGCGGGAAGCGCGTCACGTCGGGAACGCCCGGCATGAATGCGCCCCACTGCGTGGGCGAGGCCGAGGCGTTGGCCAGCAGCCGCTGCCCGCGCGGCGACAGCCCGGGCATGGCCTGCGGGCGGCCCCCGGTCGCCGGGACCGCGGCCGCGTTCAGGTAGCGCTCCGGCGCGGTGGCGGCAACGAAGGTGCCGCTGCCGGTGCGCGCGTACAGGTAGCCCTCGGCCAGCAGCTGGTCGTAGGCAAACATCACCGTATTGCGCGACAGCCCCAGTTCGGCGGCCAGGTCGCGCTGTGGCGGCAGGCGCGTGGCCGGCGCAAGGCTGCCGTCCTGGATCGCTCCGCGGATGCATTCGTAGAGGCCGCGGTTGAGCGGTTTGCCCAGTGCCGCCGTGCCTTCGGGGCCCAGGCGCTGGAGCAGCTGGTCGCCGCAGATCGATTTCAAATTGGCACCATCGGAATTGCGAAAGCGGTACTGGATTATAGGGCCAAGGCCGGTTGAAATGGCTGGCATCGCCGGGCCCCTGCCAGCGGTGCCCGTTTCGCGAGTCGGCCCGTGCCGACAGTCCTTACCGCACAAAGACCATGAAAAACCTCGAACTGAACCAACGCCGTACCCTCGCGACGCCGCGCGGCGTGGGCGTGATGTGCGACTTCTACGCCGACCGCGCCGAGAACGCCACGCTGTGGGATGTGGAAGGCCGTGCCTACACGGACTTCGCCGCCGGCATCGCCGTGCTCAACACGGGTCACCGCCACCCGCGCGTGATGCAGGCCATCGCCGCGCAGCTGGAGCGTTTCACGCATACGGCCTACCAGATCGTGCCCTACCAGGGTTATGTCACGCTGGCCGAGCGTATCAACGCGCTGGTGCCGATCCAGGGCCTGAACAAGACGGCCCTGTTCACCACCGGCGCAGAGGCCGTCGAGAACGCCATCAAGATCGCCCGTGCGCATACCGGCCGCCCCGGCGTGATCGCATTCTCTGGCGCCTTCCATGGCCGCACGCTGCTGGGCATGGCGCTGACCGGCAAGGTGGCGCCCTACAAGATCGGGTTTGGCCCGTTCCCCTCCGACATCTACCACGCCCCGTTCCCCAGCGCGCTGCATGGCGTCAGCACTGAGCGGGCGCTGCAGGCGCTTGAAGGCCTGTTCAAGACCGATATCGATCCGGGCCGCGTGGCCGCGATCATCGTTGAGCCGGTGCAAGGCGAGGGCGGATTCCAGGCGGCGCCGGCCGATTTCATGCGGGGCTTGCGGGCGGTGTGCGACCAGCACGGCATCGTACTGATTGCCGATGAAGTGCAGACCGGCTTTGGCCGTACCGGCAAGATGTTCGCGATGTCGCACCATGACGTTGAGCCTGACCTGATCACCATGGCCAAGAGCCTGGCTGGCGGCATGCCGCTGTCGGCGGTCAGCGGCCGTGCCGCGATCATGGATGCGCCGCTGCCCGGCGGCCTCGGTGGCACCTATGCCGGCAATCCGCTGGCGGTGGCGGCGGCGCACGCGGTCATCGATGTCATCGAGGAAGAAAAGCTGTGCGAGCGCTCCGCCAGCCTTGGCCAGCAGTTGCGCGAGCACCTGCAGGCGCAGCGCAAGCACTGCCCCGCAATGGCCGAAGTACGGGGGCTGGGTTCGATGGTCGCCGCCGAATTCTGCGATCCCGCCACGGGTCAGCCCAGTGCCGAGCATGCCAAGCGCATACAGACGCGTGCGCTGGAAGCCGGCCTGGTGCTGCTGACCTGCGGCACCTACGGCAATGTCATCCGCTTCCTCTATCCGCTCACCATCCCGCAGGCGCAGTTCGACGCGGCGTTGGCGGTGCTGGCCCAGGCGCTGGCCGAATAAGGGGAACACATGGAACTCCAACATACCGCGCTGCTGCGCAGCCATTGTCTGATCGACGGCGAATGGACCGGAACGCAAAGCGGCGCAGAACTCGCCGTCTTCAACCCGGCGACTCAGGAACAGATTGGCTCGGTGCCGCTGGCCGGCGCGGCTGAAGCCGAACAGGCGGTGCGCGCCGCCGAGCGCGCACTGCCGGCATGGCGCGCGCAGACGGGCAAGGCGCGTGCCGCCGTGCTGCGCCGCTGGGCCGACCTGATGCTGGCACACCAGGAAGACCTGGCCCGGCTGATGACCGCCGAGCAAGGCAAGCCGCTGGCCGAGGCGCGTGGCGAGGTGGCCTACGCCGCGAGCTTTCTCGAGTGGTTTGGCGAGGAAGCCAAGCGGGTCGATGGCGAGGTGCTGGCCAGCCCGCGCAGCAGCCAGAAGATGCTGGTGCTGCGCGAGCCGGTGGGCGTGTGCGCGGCCATTACGCCGTGGAACTTCCCCGCGGCGATGATCACGCGCAAGGTCGGGCCGGCGCTCGCCGCCGGCTGCACCATCATCGTCAAGCCCGCCGAACAGACGCCGCTCACGGCACTGGCGCTGGCCGTGCTGGGCGAACAGGCCGGCGTGCCGCGTGGCGTGCTGCAGGTGGTGACCGGCGACGCCGTGCAGATCGGCGGCGTGCTGTGCGCCAGCCCGGTGGTGCGCAAGCTCAGCTTTACCGGCTCGACCGCGATCGGCAAGCTGCTGATGGCGCAGTGCGCCGGCACCGTGAAGAAGCTTTCGCTGGAACTGGGTGGCAACGCGCCGCTGATCATCTTCGACGACGCCAACCTGGATCGCGCGGTCGAGGGCATCCTTGCCTCCAAGTTCCGCAACAGCGGCCAGACTTGTGTCTGCGCCAACCGCATCTATGTGCACGACCGCGTCTACGATGAGGTCGCCCGCCGGCTGGTCAGCGCGGTCGAACAGCTGCGGCCGGGCCATGGCGTCGACAGCGGGGTCACGCAAGGCCCGCTCATCGACGCCGATGCGGTGGCCAAGGTCGAAGCGCATATCGCCGACGCGCTTGCGCACGGCGCCACGGTGCTGACGGGCGGCCAGCGCCATGCGCTCGGTGGCACCTTTTTCGCGCCGACGGTGCTGGCCAATGCGACTTCGTCGATGCGGGTCGCGCGCGAGGAGACCTTCGGCCCGCTTGCACCGCTGTTCCGCTTCACCAGCGATGAAGAAGTGGTGGCAATGGCCAACGATACCGAATCGGGGCTGGCCGCTTACTTCTTCTCGCGCGACATGGCGAAGATCTGGCGCGTGGCGCAGGCGCTCGAGTACGGCATGGTCGGCATCAATACCGGGCTGATCTCCAACGAGGTGGCGCCGTTCGGCGGCGTCAAGCAATCGGGGCTGGGCCGCGAAGGCTCACGCCATGGCATCGACGAGTATCTGGAGACGAAGTACCTCTGCATGGAAGTCGAATAACAGCGATGGGGTAAAGCACACCCCACCACCAGGGCGGGGCATGGCGCACCCACGCAGTGCGCTGGCCCCGTGGAGACAAGATAGTCCGGCAAATGTCGGTGCCAGGCGGGCGATGGCGGTGCAAAGACCTGCGCAAACTTCCAGCAACGGAAGGGGGCGGACAGGACGCGCGCCAGGATCGGCCCAACGCCAATGGCACGCATATTGCGGACTAGGAAGTGCCATCCGTTGCTGTCAGCGGATGCCATTTCTTCTATCGATGAGGGTACAAAGATGCGTTCCACTGCTATCCGCAGCCTGCTTGCAGTCACCATGCTGGCGGCCTCTTCACTGGCACTTGCGCAAGGCGCCCGCGACTGGCCCAGCCAGCCGGTGCGTATTGTCGTGCCGTTCCAGGCCGGCTCGGCCACCGATCTGATCTCGCGCCAGATCGGCCTTGGCCTCGGCAAGGAATACGGCCAGACCTTTGTGGTTGAAAACCGCCCAGGCGCCGCCGCGATGATCGGCAGCGAAGTGGCCGCGCGCGCGCCGGCCGATGGCTATACGCTGCTGATGTCCGGGCCGGCGTCGATGGTGACCAACCGGTTCCTGTACAAGAAGCTCAGCTATGACCCGGATGCGTTCGAGAAGGTGGCAGTGGTCGCGGTCACGCCGAATATCCTGTTGTCCAACCCCTCGCTGCCGTTCAAGACGCTGCCCGAGATGGTCGCGTATGCCAAGGCCAATCCGGGCAAGCTGACCTATGCCTCGTTCGGTACCGGCACCACCTCGCATATCGCCGGCGAGATGCTCAAGGCCGCGGCCGGCATCGATATCGTCCATGTGCCGTACAAGGGCGCCGGCGAAGCGATCCCGGCGCTGCTGTCGGGCCAGGTGTCGATGTACTTCGACACCATCATGACCGGCCTGCCGTATGTGAAGGCAGGCAAGCTGCGCGCGCTCGGCATGTCCACCGCAAAGCGCTCGCCCAACGCGCCGGAGATCCCGACGATCGCCGAACAGGGCTATGCCGGTTTCGATATCGCGCCCTGGTACGGCATTGTCGCGCCCAAGGGCACACCGGCCGACGTGGTCAGCAAGCTCAATGTCTCGATCAACAAGCTGCTCAAGGCCCCCGAGTTCCGCGAGCGCCTGGCTGCCACCGGCGCCGAGCCGCGTGGTGGCAGCGTCGGCGATTTCAGCGCGATGGTCAGCGCCGAGATACCGCGCACCGAGAAGCTGGTCAAGCAGTCCGGCGTGACTTTGCAATAAGCCGCGTGCAGCGACCCTGGGGCGCCAGCGCGCCCTTTCATCTGTTCTACATGGAGTTCCCGATGTTGCCTTTCGACTGGACCTTTCCCTACCCGTCGCAAAAGATGCCGCTGCTGGCCGCCAACGCGGTCAGCACCAGCCAGCCGCTCGCCGCGCAGGCGGGGCTGCGCATGCTGTACGAAGGCGGCAATGCCATCGACAGCGCCATTGCCAGCGCGATTGCGCTGACCGTGGTGGAGCCGGTCATGAACGGCATTGGCGGGGACATGTTCGCGCTGGTCTGGCATGAGGGGCAGCTGTACGGGCTCAACTCCAGCGGCCGGGCGCCGGCGCGCTGGACCCTGGATCATTTCGCCGGGCACGACAGCATGCCCCAGGTTGGCTGGGATACGGTCACCGTGCCGGGCCAGGTCGCGGGCTGGAAGGCGCTGTCGGCCCGCTTCGGCAAGCTGCCGTTCGCGCGGCTGTTCGCACCGGCCATCGAGTACGCTGAACAGGGCTTCCTGGTGTCGCCGCAGATCGCACGGCAATGGGCCGCGCAGCTGCCGGTGCTGGCCGGGCAGCCTGGCTTTGCCAAGGCGTTCCTGCGCGACGGCAGGGCACCGCAGGCGGGCGAGCGCTGGCGCTTCCCGGAGCAGGCCGCCACGCTGCAGCGCATTGCCGAGAGCGATGGCGAGAGCTTCTACACGGGTGAACTCGCCGCGCGCATCGTCGCGTTCGCCGAGGAGACCGGAGGCGCCATCCGCGCCGACGACCTGGCAGGGCATCGGGCCGCCTGGGTCCAGCCGATGGCGCAGCAGTTCCGCGGCTATACGCTCCATGAAATTCCCCCGAACGGCCAGGGCATCGCCGCGCTGATCGGCCTTGGCATCCTGGACCGCTTCGACGTGGAAAGCATGGGCTGCGACAGCGCTGGCTTCTACCACGTCAGCATCGAGGCGATGAAGCTGGCCTTTGCCGACCTGCACCGCCACGTGTCGGACCCTGCCTCGATGCAGCACGCTCCCTCCGCCTTCCTCGATCCGGCCTACCTTGCCGAGCGCGCGGCGCTGATCGATATGAAGCGCGCAGGCACACCCACCGCCGGCGTCCCGAAGAGCGGCGGCACTGTCTACCTTTCCAGCGCGGATGCCGCGGGTTCGATGGTGTCGTATATCCAGTCCAACTACCGCGGCTTCGGCTCCGGCGTGGTAGTGCCAGGCACCGGCATCGCGCTGCATAACCGCGGCGCGGGCTTCAATTTGAAGCCCGGCCACTCCAACTGTGTGGCGCCGGGCAAGCAGCCAATGCACACCATCATCCCGGGCTTCGTCACCCGCAATGGCGAGCCGGTGATGTCATTCGGCGTGATGGGCGGCTCGATGCAGGCGCAGGGCCATGTCCAGATGATGGCGCGGCTTGCCGCTTTCGGCCAGAATCCGCAGGCCATGAGCGATGCCCCGCGCTTCCGCGTGGAGCACGGCCCGGTGGTGAATGTCGAGGCGCATCTGCCGCCGGACGTGGTCTCCACGCTGCGCGGCATGGGCCATCGCGTTGAAGTGGCGCTGCGCGACAGCCTGGAGTTCGGCTCGGCGCAGCTCATCTACAAGGCGCCGGACGGCTATATCGCGGCCTCGGACTCGCGGCGCGACGGGCAGGCAGTGGGGTTTTAGTCGGCGTCGATGGCTTGGCGGGATTCTCCAAGTATTGATGCAGGTTCAGACCATGCCGCCGTTAGCGCGGATCACCTGGCCATTAATCCAGCCACCCTGCGAACTGGCGAGGAAGGACACGACGGCAGCGATGTCTGCTGGCGTGCCAAGGCGCTCGAGCGGGTTCATCCTGGACATCCGATCGATCAGCTCAGGCGCTTTGCCTTCCAGGAACAGATCGGTAGCAGTGGGGCCCGGCGCTACCGCATTGACGGTGATCGAGCGGCCGCGCAGTTCCTTGGAAAGGATGGCGGTCATGGTTTCCACCGCCGCCTTCGTCGCGGCGTAGACGCCGTAGGTTTCCAGCTTGGTGCCTACCAGGCTGGTTGAGAGATTGACGATGCGGCCGCCGTCGCGCAGGCGGCGCGCCGCTTCACGCATGCCGTTGAACGTGCCCTTGAGGTTGATGGCAACCAACCGATCAAAGACGGCATCGTCCACCTCGGCGATAGGGGCGAGATGCATGATGCCGGCATTGTTGACCAGCACATCGACACCGCCGTAGCGGGCTTCGGTGGCATCAAACAGTCGCTGCACCGCGTGCGGGTCGCTGACATCGGCCTGCAGGGCGATAGCTTCGCCGCCCAGGGCAGTGAGGCGGCTTGCCAACGCCTCGGCATCATCGCGCCGGCCTGCGTAGTTGATGACCACCGCGTGACCGTCGGTAGCCAGGCGTTCGGCGATGGCGGCGCCAATGCCGCGTGAGCTGCCGGTGACGATGGCAACCGGGCGGAGGTTTGTTTGCGTGTTCATGAAGGGGCTCTCGGTAGAACCGCTGAATTGCGGTGGAGACAGCTTATCTATCCGCCAACGGGAGATAATCTGGCAAAATCCGCCAACATAATTCGGAAATCCGAACAATGGACCGTTTTGACGCCATGCGGGTCTTTGCCAGGATCGCGGAGCGCCGCAGCTTCACCCAGGCCGCCAACGATCTATCCCTGCCGAGGGCGACCGTCACCGATGCCATCAAGGCGCTGGAATCGCGGCTGGGTGTACGCCTGCTGCAGCGGACCACGCGCCAGGTCACCCTCACGCTGGAAGGCGAGGTTTTCTACGGCCGCTGCCTACGCCTGATCGCCGACATGGAGGACGCCGAAGGCGCCTTCCGCGATACGCCACCGCGTGGCCCATTGCGCATCGAAGTGCATGGAACTCTGGCGCGCAATCTGCTGTTCCCCCGGCTTCCCGCGTTCCTGGATGCCTATCCGGATATCGAGTTGGATATCAGCGAGGGCGATCGCTATGTCGATCTGGTGCGTGAAGGCGTCGACTGCGCCATCCGCGTGGGCGAACTGCGCGACAGCGACCTGATCGCGCGCCGTCTGACGCTGCTGGCCGAGGCCACAGCGGCATCGCCGGATTACTGCAAACGACATGGCACGCCAACCAGCATTGATGCCCTCGAAGGAGGGCACGTGATGGTTGGCTTCAAATCGACGGCTATCGGCGGGCTGCTGCCCCTGGAGTTCCAACAGGATGGGCATGTCCGCCGCATCACGCTGCCCACGCGTGTGCGGGTCAGCGGCGCGGATTCCTATGTGGGCGCGGCCTTTGCCGGCTTCGGCATCATCCAGGCCCCACGCTACCGGCTGGACGATTATTTTGCGGCCGGCAAGCTGCTTCCGTTGCTGGAGCCATTTCCGCCGGTGCCCCGCCCGGTCAATATCGTGTACGCACGCACCCGGCTGCCATCCCCGCGGTTGCGTGCATTCATCGAATGGGCAAGCACGACCTTTGTTTCGGAGGCAGCGTTGGTACTTTCGCGAGAGTCGTAAGGTGACGAAACGGCTTCATCATCAGTCCCTGTCCGGCGGCACTGATCATTGTCCATTTTCGCGACTCTCCGTATCCGAAATCGCAGGTGAAGTCAGCAGCTCGATCATGGCGCGCGCAGCGGCCGACTGGTGTCGCGGAATACCCCTGGCGCGACAACCCTTGGGAGCACCGGTAGTAAAGGGTACAGCCATTCGTCGCGAGTGCCCCCACTCAAACCGACCACCCCAAACTCCCCACCCCAATCACCACCCCCAGCCCGATCCGATACCACGCAAACACCCGCAGCGAATGCCGCGCCACCAGTCGCACCAGCGCATTGACGACGAACAGCGCGGAGAGAAAGGCGGCGGTGAAGCCGGCAACAATGGACCAGATGTCCTGCAGGCTGAGCAGGTGGTAGTGCCGCATGGCGTCGTAGGTGGCGGCGCCGAGCATGGTAGGGATGGCGAGGAAGAAGGAGAACTCGGTCGCTGCCTGGCGCGACACGCCTGACAGCATGCCGCCGATGATGGTGGCGCCGGAGCGGGACGTGCCGGGGATCATCGCCACGCACTGGGCGAAGCCGATGCCGATGGCCTGTTTCCAGCCGAAGTCTTCGATGGCGTGGATACGCGGCACGGCGCTGCGGCGCTCGACCCAGAGGATGACCAGCCCGCCCGCGATCAGGGCGGCGGCAACCACGGCCGGATCGAAGAGGTGGTGCTTGATCGGGCCGATCAGCAGCGCGCCGATGACCGCGGCGGGCAGGAAGGCGACCAGCACCGCGGTGGCGAAGCGCAGCGCGTCGGGGTCGCGCCGCAGCACGCCCTCGCACAGGTCGGTGATCTTGGCACGGTACAGCCAGCACACGGCGAGGATTGCGCCGAGCTGGATCACCACGTCGAACACGCGCGCCTCGTGCGAGGTGAAGTCGATCCAGTCGCCAACCAGGATCAGGTGCCCGGTGCTCGAAATGGGCAGGAATTCCGTCAGGCCTTCGAGCAGGCCGAGAAAAAATGCCTTGCCCAGGTGGATCCAGTCGATCATGTGGCGGCTGCCTTGTGGTTGCTTTGAGATTGCCTTGCCCTTCGGCAGGGGCGTGGAGCAGGGGACCGTCAGGCCGCCAGGCTGTGGATCAGCTGGGGCTCGCGCTCCTCCAGGTAGCGGCGGAACTGCGCGCCGGTCTCCTGGTGCTTGAGCGCGTATTCGACGGTCGCCTTCAGGTAGCCCAGCTTGCTGCCGCAGTCATAGCGCGTGCCCTGGTAGCGATAGGCCAGCACCTGTTCCTGGCTCAGCAGCGACTGGATCGCGTCGGTCAGCTGGAACTCGCCGCCGGCGCCGGGCTTCAGTGCGCGCAGGTGGTCGAAGATGCGTGGTGTCAGGATGTAGCGGCCGACCACGCCGAGGTTGGACGGGGCTTCTTCCGGCGCGGGCTTTTCGACGATGCCGGATACCTTGATCACGCCTTCGCCCCACTCGCGGCCCTCGACCACGCCGTAGGAGCGGCTCTGCTCTGGCAGGATCTCTTCGACGCCCAGCACCGAGCAGTTGTAGTGGTCGTAGGCATCGACCATCTGCTTCATCACCGGCGGGCTGCCGTCGATCAGGTCGTCGGCCAGCATCACCGCGAACGGCGCGTCGCCCACCAGCTTGGCCGCGCACAGCACCGCATGGCCCAGGCCCAGCGCTTCGGACTGGCGCACGTAGAAGCATTCGACGTTGGCCGGCTTGATCGAGCGCACCACGTCCAGCAGCGCGCGCTTGTTCTTGGCTTCGAGTTCCACCTCGAGTTCGAAGGCCTTGTCGAAGTGGTCCTCGATGGCGCGCTTGGAGCGGCCGGTGACGAAGATCATCTCGGTGATGCCGGCGGCCATGGCTTCTTCCACGGCGTACTGGATCAGCGGCTTGTCCACCACCGGCAGCATTTCCTTGGGGCTGGCCTTGGTGGCCGGCAGGAAGCGGGTGCCCAGGCCTGCGACCGGGAAGACGGCCTTGCTAACGCGACTTGTCATTTCAGTGGTTCCCTTCAAAGGTTCGGCAATGCTCGGGTGCGAGGGCGGCGAGGTCTGCCTTGATGTCTGCCTTGATTCGCCGGCAAAGAAAGAGGGTGTAGGCGCAACAGGGAATCAATCGCCTACACCCTTAAGTCGGCACGGGGTGCCACCCGCGATTGTGCTGCGTCGCACCACCCGCGGTACCCCTCAGGGGTTGGGACGGAATTCGTTTCCACTCCGATGGGGGGATCGGAAACTTGGTAAAAACGCCGGCCGCGCCTTGAAGATGTAGTCCCGCGAGCCATAAACTTCGCCGGTCATTTACGGATGACGCAGTGCAGAAAAGAGCGCGCCCAGCGCGCCGGGCACAACCAGTCAACACCGCCAGGTTCAGTTCCGCAGCCGTGCAGACAAGCGGACAGGCACCCCCGGTGCCATGCCGAACCAGCGGGGTCACCGCTGTGCGTTGCGACAGGGTGGCGGCGGGCCATGCGGGTCTTCTTGCAAACAAGGGAATCATCGAGAGTGCTAAAGCTTTCAAGCAGCTTGAGGTTTGGCAGGGCCGTCATGTGCCTGGGGATCGTTCCGTTGCTGGCATCGTGCGCGCTGGCGCCGGGCATGCGCTTCGACCCGCAGCGCCCGCTGGATCCGGAGGACCCGCAGTCGGTGCCCAAGGTCACGCAAATCACGCCGGCGCTGGTGCGCACGCTGAAGGCCGCCGCGCCGCCGGCGAACGCCGGCGTCGAGGCCCTGTTCGGCGAGCCCGGGCCCTATACCGTAGGCGTCGGCGACATTCTTTCGATCGTGGTGTGGGACCACCCGGAGCTGGTGTTCCCCACGCAGACCTACTCGATCGGCGCCGCCTACGAGATCCCCAGCTACAGCGGCGCGGCCAACATTCCCGGCTACGTGGTCAGCCCGGCCGGCACCATCCAGTTTCCCTATGCCGGCGTGCTCAAGGTGCTCGGCCAGACCCCAGACCAGATCCGCGGGCAGCTGAGCACGCAGCTCAAGCCGGTGGTGACGATGCCGCAGGTCACGGTGCGCGTGCTGGCGTTCCGCAGCAAGCGTGTCTACCTCGACGGCGAAGTGAAGACGCCGGGTCCGCAGAATATCGACGACGTGCCGATGACGCTGGTCGAGGCGCTCAACCGCGCCGGCGGCATCAACGTGCTGACCGGCGACAACAGCCGCATCCGCATCTCGCGCGAGGGCAAGATCTACTACGTCAGCCTGCCGGCGCTGCTGCAGCAAGGCATCGACCCGGCGCGCATCCTGCTGCGCAACGGCGACATCGTGCGCGTGGAGCAGCGCGAGGACAGCAAGGTCTTCGTCACCGGCGAAGTCGTCAAGCCGACGCCGGTGATGCCGCGCAACGGCCGGCTCACGCTCAGCGAAGCGATCGGTGAAGCCGGCGGCCTGAATCCGAATTCGGCCAACGCCAAGGAACTCTACGTGATTCGCAAGGCCGACGACGGGCAGGCCGAGGTGTTCCACCTCGACGGCAAGTCGCCGGTCGCGTTTGCGCTGGCCGAGGCGTTCGAGCTGAAGCCGCGCGACGTGGTCTATGTCGATGCCGCGGGCGTGGTGCGCTGGAGCCGCGTGATCAACCAGCTGGTGCCGAGCGGCAACTTCTTCACCTCCACCGCGAACGCAGTCAAATGATCAAGACCGTACTCGTGGTCTGCATCGGCAATATCTGCCGCAGCCCGATGGCGCAGGGCCTGCTCAGGCAGGCGCTGCCGGAGGGCGAGGTGGTCTCCGCCGGCCTCGGCGCACTGTCCGGGCACGCGGCGGATCCGCATGCGGTGGACCTGATGAGCCGTCAGGGCGTGGATATTTCCGGGCACCGGGCGCAGCAACTCAATCATGTGCTGATCCGGCGCGCGGACCTGATCCTGGTGATGGACGCCGCGCAGCGGCAGGAGATCCAGCGCCTGCATCCGGCCACCACCGGCCGGGTGTTCCGCCTGGGCGAGCTGGAGAAGTTCGATGTGCCAGACCCTTACCGCCAGCCCCGTGCGGCATTCGAGAGCGCGCTGCAACTGATCCAGCGCGGCGTGGAGTCCTGGGTGCCGCGCATCCGGGCCCTGGGTTAAACCGATACTGTGCTGCCTGCCATGAACCAGTCCACTTATCTTCCCGTCGCGGCGCCGGCCCAGCCGGACGAGATTGCCGTCGTCCGCTACCTCGACGTGCTGGTGGCAAACCGCTGGCTGATCGCGGCCATTGCCTTTGCCGTGCTGACGCTCGGGGTTGCCTACGCGTTCCTGGCGCGCCCGGTGTACGAGGCCAACATCCTGGTGCAGGTCGAGGACAGCCAGAACAGCCCCAACGGCCTGCTGGGCGATGTCTCGTCGCTGTTCGACGTCAAGACCCAGGCGACCGCGGAAATCGAGATCCTGCGCTCGCGCATGGTGGTCGGCAAGGCGGTCGACAACCTGCGGCTCTATATCGATGCCAGGCCTAAGTATTTTCCGCTGGTCGGGCCGTGGCTCGCCAGCCAGTCGAAGGGCCTGTCCGACCCCGGCCTGTTCGGCATGGGCGGCTATGCGTGGGCCGGCGAATCGATCGAGGTGCCGACCTTCGACGTGCCCGAGGCGCTGCAAGGCGAGAACTTCGTGCTGGTGAGCCTGGGCGATGGGCGCTACCGGCTCGAGCAGGGCAGCCTGGACCAGCCGATCGTCGGCCGTGTTGGCGAAGCGGTCGAGGCCAGCCATGCGGTGGGCGAGATCCGGCTGCTGGTGACGGCGCTGAAGGCCAAGCCGGGCATTGCCTTCAACCTGGTGCGCCAGTCGCGCCTGAAGACCCTGGAGCAGCTGCAGCAGCAGCTGAACATCGCCGAGAAGGGCAAGCAGAGCGGCGTGATCGGGGCCTCGCTGGAAGGCAACGACGCCAGGCTGACCGCGGCGATCCTGAACGAGATCGGCGACGAGTACGTGGCGCAGAACATCAACCGCAAGGCCGCGGAAGCGGAAAAGTCGCTGCTGTTCCTCAACAACCTGCTGCCGCAGCTGAAGGGCGAGCTCGAGCGCGCGGAAGTGAAGTACAACGCCATGCGCAACGAGCGCGGCACCTTCAACCTGAGCGAAGAGGGCAAGGCCTTCCTGCAGGAAAGCGTGACCGCCGAAACCTCGCTGCTGGAACTGAAGCAGAAGCGCGCCGAACTGGTGACGCGCTTCGCGCCCGGCCACCCGTCGATGCAGGCGATCGACAAGCAGATTGCCGCGCTGGCCGCCAAGGCGGGCGCGGTTGCCGGACGGGTCAAGACGCTGCCCAACCTGGAGCAGGACACCGTGCGGCTGATGCGCGACGTGCAGGTCAACAACGACCTCTATGTCGGCATGCTGAACAATATGCAGCAGCTCAAGCTGGTGAAGGCGGGCAAGGTCGGCAGCGTGCGCCTGGTCGATCCCTCGCCGGTGCCCGAGGAGCCGGTCAAGCCGAAGAAGGCGCTGGTGATCGTGCTGGCGGCGGTGCTCGGCGTGCTGGCCGGAGCGGTGGTGGCCTTTGTCCGCAATGCCCTGTACGGCGGCATCACCGATCCCAAGGACATCGAGGAACATACCGGGCTCAACGTCTATGCGACGGTGCCCCAGTCCGAACACCAGCTCACCATCAGCAAGGACATCCAGGCGCGCAAGCGCGGCCACTACCTGCTGGCCGACCGCTTCCCCAACGAGCCCTCGGTGGAAAGCCTGCGCAGCCTGCGCACCTCGCTGCAGTTCGCCATGCTGGATGCGCCCAACAACCGCGTGCTGCTGACCGGTGCCACCGCCGGCGTGGGCAAGTCCTTCGTCTCGGTCAACCTGGCCGCGCTGATGGCCTCGGGCGGCAAGCGCGTGCTGCTGGTCGACGCCGACATGCGCAAGGGCTACCTGAACCAGTATTTCGGCAAGGACCGCGAGCCGGGTTTGTCCGACGTGCTGGCCGGCAAGCTGGCGCTGGAAGACGTGATCCACCGTGACGTGGTGCAGGGACTGGACTTCATCGGCACGGGGACGATCCCGCCGAATCCGGCCGAGCTGATGCTGAACGAGCGCATGGTCCGGCTGCTGGAAGAGCTCAGCGCGCGCTACGACATGCTGATGATCGACACGCCGCCGGTGCTGGCCGTTGCCGACGCCGCGATCCTGGCCGAGCGTTGCGGCACGGTGTTTCTGGTGACGCGCTTCGGCAAGAGCTCGATCGGCGAGATCTCGGAATCCGCCAAGCAGCTGGGCCAGGTCAACGTGAGCGTGAAGGGGGTGATCTTCAACGGCCTCGACCCCAACGCCTTCCGCTACGGCTATGGCTCCAAGTACGGGCGCTATCGCTATGCCTACTACGGCTACTCGCAGAACGAGAAGGCGTAAGCCATGCACGCCGCGCGACTGGACCGCGACTGGGTGCTGGCCGAGCGCGGGCTGGCCACGGTGGCGAGCCTGGTGCTGAGCCTGCTCTACCTGGTGATCTATTTCTTCGGGCGCGACGCGCTGCCGGAAAAATGGGTCACCGATTCCAACAAGATGCTGGAATTCCTGGTCAGCGGCTCGACCGACCTCGACGATTCGTTCGCCGCCACCGCCAAAGTGTTCTCGGTGTTCGGGGCGGAGTATGTGAACGTTGTCACCGCCACGGTCGGCGTCGCCTATCTTGCAATGGCGTCGAGCCGGGTGGCGGGCCTGCGCGACCTGGCCACGCGCTGGCTGTTCGTGCTGCCCTGCATGCTGCTGAACCTGCTGTCGCCCGGCAAGGAGACCGTGGTGATCGCGATGTCGATCGTACTGGTCATGGGCGGGATGTCGCGCGGCGTGTCGTTCCGCGCGCTGGTGGTCATGACCATGGTGCTGTACGGCTGCTACGCCCTCTTTATCCGCAACTACTACGCGATGATCCTGGTGCTGGCGCTCGGCATCCGCGCAACGGCGCGGCTGAGCCCGGCTTGGAAAGCCATGGTGCTGGCCTGCGTGGTGGGCGCGATCCTGGTGGCGCCGTCCGAGATCCTGTACATCCTGCAGTCGCCGCGGGATATCTCGAACAACTATGCGCTCAGCATCGGCAGCGACAACCGCACCATGATCTGGAACCTCTTTCCGCCCACGTCCGGTGTGAACTTCATCGTCAACTACCTGTACGCTGCGGTGATGTTCGTGCTGCCGGTGATCAGCTTCCGCGCGCCGGTCGACCTGGCCATGATGCTGATGCATGCGGCGATCCTGCGCGTGGCGCTGCGCGGCTTGTCCGGCACGCCGGCGGCGACGGAAACCGAGCGCAAGCGCCGCTGGTTCGCCACGCTGGTGGTGGCGCATATCCTGGTGCAGTTTATTTTCGAGCCTGACCTCGGCAGCTATGTTCGCCATCTCACCTCGGTCAGCCTGTTCCTCATCCCTTTGCTAACAGCCTTGCCGGCCAAACAAGATGAAGCACGTCGTCATATGCGCGGTGCCATACAGTGACAACCTCGGCGATGCGGTGATCGCCGAAACGCTGGGCCACCTGATCCGCCAGGCCGTGCCGGATTGCCGGGTCAGCTACCTGGACATCGCCGGGCGCACCCGGCTCGGGGAAAACTCGCTGAAGAAGGGCCGCCTGATGCGCATCTTCTCGCGGCTGCCGGGCTGGGCCCGGGTGCCGGTGCTGACCGCTGCCATCTGGCTGAAATACCGGCGGCAATGGCGCACCCGCTGGCAGCAGCAGCTGGCCGATGCAGACATGGTGGTGGTCGGCGGCGGCCAGCTGCTGTGCGACGTCGACCTGAACTTCCCGCTCAAGCTCTACCTGCTGGCCCGCTGCCTTGGCAACGACGCGAAGGTCGCGCTGGTGTCGGTGGGCGTGGCGGCCGGCTGGTCGCGCCTGGGGCGCTACCTGGTGTCGCGTTTCTTCGCGCTGGCGGCGCCGCAATTTGTCTCGGTGCGGGATGAAAGCTCGCGCCGCCATATCGTCGGCCTTGGCGCGGGCGATGCCTGCGATGTCGCCATCATTCCGGATCCTGCCATCCTGTGTTCGTCGCTGTATGCGGAGCACGGGCTGGAGAAGCGCTGGGACGTGGGCATCTGCGTCTCGGACGTCGAATCGCTGCACTACAACGCGGACCTCGTCGCGGTATCGGAGCAGGGCGCGGGGCCGGGCATGTTCGTCGAGCTGGTGCACAAGCTGCGGCAGGGCGGGCAGCGCGTGGTGCTGTTCACCAATGGTGCGGAGGAAGACAATCTGGCCGCGGCCGTGGTCAGGAGCCGGCTGGGTGAGGAGGTTGCGGACGGCGTTGATTACCTGCTGCCGAAGTCGCCGGCGGAACTGGCGTCGATCATCGCCGGCTGCCACAGCATGGTCGGGCACCGCATGCACGCCAACATCATCGCCTTCAGCTTCGGCGTGCCTTCCGTCGGCATCGTCTGGGACACCAAGGTCGCGTCGTTCTTCAAGCTGAGCGGACGCGGCGATTTCGCGGTGCGGCAGGGCGCCGGCGCCGACGACGTGATGGAAAGGCTCACCTATGCGCGCTCGCTGGGCGCGGCGCAGTTCAAGCGTTCGACGCGGCTGGGCCGCGAGATCACGCAGGGCCTGGCGCAGCTGTTCAGCCAGAAACTGCCGCTGCCGGCCGCGCCGGCGCCGCTCGAGGTGGCGCCTTCGATCGAGGGGACGCCATGATTCGGCGCATGCTGCCGGCGCTGGGCGCGGTGTTCGAGCAGGCCGCGTATACGGCGGTGCAGTTCGGCATCAACGTGGCGCTGGCCCGCTCGATGGACGTCGCGGGCTATGGGCTGGTGGCGGTGGTGCTGTCGCTGGTGGTGTTCATCAACATCTTCTACGTTTCGTTCCTGCATGAGCCGGCGCTGATCGAGGGAATCAAGCTGCGCGTGCGCTTCTCGGCCGAGGTCGCGGTGCTGACGGTGTTCCCGGTCGCGGCCGGGTCCATCCTCTACCTGTACGGGCATGGCCTGAGCACGTCGGCCTGCGCGGCGGCGGCGGTGCTGTTTGCCAGCTACACCGCGTACTGGGTGCTCAGGACCGTGGGCGCGAAGACACGCGGCTATGCCGGGCTGCTGGTGTGCCACACGCTGATCGGCGGCGGCGTGGCCGTGATCGGCCTGGCCTCCGGCACGCAGCCGGCGCCGGCGGCGATGCTGATGCTCGCGGCCGCGATCCTGCTGCCGACCGTGGTCGCGGCCGCCACGCTGCGCCGCCGCGGCCGCCTCGAGCTGATTCCGGGCCGGCCGGACTCGCCGCGCCAGTGGCTGGGCTTCGGCGCCAGTTCGGCCAGTGCGCAGCTGATGAGCTGGCTGGTCGGGCCGGGACTGGTGGTGCTGCTCGGCTCGCTCGGGCATTTCGCCGATTCGGCCAAGTTCCGCATCCTGCTGACGGTGCTGCTGCCGGCCCAGTATGTCCTGATGGCTCTGGGCTACCACCTGATGCCGAGGTTCGCGGCATCGTTCCGGCAGGACGACACGCTGACGCTGGCCAGGAACGCGGCCGGCTTCGTGCTGGGCGGGGTGGTGCTGTCCGGCGCGCTGAGCGTGCTGCTGCTGCTGTTTGGCGACCAGCTCGTGGTCATGCTGTTCGGCGCGGCCTATGGAGATCTCGACGTGCGCTTCTTTTCGCTGTTTCCGATCGTGTTTGCGGTGGTGATGTGCCTGCGCACCTTGCTGAAGTCGTTCGGCATGGCGCGGGCGATCTTCCTGGCAGCGGGCATCGGCCTGCTGGCGGGCATCGCGCTGGGGGCATGGCGTTATCCGCAGCTCGACTACCTGGTGGCGGCGCAGATCATGCTGGTGTCGTTCCTCGTCATCGCGCTGTTCCAGACCGGTGCGCTCGCCATGGGCGTACTGCGCAGGCATGTCGCCCCGTAGCGCCGCATCGCCGCGCCGCGGGGCGCGCACGCGTGCGCTGGCGCTGGCGGCACTGATCGCGGTCTCGGGCTGGTGGCCCGCCCGGCCGGCGCATGCGGAGAACGCGCAGGCCTCGGGCCGGATTGCCTCGATGCCGGCCTTTGCCGTGCAGATCGATCCGGCCACGGTGTCGGCGCGCGACTTTGCCGAGATCCGGCGCCTGGGCTTTACGCATGTGCGCTTCGGCGTGCGGCCCGAGGTGGTGCGTGGACACCTGGCGCCGCAGCGCTACGCGCAGGTCATCGCGCAGGCACGCCAGGCCGGGCTGCAGATGCTGGTCACGCTGTATGGCGGGCGCTATATCTGGGGCGACGACGGCGAAGACGGTGGCAGCGATGCCAGCGAGGCCAGCTTCGCCGCGTTCGCCAGCCAGTTCATGCAGCGCAACGCCGGGCCGGACCTGTCGTACGAGATCTGGAACGAGCCCGACAACAAGACCTTCCTGCATCCGTCGGTACCCATCTCCCGGCTGCTCTCCACCGCCGGCAAGATCTGCGACGCGCTGGCGCAGGCCGGCACGGCGCCGCTGCCATCGGTTTACCTGTTCGGCCTGGCGCGCTTGCCCGGGCCGGCCAATCCCGTGGCGGAACAGTCGTTGTCGCGCCTGCTGACCGATCCGCGCCTGGGCTGCATCAAGGGGCTCAGCATCCATCCGTACCGCGCCACGCCCGAGACGCTGCTGCGCGACTATCGGCAGCTGGGCGGCCGCATCCGCAATTCGCCGCGTCCGGGGGCGCAGCTGATCGTCAGCGAATGGGGCTATGCCTCGTACCTGCCGGTGCGCAGCGAAGCCACGCAGGCGACGCTGATCGCCAGGCAGGTGCTCGCCGGCGTCATGGCGCAAGCGCCCATGCTCGGTATCTACGCGTGGCGCGACCGCGGCCAGGCGAGATGGGACCGCGAGGCGAACTTCGGCCTGCTCAGGAACGATGGCTCGGAGAAGCCGGTCATCGCCATGCTGCGCGACCTGCTGGGCCTGCTGTCCGGGGCGAAGGACGCGCAATGGCGCCAGCGCCAGGACAGTTTCGTGCTGTCGCTGCGCAAGGACGGCGCGGTGCATCGCATCTATTGGGGGCCGCAAGCCCGGGCGCTGTTGCGCGAGACCCTGGCTCAGGGGGGAGGCGGGGCGGGGCCGGACGGCTGCAAGGTGAGGGCGCTGGGCACCGCCGCAGGCGCGCGCCCGTGCGCGGCGCTGCTGCAGGACGGCACCGCGCTTGCCGATGCCGAGATGCTGCTGGCGAGCTGGCCGGGCGGCCAAGCGCCGCCCTGACTGCCGCCCTGACCAGCGCCGTCGGCGCGGTGCTAGGCGAGCAGCGCGCGCGAGTAGAAGGACTCGAATTTTCTCGCCTGGGTCACGATGTTGAACTCGGACTCGGCGCGCGTCACGGCGTGCTCGGACATGGTCTGCCACAGCGTGGCATCGCCGACGATGGCCTCGATCGAGCTGGCCATGGAACGGGCGTCGTCGACCGGCACGATAAAGCCGTTGCTGCCATCGACGATGATGTCCTTGATGCCGTCGACGTCGGTCCCGACCACCGGGATCGCCAGCGCATTGGCTTCCGCCAGCACGTAGCCGAAGCTCTCGTAGTGCGAGGTCAGCACCACCACCGCGGCATGCGCCAGCAGTTCCAGCAGCTCGGCGCGGCTCATCCACGCGATCGCGGTGATGTCCTTGCCTTCGACCAGCCCGCGCTCCTGCAGCATGGCGTCGAGCGTGGCGCGGTCGTTCTCGTAGTGGCCATAGCCGACCAGCATGAATTCGATGTCGGCACGGCCCTGGAACAGCTTTGCCACGTCCAGGAACATGGGGATGTTCTTCTGCGGGCTGATCCGCGCCACCATGATCACGCGCTTGACCGTACCCAGTTGCCGTTCCGCCGGCACGGAGCGCGGTTCGACGGCGTTCAGGATGGAGTGCGCGCGCTCGCGCGGCAGGCCGACCTCATGGATGGCGCGGTCGCGTTCCGACGGCGAGGTCGCCAGCACCGCATCGGTCAGCCGGTGCAGGAAGCGCTCCGCCATCAGGAACACGCGCCGCTTGATGCCGCGCAGGCCCAGGTAATAGTAGGCATGCGGGGTGTAGACCACGCGCACGTTCAGGCCGATGCAGGCCAGCCGTCCCACCAGCCCCGCCTTGGAGCTGTGCAGGTGGACGATCTGCGGCGCCACGCGCTTCACCAGCGCGCGCAGGTTCAGGGCCGCCTTCAGGTCGTTGACCGGATCGAGCTTGCGCGGAATCGGCAGGTAGCTGACGCCGAAATTGCGCGCATCGGCAACCGCCGACACCGAGCACTGCTTCGGCAGCGCGAAGTGGAAGCTGATGTGCTCATCGTTGATATGGGAGGCCAGCAGGTGCAGGTAGGTCTCGACACCTCCCAGGCACTCGGTGACATGCAGGACTTTGATCATTGGCTTGCGGTTCGATGGCGTCACGGGAAGCGGATGGCTGTGGCTCAGTAGGCGTTGCTGCCCATCCAGCCGCGGAACGCGGTCCAGAAAATGATGCGCAGGTCAAGCCAGAACGACCAGTTGCGGATGTAGAAGATGTCGTGCTCGACCCGCTTGGCCATCTTGTCCAGGGTGTCGGTCTCGCCGCGGTAGCCGTTGATCTGCGCCCATCCGGTGATGCCGGGCTTGACGCGGTGGCGCAGCATGTAGAAGTCGAGCTGCTCCTTGTACATGTTGTTGTGGGCCATCGCGTGCGGACGCGGGCCGACCACGCTCATCTCGCCCTTCAGCACGTTGATGAACTGCGGCAGTTCGTCGAGGCTGGTGCGGCGCAGGAAGGCGCCGATCGGCGTGATGCGGCTGTCGCCCCTGGTGGCCTGCGTGACCACGCCGTGCTCGGCATGCACCTTCATGCTGCGGAACTTGTAGACATGGATCACGCGTCCGTCCATGCCGAGACGTTCCTGCTTGAAGAACACCGGACCGGGCGAGTCGCGCTTGATCAGCACCGCGATCAGCAGGAACAGCGGCGACAGCGCCACCAGCACCAGCGCGGCGAAGGTGCGGTCGAAGATCGCCTTGATGGTGCCGCGCACGCCCAGCGACGGCGGCTTGTTCATCTCCACCGCTGGCATGCCGAGGAAGTTGCCGACGTTGTGGTTGAGCAGGTCGAAGTCGAGCACGCTCGGCATCCACTTGATGTCGATGAAGTCATTGCGCAGCGAGAACGCGATCTCCTGCATCAGCCGGTGCTCGCTCATCGGCAGCGTCAGCCAGATCTCGGCAATGCCGTGCTCGCGTGCGAACGCGGCGATGTCGGCGCTGTCGTTGATGCGGCGGCGTCCTTCCGGCGTGGGTTCGCCTGCGGCGGCGTAGATGCCGCTGATCTTGTAGCCGGTGGTGTGGCTGGCGGTGGCGCGGCGGTACATCTCCTGGCCGGTGCGGCCGAAGCCGACGATGACGACGCGCTTGTTGTTGGCGCCGGCCACGCGCAGCAGGTTGAGCACGGCCCGGCTGACCACGCGCAGCGCCACCAGCCCTGCCAGAGCGAACAGGTACCAGTACACCATCCACAGCCGCGACAGCGAGTCGGTCTGGTGCAGCAGGTAGGTCAGCAGCAGGCTCACCAGCCAGACCAGGCTCCACGCCGACAGCAACCGCGCGGCGAGAGAGAACAGGCTGCGTCCGCGCCACGACGTGTACACGTCGAAGCCTGGCAGCACGATGAAGGCAATGGCACAGGCAAAGTACTGGATGAACTGGTGGATTGGCGCCTGTGCGGTGTCGAACCGCACTTCACTGGCCAGGATTGCCGCCACCCAGATGGCGCCGGCGTCGAACAGGCGAGCCATCAGCGCGAGCTGATCGTGGTGCCTGGCAAACATATCGCGATAGATACCCAATTGCTTCTCCCAGAAGCGTTGAGTAATGGGCGCTCATGCGAGTGCCCACGCCCTTGTTGTCTCCTCCGAACTCCCGGTCCGCGCGAAGTGGCGGCCAGGCTCGTCGCATGGCATGCATCTGCCCGTGCATGCTCATGGCGTGATCAAGCAGAGTCGTGCGGGGCTGCCTTGCGGCAGCGGTTTCATGGTGTGGCGACGGTCAGCGCGGGACCTGCCACGGGCCGCATCGGTGAGGGCCGTCCATGCAACTGCAACGCTCTCGTTCTGCCGGCGCGCTGAGGGCGCTGGCGTGCTCCGTGTTTTCAGGAGCGAATAGTGCGATGCGGCCAAAAGCGTCGGTACCCTGCATCGGAAGGGAAACTCTGCGCGCGTGTGAAGCGGCCTCGCGCCGGTGCCTGCAGCGCGAATCGTGGGGGACGTGATCGACTTTCGCGCGTTTCTGCGTGCGCTTTGCGCGCGCGAAAATGCCGCCGTTCGCGCTTTGGCGTTACCCCGCGCAAGGAGGGAAACGACAGGGCAGCGCACCCCTCGCTGCGGGGGTGAGAATAAAAAGCGATGACGAGCAGGTCCGGAACCGCCGGCCGGGTGCGAGGCACCGGCACGGCGCATGCGGTGCAGCGTCCGGGCATCCTTCACTCCACCGCGGCAGAGGAATGAGAAAGAACACAGAGCCACTGACGGTCTTCACGCGCGAACAGCTGGATTCGTATTTCGCGTCGTACGTAGGGATGGAAGGCGGCAATCCAGGCGCTGCGGTCTGGTTCTGCGACAGCTCTCCGCATCCCGGCGTGGCGCCGCTGTCGGGCCCGCTGGTTCCGCATGCGCGGCCCACCGCCTGGGATGCCGCCTATCGCTGCAAGTACCGCCACCACATGGAGCGCTGGCAATCGCACCAGAAGATCGCGCGCATCATGGCCGCGGCGCGCGCCCGGGTGTTCAGGACCACCATGGGCGAGCACGACTGGAAGCATTACTTCGACCATCACCTGTACGGCCCGCAGGGCGCCGAGTTCAAGCTCAGCCTGTTCCCGCTGCCGGCGCGCGTGACCGAAGAGATCCCGTGGTCGAAGGCGTTTCGCGGCCAGCCGGAACTGTTCCCGCGGCGGCGCTATCTCGACCTGTGCCGCGAAGGCCGGCGCTTTGCCTTCATCGACGGGATACGCCGGCTGTGGAAGCCGAAGGTGGTGATCTGCCTGGGCGAGCGCCATGCCGACGACTTCGCGCAGGCCTTCGGCCTGGCGCAGGCGCACGCCACCGACCACGTGCTGCAACCCGCCGACCAGCCCAAGACGCTGCGCGTGCTGGAACGCGACGGCACCACGTGGCTGATCTGTCCGCCGCTGGCCGGGGCCGGGGGAATGATGTCCGACGTGCTGCTCGATGCGATGGGGCAGTACCTGTCGCGCTGGCTGCGCCCGGACGATTTCTCCGGACACGTCATCGGCATGGCGCAGGAGCCGGTGAGCCAGCCATGAACCGTCGCCAGCGAGCGTCATGGACGCCCTCACCATGTTTCGTCGTAGCGAAGTATTGATCTCAGGAGAGCAGCGTGCAAACCAAAACCCGGAACATCTTTATCCTTGGCATCATGGCAGGCGCGGCGGCAACGCTCGTGGCCTGCGGCGGCGGCGGCGACGATGCGCCAGCGCCCGGTCAGCCGTCCCAACCGTCGGCGACGGTCAGCGGCAAGGCGGTGGACTTCTATCTGTCGGGCTCGACCGTCACCTTCCTCGACTGCGAGAGCAAGACCGCGGTCACCAACGCCACCGGCGACTTCACGTTCCCGGCAGGCTGCACCAAGAGTGCGTTGAGACTGACCGGCGGCACCGACGTCGGCACCAACCTGCCGTTCGCCGGGGTGCTGCAGGCGCCGGCGATCGATTTCCGCGAAGGCGTGACCCAGGTGGTCTCGCCGCTGACCACGCTGGCGGTGCAGCTTGGCGCAGGCCAGGCCGCGCCGCTGGCCACGGGCCTGGGCCTGGCAGGCAAGGACCTGGCCACGCTTGACCCGATGCAGGATGCGGCCGCGCTGCGCGCGGCGGTGGTGGTGCAGCAGCTGGTCGACCACGTCTCCAAGACACTGACCGGACTGGGTGCGGGCGGCACGCTGACGCCGGCGGATTCGGCCGCGGCGGCGTCGAAGGCGGTCGCCACCGCGGTGGCGGGCGCACCGGGCACGGCCGACCTGGCCAGCGGCGCACTGGTCGCGGGCGTGGTCTCGAGCGCCGTGCAGAACGCGCAAGCCGGGCTGCCCGCCAGCCTGCAGTCGAACGTCGGCGCCGTCGCCGCCAACGTGGCCGCGCTGGCCGCGCCGGTGATCGCCAGCGAAGTCGCCAGCGTCAACACCGCGCTGGAAGCGATCGATGTCAGCAGCAGCCCGGCCGAAACGCTGTCGGCGCTGGTCGAAGGCGGCTCGATCAACGTGGTCACGCAGAGCGCCCAGGCCGACACCACCACGGCGCTCGTGCAGGCCGTCACGGCGGCGGCACTGACCAATGCCGCGAATGCGGCGGGGCTGGCGCAACTCGGCGACGCGGTATCGAGCGGCAGTGCCGCCGAGATTCAGCAGGTCGCCGCCAACCTCGGCGGCGTGGTCGACGCGGGCGCCATCAACAGCGTGGCAGACGCGGTCCGGCTGAAGAACTCGCTGGTGCTGTCGAACCTGACCATCAACGGCGTGACCCAGCCAATCACCGATAACATCACCGCCACCGGCGGCGCGCTCGATGCGATCCAGGTGGGCCTGGCGCAGAACGGCGATGCCTTCAACGGCGGGCCGACGCAGGTACGCGCGGGGCTGAGCTACACCTATAACGGCAACCAGGTCGATGTCATCATCGAGAACGTCACGCTGACCTTCAACGGTTCGCAGCTGGTCGATGCGGTGGTGCCGGCCAACACCGCGTATTCGTTCCGTGTCAGCGGCAACCTGTCGGTCGCGGCGAGCCTGACCAACGCCGCTGCCGACAGCCTGTTCTCCAGCGCCAACGGCGGCTCGCTCAACCTGCCGTTCACTACCTTCCTCGGCAAGCTGCGCTCCTCCGGCTCGCTTAGCCAGGCGCAGGTCGACGCGCTCACGCCGCGGGCCACCAGCACCTTCCCGGTGACCTTCGCCACCACCACCGGCCGCCCCGGCCGGGATGTGCGCGTGGGCATGCTGGTCAACAACGACGTTGCCTTCGCCAAGACGGCTCTGGTCAAGACCGACGCCGAGATGGTGGTCGGCGACGGCCTCAAGACCACGGTCACGCTCAACCCGTGACCGGCGCGTAGCACCGCAGCAAAGGCCTTCCGCCCGCACGGGGAAGGCCACCGCCCCCGGTGATCCGGACGCGTCGCGGGTGTGGCATGCCGCGCGCCGGTGATGACCGGGTCATGTTTTGTCTGCGTCGGGCGATTTCCGCTTTTCATGGAGCGCCGCGCGCATGAGGCTCGCCCAGCGGCCTCGGAGTTTCCTATGCAGCTGCTTCGAAAGCGCCGGCTGGACCAGGCCTGCGCCCTGATGCTGGGGCTGTGCGCCGTCGGTACGGCCAGGGCCGCCCCGGACGATGTGTTCATGCAAGCCGAGCCCGCCACCGGCGAGTTCAGCTCGGTGCGGGTGGAGGCCAGCTACGACATGGTCAACCGCAGCGTCGATGTGTTCAACCTGCGCGGGCGCCAGGGCCCGGTCTCGGACAACGCAGGCGACTACCGCGGCGGCAAGCTGATGCTGGGCTACAAGTTCTCGCCGCACTGGTCGGGATCGGCCACCTACTGGCGCCGCGGCATCGACTACGGGCAGGACCGCAACCACATCGATACCTGGATGCTGGCGATGCACTACGACCCGCTCGCCGAGGCCGGCGCGCGCGATCGCATCATGCTGCGGTTCTCGCTGTGGGGTGACCACGCCGGCAGCCTGAACCGCTCGTCGCCGGTGAGGGTCCGCAACACGACGTTCAACAGCCTCACCGTGAACAACGCCAACGACGTCCAGGCCCAGGCCGACGTGATCTTCTCCGGCGAGCTGAGCGAGCGCAACCAGCTCACCGGCTTTGTCGGGCTGGGCATCAGCCGCGTCACGGTCGGCAGCCTCAATACCCGGCTGCAGCGCGGCAACTGCCAGTTCAATGTGGGCATCGGCTCCGACAATCTCGCCAACGGCCAGCTGGCGGCGCCGTGCAACGTGGGCAACGTCACGCTGCAGTCGGCCTCGTTCTCGGTCAATGCCAGCCAGTTCGGGCTGGATTTCAACGACGATTTCAACTACACCGCCGGCTACCTGAACCTGGGTGCGTCGTGGCGCTGGAAATACGAACGCTTCGCCGCGCGCCTGGGCTACCAGTTCCAGTACCTGCTGCGCAGCAACGTCGACAGCCGCGCCGAAACCTATGGCAACGCGCCGATCAAGTCCAACCATACGCTGGGGCTGGAACTGTCGTATGGCGTGGCCAAGAACGTGGAGGTGTTCCTGCGCGGCCAGGCCTCGCTGTACAACTTCGTCGGCACCATCCCGTTCCTCTACAACGCGACCACCGCCGGCAAGCTGGATCGGTATTACGGCTACGGCTCGATCGGCATCCGTTTTTCCGGATTCTGAGCCGGCAGCCGCCGGTAACGCGCGCTTCCGGTAATTCGTTGCTGGTTTTTATCCCCTCAACCGAGGGGATAGAAAATCGCGTCCTGAATATATTGCATCGCAGCAGATTGCTTATTTCAGACCTAAGAAGATTGAAATTCCTATATCCGAAAGCTTTGGATAAAATCATCCCAATCAAGAAAGGGCGATAGACCCTATATCAGTCGGACCGGCACCGGCATGGTGCGTTTGGCGAAAGGCGTGCTTGGTTATCGTGCACACGTTTATTGCTGGTTCGAAATATCTGTAAATATCTGTAACTCTTTGTCTCTCTGGGGGAAGTAAAATAATGAATAAGATCGAGCTGTTCAAATAAGTCCGGGCGCACCGCGTCTGATCGAGGCCGGCCATGGCTTTCGATAATACCACGACCGGTTGGCCCGGCAGGCGCCGCGTGCCGCGGCATGCCTGTCCCTATCATTCCGGCCAGCAGTCCAGGGCAATATAAAAACCGATGGCATCATGTCGCTCGGGGGAGGGGCATGCCGCGTCCGTCGATATTCTGTCCTGCATAAAAAAGAATATGCATATGATCGCGGCAGTACGTACGCCCGTTGCGGCGGCGGCATGCTGCGGCATTAAATATTGGGGGTCCCACCAAGCAGCAAGGGATAAAATGCAGCATTCACGGATGTTCACGCGCCAGGAACTGGACCGGTATTTTGCCTCCTACGTCGGCATGGAGGGAGGCAATCCCAGGGCCGCCGTCTGGATATGCGACCGCAGCCCGGCGTGGTCCGAGCCCATCGTCGCACCGCTCCATCCACACCTGGCTCCACCGGCATGGGATGCCGTGTTTCGCCAGCAGCATCGACAAGACATGGCCAGGTGGTTCGGCCACCAGTGCGTGGCGCGCATCATGGCCGCCGCGCGCGCCGAGGCGCTTGGGGTGCGGCTCGGCGACAACGACTGGGAACATTACTACTGGAGCCATCTGTACTCGCCGGCGGGCGCGGAATTCCGGCTCAGCCTGTTTCCGCTGCCCGCGCATATCGACGGCAGGACCACGTGGTCCAAGGCGTTCCGGGGCCAGCCGGAACTGATTCCGCAGAAGCGCTATGTCGCGTTGTGCCGGGAGGGCGAGCGCTTCCGCTTCATTGCAAAGACCTGCGCGCGCTGGCGTCCGAAAGTCGTTATCTGCCTGAGCCATCGCCATACCGACGAATATGTCGAAGCCTTTGGGCTGGATGGCGTCGCAGGTGAAGAGCATGCATTGCGGCCGGCGGACCAGGCCAGGCGCTTGCATCTGTTCACCAGGGAAGGCACGACGTGGATCATCTGCCCCGCCATCGGCGGCAGCGCTGGCATGACTTCGCAGGTCCAGCTCGATGCGTTTGGCAAGTTCATCGGCGCGCGCCTGGCGGCGAGCGACTTCAGGCATTGCCTCGAACTGGCAGCGCACGAGGCTCCGGCGCGGCCGCAGCGCGTGCCCGAGCCGTATGCCGCGAGCGTGGTGCCTGTCGCGGCCGCCGGACGCGATCCGGCCCATCGCATCCCACCGGGCTTTGGCTGGGGTGAGCCCGTGCGGGCCGGCAATTGCGAATCCTTCGCCTAGGGCATTCGCCGGTCCCGGGAAGGCGCCGCTAGCGGCGCCTTTTCTTATTGGCCGGCGCACGGGCAGCGCGTGCGTGGCCGTTGCCGGCGTGCGCCTGCATGCAGGCCACCAGCGCATCGAACACGACCCGGCAACGGCGGCTGCCGCGCAGGTCGCCATGCATCGTGACCCACGTGTCGAGCGAAAAGGAGAACGCGTCGGGCAGCACGCGCAGCAAGTGCGGATTGCGTGCGGCCAGCGCCGCCTGGCAGATGCCGATGCCGCAGCCTGCGCGCAGCATCGCCAACTGGGCCAGGTCGCTGTCGCTGCGCAGTGCGAAGGCCTCGCGGCGCCAGGCCGGAAACCTTGCGCTGGCGGCGCGCAGGAACGGGGTTTCCTCATCAAAGCCGATCAGCGCATGCGCGGCCAGGCCGGCGACGGTGGCCGGCATGCCGTGCTCGGCGACGTAGTCGGCATGGGCGAACAAGCCCAGCTCGACGGCGCCGATCCGCCGTGCCACCAGCGCCTCTTGCCGCGGCGGCGACATGCGGATGGCGAGGTCGGCTTCGCGCTGGAGCAGATCCTGCACGCGGTTGGTTGCCACCAGTTCCACGCGCAGCAACGGGTGCTCGCGCCGCAGCCGCGCCAGCACCGGCGGCAACACTTCGATGCCGATGACCTCGCTGGCCGAGACCCGCACCGTGCCCTGAATGCCCTGACCCTGGCTGAACGCCTCGCGCTCCAGCGCGGCCGCGGTGCTGTGCATGGCCTGCGCGTACCCCTGCAGCGCCGTGGCGGCGTCGGTGGGCACCAGCCCGGTCGGGGTCCGGGTGAACAGCGCCTGCGCGAATGCCGCCTCCAGCGCGCGCACATGCCGCCCCACCGTGGGTTGGGTCAGGCCCAGCTTGCGCGCGGCGCCGGACAGCGAACCCTCCGTCAGCACGGCGAGGAAGCTGCGGTAGTACTCCCATCCGATGTTGTGTCCCATGCAAAAACGTATAGCAGGTAGCCTTCGATCGATAATTGCAGTTTAGCCCGGCGCGCGTGACCATGTCTCCAACTTCATGGAGAGGCCCGATGCCCGAACACAATGACGAAGCGATGCAGGCACTGGTGCTGGGCGCCAGCGGCGGCATCGGTGGCGAAGTCGCCCGCCAACTGCGCGACGCTGGCTGGCAGGTGCGGACACTCAAGCGCGACCTGGCCGCCGGCACCGAATACCGCGACGGCATCCACTGGCGGCGCGGCGATGCCATGAACCGGCACGACGTGCTGGAGGTGGCGCGGGGGTGCCAGGTCATCGTCCATGCGGTCAACCCGCCCGGCTATCGCCACTGGGCCCAGCGTGTGCTGCCGATGGCGGACAACACCATCGCCGCGGCCATCGCGGAGCGTGCCACCATCGTGTTGCCCGGCACGGTCTACAACTACGGGCCCGATGCCTTCCCGGAGCCGAACGAAGATGCGCCACAACACCCGCAAACCCGCAAGGGCCGCATCCGGGTCTTGCTCGAGCAGCGCTTGCGCGAGGCCACCGCGCACGGCGCGCGCGTGATCGTGTTGCGTGCCGGGGATTTCTTTGGCCCGCGCGCCGGCAACAACTGGTTTTCGCAGGGCCTGGTCCGGCCCGGCCGACCGCTGCGCAAGATCCTGCAGCCGGGCAAGCCTGGCGTGGGGCACCAGTGGGCCTACCTGCCTGACGTCGCGCGCACCATGGTGCGCCTGATCGAGCAGCGTGCCGGGCTCGCGCCGTTCGCAAGCTTCCACCTGGCAGGGCATTGGGATGCCGATGGCACCGCGATGACGGGCGCGATTTGCCGCGTGGCGCGACGGCATGGGCTCGATCCCGCGATCGCGGCCTTTCCGTGGTGGCTGACGACATTGGCGGCGCCGTTCGTGCCCACGCTGCGCGAACTGCGCGAAATGCGCTACCTGTGGACCCGCCCGGTACGCATGGACGCCTCGCGCCTGGCGCAGTTTCTCGGCGAAGAACCGCACACGCCGCTGGACCAGGCGGTGGAAGCGACGCTGGCCGGACTGGGTTGCCTGTAGCCGGAACGGAGGGTGGTACCTTCCGCTCCATCCTCTGACCCAACAGCCGGCGCGCCAATTTTGTATCGCCGTATGGGACCGTGCCGGCCAGATACACGGCGATACACAAGGCCCGGTTTCAGACACATGCCGCTTGCAACGGCCTCCTAGACTTGCGTTCGGATTCACACCACGCATACAGGAGAACAACATGTCGAACGCCATCAATCTGCCCCGTCGGGGCTTTCTCGGTGCCGCCGCGGTGACGCTGGCGGCCGGTTCGCTGGGGCTGGCGCGCGCCGCGCACGCACAGGCCGGGGTGTCGCGGGCGGACGCGCTGCCGACCATCGCGCCGGGCACGCATACCGGCTTTGCCTCGATTCGTCAGGTCGATGCCGGCGTGCTCAACGTCGGCTACGCCGAGGCGGGCCGGGCCGACGGGCCGGTGGCCTTGCTGCTGCACGGCTGGCCCTACGACATCCACAGCTTTGCCGACGTCGCGCCGCTGCTGGCGGCGCGCGGCTATCGCGTGATCGTGCCTTATCTGCGTGGCTATGGCTCGACCACCTTCCTGTCGGCCGACACGCTGCGCAACGGCCAGCCTTCGGCGATCGCCGCCGACATGATTGCGCTGATGGATGCGCTCAAGATTCAGAACGCCGTGGTCGCGGGCTTCGACTGGGGCGCGCGTACCGCCGACATCATGGCGGCGCTGTGGCCCGAGCGCGTGCGCGCGCTGGTGTCGGTCAGCGGCTACCTGATCGGCAGCCAGGCCGCCGGCCGGCAGCCGCTGGCGCCGGAGGCCGAGCTGCAGTGGTGGTACCAGTTCTATTTCGCCACCGACCGCGGCCAGGCTGGCTATCAGCAATACACGCACCAGTTCGCCAGGCTGATCTGGAAGCTGGCCTCGCCGCAATGGAACTTCGACGACGCCACCTTCGCGCGCAGCGCCGCCGCGCTCGACAATCCCGACCACGTCGCCATCACCATTCACAACTACCGCTGGCGCCAGGGCCTCGCCGCCGGCGAGGCCCGGTTCGACGCGATCGAGCAGCGGCTGGCCACGGCGCCCACCATCGGCGTGCCGACCATCACCATCGAGGGCGATGCCAACGGCGCGCCGCATCCCAAGCCCAGTGCCTATGCCAGCAAGTTCACCGGCTGGTACCAGCACCGGACGCTGAGCGGCGGGGTGGGCCACAATCCGCCGCAGGAGGCGCCCACCGCGTTTGCGCAGGCCGTGATCGACGTCGACCGCCATGCGCCGGGGCGCGGCGCTGCGTGAGCGCCGGCGCAGGCCCCGGACGCAACGCTGCAGAAGCTTTCAAAACGGGGCTTTCAATTCGGCGCAATGATGTTGTAGAATTCGCGCTTCGCTGAACGGCGATATGTTCCCTGATAGCTCAGTCGGTAGAGCGACGGACTGTTAATCCGCAGGTCCCTGGTTCGAGCCCAGGTCGGGGAGCCAGCATGCGGGAGTAGCTCAGTTGGTAGAGCGCAACCTTGCCAAGGTTGAGGTCGCGAGTTCGAGACTCGTTTCCCGCTCCAAATTTTGATCCACAGACTTCTACTGGGGTCTATAGGTCATTGAAAAAAGGAGCTTCGGCTCCTTTTTTCATTCCAGCGAGTGCCACGGAGATCCACCCGCAGCTACCGTTTTTGAGTGACCAAATAAGGCACAAGAATACGGGTGGGTCGGCTACCGGATAGTTGCTGGGGCTGAGCGGGAACCATGACGAGCATAGGGCCTAAGTCATTACTTAGGAGCCTCGAAATGGCACTCTCTGATCTGACTGTCCGGCAGGCAAGGACCACCGGCAAGCGCTACACCATCTCCGACAACGACTGCCTGGGCCTGATGGTCTCTGCCGCAGGCGGCAAGTCATGGATATTCCGCTACTACTGGCTGGGCAAGCAAAAGCGCATGTCCCTGGGCGCCTATCCCGCCCTCAGCCTGCGCGAGGCCCGCGCCGAGCGGGACAAGGCCCAAGCCATGCTCGCCAGGGGGATCGATCCCCAGATCGAACGCGACCAGCGCCGACACGCGGCCAGGCTGGCGGGCGAATACACCTTCAAGAACGTCTTCGATGCCTGGGTCGAGCATCGCCGCAAGGAACTCAAGGAAGGCCGGCAGAGCACGATCTCGCAGATCCTGCGCATCTTCAACAAGGACGTGCTGCCCACCCTGGGGAAGATGTCCATCTACGACATTCGCCGGCCCCAGCTCCTGGGCGTCCTGGCAGCGATCGAGAAACGCAAGGCGTTCACCACCGCCGAGAAGGTCCGCACCTGGTTCAACCAGTTGTTCCGCTATGCCCTGGTCGTCGCCGAGGGGCTGGAGGTCAACCCGGCCGCCGACCTGGACGTGGTGGCCGAGCCCAAGCCCCCCGTGGCCCACAACCCCTACCTGCACCTGCCCGAGCTGCCCGAGTTCCTTCAGAAGCTCCGGCTCTACAACCCCCGCGGCTGGCAGACCCAGCTTGGCGTCCGGCTGCTGTTCCTGACCGGCGTGCGCACGGGCGAGCTGCGGTTGGCCGAACCTGAACAGTTCGACCTTGACCGTGGCTTGTGGATCATCCCGCCGCAGGTTGTCAAGCAGCTTCAGGACGAGATGCGCAAGGCCGGCAAGCGACCGCAGGACGTGCCGCCCTACATCGTGCCCCTGTCCCTGCAGGCCATCGAGATCGTGCGCTACCTCCTGGGCGTGATGCGGCCGGCGCAGAAGTACCTGCTGTCGCACCGTAGCGAACTCAAGAAGCGCATCAGCGAGAACACCCTCAACAAGGCCGTGCAGCTCATGGGCTATGAGGGACGCCTGACCGGCCACGGCATCCGCGGCACCATCTCGACGGCGCTCAACGAGATCGGCTATCCGAAGATTTGGGTGGACGCGCAGCTTTCGCACTCCGATCCCAACAAGGTGAGTTCGGCCTACAACCACGCCAAGTACGTGGAACCGCGCCGCCGGATGATGCAGGACTGGGCTGATCGCCTCGACTTGCTCGAACAGGGCGAAGTGGAAGCCGCCAGCGCGCACCTGACCATCCGTATCGACGGGGTGCCGGTGATGGCAGAAGTGGAGGAAGCGGTGGATGCTGTCCCCACGGTGGACGAGCCCACTCCCCCCGGAGTCCCGCCAGTCGTGGCCACGCCCATGGTCGTGACCCCGAACAGCGGCGGGATCACGTTCCAGCGGTTGTCGCAGGTGCCGCCGCCCCCGACGCACGCCCCGGAGCCGGAAGTCTCCGCAATTCAGCGCGAGCGCGAGGAAATGCTGGCCATCTACGAGTCGCCGAACAATCTGCCGGTGCCGCTGTTTGGCAAGCTGGCCGGGAAGTCCAAGGACCAGATCAACCGCGAGTTGAAGGCGGGCAAGCTGCTGTCCATCAGCCTGGGCAATCGGGGCCAGCGCGTTCCCGACTGGCAACTGGTGCCGCTCAAGCACAGGCTGGCCCAGGTGCTCATGAACCAGTGCCCGCACGCGGATTCTTGGGAGCTGTACCGCATGCTGACCCAGCCGCACCCGGACCTGGGCGATCGCGCCGCCATCGATGCGGTCACGCCGACCAACGTGCCCGCGATCATCCGGGTCATCATGGGCGACTATCAGCAGCACACGAATGTGGCCGTGGCGATTGCCCCGCAGCCCATCCCCGAAGATGTGCGGCAGAGTGTCCGTCGGCTGGTGGACAGCGCAGTGGTGTTTGAGGGGGCCTAACCCTTACGCTTCAACCCCTGGCCGGGGTGAGATGCCCCGGCCATAGGTAGCGTCCGCTACGCCGCACCTGCCCTGGCAACTTGCAGTGCTCTACGCACGAACCGCTCGGAAACGGAGTTGGTCTGCCCGTGAGGCCGTTGCAGATACGTCACGATTTCATAGGGGCCGTCGCGGAGCGGCCGCATGCCGATCCCCCATCCATGTGCGTCCTCAATGCGCGATTGCGCAGATACCCCGACGCCGTAGCCAGCAGCGACCCATAGCGCCATCATCTCGAAGGAAGTCACGTACTCAACGATGTCCGGTTTGCTCGCCGACATGAGGAAGGACAGCCGCTGATCCAGCAGAGGGCAGGTCTCCGCCTGCCAGCGAAAAATGGGATAGGCCAGTAGTTCGGCGACCGTGAGCTTCGCCCGGTCCAGCAAGGGGCACCGCATTGGCATGGCAATGGCCATGCTCTCGCTCCACAGAGGTTGACTCTTCAAGGTTGGAGCACTCACGTTCCGAAGCGAAATGCCTGCGTCGTAGCGGCCTTCATGAAGGCCTGTCATCAGTTCATCGCCCGAGGTCTCAAAGAACGCGATGGCGGTGTCCGGCTCTTCCGCGCGCTGCAGGGCAAGAAGCGTCGAGAGGCATGGCGATGTCACCCCAGGTGCTATAGCAAGCCTGAAGTGGGAAGACTGGCTGGCGGCATCAGTCATGAAGGCCCCCGGTAAGGGATCTGGTCCGAACGGCAAACAACACCGTGAAGAGCGAAGTTTAACGTCGCGAACTATAACGTGGTTAATTTTGGTGGATTGTTCGACGCTTCTGCTGATGCAGAAATCGACAATTAAGCCAGGCCGTCCTTCTGGCACACCGACATATGAATCCGAGGCGGCGTCAGCCTTCGGACAGGCCGTGCGCGCTGCTCGCGTCGCCCAAGGGGTCGCGCAAGACGTGTTCGCATCTCGGGCAGGCGTTTCTCGCTCGCACATGGGCAAGATCGAGCGCGGTGAGCATGTGCCCACGCTTCCGCTCATACTGAAAATTTCTACGGCGCTCAGGTTAAGCGCGGCTGAACTGATGGCCGCAACCGAACGCAATCTGGGTGCCGAAACCGATACTTGAGGATGTCCGCCGGCGGGGCTTCGTCAGCCGACCGAAGAGTCGCGCAGGCGGTCGATAAACCGCTCCAGCGAAGCCGACAAATTGCTGTTGTCGGACCGAAGCAGGTAGGTCGTGATCACGGCGGAATCCATCGCCAGCGGACGGATCACCACATCCGGCCGTTGGGAGACCGGAATCTTGGTCGCCGTCATGAAGCCGACGCCATAGCCTGCGCCGACTAAGGTAAGCATCATGTCCAGCGAGGACACTTCCTCCACGACGTTCAGCTTGTGCTCCACCGCTTGCAGGAGGCGTCCCAGCTCGCGGCAATAGCCCTCGCATGCGTGCGGGTCGCACAAGACAAGCGGATGCCCTCCCAGTTCGTGGAGTGGAACCTCCTTGTGGACGAGCAATGCGTGCCGGGCTGGCACCGCGATCACCAGCGGGTCTTGCCAGATTGGTTCGGCAACAACGCCGTCGCCGACGTCGGCCGTATGTGCGAACCCGATCATGAAATCGCCCGAGCGCAGGCCGCGCAACTGCTCGGCCAAAGGCACTTCTGATAGACGTATCTCGACCTCCGGCTCTTCTGCACGACAACGGGCAAGAAACGCCGACAGTCGGGGGTCGATGGCCCCGTCGGATATCGCGATGCGCAGACTACCTCGCAAGCCTGCCGCAACGGCCTTTGCGTTCTCTCGCGCCTGATCCAGAACGGTGAACAACCGACGGACATCTTGCAGGAAGGCTGCACCCGCTGCAGTCAGTAACGTCCCCCGGCGGTTTCGATTGAAAAGTACGACCCCCAGCTCGTCCTCAAGCTCCTTGATGGCCCGCGAAAGAGGGGGTTGTTCAATATGCAAGCGCTCCGCAGCACGGGTGAAATGCAACTCTTCCGCCAATACTACGAAGCAACGCAAATGCCGAATTTCCATGTTGGCCTGCTGCGGTGACCCGATGACTAACAGAAATAACGTATCTTCATCACGGCTCGCCCTCAGCGATTACCTCGTCAGCCCTCTCGCGCCGACTTCTTGCCGGCAGTTCTCGATTGACGAGCCATAAAGCAAGGCCTATCAATATTCCGCCAGCAGCCTGCATCCAGGAAATTTCCGTGTCCAAGATGAAATAAGCAAGGATGACCGTGAACAGCGGAGCCAAGAACAGAAATCCGCTCGTTCTTGTTGCACCACCTCTTTTAAGCGCCACGAACCAGAGGCCAAATGAGCCCGTTGATGCAGGGATGGAAAGCCAGAGAAACCATCCCCATTGCTCCCGCGTTACGTTATCGGGCCATTGCTCACCATTGATGTAGGCGATGACTAGAATGGCGATCGCACCCACCAGCATTTGCCAGAAACTCAAGGCCCAAGGCGCGAACGGCAATGCCGCCCGTTTATTGATGAGCGTCGCGCTTGCCCAGCAAAGCGCAGAGACGATGCCGATGATTTCGCCAGCCAAGGTCATCCCGCCAGAAAACATGGATGGGCTGATACCAATGGCAAGCGCAACACCGACAACGCCAAGAAGCAACCCAAGGAGCCTCGCTCTGTGCAGGCTTTCGCCAAGGAAGATGCGACCCAGAACAGCAACCCAGATCGGATTGGTGAAAAGCAGGATGGCGGCCGTCGATGCGGAGATGAACTGCATGGCCCAGAACAGCAGCCCCATGACGGCGGCTGTCTGAAGCAAGCCAATCAGGATCACCAGCGCAACATCACGCAGCCCTGCTTTGGCTGGCAGGAGCGCGGCCACAATATTTCGCTCGCCGGCCAGCACCAGCGGCAAGGTCGCCAAGGCCGCGACAAAGAAGCGCCACCCGACCAAGATCATCGGCGTGAAGCCCTGCTGTAGCAGGATTTTTCCTGCGACGAAGCTGGACCCCATCAAGAAGGTCGATGCGAAAAGCGTGACAAGGAAGCCAGCCTGACTGGATGCAGGAGCGTGGGCATTTCGCGCCATCAGCGTGCTCCTTCCTGGGTACTTGTAAATTCAGCGACACGGGAAGCCAGCGCTTCCGGTACATCCTCTGGCAGGAAATGCCCAGCGTCATCAAAAACCTGGAGTTGGGCGTTGGACATCTTCCCTGCCAAACGCTCTGCGAAGCGCAATGGCTGGAATGTGTCGTGCAGCCCCCAGATGATGAGCGTGGGCAGGGCCAGCTTCTCGACGTCTTCCATGCGCGAAGAAAGCTCCTCTGACCTCAATGCCCGGGCCGCACGTAGGTATGCACGCCGCCCTTCGACGTCACGGAACGGACGCTCATAGGCCTCGACCAGTTCAGCGGTCACCCGATCGGTATGGAACATGCCTCGTGAAAAGCCTTTCGCCAGACCCTTTCTCAGATCGAAGTCCGGTGCACCAAGAATTTCGTCCCACGCCGGCTCCTTCAAGCGGGCAATTCCTGGCTCTGGAAACGAGTCATAGAGGATGGAGTCAATCAAAACGAGGCGATCAAGGATTTCGGAATGGTTGATAGCCACGAGCTGGGCAATCCCACCTCCGATGTCGTGGCCCACCATGGTTGCGCGCTTCCACCCCAGGGCCGAAAGTGCCTGAAAGATGATTTCGGATTGCGCCTGGATTCCGAGGTCCGCGTCCGAAGGCTTGTCGGAATCACCATAACCGAGAAGGTCGATCGCAAGCACTTCATGGCCTGATGCGGCGAGAAGCGGCATGACGTTGCGCCAAAGATGGCGGCTCGTGGGAATGCCGTGAACAAGGGCGATGGCACTCCCGTGGCCCTGGCGTGTGTAGGCGATGCGGTGACCGGCCACGTCAAGAAAGCCATTTTCAAGAATTTCGTTTTTCATGGCACTTCCTCATGTTGAAAGGGCAGAAACAATCACTGATGACTCACTGCGCTCCGTCCGCATGAACCGCAAGGATTTCGCAGACCACTGAATTTCGCGGCGTGGGCACGCCGAGCCGTCGGCCTCTGCTGCTGACGTCGCCGCTGAGCCACTGCACCTCCAGCCGGTTTCCGCGTTCCAGGTCGCGCAACATGGAAGCAGTCATGTCGGCGGGCAGTTGGTCGCAGAAGCGAAGCCGGTCCAGGGCAAAGTCAGTGGCGAGGTTGACGCCTTCAGCACGTCCGACGTCGACCACCTCCTGCATGACGCCTTCGAGCAACTTGCGGGAGGCCGGGTTGCCGCGCACCACGCCTATCGGGCGCCGTGTGGACGCGGTGGTCGCCGACAGGCCAACCAGGAAGACGAACTTCTCCCAGATCACTCTGGCAATGTCGTCGCTGATCTCGGCGTCGATCCCCGACTGGATCCAGGCTCGATGGAAGCGCTCGATACGCGCGCTGCGATGGCCGCCGTACTCGCCAAAGACCAGCTTCTGCAGGTTGTTGGCATGACCGATGACGCCCGGGGCCTCGATGGTGGCCGCGATGTAGCAAACGCCACCTGCTACCGGCTTTTCTCCGAGCGTGGCTCTCAGCAATTCGTCCTTGATCACCCCGTTCTGGAAGGAGATCACCATCGTTTCGGGTCCGATCAGCGGCTTGATCGCGTTGGCGGCCGTCTCGGTATCCCAAAGCTTGACACCGAACAGAACGACATCGACTGGCCCGACGTCCGACGGCGTGTCGGTTGCTCTGGGCGTGGGGACATGCATGTCCCCTAGCGGACTGCGCACAGTGAGGCCTTGGGACTGGATGGCAGCCAGGTGCGCCCCTCTGGCAATGAAGCTGACGTCGTTGCCTCCGAGGGCCAGTTTGGCTCCGAAATAACCACCTACGCCTCCGGTGCCCATGATCGCGATCTTCATCCACGGCTCCATTCTTGAATAAGAATTCAAGAAAATTCTAGCTTCAACAAGTCTTCATGGCAATGTATGCTTGAGTCATGTGAAAATTCTTGATTGATTAATCATCAAAAGCCATGGGCCGAGTACGAAACTTTGACCGCGATGCGGTGCTTGAAAGCGCGGTGGACGTCTTCTGGGAGCGGGGCTATGACGGGGCTGGCATGCAGGAGATCTGCCGGGTCACCGGGCTCAACCCGGGCAGCGTCTACGCCGCCTTCGGTGACAAGCACGGCCTCTTCATCGAGGCTTTGAAGAGCTACATGGCGTCCATGTCGCGAGAGACGATCGCGCGCCTGAACAGCAATCCGTCCGGTCGGGCCGGGATTGCCGACTACTACGCGGCGCTCATCGAAGCGATGCTGGACGGCAAACGGCGCTGGGGATGCCTTGTGACGAACTCGATCGTTGAGTTCGCCATGAATGATCCGCAGATCAGCGAAGCCTTCCAACTCCACCTGGCCAGGCTGGAAACGGCCCTATCTGGCGCGATCGAGCGGGCAAAGCAAGCGGGAGAACTATCGCGGGACGTCGATGCGGCCGAAGCGGCCGTATTTCTCGTATGCACGACGCAAGGACTCAATGTCCTGGCCAAGACCCGGCCCAGCCGGCGCACACTGGAGGCGATCACGCGGCATGCGTTCACGGCGTTGGGATTCGAGGCCTGAATCAGCCGAGGTCATCGCTTAGACGACGATGAACCGCCCGTGTGTGGGGGTTGGATGTCCGTGGTGGCCATGTTGCTCAATGCGATGCCATGCGATGGCGATACGCTCGACGGCATCCTGCAACTCGTTTGCCGGCCGAGTCCAAGGCAGGCGAACGAATTTATCCAGCCCGCCCCCCAGGGAAAACACCGGGCCGGGCGAAATGATGACATTGTTGGCGGCCACCATGGAGGCCAATGCGGTTGCGCCTCGGCGTGGAAGCTCGCACCACAGCGCCATCCCGCCAGCAGGTGGGACGAAGCGCCAGCCCGGTAAATGTGATTCTACTGCGTGGATCAGTGCATCACGCTGTAGTCGCAAACGATGAAGATGTCCGGTAGCGGCCGGTCCACTTCGCAGCAGGTGCGTCGCCGCGAGTTGCTCCAGAACGGGCACGCCAAGATCGAGAGATAGGCGTGCCCTGGTCAGGCGCTCGACGAGGTGACGAGGGGCTCGAATCCAGCCCACGCGCAATCCTCCCCAGAACGCCTTGCTCATGCTGCCGAGCGTGATCGCATCAGGATGGAAGGCCGCAAACGGAGGCGGCATCTGCTGACCATCCAACGCCAGCGCGTAGTTCGTTTCGTCCACGATGGGCAGCGCGGCGTGTGCAAGAAGATGCTTCCCCAATCGCTTGCGGTGGTCTGCGGTCATGACGGCACCCGTGGGGTTCTGAAAATCGGGAACGAGATACACGAAGTCCGGCTTCACTTGCTTCACGGTTTCCATGATGCCGGCGATGTCCCATCCGTGGGCATCCAATGGCGCTTCGTGCAATCGCGCGCCGGATGCCCTCAGTGCTTCGGCCGCATTGGGGTACGTGGGGGACTCGACCAGTGCGCGCGTGCGACGCGAAGCAAGTGCGCGGGCCACGACGCTGGCGGCAGCCAGCGAACCCGGTGTGACCACGATCTGGTCAGGAGTGGTTGGCAGTCCGCGCATCGCGTAGGCCGCAGCAACGGCTTCCTGCAACACCGGCAAGCCTCCCGGAAAATATCCGTGACCGCCCAAGTAGGCGGGGAGTTGCGAAAGCGCGGCTGTGTAGGCGCTCATTACGTCGGCGGGCGCCGAGTCCGCAGTGCAGTTCAGGTCGATCCAGTCCTCGCCGACACCTTTCGGAGCAAGCACACGGTCATGGGCTCGTTCGCGCCCGCCGGGGACGGCGGTGAAGGTTCCTGCACCTTGTGTCGCGTGAGCGTAGCCGCTGTCTCGCAGCGCGGCATATGCACGCGACACGGTGGTGCGCGACAGGCCGATAGCCGCTGTTAGCTCACGCTCGCTGGGCAGGCGAACGCCAAGAGGAATGCGGCCGTCCCCAATGAGCAGCGTAAGCGCATCGGCCAGATTGGCCCAAGCTGGGCCTGGAGCAAGGTCGCCCATGAGTTCTCGAACACGGCGCGCTGATATGGTCTCTTTCATGGTGTCCACTTTTCCATGATTGGCTATTTTTCACAATGCCAATTTTCGGCAATATGGCTACATGAAAAAAACAGTCCATCTCGTCCAACTCGGGCCTATTGAACAATTACGCGCCGGCAAGCTAATTCGACGGCTGGCGCAACTGATGCTCGGGCTGACCTTTTACGGCATTTCGATGGCAATGATGGTACGGGGCAATCTTGGACAAGCGCCGTGGGACGCGCTCCATCTTGGAATAACGGCGCATCTCCCTGTGAGCTTCGGCTGGGTTGTCGTCGGCCTTTCCTTCGTCGTGCTGTTGCTGTGGGTCCCTTTGCGCGAAATGCCGGGGCTTGGCACCCTCGCCAATGCCATCACCATCGGTGTGGTCGCGGGCCTTGCATTGCAGGTGCTGAAAACGCCCGAACTACTCTGGGGGCGTGCTGCACTCACTGTGGGCGGAGTCCTCTTGTGCGGCCTAGGTTCCGCACTCTATATCGGTGCGCAGTTGGGGCGAGGTCCTCGCGATGGCTTGATGACGGGCCTTCAGCGGGTGACTGGCCTATCGCTGAGATTGGTGCGCACTGGCTTGGAAATCGCGGTGCTGACCATCGGCCTCACGCTAGGCGGATTTGGACTTTTCGGTGTCGGTACCGTTCTGTTCGCTCTATGTATCGGCCCACTCACGCAAGCATTGCTGCCTTGGGTGCTCGTTCCTCTTGACGCTGTGACGGCGGTAGCCGAGGAACAGTAACGCTTATTTCTTGAGGGAATATCCGGCTTTCCGCAGAGGACAATGTAGTTGTCCGTAGGACTTTGTCGACCCATCAGTGAACTAATCCAGAGAACAAAATGGGGTCTGTCGATAAAATCAAGAACTAATCGCCGCGATCCCTGTTAATACGATCACCGCTCCAACTATGCGGCGCGCGAGATGACCCTCACGGAAGAGCCTGTACGCGAAAAGAGAGCCGATGATGATGGACGACTCACGCAGAGGGGCGACGAGCGCGAGCGGTGCCGTCAGCATGGCGGTGAGCACAAGGATGTAGGCCAGTGGAGAGAATACAGCCACGATGAGTATTGGCATCGCATCCGCACGGATAACGGCGTGAATGTGATGCCATCGTCGCAGTGCGCTTGGAGTCAGGATCAGGGTTTGCAGAAACAGTGTGCCAGCGTAGTAGCTCACAGGCGCCAAATGCAGCGACGTGACCGCGTAGCTGTCCCAGACGGTATAGCTTGCGATGGTGGCCCCCGTAGCACCTCCCCAAAACATCCCCTGGAGCGGGCGGCGGCTTCCGCTTCCAAACGGGTTGCCGGTAACGACGAGGATGCCTGAGACGACGAGGAGCGCGCCGAAAAGCGCGACGACGGAGAGCCGCTCCCCCAGAAGAAAAATCGCAAACAGCATCGTCAGCACCGGCCCTGTGCCGCGGGCGACCGGGTAAACCACCCCGAGTTCGGCACGATCGTAGCCAGCCTGCAAGGTCAGGGAATAGGCAATGTGCAATGCCGCCGAAACGGCCACTCCCGCCCCGAGCCGCCAATCGATCGCCCCTTGATCCTGAACCATAAGAACGAGGCCGATCGGGACCCACAGCAGTGTCGAAGCACAGCTATAAGCCCAGACGAACAGTAAAGTGTCTCCCCGCTTGTACTTCGAGGCCAGGTTCCACACCGCATGGGCTACCGCTGCGGCGAGAACCATTGCGATGGTGCCGGGCTGCATCAGGAAATGTCGGGCAGATCGATGCCCGCCCGCTCCGCCAAGCGGGTCCGCTCTTGATCGCGCAGCGCCAGGGATGCGACCAACGCATCGATAACGACAAGCTGAGCCAATCGACTTCCCGCAGCGGCCATCTGTGCCGGTAGCGGTGCGCCGCCGACAACAAGCGCGACGTCGGCGAGGGTCGCCAGGGGTGTGTCGTACTGATTGGTGACTGCGATCAGCGAGGCGCCAGCCGAGGAGGCCGCATCCGCGACGGCTAGCGTTGAAGACGTGCGGCCGGTCGAGCTGACCGCGATGACGACGTCTTCTGCGCCCAGGAGCCGTGCCGCGATCATGGCCGACAAATGATCCGTGATGCCCACGGTCATCACGCCGATCGTACGCAGACGGAAGACTGCATCGGCGGCAACCGTCGAGGAAGGTCCAGCACCGAACGCAAACACTTGGCGCGCGCGCTGGATCAAGCCGACGGCCTTATCCAGCGCAGAGAGTTTGATAGCCCCACCGAGCGCGGTCAGTGCATCGGTACCCGCACGAATGGATGTTTCGAGCACTGAGGCTGACGTCGCATCCGCGGCGAGTGCTTCAGGAGGCGCGAAGAACCGGGCTGTGCCGCGAGCACGCGCAATCTCGATCTTGAGTTCGGTGAATCCGGTGAACCCGAGCGCACGCGCGGCGCGGACCACCGTCGGCGGAGAAACGCCGGCACGGGCGGCAACCTGGGCGGTCGTGCTTGCTCCGACAAACAAAGGGTCGGTGAGCAGGAGATCGACAACTTTGGCCTCGCTTGCGGCGAGGTCGCCGCTTCGGGCTTGAATGCTGCCGATCCATTGCTGCAACCGTTGCTCGCCCTCTGAAATGCTATTACCAATTTCTTTTTTCATGTGTAATATATTACCTGCACCGCGTGAAGGGCACAACCATCACGCGGACAGATGCCGCTAAAGGAGGCCGCTTTCATGAATCCTGAAATCAACACTGGCGTCGCTGTCGTCGGTCCCGGTGCCATTGGCACCACGATCGCGGCGGCGCTACACGAGGTCGGCCGCACGCCGTTGCTGTGTGGACGTCGCCCCCGCGATCACCTGACCCTGCAAGATGGCGACCGCGTTATCACCGTACCGGGTCCGGTTCGGACGAATCCGACACAAATCGCTCGCACGGCTGATCTTGTCTTTTTGGCAGTCAAGGCAACACAAATCGAGGCGGCAGCAGAATGGCTCGCGGTGTTGGCCGGGCCGCAAACAGTGGTGTGCGTTTTGCAGAACGGAATCGAACAGTTGGACGGGGTTCGCCCGTACTCGCCACATGGGCAAATCGTTCCTGCCGTCGTGTGGTTCCCTGCGCAGGCGCAATCCGACGGCTCGGTACGCTTGCGTGGCGAAGCGCGCCTCAGTCTGCCGGACACGTCAGCTTCCCGCGTAGTGGCCGCAGCGCTGCAAGGCACACGGTGCGCCGTAGATTTGGCCGCGAACTTCAGCTCGCTGGCTTGGCGCAAGCTGATGCAGAACGCGGTGGCTGGCCTCATGGCACTCACGCACCGCCGCTCAGGCATGTTCGGTCGCGCCGATATCGCCAGACTTGCGCTGGCTTATCTGCAGGAATGCCTGGCCGTGGCACGTGCCGAGGGCGCTGAACTCGGCGACGAAGTGCCGCAAGAGATCCTCGACAAGTTCCGGGCGTCGCCAACAGACATGAGCACCTCCATCCTCACGGATCGAGAAGCTGGCCGACCGCTCGAATGGGATATCCGCAACGGCGTCATTGCGCGTCGCGGCCAGCTTCACGGCATTCCGACCCCGATCAGCGACATCCTGGTGCCGCTTCTTGCGGCTGCGAGCGATGGTCCCGGTTGACCCTAGAGCCGATGATCGCGCTGTTATTTCTCTTCTTTCTCGCCCTCGGTGCCGGCGTGCTCAGCGGCGTCGTCGGCACCGGCTCGTCGCTCATCATGCTGCCCGTCCTCGTCACGCTGTACGGGCCGCGGATCGCTGTACCTGTTATGGCGATTGCGTCCTTGTTCGGCAACATCGGGCGGGTGATTGCCTGGTGGCACGAGATCCGTTGGCGGCCGGTGTTTGCCTATTCGTTGGCGGGAGTTCCTGCGGCTGTGCTCGGGGCGCACACGCTGCTGACGATCTCTCCTGCCACTGTGGACGTGTTCCTGGCAGCTTTCTTCCTTGCGATGATCCCGCTGCGCCGCCTCATCAGGCGATCGAACCTCCATCTGAACCTCTGGCACATGAGTCTTGCCGGCGCGATTGTCGGCTTCCTGACAGGATTCGTGCTGTCCACCGGGCCGCTCAGCGTGCCGGTATTCACCGGGTACGGAATGAGTGGTGGTGCATTTCTCGGATCGGAGGCGGCAAGCGCTATCCTGCTCTACGCAGGCAAGCTGGGTACGTTCGGAGTGTCGGGCGTACTTGTACCGTCGGTCATCGCACGTGGACTTGCCATCGGCATCGCATTGCTTGCCGGTTCGATGATTGCGAAACGTCTCGTCCAGCGGCTCCAGATGCACACGTTCGAGCTTCTCATTGATGTGGTTCTCGTCGCCGGGGCGGCAGGAATGATCCTCTCCCTAAAATGACATGGCACGCCGGGGCTGCCAGTCCGCTTCCGCTCGCGACCCAGGAGGGCGGCAAATCTCGTTCTCCACGGACGTGTAGGAAAGCTATTTGGCTTCGTGCTTTTGCCACACCATTACGCCAACTCCACAGCCCCAGTATTCGCATCCTGCTTCGGCGACCGTCCAAACATGCGCGCGTACTCCCGGCTGAACTGCGAAGGGCTCTCGTAGCCCGTTGCATACGCGGCAGATTCGACCTTGGTTCGCTGCGTCAGGATCATGCGCCGCGCTTCCAGCAAGCGAAGTTGCTTCTGATATTGGATGGGGGTCATTGATGTGACCGCCTTGAACTGGCGATGGAAGGCCGACGGGCTGAGGCCGGCCTCGGCAGCGAGATCGGCGATGCGAAGAGGCTCGGTGAATCGCTCGCGCAGCCGGCCTATCGTGCGTGTGATCTGATCCCAGCGATCGTGCCCCAGGGCCATACCGACAATCCGGCCTCCCATAGGGCCGACAAGCAGCCAATAGCTCAGTTCCCGAATCAGCAGTGGGGCGAGAATCGGAATGGCTTCGGGCCGATCGAGCAACTGCACCATGCGCAACACGCAATCCGTTATTGGCGGATCCATCTTGATGACGGCCGCGCCTCCACGACCGGGCTCATTCTCTGTCGCTGGTGGCAACGTCAATTGTTTCAGCACGTCACGGAGCACCACAGGAGAAAACTCGACGACCGCGGCAAGAAACGGGGCATTCGGGCTGGCGTCGAAAACTCGCCCCACCGAAGGCATCTCGATGGTGACCACGAGCGCTTCCCCAGCGTGGTAGGTATGGCGCTCGTCGCCAAAGCTGGTCCATTTCGCGCCTTGCGCGACGACGCAGAGCGCTGGCCGAGAAATGATGGGGTTCGGCGGCTTCTCGTGATCCGAGCGCAAGAGCAACAGCCCATCTATTGCCGTTTCCCAGAAAGGGCTACCGGGATGAGCTTCGGTGTAGGCCGCGATGGCCCGGGCTAGATCGCGCATCTTTCCGCTCAAGTTCATATCCTTTGCTTCAGGGCAGGAGGCAGGAATAGGCATGAATTTGGCATTTTTATGCCTTCAATATTCTTCATGTAGGCAGCATAGTGCAAATACTACGAAATCGAGCATAAGGAGCCCAACATGACCGACCTAATCAAAATCGCCCTCGTCACGGGCGGCAGCCGTGGCCTTGGCCGCAATACCGCCGAAAACCTAGCCAAGCGTGGGTTCGACGTTATCCTCACTTATCGGAGCAACAAGGACGAGGCCGAACGCGTCGTCTCGCTCATCGAAGCGGCAGGTCGTCGCGCCATTGCCCTGCAACTCGATACAGGCAACAGCGCGTCGTTCGACAGCTTCATCAAAACACTTCAATCGGCGTTGGCCAAACTAGGCGCCGAAGGCATCGATGCACTCGTCAACAATGCCGGAAATTCGAGTGGCATGAGCTTCCTGAATGCGCAGGAGGATGAGTTCGATGCTCTCTACAGAATCCATGTGAAGGGTGTGTTTTTCCTCACTCAAAAGCTTGCGCCCCTGATCAAGGATGGAGGTCGCATCGTGAATGTCTCATCGGGCCTGACGCGGATCATCATGGCGAACCGCGCCGCCTACGCCACGATGAAGGCTGCTGTCGAAACGATGACCAGATATATGGCGTTCGAGCTGGGCGAGCGACGCATCGCCGTGAACTGCGTTGCGCCCGGGGCTATTGCAACCGATTTCAGCGGCGGTGTCGTGCGCGATAATCCTGATGTCGCCAAGGCTATTGCCGGAATGACCGCTCTTGGCCGACCAGGCCAGCCCGACGACATCGGGCCGATGATTGCCTCGCTGCTGTCGGAGGATCATCGCTGGGTGAACGCACAGAGGATCGAGGTTTCCGGCGGAATGCGAATCTGAGTTGCCAACGTCCATTACGACGGCAAGAAGCCCCGGCTAGGACGATTTTTCTTGGTTTGGTGCGATGCCCATCATGGCCATATCGACGATGTGTTCGATGAACGACCTGTCGATGGCATCGTGTCCAAGCAGGAGCCGGAAGTAGAGCGGGCCGTAGAGTGCGTCGATCAAGGCACTGGTGTCGATACCATCGCGAAGCTCTCCTGCTTTCTGTGCGGCCTGAAAGTATGCGCAGGCCACCGTCCGCCGAGGAATGAGCCAATTCTCACGGATGGCGTCGGCAAGCGCTGCATCAGTTTTCGCTACGGCGATAAGGTCGGTGATCGTCCTGCCGCCGGGTGTGGTCTGGAAGAATTTCGCGAGAGCCGTCATCTGAGCGATAACGGTGTCGCGAAACGGAAGGTTGTCAGGAGGCGTGATGAGCGGTTCGGCGGCAACAAGAAAGGCCTCCATGACGATGGCGGCCTTCTTGGGCCATCGTCGGTAGATCGCGGTCTTGCTCGTTTTGGCGCGTTCGGCGATCGCGTCGATCGTCACGGCCGCGTAGCCCCGTTCGTCAACGAGATCGATCGCCGCGCGCATGATGGCCGTATCGAGCGTCTCGTCACGAGGACGGCCCGTGGAGCGGTTAGAAGTCATTGGGAAACGGCTATCGCTCATCGAGTTCCGTAGCGTTCGCCCTGCACGAGGCCTGCGAGCGGGTTCAGCGCCGCCAAGGCCTCCGGCGGCAATTTCACGTGGGTGGCAGCCTCGTTCTCTACTACACGTTCAGGACGGGTGGTCCCTGGGATGACGACGATCGGGATGCCCAGCCGTTCACTCTGCTCGTACACCCATGCCAAGGCAATGATGGCCGGGCTAAGTTCCAGTTCACCTGCTACCAGTTGGATAGCGCGGACGATGGCCTCGTTGGCATCTCCCGCAGTGCCCGCAAAGCGCGCATTGCGGAAGCGGAAATCGCCCGGTTTTAGTGCTGAGCGATCTACGGTACCGGTCAAGAAGCCGCGACCCAGAGGTGCGAAGGCAACCAGTCCCACTCCAAGCTCTGCCATGACCGGTGCAATTGCTTCGGGATCACGGGTCCACAGGGAATACTCGCTCTCCATCACAGCGATCGGGTGTACCGCGCACGCACGTCGCAACTGCTCGCTGCTGAATTCGGAAACACCAAGATGGCGAACTTTGCCAGCCGCCACCAGCTCGGACATGGCGCCGATGGTCTCTTCAATCGGCACGTTTTCCGGTGGGCGATGGATGTAGTAGATGTCGATCTCGTCGATGCCGAGGCGTAGCAGCGACGCCTCGCAACATGCTTTGACATACGCCGCATCGCCCCGGATAACCTGGTTGTCGTGGCCGAGGCGCCTATCGATGCCGAACTTTGTGGCGATCGTGACGCGCTCTCTACGGTCATGCACTGCACGCCCTACGAGAACTTCGTTGTGCCCCAAGCCATAGACGTCAGCCGTATCAAGCAGCGTGACGCCTAAGTCTATCGCGCGGTGGATCGTTGCTATCGACCGCTCCCAACTTGCGGTCCCATAGGTTCCGCTCATGCCCATGCAGCCCAAGCCCATGGAACTGAGCACAAGCCCATCGCCCATTTTCGTCGCTGTAACCACCGCAATCTCCTATGACGAGTCTTCTCGTGGAGATATTAAACCATTTACGCTACTTCAAGTAGCGTAATGATGGGCTGTTCGCTGCAGCGTGGCGCCGCAATGGCTGACGACGTCGATCTAATGAGACCCGGGGGCACGCAGCAGTCATTGCCTCGGAGGAGGTCCGCCACGCTCTCGTACTGGTTTTCCTCGCAACTCCTGGACGACTTCGATGAACGAGTTCAGCAGCAGGCTTGAGCGCCGCTCCTTCAGGCAGTAGAGACAGGTCTCGATCCAGACCGGCTCGCCGGAGAAATGCACAAGGCGCAACTGTGGATCGGGGCTGTACTCGCCTTCTGAGACAGCTCCGATCCCGATGCCGCGGATGACGGCTTCTCGCAGTGCTTCGCGGCTACCGATCTCCATCGTGAAGGCAAGTCGCACCCCAGCGTTTTGCGCTGCCTGCTCCAAAGCGCGTCGGGTGACAGAGCCGCTTTCCCGTTGCAGCAGTCGTTCGCCTTCGAGCTCACGGATATCAATCTTGTCACGCGAGGCGAACGGATGCTTGGCATTCACGCACAGCGCGACCGCATCGCGCGCGTAGGGGATGACCTCATAGCCTTCCGCTTCATGGAAACGGGCCAATACAGCGAGGTCGACCGCGTACTCCTCCAGATCCTTGAAAACGCTGCCGGAGTTGCCGACCTTGATGGAAATCTTGATCAGCGGATAGCGCTTCAGGTAGGTATCCACCATCTCGATGGCGTGGAAAGGACTCACAGCGCCCAGCTTGAGGTGACCTGCATTCAACTGACCGCTGTCATGCAGCATGCTGGCAGCCTCGACTTCCAAGGCACTCAATTTTCGTGCGATTGGCAGCAGCCGTAGACCTACATCGGTCAATTCGATGCGGTGGCCCCTGCGGATGAACAGTTGGACGCCGTGCTGCTTCTCCAGCCCTTGAACCTGCGTCGTTAAGGTGGGTTGGCTGACTCCCAGCAGACGCGCTGCTGCACTGAAGCTGCCGCACTGCGCGACGGCAAGGAAGGCGCGGATCTTGGTCGTGGACATCTATAGATTTTATATATAGTTAATTGGCGAAAATTTCTAGAAATTTATATGAAGGTGTAACACGTCGTCCATAGCATGGCTACATCTTCATGACTCAAGAGAGATTCTTCATGCGTTCACGCACCTTCGCCCCCATGCGCCGCGCCCTTTTCGGGCTGCTGCTTCCGCTGATCACCCTGCCTGCGCTGGCGGAAACGCCTAGGACGCTCACCATCGGCCTAGTCCCCAATGAAGACTCCCAGGCCATGATGGAAAACAGTCGCTTGGTCATCGACAGCCTCCAAAAGCAGTTGGGGATACCGGTCAAGGCCTTCGTCGCAACGGACTTCAGTGGCGTGATCGAGGCCATGCGCTCCAAGAAGCTGGATGTCGGCTACCTGGGGCCGTTTTCCTATGTCTTGGCCCACCAGGTGGCGGGAGCGGAGGCTTTCGCGGTGGGCGTACCCAAGAAAACCGGGCAGAGCGCGTACAAGAGCGTCATCATCACGCGCAGCGACAGCGGTGCGACCAGCCTCGACGCGCTCAAGGGAAAGAGTTTCGCCTTCGTCGATCCGGTTTCGACCTCGGGCCATATGTTCCCCAAGGCCGGCCTTCTCAAGGCGGGCGTCGACCCTGACCGCTACTTCGGTCGGGTGATCTTCTCCGGCTCGCACGATGCAAGCATCCTCGCGGTCGCAAACAAAAAGGTGGATGCCGCCGCCGTGGCTGACCGCATTCTGCAGTCGGCCATCGCCAAGGGACAGGTCAAGCCGGATGAGTTGCGCATCGTCTGGTCTTCCGCACCCATTCCTGAATCTCCCATGGCCTGGCGCAAGGATCTCGATCCGGCGCTGAAGGAAAAGGTCGCCAGGGCGTTTGCCAATGTCAAGGATCTGCCTTGGGGCGACCAAGGTGTGCTCGACGGCTTCCAGCCGACCAACGATGCCGCCTACGACGTCATCCGCGATACGGCCAAGACACTCGATATCGACTTGCGGAGCATGAAATGATCAGTGCCCGGCAACTGGCCAAGCGTTACGGCAGCAATACCGTCTTGCAGGGCATCGACTTCGAAGCCGCAGCGGGGGAGTTCGTTGTCATTCTGGGGCAGTCCGGGGCTGGCAAGTCCACGCTTTTGCGGTGCATGAACCGGCTACTGGTGGCTGACGGCGGAGAACTTCACATAGACGGCATCGACGCCATGCGTTGTCGGGACCCTCGGCTGCTGCGGCGCAAGGTGGCGATGATCTTCCAGCACCACCATGTGGTGCCGCGCCTGACGGCGCTCAAGAATGTGCTGACCGGCCGGCTTGGATCGACCTCCGTGCTGGGCTCCTGTCTGCATCTGTACCGGCGGCACGATATCGCGCTGGCGCACGAGTGCCTTGCCCGTGTGGGCCTGGCGCATAAAGCGCATGAGCGCACGGATGCCTTATCCGGGGGGCAGATGCAGCGCGTGGGCATTGCGCGTGCGCTGGCGCAGCAGCCGCGCGTGATATTGGCCGACGAACCCGTGGCGAGTCTCGATCCACGTACTGCGCGCACGGTGCTTCAGTATTTGCGAGATGCCTCGCGCGAATTGGGCATCACGGTGGTGTGCAACCTGCACCAGGTGGACTATGCCCGTGAGTTCGGTGATCGCATCGTGGGCTTGGCGCGTGGCCGCGTGGTCTTCGACGACGACGCCCAGGCGCTCACCGATGCCGATATCGACCGCATCTACGAGCAGCCGGCACAGGCTCCGGCAAAAGCGGAAACAAACAGTGCTACCGAAGCCACCATGTCGATCGTGACTTCGGCTGTGATCGCGGCCAAACCCGCGGCCCGTTGAGGAAAGGAACATGGCAATGACCGATGCAGACAGCCGATATCGCTGGACCGGCTATTCCCCCCGCGGCACGCGTGGCTGGGTGACGCTGACGATGAGTGCGCTGGCACTCGCATATGTACTCCACTGGAGCGCGCTGGGCGCACAGTTGAGCTGGGGTGAACTGGCCGCGGGCCTGCCGCAGATCGCTGACTTTGCCAGCCGCGCCCTCCCGCCGGACACGGGGGTGCTGGGGCGCCTCATGGCGCCGGCCCTGGAGACGGTGCAGATCGCCGTGTGGGGCACGCTTCTGGCCGTGCCGCCCGCCGTGGTGCTGTCGTTCCTGGCCGCGCGCAATCTGCAATCCAGGCGTTGGCTTTATCAGAGCACACGGCAGCTGCTCAACGGGGTCCGCAGCATCAACGAACTGATTCTGGCGTTGGTCTTTGTCTCGGCCGTTGGGCTGGGGCCGTTCCCCGGTGTACTGGCGCTGGCCGTGCATGGCGCGGGCATGCTGGGCAAGTTCTTCGCCGAAGCCATCGAGGAGATCGACCAGGGACCGCTGGAGGCACTGCGCGCCACGGGGGCGCGCCCGTTGCAGGTGATCGTCTATACGGCGTGCTGCCACAGGTACTGACGGCCTGGATTGCCGTGCTGCTCTACCGCTTCGAGGTCAACCTGCGTTCGGCGACCGTGCTGGGCATGGTCGGTGCTGGCGGGCTGGGCTTCGAGCTGGTGGGTAGCCTCAAGCTCTTCCGCTACCAGGAAACCGCGACCTGCATCCTGGTGATCATGGGCATGGTGATCGTGGCCGACATGATCTCCAGCCAGTTGCGCCACCGCATCCAGAACAGCGGCCGGCACTAGCCACCGCTTCCTTCATCCACCTTGCCATACCGGCGTGCCTCAGGGTCGCGCCGGCTTGGCCCTGCGCGTCGATTCTTCGTACTCCTTATGTCATCCACGCTCTGGAACTACCGAAATCCCGTGGCTGTCCACGCCGGCGCGGGATCGCTTGCCCAACTTTCGGAACGGGTGGGGGATCGCCGCACCCTTCTCGTGACTTTTCCCGAGGCGGGCCCCCTGGGGCTGCTGTCCCGGATCGAGCCACTGCTGGGCGACCGTCTCGTCGCCGTGGAATCCGATATCCGGCCCAACCCGGATGTGAGCTGGATCGCGCCCATGTACGAGCGCCTGTGGCGCGAACACGCCGACGCCGAGTGCATCGTGGCGTTGGGCGGCGGCAGTGCCATCGACTGCGCCAAGATCATGCTCGTGCGCACGGCAAATGGGCGCTTCGATGAGTTGATGGACATTCTGGAAGGTCGCGCCCCCGTCCCTCCTGAGGCCGGCCATCGTGCCCTCATTGCCGTTCCAACCACGGCAGGCACCGGCAGCGAGGTCACGCCGTGGGCCACGCTGTGGGACCAAGCCGGGGCACGCAAGCTGTCGTTGCATCTGCCTTGTACCTGGCCGCAAGCGGCCATCGTGGATGCCGCGCTCATGTGCAGCCTGCCCGCCGCGACGACGCTCGCCAGTGGGCTGGATGCGCTGTCCCATGCGCTGGAATCCATCTGGAACAAGCACCGAAACCCCGTCTCGGCGGCGCTGGCCATGAATGCGGCACGTGCCATTGTCCAGACACTCCCAGCGCTGATGCGGGAGCCGGCCCGCATTGATTTGCGCGAAGCCATGGCGACAGCGGCGCTCCAGGCTGGAATGGCGTTCTCCAATACCAAGACGGCGCTGGCCCATTCGCTCTCCTACGACGTCACGCTGGCTACCGGCACCGCACACGGTATCGCCTGCTCCTTCTGTCTTCCGAAGGTGATGGCATTGGCCTTTGGACATGACGCGGCCGTGGATTCGCAAATGTTGGCCGTGTTCGGCGCAAGCGATGCGCAGCAGGCGATATCAGTGCTAGAGGACTTTCTGCACTCCTTGGGCGTGAGCACCGATCCCGCCGACTACGGCATCGCCGCGTCCGAATGGCAGCAGCGCGTGCAAACGGCGCTTGCTGGTCCCCGTGGGCAGAACTTCATCGCAACGCCATAGACCGGTTCCCTTCACTTACCTGGAAAGAAAACCCATGCAACCCAACGAATCCCGCTTCAAACAACTGCAAGCCGTCATCTTCGACTGGTCCGGCACGCTGGTGGACTTCGGCTCCCTCGCGCCCACTCAGATTTTCGTGGATGCGTTCGCCAGCTTCGACATCCCTCTCAGCCTGGAGCAGGCGCGAGGCCCCATGGGCCTGTCCAAGAAGGCGCATATCCGCCAGTTGCTGGCCCAGCCGGAGATCGGCGCGCAATGGCAGATCCGCTTCGGCCGTGCCTGGGAAGAGGCAGACGTGTCGGCGCTCTACGAGCGTTTCATGCCGATGCAGATCGAGAAGGTTGGCGACTACTGCGCACCGATCGAAGGCGCCGCCGATGTGCTGGCGCTGCTGCACGGCGCAGGGGTGAAGGTGGGAGGCTGCACCGGCTATCCGCGCGAGGTGCTCGACGTACTGCTGCCCCTGGCCGCCGCCCAGGGCTTGGAGGCCGATCACGTCGTGGCGGGCGACGAACTGGCCGCGGGAGGCCGGCCAGGCCCCTGGATGGCCCTCGCCAACGTCCTGGCCCTGCGCATTGGCCGCGTCTCGGCGTGCATCAAGGTGGATGACACGGTGCCCGGCATCGAGGAAGGGCGCAATGCCGGCATGTGGTCCGTGGGCCTGAGCGTCTCGGGCAATGAGGTCGGCTTGAGCGCGTCGGCTTGGCAAGCGTTGGATGCCTCTCGCCAAACCGGGCTTCGGGCAGCGGCGGAAAAGCGCCTCTACGGCGCCGGTGCGCATTTCGTCATCGACACGGTGGCCGACCTTCCGGGCGTACTGGCCGAGATCGACCGCCGCCTCGCCATTGGCGAGCGCCCCTGATTTTTTCAATTGACCAAGGAGTCACGAAACATGGCTATTGAGCTGAACGACATCCACTCGCTGTTCGAGATTTATGGGCCGCGCTCGTACGGAAGCGAAGCCGTCACCCAGATGGAGCATGCGCTGCAGTCCGCCTACTTGGGCGAGCAGGAAGGCGCATCCAAGGAACTGGTGGTCGCGGCATTCCTGCATGACCTCGGGCACATGTTGGGGAGCAACAGGCGCGGGGATACAGAGACCACGCGGAAAAACGACGATCTCCACCAGTTCGTGGCGCTCCCGTTCCTGCGGCCGGTTTTTCCCAGTGCCGTTGTTGAGCCCATCGGGATGCACGTCGAGGCCAAGCGTTGCCTGTGTGCCATCGACCCTGCGTATCATGCGGGCTTAAGTCCGCAATCGGTACGCTCCCTCGAACAACAAGGCGGCATCCACACGCCGGAGCAGGCGGCAGAATTCCAGCAAAAGCCCTTCGCCGCCGATGCGCTGCGGCTACGCCGATGGGATGACCTCGCCAAAGTTCCGGGTGCGCCCACGCCGCCCTTCGAGCACTATTTCGCCATGGTGACGGAGCTGTACGGCAGACAGAGCACCGTGGCTTGAAAAAGAGCCGGGATATCCTATGCGCCGTGCTGGTTATCCTGCTCGGCGCACTGGCGATGAAGTCCTAACCTTGCCGTGATCATGTGGTATTCGGCACGCATACTCAGTAGTCGAGCCGATCATGCGCATCGGCCTTGCCGGCGATCCAGTAGCCTCCCGCCTTGAGGCAGGACTTCGGATGGCGACGTTCCTCAATGAGCCAGGACCGGATAGCGGGCCCAGCGTCGTGGACTGCAAAGTCGATGACAAGCGTTCTTGCTTGTTGATGGTACCTGCGGGGCGTGTAGTCGCGATGAACGGTATCTCCCGGCGCCGACGGCACGAACAGCTTGAGGTGATCGTCCGGCGACAGGCTCACGAATCCGAAAGATCATCACCAGCGAAGGTGATCCGCAGCATGCCCGGTGTCAGCCGTTCGACGGCGTTGACCTGCACGGTACGGACTTTGGATTCATGACGGATGCGCTCGGTGCGTGGTCCGGACGGCTGTTTGTCGAAGAAGGACAACAGTTTCACGGTGTTCTCCCAAGGCTGGCATGCGTAGTCGTTGCTGGTGTTCCGAAGGCCAACCGCAAGGCGATGATCAGCGCCAACGCGACGGTGATGGCCCCGGCCAGGTAGACCGAACCGATGCCCTGTACACCGGCCAGCGCCCCGGCCAGCGGGCTGGTCAGGCCCAGCGCGATGTCCATGAAGGCCACGTAGGCGCCCATCGCCAGGCTGCGGGTCTGTGGCGGGGCGCGGCGCACGGCTTCCACGCCGAAGCCGGGGTAGGCCAGTGAATAGCCCAGGCCGGTCAGCGCCGCGCCCACGTAGGCGAACGATGGCGTCTGGGCTCGCCAGATGAACAACTGCCCGACCACCTCGACGGCCACGCTCACGAGCGCCACCTTGGCGCCTCCCAGCTTGTCCGGCAGATGCCCGAAGAAAATGCGTGCGCCGATGAATGCCAACCCGAACGCGGTGAACGCCAGCGAGGCATTGCCCCACTGTCTCGCGGCAAAGAGCAGCGCGATGAACGCGGTGATCAGGCCAAAACCCACGCTCGACAGCGCCAGGCCCATGCCGGGCCATAGCACCGCGCCCAAGACCTTGTAGAACGGCGTTCGACGGCTTGCCGAAGGGGCGATGGCCCGCACCCGCGCGACCACGGCCAGGGCCAGCAACGGAATGACCCCCACAGCGCCGGCAACGCCGGCGAATCCCCACTGTGCATTCACCGCGACACCCAAGGGGGCCCCCAGCGCATAGGCACCGTAGATGGCGATGCCGACCCAGACCATCACCTTGCCGGCGTTCTGCGGCCCGACCAGCCCGAGGGCCCAACCCAGCGCTCCCGTGGCGATCAGGCTTTCGCCGAGCGCCAGCAGGATGCGGCCCAGTACCACGATCCATACAGACGTGGCCGGCGTCGCGACGAAGGCCAGTGAGGCCAGATAGGCCAGGCCGGAACTGGCGGCGAACAGGGTTCCGGTGATCACCGCACGCTTTGCGCCCCGCAGGTCGGCGAGGTTGCCGGCCCAGGGGCGGGACAGCAATGCCACGGCGAACTGCAAGCCGATGACCAGGCCGATGACCAACGTGCCCATGCCAAGGGTGTCGTGTAGATGCAGCGGCAGCACGGGCATCTGCATCCCGATGGTCAGAAAGCCGATGAATACCGCCAGGGTGATGGGCAGCATTGCCAGGAAGACGTGGCCACCGGGAGGAGACGCCATTGCCGGACCCGGCGCGGAGGATGGTTGTCGAGGCATGGGAAGCTCGGAAATGAAGTGCTGCGGATCAGCCGGCGTAATAGCCGGGCTGGTCCAGGTCGACGAGGAGGTTCGGGCCTTCGGGCTTCCAGCCGAGCCGCTCGCGCGTGCGGGCGCTGGACACGGCCATGTCGGCTCCGGCCATGCTGGCGAACCAGCCGAAGTGGTCGCGGCCACGCGATTCCACCGGAAGGTCCAGACGGCTGCCGATCGCCTCGGCGATCGCCTTGAAGGGAACGGCTTCATCGGCGACGGCGTGATAGACCGACTCGGTCACGCCTTGCTCCAGGGCCAGGCGATAGACACGCGCGGCATCGCGGCGGTACACGCCGGCCCAGCAGTTGGCGCCATCCTCCACGTAGGCGGACACACCTTTCTGGCGGGCCGTGCGGATGAGGATCGGCACGAAGCCGTGATCGCCCAGTCCGTGCACCGACGGCGCCAGGCGTACCGTGGCGGCGTGGACACCACGCGCCGCCGCCGCCCGGGCGGCTTCTTCCGACTTGCGGGGCGAGGCGGGGTTGGGCAGGTCGGCTTCGGTGGCCCCGCGCGGCAACCCGGACAGCCCCGAGGTGACGAGCAGCGGCCGGTCCGATCCTTGCAGCGCGCTGCCCAGCGCCTCGATCGCACGCCGATCCTGTTCGGCATTTTCGAGGAACTTGGAGAAATCATGGTTGAACGCAGTATGGATCACCGCATCGGCCGTCGATGCGGCCGAACGCAGCGTTTCCAGATCGTCCAGCGAGCCTTGGACGACGTTCGCACCCGCCGCAACGAGGGAAGCGGCCTTGTCGGCGGAGCGGGCCAAGCCGGTGACCTGATGACCGGCAGCGAGGAGGTCTTCGACCACGGCCGAGCCGACCCAGCCGGTGGCGCCTGTGACAAATACGTGCATTGCAAGAACTCCTATTGGGATGTTGGGAAGGAAATGACGGGCTTGCTTCAGCCCAGGCGGATCGACAGTTCCACGTCTTCGCCGAACGGGATGGACAGGTAGCCGTCGTCCGGGGAGCGCACGCGCGCCAGATACTCAGGGCTGAAGTCGGCGTTGTCGGCCACGACCAGTGCGCCGGGACGCAGGTGGGGTTCGACCAGGTCGAGGACTTCGCAGTAGATCGACTTGGCACCGTCGAGCAGCAGCAGGTCGACGGTTTCGGGAAGGTCGGTCGCCAGCGTCTTCAAGGCGTCGCCCTCGCGGATTTCGACCAGGTCGTCCACGCCGCCCTCGGCCAGATGCCGACGGGCCTTGGCGACCTTTGAGGGTTCAAATTCGCTGCTGATCACTCGACCGCCGCCGTTGTCGCGCAGCGCCGCCGCCAGGTGCAACGTCGACAGGCCGAACGAGGTGCCGAACTCGACGACGTTGCGGGCGTGGGTGCTGCGTGCCAACTGGTACAGCAGCACGCCGGTTTCCCGCGAGACGGGCAGCCACAGGTCCTTGGCCAGGCTGTAGAAGCGGGTGTATTCGGTTTTGCTGCCCATCAGCCGCGCGCGTTCGTCGCCGGAGAGTGCCGCCAGGGCCGGGCTGGTGGCTTGGTCGGCCTGTTCGAACAGGCTGTGCAGCAAGGGCGCCAGTGGGGCGCTGGTCAGTGTCGATGCCATGAGGGGGCCTTTCTTCTGTGGACGGAGGTGCTTTCGTGTGCTCTTAAAACGCGATCGTTTATTCGTATTGATGGCATAATATCACGAAATATTCGCATTGAAAATTCGCATACCAGTTCGCGTTTTCCGGGCCACCCTTCTGCGCCAGGTGGCATGCCTGGTGCCCGGAAAACGGTGCGTTTCCAGGTCTAATGGATGCCCCCAAGGTCTAGTGGGGTTTGAGATGCTCAGGTTTTTCGTCAGGAAAGCCCTACATCGCCAACGCAGCCGGCCGGCTCGCTCGGCTATGGTGTTCCATGTCCGTTGGCATCCGCTGTGCCGACTGCAGCACTCTTTCGCGTCCAGGGCGAGTGCTCATAAAGATCGGTGACGCAGGTTGAGCAAGAGGCTGACGTTGCGCTAGTATGTGAATGATTCATCGCATTTAAGGTGTCGATGGAATCGCTCGATTCTTTGTATAACGCCTTGCCATGCCCCATGACCACTCGCCGACGTCCCCAAATCGCTTCGCGCAAGCAGCCACAACAGGCACGCTCCACGGAACTGGTTGCTGCCATCCTTGAGGCAGCCACCCAAGTCTTGGCACAGGAAGGCGCGACCCGCTTCACCACGGCTCGGGTGGCAGAGAAGGCGGGGGTCAGCGTGGGATCGGTCTACCAGTACTTCCCCAACAAGGCGGCTATCCTGTTCCGCTTACAGACTGATGAGTGGATGCAGACAACCCGGATGCTGCGGGAGATTCTGGAGGACGCGGAGCGTTCGCACTTTGAGCGATTGCGAAGGCTTGTCCATGCCTTCCTGCAATCCGAATGCGAAGAGGCCGAGGTTCGGGGCGCACTCAACGACGCCGCGCCGCTCTACCGGGACAGCCCTGAGGCGAAAAAGGCCCAAGCCGAGGGCGACCGGATGATCGAAGTCTTCATCGCCGAAGTACTGCCGAACGCATCGGCATCGGTCCGTGCGCTGGCTGGCGATCTTGTCTTCACGACGCTCAGTGCGGTGGGGAACGATTTCTCCCGAACACGCCGAACCAAGGCGGAAATCAAGGCCTATGCCGATGCAATGGCCGATATGTTTTGTGCTTACTTTCAGGCTATCGGTAGATAGCAGGCCGAGTAAGTCGGTCCGGCATCGTTCATCGTTGATCCGAAAACAGTGCTGACAAGGGTTCGACAATGGCGATCACTGGAAGCGCGTGGCGTCCGTCACTCCGGCCTCCGGCCGCTCATCCGTTCGGGTTGTCTAGCGGTTCTGAAGGGAGACTTCGGGCACGAATTCTTTATCGAAGAAATCACGGATCGCTTGGTACGCGAGGAGCCGATTTTTCTCCAGCAGAACGAGATGCGTGGCTTCGCCAATCTCGACCCATTTGCGGTATGGCGCATTCCTCAGTTCGAGAAAGAAGGCCTGGGCGAGGTCGATGGGGACGTCGATATCCCACTCGCCGTGCACCAGCAGCACGGGAACCCGGATGTCCGACGGGTCGTAATACTGGCGGCCGGCGCGCCAATAGTCGCGGATGTCCTGGATCGGCCCGTTGCTCGCACGGATCAAATCGGGTGTGCGTTCCTGGCTCCACGGATCTTCGGCCAGGGTGAAGTCCGCCCACTGCTCGAACCAGCCATCCGGTACCAAGGTGGCGCGCCCATGCTCGGGCGCGGTGCTCAGCCACCGCGCCTTGGCTTCCCGTACAGGCACCAAGCGATAGGCGCTCAGCGGGCCGCCGGCATCGATCGGGATCGGCTTGTCGCTCAGCCATTGAGGCGCGAGCAGCGAAAGCTTCTCGACCTTGTCCTCGTTGCGGCTCGTATAGGCGCCCGCCACGGTGCCGCCCCAGGACATGCCGAACACGCAGACGCGCGCCAGGCCACGAAGCGAGCGGACGTGATCCACCACCACGCCCAGGTCGTGGATGCCGGTATCGGTCCCGACCATGGGAGCGGAATCGCCCGCGGGCGACTCCATCTCCGGCGGTCGTGACGAATGCCCGTAGCCCCGGACATCCATAGCGTGGACGTCGTAGCCCGCCGCCGCCAGGAAATCCAGGAAGGACATGCCGTTGAACGGCACATCGTAAAGACTGCCCGATGAGAACGTCGCACCGTGAATCATCACGATGGTGCGGTCTGCGCGAAAGTCCGTCATCGAGGCGGGACGCTTGTTGCGCACGTGAATCTCGATGCCCGTGTCGCCGGTCGGCACGCGGTATTGCTCGAAAACGGGCTCTGTGCCGCCGGATGCGTATTTGCTGGTCATGATGCGTGTCCTGAAAGTGGATTTACTCGTAGCGCCAATCAAAGCGATCGCCGTGGCGCGTCACGTAGCCGGCAGAGCTCTCTGCGAAATGGGGGGTGAAGAAGAGCAACCGGCGTTCGGCCGCATGTTCGAGTGCCCACCGGCGCGATGCGCGTGCCTCGTCCTGCCATTCACAGAAGACGGAGTTCCAGTCTGGACGAACGACTTGCAATGGGTGGTGCATGACGTCGCCACTGAACAGCGCCTCTTCGTCCCCGGAGCGCAGCTCGATCGACATGTGTCCGATGCTGTGTCCCTTCGACGGACGGAAGACAAAGTGATCGAGAAACGCGCCACCGGCATCGCCGATGCGTTCGACCTGTCCAGACGCGATGATGGGCGCAACGCTGTCCTCAAAGACGCCCAGGCTGGGCACGTTGACGTCGTTATGGCTCGCTGGACTGCTGTAGTAGTCCTCTTCGGCCCGGGCGAACACATGGCGGGCATTCGGGAAGGTAGGGACCCAGCGGCCGCCTACGAGTCTCGTATTCCAGCCGACATGGTCGACGTGGAGATGCGTATGCAGAACGTAGTCCACATCCTCCGGCTTCACGCCTGCCGCGGCCAGACGCTGCAGGTACGGGGTCTGCAGTCGATGGAAGATCGTGTTGAGCGGCCGCTCCTTGTCGTTGCCAGAGCCGGTGTCGATGAGGATCGTGTGGCGCCTGGTCCGTACCAGCCAGGTGTGGATGCTTTGAATCAGGTGTCCCGTGGTTGCGTCCATGTTGCTGGGGGTGAGCCAGTGCAGGTTTCTTTCCAGTTCTTCGGCATCCCATTGCGGGTACAGAAAGGAAGGTGGAGCGACGTTCAGCCGCATCTCTTCGATCTTCGTGACGGTCACGTCACCGATCCGGTAGATCTTGTTTGTATGGCGCATATTCAACGGACCTGTCAAATATTGAAGTTGAATCAGAAAGCCTCGCCCTTGACGTCGAGGTCAAGCAAGGCCATCACCGTGTGGGGGCGAGGAGGCGCCGGCCTTCTTGGCAAGGTGCAAGAGCGGAGGGGTAAGAGGATGGCAGAGCCATCAAATATTGCGATACCATTCTCCGCCGCCACAGGCACCTTGCCATTCGGGTTGAGGGTCCTGAACTCGGCTGAATGCCGGTCGCCCTTGGCGATGTCCACCGGAATCAGTCGATAGGAAATCCCCGATTCTTCTAGGAAAAGTGCGATTTTTGAAGGGTTTGGTGTCGGATGGTAGTAGAAGCCGACGGGCTGCTGCATGGATCGTCCTTGCTCACTTTCGTGGAATACGGTGAAAGCTTAAGGGGGATATCCGCAGAGCTGTTAGTCGTTAGATTCGATATGAGGTATCGGAATGATCGATATGAAAAGATCGGAGTTGTACCTCCTGATCTCGTTGGACACCTTGCTGGACGAACTGAACGTGACACGCGCGGCACAGCGCCTGCACATCAGCCAGCCGACCCTGTCGGGCCACCTGTCTCGCCTGCGCGAGTTGTTCCAGGACCCGCTGCTCGTGCCCTCGGAAACGGGCCGCGGCATGGTGCCGACCGAACGCGCGCTGGCGTTGCGTTCAAGCCTGGCGGATGCGCTTGCGAGGCTGCGCGAGGCGGTGGCGCAGCCGCACGAATTCGATCCTCAGACTTCGGCAAGGACCTTTGTCGTCGCATCGAACGACAGCGTGTTCACGATCCTGGCGCTGGATGTGATGACGGAGGTGATGAGTTACGGCAACCCCGAATTGCGGATGTCCGTTGTGCCCGCCGACGACGCCGGGCTGGTTGAGCGCATGGCGCGCCGTGAGGTCGACTTGTTTCTCGGGGATATCGACAAGGTGCCGGAGACCCTGAAGGCCCGGTTTCTGCTCAGCGATGATTTCGTGCTGGCGCAGCGCCGTGGCCACCCCCGGGGGATCGGCGCGCCCAGTCTGGCGGAGTACTGCGCCCTGCACCATGTCGTTGTTTCATCCCGCGCGGATTTCTCCACGCCGGTGGACGCGGTTCTCGCAAAGCTGGGCGTGCAGAGGAACGTCGTCGCTTCCGTGCCCAGCTACAACCAGGTGGCGCTGGTTCTGTCTCAGACCGACGGCGTCGCCAGTCTTCCGCGGAAGCTGCTCCAGCGCTATGCCGCGTTTGTCGATTTGATCCCCCTCCCATTTCGCATCCCGTCGTTTCGCTTGGCGATGGCCTGGCATCCACGCGCACAAAGCGATCCCGCCGGCATCTGGATCAGAGATCGCTTTCTGGAAATAGGCGAGCGGGCAAGGACCGAGCATCCAGGCTTGGACCCGTCCTAGCTTCCCGGCCTCGCTCCAGAGTGGCGGCAACGGTTGGAGCAGAGGGCTGCGTGGCTGCGCTCCCAATCCAGCGCCGCGGATTGATGCTGCGAAGACCTGCGGCAGGCTCAACGCTATTCTGCGGCCCGCTTAGAGGAGAACCGTCGTAAGCGCCGCCACTACCAGCGCGCCGGCTGCCGCGGCCAATGAGCTGGAGAAGGAGTGGCTGAGCGCACGCAAGGTCTCGGCCAACCCCGGGCCGAGGATCTGGCCGATGCCGTAGGCGAGCGTCATAGTCGCGAGCAGGTTCATCTTCATATTGCGTGCAGCCCGCTGCGCCGCGGGCATGGCGATGGTGGCGGTGCCCATGAAAGTCCCCCCGACCAGTAGTGCGCTCAAAAGATAGCTGGCCGCCGAAGGGATGAATGCCGGCAGTGCGACCCCCACGGCCTGAAGCGCGAGATTGAGCCGCAAGGCACGGGGGGTCCCCCATCGCTCATGGATGCGATGCCATAGCAGGCAAGAGGGCGCGGCGCAGAGCCCGAACACCGCCCAGACGTGGGCCGGGTCCAAGTCGGGCAGGACGGTGTGGACGAGCAGCGGCAGGTAGGTCGCGGTCACGATGTAGCCCAGGCCGGCCAACCCGTAGATCGTGACCAGAGGCCACGCGGCCGCTGGTCGCGATACCGGCGTCGCGGAAGCGGGCATGGCAGCAGCGTGCTGCGCCTGGGAGGCGCTGGCGACCAGGCCAGGCGCCGATGCCAGGCCGAAGGCTAGGGCCACGATGCCTAGCATCAGCCACATGCCGTGGCTGCGCAGGCCGAGATGCGTCCCCAGCACCAGTAGCTCGGCGGACACGGCGATGCCGATGCCAACGCCGGCGTAGAGCAGCGGCGCACCCCGGAAGTGGCCCCGATGCTCCAGCAGCCACAGCGAAGCTGCCACCATCGAGAGCGCGCTGAACGCACCGGCGAGGCCACGTAGCATCACGATCACCGGGACGGGGGCCGACAACGCCAGCGCGGCCAGGCAGGCGGCGGTGCCGATGACGGCCCACAGACAGAGGCAGTGCGCATGGTGGGCGCGAGCCCGGACGGCCAGGAGCGCGCCAAGCAGGTAGCCGGCGTAGTTGGCCGAGGCGGCGAGACTGCCTTCACCCAGGCTCAGCACGCCTTCTTCCACCATGTGCGGCAAGATGGCGGTGAAGGCGAAGCGGCCGAAGCCCATACCGACGGCCAGGACCAGTGCGGCTTCGACAGCGGAGCGCAAGTTCCGGGACCGGATGAAGGCGGTCATCTGCCAGCCTCGCTCAGCTCGTCGCGCAGATGCCGGAACGCAGGGACGTCGTAGTCTTCGCGCCAGACCAGCAGCGTGTCGGCGCGGCCGGCGGGCAGCGCTTTCATGGCGGCGGGCACATTTCCCAACGCGAGCACGCTCGCGGGCAGCAGGGTGACGCAGCCGCCTGCGGCAACGCAGGCGATCATGGCGTGGTAGGACGCCATTTCCTGCACCTTCCACTCGGGCGAACCGGCAACGCCCAGCAGATCCTCGGCGATGCTGCGGTAGGCGCAACCTTGCGGAAACGCCGCCAGGGAGCGTGTGCGCACGTCGGCGGCGCGGCGTGTCCCTGATTCGGTGGCCGGCAGCAGCAGCCGCAGGTCCTCTCGCCAGACGCGCACCGCCGCCAGCCCCAGTTCCTTGAGTATGGCGTTGTCGCCGAACGATGGCGGCAGCGCGGCGAATGCGCAGTCAAGCCGGCCGGTGCGCACTTGTTCGAGCAGCAGGCGTGACGGGCCCGTGCTCACTTCCACCCGCGTTTCCGGATGGCCTGCGTGGTAGGCGGACAGCAGCGGGACCAGGCGGCTGGCCGCGGTGCTTTCCATGCTGCCGATGCGCAGCGTGCCGCCGTCGCGGCCGCCCGTCACGACATGCCTGGCCTCCTCTTCCAGCGCGAGCATGCGCTGCGCGTAGTCGAGAAAGCGCTCCCCGGCAGCCGACAAGGCCATGCGTTTGCCGGTGCGGACGAACAAGTCCGCGCCCAGCTCGGTTTCGAGTTGCTGGACGCGGGTGCTTACGTTCGACTGCACGCGCCCGAGCCGCGCCGCCGCATGCGTGATGCTCAGCTCGCTGGCAACTGCGCGAAAAATCCTGAGAGACTCCAGATCCACATCGTTCCCAATAAAAGATCGTTTTATGTATTATATTCCTAAATTGAGAATTTATCACGTTAACGATTTCTAACGACAGGAAGGTCGCATCATGAGCACATCCGAACAGTTCTTGGCTCGCGTGGGCATCCGTTACCCCATCATCCAGGCACCGATGGCTGGGGTTTCCTCACCGCAGCTAGCTGCCGCTGTAGCCAACGCTGGTGCCTTGGGTTCGTTGGGACTTGGTGCGAGCACGGCGGCGCAGGCGCGGCAAGCTATCGAGGAGACCCGGGCGCTTACCGACAAGCCGTTCAACGTCAATGTCTTTTGTCATCTACCCGCACAGCGTAATGACGGGCTTGAAACCGCCTGGATCGAGCGACTGGCTCCTCTCTTTGCCGAGGTGGACGCTGCACCGCCGACGGAGCTTGACGAGATCTATACGTCCTTTCTGCACAGCGAAGATGTGTTCGAAACTCTTCTTGATCTCAAGCCCACTATCGTCAGCTTCCACTTTGGCCTGCCGACCCGGGAGCAACTCGGGGCGTTGCGCAAAGCCGGGATCTACACGCTGGCGACCGCCACCAGCCTGCAAGAAGCGCAACTGATAGAAGAGGCAGGAGTGGATGCCATCATTGCTCAAGGAATTGAAGCAGGCGGTCACCGGGGAAATTTCGATCGAGAAGTGATCACGTCTCAGTCGGGGGAGTATGCAATTGACGAGCGCCTGCCGACCTCGGTTCTGACTCGTCTGCTAGTGCAACGCGTCAAACTACCGGTCATTGCGGCGGGCGGCATTATGGACGGCCAAGGCATCAAGGCCGCCCTCGATCTTGGCGCCGTAGCCGCGCAACTCGGCACAGCCTTCATCCTATGCCCCGAATCGACTGCCAATGAGGGCTATCGCCGGAACCTGAAAAGTGAACGTGCGGCGATGACCCGGTTGACCAACGTCTTGTCCGGGCGCCCGGCCCGGGGCATCGTGAATCGCCTTATTTCATATTGCGAATCCGCGGATGGTGCAGTTCCTACGTACCCTGTCGCTTACGACGCGGCCAAGCAATTAATGAGCGCTGCGGCAAAGCAAGGCAATCACGACTACGCTGCCCATTGGGCCGGTCAAGGAGCTCCGCTGGCACGCGAAATGCCAGCGTCGCAACTCGTCGCAACCTTGGTGAGAGAGCTATCGGCGTAGGCCGATTTTTCCGACGGCGTGGAGTGCTCGATTGTATGGAAATTCTTGCCAAGCAGCCTACAGCGAGCAGCGCCAAGGCGCCATACAGACGATGGTATGCAATATCTTTCTGACGGATTTCACCACCCATGCTCTCTGGGATCGGGTAGTCTGCTTTGAAACGATAGGTTTGCCTTTTTAGTCAGATTTCCTGGGTCGGATTGCTGGCATAACAAGGGATAGATATGGGTTATTAGCAGGTACCGGATCGAGTATCGAAGTCGGCTCATCCAGCAGGTAGCCGTGAACTCGGCGGGTCTTGCGCGGCCCCTTTACATCACACGTCCAAATGTTGAGGCCGTTACTCTGCTTGCGATGCAAGCGCAATCTCTCGAACTGTCTCTGAACCCATTGCCAGTCCGCCATGTTTTCCTGCCGTGCTAGGCGAGCGATCTGCGGATGTTCTTGGGCATACCGCTGGAACAGCCCGGGGCTGATCAAGTAGGCCGTGTTGCCTACGGTATGCACCAGTGCTTTGGCGTCGTTGATGATGAGCCGGCGCGAGGCAACGGCCTGCTGCAGCCATGTTATGAAGTGCTCGCCGGATGGCTGCGCCGTCGAGGACGATGGTGCAGCCGTGGGTGCAGGTGATGGAAGTGAAGCTGCTGCCGTTGATGGCATGGCTGCTTCAGAGCGCGTGGCAGGTGCTTCGTCGGCGATGGCCTGTGCATCTTGCTGGGGGCCGGGCGAATCGCCCATCCCCACCATTGCCAGCAGATCCTCCATGACATCGGGCATGGCCTGGCCCACGGGCGAAGGAGTCGCGTCGGTGGTGACGCGGCCCTCCCATGGCGCGGGTTCCTGATCCTCCGCGGTTGGTCTCGCCATGTTCGCCGGCGAGGAGGCCGAAGCATCGGCGTCCTTATCGGCAGATGCCGTGTCGATCGCCACTGTGCCTGAGAACGGCGCCGGCCGCTCGCCGGTTTCCCAAATCAGCGCAGGAGCGAGGCGCAGCAGCGTGAAGGAGTGAGACCAGCCGGTGGCGCTGGTCACAGTCGCGCGCCAGACTGCCTTGCCGTCCAGTGTGGGCTGCAACATGCCGTGGTCCTGCAGCACGTTGAAGACGGCGGTGTTGTTCGCAGGAATGCCATCGATGCCCTGCGACAACAGGTGGGCGCGCAGCTTGTCGGAGACCGTCTTGCTCACCAGCCACAGCGCGTCGTCGGTGAGCCAGCCATCGGAGGCCTCGGGCTGATTCAGCTTCAATTCTTCCTTGAGCAGGTAGCGCAATCCATCAAGCAGCTTGCGTTGCAGCGCGTGTTTCGGCACAGCCATGGCGCGGGCCGGATCGCCGCCCAGTTCCTGGGCCACGGAAGCGCGGTCGGCCTGCACGACCAGTTCGCCCAGCACCCCGGCGTGCTCATATTGCCCGGCCAGGACGTGGAGCAGCGGTGCCCACAGGGACGGATAGCCGCTGAGCCAGTCCAGGATGTGGCGATCGAGCAGTTGACGGTAGAGCAACCCCGTCGCGGCACTGTGCAACCGATACTCGCGGTCGTCGCGGTAGCGGAATCGGTATGGCTGGAGCAGCGGGCCATGCCACGGATGCCACACGGAGCCGTCGGCCAGCTCGACGTGCAGATCGACGGCGATCTTGCCGATGTCATGGAGCAGCGCGGCATAGGCGACGGCGGCGGTCCAGGCCTCGGCCTGCGCCGCCTGGTCCTCGGGACTGGCGCCGATGGGCAGCAGATGGGACTGCCGCAGCTTCAGGCTGTAGGCGACGATTTCCAAGCCGTGGTCCAGCATGCCGCCGGGATAAGCGTGATGATGCGCCTCGGAAGCCGGGAAGGCCTGGACCAGCTCGGCGTAGCGTTCCAGCGGCGCGCGGTACAAGGCGGCGAACTGCTTGCGTGAGAGCGATGTACGTTGCCAGATGTGTTCCAGCAGCTTCTGCCGTCGCGGCGTCGCTAGCAGTGATGCGGCCGACTCCGGCCGCATCAACCCTTTCGGGAGGTCGGTGGCGGGTGCTGGCGACGGCGCGGCGGCGGCCGGGGGCCGTTTTCGCTGGAACAGGGAGAGCATGTCGGTGTCCTGATGGCGGGCGGGGCGGGAGGCCTTTTGGCCTTTTCGGGATAGAGCCTTTCCCCTTGCAGCCCATTCCCTTGCCGTTTCAACCCTTTGGCCTTTCACCGTTTCGGTATAGCGCGGCCCGGGTTGCGGCTCCAGCGTCAATGTGGAACCCGCTGGAATGGATTAGGCGGAGACCCGGTGTTGGCCTGGGCCTATGCTGCCGGGACGCTACCCCAGCAGGTAGGCTCTCACTCATGCGACTAAGTTGACAAGCGCGACAAAGGCGACTAGAGTGAATCCTGTCTCAAACCTACCTGGGAGATGACCATGCCCACCGCCATCGAATTCATTGCCGACCGGCTGCCGCGCGTCACGGTGGAGGATGTACGCCGCTTCGCGGATACCGTCGAAATCCGGGATGCCACGGCTTTCGCGGCCGAACTGCAGGCGTTCGTCCACGAGCGTGTGGAGGCGGTGAAGCTGCCCGCTAACCTCGCAGGCGAAACGGTGGAGCATGCCCTGGAGCGCAAGGCGGCCGCGCTGCGTGCCGACACGCGCTGGGCACCGACTGAAACCGACGTCCAGCGAGGCCGCGCCGTGTTGCTGGAAGCCTTCAACCAGCCGCACAACCTGCCGATCCCCGAGTACGCCAAGCTCGCGGACAAGTCGCGCCAGCAGATCTACAAGGACATCCTCGCGCGCCGGCTGCTGGCGCTGAATGTGGGGCCGCGCGGCCAGAAGCTGCCCGACTGGCAGCTCGACCCGGTGAAGCAGCAGTTGACCCAAACCGTGCTTCAAGAGGTCGAGGGCATCGACCACTGGACGATCTACCGCGCACTATCCGAACCGCTCGAAGGCTTGGGCGGACGCTCGCCGGTGGATGCGGTGACGCATGGCACGATCGATGACGTGGCCGAAGCGGTGTTCAACGTGCTGGGCGTCCAGGTGCATTGAGGCAAGACCGCCATGAGCCGCGAACTGCCCTTGTTCTTGATCGATGCGGGTGAACTGCTCCAGCATGTGAGCCGCGTCGTCTATCGGGGCAGCCCGCTGTACTATGGCCGCAGCGGCACCAATCGCTACGACGACCCGGCGCGGACCTACGGCGTGCTCTACCTGGGCCGCGACCTGTCCACGGCGCTGATGGAGTCGGTGTTTCACAAGCACCAGTGGCTGGCGGACGAGAAGCGCTCGATTGCGCTGAAGGAAGTCGAGAGCCGGCTCGTGCGCGCCGTAGGGGTCCTGGACGACGTGCGCTTGGCCGATCTCACGGCCGAGGGTGTCATGGCGGGCTACTTCGGCTTGAACTTGGAACAGTTGGCCAGCCGCGACTACACGCACACGCAGCAAGTGTCCGCCCAGGTGCATGCGATGCTCGGCAATGACGGCCAGCCGCTGTTCGACGGGGTACTTTTTCCGTCGCGCAACAACTATCCCGCCAAGAGCATCGCCCTGTTCGAGCGTGCGGCAGCAAAGGTTGGCGTTGTCGATGACATCGACCTGATGGACCATGTGGACTGGCCGCGTTTCGTTGCCATCTACCGCATCGGCGTGGAGCCCGACCCCGGCCCGGTGGAACCGGATGACGAAGCGTCCTGAAGCAGCAAGAAAACACATTGAAGCCCGAAACGGAATGAAGTGGAGCAAACAGGAATAGGCATTCCTCAGCAGCAGGAGACGAACATGAACACTACGACCCGCACCAGTACCGCAGAACGCCTCGGCCGCGCCTTTGGCCGCGGATGGCGTGCCTATGCGCGCGGCGAACGTCGGGCGTCGAACTGGTTGGTATCCAAGGGAGTGCCGCGAGCGGGTGCTACCGCGCTCGTGTGGTTGGTCAAGCTGGCTGTGCTGGGGGGGCTGCTCTACGTTGCTTTTTGGATCGCACTTGTGTTGCTGGGCGTGGCGGCGGCGGGATGGGCTGCTGCTGCCAATACCTCGGATGAAGAAGAGTGGCCTTTTACTGACCTCACCGAGCTGCGCAAGACGCCGGGCTACGATCCCAATCTTTACAACGACACGTCGCACGAGTTGTACACCGACGACTGATCGGCCTCGTACTACTTCAGCTTGCCCCCGGTGAGCGCCCCGGCACCCTTGCCGCCAGCCTGGCCGGCGCTCTTGCTGCCATCTGACAGCCCCTGGATGACGTGCCCGGCACGAATCCCAACCCAGGTAAGGCTCGCCAGCCAGAATCCCGGCAGGACCAGGAACATCGTGCCCATGACGAACATCAGGAGCATGTCGCCGAAAGCGTTGTTCAGCCCTACCAGCGGGTCGAAATTGGTGTGCGGCCGGTTCCAGCCGAAGCCCCACCCATAGAGCGCGTCGAGAATGGTGCTGTCGATCCAGCGTGCGAGCTGGAACCAGAAGTCCGTGAAGAACAGCGCGAACTGCACGACGCTGACGGTAACGACCGTCTTCAGATCATAGGTGCCCACGACCAGCACGAGCGGGATGCAGATGACCAAGGCCATCTTGAGCAAGGCGAGCACCATGGGCAGCGCCTGTCGAACGACGTCCATGGCGGGAAACGCGGCAATTGCGCCGACTGCCATCCCGACGTCGCCCGTGGCCCGCGTCACGATGTTCGGCAGGGTCTTGTCGATCTGGCCGCCGTAGTCCGTATAGACGCTGCCCTGGTTCAACTTCTGCTGCCGCGGTGACGCGATGGTGCGGATCACCGAGTCGTCCACCTCGGCCCGGCTCAGGAAGCCAGCCCAGCCCGCCAGGCGATTCAGCAGGCTCGGGTCCACCTGGCCCAGCAGCCGCGCCCGCAGGCCATTGCTGCCATCGGCCCACCATTGCCTGCAGGTCGGATAGCCGCCGCCGCTCGACACTTGTGCCAGCCCCGCGTCGCGGGTGCTGTCGTAGGGCCAATCGTCGCGCGGCGTGCTGGAGCGGTAGGTGTCGTAGTAGCCACCCGTGTCCGTGAAAAACCTCGACCCGATCCAAGTGACGTCGTGCATCTGCTGCTCATCGAGCTGAGGACGCTGCATGAACAATTTGGCCCGTGCAGGCCCATAGCAATCCCGCGAGAAATCCGCTACTTCCTGAGCCAACACCGGGTCATCAATGCGCGTGGCGTCGATCTCCATGCGCATTTGCCGCAGGTCCGTGCCGCACGGGATCGCTGCTACCGAAGCGCCCGTGACGGCGCGCGAGAGCGCGTGCATGAACGCCCACCACACCGGCACCTTCGCCGACTGGTTGTTGATGGTGCTGAAGGACTGCGACCAGCCGGTATCCGCGGGCTGCGCCACGCTGACCTGGCACTGGGCCGAGCGCGAGCTGTCGTACTGGATGGTGTTCAGGTCCACGTCGATGAACGGAATGCCGGCGAACATCACCACCACGATGGCGACGAAAACCCGGCTCTCGATGCGAGCGGCGCTCAGCACGCCTTTATTGCCCTCGTCGGCGCCTTCCGCACGTGCCTTCAACCACTCCTGCACGATGATGGCGACGAAAGGCAGCGCGAATACCCCGCTGGATACGAGGACAGCCCAGATGCCGTTGTTGACGATCCAGGACACGAGGGTGAGGTAGTACTCCAGGTAGTCGGTCGTGAAAAGCGTCATGGCCTCGATCCCCTCAAGCGGCCTGCATCAACAGGCTGGCTTCCAGCGCCACGATGGCAACAATGCCGGCGACCTCAGCGCGAATCAGCCGGCGTCGGGCCAGCTTACTGTCCTCGCGCTCCAGCAACCGGCGCCGCATCCAGACCCAGCCAGAGGCCGTCGCCCCGTACAGGCACAACCGCCACACGAAAAAGTAGCCCGATGCGGCCGCGAGCCACCGCTCCCAGCCGGCCACGCTCCCGACCAGGTAGATGCCGACGATGTTGGCGCCCACGGCAGCGGCGACGAGCACCACCGCCCACAGCAGTGCTTTCGCCGCACGCTGGCTGAAGAGCCAGCGCAAGGGGCGCCAGGTCATACGTGCCGCGCTCATGGCCGGCCTCCCGGATTGCCCTTCTGCAACTGGTCGAGGCGGTCGGGCACCGGATCGCCCTCATAGATGCCGCGCGAGCCTGCCGCGCGCGTGCCATGGCGCTGGATGATGGCCATCGGCGAGTTATTCGCCAGCTCGCGCCGCAGTTCAAGTTCGGTCTTGAGGTTGCGGATCTCCCGGTCGAGCGTGTCGCTCTCGTGGTTCACGGCCTCGACCGCGAGTTCGTTGGCTGCGACGTTGGGCTCCTTCTTGCCCGTGAGCAGCGTGCGCTGGAGCAGCAGCGCTTTTTCCAGCACCGACGACAGCGCCACCTCCGACGCGAGGCGCCGCGCCAGAAGGTCTTGATCCGGCTCGTCGCGCAGCGCCTCGATCACGCCGCGCGTGATCGGCAGCGACGTGCTGCCAGCCTCGCGCAGGTTCTCAAAGGTGGTATTGCGCGTGCCGGAAACCAGCTCCTGAAGAACCTCCAGCTTCGCCTCGTACTCTTCCTGGATCAGCGGCGTCAGCCCGACGCCGGGCACCGTCTCGGTCTTGGTGCAGGAGTCGCACGTGCGCTGCACCTGCTCTCCGAGGACCCGCGTGGCCCATTCGGTCGCCTGCTGCGGCGACGTCCAGGTCTGGCAGGACAGGCTCGCGCAACTGGTGGACGCGATGGAGGAGGTGTCCGTCACGCCGCGACCGTTGACCAGGTTGTAGCCCGCGCGGGTGACGTCGCCGACCACCCGGATGGCGGACTGGCCCGCGCCACCGGCATTGCTGCCGCCCACCCAGGGAACGCCGTCGTTGCCGCGGCGCGTCTCGGCCTGCTCGACGGCCGACACGGCATCGTTGCTGCCAACCGCGTCACGCAGGGCCATGCCTTCGGCCATCTGGCTCCAGCCAAGCTGTCCGCCCGCCGTCTCGGCCATCTTCTCCGCCATCGCGCGGCACGTCAGCTTGGAGCGGTCGAAATCCAGCCGCGCCTGCAGAACGCCATTCGTGAGCAGGTTGTACAGGCCCGGATCGGCCCGCTGGATGATCAGCGCCGGCAGCGATGCCACCGCGCTCGTCGCGCTCTGGATCACGTTGCTCATGATCTGCTGGAACCCATTCGTGATCCCATTGAGCTGGTTGCGCAGCGTGGTCTGGATGCTCATGTCGCCGCAGATCAGGTTGCTGTTCCACCCCACGCCGACCCCGATGGAGCGCATGCCGGCCGCGCGGCCCATGGACACCGCGCTGCCGCCACCGATCGAGTACATGACGTCATCGCCGAGGACGGGGCCGCTGTTCTGGTATCCGACCTGCGCCCACGCCAGGCCGCAGACCAGAGCGAGCGTGCCGGCCAGCGCCGTCGGGCGCAGCAGGCGGCACGCCTTGGCGGAAAGGTTGATCGGTTCAGGACGCTTCATCGTGGCACCTCAGAGGAAATCGACGCTGCCCAGGAACACCTGCCCGCGGCGTTCGCAGCACGCATAGGGACGCCACAGCGCCCAGGCGTAGTCGCCTTGCTGGGCCTGGGTCAGCGTGCCGCCGTGCGGGAACACCACGCAGGTGTTGGACAGGCGCGGCGTCAGCTCCTGCCACTTGCCCGTAGAGGCATCACCCTCCATCAGCGCGCCGGCCGGCCAGTAGCCGTCGCGGGCGTTGGCAAGCAGCGGCTGGTACACGTGGATCTGCCCGCGGCGCGTGACGACATCGCCCGCGCGCTGGGCTACCACTGCCCCGGATTTGTGGTCGTCGGTCTGGTGCAGGAAGCCGCCGCGCGGATAGACATTGCCCCAGAGGTTCATCGTGGTGCGCGCACCGACCTCGCGCCGGCCCGGGATCAGCGCCTCCGGGTAGGCCATCTCGGGCACGTTGTAGCGCCAGGCCAGCGTGTCCAGGGTGCTGAGTAGATACGGCATGAAGGCCGTGCCCGCGCCTTGGCAGAAATAGCCCGACGACGACGCGAACTGGTTGAACACCTCACCGCCGGGATGGCCGATGACATCGGCGTTCTTGAATTTGGCGAGGTTGTTTTCGTGGTCTTCGTTCGTGGTCCCATCGCCGCCAGCCTGTGCGGAGGGGTTGGGCGTGCTCATCGCCTGCACCTCGACCCAGGGGTTCTCGCCGGTGTTGCTGTAGCTGGAGACGACCGCATCGGGCACGTAGTGCCTGACCTTGACCGACGTGCGCACCGAGCAGCCGCCATAGGTGCAGTACAGCCAGTAGCAGATGCCCACCACCCGGTACTCCAGGCAGTCCGGCGACATGACGGACGAGACGATCGTGGCGGTGTTCAAGGCGTAGCTGCCTGTGGCGGTGGCCAGCAGCAGCGAGGCCACGGGCACGCGCAGGCGGCGCAGCAGATCGAATGGGCGCGTCATGGCTGCGCCCTCCGGTGCTGCCCGATGCGCGCGATGGCGCGGGCGACGTCCGGCTCGCCATAGACCACATAGCGCTGGTCCACCACCACGGCAGGGATGGTCGTGACACCCAAACTCCATGCGTCGGTCACGCCTTGGTAGGCCGTCGCGATGCGGCGCTGAAGGTCGGCGCCTCCCTGGTTCAGGCGTTGCCGGACGATGGCTGCTGCCCGCTCAGGGTCGGCTGGAAGATTCGCGGAAAGCTCGGCCTCCATCCGGGGCGTTTCGTCCAACTCGATCAGTCGCTCGCCACCCATGGTCTTGACCGGGTGGCGGCTGTCGGTGACGACCACCACGTCGGCGGCGAAGGTGGCCGGGCTGAACACCGCCAGAGACACCGGCAGCGCTACGGCCAGGCCAAGGGTTCGCCAGCTTGGTGCGAACCGGATAAGAGCTGCTGGCATGTCATGCGCCCCGGAAGTTGATCAGGGCCATAGTCAAACGCCGAACCCCATGCGGGCCCAACAAACAATGCGCATCGCGGCCACCCCGCATAGCTGCTTGTGTCGCCACGAAGAAAAAGCGGAGGCCGAAGCCTCCGCGCTGATCAACGAAGCAGTGCAACCCTTACAGCAGGCCGGACTCCGCAAAGGAGAACGGGGCACCCTGGCCGATGATGATGTGATCCAGTACCCGCACATCGATGAGCGCGAGTGCGGCTTGCAGTTGCTGGGTCAGCATGCGATCCGCGCTTGACGGCTCGGTGATACCCGAGGGGTGCTGGTGGGCGAAGACCACCACGGCGGAATTTAGCTCCAGCACACGCTGTACGACGACACGCGGATAGACCGAAGTCGAGTTGATCGTGCCCCTGAACAACGGCTCGTAGGCCAGCACCTGGTGCATGCTGTCCAGGAACACAGCGGCGAATATCTCATTGGGCTCGGCGACCAGTTTCAGACGCAGGTAGTCCCGCACAGCGGCCGGTCGGCTGAGGCACGGCCCAGCTTTGAAAATCCGTCTCTCCAGCAGCACGATGGCTTGCTGGATGATCCAGTCCTCGTGTTGGGCAGCGATGGCGGAAAGCGACTCCAGGCAGGAGTCATTGACGACGAAAGACATGGCGAACCTCCAGACGGTGAGATCGGAGGGCGCGCGCCCTGGGAGGGCAAGCCCTCCTGGGGAACGAACAAGGTGCATCCATCACCGCGGCAGCGGTGATCGTTCGCGGCCAGGATGCGAGGCGAACGGGTTTCGGTCAGCGCAGTGGACTGCGCCGTAGCCTTGAAGACCGGGGCTACCTGGGCATGTCGCCGACGACGTCGGCAGGCATTTCCGATGTAGTAGGTGTGGCGGCGGGATCGCCGGCCGCGAGCATGTCCATGGCCGACAGCAAGGCATCGCCCTCGATCGGACCCTGCAGCAGGATCGCCTTGCCGGTTTCGCGATCGTGCAGCCGCAGCGACGGCGTGGCGGTCACGCCGCTGCTCGTGGCTTCCGCCGCCTGGGTGCGGATCGGCGCCTCGGGCCGTTCGCTCGCCAGACACTGCTCGATGGCTGGCGTAAGGTCGGGGTAGCGCAGGTCCTCGGGCAAGCCCTGGCCGTCGCTGCGCGTGTGGGCATAGACCCACTCGACAGCCTGCCAGAAGGCGGCATGGCCGCCAGATTCGCCGGCGCACTCCGCCAGCCTCGCTTCGGCAGACGCGGCCGGCTCATGCGCGGCCAACGGGAGGTGGTGCCATTGCAAGGCCACGTCCGCGTTGCCGGCCACCCAACGCTTGAGCACTGGGAAATAGGATCGGCAGAACGGGCATTCGAGGTCCGCGTAGAGCGTCAGCGTGAAACGCCCTTCCGGATTTCCCATCTGCCACGGAGGCCCGGCCACCTGCGTCACGCTGACCGGCGTTGAAGGCTGGGGAGTGGACTTGCCAGAATAGCGCGACACGAGCCAGATCAGCAGCAGCGCTACCAGCACGGCGGCCAACACCCAGGGCCAGCTGAGCCTCCAGCGCCGACGGCGGAACGCCTGTACCTGCATCGGAATGGATGGGCGTTTCTGTTCCATGGCGTTCTCCGGCTTACGGCAGGTCCAGGGCCGGCGACTCGATGCCGCGTGCCTGGTCGATCTTCTCGGCCACCTTGAAGGCGGCTTCCAACTCGCTGACGCCGTGCTGCTGCATGAGCTGGTAGCGCTCGGCCTTCTCCTCGGGTTCGGTCTGCGCGAGCGCGAGGTACAGGCTCGGCGGCACGGCGCGGAACAGCACTTCCATGCTCTTGGAGAGGATGACGCCCTCGGTGAACTTGCCCGCTTCCTTGCGTGCGGAGAGCATCAGCGCCTTCTGCGCCGGCGAGAGTTCGCGGAACCGAGCGATCTTCTCCACCTCGTCCGGCGGCATCGACAGGCAGATCCACCACTCGATCATGTTGAGCATGGGCTCCGCGGCGCGCGGCAGATCGTCAATGTTTTGCGTGGCGAGCCAGAACCAGGCGCCCAATTTGCGCCACATTTTGGTAATTTTCACGACATAGGGAGCGAGCAGCGGGTTCTTGGTGATGATGTGACCTTCGTCGGTCACATTGACGATCGGCCGTCCCAGGTACTGGTCGCGCTCGGCGATGTTGTTCACCGTGCTGATCAGGCTGATGTAGGCGATCGAGAGCTGCGCGTTGTAGCCCTCGCGGGCGTAGGTCGCCAGATCGACCAGGGTGATGTCAGCCTCGGGCCATGGCGTGCCGTCACGGTCGAACATCTCGCCGTCCGTGCCTTGGCAGAACATGTCCATCGCGTCCGCCATCTCCAGCAGCCGCACGCGGCGCATCTCGGGCAACGTCGGGTCCTGGCCGCGGGCGCGCAGCGCGTTGCGCACGTCGCGCGTGAGCACGGTGCGCTTCTCGGCCACGCAATGTTCGGCGGCGTCGAGAATGCACTGGCGGATCAGCGAGCGGTCGGCCCGCGTCATCCGCGCTTCTTCCTTGTCTTCGCCGCCCGTGATCATCAGCCGCGCTGTGATCTCCAGTTCGCCCAGCACGTCGCGCTGCTCGTCCGCTTCCATGGCCGAGGCGTCCGGGGGCAGGTCTTCGTCCAGCGCATCCGCATCGAGCGTCTGCACATCGCTGGGCGTTTCGATCAACCGCCGTGCGTCGGCGAATGGCGCCAGGCTGATGCCCGAGCCCGGGGCCAGCTTGACCCGGTTGACTGACAGGCCGAGGCGCCTGGCGAAGTCGCTGAAAAGCCCGAAGGAGTTTCCAGCCTCCACGATGAAAAGCCGCGGCCGGTAGATGGCCGTCACCTGGTTCAGCAGGTTGTTGAGCGTGGCGGACTTCCCCGAGCCGGTGGGGCCAAACAGAAACAGGTGGGCATTCATCTGCCGATCCAACCTGTTCAAGGGGTCGAACGTAATCGGGCCGCCTCCGCGATTGAACATCGTGATGCCGGGATGCCCCGTGCCCTGGGCGCGGCCCCACACCGGCGACAGGTTCGCCGCGTGCTGGGCGAACATCAGCTGCGTGTACCAGCGGCGCCGATCCTTGCCGGGGTTGTAGCAGCACGGCAGCCAGCGCAGGTAGCTGTTGAGCGGCGCCACCTCGTCGTCCTCGCGCACCGGCTGCAGGCCGGCGTTGAGCATCACGTTCGCGAGGTCCAGGCCGCGCCGATCCAGTTCCGCCTCGTCGCGCCCGCGCAGGTAGAACGCCAGCGTGCCGCGGTAGAGCTTGTGCGCGCTGCCGATCAGCGAGCGGGCCTCGTGCACGTCCTTGAGCGTCTGCTCCGACGCCAGCGTCTCGCCCACGGCCTTCTTCGCCAGGTGGTTCAGATCCGATTCCAGGACATCCTGCGGCGTGGCGACCATCGTGAGACAAAGCAAGGTGTCTTCCGGCATCTGGTCGAACAGCGTGTTGATCGCATCGCCCTTGCGGGTCTCGCCGGTCAGGTGCCCGGTGCCGGGCGGCATGCGCAGCCGGTCGGTGATCAGCACGCGGTGCGGCATGCCGTCGAAGTACCAGGCCCCTTGCGCCACGTCCGAGCGCGGCTGCCCGAAGAACAACCGCTGGCTGAAATCCCGCCCGCTCGCCAACTCGATCTCGCCGGCCTCAGTCTCGTCCGGGTAGCGCGCCAGCGAGTAGAAGCGCTCCCGGTCCTCCACCCCAGGGCCGAGCAGCGTGGGGCGCGGGTTGAACCATCGCAGCAGCCAGTCGTGAACGTCCGCTGCAACCATGCGCCGGGCCTGGATGCCGGCATTCGCCAGCCCGCCGCACAGGCGATCGCAAACGATGCCCAGCATCTGCTCGGGTGTCTGGCCGCGGCGGTTTGCCTGTCCCTGACCGCTCGCGCGGCGGTACACCACCATGCGCACGCGCCGCGTCTGGCCGCGCCAGCGCAGCCGCGTGACCACCGTGTCCTCGAACAGGCCTCCGGGCTTGGCCACAGCGCGCAGGTGGTGGCCGAAGAAGCGCAGGTAGAACTCGGTGAACGCCGAGCCGCGCGCACGTGGCCGCACGTAATCGCGCAAGGTCTGCATGTACTGGTCGAAGCTCGGTTCGTCCTGGGCATAGAGCTGGAGCACCCACGGGTTCTCATCCAGTTCATCGAAACTGTCCTGAAGCGCGTTTTCCAGGGCGTCGCGGGCATGCGCGAGCCAGCCGGGTTCCCGGCCTTCGGTGCCCAGCGGCACCAGCTCGTAGAACGCCGCCACCGATTGGCCGTCCTCCAGGAGCATCGATTTCGACTCGGGCATGAACTCCACCCAGGGCAGCAGTTCCACGAAGGACGGCGCAACGTCGTACAGCGCCTGCTCGTCGGCCACGGTCGCTGGCTTGCGGCCGTGGACTGCCGAACCGGGTTCGGGGATGCCGGCCTGGCGCAAGGCCTCGACGTGGCGCTGCCAGCCGTCCGGCTGCTCATCGCTGGCCGGGCTGCTGGAGCCGGCGCCGGCCAGCTTCGGCCAGGGGAGTTTCCAACGCATCAGTAGTCCTCCGTCCTCTCGCCAGGCATCGCGTACTGCACGCGCTGGTACAGGGGGAAAACCGTCGTGTAGCCCGGCACGGGAACGGGGTCGGTGCCGGCCAGGTGCGGGTACACGTATATCACGAGATCGGGATTGGGCAGACGCTGGAACTGGCGGTGGACCTCATTGCGCGCGGTGCGCGTATAGCGCATCTGCTCGACAGGTGCGGCCTGCACGTCGGCGTCGGTCAGGGGCCGACGCAGGCTCTGGCGCGCATCGAGCAGCTGGCGGCCGGCGTTCCGTCCGGCTGCGCCACCGCCGTCGCCGGCCTCCTGCTGCCAGATGTCCATCATCGTGCGGTTACCGTGGGTCAGCAGCTTTTCCTTGCTGGTGGCGCAGCCGCCAAGCACCGCGACGGCGAGGGCCAGTGCCAGGCCACGGGCCAGGTTAGTCAAGTTCAAGGGCATGGCTTTCTCCTGCGCGGTGATCGACCTTGCGGCCTTCGGGATCGAAGTCGATGGCGAGCGGCTTATCGAGGTGGACGGCAACCTTGGCGCCGGGCTGGACATAGACGGCGGCGAACGCCTGGCCGTACAACTTGTTGACCCAGGCCGACATGTCCCGCACGCCGCCCGCCAGAATCTGGCCGACCGCTTCCTGGCCGGTGATGCCCACGGTGCCGATGGAGCCGTCCGAGCCGACATACGACATGCGGCCGCTGTCGCTCTCGATGAGCGAGGCCACGCCGGCACCGGCCGCGGTGATCAGGGCCTGCGAGCCGAGGTATTGCTGGGCGTTGCTGCGCCGCTCGCCGCTGACGCAAGGAATGCCGTGGGGATCACTGATCCAGCCCAAGCCGTCGCGCTGTTGGTTGTTCTGCTGGTTGCCCTCGCGGTCTTCGGGGATCGTGCGAATCGTGCCGTCGTTGAAGACGAACGTGATGCTGCGCACCTGGCCGCGCACGCACGAAAGCGTCCAGTCGCCCGAGGCGGTGCCGCTGAACACGGCGCCGGCCACGTCGGGAATGTCGACGCCATTGGCGGTCAGGTTGTCTGGCCCGACCAAGACTTTGAACGGATAGGGATCGTTGACCGTGCCATCGATCGGCACGCGGCCGATCAGTGCGGTCATGGCGACCGAACCCATGAGCGTGGAGTTGGTCGGCACGGTATAGACCGGCTTGGCACTCTTGACCCCGGCGGCGCGGGCGCCCGCGTTGGCCACGGCTTCCGCGGTGGTTTCGAGCGTCCTCTGCGCCGGGCCGAAGCTCGTGGGGAAGCTCATTCCGCCGCTCGCGCCACGACCGCCGTTGCGCCCCTCGGCGGGCTTTGCGTCGTCCGGCTCGACCCACCGCACGCCGCCCTCCATGCCGGCCTCGTCGCCGCCCTGCAGCCCCAAGCCCACGGGCAGGTCCGCATGGCCGCCGCCGCGCCCGCCGATGCTGTCCAGGCGCCGCTGCAGGTCGGCGAGCAGCCCTTCTGTCTGCTGGCGAGCGCTGGCCGCCTGTTCCTGGTCGCGGCGCAGGTTGGACCGCTCGGATTCGAGGGCGGAATTGATGCGCTGGTCGATGGAGTTTTCGCGCTGACGCAGCCGCTGGTTCTCTTCACGCTGCGACTTGTTGTCCGAGAGCGCGGTCTGAAGCTCGGTGCGCAACTGCTTCACTTGGGCAACGAGCGTGGCCACGGTGTCGCGCGGGGTGTCGCCTTCGATGCCCAGCGCCTTCATTTCATCGGGCGTGAGCTGGGCGCCGTTGTCCGCCGCGGGTGGCGCCGTGCTGCCTCCACCCGAGAACAGCCGGATACCGACGAACAGCACCAGGATGGCGACAGGGATCATCAGCCACTTGAGCAGGCCGTTACTGCGCATGGCGGGCCTCCTTGGCGTTCTCGTCGCCGTCCGGCTGCGGCAGATGCACGGCAGGGTCGAAGCGGTGAATCGCCGGCAGCAGCGACTGCGCGAGGCCGCGGCCGCGCGTGACCAGGTACAGGACGGTCGTGTCCTCGGGCGTGCCGCGCGGGCCCAGCGCCTCGTGCTGGAAGGTGGCGGTCAGGAAATCGCCTTGCAGCACGCGCGGGTCGAGCGTGATCCAGCCGCCGCTGCCGTTGGTCAGGCGCACGGCAGTGACCCACTGGTCCTCCAGGCGCCACGACGCGAGCGCGACCGCGCGCACGGGCAGCGTTGGCATCAGTGTGTCCAGGTCGAGGTCGCGGGGCAGGTTGGCCCGCATGACGCCCGGCAGCGGCTCCACGGTGCGCAACGGCGCGTAGAGGTTCTGCGCGGCGAAGCGCGTCAGCACGACAGGGACCGGGGTTTCGCGCCGCGCGGTTCGCGCACCTGCCTGGCCCTGGGCGCGTGCCGGGGCCTCGGCACTGTCGGCCTGCTCGCCATAGCGTCCCGGTGCGCCGTCACCCTCGACGATGCGCACCGGCTCCAGCTCGGCTTCCCCGTCCTTGGGCGGTTCGGCTGCGATGTCCAGCAGGATCAGTGCGCCCGTGTCGGCGTCCTGCAGTTGCAGCCGCGTGGGCTCGATCGGCTCGCTGGCGCGCAGGTACACCGCGCCGCCCGCACTCTGCACGCGCAGGCGTTCGCCCACGCCCGCGGGCACGCCCACGCGCACGTTCCGGTCGATGAACACGATGCGTTCCTGACCGACCTTCAGCGGCACTGCCAGTGGCATGCGTTCCCAACGCAGGATCTCCACCGCTTGGGCGACGGGTGCCGCGGCCACGGCTAGTAGCCCCAGCAGCGCGAGTACAGGATGCTTCATGGGGTGTTTCCTCCTTGAGGCGCTTGCGGAGACAGGCCACTCGGCGCCGGGCGCGCCGGCTCCGGTGCACTGATGCGCTGGGGCGCGCCTTCGTAGCAGTCCAGCGCCAGGCCGAACGGGTTGCGGGCGGGATCGACGCCCACCCGCGTGACCTTGATCGGATAGCGCACCAGGGCGCGTTTGACCTGCTCGGCGCCGTAGTACTCGTCAGCCGTGATGTCCAGCGTCACCACCCAGTCGCGCTCGGATACGGTGCGCACGCGCGCCGTGGGGTCGTCGCCATAGCCGCGGCCGGGAATCTCGGAGATGCCGCGCACGCGCTGACGCAGCTCGCCCGTGGAGCGGCGGTAGTCATAGTCCGCCCGCAGGAAGGCCTGGCAGGACGGGGTGAGGTACGGCGAGAGCGTGTGGAGGTTGCGCGAGTAGTCTTCTTCGCCATTGGTCGGCCAGCGGTTCAGCGTCTGGAACACGTAGAACGTGAACGCATAGACCGATTCGGGCGGCACTTCCCACCACTTGCGGGTACTGCCAGAGCGCAGGTCGGGCGGGACGTGGATGGTCAGGTCGCGCGGCGCGCTCCACCAGCCGCCGCCCATGACCAGGGCGACGATGACCAGCGCGCCCGCGCCCAGGCGCAAGGTCTTGATGTGCCCCTGCAGGTGGGCGATCTCGTTCTTGAAGCGGCTCATCGCATGCTCCTGCGGGTGGACCAGGAGCCCGAGCGCGCGATCAGCACATGGCCGCCCACCCAGCCGGCCATCAGCGGATGGCGCGTTGCGATGCGCCACTGCAACTGCCGATACAGCCAGGTGTCGGGGCGCCCGCGCTTGAGGCGGCGCAGGATGCCGCCGCCGATGAAGACCCCGAGCGCCACGCCCAGGACGACGAAGGTCGGCGCCAGTGCGATCGTGCGGAACACCCAGGACAGCGGCGCGCCGACCAGCAGGCCGGCGGCGCCGGACAGGCCGCAGCAAATCCAGAGTTCGTCGGCGGTGAGCCCGCGCACCACAACGGGATGGCGGTTGAGCCGGTGCGGAAGGAACGTGACCGTTCCGTCCGCACGGACGTGCTGCTGCTCGGACATACCGACCTCGCCTTACAGGATGCCGGTGGCTTCGGTGAGTAGCCAGATGCCGATCACGAGCAGCACGGCGCCGATGGCGACCGTGAGGCCGAACTGGCCCCACGTCTTGCGGCCGGTGTGGATCTCCGCGTAGGTGCCGTAGGCGTGGTAGCAGACGCCGATGAACATCGACGCCACCACCAGCAGGGCCACGAGCATGATGATGTCGTAGCCGTAATTGCGGATCGTCTCCATGATGCCGTTGCCGGTGCCGCGCGTCGGGTTCTCCAACTGCGGCAGGCCTTGCGCGAACGACAGCGCGGGCAGCGCCGCGGCGCCCAGGACCACGGCGGCGCGCTGGGCAAAACGGGAAGTGAGGATGCGGTTGTGCATGGTCGGGCCTTTCAGGTCAGGACAGGAGGAAAAAACTCAGGACGAGGTACATCGCGACGAAGCGGATGCAGACGCCGAGGAACTGGCGCTGGTTGAGGCGGCTCTCGGACCACCCCACGTAGGCCGTTCGGATGGCCCAGACGCCCCACACGAGCAGGACCGCGAACACGACGCCGACCAGAACGGTCGCCATCGCGGAAGGCGCGATGCCGCTGTTGGCTTGAAATGCCGAGACCTGGGCGCCGTTCATTGCTTGCCCTCCGCAATCGTCGCCGGCAGCGGCTCGGTCGCCCGCTCGGCGCGGTAGTCGCCGGCCAGTTCGGAGGGGGCGCGCGGCTGGGCGCGTGATGGCGTCAGGTGAAATTGAATGCCGGCGCGAACACGCGCCAGGTCAGCCAGCAGCCGCGGGTAGTCGAAGTAGTAGCGCTCGCCCGGCTGGATGGGGGCATGCGCGGCGCTGTCCGCGACGGCGCGCTCCAGCGCGTCGAGCTGGCGCAGTGCGGCGACCAGCTCCTGGCGCTGTGCCGGGGACTCGGCCAAGGCCATCGGGGACTGACCCAGCAGGAGGGCCGTCACGAGAAAAGTGGGCACGCCGCGATGCGCGGCGCGCAGCCAGATCGAAGCCACCATCGCGCCATTCCTGTGTGATCAGCAATGGTCAGATCGTGGAGATCAGGACAACTTCATGCCGCAAACAATAGGAACTGCCCGACAACCGGGTTATAGGGTGACTGGAAACTCGCCACACTGGATAGTGGCTTGTAATGAGCATTCCTTGATAGAATTGAGCAAACTTGGCAAGTGAAGGCTATGAAAGACCAACCTAGATGGTTTTCAGATGACTGACGCCGAAAGCGAAATCCTTACGCTTGAAGAGGTCGCGGCATACCTCAAAGCGGGCAAGCGGACGGTCTATCGCCTGGCTCAAAGGGGAGAGATCCCGGCATTCAAGTTGGGAGGGACGTGGCGTTTCCGGCGATCCGAACTGGATAGTTGGATCGCCAGCAGCAGCAGCAAGATGAAACCGGAGACGGACTGAGCCTGGAAAGGTCCGCAGCCGAATAACGCCTGGGGCACATGGGGGAGATCGCAGTTGACGACAATGCAGCTCTTGACACCGCATCAACGTCAGTACGTTGCGTGACTGCTCACGCGCCGTGCGGCGGGCGACTCCGTGGAGTCGCTGGCCTCAACACTGGTTGACTCGCAGGTTGATCTCAATCCGCATCAGGTAGATGCCGCTCTCTTCGCCTGCCGCAATCCCCTTTCGCGCGGTGTACTCCTCGCTGATGAAGTCGGACTTGGCAAGACTATCGAAGCAGGGTTGGTCATCTCGCAGCGTTGGGCGGAACGGCGGCGCAAGATTCTCCGCATCGTCCCGGCCAACATACGCAAGCAGTGGCACCAGGAGCTGCAAGACAAGTTCGGCCTTCAAGGGTTGATTCTCGAAGCCAAAAGCTACAACGCGATCCGTAAGCAGGATCGACAGAATCCATTTCTGTTCGCCTCCGGCCCGGTCATCTGCTCCTACCAGTTCGCCAAGTCCAAGGCTGACGATGTCAAGAGCATCGACTGGGACCTGGTCGTCCTTGACGAAGCGCATCGCCTGCGCAACGTCTACAAGACCAGCAACGTCATTGCCAAGGCCCTCAAGGAGGCCCTATCGCACGTTCACTCCAAGGTGCTTCTGACCGCGACGCCGTTGCAGAACTCATTGCTCGAACTCTATGGGCTGGTCAGCTTCATCGATGACCGCGTGTTCGGAGACCTCGACAGCTTTCGCTGGCAATTTACTGGCCGGGAACAGGCCTTCAACGCCCTGCGAGACCGACTGGCTCCGATCTGCAAGCGCACTCTGCGCAAACAGGTTCAGCCCTATGTTTCGTATACGGCGCGCAAGGCCATCATCCAGGAGTTCACGCCGTCGGGCGAAGAACAGGAACTGTCCAGACTCGTCGCTGATTACCTGCGTCGCCCCAACCTGAAGGCCATGCCTGAGGGACAGCGCCAGCTGATTTCACTGGTGCTATGGAAGTTGCTCGCGTCCAGCTCGCACGCCATCGCAGGCGCGCTGGAGACGATGGCCAAACGGCTTCAGGGAGTGCTTGACGAAACTGCCGAGATTCCCGATCTGGCCGAAGAACTCGACGAGGACTACGAGTCGCTGGACGAAACCGCTGATGAGTGGAGCGAGCAGGAAGCCGCTTCTACGACGCCGAGCCGCTCAGAGCGGAATGCCATCGCGCAGGAAATCGAAGAACTTCGCCACTTCAAGGCGCTGGCAACCAGCATCCGCGACAACGCCAAAGGCAAGGCGCTGCTCACTGCGCTGGATCGCGCCTTCGCCGAGCTGGACCGCTTGGGCGCGGCCAGAAAGGCCATCATATTCACCGAGTCCAAGCGCACACAGCAGTACCTCCTCAGCTTGCTGGCTGACACGCCCTACGGCGACGGCATCGTGCTCTTCAACGGCACCAACAGCGACCAGCGTGCGCAGGCGATCTACAAGGACTGGCTCAAACGCCACGAAGGCACTGACCGCATCACCGGCTCCAAGACCGCCGACACTCGTGCGGCACTGGTTGAGCACTTCAAGGAGCGCGGCAAGGTCATGATTGCCACCGAAGCCGGCGCCGAAGGCATCAACCTCCAGTTCTGCTCGCTCGTCATCAATTACGACCTGCCGTGGAACCCTCAGCGCATTGAGCAGCGCATCGGGCGCTGCCACCGCTACGGTCAGAAGCACGACGTGGTGGTAGTGAACTTCGTTGATCTCAGCAACGAGGCGGACAAACGCGTCTACGAATTGCTGGCGCAGAAGTTCCAACTTTTCGAGGGCGTATTTGGCGCCAGCGACGAAGTGTTGGGCGCTATCGGTTCGGGTGTCGATTTCGAGCGACGCATCGCTGATATCTACCAAAACTGCCGAGAGCCCGAGGAGATTAAAACCAGTTTCGAGCAACTCCGACTTGACCTTTCGGGAGAGATCAGCGACGCCATGGTCAAGACGCGTCAGCTCCTCTTGGAGAATTTCGATGAGGAAGTGCAAGCCAAGCTCCGTGTCCGCGCGGAAGATAGCCACAGCGCCCGGAGCAGATTCGAGCGGATGCTGATGGAGCTAAGCTGCGCGGAACTGGGCGAATTTGCCAGCTTCGATGACCACGGTTTCCTCCTGCAGCGTGTGCCGGACGGCATTGATGCCAGTGCACGCGCTGGAATCGAGCTGGGACGTTATGAGTTGCCCCGTCGCTCCGGCGACGCACACCTGTACCGAATCCATCACCCGCTGGCTTCATGGGTCACCGAGAAGGCCAAGGCCCGTACGCTTGACGGTGCGAAGCTCGTCTTCGACTACGACGCATACGGTACCAGGGTGAGCACCCTGGAGCCTTATCGCGGCAAAGCGGGATGGCTCACACTGAAGCTGATCGAAGTCGAAGCGTTGGGCAACCAGGAGCAGCACCTGCTGGTAACGGCCATCACGTCGGATGGCATCACTCTGCTGGAAGACGATCCCAGGAAGCTACTGCGCCTGCCCGCCGTTGCCCAGCCGCCCAGCCTGCTCAGCAGCGGGGTCGACTCCGCACTGGCGTCCGACGTCGAAGCCCGCAAGGCCGAGCTGCTGCGCGAGATCAATCAGCGCAATCTCGGTTACTTCGAGCAAGAAGTACAGAAGCTGGATGCGTGGGCTGACGACCTGAAGCTGGGCCTTGAGCAGGAAATCAAAGAGATCGACCGGCAAATCAAGGAGGTGCGCAGCACTGCCGCCACCGCGCCGACGTTGGAAGAAAAGCTGTCCTGGCAGAAGAAGCAACGGGAGCTTGAAGGCAAGCGGAGCAAGCTCCGCCGCGATCTGTTCTCCCGGCAGGACGAAGTGGAAGCACAGCGTAACGGGCTCATCGGCCAGTTGGAATTGCAGCTTCAACAGCAAGTGGAGGAGCACATGCTGTTCACCATCGAGTGGGAACTGAAATGATGACAAAAAGAGAGATTTCTCGGGGTGCAATTTGGAGGCAGTGGGATCTGCATGTCCATACGCCCGCATCATTTCATTGGTCGGGAGAGAGGTTCGAAAACGACCTCTCCTCTGCGGCGAGCAAGAAGCTGGTCGATGAAATGATCGAGGCCATGAACAAGGCAGAACCTGCTGTGTTCGCGATCATGGACTACTGGACATTCGATGGCTGGTTCGCGCTGAAGCAACGACTCTCTGACGCGGACGCGCCAAAGCTCACAAAGAAGGTCTTTCCCGGGATTGAGTTGCGGCTGTCAGCGCCCACCGAAAAGCGGCTGAACGCGCACGTCATATTCTCAGACGCGATCGCCGATCAACATCTGAAGGATTTTCTTGCCAATCTCAAGATCGAGCGCCTTGATCGCTCCGTATCCAAGGACGCACTTGTAGATCTCGCTCGCGCGACTGCCGCCGATATGCTGGCAAAGAAGGGGCACAAGAAGGAAATTGTCGAAAGCGACTACGCGGATGCGCTGTTGGCTGGGTACAAGTTGGCTGAAGTAAAAACGGAGAGCTACAAGAACGCGATTGCAAGTGTTCCGAATGAGCTCGCGATTGGGTTCATGCCATACGACACAAGCGACGGGCTTACCGAGGTTAAATGGGAGCAGCACTACTCCTACTTCCTCGGCCTCTTTGAATCGTCCCCTATCTTCGAGTCCAGGAATTTGGACCTGAGAACAGCTTTCCTGTGCGAGAAGACATCGACCAACCACGCCTGGATCGACAATTTCAAGCACGGGTTGAAGGATATCCCCAGGCTCGTGGTGGCAGGCAGTGACGCTCATTGCTTTGTTGGCGCCGCCGGGAATGATGACAAGCGGGGCTACGGCGACTTCCCTTCAGGGAAGAGAACGTGGATCAAGGCCGACCCAACGTTCCACGGCCTCAAGCAAGCCATTCTTGAACCGGCAAAACGCTCCTTCATTGGCGACACGCCGCCCAAGGTTCAAGAAGTCGAGTCCAAAAAGACTTTTTACATCGAGTCTATCGAGATTAGCAAAACAGTGGACAAAGCTGGCGTCGGGCAGTGGCTGCACGGCTGTGACATCCCCCTGAATCCCGATCTTGTCGCCGTCATTGGAAACAAGGGAAGCGGCAAGAGCGCTTTGGCGGATGTCATCGCGACGCTCGGCAACTCAAAACAATCCAAGCACTTCAGCTTTTTGAAGAAGGATCGCTTTTGGGGCAAGACCGGTGAGCCCGCACGTCACTTCACCGGAACGCTGACCTGGCGAGACGAAAGCACCGAGTCCCGGCCGTTGAATGAGTCACCATCAGAGGAGAAGGCGGAGCTTGTTCGCTACATCCCGCAGGGCTACTTTGAAGAGCTTTGCAATGAGCACGTATCGGGCAAGTCGAACGCATTTGAGAAGGAGCTGAGGTCAGTGATCTTCTCCCATGCGAGCGAAGAAATGCGGCTTGGCGCACTCGACTTTGATCAGTTGACCGAGCAGCAGGAGCAGTCGCTCAGAAATCGATTGGGTGAGTACCGTAAGGAGCTGGCATCGACCAACGCAGACATCGTTCGCATCGAGGAGCAGCTTCAACCCATTGAGTTGAAGAAACTCACCGATCTGCTCTTGCTGAAGGGCAAGCAGATCGAGGAGCACGACAAGCTGAAGCCTGCGGAGGTCGCGGCGCCGACCGAAGCAATGAGCCCCGCGCAAAAGCAAGCGGCTGAAGGCTTGGCTGCAGCAACTCAACAGGCTGAAGCCGCCAGAAAGCGCAGCCAAGAGATTGCTGGCGAGACCACGGAACTGGCCAAACGCCAAAAGGCTATAGGGAACATTCGCGAGCAGTTGAGGTTGCTTCAACGATCTTTCGATCAAGCCGAAAAGGCCGTCTCCGACGATGTCAAACTTCTCGGCTTCTCTTGGACCGATCTCGCTGCCATCGAAATCAAGACCGCCGTTCTGGACCAAAAATCGACCGAGTTGGCAACGAAGCAAGGCGAGATAAAGATCGAGGCCGAAAGGCTGGCTGACGTCCTCAATGCCGTCACCGCAACTCAGCAAGGTTTTACCGCAAAGTTGAACGCACCGCAGCAGCAGTATGAGGCCTACCAGCGCCAGCTTGTGGAGTGGAGCAAAAAGCGCGAGGAACTCATCGGCTCAATCACCGAACCTGAGACCAAGGTCGGATTGGAAACCAGGATTGAGCAGATCCAGGAGCTTCCGCTGCAGCACAAGGATTTGGAAGCGAAGCGTTTGCAGCTATCCGAGGAAATCTTCGACACCCTTGATGCACAGCGGCGTGCGCGCGCGGAATTGTTCAAGCCGGTGCAGGATCTGATTCAGAAGAACGTCCTGATACGCGAGGACTACAGGCTGCAGTTTCAGGCAACGCTGGCGGCATCCGCTGATGCTATCGCCGACCAATTGTTTGCGCTGATCAAGCAAACCTCGGGTGACTTTCGCGGGCAGGACGAAGCTCTGGCGACCATCAGAAGACTGTTCGATGGCCATGACCTGAACACCAAGGATGGAGCGCTAGCCTTCATCGCTTCCTTGCAGGAAAAGGTGCTGGCCGCTGCGAAGGCATCCGGTTCAGACGCCGGAATATTCAGCTTGCTGAAGAAGGGGCAGCCTGCCACGGCTGTCTATGACCTCATCTTTGGCTTGAATTTCCTTGAGCCTCGGTACTCGCTGCTCTTCCAGGACACGCAGATCGAGCAACTGTCTCCTGGTCAACGTGGCGCGCTTCTGCTGATCTTCTACTTGCTGGTGGACAAGGGAAAGACCCCCATCATTCTCGATCAGCCGGAAGAGAATCTTGACAACGAGACGGTGTTCCGTCTGCTCGTTCCCGTTCTCTCCGAAGCCAAAAAGCAGAGGCAGATCATCATGGTTACGCACAACCCCAACCTAGCGGTTGTTTGCGATGCAGAGCAGATCATCCATGCGAGGTTCGACCGAGCGTTGGACTCCACCATTAGCTATGAATCGGGAGCCATCGAGAACACAGGGTTGAACGAAGTCGTCGTGACCATACTGGAAGGTACGAAGCCCGCATTCGAGAACCGATACGGGAAGTACCATTGACATGGCGGCGCTCGAACCTCATTACATGACCATCCTGAAGCAGGCGCTCGCCGCCCGCTTCGTGCCGTTCCTGCCCCCGTTGCTCGGCAACGCCAATCCTACCGATCAGGCGGCAAAGCAACTCTCACGAGCCTTCAGCGCCTTCGCCCTGCATAAGCTGCTCGACATCACGCCGCAGGCGGCCGCCGCTTCGGTCGTGGACGACTTCAACGACAAGGGGATCGACGCGATCCACTATCACGCGCCGTCGGAGACGCTGTACCTTCTGCAAACCAAGCTGAAGGAATCTGAGCAGTTCAAGCAGGAGGATGCACTACCGTTCTGCGAGGGCATTCGCCTGTTGCTCAAACAGGACTTCACCGCGTTCAACGGCAACGTCCAGAATCGGAAGGCCGATATCGAGGGCGCACTCGATGCGTGCTGCCACATCAAGCTGGTCGTTCCTTACACCGGCGATGGTGTGTCGCAAACGGCACGCGATGCCTTGCAGGCGCTGCTTGATGACGAAGACCTTGATGAAGAGCGCTTGGTCAAACAGGTGGAGTACTACACGGCAGTCGAGATTACCCGCGACCTGCTGGCGGAGCAGGCCTACCAGCCCGTGCATGCGGATGTCGCGTTGCAAAAGCATGCGAAAGTTGAGATGCCGCGGACAACGTACTACGGGATCGCGCGGCTGGCAGATTTGGTGGCTCTGCATCAGGCGCACGGAAAAGCCCTGTACGAGCGCAATATCCGTTACTTCCTAGGCAGCAGCAAATCCGATGTCAACAAGGCCATCAAGACGACCTTGCATGACTGTCCCGCGGACTTCTTCTATTTGAATAACGGCGTCACTGCCGTCTGCGACCTGATCGAACCCAAGGCCAACAAGAACGGCATCAAGAAGTTTAAGGTGCGGGGCCTGTCCATCATCAACGGCGCGCAGACCGTGGCGTCGGCCGCCGAGTTCGTGCGCCAGCATCCCCGCAGGAGCATCGATGACGCCAAGGTAATGCTCACGTTGATCAAGGCATCGGCAGACGGCCAGTTTGGGAAGAGCGTGACCAAGGCTCGCAACCACCAGAACCCGGTTCAAACCGCGAACTTTGCGTCGCTTGATGAGAACCAGGAGCGGCTGCGGCAGGAGATTAGCCACCTGGGCTTCGATTACCACTATCGTCCCGAGGCCCTCGCAACCGGAGCCGAGGCCATCACGCTCGATGAGGCGCTGCGGGCGCTGGCCTTGCAACAGAATGACCCACGCTACGCTGTTTGGCTCAAGACCGAACCGGCGCGGCTCGCCAACCCCGACTCCGTCGAATACCAAGGGCTGTTCACCGCCGGCCTATCGGGGGCGTTGTTGGTCAACGCCGTCCTGTACCACCGCGCGATTCGCACCCTTGTGGTGGATTACGAACAGAATGCCCCTGCGCGCAGTCAAGAACGCCTGATCTATCGACATGGCATTCACTTGATCACGACAGTCATGATGAAGCGCCTGCGCAACCGCATTCGCGCAGCAACCGTCATTGAACCTGCGACGATTCCCGCGCTAATCAGCCAGCCGCTCGATCAACTCCGACAGCAGACTTTCGACCTCGGCGGGCAACGGCTCATTCTGGAGGGGCCGTTGGCCTACTTCCGCAACCAGGGCAACGTCACGGCCTTCCTGGCCGAGCTGATGGAAGCACATTTCGCGCTGAGTGCCGATCCGGCCCTAGCGCCACTACGCAATATTCAAAATGCAGCGGACGCGTATCCGCGCAAGCGCCTGATCGACTACTTGTCGAGCCGCGCGCCACAACTCTGAGAACGATGTCATGAGCAAGCAAAAACTAGAACTCACGTGGATCGGAAAGGAGAAGCGGCCCAAGCTGGAGCCGCGCATCCTGCTCGAAGACCCGGAAAAGTCGTATCACGCTAGACATCGCGTCTCCGACAACGACATGTTCGACAACCGGCTGATCTTCGGTGACAACCTGCTGGCGCTGAAAGCACTGGAGCAGGAGTTCTCCGGCCAAGTGAAGTGCGTCTACATCGATCCGCCATTTAATACGCAGCAGGCGTTTGAGCACTACGATGATGGATACGAACACTCCATTTGGCTTGGACTCATTCGTGATCGAGCTGAATCGCTTCGGCGATTGCTGTCCGATGACGGAACGCTGTTTGTGCACATCGACGATAACGAACTTGGATACCTGATCGCTTTGTTGGACGAAGTATTCGGGCGCGCGAATCGGGTTTCGGTGGTGACCTTCAAGCAAGGCTCAGCTACGGGCCACAAAGCAATAAATCCGGGCGTTGTAAGCACAACAAATTTCATTCTGATCTACGCAAAGAACAAGTCGTTGTGGACGCCCAATCGAGTCTTCACGGCCCGTTCCGAACGTGACAAGCGCTATGGGCAATTCATCGAAAGCTACGAAGAGCCCTTCTCTCATTGGCGATTCATCACACTTGCTAGTGCGTTCGCAATGAGTCTTGGCATGCCGGAACGCGGCCTCAAGAAGACTTTGGGGGATCTGTACGAGGAGCAGCTTTCCGAGTTTGTGATGAATAATGCGGAGCGTGTAGTTCGTCTCGCACGCCCAGACTACAAAGCCGTTAGCAGTGAAGCAAGGGAGATGATTGACAGATCGAAGGCTCGATCCGGCGAAGTCTTGCTACTAGAACGCGAATCTCATTCGAATATGTACTTCGTCAATGGAGAGCGAATCCTCTTCTACTCGGATAAGCTCAAATTCATTGACGGGAAGTACGTGGCTGGTGAGCCTTTGACAAGCCTATGGGATGACATTCTCTCCAACAATCTCCATAACGAAGGTGGGATCGAATTCCCAAAAGGGAAAAAGCCCGAGGGGCTTATCAAGCGATGCCTTGATCTGGCGACCAAGCCTGGCGACATCGTTCTCGATTCTTTTGCTGGGTCTGGAACCACTGGGGCAGTCGCCCACAAAATGGGGCGCCGCTGGATCATGGTTGAGTTGGGCGAGCATTGTCACTCTCACGTAATTCCCCGCCTGAAGAAGGTGATCGATGGCGAAGACTTGGCGGGTGTCACTGCAGCGATGAACTGGAGAGGCGGCGGCGGCTTCCGCTACTACCGCCTTGCCCCCAGCCTGATCATCAACGACCGCTGGGGCAACCCGGTCATCAATCCCGAGTACAACGCTGCGCAACTGGCCGAGGCGCTGGCAAAGCTGGAAGGCTTTACCTATGCGCCGTCGGAGATGCACTGGTGGCAGCACGGCCACTCCAGCGAGCGCGATTTCATCTACGTCACCACGCAGAACCTTTCCGCAGAGCAACTGCAAGCCCTGTCCGGTGAAGTCGGCCCTGAGCGGAGCCTGCTGGTGTGCTGCGCCGCTTTCCACGGAGTCTCCGCGGCCAAAGCCGCGGAGCGTTGGCCGAACCTGACCTTGAAGAAGATTCCGAAGATGGTGCTGGCCCGCTGCCATTGGGGCCGTGACGACTACAGCCTGAATGTGACCAACCTGCCGATGGCGGAGATTGAGAAGGCTGAGCCTGCGGCCACGTTCGATAACAGTAAGAAGATCAAGAACAAGAACGCGGCCCTCGCCAACGCGGGACAGGGCGGCCTGTTTGGGGAGAACGAATAATGAACGCCCGCGTCCTGCACGCAGTTACTGGTCGTCTGTCCCTTCGTCCGCCCCAGGCGGAATCGCTCACCAAACTGGCTCGCATGCTTGATGCCGCGCCCGAACTCTTGGGCCACGAGCGCGATGTCTCGGCAATTCTTTCCACGCTGAAGGCTGAGTTCAGCACACTGGAGGACTTCGAGCGCGAGTTTCCGTCACTGTGCTTTGCGCTGGCAACAGGTGTGGGCAAGACGCGCCTGATGGGAGCCTTCATCGCCTATCTGCATCTGGCCCACGGCATCAACAACTTCTTCGTGCTCGCGCCCAACCTGACGATCTACAACAAGCTCATCACGGACTTCACGCGCAACACGCCGAAGTACGTTTTCAAGGGCATCGCCGAATTCGCGCAACAACCGCCGCTGATCATCACCGGTGACAACTACGACCAGACCGGCGCGGCGGTGGATGACCAGCCACAGGGCTTCGCACACGACGTGCGCATCAACATCTTCAACATCTCCAAAATCAACTCCGAGGTGCGCGGCGGCAAGGAGCCGCGCATCAAGCGGATGAAGGAAGTGCTGGGCGACAGCTACTTCAACCATCTCGCGACCCTGCCCGACCTCGTCCTGCTGATGGACGAATCGCATCGTTACCGCGCCAGCGCGGGTGTGCGTGCCATCAATGAACTGAGGCCGCTGTTTGGCCTGGAGGTGACGGCGACGCCATTCGTCGAATCCAGCAAGGGGCCGGTGCCATTCAAGAACGTGGTGATGGACTATCCGCTGGCGCGGGCGATGGAGGACGGCTTCGTCAAAGAGCCTGCCGTGGTCACCCAGCGCAACTTCGACGCCAAGGCGCACACGCCCGAGGAGATCGAGAAGACCAAGCTGGAAGACGGTGTGCGCCTGCACGAGACGACCAAGGTCGAGCTGCTCACCTATGCCCGCGAGAACGGCGTCAAGCCGGTCAAGCCCTTCATGCTCGTCATCGCTCGCGATACCACGCACGCGGGGCAACTCCTGGCGCTTCTGGAGTCGGAAGCCTTCTATGAGGGCCGCTACCATGGCAAGGTGATTCAGGTCGATTCCAGCCGTACCGGCGCGGAAGAAGAAGAGATGATCACCCGCCTGTTGGCCGTGGAGAGCGTGGACGAGCCGACCGAGATCGTGATTCACGTCAACATGCTCAAAGAAGGTTGGGACGTGACCAACCTCTACACCATCGTGCCGCTGCGCGCCGCCAATGCCCGCACGTTGATCGAACAATCCATCGGACGTGGCCTGCGTCTGCCCTACGGCAAGCGCACGGGCGTCGCGGCGGTGGATCGCTTGAACATCGTCGCGCACGACAAGTTCCAGGAGATCATTGACGAGGCCAACCGCGGCGACTCGCCGATTCGCCTGAAACAGGTCATCCTCGATGCGCCGAGCACCGACGACAGGAAGGTCAGCGTGCAGGTCCAGTCCGGGGCAGCGGCGCGCCTCGGTCTGACGGAAGCCCCGATCGTGGTCAAGGGGGCTTCAGCCACTGACAGTGGAGCGGAAGTCTCCGTGCCCCAACCGGTGTTCAGCACGGAGGCGGAGAAGCAAGCCGCGCGCGTGGTCATGGACGTCATCGGCAAGTACGAGGTCAAGCGCGATCTGGTGCCCACCAGCAGCGCGTTGCTGAAACCCGAAGTGCAGAAGGAAATCCTCGCGGAGGTCGCGGAGAGGTTGAAGCCGCTGCAAGGCGAATTGCTGGCGGGCGTGGATGCATCAGCCTCCGCTCTTGATTTGTCCGCCGTGGTGGCGAAGACAACGGAGATCGTGGTGCAGCAAACCATCGACATCCCGCGCATCGCGGTGGTGCCGACTGGCGAAGTGACAACGGGCTTCCACTCCTTCAAGCTGGATGTGAGCCAGCTCCACCTCCAGCCGGGTGAGCGCGAGATCGTCGGGCAGATGCTGCGCACCAACGAGCAGTTCACCCTGGCCGCCGAGGTTGGGCTCAAGGAGCAGCGCCCGGAGGACTACATCGTCCACGCGCTGGTGGACTTCGACGACATCGACTACTTCACCCACGCCGATCTGCTCTACGACCTCGCAGGCCAGATGGTGCAGCACCTCCGCGGCGATCTGTCCGAGGATGAAGCCATCAGCGTCCTTGATCGTGACCGTCGTCTGATCGCACGGGAGATCCACGCACAGATGATGGCCCACTTCTGGGAGGAGGCGACGGAGTACGAGGTGCAGGTCAGTCGCGGCTTCACCGAACTCAAGCCGTGCAACTACACCGCCACGGCGGGCCAAACGGCTCACCACTTCCGGGAGACCGTGACCGAAACCAGTCGCATTAAGCAGATGCTCTTTGGGGGCTTCTCGCGTTGTCTATACCCGCTACAGAAGTTCGATTCGGACACTGAGCGGCGCTTCGCCGTCATCCTGGAGCGCGATGCCCTGAAGTGGTTCAAGCCTGCGAAGGGGCAGTTCCAGATCTACTACAAGCTTGGCACCGAGCAGCCGGAGTACATCCCGGACTTTGTCGCCGAGACGGACGCAGCGAACTACATGGTGGAAACGAAGGCACGCACCGACGTCAATACCCATGAAGTTCAGTTCAAGGCCGCTGCCGCCGTGCGCTGGTGCAAGCACGCTTCCGATCACGCGGTGAGCGTAGGAACCAAGCCCTGGAAGTACCTGCTGGTGTCCCATGATGAGGTCAACGAGTCGAAACGGCTCGCGGATTACCTGCGGTTCGAGGTCAAGTCCTAGTCTTTCTTCTCTCTCATCTTCTCGGAGATTCCGATATGAGCCGTGCTCATCTTCGTTTCCAGGTGGATTCCCGTATCGCGACCTTGCTGAGCCAGGAATATTCGTCCTCCGAGCGAGCGTTGAAGGAACTCGTTGACAACGCATGGGATGCTGATGCTGAGCAGGTGACCATTGTCCTGCCGAAGCCCTTGAGTGGTGATCCCATCATCATCCAAGATGACGGTACCGGCATGACGGAGGAAGAACTGCGTCGGCACTATCTTTCGATTGCATCGGATCGGCGTTCCCGGAGAGGTGAACGAACCAGCGGAAAGAATCGCCTTGTTAAAGGGAGAAAAGGCATTGGAAAATTTTCGGGACTCATGGCTGCCGCTTCAATGTCGCTTGAAACCCGTGTGCGGGGCCGAGTTTGCCGTATCACGTTAAGACTTGACGATCTTTCTCAGGTTGAGGACATCGAGCATCTGAATATCGACTTGCAAAGCGAAGCGTGCGAGCCTGAACAGAGAGGAACCACGATTACGTTGAGCGATTTGAACCAAGGCCTTGCATATCCAGATGCCAGCCGTTTTCGCCAGATCCTGTTGCAGGACTATGGCCGACAGGATGACTTTGCCATCATGATCGACGGTAAGCGGCTAGATGTCGATGACGTTCTGGGCAGCTACTCGGAGCAGGAACAGGAGCTGCCGCATGCGGGCAAGGTAAAATTGCGCTTCGCCATCAGCGATGGAAAATCCGGTTTGCGCCAGCCCGGCATCACCTTGCGTGTGGATGGAAAGTCCGTTGGACGTCCAGGATTTTTTGGCTTGGATCAGCGTGATGACTTTCCACCCAAGCTCTTGCGCAAGCTATACGGCGAGATTGAGGCGGATGGGCTGCGCGACCACATCACGGCAGGATGGGACGCCGCAGTTGAGAATAGTGAACTTCTGAAAGAAGTGGAAGGCTATGTCCAGCCAATACTCCGGGACGCCTATGAACAGCAGTACCGAAAAGAAATTCAATTGGCGCAGGCTCGGTTGCAAAGGGCCATTCTCGCACGTCTGTCAGCCCTGCCTGAGCATAAGCGCCGATTCGCAGACCGTGCGATAAAGAAAATTCTCGACAGGTATTACGGAGAGCCTGAGAGCAAGGTCGAGCCGATGGTCAATGTGCTGCTGGAGGCGATGGAACGATCCGATTACCGTATTCTTCTGGAGCACATTGCGGAAGCAACTCCGGGCGACGTCGCAGGGGTGGCCGAGCGGCTGGACGAGTTTGGCTTGGCCGAGATGGCATTCCTGGTACAGCAAGCTGCGGCGCGCCAAGTTTTTCTTGATCAACTGGAGGCGCTTGTTCGTGACGCGGCAACTACCGAATCCGTTTTGCACAAAGCCCTGGAGCGCAACTTGTGGGTGTTTGGTCCGGAGTATTCTCTTTTCAGCTCAAACAGCACATTGCGGCGACAAGTGGAAGATGTTCTTGGGAAGGTCTATACGGGAGACAAGGCCGACAAACGTCCTGACCTGCTTCTCAACGAGAATCTGAGCGGCAAGTATCTATTGATCGAGTTCAAACGGCCAAGCCACGCGCTTAATCACGGTGACTACGTACAGGCAATTGGCTATAGACATGAACTGACAAAGTACGTTGGCTCTGCTGTTCAGGTTTTGTTGGTCGGTGGAGGTAGGTCTGCCGACTTTCCGACCGGAAGTCGCGAGCCGGATGTTGAAGACCGCATCTTTGGACAGATCATCTCCACCGCGCGGCGACAGATTGAGTGGCTGCTTCGAACCGAGAGTTTATGATTTTTTCGGTGTTTCAGATGCGCACTTAGCCTTGGACAGCACTGGGCTGACCGGCTCGGTTGCCTTATAGATACTTCTTGAAACTCCCCGCAGTCAGACTTACAGCCAATCCCAGCAAAGCGGCGCTGGGCAGCAGAATGACCAGCGGATGCACTGAAATCGGCAGCGCCAGGTACGTGACCCATGGCAGCACGGCCAGTGGCATCAAGCTGGCTTTCGCGCGGTGGTAGATGAAGCCCGATTCCCGGCCTGCACCGAACCGGCGCACGTCCCGTCGCACCAGGCCGTCGATGAGGCCAACGAATGCCGCCGTGAAGATCAACGGCAGCGTGAGCACCAGGACCAGCAGGCGCACCAGGAACGTGAGCGTCGTGAAAGCCGCGGCGATCAGGTAACTCTCGGTCCAGATATAGACCTGGCTGATGTAGTAGCGGAAGTTGTGCGTCTGTCCTTGGCTGGGCGCGCGGGCGCGTTCGGCGGTCCGGCTCATGCGCTCCAGCAGCCCCGAGCGCACGAACACCCATTCGTAGCCGGTATCGACCAGCTCGTGCGCCGTGCGCCCCGGCTCCTGCACGACCACGCTGCGCGTGAAATGGTTGGACAGATGGCTTAGTTCGTACTGCAACATCTGCTGGGAGTGGCGCCAGCCCTGGTCCTTCCAGAACAGGTGCATGCCGACGCACTCCACCACGATCGAGAACAGCAGCGAGCCGATCAGCACCCCGAGCAGCCGAAACGGCAAGGTGATGGTGCCGACGATCAGGCCCTGGCGCTGGTTCTGTTCCCGCTGCGCGGTCGAGGCTGCGTCCTTCATGGCACGGCCTCGTTGCCCGCGCCATCGTCGGCGCCGGTGGCCACCGCGCCGGGCTCGGCCGCAGCGGCATCGTCCAGCAGGTCGTCGGGCAAGGCCGCATCCTGCAAGGCCGCATCCTGCAAGGCCGGCGAGCTTGTGAACTCCCACCACTGCGTGGCCTCGCTGTAGCTCTGGCGCATGTACCCGGCCAGTTGCTGCAGGTCCGCCGGCATCACTTCATCCGGGTCCGGCGCCGGCAGCGGCATGCGCACCTTCCAGAGCTGGCCGCCCTGCAGCAGCGCGAAGCACTGGCCTTTGGGCAGGCCGACGACGTGTGACGGCTCGATGATCGGCACGCTGGACATGCTGATGCGGTCCTGGGTGTTCGACGTGAAATCCGTCGCCCCGCGAATGTCCGAGCTGTCCGTCGCGCCCGAGACGATGGTGGTGGTATAGACCTCGACCTTCGGCAACTGCCTTGTCAGCAGTTCCGCGGTGGCTGTCTCGCGCACGCGCAGCATGAAACAAATTGTTGAAATTCCCTATCACCTGGCCGGCCTTCGCGCGGTTGCCGATGCGGGCCTCGATGTCCGACAGCGTTTGCGTGTATGCGGTGACTTGCAGGCCCGCGCCACCGCCCTTGTTGATGAGCGGAATGAACTCGTCGCCCATCAACTCGTTGAACTCGTCGGCGTGCACGTTGACCGGCACGCGCGCACCGGCCGATGCGCCCGGCAGGCCATCGTCGATCCCGTGCTTGTAGATGTGACCGGCGACAGACACCAGGTCGGAGAACATCGAATTGCCGACCGCCGCGGCGACCTCGGCATCGGACAGCGCGTCCAGACCCACATAGACGATGGCGCGCTTTCGGATGACCTGCATCCAATCGAAGATCGGACGTGGGTCGGCCAGGTCGGAGTAGTTCGGTGCCAGAAGCTGGGCGATCTTGCCGCTCGTGAGCTTCTCCAGCAGTGGCAGCAGCGATGCGACGATCTTGTCGAAATAGGTCTTGTCGTAGCGGACTGCACTGCGCAAGCCGTCCAGCACCGGGTCGTAGTTGCGCGCCTGGGAGAGGTACTGCTCCAGCGCCACGACGCGCTTCTCGCGCCCGATCATGTTCCTGGGGATGTTCTTCTCGTTGAGTTTGGCCTCGATCTGGACGATCACCTCCCAGGCCTTGGGCTCCGTCTTGGCGAAGTAGTGCTGGGCGTACTCGATGAACAGCGCGTCGATGTTGATGACGTGCCGCTGGATCAGCATGTAGTCCGGGCGCTGCCCCAGTTCCACCAGGGCGCGAGCGATGATGTTCACGAAGCGCCATGCGAACTCGCGGAACGCCGCGCTGTTGCCTTCGCCGGAGAGCTGCCCCGCCACCCGGGTCGCCACTTCGCTGATGCGGCCGAAGCGGCCCACCGCGTTGTAGCGCGCCGAAATGTCCGGCCAGCCCAAGTGGAAGACGTAGAACTCGCCTTCACGGCCCGCGCGCTGGGCCTCGACGTACATCCGCTTGAGCAGGTCCGCGTCCCCCTTGGGGTCGATGACGATCACGACCTCGTGCTCGCCGGCGGCGTTCCTGCGCCGGATGTCCTGCGTGACGAACAACTCGGCCAGCCGCGTCTTGCCCACCCGCGTGGTGCCCAGCACCAGCGAATGCCCGACGCGCTCGCCCAGCGGCAGGCTGACGTCCACCTCGTCGGGTTCGATGCCGTGCAGGCGCGGCAGGCCGCCGACAGGCGGCAACGGGCGCACGGGGTTGAAAGGCACGTCCCAGCCCGTGAGCGAGGGCAGCCGGGACAGCGGGAACGGCGCGAACTCCATCCGTTCCTCCAGGCGCCTGGCCAGCCGGTAGGCCGGCGTCGGCTCGACGTAGCGGCGGAATTCCGGCCGGTACGTCTGCATCAGTCTATGGGTGTGCTTCTGCTCCCACAGAAAGCCGCGGCCCACGAACAAGCGCTGCTGGCTGACCGGCACGTCCTTGCTGGTCATCACGTAGCGCGGCAGACGGCGGATGTTGCGCCGGTAGCGCAGGATGACGCGGGCATCGCGGTAGCGGATCGCGCCGTAGGCACCGAATGCCAAGGCGCTGCCGACGCCCATTGATGGGCTCAGCGCGAGCGACCATGGGGCCACCAGGCACAGAAACGCGGCGCCTGCACACGCCGCGACGGTGTATAGCTCCACCGCTGGGCGTAGCAGAACCTCGACCGGCTGTTTCCCCGACATGGCTTCATTGCTCGATGCCGGTGGCCGTGATCAGCGCCGGGTAGTGCCGCAGACCCAGGCGCTCGGCCAGGTCATCGCCGGACACGGGTGCGAGCGGCACGCCCGGCACCAGGGCGCGCAGCCGTGCCAGGTCCTGCGCGGTCTCGACGTTGACCACCAGGCCGACCGCGCCGCGTTCGCGCAGGGCCGCGGCGCGGCGCTGCAACCAGGCCCGGGACGCCTCGTCGTCGCCGATTACCACGAACGGCCGCAGGCCGGGCGCTTCGATCACACGCCGCGCGAAGGTGCCGGGCGTGAGCTTGGCGCTGCGCACCGGCAGCATCGCGGCTTCGTCCGCCGGTGTGGCAGGAACCTGGGGCGTCGGGATGGGCGGCCGCGCCGGGGCATTGGCGCGCGGCTGGAGGTTGAGGGCCTCGTAGTACGGCAGCACCGACGTGCCGCCGCGGTCTTCGACCACGATCAGCGGCTCGCCGGCACGCGCGGCCAGCGGCAGGCCTGCCAGCAACATGAGCAGGCCCGTGAACGCGAGGTGGGCCGGATGGGATGTCGTCATGGGGAGGTCTCCTGGCGCGCGGCGAGGACCGCGGCGGTTGGGCGCGTGCCCTGCACACGCGCGAGGTGGCGCGACACGCTGCGCCGATAGCGGGCGGCGGGCTCGCCGCCTGCGGGGCGGTGGTAGCGGCCGATCGCCAGCAGCCAGTCCTCGCCGGGGGTGTGCTGTTCCTTCAGGATCTCGGCGGCAACGGCCAGGTTGCGGTATGGGTCCAGCAGGTCGCACGCGCTGGTGAAGCGGTGCTTGTGGTAGCCGAGGTTGATTTGGCCCAGGCCTGCGTCGATGCGCGTGTGCGGCGTGGCGCGCATTGCCTGTTGCAACCCGGCGCAGGCGTCGGCGCGCGTGGCGAAGCGGCGCGACTGGCCGGCAACGTTGAGGGACCACGGCCACGGGACGATGCGACCCTTACCCCCGTCTCGCCGGATGCCGCTCTCCTGCAAGGCCACGGCGTAGAGCACGGTCGAGGGGATGCCTGCGCGCTGGGCAGCGAGCTGGTAAGCCGGTGGCGGAACCTCCTGGGCCAGGGCGGCACCGGCATACAGGCCGGCTGCGAGCACCAGTGCGCGCAGGGGCACGGCTACGGCTGGCGCTGCCATTGGCCGTTCACTTCGCGCACGGCCGCAGGCAGATCACCGGGCAGGCCCAGCGACAGCCAGCGGCCGCCGTCGTGGTTGAGCGTGATGCTGCCGGCGCGCACGCGCGCCGGGTCGATCTGCGCGCGCTTGGCCCAGTCGCGGATGCGAGCGTCGTCCTGGCGGCTGCCGACCATGTACAGGTCGAACTCGGCGCCCGAGGATTGCAGGCGCTGCACGAGCTGCCCGCAGGCCGTGCAGCCGTCCTTGACGAACACCGCCATGCGCCCGCTGCCGCGTGCGGCGCCAGCGCCCGGCTTGTCGTCGGGCAGGTTCACGCGCTGCATGCCGGGGTTCAGGCGTTGCCAGGCTTCGTCGTAGGCGCGCTGGTAGGCGAGCAGCTTCTCGACGCGGCGCGCCTCGACCTGCACCTGCAGTTCCGCATAGCGGCGCCGTTCTTCATCCGTGCGAGCTTCGATGCCCAGGGCGGACAGCGGGTCCAGGTTGGGCGAGTAGATACCCAGCGGCCCATCCATCAGCTCGCGGTAGCGTGTCCATTCCTGCGGTTGCAGGCCCCATTCGCTGGCCGTCCGGTCGACCAGCACGCGGGCGGCCAGCGGGCGCTCCTGGCTTTGCGCATTGCGCGCCGGGGCCGTGGCGGGCTGCTGCGCCCAGATGGGCCACTGCACCGACGCCAACACGAGCGCGGAAAAGAGGATCGACGGCTTCATGGGGTGCTCCGATCAGGGAATCGCCACACGGCGGGTCTGGTTGCCGGCCTGGAACACTGCGGTGTTTCCCTCGATCGCCTGCAGGCGCCACGGGCCGACCGCATCCCCGGGCAGCAGCACCTGAAGTTGGGCGGGCGTGAAGTCCCCAGTGCTCGGCGCGACGGACACGCTGCGCTGGCCGGCGCGCAGTTCGGCGCCGACGACGCGGAACGGCAGCGGCGGCGGTTCGGCCTTGGAGGCGGCGGCCGGGCGTGATGCGCGCGGCTGGGCGGGTGCTGCGGCACGCGCGGCGGTCTGGCGCGTCTTGATCTGCTCGACTTCGGCGCGTAGCGCCTGAAGGTCGTCAGCGGCGGCATAGCCGCTCAGCGACTTCTCGACCTGGGCAGCGCGTGCTTCCAGGACTTGGCGGGTGTCCTTGAGGTCAGCGGCCGTTGCGACGGCTGGGCGCTGCTGGATGGCCTCGATCGTCTCGGCCAGGCCCGTCGCCTGCGCTTCGAGGCGTTGCAGGCGGGAATCTAGGCGCTCCTGGTCGGTTTGATCGCGCATCGCCAGGTAGCCCAGTGCCACGATGACGCTGAGGCCGATCAGCCAAAGCCAGAAGAGGCTCTGTACGACAACCGCGGCGGTTGAGCGTTGGGCCGGATGCGGGGCATTCATGGCTGGCCTCCCGAAGCCGCGGGCGCCAGCGGGAACGTCTGCACCGCCTCGGTGGCGGGCGGCTCGGATGTGTGCTCGGCGATCGCGCGGTAACCGGGCCGCTCGAAGCAAATCTGCCGTGCGCGGTCATCCGCGTGCAATTCCCAGGCCGGGCCAGCCAGCGTGAGCAGCGCATCGCGCAAGGTCATGGGGCCGAGATGGAGGTGTGCCGCCGGCAATGGCAGCGCGTACAGCTCGACCACGGCATGCGCGGTCTGGCACAGGCCGTAACCGCTGCGCTTGAGTACATGTCGCAGCCCGTCGCCGACTGTGGCACGGGCATCCTCAGGCATGGCCACGTCGATGACCTGCATCAGCAGGTCGCGCTGCGCCGCTGTGGGCGCCATCTCCACGAGGGTGTAGCGGCCATAGCGCACGACGGGAATGAGCTCGGGTGCGCTGGCTTCCGGCGCGGCCGACACTTCCTCGATGAGGTCGGGTGCGGTTGGCATCGTGGTCGTTGCGCAGCCGCCCGCCAGCGCCGACCACAGCAGGCCGAGAAATCCCGCCAGAAGGCGGCGTTCGGCATGGTAAAACCACGGTGGAGAGGGGCACATAGCTCGGCGTCCTGAAACATCGAGCCCTCACCATCGCCGCTCGGGCCGCGAGCGGCAGCAAACAATGCGAACCACACGCCATCCGCTTTGCCGGGAGCGGAAAAAAAAACGGCCCCGAAGGGCCGTAAGTGGAACGTGTCATGCGGCGACAAGCTGCCGGGCCAGTGCGACCTCGACGGAATCACCGTCCTGGTTCAGGACATCCAGCCCCGATTCGGGCACGTCGCCCGAGGTGGACTGCGAGACCATGATCTTCTTGGCCATCAGCTCCAGGCAGGTCATCTGCGAAGAACCGGCGTAGCCGAGGTAGATCACGCGCACGGGGTGCTTCTGCCCGATGCGCCAGGAGCGGCGTGCCGCCTGCTGGAGCGAGTACACGTTGTAGCCCGACTGCATGAACACGATCGTCGGGAACTCCAACAGGTCCAGCCCCGTCTTGACCAGCTCGGGGTTGGTGATGAGCACGTCGATGCCACGGTCCAGTTGCTCGGCGATCCAGTCTTCGCGGCGGCTGGCATCCACGCTTGCGCGCAGCACCGCCACCTTGAAGCCTTCCTGCTCCAGCAGCACCTTCAGGCGCGACGTGGTGTCGCGCGTGCCGGTATAGACCGTGTAGGCAAGGACCTTGCGGCCCTGCGCCTTCTCCTCTTTGCAGATGTCGATCAGCTCGCGCTCTTTCGGCGTCACCTCGAACTCGTTGAACTGAGCCGGGACGAACGCCAAGGTGTTGCGCGTGCGCGGATGCACCACGGTCTCCGACCGGAAGCAGCAATCCGGCCAGGCCAGCAGCACGTTGAGGACCACGCCCAGCAAGGTCGTATCGCGTCGCGCCAGAGCCTGTTTCAGCTCCGCGGTCAGCCGACCCGCCAGGTCGCGGTAGGCCGCGGCTTGCGCCGTGTCCATCGCGACTTCGCGGAACTCCTCGTCATACGGCGGAAGTACATTGCCGCCGATGTCCTTGAGCTTGAGAAAGATCGTGAACGGCAGGATGCAGCGCAGCACGCCCTTGGGCCCGAAGCCCGGGGCCTTGACCGTTCTGACACTGACTTTCGTGCCCTTCGCGGTCTTGTGCGCCGTGCCGGTGCTCTCGGAATAAATATCCTTGAGGACCCCGTGGTCCCTCATGAACGCCATGGCGGCCGACGTCATGCTGCCGCTCGTGGTCGGGCGGTAGCCGTCTTCGATCATCCGCCCAGGCAAGGCGCGGAACAGCAGATAAAAGAGATCGTCGCCGTAGCCGCCCATCAACGTGCCGGTCAGCAGCAAGGTCTTCCGAGCCTTTGCCGCCAGCACGCCCATGGCCTGGCCCTGTGCGGAACCGCCGTTCTTGTACTCATGCGCTTCATCAGCGATGAGCAGATCGAACGTGCCTTGCGGCAAGTACCTCTTGATGAACTCCGAGGGTTGATAACCGCCCTCGCCAAAGCCGAACTCCATGTTGGCCATCGCACGCTCCATGCGCGTGGCCTGACGGTCGGAAAACACCAGCTCGCCGTTGCCGTCCATCAAGTTGATGAACTCATGGATGTTGTCACCCAGCATCGAGGCCAGGAAGCCGTCGCCGAACTTCTGCATCAGCTTCTGCGCGGTGACTTCCCCGATCGTCGGGATGCGCTTCAGGGCTTTCAGCACGGCCGAAGACTGGTCGCTGCCGGACAGGCTGCGCGGGCGGATCAGCGTCCACAGGGGCGCGGCGCAGTGGCCGCACTTCCTGCGGTATTCCTCGGCTTCGAGCGCGACCGGGTTGACCGGCTCGCCGTCGAGGTCGGTGATGACCGTGCCGCAGTCCGGGCACGCGGCCACGTCGCCGTGGCGAGTGCGCCGCTGGGTGAAGACAGGCTTCCAGTGGAACCCCATCCGCATCCTGACGCGCCCCAGGACGAAGAACTCCTGGCCCGTGGGCTGCACACCCAGCTGCTCACGCAGCTTGATGAGTTTGACGAGCGTATCCGGCCCATTGAGCACCCATACCTTGGCGCCGGCCACCGTCTCCTGGATCTCGCGCCGCCACTTGTAAACCAGGTGCGGTGGCGACAGGACCAGGGTACGGCGGTAGCCTTCGGCATTGAGCACGGCGGCCATGGCGATGCCGACAGTCGTCTTGCCGCAACCCATTTCGCCATTGACGATCGCGGCGCGTTCGCCACGGTCGATCAGCAACTCGGCAGCAGCGTGGACGACTTCGGCCTGGGCCGGGAACAGCTTGCGTTTGAGGCTGGCGACGATGAGTTGCCGGTGCGCCTGCGGTTGGCCGGTATAGACCGGCGGATTGGCGCTGTTGAGGGCGTCGAGCAGTTCGTCGCCGAACTCGCCGACGAAATCCTGAAGGCTCAGGGTCAGAGGGGATGATTCCGCGTCGAGCAGTTCGCCCTGTACGGGCGCGGCGTCAGCGGCAATGGTTTCGAGATCGAGGGACATGGTGATGCTCCAATGAAAAATGGGGCATGCACCACCCCCAGCGGGGCAATGGCATGCCCCGTGGTGGGAAGAGAATCGGCGCGTGGCCGAAGATGGTTGAAGATGCTGGCCTAAATGGCCCGCGGGTGAACCGTGCTCAGTCTTCGGACGGAAGCACGATGACGGTAGCGCTGCGCTGCGCATCGGTGACGATGCGGATGGCCAGCCCTGGGTGGATCACGTAGTGCGATTCCAGCGACGCGCCCGATTGAAGCGCGCTGCTGTTCGTCTGCCATTGCTGGATGTTGACGTCGCCCCAGTCGCCACGGGTGTGGCGCCTGAAGTACGGGATCGGGTCCAGGCGACCCGCGCGGACCAGGCGGTCAACACCTCTGCTGAAGATGAGCGCCCCGATGGGGAACGCCAGCCGCCGGCAGTAGGTTTCGATGCGATGCGATGCCATGGGCTCCTCCTTGATGGGTCATTGAGCCACGACACCCCTGACGGAGTGAAGTGGCTCCGTCAGGTGGATGAGGATGACAATGTGGGGCCTCAGATCAGGTCCCGCTCTTCGGGAAGCTGGACCACCGTGGTCTAGTGGTCCTCGCTGGTTTTGGCGATCAGCACCAGGTCCGGCGTGATCCTGAACTGCGAGATCATCAGGTTGTCCTGTTGGATCGCTACGTCGTTGGCTTGGCGTGTGGCCTCATCGATCTCGCCCCAGTCCCCGCGCACATGGCGCTGGACATAGGCCAAGGGGTCGATCAGACCTCGCCGGGCCAGCCAATGCACCTTCTCGCTCAACTTCAACGCACTCGGTGCGAACAACGGTTGCTTGTGCGGCGCAGGCCGCTTGAACGGATTGGGGAACATGGTGTTTCTCCTTCGATGTGGTACGGCAGGACGGCAGCGCGTCCGGTAGATCAGCGAATGGTCAACACCTCGCCCCGTGTCGGGGAGCCAGGCGTCATGTCCCACGCTCGGATGACGGGCACGAACTTGTCGGTGAGGATGCGTGTCTCGGCGATGGAGCCGTCTTCGCGTTCGGTGAATTCCCGCTGGAGCGTCTTGTCCTTGTGGGTGTCACCTTTGACGACGAGCACGCGCCCCGTCTGGGAGCGCACGACGCCGGAGATCGCGCCCGCGGCCAGAGCCAGGGCGAGATGCCAGTGGGACAAGGCCCGCGCCGGTGGACGCAGCGACTGCTGCGCGGTCCCCAAGTGCGTGTCCAGCGACGGCCAAAGGCCTTGCAGCCGGCCAACCTCGTCGGCGAACTGTTCGGGCTCCATCGTCACGCGGAAGAAATGCTCCGGCTCGGCCGGACTGGCGGGGACGATGTACGGCAGGAACGGCCATTCGCTCGGCAGTTCCTCGGCTTCGACTTCGCCAAGCCCAACCTGCAGCAGCAGATTGCGCACGGCCTTGACGCCATCGGGTGCCAGCTCCCGCTGACGGACCCGGCGGCCGAAGATCACCACCTGCTTGAACTGCGTTTCCACCGCTCGGTAGATACGCAGATCGGTGTAGTGGCGCGTCAACCAGCCGACCAGCTCCGCGTCGAGCACGTAGCCGGGGACGATGAAGACCAGCACGCCGCCGTATTGCAACAGCGACAGCGAACGCTGATAGAACAGCTTTTCGAGGCGGGCACGGCCCTGGCCCTGATAGCCGATGTTGCCGTTGACGTCCTTGGACAGGTCGCCATACGGTGGATTCAGCCACAGTAGTCCGAAGGACTGCTTGGAGATCATCGTGTCCATCAGGTCCGCGTGCAGGCAGTGATCGACCAGGCCGCGGGCATGGCGCGCCCGCTCGGCGTCGAATTCGACGGCGAACGCCTTGGTCTGTTCGCGCCCGAGGGCATGAGAGGCTTCGGCGATTGCCACGCCTTCACCGGCGCAGGGATCGAGGATGCACATCGGCCCGTCGCTGGGCATCAGTGCGTTGAGGGCTCTTTCGAGCGTGGGTTCGTCGGTCGGGTAGTACCCATTTTTGGCGAAATTGCGGGCGAGCCGCGGGAACATGAGAGCCATGGAAGTCTCCTGGTTGGCGGGGATGAATGACGGAAGCACGCCAAGGCGTGCCTCCGAGGGTGGGTCAAGCCGCTACCGCTTCCGGCGTCCAAATCTTGGCCGGATAGGGATAGGCGGTGAGCGCGTCACTGCGGATCAGGGAGCCCAGCGCCAAGCTCAGCGCCGGCACGTCGATGGCGAGCCGATGGCCTTCCAGCGGCCCGAGGGCGAACGGAAGGCGGGCCAGCATCTCGCGGCTTTGCAGCAGTTCCAGCACGGTCTCGCGCCAGTGGTCGAGCAGCGGCAACGGGCAGGTGTCCCGCACCAGCATCCACAGGCGGTCAAGCCGGTGGGCGCTGTCACGTGGCAGCAGTGCCAATGCGCTGGCGTTGGCCTTGTCGGGCTTGACGCAGCGCCGGTCGAACAGCCACACGTTGGACAGCGAACCGAACAGCGTTCGCCGGTAGGCGCGCGTGATGCGCTTTTCCAGGCGATCGACGTTGCCGATGAATACCGGGACGCTGCCGCCCTGGTCGGTGATGACGTGGAACTGGTCCAGTCCCTGCTCGTCGCGCCCGAGGGTCAGGCGTGCAAGGAACTGCTGGACGGCGGTGTCCCGCGCCCAGATGGACAGGAAGATCAGGTTGCCCTGGTCATCGCCGACGCAGGCGTCGGCCATCACGTCCGGGCATTCGTCGATGCGGTACAGCGTGGAAGAAGTGTTTGCGGGCATGGTGGTGTCCTCGGATGAACGGGAACAGCACCGCCCGCTGGGGCAAGTACTGCCCCAGGGGGTGGAAGAAAACCGCTCAGTCCGGCTCGAACTGTTGGGTGTGCGGATTGAAGTGAAGCGCCTCGTCCACCGCGGTGATCGGCGTGAAGCCGTCCAGGTAGATGTTGTTGAGGTACTGGTCGCGGTAGGTCAGCGCCTGCCGTGCCTGCTCCTCGGTGAGGCCGTTGTCGATGAAGTACCCCAGCATTTCCTCGTCGGAGGAAACTTCGTCGTTGGACAAACTGCCTTCAACGAGCTTCAACAGCGAGAGCGGGAGTGCAGCCAGGATCGGGTCCATGTCGGTTCCTCCTGGCTCAGGCCAACAGCGCCGCGGCGGGTGCCGTGACAGCCGTGGGTGTGCGCCGCCGGGCGTGGTAGGCGCGAACGCCTGCACGCCAGTCGGCGGACTGCTCCGGTGCGAGGTCCAGATAGGACAGCGGGCACGAGTAATAGTACGGATGCATGGACTCTTCCAGCGGCTTGTAGCCCCACTGGTTGCCGCTGCGTTCCAGCAGATCGCAGCGGATGTAGCGCAGGGACTGGCCCGGCGCGAGATCACGATGCACACCTTCGACCTTGGCGGTCAGTTCGACCACGGACCACAGCACGTTGCCGCGCAATGCGTGAGCGATAACCTTCGCGCTGACGCGCTCGGTCTGCTGTGGTGCGATCAGTTCCGCGATCAGTTCAGACCGCGATTGGGGAGAGAAATACCAGCCCATGAGAGGCCTCCTCGAAAAGTTGAGCTGGAGGCCTCCCCGTGGGGAAGAACCCCCAGTGGGTGATGGAATGCCGCAGGTGCAGCGAAGGAAAACCTATGCCTTGGCCTTAGTCCCAGTCGTCATCGTCGCGATCACAACCGGCCGGGCAGCAGCCGAACTCGATCCCATGCGAGCAATAGCCATGCTCCGCATTCCAGTCCTGGGTTTCCTGCCGTTCGGCAGGTGTTGCGTAGTCCCATTCCTGGGCCGCGATTTCGAGAGCCTGAGCACGTTGCTCATCCGGCAAACGATTGGCCTGTGCGTCGATCGCCGAACTGAAGAGCGTCACGTAGTGGTCGTAGGACAAGCCGCAACCGCGCTGGGCGTGTGCGGCGGCCGCCTTGCAGAGTTCCCGCCACGCGGGTTCATCCAACGTTGAACGCGGGGTATCGCAAGCGATGGTGAACATAATGGGGACCTCCAGAAAATGGCCAGGGCCTCCCCCGCATGGGGAAGGAACCCCGGCAGGTGGATGAAGAACACCGCGCATGCGGCGTCTGCTCACGCAGCTTGTGGTTCGGCCTGGCGGCTCCACTCCTGCGTCTTGAAGTCCAGCGCGTAGCCCAGCTCGCCCAGGCGGGCGATCTGCGCGCGCAGGGTGCGGCGGTCGATGGTCGAATCCAGTTTCACGGACTCGCCCAGCGGCCACAGCAGGCCGAACAGCGCGGCGTCACCGTCTTCGGTGCTGCCGGGGGCAGCGGCCGCAGCAGGCGGTGGCGCATCCACGCCGAAGGGCGTGGTATCGACCAGCGGGTCCGCGGACGCCTGCACGGGTGCGGGCTTGGCAGGCCTGGATGCCTTGGCGGGCTTGGCCGGCGTTGCCGCAGGCTGCGCCCCTTGCTCTTCATCGAGCGGATCGACGTCCTGGGTGGCGAAGCTGCGGGCTTCGTCGCGGCTCAGTTTGTCGATGCCATTGAGCGTCATCCCGTCGAGGCTGGCGCGGATCTCGAACCGCATGCCGCCCCCGACCGGGTAGGACTTCGGAAAGATGTAGCGGATCACAAACTCCCCGTCGTATTTCCCTTCGGGGTACTGCTCCAGTTCCGGGTCTTTGACCTCGAACGTACCGAGGTGCGTCGCGAGGCGGCCGACCGTGAACGGGCCGTTCTTGCCGCGAATGGTGCGCAGCGTGAGCTGGCCGGGGACGACGATGGGCGCGACCGATTTCTCGGGTGCCGGTGTGGCTGCCATGATGGTTCTCCTTGAAGAATAGGAAAAAGCAAGGCCCCGTGAGGGGCCATGCCGGATCAGAACGAAGCAGCCAATGCCGGCTCCTGCTCCTCGACTTGCGCCTCGGGCTCGCGCTCGGCGGGCTCGGCAGGCTGGTCTGCAGCGGGGTCGGCAGCAGTGTCGATGGCTTCGTCGGCTTCGGACGCGGATGCGTCTTCGGCCGGCGACGCCTCGGCTTGCGCCTGGCTCGTCGGATAGACCTGGGTACCGTCGATCTTGATGAGACCGATGTGGACCAGCGTCGATTCCAGGCTTGCGGCCGGTTCCCCGGCGTGCTCGCCCTTGGTGCGGATGTACGGATCGATCTTCATGTCGTTCAGACGGAAGGCGATCAGGACCTTACGGTCCCCCTCGATGGCCTGGACGCACCGGCGAGCCAGATGCTCGGCTTCCGGGGTGGCGACGATGATGTCGAAGTACCGATACTCCGGTTCATCGACAGGCCCGGCCAGTGCTGCGACCGTGCAAGAGAGGAACGAGTCGCCAGCCTTCGGGGTGACGTCCTTCACACGATTGAGATAGCCGATGCCGCGGGTGATCAGCTCGTGCTGCTCGATCGAAGCCAGTTCGGCCCGGTCGATCAGTTCGGCCTTGAGCAGTCGCGCCTTGAGGGACGCGGCGGCCTGACCCTTCTGCTCACCCTTGTCGCGGATGTACGCATCGCCCCACAGGTCACCGAGGCGAAAGCGCACCAGCGGGCGCTGCTTGGGATCGTCAACGCCGATGTAGCGCTGAACGAGCTTCTTGGCCTCGGCTCCCGAGACCTTGACGTCGAAGTAGCGGTAGCTGGGGTCCCGGGCGGGGCCGACCAGCGCGGCGATGGTGCAAGCCAGGAAAGGCTGCGCACGGCGGCCGCCCCGGACGGGCACTTCACGGACACGCTGGATGTAGCCGATGCCCGAGGTGTGGAGGTCGAAATACGATTTCTCGTTGGACGTGGTGTTCATGGTGAATCTCCATTGGGATGAAGCGGAGACACACCGGCCCACGCATGCGGGGAAGGTGCGTAACCCCGCGGTGGGTTGATAAGGCGAAAGCATCCGCCACCAGAGGCTGGTGGCCGCTCGCGGATGGATGCGGTGCGAGCTGGCTCGGTCACGCAGTGGGAACTGCGCCGCAACCTCGAAGACCGATGGTCGCCTGGCATGTCGCTGACAACGTCAGCAGGCATGGGGTCAGCATGGCCGGGCCTTGCGTGCGCGGCAGCAATCAATCGGCATCCGGGCGCTTCCCTTTGTCCTCGCCGCCGGGCGCCTGCCACAGGCACTTAGGGCCGCGCAGGTGCTCGGGGGTATCGGCGCGCGGCCGGCCGGGACGGCTCCAGGCGCCGCCGCCGCGCGCGCCGACCAGCCGCCAGCCGGCGGCGCGCAGGCTGGCGCCACCTTCGTCGGACAAGGTGTAGGTGATCAGGCGGATGTAGCCCAGCGCCCTTGCCACCTTCCAGGCCGCGCGGTAAAGCTTGCTGCAGGCGTTGGGTGCGCCGTCGGTGCACAGCCGCGTGACTTCCAGCGTCCAGCCATCGTCCAGGTGCCGCGCGACCGGACGGCCGACGATGGCCACGCCGCGGATCAGGTCGCTGTCGGCCAGCGTGACGGCCAGGGCGAACTTCGCACCCTGAACCGGGTGGTGGTGGCGATGGTGTGCCAGCACGAAGGCATTGGCCGTGCGGAGCGACACCGGCAGCAGATGCAGCCTCGGCGAGGTCGGCGTCTTATCCATGCGCGTCAGTCGCCGCAGAAGCAGGCGATCGATTCCTCGGCGGCGTCGAACAGGTCACCCTGGTCGGCGGCGAAGCGCGCCAGGTCGGCGTAGCTGGGACCATCGGCGCGGAATCTGGCGCCGCTGGGCTTGCTCGCCAGGTTCAGGGACTCCATGCGAATCCACCACACCGCCGCCTCGGGCCGGGCCTTGATGAGCGCCAGGCGCTGCCCGCGCGGCTTCAGAAAGCATAGGTCGCAGTTGCCTTCGAGCGTGCGCCCGTTCACTGTCAGCAGGTCCAGGTTGAATGGCTGCACCTGCCAGAAGGCGCCCACATCGCGCACGGTGATGCCGGCGTCCGCCAGCGGCATGCACATGGTCTCGTGGGTCGATTCGGTGGAGTGCCCGCGTGCGCGGATCTTTGATACACGCCGCTGCTCGTCGGCGCGGATGCCGATCATCTGGTCCCAGTCCGTCCAGCCCAGATGCCGCAGATAGCGGTGCATGGGGCGTATCTTCAGGCTGGTCGTGCAGCCGCGAGCGACGGGATTGGGCAGGTACTGGCGCTTACGGATCAGCGCCTCGAATGGCCCGCCCTGACGGCTGGCTTGGTCGAAATCGACCAGCGCGAAGCCAGGCTCCGTGGGCAGGTATTCCAGCCAGTGGATCGGCACCTGCCAGTGCTCGGCGCAGTCGCGCACGAAGCGCAGGGTTGCTTCCACTTCCTTGCCGGTGTTGGCGAAGCAGACCACCGTGTCGGCAGGGAGGCCGCCGTTGGCCTGCAGCACGCGCCAGAGCAGGTAGGCGCTGGTGCGTCCCCCCGAAAAGCTGATGCAGGTGGGCTGACTGATCTTGAACGGGTCGTGCATGCGGTCGTCTCCGGTGGCATGCCGGCGCTGTGGCCGGCGGGGCGTGCCTTGGCGGCTGGAGACGAACGCGCATGCGCGGCGATGGCCGCGGTGCGAACAAAAGAAAGCCCCCGGTGCGGGGGCTGCGAGGGCTGCGCGGCGGTTGCCGCTTCAGGCGGGAGGCACCACGGCCAAGGACAGGTGCGTGGCGGTGGCGGACTGCACGAGATCGTCCGCCGAGTGCAGGAGGCGCGTGAACAGGCCGTCCTTCGGGTCGAAATACTCCGCAAAATCGTCGCCGCCCAGCTCGCGGCCGGCGAGGTGCCACCAGTCATCGAACGGGTCGGTGTCCGGGTTGCAGCCGACCGCGTAGGCGAGCAGTTGCTGGCGTCCATCCGGGCGACGCTCCCCACGCTCGGCGAGGAAGTACACGCCCTGGTCCTTGACCAGGACGATGCGGCACTGATTGGCGATGGCTTCGGTCAGCACGGGGCGCAGGTCGGCGCCTTTGAATCGCAGTGACATGGATGAAATCTCCTGTGTGAAAAAAGAGAAAGGCCCTCCACCCGATGGGATGAAGGGCCTGTAGGGCACGCGGCCGGAATGGCTGGAACGCCGTGGCGGGTGCCTCGGGTCAGTCGAGGGGCGTCATGCCGGGACGGCTTGGCGCTTACGGGCCGCCTTCGCGTCGAGGATGCTCACGTCGATCTGGCGCCAGCGCCCGTCGTCGATGAGCCGCTCCAGCACTTCGCCGAGCATGTCGAAATACACCTCGTCGTGCCGATCGACCAGTTCGACCGATTCACCGTTCTGACGGTGCAGTTCCACCACGTAGGTGTCTCCGCCGCGGTCGTAGAGGATCGTCACCCGGCCCTCGAACTTCGCGGTCGAGACCGTGAAGCTGATCGCCGGCGGGGTCTCGATGATCTTGGAGGGCGTGGGATCGACCCAGGTGAAGTCGCGGGCACCGGCATCCACCAGCATGTGGGTGAGGCGCCGGAAGCGATCGGGGGCCGGCATCTCCTCCAACTGCTCGATGAGCTGGCCCAACTCCATGCACTGCGGCGTGGGAATGGGCAGCTTGGCCGGCGCCGAGCCGAGGATGTGCCTCGTGATGGTGTATGGCGTTCCATCCGAAGTCTTCTCGGTGATGACCTCCGGCGTGTCCGCGCGCAGTCCGTCGAAGCGACGACGGGCATAGGGTTGGACATGCACCTTGGCGCCTTCGGCAGGAACCGTGGTCACCAGGTTGGGATCGAGCACCGCGAACTCGGAAGGCTTGAGCTTGACGACGATGGCATCGTCGGTCGCGGCGACCACCTTGCCGTCGAAGGGTTGGGCATCGATGGCGAAGCCCAGCGTTGAGGACAGCGGCTGATCATCGAACACACGGTACTTGAACGACCGCACGTTGCGGGGCACATGGCCGGCGACCAGCGAAGGCATCATGGATTTGATAAGGGAACGGTCCATGGGGAAACTCCTTGAGGAAAAACAAGGGATTCCCCGCCCGCAAGGGAGAGGTCCCTTGTGGGTGGCGTGGACGGACGCGGTAGGTCCGTAGGAAGAAACGACCAGCACGGTTTCCCGTGCTTGCAGCCTCGAAGGTCTCGACTGCCTGGGCATGTGTCGGCAGCGCCGACGGACATGGGGCAAGCATGGCCCCGGGGTGATCGGCCTGCCCGCAGGAAACGGCACCGCACCACGCCCGCATTCCTGTGCTGCATACAAGAAAAAGCCCCTCGAAAGGGGCTGGAGGGGTCAGGCTTGGTACACGAAGTAGTGCTCGCGCTGACGCGGAAAGAACACGTGCTTCCACGTATCCCCGCTTGTGTTGCCACCGTCGAAGATGACCATTTCGTAGTCATCCACGTCGGTGTCCACCAGGTCGGCGCTGGCGATATGGCGCATGTGCAGCATGCCGCTCATGCGCTCGAATACCAGGATCTGGCCGATGGCATCGTCCTGGCTCATGGCGTTGACGCAGGCTCCAAGCTGGTGCTCAAAGTCGGATGCGGGTGTGATGAGGTCGGGGAACATGGGATCGCTCCTGTGAAAGTGCGCCGGCCCGGCTCCCTGGTGGGAGACGGGCCGGCATGCGGTGATGAAAAGGAAGGCTGGAGATGTGTCTGGCAGCTATTCGCCGGCCAGCGGCAGGCCCGGCAACACGGGTGCGTCGGCATCGAGGATGAGGATGCGCACGTCGGCCTGGCCGGCCAGTGCAAGGATCTGTGCCAGGTCGTCCGGCATGCCCTTGCTGCAGTGCTCCTGCCGAAGCTGCTCGGCGGAGATCTCCTCGATGTCCTGCAGGTGCTGGTCCGTCCAGGGCGTGGAAATCAGCTTGACGCCGATCGCCGGGCTGTAGGGAAGCCGGAACGCAACGAACAAAAAGGCCTCCGGCGTCGCGAGGTCAGCCAGGTTGGCCAGGTACTGGCCGGTTTCGTGGCTGATGTGCGCGCTGCTGATTTCCCAGCACCGGCTGTAGTAGCCGGTCTCGAAGCTCAACCGCTGCACGACTTCCCGTGCGGCCTCGGCCGAATAGGTGTCGCCAATGTGGGCGGGGCGGCCGTCGAAGTCGTCGCCGTGGATCGCGTACACCACGGCACCCACCACGCCTTCGCCGCTGACCCCTTCAGCCGCGTCGCTTTCGGCGATCAGTGCGGCGCCGACAGGTTCGGTGCCAGTCCTGACCACCGCGAAGTCGCTGGTGACGATGCAGGGGGAAGAAACCAGTGCCTCGTCGGAGAGGTGCTGCTGGCTCGGGTGGATGTTTCGCCAGACATGTGGGCTTCCGTCCTCGTGGCTGATGGACAGCGTGCGGACGACCTTCAGATTCCAGTAGCCGCGTAGAAAGGGATTGGGGTTCTGGGACATGGGATTTCTCCAACAGAATAATGATGGAGCCAATCCCCGCCACCGGGAATTGACCCCGGTGGGTGGAAAGAAAGGGAACAGCGTCAGATGGCGCTGATCGTTGGCGTTTGGGCCAATCTCTCGGCGACGCGCCGGCGCAAATTCATGCGGAATGGCTCGTCGCTGACGCCCGCCAGCAGATTGATGG